>NZ_KE150467.1:23866-65502 GCF_000411475.1 Streptococcus sp. HPH0090 | reverse complement strand
TCGACTCCTCTAGGGTGCATTAAACATTTAACTCGGGAAGTAGCTCAGCTTGGTAGAGTACTTGGTTTGGGACCAAGGTGTCGCAGGTTCGAATCCTGTCTTCCCGATTGGTCAATACTTAAATTGAGGCTGTTGCCTTTTTTTATTTGATAGGATTAATAACTTACTATTTACTTGTAAATTCTCATTACATTTTCCTAAAAATTCCATGATATTTTCATTTCAAAAACGAATTATTTGGCTAAGAATTATCTTTATGATAGTTCTTTTTTTTTATTTTTGATATCCTAGTCATATGAAAAGAATCAAAATTGATGTTGTGATTGTTCCTTTAAGTGGACATTTGTATCCAACTATGAATCTATTGCTCCCTCTCTTAAACAATCCTCAGTATGAGATCCGTCTATTTACAGGCCCTCAGAAGAAAACTGTTGCTGAGGCTGCAGGTTTTAATGTAGTTACTATACTAGAAGGCTACGTTGAGGAGTTCGAAAAAGCAGCAAATAACTCTGAACAATTAGGGATTTTATCAGCCTATCATCAACTTTCTGCTAGTATCGATTTAATTAATTTAGTTTCTGATCAATTAATGAAAGAGTGGCAAAAGAATCGCCCAGATATTGTTATTGCTGATTTTATAACTTTGTCAGGTGGGCTCGTGGCAGATCAGCTTGGAATTCCTTGGATTACTACTATGGCTACACAATTTGTTTTAGAGACTACTGATGGGCCGCCCTGTCTAATTGGTGGGATGGGGAGTCCCAAGAATGCCTGGGAGTCTGCAGTACAATTTTTAGGTAGAAAGGGAACTCGGTTAGTAAAACGGATTGTATCTTTTTCGTTTCGTGATCGTTTAAAGAGATATAATTTTAGACTCTATAATCAACTGGACCAAGAGACTATTTATTCTCCGTATTCAATCCTTGGTATAGGGATGAAAGAAGTAGAGTTAAAAAAGGGATTTCCAGAACACTACAAGTGGGTAGGGCCCTCTGGAGCTTCTGTTGAGGCTGGAGAGGATTATCCATTAGATTTGTCGGTTTTCCCTAATCGAAAAAAGGTTTTGGTTACTTGTGGGACACAACTGGCATGGGCTAAAGATAATCTAATCTTTCAAGCGAAGCAACTAGCCAAAGCGCATCCTGATTTTCACTTTTTTGTGACTCGTGGAGTTGGTGGAGAACCTTTTCAGTGTGAGAATCTGATGGAGAATCTGTCCGTTGTTTCTTATCTTCCTTACAAAGAATACATTCCTCAGATGGATTATGTGATTCATCATGGTGGAGCTGGAATTTTTTATCAGTGTATCATTTATGGTAAACCAGCTTTGATTTTGCCTCACGATTACGACCAATTTGATTATGCCGTTCGTGGTGTGGAAGCGGGTGTTGCACTGACTGCTAATAAAGAGGATACGAGAGCGATTGGCTTAGCCTTTGAGAAATTAATTGCTAAAGCAGATTGGTCAGAATTAGAAATTTTACGTCAGGCTGCACAATCCTATCATCCAACAGAAATTTTGGAAAGCGAAATCCATCGTCTGTTAGCAGATAAGGAGAAAGAATGATGAAAAAAGTATTAGTTACAGGAGCCACTGGTTTCTTGGGTAAATATGTAGTAGAAGAATTAGTTGAACATGGTTATCAAGTGCGAGCTTTTGGCAGAAACAGTAAGGTGGGTTGCTCTTTAGAGAATACTTCAGTTAGTTTTTTTCAGGGTGATTTGACGAATGCGGAGGATGTAACAGAAGCTTGTAAGGAAATGGATCTGGTTGTTCATGCGGGAGCCCTGTCAACAGTTTGGGGTCCTTGGGAAGATTTTTATCAGGCTAATGTTTTAGGAACTAAATATGTTCTCGAGGCATGTCGTCAAGTAGGTATGCAGCGCTTAGTCTATGTATCTTCGCCAAGTATCTATGCTGCTCCTAAGGATCAGTTGGCTATCAAAGAAAGTGATGCTCCAGAGGTAAATAATCTCAATAACTATATACGTAGTAAATTGGCTTCGGAGAGACTCTTTAAGGATTATCCAGATGTTCCTAGTATTATCTTGAGGCCTCGGGGACTGTTTGGGATTGGAGATACCAGCATCTTGCCACGGGTGATCAATCTTAGTCAAAAAATTGGTATTCCTTTAATTGGAGATGGGCGTCAGCTCATGGACATGACTTGCGTGGAAAATGTTGCTCTCGCAATTCGTTTAGCCTTAGAAGTCCCAGAAGCAAAAGGTGAGGTCTATAACATTACTAATGGTGAACCGAAGGCTTTTAGAGATTTGTTAGAGGAAAGTTTGACAGGTTTGGGTTACCCAATCAAGTATAGAAAAATTCCAGCATCTCTATTAGCAGGAATTGCAAGTAGTTTAGAGTTTCTTTACAAGTCCTTGAATCTGAAAGGGGAACCGCCTTTAACACGATATACCTATTATCTACTTCGTTATAGTCAAACTCTAGATATTAGCAAGGCTGAGAGGGAATTGGGGTATCGTCCGAAAATTAGTATTTCAGAAGGGATTGAACAATATGTCCAAGATTATCGAAAGCATTGAGTATTTCCCAGCGGGATATTGTACGAGTTATGCCGGTTTGCTCTTTAAAGGTGTTAAGAATAGAAAGATGACTTTCCCTGCAGGTGTCTTTTTGATTAGGCACAGGGATAAAGGTTATCTGCTATATGATACTGGCTATCACTACGATATTAAGACAAAACTAAGATATGCTTTATATCGCTTGGGGACGACCGTTCAAATGACAGAGCAGGATCTAATTTCGCATTTGCTGAAGGCTAAAGGAATTAAACCAGAAGAAATTAATTTTGTTCTGCTGTCTCATCTACATCCAGATCATTTAGGAGGGGCTAGCTTCTTTCCGAATGCAACCTTTATTCTAACCCAGGAAGTGTATGATGTTTACAAGAAACCAAAACTAAAAGATTTAATTTTTAAAGAATTTTTGCCGAGTGACTTCAAAGAAAGATTGACAGTTATAAAGGCAGATCAGCAAAACTCCAACTTCAATTATCGTTCCACTAATGATCTTTTTGGAGACGGAAGTATCCTGGTAGCTTCTATTGATGGGCATGCTAAGGGCCAAGCCTGTCTCTTTATTCCAGACTATCATCTCTTTATCGCAGCGGATCTTTGTTGGGGAATTGACCTCTTACCCTATACGAAACAGATGCATCTGATTCCTTCCTTGGTGCAAGATAGTAAGGAAGACTATATCAAAGGAACAGAGCTCTTGGAAGAGGTTTTAAAAGATGGTATAGAAGTGCTAGTCAGCCATGACCCTGTAGAAAGGATTGAGCGGATTTTGTATGAAAAAAATAACCTTTCTTAAAACTTTTATCCAGACTCGTTGGCTTCATAACTTTAAATCTCGAGAAGCCTTAGAATGCTATCAGAAAAAGCAATTAGATGCCTATATGGACTTTCTAAAACGTGAATCACCCTATTTTAAAAATGGTGTGCCTCACGACTTTGACCATATGGATAAAGCTTTTATGATGACGCATTTCAATGAACTTAATACTCAAGGTGTGGATCGAGACGAGGCCTTGGCTTTGGCTATCGAAAGTGAAAAGACCAGGAATTTTACAGAGCTCAAGGGAGAAATAGCTGTTGGGCTGTCTTCTGGAACATCTGGACACCGGGGACTCTTTATCACAACCGAAAAAGAGAGAAGTATGTGGGCGGCGGCTATCTTGGCAAAGATGTTACCCAAAGGTCACCTTTTTGGACACCGTATAGCCTTTTTCCTAAGGGCAGATAATGAATTGTATCAGACCATCAATACGGCGCTCATTCGTTTAGAATACTTTGATATTTTTAAGAATACAGATGAGCATATCGATCGACTTAATAGCTATCAACCGACTATCGTAGTGGCACCTGCTTCTATGTTGATTGAATTGAGCAAGCGTCTAAAAGCTGGGGAGTTAGTCATTCACCCACAAAAAATCGTTTCGGTGGCTGAAATCTTGGAAGATAGTGATAAAGAGCGAATTTCGAGCGCTTTTGCATTATCGATTATTGATCAGGTTTATCAAGCAACGGAAGGTTTCTTAGCTTGTACGTGCTCGGCTGGGAATCTTCATCTCAACGAAGACATCATTTTTGTGGAAAAACACTACTTGGATGACCGTCGTTTTTATCCAGTCATTACTGATTTTAAGCGGAGCAGTCAGCCTGTTTATCGCTATCAGCTCAACGATATCTTGGTTGAAAATCCTGAACCTTGTCCTTGTGGATCTCATTATACAAGGATTGACAAGGTTGAAGGGCGTTCTGACGACATCTTCTACTTTGAAGGACTGGATGGAGGTCAGGTCACGATTTATCCTGACTTTATCAGACGTTGTATTCTCTTTGTGGAGAATGTCGGAGACTATCAAGTCAAACAACATTCTGAGAAGTTAGTGGAAGTTTGTCTGAGTCGAAGGGACGAGCAAGTAGAAACAGCAATCACAGAGCAATTCAGACTCTTAGCTCAACAGAAAGAGTTTAAAGCACCTGAAATACAATTTTCAGATTATCACTGGGATACAAGCCGTAAGCTCAAACGTATCCAACGTTTATGAAAGGACAAAAGATTATGACAGAAGTGAAAAGACATGTAGAAATTGCAGGCTATGGAGTTTACCTTCCAAAAAATACAGTGCAATTTAAAGACCAAACCCGTTACCGTGTCGTAGAAAATGAAGAAACACAGCTAGATTTGGCAGAAGCGGCGATCCAACGTGCACTTGAAAATGCAAACTTAAGTATTAAAGATATTGATTGCCTTGTATCAGCTAGCGCGGTAGGTGTTCAACCTATTCCGTGTACAGCTGCTTTGATTCATGAGCGCGTAGCAAAAGGACTCTCTATTCCAGCTATGGATATCAATACGACTTGTACAAGTTTCATCTCTGCTCTTTCGACTATGTCACATTTGATTGAAGCAGGAGAATATCATCGCGTTTTGATTGTTTCCAGTGAAGTCGGTAGCTTGGGTCTCAATCCAAAGCAAAAAGAAAGTTATGAACTCTTTGGTGATGGGGCGGCAGCCTTTATTTTCCAAGCAAGTGACAAGGATAAGGGAGTGATAGCAAGCCTTCAACGTACTTGGTCAGAAGGAGCTCACGATACTGAAATCCGTGGAGGTCTAACTTCTTATCAACCAAAAGAGTACTCTGAAGAAACGAAGACCAATTTCATGTTTGATATGAAAGGGAAGAAAATCCTCCTGCTTTCTGCTCGTGTCATCCCAGAAATGTTCCAAGAATTCCAAGAGAAATCAGGTATTTCTAAAGATGCTGTAGACTATATTATTCCACATCAAGCTAGCCGAGCATTACCACTTGTTATGGATAAACTAGGAGTTAGCAAAGACAAGTATCTCAATATTGTCAGTGAGTATGGGAATATGGTTTCCGTTGCGGTACCTTTTGGCTTGGCCTATGCACTCGATCATGGCTATGTGAAGGAAGGAGATACTATCTTTTTGATGGGAACTGCGGCTGGTATGACGGTTAATATGTTGACGTTGAAATTGTAAAACGAGAGCAGGCACATGTAAGTTGCCTGCTTTTTAAATTAATTTTACACATAGAACTATCGGCCTATACAGAAAAAGCTTGATAAGTTTTATGAAACTAAGTATACTAGAAGGTAACAAGCGTTTTCAGACGTTGAATTAGGGAGTAGACTTAGAAATTGAGAGGGAGATATGGGAATCAGAAAATTTCGATTATTGATGTCCAAGTATGGCTTTAGTATTGCGATAATTCTGATAGAATTATTTGTTATTTTTGGAATTATTCTTTACATGAGCCAGATTGCACCGATTATTTGGGTGACTCTTGTATTTTTGATCAGCGTAGCAACCGTTATAGCGATTGTCAATCGTTCTATGTCGCCAGAGAGCAAGGTGACTTGGTTGATTGTGACCTTTGTGCCTGTGTTTGGTCCATTACTTTATATCATGTTTGGTGAGCGCCGACTATCAAAAAAAGAGCTGAAACAACTCAGAGAATTGCGTTCGATTACTTTACAAGAGAAGCATGAAGATAGTCTTCATCAGAACCTACAAGAAACAGATAAATCTGCCTACGGGATTATCAACGCTTTGCTACATATGGATAGCAATGCGGAAGTCTATGAGCATACGGATTCACAATTTTTCGGAAATGGAGAAGAAATGTGGCAGCAGATGCTGGAGGATCTAAAGAGAGCTAAAAAATTTATTTTTCTAGAATACTACATTGTCGAAGAGGGCTTGATGTGGGATAGCATGCTCGAAATTCTAGAAGAAAAAGCTGCTCAGGGAGTTGAAGTCAAGATGCTCTATGACGATATTGGTTGTATGGTGACTTTGCCTGGAGATTATACTGTTCATTTGCGGTCTAAAGGGATTAATGCTCATAAGTTTAATAAGGTGATTCCTCGTATGACAGTGGCCTATAACAACCGTGACCACCGTAAAATCTTGGTTATTGATGGGCAGATTTCCTACACTGGTGGGATCAACCTTGCAGACGAATACATCAATCAGATTGAACGTTTTGGACACTGGAAAGATAGTGGGATTCGTATAGATGGTCCGGCGACTCAAGCCTTCACAAGACTATTTCTCATGAACTGGTACATCAACCGTGGGGAAATCAGTGACTTTGATCAGTATCATTTAGAAAATCAGACACGATCCGGTAGTGGACTTTGTATCCCATATGGCAGTGGGCCAAAACCAATCTACCAGATGAAGGTGGGTAAAATTGTCTATCAAAACTTGATTAATCAAGCGGAAGATTTTGTCTATATCACAACGCCTTATCTCATTATCGATTATGATTTAACAGAGGATATAAAGAATGCGGCGATGCGAGGTGTAGATGTAAGAATAGTCACACCCCACATACCAGATAAGAAGCTCATTCAACTTGTAACACGGGGAGCTTATCCAGATCTTTTATCTGCGGGTGTTCGCATTTTTGAATACACACCTGGTTTTATCCATAGTAAGCAAATGATTGTTGATGATCGATTCGCGGCTGTAGGTACGATTAACTTAGATTATCGTAGCTTGGTTCATCACTATGAAAATGCAGTACTACTCTACAAAACAGAGTCAATCGCGGATATTCGCAAAGATTTTGAAGAAATTTTCGAAGAGTCGCAAGAAATTTTCTCGGATACCATAAATCCTACCTGGTATCAAATGATGATTAAAGAAGTGACACAGTTATTTGCACCTATGCTTTAATAGAAAGAGACGGTTTTTCGTCTCTTTTTCTGCAAGCAGTTTCCTTGACATCTTGTTTTTTTTGCGTTATCATATGTCCATATAATATATGGGAGTCTGTGTACAGTCTGAGAGGAAGTGTTAAACTTCGACCGCACCTGATCTGGGTAATGCCAGCGTAGGGAACGAATACTTGGCCTAATTTTGCACCTTTTTCATATATGAAAAAGGTTTTTCTTTTTGTTAAAAGAAAACCTGAGAAGAGGAGGTTTTTATGAAAGCAAGCATTGCCTTGCAAGTTTTACCCTTATCACAAGGAATTGATCGAATAGCAGTGATTGATCAGGTAATAGCTTATCTACAAGCTCAATCAGTGACGATGGTCGTAACGCCTTTTGAAACAGTCTTAGAGGGAGATTTTGATGAACTGATGCGCATTCTCAAAGAAGCGCTAGAGGTAGCAGGTCAAGGGGCAGACAATGTTTTTGCCAATGTGAAAATAAATGAAAATAAATATAGGAGAGATTTTAAGCATCGATGAGAAACTTGAAAAGTATCATGAGACGGCATATTAGTCTGCTAGGATTTTTGGGTGTCTTATCCGTTTGGCAGGTGGCGGGATTCTTAAAACTCTTACCAAAGTTTATCCTGCCGACACCACTTGAGATTCTCCAGTCTTTTGTTCGTGACAGAGAATTTCTCTGGTACCATAGTTGGGCAACCTTGAGAGTAGCTTTGCTAGGTTTGGTCTTGGGTGTCTTGATAGCCTGTATTATGGCCGTCCTTATGGATAGTTTGGGATGGCTCAATGACCTGATTTACCCCATGATGGTGGTTGTCCAGACCATACCGACAATTGCCATAGCCCCTATCCTAGTTCTATGGTTGGGTTATGGAATCTTGCCCAAGATTGTCTTGATTATCTTGACGACAACCTTCCCTATTATCGTCAGTATTCTAGATGGATTTAGACACTGTGACAAGGATATGCTGACCTTGTTTAGTCTGATGCGAGCCAATCCTTGGCAAATACTGTGGCATTTTAAAATCCCTGTCAGCCTGCCTTACTTTTATGCAGGACTAAGGGTTAGCGTCTCCTACGCCTTTATCACAACAGTGGTATCTGAGTGGTTGGGAGGCTTTGAAGGATTAGGTGTCTACATGATTCAGTCCAAAAAACTGTTTCAGTATGATACCATGTTCGCGATTATTATTCTGGTATCGCTGATCAGTCTTCTGGGAATGAAGCTAGTTGATATCAGTGAAAAATATGTGATTAAATGGAAACGTACTTAAAATAGAGCGTTTTGGAAAAAGAAAAGAGGAAATAAAAATGAAGAAAACATGGAAAGTGTTTTTAACGATTGTAACAGCTTTTGTAGCTATCGTGCTGGTGGCTTGTGGCCAAGGAACTGCTTCTAAGGATAACAAAGAAGCAGAACTTAAGAAGATTGACTTTATCCTAGACTGGACACCAAATACCAACCATACAGGGCTTTATGTAGCCAAAGAAAAAGGCTATTTCAAGGAAGCTGGAGTGGACGTGGACTTGAAATTGCCACCAGAAGAAAGCTCATCTGATTTAGTTATCAATGGTAAGGCGCCGTTTGCTGTCTACTTCCAAGACTACATGGCTAAGAAATTGGAAAAGGGGGCAGGTATTACTGCCGTTGCAGCGATTGTAGAGCACAATACATCAGGGATTATCTCTCGTAAGTCTGACAATATCAACAGTCCTAAAGACTTGGTTGGGAAGAAATACGGAACCTGGAATGACCCAACTGAGCTTGCTATGCTGAAAACCTTGGTAGAATCTCAAGGTGGAGACTTTGAGAAGGTTGAAAAAGTACCAAACAACGACTCAAACTCTATCACACCGATTGCCAATGGCGTTTTTGACTCTGCTTGGATTTACTACGGTTGGGATGGAATTCTTGCTAAATCGCAAGGTGTGGATGCCAACTTTATGTACTTGAAGGACTATGTTAAAGAGTTTGACTACTACTCACCAGTTATTATCGCTAACAACGATTATCTGAAAGACAACAAAGAAGAAGCTCGCAAAGTCATCCAAGCCATCAAAAAAGGCTACCAATATGCCATGGAGCACCCAGAAGAAGCAGCCGATATCCTCATCAAGAATGCACCTGAACTCAAAGATAAACGTGACTTTGTCATCGAATCTCAGAAATACTTGTCAAAAGAATACGCAAGCGACAAGGACAAATGGGGACAATTTGACGCTGACCGTTGGAATGCCTTCTACAAATGGGATAAAGAAAATGGTATCCTCAAGGAAGACTTGACTGACAAAGGTTTCACTAACGAATTTGTAAAATAATGACAGAAATTAGACTAGAACACGTAAGCTATGCCTACGATGATGAAAAGATTTTAGAGGATATCAACCTAGAAGTGACTTCAGGTGAGGTGGTCTCTATCTTGGGACCCAGTGGTGTAGGAAAGACTACCCTCTTTAACCTGATTGCAGGGATTTTAGAAGTACAATCAGGGCGAATCATTCTTGACGGAGAGGAAAATCCCAAGGGGCGCGTGAGTTATATGCTACAAAAGGATCTGCTCTTGGAACACAAGACTGTGCTAGGCAATGTTATCCTGCCCCTCTTGATTCAAAAGGTAGATAAAGCAGAAGCCATTGCTCGTGCAGATGAAATCCTTGCTACTTTTCAGTTGACGGCTGTACGGGACAAGTATCCTCATGAGCTTAGTGGCGGGATGCGCCAGCGTGTGGCTTTGCTCCGAACCTACCTTTTCGGGCATAAACTCTTTCTTCTAGACGAGGCCTTCAGTGCCTTAGACGAGATGACCAAGATGGAACTCCACGCCTGGTATCTTGATATTCATAAGCAGCTAGGATTGACGACACTAATCATTACACATAGTATCGAGGAAGCGCTGAATCTCAGTGATCGGATTTATATCTTGAAAAATCGTCCAGGACAGATTGTTGCTGAAATCAAACTTGATTGGTCTGATACTGAAGACAAGGAAGTTCAAAAAATTGCCTACAAACGACAGATATTAGAGGAGTTAGGTCTGGAACTCTAGTTTTCAAGAGCTGGAAATAATTCACACTACAAAAAACTTCGGTATACTATCAATATACCGAAGTTTTATTTTTAGATGTTTAATATTCACGTCTGTAGATCAATGCTTTATTCTAATCCCATCGATACTTTAGAGATGAGCAAGTATGTACCATCCTCTTGTTTGTCAAATGTCAGAGTAACAGACTTGATGTTATTGCCTGTTGATACATAAGAAATGACTTTATTTTCACGATCTTTTTTCTTAGTTGTACTTTCTTTAGATGGTTGTCCGTGTTCTTTTATGACATCATCGTAATTTGTACCACCAGCTCCGCGTTGAAGAATATCACCTTGTTTAAGAGCATCGAATTGTTCTTTGGTCCATGTAAATTCTTCTTCTGATTGATTCGTAGACGCGGCATTTTGAACAGCATTCTTTTGGATTTGATTATAGATAACTTGACTACCCACAGCAAAAACAATAGATGCTACAGAAAGAATAGTACCAACAATAGCTAATACTTTTTTATTTTTACGGTTAATACATAAGCCGACAATACCGAGGATAAGTGCAAGGATAGCGATTAAGAATGAAATTTGATTGATACCAGGAATCCAAGAACCAAGGAGTGCAATAGCTCCCAAAATAATAGCTAGAATCCCAAAAATTTTATTTTCCTGTTTCATAGCGAAACCTTTCTCAGCTTTTATTGTGAATCAGAATTTGCACATGTTTGCTACTCATTTACATACTTTCAAAGGATTTGAAAGCTAGCTGTAACTTTTTTATTATAACATAAATGTAGAATAGAAAATGGAATAAGGCATCGTTAGTTACCGATAAATATTTTTAAAAGTCAGTATTTTCAAGGCTTGAGCTCTAAAAATTTGACTTATGGATTCTTAAATGATAGTATAGTCAAAGATAGTCAAAGTTTAAGAAGGAGGTAGCAAGCTATGAAATTTAAAAATACATCGGACCATATTGAAGCCTATATCAAGGCAATTTTAGAACAATCTGGTATCGTAGAATTGCAACGAAGCCAGCTAGCGGATACCTTTCAAGTCGTACCTAGCCAGATTAACTATGTGATTAAAACTCGTTTTACAGAGAGTAGAGGGTATCTAGTTGAGAGTAAGCGAGGAGGTGGGGGCTATATTCGGATTGGCCGAATTGAATTCTCAAACCACCATGAAATGCTCCGCGATTTATTGTATTCAGTAGGTGAAGAAGTTAGCTCAGTCATCTTTGAAGATGTTTTAAAACTTTTACTTGAACAAGAACTCTTGACTCGTCAGGAGATGAATCTGTTAGTTGCAACGGCCTCAGATCGTGTTTTGGGCGAGGAAGCTGATTATATTCGTGCGAATATGCTTCGTCAGATATTGCATGAAGTAGATAGAAAAGGAAAATAAAATTTAATGGAATATTCAAAAGCATTGAGAGAATGTATCGACAGTGCCTTTCTAGTGGCGAGTCGCTTTGGAGCAGACTACCTGGAGTCTTGGCACCTACTGATTGCTATGGCCAATCATAGCTACAGTGTTGCTGGAGCAACTTTGAATGAATTCCCGTATGAGATTGATCGTTTAGAGGAAGTTGCTGTAGAATTGACAGAGGCAAACTTTAACCACAAGGAAGATTATCAGGAACTCCCTTTTTCCTATCGCTTAAACGTCTTGATGTTGGAGGCGGAACATGTTGCTTCGGTTGTACATGCCAAAGCATTGGGGACAGAGCATCTTCTCTACGCTATCTTGCATGATGGCAATGCCCTAGCTACTCGCATTTTGGAAAAAGCTGGCTTTTCTTATGAAGACCAGAAGGACCAAGTCAAAATTGCTGGACTTCGTCGTAGCCTTGAAGCGCGTGCTGGTTGGACAAAGGAAGATTTGAAGGCTCTACGTCAGCGCCATCGCTCAGTAGCAGATAAGCAAAATTCTATGGCCAATATGATGGGCATGCCTCAAACTCCAAGTGGTGGTTTGGAAGATTACACTCATGATGTCACAGAGCAAGCTCGTTCAGGCAAATTGGAGCCAGTTATCGGACGTGATCAAGAAATCTCTCGTATGATCCAAATCTTGAGCCGTAAGACCAAAAACAATCCAGTTCTAGTTGGAGATGCAGGTGTTGGTAAAACAGCTTTGGCACTTGGCCTTGCGCAGCGAATTGCTAATGGAGATGTACCAGCTGAAATGGCTAAGATGCGTGTTCTAGAGCTTGACTTGATGAATGTGGTTGCAGGAACTCGCTTCCGTGGGGACTTTGAAGAACGTATGAACAATATCATCAAAGATATCGAGGAAGATGGTAAGGTTATCCTCTTTATCGATGAGCTTCATACTATTATGGGTTCAGGAAGTGGGATTGATTCGACCTTAGATGCGGCAAATATCCTGAAACCTGCCTTGGCACGTGGAACTCTGAGAACTGTCGGAGCAACTACTCAGGAAGAATACCAAAAACATATCGAAAAAGATGCAGCCCTTTCTCGTCGCTTTGCTAAAGTGATGATTGAGGAGCCGAGCGTGGCTGATAGTATGGCTATCTTACAGGGCTTGAAAGCAACCTATGAGAAACACCACCATGTCCAAATTACAGACGATGCAGTCGAAACAGCTGTTAAAATGGCGCATCGCTATTTGACAAGTCGTCACTTGCCAGACTCAGCGATTGACCTTTTGGATGAAGCCGCAGCAACTGTCCAAAATAAATCAAAACACGCTAAAAAAGACGAGTCAGGCCTAACAGCTGCTGACAAGGCCTTGATGGATGGCAAATGGAAGCAAGCAACGCAACTCATTTCAAAAGAGCAGGAAGCACCTGTTTATAAAGATGTAGTAAAAGAATCTGATATTTTGACAACTTTGAGTCGCTTGTCAGGTATTCCAGTTCAAAAATTGACACAAACGGATGCCAAGAAGTATCTCAACCTTGAATCTGAACTGCATAAACGTGTTATTGGACAGGAACAAGCTGTATCTAGTATCAGTCGTGCCATCCGCCGAAATCAATCAGGTATTCGCAATAACAAACGTCCAATTGGATCCTTTATGTTCTTAGGGCCAACTGGTGTTGGTAAAACTGAATTGGCTAAGGCTTTGGCAGAAGTCCTCTTTGATGACGAATCTGCCCTTATCCGCTTTGACATGAGTGAGTACATGGAGAAATTTGCAGCCAGCCGTCTCAACGGAGCTCCTCCAGGTTATGTAGGCTATGAAGAAGGTGGAGAGCTGACCGAGAAGGTTCGCAACAAACCATATTCAGTCTTGCTTTTTGACGAGGTAGAAAAGGCTCACCCAGATATCTTTAATGTTCTCTTGCAAGTCTTGGATGATGGTGTCTTGACGGACAGTAAAGGCCGTAAGGTTGATTTTTCAAATACCATCATTATCATGACGTCGAACCTCGGTGCGACAGCACTTCGTGATGACAAGACAGTCGGTTTTGGAGCTAAGGATATTCGTTTTGATCAGGAAAATATGGAAAAACGAATGTTTGAAGAGTTGAAAAAAACTTACCGCCCAGAGTTTATCAACCGTATTGATGAAAAAGTGGTCTTCCATAGCTTGTCAAGTCAAGATATGCAGGAAGTGGTTAAGATTATGGTCAAACCATTGATTGCTAGCCTAGCAGAAAAAGGGATTGACTTGAAACTCCAAACATCTGCCCTTAAGCTTCTAGCTCAGAAGGGATATGATCCAGAGATGGGAGCTCGCCCACTACGCAGAACTCTGCAAACAGAAGTAGAAGACAAACTAGCAGAACTCCTTCTTACAGGTGAACTGAAAGAAGGTAAGACACTTAAGATTGGCGTCAAAGCTGGTCAATTGAAATTTGACATTGTATAAAAACAAGAACTAGGATACTCCAGTTAAAGTAGAGAGAAACCCTTCATTGCCATCAATGCAGAAAGGAAGTAGAAGATGATGAATCAAACTATTCCAACCGGGATGACAGAAAAAGAGTACTTTGAAGTTCATGCTAGTCAAGCTGAATTCTTAGACTGGTACCACAAGCAAGCACTCCCTCAGTACGAAAAACCAAGTGTGACTGTGGATATGGTAGCTTATTGCTTTGTAGAAGGAAAAATGAAACTCTTTCTGATTCGTCGGAAGGCACATCCTTTTCAAAATTGTTTAGCGCTAGTTGGCGGATTTATGGATAAGGGGGAAGATGCTGCCCATGCTTGTCAACGTGAGGTAAAAGAAGAAATCAATCTTGAACTTCCCTTAGAAAAGATTGAACAGTTAGTAACGGTATCGACTCCTGGTCGTGATCCCAGAGGTTGGACAGTTACCATTGCCCACTTGGTTTACCTACCTAGCCGAGCAATTGATCTAGCTAAGGCTGGAGACGATGCAAAAGAAGTCGTTCTTGTAGATGTTGATTTTCACACAGGGAAGTGTTATTTGGATGGCAAAGAACTGGAAGAGAAGGACTTTGCATTTGACCACTTATCCATTATTCAAACATCCATCCAGAAGATTCAAAAAGCTATCGACTATGACCCTCGTTTCCTTTATCTACTAGAGGATGAGTTCACAGTGGATGACGGCCTAGCCCTCATTGAGACTCTATGCCCAGGGAAATCAGATACGAGTGAGAGTTTCTTAGAGAAATATGGAGATGGCTTAGAGGAAGTTGGTTTTAAACGGATACCTCAGAAGGAAGTCATCACTATTTATCGATTAAAATAAAAAAGAGGTCGGGACAAAATCCCAACCTCTTTTTGTTGTTATTTTTTGTTTAAGAATGTTCATCTTTTTTAGAATTACTCATGGTTCGAATGAAGAAATCTTTGTATTTGTATTTTAAATAATGTTCGTGTAAGTATAGTAGAGACATATAGACAATCATGAAGATTGTGGTTAAATAAAATAAATCAAATGTAGTCTGGGCATAGCGACTTGCAGACTGATAAGAGCAGAAAGCACCTAAAATTATCCAAGGAAGATATTTGTAATATTTGCTTGACATAAGTCTACACCTCCAATATCCTATTTCAATTTTATTATAGCCCTTCAAGAAAAAAATGCAAGCGATTACACTTTTAAAATATAGCATTTCAGTAGAAAGAACCTTCTTTTTTTAATTCTTTACGAATAGTAGAGATAGGAGGGGTGAAAGCAAACAAAAAGTATCAATAAATTTGCTAAAAAATTTATATAAATAGTTGACAAAAACCAGTATAAATATTACAATAATATTACAAAAGTATTTCACAACATTTCAAAAAGATTACAGGAGGTAAATGTTATGAAAACAAAACAATCCATTCGTTTACTAGCAGTTGCCGTATTGGCTTCGACTTTGCTTTTAGGAGCATGCGGAAATAAAAAAGAAGAAGCTAAAAATGACAATGCTAACAAGACAACACAAACGACATCAAGTTCAAAGGCAAGCTCTTCTAACAAAGATAGTAAATCTCAAACTTCAACAAGCACCACTACTTCAGAAAAAGCTGTTGCCTCCACTGAACAAGCCTCAAGTCCTACAACTCAAGGACAAGAATCTAATCAAGTAGCACAAACCCCACAAGCTCCTCAGCAACAGGAAACACCAGCCCAATCATCTTCTAATCAGCAAGCTTCACAAAGTCAATCAAATCAAGCAAGTCAGTCAACTTATGATCCAACTACTGACCGCAAATTACAAGATCAGCAGGCAGAACATAATAAACGTTACAAAGGCGTTTTAACGATGGTTGATGGTGATTTTTCAGCAGCAGCAGGAAGCTGGAAGGGGGCAAATGGTGAAACCATTACAGTTTCACCAAGTGGCCAATTTACAGTAGAAACAGCTGATGGAAATAAAGAAAACTATTCTATCAGAGGCTACGCCTATACTCTTGACGATGGTAAGTATAATGCTAAGATTGGTGGTGGAAAAATCATCCAAATTACAACAGGTGCGGATGGTACAGTCAATAGCGTTGTCTTGATTCAGCCATAGAAGTTGTATCAGTTTATATTTAGAGTTAGTTGCACAAAGAGTGGGCCGACTATTTTTCACTTAGTTTCTCCAAGAGAAGTGGTATAATAAATGCATCAAAGAGGAATGAGTGATAAATCAATGGCTGATAAATTAATTTTACCTCAAAACACAAGACTCATGGGAGTGCTCCTTGGCTTTATAGGTGGTTCTTTGGATGTATTTTGTCATATCCAGTACCATAGTTTGGTGGCTACACAGACAGGGAACATTCTTCTACTGATATCGGACTGGCATGACTCACATGTCATCAATACCATGTTGCGATTCTGTTCTATTATTTTCTTTTCCCTAGGGTTTATTTTTGCATTACACATGAAGGAATATCGTAAAACAGCCTATTGGCGAGTTAAGATGCTACTTCCCTTATTTATCGGAACCCTTATTCTACCTTTCTTTTCGAGATTTCCCTTACTAGAAGTTCCTTTTATTGCTTTTGGGACAGGCATGATGATGCTAACATTTACGGGTAGTTTGATTGAGGATCATCCCTATGTCATTTTTATGACCTCTGGAAATTACCGAAAGATGTTGACCGCTTTGTATCGCATAACTAGGGGAGAAGGGAATATCCAAGAATATCGTCGTCAAGCCTTGAACTATGGGATTGTTGTAGGAAGTTTCGTAGCGGGGGCAATTAGTTTGGCTGTATCGATGCATTTTTTCCATGAATGGTCTATTTGGATTGTCAGCTTCAATTTGTTTTTGATTATGTCCTACTATATAGCTAGAGTGAAGCAACTCGATTTGCAAGATGAGAATATATAAAAAGGCAAGGCTCATTTTGAGCTTTGCCTTTTTGTGAGATAGAAGATTATGCTTTATCTAATTGTAAGAGTGCTTCAATTTCTGCCAGAGTGCTAGCTTGTGAAATGGCTCCACGAAGTTTAGCAGCTCCGGATGTACCACGGAGATAGTGAGGAGCTAGTCCACGGAATTCACGAACAGCAACCTTTTCTCCCTTGAGGTCAATCAAGCGTTTCAAGTGTTCATAAGCGATTTTCATTTTATCTTCGAAGGTCAAATCAGGAAGGATTTCTCCCGTTTCGAAGTAATGATTGATTTGATTGAAGAGATAAGGATTGCCCATAGCAACTCGACCAATCATAACAGCATCAGCACCGACTTCTTCGATGCGTTGTTTGGCATCTTGGACGGTGCGGATGTCACCATTAGCGATAAATGGAATCTTAGTCAGAGCTTGTGCAACCCTGTGAAGAGTCTCTAGGTCAGCATGACCAGTATACATTTGCTCACGGGTACGACCATGCATAGCAAGGGCAGAAACACCTGCAGCTTCAGCGGCAAGGGCATTTTCTACTGCTAGGGATGGGTCAGACCAGCCTGTACGCATTTTGACAGTGAGAGGGATATCAAGGACTGATTGAACCTTGTTAATGATAGAATAGATCTTGTCTGGATCCTTGAGCCACATAGCCCCAGCTTCGTTTTTGACGATTTTATTAACTGGGCAGCCCATGTTGATATCAACGATATCGGTCTTGGTGTTTTCTTGGATGAATTCTGCTGCGCGTGCTAGGCTATCTTCGTCGCTTCCGAAAAGTTGGATTGAAACTGGGTTTTCTCCTTCATCGATATGAAGCATGTGAAGAGTCTTTTCATTGTTGTATTGGATACCTTTGTCAGAGACCATTTCCATGACCACAAGGCCAGCTCCGAGCTCTTTTGCAATGGTACGAAAGGCAGAGTTAGTTACGCCTGCCATAGGTGCTAAAACGGTACGATTGGGAATCTCAACATTTCCAATCATAAAAGGTGTATTAAGATTTGCCACGAATGAGTTCCTCCAGGTCGTTTTCATCAAAGTTATAAGTTGTTTGGCAGAATTGACAAGTAATTTCTGCCCCGTGGTCTTCATCCTTCATTTCCTGCAAATCTGAACTTGGAAGGCTAGCAAGAGCATTCATAAAGCGTTCTTTGCTACAGTCGCATTGGAAACGAATTTCTTCTTCAGACAGACGTTTGTATGGTTCGTCGCCGTAGATAGCTTTGAGAAGGGCTTCGATATGGTCGTCACTCTCTAGCAGTGTTGAAATGGCTGGCATTTCTTGGATACGTTTTTCAAAACGGGCGATTTCTTCTTCCTTGGCATTTGGCAATACTTGTAGCAAGAAGCCACCAGCAACCTTGACCTTGTCATCTTCATCTAAAAGGACATTAAGTCCAACTGCTGACGGAGTTTGTTGGCTTTCTGTTAGGTAAAAAGCTAGGTCTTCGCCAATTTCTCCAGAGATAAGAGGCGTCATGGAATTATAAGGGTTTCCAGTGCCGTAATCAGTAATAACTAGAAATTGTCCATTGCCGACAAAAGGTCCCACTAGTACTTCACCAGTTGCAGTTTTTTTAATATCCACACCAGGGTTTTGTACATAACCTTTGACATTTCCCTTAGTATCTGCAACGGTGATGATGGCTCCGAGTGAGCTAGTTCCGAGGACTTTGACAGTAATTTTGGTATTCCCCTTTTCGTTTGCGGCGAGAATTTGACTGGCAATCAAAGTACGACCAAGTGCCACAGTTGAGCTAGCTTGAGTTTGATGTTTTTCTTGAGCAGTGCGGACGGTTTCAGTGCTGTCCAGTACATAAGCACGAAAAGATCCACTTTCTGATATTGTTTTAATAATTTTATCCATAGCTACTATTTTAGCATAAAAATGCTCAAAGGGGGAGTGGGGTGTTTGCTAGTCTTTCAAATTGTTTGATTTATAATTTGCTGGTTTTAGGATGTCATAAGATTTAGATTTTCAAAGGATGTTTTCATCAAGATTTTACCTTGTCTTAAAATAAGCAAAAATCAACTTCTAAAAAAATAGTAAACAGTTGAAAACAAAGGGAATAAAGTGGTAAAATGGGAACAAGATAAAATAGCAATTGTATGTTTGCGAAAAAATTGATGAAAATTTACAGAAAAGAAATTAACCATGAACAAAAAGAAACCATACTATGTTTTTTTAGGGCAGACAGTCCTGTATTTTATTGTTTTGCTGGGGTTACTTTATTTCTTTAGTTATCTAGGGCAAAGTCAGGGAAGTTTTATTTACAATGAATTTTAGTTTAAGGAGAGAGCGTCGTGTCTAATAAGCCAATTAGAGATATGATTGAAAGAATTGAGCATTTCGCTCAAACTCAGCCCAATTTTCCGGTATATAATGTTCTTGGTAAGGAACATACCTATGGTGATTTGAAAGCCGATTCTGATAGCTTGGCTGCAGTCATTGATCATCTAGGATTACCTGAAAAATCTCCTGTAGTCGTTTTTGGTGGTCAGGAGTATGAGATGTTGGCTACCTTTGTTGCCTTGACAAAATCTGGCCATGCCTATATCCCAATTGATAGCCACTCTGCCTTGGAGCGCGTATCTGCCATTGTTGAAGTAGCAGAGCCAAGCTTAATCATTGCCATCAATGAATTTCCATTGGAAAACCCAGTTGCTCCAATCATGTCCTTGGAGCAAGTGCATGAAGCTTATGCGGCTCAGCATGCCTATGACTTGCAACATCCGGTCAAAGGGGATGATAACTACTACATCATCTTTACCTCAGGGACAACTGGGAAACCAAAAGGGGTGCAAATTTCGCACGACAACTTGCTCAGCTTTACCAACTGGATGATTACGGATAAGGAATTTGCAACGCCAGAGCGTCCGCAAATGTTGGCACAACCACCATATTCTTTTGACTTGTCTGTCATGTACTGGGCACCGACCTTGGCTCTTGGAGGAACCCTTTTTGCTCTTCCGTCAGCCATCACTCAAGACTTCAAACAACTCTTTGCGACAATCTTTTCTCTTCCGATTGCAATCTGGACTTCAACACCATCTTTTGCAGATATGGCCATGTTATCTGAAGATTTCAATGCTGAAAAGATGCCAGGAATCACCCATTTCTACTTTGATGGGGAAGAGTTGACCGTTAAAACCGCTCAGAAATTGCGCGAGCGTTTCCCAAATGCACGCATCATCAATGCCTACGGCCCAACAGAAGCAACTGTAGCTCTTTCGGCTGTAGCCGTTACAGATGAGATGTTAGCGACTTTGAAACGTCTGCCAATTGGTTACACCAAAGAAGATTCTCCAACCTTCATCATTGATGAGGCAGGCAACAAATTGCCAAATGGTGAGCAAGGGGAGATCATCGTATCTGGTCCAGCCGTTTCAAAGGGTTATATGAATAACCCAGAGAAAACAGCAGAAGCCTTCTTCGAATTCGAAGGTCTTCCGGCCTACCATACAGGAGATGTCGGAACCATGACGGATGAAGGTCTCCTTCTCTATGGTGGACGGATGGACTTCCAAATCAAGTTTAACGGTTATCGTATCGAGCTAGAGGATGTCTCTCAGAACTTGAACAAATCGAAGTATATCGAATCGGCTGTCGCAGTTCCACGTTATAATAAAGATCACAAGGTCCAAAATCTCTTGGCTTATGTCATCTTAAAAGAGGGCGTCAAAGAACAATTTGAGCGTGAAATTGATATCACGAAGGCCATTAAGGAAGATTTGGAGGATATTATGATGTCTTATATGATGCCATCTAAGTTCCTTTATAGAGAGGATTTACCACTAACTCCAAATGGGAAGATTGACATTAAAGGATTGATTAATGAGGTGAATAATAGATGATGGATTTCCTGAAACAGCTACCTTATATTGAGCCGTATGGGAATCCGCAGTATTTTTTGTATGTGATTGCTGCAATTTTGCCAATCTTTATCGGTCTTTTTTTCAAAAAACGTTTTGCCTGGTATGAAATATTGGTTAGTTTGTTCTTTATCGTTACTATGTTGACGGGGGGCAAGACTAATCAAATAGCTGCCTTAGGAATTTATCTGATATGGCAAATATTACTGGTACTTTTTTACAAGCAGTATCGAAAAGTCCGAGATGGCAAATGGATTTTCTACTTGGTGAGTCTATTATCGTTACTTCCCATCATCTTTGTAAAGGTGCAACCAGCTATTAATGGCACACAGTCTTTCCTGGGATTTATAGGAATCTCTTATTTGACCTTTCGTTCGGTGGGAATCATCATCGAACTGAGAGATGGAGTCATTAAGGATTTGAAAATGTGGGAATATTTGCGTTTTCTTCTCTTTATGCCGACTTTCTCAAGTGGTCCCATTGATCGTTTCAAACGTTTTAATGAAAATTATAAGACGATTCCAGAACGCGATGAATTGATGGATATGCTAGCTGAGTCCGTTCGGTATATCATGTTAGGATTTCTGTATAAATTTATCCTAGCTCATATTTTAGGTGAAATCTTATTACCTCCGCTAAAAAATCTAGCTTTACAGACAGGTGGTCTCTTTAACTATTATGTGGTCGCAGTCATGTATACATTTGGTTTGGAGCTCTTCTTTGATTTTGCGGGTTATTCTATGTTTGCTTTGGCGATTTCAAATCTGATGGGAATTCGTAGTCCAATCAACTTCAACAAACCTTTCTTGTCGAGAGATTTGAAAGAGTTTTGGAATCGTTGGCACATGAGTTTATCTTTCTGGTTCCGTGACTTTGTCTTCATGCGTATGGTTATGTTGATGACGAGAAAGAGATTGTTTAAGAATCGAAATATGACTTCAAGTGTCGCCTATATCCTGAACATGCTCCTTATGGGCTTCTGGCATGGGATAACTTGGTTTTACATCGTCTACGGACTCTTTCATGGAGTAGGCTTAGTCATTAATGATGCCTGGGTTCGGAAGAAAAAAACGCTCAATAAAGAACGTAAGAAAGCAGGGAGAGCTCCCTTGCTTGAGAATCGTTGGGCTCAGTTGATTGGCATGGTGATAACCTTTCATGTCGTAATGGTGTCGTTCTTAATCTTTTCTGGATTTTTGAATGATTTATGGTTTAAAAAATAAAAGGAATTAAAAAATGGATATCAAATCAGAAGTTATTGAAATTATTGATGAACTATTTATGGAAGATGTTTCTGGCATGATGGATGAAGATCTTTTTGATGCAGGTGTCTTGGACAGCATGGGAACAGTTGAATTGATTGTAGAAATTGAGAATCGCTTTGATATTCGTGTCCCAGTTACAGAATTTGGTCGTGATGACTGGAATACAGCCAATAAAATCGTAGCCGGAATTACGGAGTTAAAGAATGCTTAAACGCCTGTGGTTGATTTTTGGACCACTCCTTGTAGCGGGTGTATTGGTTCTACTACTCATCTTTTTCTATCCAAGTAGCAAAAGTCACAATCTTATGGAGGAAAAATACTCTGCGGCCTCTATAAGTGCAGAGAGCTTCAAGGAGAGAAGTCAAAAAGTGAGAGCTCTTACAGACCCTGACATGCGTTTTATCCCTTTCTTTGGGTCGAGTGAATGGATTCGTTTTGACAGCATGCATCCAGGAGTGTTAGCTGAAAAGTATAATCGCTCCTACCGTCCTTATTTTATGGGGCAGGCAGGAGCAGCTTCTCTTAGCCAGTACTTTGGGATGCAACAGATTACGTCTGAACTTGAAAATAAACAAGCAGTGTTTGTAATCTCTCCACAGTGGTTTACAAAGGAAGATCAAGATCCAGTTACTTTTCAAACCTATTTTAACAATGATCAGTTGACTGCCTTTTTAGAGAATCAATCTGGGGATGCTGCCTCTCAATATGCGGCTAATAGACTCTTAAAGCAAAATCCAAGAGTCCCGATGAAGGGGATTGTTGAGAAGATAGCTAAGGATGAACAATTGTCAGACTTTGATCAAACGATGGTTAATCTCTCGTCTGAGTTCAATGAAAGACAAGCTGCTCTCTTTGGTCGATTCTCGATTCGGGGTCGATTGAAGTATAAAGAACATATTGAAAAATATTTAAGTAGCCTCCCGGATCAATTTTCTTATGAAGAGTTGGAAAATATTGCACGTAAGGATGCAGAAGAAAATACGACCAATAATGATTTGGGGATGGATAACCACTTTTACAATACTCAACTAAAGAAAGATTTAAAAAAGTGGGAAGGGTATCAAAAAAATTACAACTTTCTCCAGTCAAGGGAGTACAATGATTTGCAGTTAGTGCTTGATCAATTTGCTAAGTCTAAGGTCAATGTGCTCTTCGTGTTTCAACCTGTCAATAGAAAATGGATGGACTATACAGGCTTGAGTGAAGAAATGTATCAACACTCTGTCGAAAAAATTCGTTACCAATTGGAGAGTCAAGGTTTCACCAATATTGCTGATTTTTCAAAAAACGGTGATGAACCATACTTTGTCAAGGATACTATTCATATCGGTTGGTTAGGCTGGTTGGCGTTTGATAAGGTTGTAAATCCTTTTTTGAGTAATCCAACAACAGCTCCTAATTATCAAATGAATGATCGATTCTTCAGTCAGGATTGGGCAAATTACGATGGGAATATTAAAGATTTTCAATAAATAGCAACAGAGCCTGAACCTTGGTTTGGGCTTTTTGTAATCAATGAAATTTGGGTAAAGGTTAGTGTAGTAGTGAAGTTTCCTTTTGAATGAAGGAAGTAAAAGTCTGTAGAGGGAATGAAAACATATCAGATGTTTTCATCTTTTTTCTTGACTTTTAACTGGGATGTGATATACTTAACTGGTAAAGAAACGAAGTAAAAATCTTGTATTTTAAAGTAATTCTGTTCTGAGAAAGGAGCAAATCATGAGACAATTGGCGAAGGATATTGATCAATTTTTAAATGAGATTATCCTAAAAGCTGAAAACCAGCATGAAATTTTGATTGGTCATTGCACGAGTGATGTGGCTTTAACAAATACCCAGGAGCATATCCTAATGCTATTATCAGAAGAATCATTAACCAATTCTGAGTTAGCTCGACGTCTCAATGTCAGTCAAGCTGCTGTCACTAAGGCTATCAAATCCTTGATTAAAGAGGGTATGCTTGAAACCTCTAAGGATCCCAAAGATGCTCGAGTGATTTTTTATCAATTGACAGATTTGGCTAGATCTATCGCAGAAGAACACCATCGCCATCATGAACATACCCTCTCGATCTATGAGCAGGTTGCTACTCAATTTACACCAAACGAGCAACAAATTATTCAGCGGTTTTTAACTGCTTTAGTAGGAGAAATCAAGTAATGAGATACATCACGGTAGAAGATTTGTCCTTCTATTATGACAAGGAACCTGTGCTTGAACACATTAATTATAGTGTTGATAGTGGGGAGTTTGTTACCCTAACGGGAGAGAATGGCGCGGCAAAAACTACTCTTATCAAGGCTAGTCTGGGTATTTTGCAACCAAGATTTGGCAAGGTTACTATTTCAAAGACAAATATTCATGGGAAAAAATTAAGAATTGCCTATCTTCCTCAGCAGATCGCCAGTTTTAATGCAGGTTTTCCAAGTACTGTTTATGAATTTGTCAAATCAGGCCGCTATCCAAGAAAGGGCTGGTTCCGTCGTTTGAATGCCCACGATGAGGAACACATCAAGGTGAGTTTAAACTCAGTTGGCATGTGGGAACATCGGGATAAACGCATTGGTTCTCTCTCTGGCGGGCAAAAGCAAAGAGCTGTCATTGCACGTATGTTTGCTTCAGATCCAGATATTTTTATCTTAGATGAGCCGACAACAGGGATGGATGCCGGTACCAAGAATGAATTTTATGAGCTCATGCATCACAGTGCCCACCATCATGGCAAAGCTGTTTTGATGATTACTCATGATCCTGAAGAGGTCAAGGACTACGCAGACCGTAACATCCACCTTGTTCGAGACCAAGATTCACCATGGCGTTGTTTCAATGTCCATGAAAATGACCAGGAGGTGGAGCATGCTTAATCTATTGTCTTATGATTTTATGCAGCGGGCCTTTTTGGCTGTTATTGCCATGAGTCTCTTTTCACCAGTGCTTGGGACCTTCCTCATCTTGCGTCGTCAGAGCCTTATGAGTGATACTCTCAGCCACGTCTCGCTTTCGGGTGTTGCCTTTGGTTTGGTTTTAGGGATTTCTCCGACCATCTCAACCATTGTCATTGTCTTGATTGCAGCGGTCTTCCTTGAGTATCTCCGCACGGTTTACAAGAGCTTTATGGAGATTGGAACAGCCATCCTCATGTCAACAGGTCTTGCGGTTTCACTCATTGTTATGAGCAAGGGTAAGAGTTCTAGCTCTATGAGTTTGGACCAATACCTCTTTGGTTCTATCGTGACTATTAGTCAAGAGCAGGTGATTGGGCTCTTTGTCATTGCAGCGGTTGTTTTAATCCTGACCTTCCTCTTTTTGAGACCCATGTATATCCTAACCTTTGACGAGGATACAGCTTTTGTAGATGGCCTTCCAGTGCGTACTATGTCTATCCTCTTTAACATGGTGACGGGTGTGGCTATTGCCCTCATGATCCCAGCTGCAGGAGCACTCTTGGTATCGACCATCATGGTCCTACCAGCTAGTATCGCTTTGCGTTTAGGGAAGAACTTTAGTTCGGTGATGATTCTTGCCAGCGTTATTGGTTTTCTAGGTATGGTGGCGGGACTTTATATCTCCTACTATGCAGAGACACCACCGAGTGCAAGTATTACCATTATCTTTGTAGTTGTCTTTTTGTTAGTCAGCTTACTCAAACGTTTTATCAAATAGGAGAAGAAAATGAAAAAACTAGGCCTACTTTTGGCAAGTCTTGTGACCTTGTTCTTAGTCGCTTGTTCTAATCAAAAACAAGCAGATGGGAAATTAAATATCGTCACAACTTTCTATCCTGTCTACGAATTTACCAAGCAAGTAGCAGGGGACACAGCCAATGTCGAACTTTTAATAGGGGCTGGAACAGAGCCACATGATTATGAACCATCACCAAAGGCAGTCGCTAAAATCCAAGATGCTGATGCCTTTGTTTATGAGAATGAAAATATGGAAACTTGGGTTCCTAAGCTTTTAGAATCTCTAGATGCGAAAAAAGTAAAAACAATCAAGGCTACTGGAGATATGTTGCTTCTTCCAGGAAGTGAAGAAGAGGAAGACCATGACCATGGCGAAGAAGGTCATCATCACGAGTATGATCCTCACGTATGGTTGTCTCCTGCGCGTGCAATCAAGCTTGTAGAGCACATCCGTGACAGTCTTTCAGCTGACTATCCAGATAAGAAGGCGACTTTTGAACAAAACGCAGCGGCCTATATCGAAAAACTACAAGCCTTGGATAAATCCTATACTGAAGGTCTTTCTAGTGCTAAACAAAAGAGTTTTGTGACTCAGCACGCAGCCTTTCGTTATCTAGCCTTGGACTACGGACTCAATCAAGTCTCTATCTCAGGTCTTTCACCAGATGCGGAGCCTTCAGCAAGCCGTTTGGCAGAATTGACCGAGTACATCAAGAAAAACAAGATTTCTTATATTTACTTTGAAGAAAATGCCTCTCAAGCTCTAGCCAATACTCTTTCAAAAGAAACAGGAGTTAAGTTAGACGTTCTGAATCCTCTTGAAAGCTTGACCGAAGAGGATATGAAGGCGGGAGAGAACTATATCTCTGTCATGGAGAAAAATCTCAAGGCCCTCAAGCAAACAACTGACCAGGCAGGAGCAGAAATTGAACCAGAAAAAGCAGAGGAAACTAAAACCGTTCAAAATGGTTACTTTGAGGATGCCGATGTCAAGGATCGTACCTTGAGTGATTATGCTGGCAACTGGCAGTCTGTTTATCCTTTCCTTGAAAATGGTACTCTTGACCAAGTCTTTGATTACAAGGCTAAATTGACTGGTAAGATGACCAAGGATGAATACAAGGCCTACTATCAAAAAGGTTACCAAACAGATGTAAGCAAGATTAACATTATAGATAATACGATGGAATTCATCCAAGGAGACCAAAGTAAGAAATATACTTACAAGTATGTCGGCAAGAAAATCTTGACTTACAAGAAAGGGAATCGTGGAGTCCGTTATCTCTTTGAAGCAACAGATGCGGACGCTGGACAATTTAAGTATGTTCAATTCAGCGACCACAATATCGCACCAGTTAAGACTGGGCACTTCCATATTTTCTTTGGAGGAACTAGCCAAGAAGCCCTCTTTGAGGAGATGGACAATTGGCCAACCTACTATCCAGAGAATTTATCTGGTCAAGAAATCGCCCAAGAAATGTTGGCTCATTAAATCGAAACAATCCTTCCTACATGGGGAGGATTTTTCTTGCATTTATCATCTCTAAGCATCTGGATTGACATTTGTTGAGAAGGGAGTATAATAGTTGTAACAATAAAAGTTACAACAAAGGAGTTTTTCTGTGGTTTACGAATATAATAGTCCCATTCATTTGGCAGAGGTTGCTTTAAATGTTAGAGATTTAGCAGATCAGACTGCTTTTTATCACCAATTACTTGGTTTGGAGATTTTGAATCAATCGGAAAAAGAAATTCTTCTAGGTGCTGGAGGAAAACCGCTGGTGAAGCTTATCCAAACAGAAAATACAGGGAATCCTAAGCAGAGCTACGGTCTTTACCATATGGCCTTGCTTTTACCGACTCGAGAAGATTTGGCCAACGTTTTTAAACACTTGCTCGATTTAAAGATACCGCTAGTGGGTGGAGCGGACCATGGTTATAGTGAGGCTATCTATTTGGAAGACTTAGAGGGTAACGGGATTGAGCTCTACAGAGATAAACCTGTGACAGTCTGGGATATTCGTGAGGATGGCCGTATTATTGGTGTGACAGAAGAACTATCTGCCCAAGATATCTATGAACTGGGACAAGAACTAGATCCCTTTGTGATTGCAAGTGGTACTCGAATGGGGCATGTTCATCTATCCGTTAAAAACAGTCGAGAAGCGTCTGCCTTTTACCAAGGCTCTCTCGGTCTTGAGGACAAATTCACGATTCCACACGCTAGTTGGATTGCATCAGGGGATTACCATCATCATCTAGCTGTTAACGAATGGGGTGGTAAAAAATTAGCTATTCGTGAGCAAGGAATGGCAGGTCTTGCCTACTATGTCGTTGAAGTTGAGGATAAAGAGGAGTTGTTAAAGGTATTTGCTCAGTCACAAAGTAATCAAGCGATAATACAGTGGCTTTCTTCTACAGAGTTTAGGATAACTGATAGTGATGGCATTGTGACTCGAGTCAGAGTGGGACATAAGGACAGGACAGTTCAATTTACTTTAAAAGTAGATTGAATTGTTCTTTTTTTTGAGAATGAAAAGGTAGAGATAAAAAAGGATAGAAGGGATGGCGGGAATATGATACAATTGTTTTATTATTAGGAGGAGTTTTTACTGTGGAAAAAGTATTGGGGAATATTTTTGAAAAACGAAAGCAATTCTTGTCATATGGTCTTAGCGCATACTTAATGGTTGTGTTAGTTAATCTGTTGCATTATGCACCACAAGATATTTTTCTATCTCTAAATTCGGGACCTGCTCTTAACAAAATCATGCTGTTTGTTCTAGCAAGTGTATCCATTGGAGTGCTGGAAATAAAGTCATCCCTCAATATTCGTAGGATCAATATCTTTATTTCCTGTCTAGTTTTATTGATTGCTGTTTATAAAAGTATGTCATTTTTCCTGGCACTAGGTTTGCTCCTTTTAGCTTTGGTCCTATTTATATTTTTTAAGTTCAAAGGCGAGACCTTATCTTTCTTATATTTGTTTACGGTAGTAGGTGCAATTCCTCGTCTACTAACCTTAGTGGATTCAAATTTTAATGATGCTGCGCTAGGTTTTCATGCCGTTGATTTAACGACTACTAGATTTTATACATTAATTTGGCCAGTCATTTTAGCGGTGATCGTTTCTGCTGTACTGATTTTGCTTTTTGTACAGTTACCAGTAAAGGATTATTTAGAGAAACATAAAAAAATAGTATGGTGGGCAGTCTTGTCTCTCAGCATTGTTTATGTTTTCTATCTCTGTGTCGTTGTCTACTATAAAGTTAAGACAATTGAAGTGAGCACCTTTGACATTGGTATTTTTTCTCAAATGTTTGAGCGCATGAATACAGACTGGACTCCGATTACTACATTGGAGAGAGATAGAGTGCTGTCCCATTTTGCGGTGCACGTGTCACCAATCTTTTATGTAATGCTTCCCGTTTATAAAATATTTCCATATGTAGAAACGCTAGACATCTTACAGGTATTAGTTGCTTTTTCTGCCATTATTCCTCTGAAACTTCTACTGACCAAACTCAAACTATCTCAGCTAACGAATATCTTGATAGTAGCATGGTTTGTTTTATTCCCTGTCATAACAACTGCAGGCGGGACTCATCTCCACGAGAATTGTTTCTTAACAGCTTTAATATTCTGGTTATTCTATTTCATTGTTTCTGAACGAAAATTGGGAATTATAGGTTCGACTTTGCTACTCTTGTTAGTCAAAGAAGATGCCTTTATCTATGTGATTAGTATTGGTAGCTACTTCCTCTTGCAAAAACGGTTCACCTTATCGAAAACAACAAAAGTACGGATTCTTTTGGCAGATATTATCTTACCTCTTGTGTATTTCGTTTTTGCTATGTATCTCTTAAGTGTTTACGGCGAGGGAGGTATGGTTTCTCGCTTCGACACTTATCTACAGAATGGTGAGAGTGGGTTGCTCATGGTCTTGAAAAATCTATTGACTCATCCAGAGTATGTGGTAAGTACAATCTTTACCGCTAAAAGATTAGGCTATTTGTTCCTAATGCTTGCTCCGCTTTGTTTCCTACCTCTTGTTCAACGTAGTTGGGAAAATTATCTATTAGCTTTGCCACTTGTTGTTATTAATTTATTGCCCAACTGGCCTTATCAATATGATATTGGTTTTCAGTATAGTTATGGAAGTGCAGCTCTGCTTTTCCTAATGGCCATACTCTCTCTAGAAGAGCTTTATCTTCGCAAGATTCTGCAAGAAAAATTTGTAGTTCTTACTGTAGCGATAGGTATTGTTGTGTCTGGCATCCTCTTACACCAATTGACGCATAAATGGAGCTTTAATATTGGCTATTATCATCAGAATAAACAAAATTTTGATGATATACAATCTACATTAGAAAATCTGCCGGCTGAATCTTCAGTAGTTGCTGAACATCCATACACATCAGTTCTGAAAAAACACCAAAAATTATATGATATTTTCTATCATAACGGTCAGAAAGTGGATTCGTCTATTGATTTTGTAGTTATTCCGAGAAAAAGTAAGGATACAAGTGAACTCTATGTTGAGCTGATTAAACAGTATGAAAGCTTAGGTTACAAGGAAAGTAAGTATTCTTCAAATGAAATTTTCATCTTGGAAAAACCGCAATAATCCATCTCTCCTGAAAACTACCCTTTCAGAAAACAAACTACAACTATACCAAAGCAAGAAAAAGCCGTCAAAGGACTTGAAAAATTAGAGAAAATCGGGTATAATATGAGTAATCATTTGTCGTAGGTTTTGTCTGAAATATTGTCCGGACAAGGCTCACAGCAGTTAAATCTCCTGAAAAAAGTCGGATTTAACTGCTCTTTTTGTGCTTTTTTTTCGGGATTTTTCGTATCTGTAACAGAGATTTAAAGATTCTGAAAATTACCCAAAGAGGATAAGTTGATAGGGGTTTTAGAACCATCTGATAATTATTAGCTTAGGCGACTAAGCTTGGAACTTTATTTACAAAGGAGAATCATCTTGGCAGGACATGACGTTCAATACGGGAAACATCGTACCCGTCGTAGTTTTTCAAGAATTAAAGAAGTTCTTGACTTACCAAATTTGATTGAAATTCAAACTGATTCATTCAAAGATTTCCTAGACCATGGTCTAAAGGAAGTGTTTGAAGATGTATTGCCAATTTCAAACTTTACTGACACTATGGAATTAGAGTTTGTTGGCTACGAAATCAAAGAACCAAAATACACGCTTGAAGAAGCTCGTATCCATGATGCAAGTTACTCAGCACCAATCTTTGTAACTTTCCGCTTGATTAACAAAGAAACTGGTGAAATCAAAACTCAAGAAGTTTTCTTTGGTGATTTCCCAATCATGACTGAGATGGGTACTTTTATCATCAACGGTGGTGAACGTATTATCGTATCACAGTTGGTGCGTTCTCCAGGTGTTTACTTTAATGACAAGGTAGACAAAAACGGTAAAGTGGGCTACGGTTCAACTGTTATCCCTAACCGTGGAGCTTGGTTGGAACTTGAAAGTGACTCAAAAGACATCGCCTACACTCGTATCGACCGTACTCGTAAAATTCCATTTACGACCTTGGTTCGTGCACTTGGTTTCTCAGGTGATGATGAGATCTTTGATATCTTTGGTGACAGCGAATTGGTTCGCAACACTGTTGAAAAAGATATCCATAAAAACCCAATGGACTCTCGTACAGATGAGGCTTTGAAAGAGATTTATGAGCGTCTTCGTCCAGGTGAACCAAAAACTGCTGAGAGTTCACGTACCTTGCTTGTAGCTCGTTTCTTTGATCCACGTCGTTATGACTTGGCAGCCGTTGGACGTTACAAGATTAACAAGAAACTCAATATCAAGAACCGTTTGTTGAACCAAACAATCGCTGAACCATTGGTAGACCCAGAAACTGGTGAAATCTTGGTTGAAAAAGGTACTGTCATGACTCGCGATGTCATCGAAAGTATCGAAGGCCACTTGGATGGTGACTTGAACAAGATTGTCTACACTCCAAATGACTCAGCGGTATTGACAGAACCAGTCGTACTCCAAAAATTCAAGGTTGTAGCACCAACTGATCCAGATCGTGTTGTAACAATCATCGGTAATGCAAATCCAGATGATAAAGTTCGCACAATCACTCCAGCAGACATCCTTGCTGAAATGAGCTACTTCCTCAACTTAGCTGAAGGTATCGGTCGTGTCGATGATATTGACCACCTCGGGAATCGTCGTATCCGTGCCGTTGGTGAATTGCTTGCTAACCAAGTACGTCTTGGACTTTCACGTATGGAACGTAATGTTCGTGAACGTATGTCTGTTCAAGATAACGAAGTGTTAACACCTCAACAAATCATTAACATCCGTCCAGTAACTGCGGCAATCAAAGAATTCTTTGGTTCTTCACAATTGTCACAGTTCATGGACCAACACAACCCACTTTCTGAGTTGTCACACAAACGTCGTTTGTCTGCCTTAGGACCTGGTGGTTTGACACGTGACCGCGCTGGATATGAAGTGCGTGACGTGCACTACACTCACTATGGTCGTATGTGTCCAATCGAAACACCTGAAGGACCAAACATTGGTTTGATCAACAACTTGTCTTCATACGGACACCTCAACAAGTATGGTTTCATTCAAACACCATATCGTAAAGTTGACCGTGCGACTGGTAAAGTTACCAACGAAATCGTTTGGTTGACTGCCGATGAAGAAGATGAGTACACAGTTGCTCAGGCTAACTCTAAATTGAACGCTGATGGCACTTTTGCAGAAAAAGTTGTCATGGGACGTCACCAAGGGGTTAACCAAGAATATCCAGCATCAAGTGTTGATTACATGGACGTTTCTCCTAAACAGGTAGTTGCCGTTGCGACAGCATGTATTCCTTTCTTGGAAAACGATGACTCCAACCGTGCCCTCATGGGTGCCAACATGCAACGTCAGGCTGTGCCACTGATTGACCCTAAAGCACCATTCGTTGGTACTGGTATGGAATATCAAGCAGCCCATGACTCTGGAGCAGCTGTTATCGCTCAATACGATGGTAAAGTTACCTATGCAGATGCAGATAAGGTAGAAGTTCGTCGTGAAGACGGTTCCCTTGATGTTTACCACATCCAAAAATTCCGTCGTTCAAACTCAGGTACTGCTTACAACCAACGTACTCTTGTAAAAGTTGGCGATATCGTTGAAAAAGGTGACTTTATCGCTGATGGACCTTCTATGGAAAAAGGTGAGATGGCGCTTGGACAAAACCCAATCGTTGCCTACATGACATGGGAAGGTTACAACTTCGAGGATGCTGTTATCATGAGTGAACGCTTGGTGAAAGATGATGTCTACACATCTGTCCACCTCGAAGAATACGAATCAGAAACACGTGACACAAAGCTCGGGCCTGAAGAAATTACTCGTGAAATTCCAAACGTTGGTGAAGATGCTCTTAAAGACCTTGACGAAATGGGTATCATCCGTATTGGTGCTGAGGTTAAAGAAGGGGATATCCTTGTAGGTAAAGTAACACCTAAGGGTGAAAAAGATCTTTCTGCTGAAGAACGCCTCTTGCACGCTATCTTCGGAGACAAATCTCGTGAAGTTCGTGACACTTCTCTTCGTGTACCACACGGTGCCGATGGTGTCGTCCGTGATGTTAAAATCTTTACACGTGCAAATGGTGATGAATTGCAATCTGGTGTCAACATGCTAGTTCGCGTCTACATCGCTCAAAAACGTAAGATCAAGGTCGGAGATAAGATGGCCGGACGTCACGGAAACAAAGGGGTTGTTTCTCGTATCGTTCCTGTAGAAGATATGCCTTATCTTCCAGATGGAACTCCAGTTGATATCATGTTGAACCCTCTTGGGGTACCATCACGTATGAATATCGGTCAGGTTATGGAACTTCACCTTGGTATGGCAGCTCGTACTCTTGGTATTCACATCGCAACACCAGTCTTTGACGGAGCAAGTTCTGAAGACCTTTGGGACACTGTTAAAGAAGCAGGTATGGATAGCGATGCTAAGACAATCCTTTACGATGGACGTACTGGAGAACCATTTGATAACCGTGTGTCAGTTGGTGTCATGTATATGATCAAACTTCACCACATGGTTGATGATAAATTACACGCTCGTTCAGTCGGACCATACTCAACCGTTACACAACAACCGCTTGGAGGTAAAGCTCAGTTTGGTGGACAACGTTTCGGTGAGATGGAGGTTTGGGCACTTGAAGCCTATGGTGCATCAAATGTCCTTCAAGAAATCTTGACTTACAAGTCTGACGATATTAACGGACGTTTGAAAGCTTATGAAGCTATTACAAAAGGAAAACCAATTCCAAAACCAGGTGTTCCAGAATCATTCCGGGTTCTTGTAAAAGAATTGCAATCTCTTGGTCTTGACATGCGTGTCCTTGACGAAGATGATCAAGAAGTGGAACTTCGTGACCTTGATGAAGGAATGGACGAAGATGTCATCCACGTAGATGACCTTGAAAAAGCCCGCGAAAGAGCAGCTCAAGAGGCTAAAGCAGCCTTTGAAGCTGAAGAAAATGCAAAAGCGGAAGCAACAGAAGAAGCTGCTGAACAAGAATAAGCAGTTCACTTATAATAGAAAGGGAAGAAATAGTGGTTGATGTAAATCGTTTTAAAAGTATGCAAATCACACTAGCTTCTCCAAGTAAAGTCCGTTCATGGTCTTATGGAGAAGTCAAAAAACCTGAAACAATCAATTACCGTACGTTGAAACCAGAACGTGAAGGACTCTTTGATGAAGTAATCTTTGGTCCTACAAAAGACTGGGAATGTGCTTGTGGTAAATACAAACGCATTCGTTACAGAGGGATTGTTTGTGACCGTTGTGGTGTTGAAGTAACGCGTACAAAAGTTCGTCGTGAACGTATGGGACACATCGAGTTGAAAGCTCCTGTATCTCATATCTGGTATTTCAAGGGGATTCCAAGCCGTATGGGCTTGACCCTTGACATGAGTCCTCGTGCCCTCGAGGAAGTTATCTACTTTGCTGCTTACGTGGTGATTGATCCAAAAGATACACCACTTGAGCACAAGTCTATCATGACAGAGCGTGAATACCGTGAACGCTTGCGTGAGTTTGGTCATGGTTCATTCGTTGCCAAAATGGGTGCCGAAGCTATCCAAGACCTCTTGAAACAAGTAGATCTTGAAAAGGAAATTGCTGAACTCAAAGAAGAGTTGAAAACAGCTACTGGACAAAAACGTGTGAAAGCTATCCGTCGTTTGGATGTTTTGGATGCTTTCCACAAGTCTGGAAACAAGCCTGAATGGATGATTCTCAACATCCTTCCAGTTATTCCACCAGATCTTCGTCCAATGTTGCAGTTGGATGGTGGCCGTTTTGCCTCATCTGACTTGAACGACCTTTACCGTCGTGTTATCAACCGTAACAATCGTTTGGCTCGTTTGCTTGAGTTGAACGCGCCAGGTATCATCGTTCAAAATGAGAAGCGTATGCTTCAAGAAGCGGTTGACGCTTTGATTGACAATGGCCGTCGTGGTCGTCCGATCACAGGGCCAGGTAGCCGTCCACTTAAATCATTGAGCCACATGCTCAAAGGGAAACAAGGACGTTTCCGTCAAAACTTGCTCGGTAAACGTGTTGACTTCTCAGGACGTTCTGTTATTGCCGTTGGTCCAACTCTTAAGATGTACCAATGTGGTGTGCCACGTGAAATGGCAATCGAGCTCTTTAAACCATTTGTCATGCGTGAAATCGTAGCTCGCGATATCGTGCAAAACGTTAAAGCGGCTAAACGCTTGGTAGAACGTGGAGATGAACGTATCTGGGATATCCTCGAAGAAGTTATCAAAGAACACCCAGTACTTCTTAACCGCGCACCTACTCTTCACCGTTTGGGTATCCAAGCCTTTGAACCTGTCTTAATTGACGGTAAAGCCCTTCGCTTGCACCCGCTTGTCTGTGAAGCCTACAATGCCGACTTTGACGGTGACCAAATGGCCATCCACGTACCACTTTCAGAAGAAGCCCAAGCAGAAGCTCGTATCTTGATGCTTGCTGCTGAGCATATCTTGAACCCTAAAGATGGTAAACCAGTTGTTACTCCATCTCAGGACATGGTTTTGGGTAACTACTACTTGACTATGGAAGAAGCTGGTCGTGAAGGCGAAGGTATGGTCTTCAAGGACCGTGATGAAGCTGTCATGGCTTACCGTAATGGTTATGTTCACCTTCACTCACGTGTTGGTATCGCAACAGATAGCCTTAACAAACCATGGACAGAAGAGCAAAAACACAAAATCTTGCTTACAACTGTAGGTAAAATCCTCTTCAACGATATCATGCCAGAAGGACTACCTTACTTGCAAGAGCCAACAAATGCTAACTTGACAGAAGGTGTTCCGGCTAAGTACTTCTTGCCATTAGGTGGAAATATCAAGGAAGCTATTGAAGGACTTGAACTCAACCCACCATTCAAGAAGAAAAACCTTGGAAATATCATCGCTGAAATCTTCAAACGTTTCCGTACGACAGAAACATCTGCCCTACTTGACCGTATGAAGAACCTCGGTTACCACCATTCAACTCTTGCAGGTTTGACAGTAGGTATTGCTGATATTCCAGTCGTTGAAGACAAGGCTGAAATCATCGAAGAATCACACAAACGTGTAGAACAAATCACAAAACAATTCCGTCGTGGTATGATCACAGATGACGAACGCTACAATGCTGTTACAGCTGAATGGCGTGCTGCCCGTGAAAAACTCGAGAAACGTTTGGTTGCCAACCAAGATCCTAAGAACCCTATCGTTATGATGATGGACTCTGGAGCCCGTGGTAACATCTCAAACTTCTCACAGCTTGCCGGTATGCGTGGTCTGATGGCTGCTCCGAACGGACGTATCATGGAATTGCCAATCCTTTCAAACTTCCGCGAAGGTTTGTCAGTACTCGAAATGTTCTTCTCAACTCACGGTGCCCGTAAAGGTATGACCGATACGGCCCTTAAGACAGCCGACTCAGGTTACTTGACTCGTCGTTTGGTTGACGTTGCCCAAGACGTTATCATTCGTGAGGATGACTGTGGAACTGACCGTGGTCTCTTGATCCGTTCTATTACTGAAGGTAAAGAGATGATTGAGTCTCTTGAAGAACGTCTCAATGGTCGTTACACTAAGAAAACTGTTAAACACCCAGAAACGGGTGCGGTTATCATCGGTCCAAATGAATTGATCACAGAAGACAAGGCTCGTGAAATCGTCAATGCTGGTGTTGAAGAAGTGACTATCCGCTCAGTATTTACATGTAATACTCGTCATGGTGTCTGCCGTCATTGTTATGGTATCAACTTGGCGACTGGTGATGCGGTTGAAGTTGGTGAAGCAGTTGGTACAATCGCTGCCCAATCTATCGGGGAACCTGGTACACAGCTTACAATGCGTACCTTCCACACGGGTGGGGTTGCCTCAAATACCGATATCACTCAGGGTCTTCCTCGTGTCCAAGAAATCTTTGAAGCCCGCAATCCTAAAGGGGAAGCAGTTATCACAGAAGTCAAAGGGGAAGTTACAGCAATCGAAGAAGATGCTTCAACTCGTACTAAGAAAGTCTTCGTTAAAGGCGAAACTGGAGAAGGCGAATACGTGGTACCATTTACAGCCCGTATGCGTGTAGAGGTTGGCGATCAAATCTCTCGTGGTGCAGCTCTTACAGAAGGTTCTATCCAACCAAAACGTCTCCTTGCTGTACGTGATGTCTTGTCAGTTGAAACCTACCTCCTCGGCGAAGTACAAAAAGTTTACCGTAGTCAAGGGGTAGAAATCGGAGACAAACACATCGAGGTAATGGTTCGTCAAATGATTCGCAAAGTTCGTGTCATGGATCCAGGAGATACAGACCTTCTCATGGGTACTCTCATGGACATCAACGACTTTACAGATTCCAACAAAGATGTTCTTATCGCAGGTGGTGTGCCAGCGACTGGTCGTCCAGTCCTTATGGGAATTACCAAAGCCTCACTTGAAACAAATAGTTTCTTGTCAGCTGCTTCCTTCCAGGAAACAACTCGTGTCCTTACAGATGCGGCTATCCGTGGTAAGAAAGACCATCTCCTTGGTCTCAAGGAAAATGTTATCATCGGTAAGATCATCCCAGCTGGTACTGGTATGGCTCGCTACCGTAACCTTGAACCACAAGCAGTCAACGAAGAATCCCTCCTTGCAGATTCACAAGAAGAGCAAGTAGATGCCCAAGTCGAGACTGTTGAAACAAGTGAATAAACCTATTTATCCAAAAGAGGGTCTTCCCTCTTTTGGTGTGTATAGGTAATGAAAATGTAATGCATATTTTCTTGAAATAATAGTAAAAAAATGGAATAAATGTATATTAGTTTCAACTTTCAAAACAATGAGCATAATGCTTGGTTTTTAGGTACAATAGTGCTAAAATAGGAGCGTTGCATGTTTAGGATTTTGGAAAAAACAATGCATAAAATATAACAATATATACACTCCCGAAAGGGTAATGGAGGTAAATCATGAAAAATGATCTGTTTAACGACCGAATTAGTCGATTCTCGATCCGTAAGCTTCATGTAGGAGTTTGTTCGGTCTTGCTCGGAACGTTGGTAATGCTCGGAACTGCCACGGGTGTCGGAGCTGATGAAGTAACTGAAGAAAAACAAGCTGATGGAGTTGCAGCTAAAACAGAAGTTGACAAGGCAGAAACTCCTCAAACTACAGAAGCAGCACCTGCTAAAGAAGTAACTTATCAAGCAGAAGCAGCACCTGCAGTTTCTACTGAAGTAAAACCTGAGCTAAATAGCGAAAAATTGGCAGCTTACGTTGCTGAAATTGAAGCAAACGTGGCAAATGGGAAATACAGCAACAAGACAGACGAGAGTGTTGAAGTTCTTAAGGTAGGTCTTGCTAATGCTAAAAATGCACTTACTTCTGCTACAAGCCAAGCTGAATTGGACGCAGCTTACCAATCACTTGTAACAATTGTTAATTCTAAACTTAAAAACAAAGAAAAAGCTGTAGCCGAAGAAAAAGTAGCAGCTACTGAAAAGACAGAGATCACTACAGGTAAACCTGCAGAAAACACAAAGCCAGCTGAAGGTACTAATGCAATCGCAAATACAGGGAAAAACGACCCTCGTAATGGTAAAGAGATTGATAAGAATACTGCCTTCCGTGCAGATGCTGCAACAGCTACTGGAGTTGGGGCAGACGTTGTAGACGCAACTTCAACTCCAAAAGTTGAAAAACCAGGATATACAACAAATCTTGATGCCAAATCTATGACTAGACAGATTACTTGGTTGGACTTTGGGGATACAGCCAACTGGACGGGCACTACAACAACGTCGAATGGGGATCTTGCCCTTCAAGTTGGTGCTACCTATACTAAGGAAATTATGCCGGGTTACGTGGTAACCGTCAAAGTTAAATCTTTGAAACCCTTCCAAGCAACAGAAATCTACAAAAAGCGCTTAGAAGACCGAGGAGCGACGGCAGCTGAAAAGGCTACCTATGATCCAAATGCCAGAAATGGTTATGTGAGTGGGACTACTGATCAAAAAGCGCTTGCAGAATTGAACGCTGGTCACGAAGCAAAGGTTATTGCCGAGGCTCAAAACAATTGGACTGAAATTAAATTCGAAGGTATTGATACTGGGACAAAGAAAACTACCATTAGTTCAGAATTAAATGGTGGGAACATTGGAGTCCAGTTTGAAATTTCTGCGACCTTCCGCGGGAAAGCGGTCAAACCTGCCATTGTTATGGCGGATGGGGAATCTGCTAGCATCGGTGAATTGGTTATGTTCACCACAAACGGACAAGGATGGCAACATATAGGGGAATGGAAAAAATGGGTCAGAGGAAATAATGTAACTTATATTCCTCAAGACACAGACAATTTATTTGGTTCGAACCCTTCCACTAAAATAAATGGCATGAATTTCAAGAGGGTCAACCTTGACCAACTTCGAAGAGCAAATCAAGTTGGGCCAGATAAAAAAGCAGTTGCTTGGAAGTACTTTGGAAGTGCCGATTTAACAACTGGAGGTCTCGGAACAGGGATCTTCGGACCAAATATTTCTGCTGCTGATGTGGATGTTCCTCTTGTTATGACTAGGGGGGCTTCTGAGATTGGTCTTTACATTGCTTCAGGCGGGAAACAATCAGCCATGCTTGGTTTCTTCCCACTTGATGAAGGGGATGCTCCTGAGTCATATGGTAAGGCAGTTCATACCATTGCAACCGTAGACGGTGTTACTGGAGCTAAAGTAAATCAACCGTATCTTGGTAGCGTAAGCCCAGATATGGATGAAAATACAACTCTCGACTGGTTCGGTGATGATAACTCAACGACAGCCGATGAAGGAATTAACCAATTGCTTCCGGATAACCTCAAAGGGACAACCAATGAGATGATCAAGATGGACCGTACACGCCCAGGGAACTACAAGATGTCAGTTCAAGCCCATTTGGATGGAGCTTCAGAAGCACATATCTATGGTTGGGTAGACTTTAACCAAAATGGTAAATTCGATGAGGATGAACGCTCAAATCTCGCTACAATCACACAAGATGGCACAGTCGAGTTGACCTTTGCAAACAGCAAGACTTATATCGACCCTAGCGTTAACGAACTAGGTGCTCGTGTCCGTATTGCCAAGAAAGCGAACGAGATCGAAAGTCCAACTGGTATGGCCTTTTCAGGGGAAGTAGAAGACTTCAAGACTCAAATCACCCACCCACCAAAAGGGGAATTTAAGGAAACTTCTGGTCCTCAAGCTACTAAACAAACAGCAACAGTAACCTTTACAGCTCGTGGTGAACACAAGTATCAACGCAACTCTCAGGCAGTTATCGACGAAACAGTAGCACCATACATCGTTGACAAAGATGGGAACCGTGCGACTCTTGATGCAGATGGTTACTATGTCGTTCCAGGTCAAGGGAAATACAAGATTACTGCCAATGGTAAAGACGTAGACGTTGAGTTTATCCCAGAAGATAACTTCCTAGGAACTGCAGATGGTATCTCTATCCGTCGTGTAGATAGCAATGGCTACGATACGGGTTGGTCATCAAAATTCCCAGACAAAGAAGCAAACATTAATGGTCAGTTGAATACTATGGATGGTCAATACGTTCCAACAGTCACTCCGATTGAAATCGAAGAGGTTGACAAGACATCGACTGATGTGCAAGGAGCGACTCAAACAGGAACACCAACCTTTAACACAACTGCTACTAACTTAAATGGTGACAAGATTGCGGTCACTCCAAGCGCAGAATATCCTGCTAAATTAGTAGATCCAGCTACAGGTCGCACGACTGATGCGACATCTGTAACAGTGGCTGGAGAAGGAACATACACGATCAATCCTTCAACAGGTGAAGTAACCTTCACTCCAGAACCAAGCTTTGTAGGAACAGCTAAAGGCATTGAAGTTACATTGTCAGCACCAGTTGGTCGAAACAAAGATGGTAAGGTTCAAGAGGAGTACGTTAAGACTGCTACGGCTAAGTACACTCCAACTGTAGTAGGAGTAACACCAACCGCAACACCAGCAGAAACAAAAGACATCCAAGGTGCAACACAAACAGGTAAACCTGAATTCAAGGGTGGTACAGTTGAAGTTAATGGTGTTGAAAAGACTATTCCAATCAACGAAGATGTTCCAGCAACATTTGACGATGGTTCAACAACTAAGACAGTAGAAGGCGTTGGTAAATTTACGGTTGCAGCAGATGGA
>NZ_KE150467.1:22964-23856 GCF_000411475.1 Streptococcus sp. HPH0090 | reverse complement strand
TTCCAATCAACGAAGATGTTCCAGCAACATTTGACGATGGTTCAACAACTAAGACAGTAGAAGGCGTTGGTAAATTTACGGTTGCAGCAGATGGAACAGTAACATTCGTTCCAGAACCAAACTTTGTAGGAACTGCACCAGCAGTGACAGTTGTCCGCGAAGATAAGAACGGAACAAAAGCTTCTGCGACATACACACCAACAGTTGTAGGAGTAACACCAACTGCAACACCAGCTGAAACAACAGACATCCAAGGTGCAACTCAAAAAGGTAAGCCTGAATTCAAGGGTGGAACTGTTACAGTTGATGGAGTAGAAAAAACTGTTCCAATCAACGAAGATGTTCCAGCAACATTTGAAGATGGTTCAACAACTAAGACAGTTGAAGGTGTTGGTACTTACACAGTAGCACCAGACGGTACTGTCACATTTGTACCAGAAAAATCATTCGTAGGAACTGCTCCAGCCGTGACAGTTGTTCGTGAAGATATGAACGGAACAAAAGCTTCTTCAACTTACACACCAACAGTAACACCAGTAACACCAACTGCAACTCCAGCTGAATCAGTTGCACCTCAAGGTTTGGTTCAAACTGGTACTGTTACATTCACAGAAGGTGACCCAGTTGCACCAATCGACAAGGATACCATTACTCTTCTTGACGAAAATGGGAAACCAGCTCCATCAGTAGTTGCTAAGTCACCAGAAGGTAAAGAAATCGGTACTTTCACAGTTGATAAAGAAACAGGTGTTGTAACATTCACACCAACTGACAAATCATACTCAGGTGATGTTGTCCCAGTTAAGGTTCAAGCTAAAGATGCTAACGGTACTGCTGTAGAAACAACTTACACACCTAAGATTACTCCAGTAGTTCCAACAGGTGAAGATGT
>NZ_KE150467.1:22364-22954 GCF_000411475.1 Streptococcus sp. HPH0090 | reverse complement strand
GTTAAGGTTCAAGCTAAAGATGCTAACGGTACTGCTGTAGAAACAACTTACACACCTAAGATTACTCCAGTAGTTCCAACAGGTGAAGATGTTACATCAACAGATATCCAAGGTAAGACACAAACAGGTAAACCTAAGTTTACAGAAGGTGATCCAAGTGTACCAATGGATGATGATGTTCCAGCAACATTCGAAGATGGTTCAACAACTAAGACTATCCCAGGTGAAGGAACATACACAGTAGCTCCAGACGGAACTGTAACATTCGTACCAGAAAAATCATTCACAGGAACAGGAACAGGTGTGACTGTTAAACGTGTAGATAAGAATGGTACACCAGTAACAGCTAAGTACACACCAACTGTTACACCTATCACACCAACAGCAGAACCAGTAACATCAACAGATATTCAAGGTCAAACACAAACAGGTAAACCTAAGTTTACAGAAGGTAATCCAAGTGTACCAATGGATGATGATGTTCCAGCAACATTCGAAGATGGTTCAACAACTAAGACTATCCCAGGTGAAGGAACATACACAGTAGCACCAGACGGAACAGTTACATTCGTACCAGAAAAATCATTCAC
>NZ_KE150467.1:21833-22354 GCF_000411475.1 Streptococcus sp. HPH0090 | reverse complement strand
ACTAAGACTATCCCAGGTGAAGGAACATACACAGTAGCACCAGACGGAACAGTTACATTCGTACCAGAAAAATCATTCACAGGAACAGGAACAGGCGTGACTGTTAAACGTGTAGATAAGAACGGTACACCAGTAACAGCTAAGTACACACCAACAGTAACACCAGTAACACCAACTGCAACTCCAGCTGAATCAGTTGCACCTCAAGGTGTGGTTCAAACTGGTACTGTTACATTCACAGAAGGTGACCCAGTTGCACCAATCGACAAGGATACCATTACTCTTCTTGACGAAAATGGCAAACCAGCTGCATCAGTAGTTGCTAAATCACCAGAAGGTAAAGAAATCGGTACTTTCACAGTTGATAAGGAAACAGGTGTTGTAACATTCACACCAACTGACAAGTCATACTCAGGTGATGTTGTTCCAGTTAAGGTTCAAGCTAAAGATGCTAACGGTACTGCTGTAGAAACAACTTACACACCTAAGATTACTCCAGTAGTTCCAACAGGTGAAGATGT
>NZ_KE150467.1:0-17748 GCF_000411475.1 Streptococcus sp. HPH0090 | reverse complement strand
TTCGTACCAGAAAAATCATTCACAGGAACAGGAACAGGTGTGACTGTTAAACGTGTAGATAAGAACGGTACACCAGTAACAGCTAAGTACACACCAACTGTTACACCAGTAACACCAACAGCAGAACCAGCTACAACTATTGGACCAAAAGGTAAAGAACAGTCAGGTAAACCAACATTCAAGGAAGGCGATAGCCGTGTTCCAATGAATGATGATGTTCCAGCAACATTTGACGATGGTTCAACAACTAAGACTATTCCGGGTGTTGGTACTTACACAGTAGCACCAGACGGAACAGTAACCTTCAAACCAGAACCTGAATTTACAGGAACAGCTCCATCTGTTACAGTTGTTCGTGAAGATATGAACGGAACAAAAGCTTCTGCAACATACACACCAACAGTAACACCAGTTACTACATTTGTAGATAAAGAAGGTAAAGCAATTCCAGGATATCCAACAGAAGACGGCGAAAATCCTAAGAAAGATATTCCAGGATACCGCTTCGTAGAGACTAAGAAACTTCCAAACGGCGACACAGAACATGTCTACGAAAAAGTGAAGACTAGTCACAAGGATAAAGACGGAAATGAAATTCCAGGATATCCAACAGAAGACGGTGAAAATCCTAAGAAAGACATTCCAGGATACCGCTTCGTTGAAACTAAGAAATTGCCAAATGGTGATACAGTACACATCTACGAAAAAGTTGTAACTCCAGAAAAACCAGAAGCTCCAGTTAAACCAGCTCCAGCTAAGGAAAATGCTCCTCAATTGCCAAATACTGGTACTGAAGATCATGCTAGCCTTGCTGCCCTTGGTTTAGTAGGTGTCTTGAGTGGATTTGGACTTATCGCTCGTAAAAAGAAAGAAGACTAATCAACTCTGTAAAGTAGTGGAAAAGTCACCTTTCTAATTAAAAACTAGTACATCCAAAGATGTACTAGTTTTTTTATCTCTTTGCTGCTTGTTTTAAGGATAGAACTATGCTACAATCTTGTAAAATAAATAAGGATATCAAGATATGAAAAGTGAATACCAAAAAATGATTGCGGGAGAACCCTATCGCCCGTTCGATCCAGAACTTCGTGCTCTAGCACAAATAGCACGACAAAAGCAAGCTGCCTTTAATGAAGAAGTCGATCCAATAAAAGGTATGGAAATCATCAAAGGATGGTTTGGTTCAACTGGTGAAAACCTCTATGTCAATACTCGTTTGGTAGTGGATTATGGTGTCAATATTCATTTGGGAGAAAATTTCTATTCCAATTGGAATCTGACCATGTTGGATGTTTGTCCTATTACCATTGGCGACAATGCTATGATTGGTCCTAACTGCCAATTTTTAACACCCCTTCATCCACTGGATCCAGATGAACGAAATTCAGGTTTAGAATTTGGGAAACCAATTACAATCGGCAAGAACTTCTGGGCAGGTGGTGGGGTTATTGTCCTTCCAGGTGTTACACTAGGTGATAACGTTGTTGCAGGAGCAGGAGCTGTCATTACTAAATCTTTTGGCGACAATGTAGTCCTTGCAGGAAATCCAGCACGAGTTATCAAAGAAATTCCAGTCAAAGAAGAAAAATAAAAGAACAGCAAAATGCTGTTCTTTTTTGTACCATAAATAATGATTATTAATGAAGTTCGGATGGGGTTAAGAAAATTTTCAGAAAAAGTTTAGGCTTATTTTAGGAAAGTCACGTAGACTAAGAGCATGTAAAATGAAAGTCGAGGAAACGAGCATGAAAGCAAAAAAATGGACATTCTTATTAACGAGTATAGCAACTCTAGCACTAGTAACAGCTTGTACCCAGTCAACTTCAAATACAACAGCTAGCAATACTGCGACAACGAAAACGACATCCACTACAGATGCTAAGAAAACTAACTATTTCACAGACAAGGACTACGATACCTCCTATGATGAAAAGACAGCAGCAACTGTAACCTTGTCAGGAACAACGGCGACGGTTTCAGGTGACGGAGTGGCCGTATCAGGATCTACCGTTACAATTTCTAAGTCAGGTACCTATGTGATCTCTGGTCAATCCGACGGTGTTCAAATCAAGATCGAAGCTGGAAGTTCAGATGACGTACACATCGTACTAAACGGTGTCACCATGACTAATACCAATGCAGCTATTTCAGCAACATCAGCTGGTCATGTTTACCTAACTCTAGCAGATGGAATAACCAATAGCCTCTCAGATTCTGCTTCTAATAGCGATGAAAAAGCTGATGCAGCCCTCTTCTCTAAAGTGGACTTGACCATCAATGGTAAAGGAACTCTTAATGTAGATGGCAAGAAAAATAATGGTATCAAGGCAAATGATACACTTCACATCACAGGCGGAACCTACAACATCACGGCAGTCGGAGACGCCTTTAATGTCAATGATGAACTCAATATTACTGGCACAACCATGACTATCGATGCTAAGGAAGATGGGGTCAAGGTAGATAATGATGACGATACATCTGTAGGAACCATGTATCTCTCTGACAATACCATTACTGTTACTGCAGGGGACGATGGTATCCACGCATCAGGTGATTTGGTTATTGATAGTGGTACCTATACCGTTAAGAATTCTACAGAAGGGCTTGAAGGTAAGTCAATTACTATCAACGGTGGAGATATCGCCATCTATTCAACGGATGATGGTGTCAATGCAGCCAACAAAAATGCTCAACAAAGTGAAATTTTCTTCACTATGAATGGTGGGAACTTGACGGTTGAAGTTGGTCAAGGGGACACGGATCCAATTGACTCAAATGGTAATATTACAGTTAATGGAGGAACCATCAAAATGACTGGTCAAACTGGTTTTGACTTTGATGGAACAGCGACCTACACAGGCGGAGATATCTATCTCAATGGTGAAAAACAAACTGAGATTGTCAATTCTATGCCTGGAGGCGGAGGGGCACCTGGCGGTGGCCCTCAAGGGAATGGTAGCCCTGGAGGTCCCGCTCCTGATGGACGACCATAAAAGAAAATCTCCTTTCTCGAAAGAGAAGGGAGATTTTTATGATATTAGGACGAGAAAGAATTATTCTCCGTCTTTTTTAAAGATGTTTTTTACGCCAGATACTGCGCCTTCGACAGCTTCTTTTGCTTCTTCAGCAACTTCTTTAGCTTTTGAAGCTACCTTTTCTGCAGCTCCTTCCGCTTGAGTTTTAGTATCGCCAGTTAGTTTACCAAAACCTTCTTTAACAGAACCTTTAGCTTGGTTGAATTTTTCTTCGATTGACATGGGGGATACCTCCGTTAATTTTTTGTATTATCTAAATTACATCAGATATTAATTTAAGTATATACCCTTTTATGCAAAAAAGCAAAAAACTGATACGAAAAGCATCAGTTTATTTTTTTAATAGGTTACAACATTCAATTGCCCTTTATCATATTCAGCGATAAAGATATTAGACACTTCTTCGAAACCTTCTTCTTTCAATTGTTCTGTTAGCCATTCCTCTGATTTTCCGATGGTTTCTAGGATTTCAACTTGGACAACGCCGTCTGTAATGACTGGGTACTTAGGATTCTCGTCACCCATTCTTACGACAATTAGCTGTCCGTTTTGCTCAATCACAGCTCTCTTGACTTCCTTTAGTTGGAAAATTCCTTGAGCACGCAATTTAAGGGCTACATCTGCAGCTGCAAGACCTTTTGAGCGACAAGCTTCTGGATCTAATTTTCCGTTTTTTATGATAATAGTTGGTTTTCCATCAATCAGATGTTTGATGGAGGAAACATTAGTATTCAGCCATTTGAGTGACAGAATCAAAATCGTCCAGATGATGAGGATGACGATATATTGAAGGATGGTAATCGAGCTATTGTAGATGACCCCGCCGATAATACCCCCGAGAACAAAGTTCTGTATTTGGTCTACTGCAGAACTTGGTGCTAAATTTCCTTTTCCTGTTACGTTAATAACAAAAACAAGAGACAGAAGCCCAAAGGCCAATTTAATTGCAATTGTAGCAAAAAAGCTTATCATTTTTCAACCTCCACCAGTTCTACATCTGTTTTATAGAGTTCCATCTTTTCTAATAAATAGCTATCTTGGTCAGTCCCACTAATGGCACGATAAAAATTGTCACCTACTTTAATAATCGCCCCATCAGTCACTGCTGATGTGTTGACATAAACATTTTTCTTATCAACACCTAACTCTTTTGATACAATTTCGATGAAGTGCAAGGAACTACGAAATTGATTATCATTGGATTGGTTGTTTTGAAGATTCGTAATGCTAATCAATACAAAAGCAATTAACGTCAAAATAGAAATGAGCGATAATTCACGGAACTTACTCCCTCTTTTATCTTTGAAAGCCTTAAATGCAAAGAATCCAGTCACAATCACTAAGAGCGTCGACACAATAATCATGACCCAATCCTGTTGACTGATTTGGCTTAGAACATAGTCGTATGAATAGAATTTCATAAGATTTCTCCCTTTTTCAAATTCAATCTATTATAAACTAATTCCTAAGTTTTAGCAATTTTGTTAGTAGAGGAAAAAGCATTTAATTGTTGTTTCCTACTTAAGGTAGGTTTTTTATGATTTGACTTAGCCTCCCGTCTTGACTTTCGTTTGGCTTTTGTTATAATAGTACAAATTTAGAGGAGGTGTTCTATGATTCAAAAACATGCCATTCCTATTTTAGAGTTTGATGATAATCCTCAGGCAGTCATCATGCCAAATCACGAAGGATTAGATTTACAGTTGCCAAAGAAGTGCATCTATGCATTTTTGGAGGAGGAGATTGACCGCTTTGCTCAGGAAGTAGGGGCGGAGTGCGTTGGGGAGTTTGTGTCTGCCACTAAAACCTATCCTGTTTATGTCATGGACTACAAAGGCGAAAAAGTTTGTCTGGCCCAAGCGCCCGTTGGTTCTGCCTCGGCGGCCCAGTTTATGGATTGGTTGATTGGCTATGGTGTGGAGAATATCATCTCTACTGGTACTTGTGGCGTGTTAACGAATATCGAAGAAAATGCCTTTCTAGTTCCAGTTCGAGCGTTACGTGATGAAGGTGCTAGCTACCATTATGCGCCACCATCTCGTTATATGGATGTAAACGTTGAAGCGATTTGCTATCGAGCAAGTTTTGGAACAACTAGGCGTCCCTTATGAAGAAGTCATGACTTGGTCGACAGATGGTTTTTACCGAGAAACAGCTGAAAAAGTTGCCTATCGTAAGGAAGAAGGTTGCGCAGTAGTGGAGATGGAGTGTGCAGCTCTGGCAGCGGTAGCTCAGCTTCGTGGAGTTATCTGGGGTGAGTTGCTGTTTACAGCAGATTCTTTGGCAGATCTTGATAATTATGACCAGCGTGATTGGGGTGCGGAAGCTTTCGAAAAGGCGCTAGAACTCTGTCTTGAGATTGTTAGTCATATGTGAGTATTCTCAGCTTTTTGTGGTACAATGTAGCTATGATAGTTAAATCAATTTTTGGGAAAATAAATTATACTCTAGGGCGTTTATCACCTGCCCGACGAATCTTTCTAAGCTTTGCTTTGGTTATTCTTTTGGGCTCTCTTCTTTTGAGTCTACCATTTGTACAAGAAACAAGCTCCCAAGCAACCTATTTTGATCATCTCTTTACGGCTGTATCCATGGTCTGTGTAACAGGGCTCTTTACCCAATCAGTAGCTTCAACCTATAACATCTGGGGACAATTGATTTGTATGGTCTTGATTCAAATTGGTGGTTTGGGGCTCATGACCTTTTTAGGAATTTTCTATATTCAAGGTAAGCAAAAACTCAGCCTTCGAGGTCGTGAAACGATTCTGGAGAGTTTTAGTTTTGAAGAAACCCAGTCTCTGAAGGATTTTCTACGTTCCATCTTCGTTACTACTTTTCTAGTAGAAGGATTCGGAGCCTTTCTGTTAAGTTTTCGTTTTGTTCCCGAGTTTGGTTTAGGTCGGGGGATTTTCACTTCCATTTTCGTAGCCGTTTCTGCTTTTTGTAATGCTGGATTTGATAATTTTGGTAGTACGAGTTTGGCAGCCTTTCAGACAGACCCGTTGATTAATCTAGTGATTGCAGGATTAATTATTACGGGTGGTCTAGGATTTATGGTCTGGTTTGATCTAGCAACCCAGTTAGGAAAGAAGAAAAAGCGTCGTCTTCGCTTTCATACAAAGTTAGTCCTCTTCTTAACAACAGGTATTTTATTTACCGGAACAGTTTCAACCCTCTTGATTGAGTGGAACAATCCAGGGACCATTGGAAATCTCAGTATCCCTGAGAAATTGCTGGTTAGCTTTTTCCAGACTGTTAGTATGAGGACAGCAGGTTTTGCTTCTATTGATTATACTCAAGCTAGACCAGTCACTTTGCTGATTTATATCTTACAAATGTTTCTCGGGGGGGCACCTGGTGGAACAGCCGGGGGACTTAAAATCACAACCTTCTTTGTATTGTTAGTATTTGCGCGCAGTGAACTTTTAGGATTGCCCCATGCCAATGTAGCTCGGAGAACGATTGAACCTCGGACAGTGCAAAAATCCTTCAGTGTCTTCATTGTTTTCTTGATAACTTTTTTGGTGGGTTTGATTTTACTTGGAATAACAGCAGAAGGGAATCCGAAATTTATCTACTTGATGTTTGAAACTATTTCTGCGCTTGCTACCGTTGGAGTAACAGCGAACTTGACACCAGAATTAGGTAAGATAGCACTTAGCGTTGTCATGTTATTGATGTTTATAGGACGAATCGGGCCGTTGACGCTATTAGTTAGCTTGGCTGAGTATCGTCCAGACAAGAAAGATATGATCCACTATATGAAAGCAGATATTACTATAGGATAGGAAAGGATAAACTATGTCAGATCGGACAATCGGAATTTTAGGTTTAGGAATTTTTGGGAGCAGTGTTCTCGCAGCGCTTGCCAAGCATGATATCAATATCATAGCTATTGACAACCATGAGGAACTTATCAATCAATTTGAACCTGTTTTAGTTCGCGGTGTTGTTGGAGATATCACAGATGAAGAACTCTTGTTATCAGCCGGGATTGATACCTGTGATACGGTTGTGGTCGCAACTGGTGAAAACTTGGAGTCTAGTGTTCTTGCGGTTATGCATTGCAAGGATTTGGGAGTACCAACTGTTATTGCTAAGGTCAAAAGTCATACAGCAAAAAAAGTACTTGAAAAAATCGGTGCAGACTCTGTTATTTCACCAGAGTATGAAATGGGTCGTTCATTAGCACAAACGATTCTCTTTCATAATAGCGTAGACGTCTTTCAGTTAGACAAGAATGTCTCCATTGTTGAGATGAAAATCCCTGCATCTTGGGTAGGTCAGAGTCTTAGCCAATTAAATCTTAGAGGACGCTATAATCTTAATATACTCGGTTTTCGTAAATACGAAAATGCTCCACTAGATGTTCAATTCGGACCGGAAGACCTTTTACAGTCTGACACCTATATCATGGCTATCATTAATAACCAATACTTAGATAATCTTGCAAACCTCAATGAGTAGAAGAAAAAGATTATTGAGTCAATATAAGTATTTTATAAGAGGGATTTAAGAAAAATTTTAACTTTTTCTTAATCCTTTTTAATTTTAGGAGATTATACTAGAGTCATCAAAAAAAGAAAACTCTAAGGAGAATCCTATGAAATTCAATCCAAATCAGAGATATACTCGTTGGTCTATTCGCCGTCTCAGTGTCGGTGTTGCTTCAGTTGTTGTAGCTAGTGGCTTCTTTGTCCTGGTCGGACAACCAAGTTCTGCGCGTGCTGATGTGGTTAATCCGACCACTGCTCAAGTCGTGCCAGATGCAGATTCGGTGAGTGAAAAGAGCGACTTACCAGCAGAGGCTCTAAAAAAAGCAGTCGATGTAGCTCTTCCTTCAGAACAGGCAGATTCAGTACCTAAAGTAAGCTTGGATTCTACAAGCTCTCCAGAAAAAGCGGATGTAGCTGATAAAGACCAAGTAGTAGTACCCAAAGAAGAAGTGCAAGCAAAACCAGAATCTAAGAAACAAATAGAAGATACGGTTAAACCTGCAACAAATTCTGTTCCTGTAGTGTCTGGACAAGATCGTGAAGCAAGTGAAGCTCAACCAGCAACCACTCCAGCTGAAGTCAAAAAAGGTGTAGCTGATAATACCAAAGATACAGTAGATGTTCCAGCTTCTTACTTGGACAAGGCCAATTACCCAGGCCCATTCACAGCCGGTGTTAACCAAGTCATTCCATACGAATTTTTCGCCGGTGACGGCATGTTAACTCGTCTCATCTTGAAAGCTTCTGACAAAGCTCCATGGTCAGACAATGGTTCAGCAAAAAATCCCGCCCTCCCACCAGTAGAGAAATTGGGCAAAGGTCTCTACTTCTACGAAGTGGATTTGGCTGGCACTCAAGGTAAATCAGATAAAGAGCTTCTTGACCTCTTGAAACAAAATGGTACTCAAAGTTATCAAGCTACTATTAAAGTGTACGGTGCGAAGGATGGCAAAGCCGATTTGAGTAACCTCGTAGCGACTAAGGATTTGGATATCAACTTGAACGGCTTGACTACCCCAGCTGAAGTTCAAAAAGGTGTGGCTGACAACACCAAAGATACAGTAGATGTCCCAGCTAGCTACCTTAATAAACCCAATTACCCAGGCCCGTTCACAGCGGGAGTCAACCAAGTCATTCCATACGAATTTTTCGCCGGTGACGGTATGTTGACTCGCCTTATCTTGAAAGCATCCGATAAGGCTCCATGGTCAGACAACGGTTCGGCTAAAAATCCCGCTCTCCCACCAGTAGAGAAATTGGGCAAAGGCCTCTACTTCTATGAAGTAGATTTGGCTGGCACTCAAGGTAAATCAGATAAAGAGCTTCTTGACCTCTTGAAACAAAACGGTACTCAAAGTTACAAGGCAACTATCAAAGTGTACGGAGCTAAAGACGGCAAGGCTGACTTAACAAATCTTGTGGCGACTAAAGATTTGACTGTTAATTTGAATGGCTTAACCACACCAAATCAGGTTAAAGATTCTGTTGTTAACAATGTCAAAGACATGATTAATGTTCCAGCTAGCTACCTTGACAAGGCTAAGGTTCCTGGACCTTTCTTGGCTGGTATCAACCAAGTTACTCCATACGAAGCTTTTGGTGGAGATGGAATGTTGACCCGCCTTATCTTGAAAGCCTCAGATAAGGCTCCTTGGTCAGACAATGGAACAGCAAAAAATCCTGCTCTATTACCACTTGAAGGCTTGGCTAAAGGGCAATATTTCTACGAAGTAGATTTGAATGGTAATACGGTTGGTAAGGATGGTCAGGACTTGCTGGAGCAACTTCGAGCTAACGGAAGTCAAACATATCTAGCTACCATCAAGGTGTACGGCGCTAAAGACGGCAAACCTGATTTGACCAATCTGGTTGCTACTCGACAAGTAACGATTCGACTTCATGGATTAGAAATGATGTCCAGCACTCCTCAAGGAAATCAGATGGCTATGCCTTCTTCTACGTCAGATTCAATGAACGAAATGAAGGATATGATGAAAGAAGTCCAAGCTTCAGAGATGAGAATGGCTGATTCCATGGCTGAAACTAGGAAAAATGATGGACAACCGATGCTACCAAATACTGGTGAAGCTCAAACAACTACAGCTGGACTTGGTATCTTTGGTCTAACTTTGGCAGGTCTTGTTGGATTTTTGGGTTGGAAAACCAAAAGAGAAGATTAAGGTTCAAATCATTTAAACATTACGGGAAATAGTGTTATACTAAAGCAAGTATAACACTGTTTTTGTCAAAGGAGTGTCAGATGAAAAAGACAATTTTGTTGGTTGATGATGAGATAGATATTCTAGATATTCAAAATCGTTATCTTTTACAGGCAGGCTACGATGTTTTAGTCGCCCATGATGGTAAGGAAGGATTGGAACTTTTTAGAAAAAAATCTATCGATCTCATTATCACAGATATCATGATGCCTAATATGGACGGTTATGATTTCATCAGTGAAGTTCAGTATATTGCTCCTGATCAACCCTTTCTCTTTACAACTGCTAAGACAAGCGAACAAGATAAGATTTATGGATTAAGTTTGGGGGCAGCTGATTTTATAGCTAAACCGTTTAGCCCACGGGAATTGGTTTTGAGAGTGAATAATATCTTGCGCCGCCTTAGTCGTGGCGGAGAGACTGAGCAGATTGAGTTTGGTGACTTGGTGATCAACCATGTGACTCATGAGGTTCGCATTGGGGAACAGCCTTTGGATTTGACAGTGAAATCTTTTGAACTTCTATGGATATTAGCCAGCAATCCTGAGAGAGTCTTTTCAAAGACTGAACTTTATGAGAAGGTATGGCAAGAGGATTATGTGGATGATACCAATACACTCAATGTTCATATCCATGCTTTGAGACAAGAATTGAGTAAGTATACGAATTTAAACACTCCTGCTATCAAAACTGTTTGGGGATTGGGCTATAAGATGGAAAGACCGAGAGGAAAAAAATGAAATTAAAAAGCTATATTTTAGTGGGGTATCTAGTTTCGACTCTACTAACGATTTTGGTTGTTTTCTGGGCAGTCCAACGAATGTTGATTGAGAAAAATGAAGTTTACTTTCTAGTTGGAATGACCTTGATTGCTAGTTTCATTGGCGCTGCAGTGAGCATCTTTCTCTTGTCGCCCGTTTTCTCTTCTCTGAAACATTTGAAAAAACAAGCTCAGGATATAGCAAGCAAGGATTTCAGTACAGAAATCGAAACCAAAGGCCCATTAGAATTTCAAGAGCTAGGCCAGGCTTTTAATGACATGTCCCACAATTTGCAGGCTACCTTTCAATCACTTGATGAGAGCGAGCAAGAAAAGAGAATGATGATTGCGCAGCTTTCTCACGATATTAAAACTCCTATTACCTCCATTCAGGTTACTGTGGAGGGAATTCTAGATGGAGTGATTAAGGAAGAGGAGCGGCTCCACTATTTAACCACGATTGGTCGACAAACTGAGCGTCTAAACAAGCTAGTGGAGGAATTGGATGTTTTGACTCTTAACACACAACCTCAAGATACTGCTGATGAAGAAGTCGAAGAGGTCTTTTTAGATCAGCTGTTGATTGAGTCAATGAGTGAATTTCAACTCCAGATTGAACAAGAGGAGCGGGATGTTTACATTCAAGTATCACCTGAGTCGGCGAAAATCAAGAGCCATTCTGACAAACTTTCTCGTATTCTGGTCAATTTGTTAAACAATGCCTTTAAATATTCAGAACCAGGAACCAGAATCGAGGTTCTTGCTCAATTAACAGAACAAGAGCTGACAATCAGTGTGAAAGACGAGGGACAGGGAATCCTTCCTGAAGATTTGGGAAAAATTTTTAACCGATTGTATCGTGTAGAAACTTCACGAAATATGAAGACAGGTGGGCATGGATTAGGTCTTGCGATTGCACAAGAACTGGCCCATCAGCTTGGTGGTGAAATCACAGTAGAAAGTCAATATGGCTTAGGAAGCAAGTTCACATTCTGCCTTAATTTGAAATAAAGGCGTAAAATCTCTTTACAAATCGACGGATTCATGATACAATAGCCTTTGTGTGAAATAGCAGCAGGGAAGCATGAAGCTCGTCAACAGGTGTCTTATGATAAGTAACCTTGGCTGTTTAGGCGAAGGGCATCTGCACGAATCAGGGCTTTCTAAGTGACTATTTCCACCGAATATTATTTATATCAGGAGGACATACATATGTCACGTTATACAGGACCATCTTGGAAACAAGCTCGTCGCCTTGGCCTTTCACTTACAGGTACAGGTAAAGAATTGGCACGTCGTAACTACGTACCAGGTCAACACGGACCAAACAACCGTTCAAAATTGTCAGAATACGGTTTGCAATTGGCTGAAAAACAAAAACTTCGTTTCACATACGGTGTTGGTGAAAAACAATTCCGTAACTTGTTCGTAGAAGCTACAAAAATCAAAGGCGGAATCCTTGGTTTCAACTTCATGCTTCTTTTGGAACGTCGTTTGGATAACGTTGTTTACCGTCTTGGCCTTGCGACTACTCGTCGTCAAGCACGTCAATTCGTAAACCACGGTCACATCCTTGTTGACGGAAAACGCGTTGATATCCCTTCATACCGTGTAACTCCAGGTCAAGTGATCTCAGTTCGCGAAAAATCATTGAAAGTTCCAGCAATCCTTGAAGCTGTTGAAGCTACTCTTGGACGTCCAGCATTCGTATCATTCGACGCTGACAAATTGGAAGGTTCATTGACTCGTTTGCCAGAACGTGATGAAATCAACCCAGAAATCAACGAAGCACTTATCGTTGAATTCTACAACAAGATGCTTTAATTTTAAGATATATATTACAGAAAGCCTACAACAGTGGGCTTTTTGCTTTGTCTAAAAAGACTAAAATTTCTTCTATATTTAAAGAAATATTTTTAGTATATAAATAGTAGCTATATATAGTAGATAGTATGTAGAAAAAATTAAAAAAATTTTTTACAAAAAATAAGAAAAACCAGTTGACAAGCGCAAAAAAGTAGGTATAATAGAAAGAGTTGAAAAGCTCAAGGTCCGTTGGTCAAGGGGTTAAGACACCGCCTTTTCACGGCGGTAACACGGGTTCGAATCCCGTACGGACTATGGGTGTATCGCGGTTGAAGGTGGTAGGATATAAAAAAAGTTAAAAAAACCTGTTGACAGAGAAAAACGACTGTGATATACTAATATAGTTGTCGCAAGCGCGACAAAGACCTTTGAAAACTGAACAAGACGAACCAATGTGCAGGGCACTATAACTTAAGGTTATAGTACTGAACAATGAAAAAACAATAAATCTGTCGGTGACAGAAATGAGTGAGAACTCAAACTTTTAATGAGAGTTTGATCCTGGCTCAGGATGAACGCTGGCGGCGTGCCTAATACATGCAAGTAGAACGCTGAAGGAGGAGCTTGCTCTTCTGGATGAGTTGCGAACGGGTGAGTAACGCGTAGGTAACCTGCCTGGTAGCGGGGGATAACTATTGGAAACGATAGCTAATACCGCATGACAACAGTTATTGCATGATAACTGTTTAAAAGGGGCAATTGCTCCACTACCAGATGGACCTGCGTTGTATTAGCTAGTTGGTGAGGTAACGGCTCACCAAGGCGACGATACATAGCCGACCTGAGAGGGTGATCGGCCACACTGGGACTGAGACACGGCCCAGACTCCTACGGGAGGCAGCAGTAGGGAATCTTCGGCAATGGACGGAAGTCTGACCGAGCAACGCCGCGTGAGTGAAGAAGGTTTTCGGATCGTAAAGCTCTGTTGTAAGAGAAGAACGAGTGTGAGAGTGGAAAGTTCACACTGTGACGGTATCTTACCAGAAAGGGACGGCTAACTACGTGCCAGCAGCCGCGGTAATACGTAGGTCCCGAGCGTTATCCGGATTTATTGGGCGTAAAGCGAGCGCAGGCGGTTAGATAAGTCTGAAGTTAAAGGCTGTGGCTTAACCATAGTACGCTTTGGAAACTGTTTAACTTGAGTGCAAGAGGGGAGAGTGGAATTCCATGTGTAGCGGTGAAATGCGTAGATATATGGAGGAACACCGGTGGCGAAAGCGGCTCTCTGGCTTGTAACTGACGCTGAGGCTCGAAAGCGTGGGGAGCAAACAGGATTAGATACCCTGGTAGTCCACGCCGTAAACGATGAGTGCTAGGTGTTAGACCCTTTCCGGGGTTTAGTGCCGTAGCTAACGCATTAAGCACTCCGCCTGGGGAGTACGACCGCAAGGTTGAAACTCAAAGGAATTGACGGGGGCCCGCACAAGCGGTGGAGCATGTGGTTTAATTCGAAGCAACGCGAAGAACCTTACCAGGTCTTGACATCCCTCTGACCGCTCTAGAGATAGAGTTTTCCTTCGGGACAGAGGTGACAGGTGGTGCATGGTTGTCGTCAGCTCGTGTCGTGAGATGTTGGGTTAAGTCCCGCAACGAGCGCAACCCCTATTGTTAGTTGCCATCATTCAGTTGGGCACTCTAGCGAGACTGCCGGTAATAAACCGGAGGAAGGTGGGGATGACGTCAAATCATCATGCCCCTTATGACCTGGGCTACACACGTGCTACAATGGCTGGTACAACGAGTCGCAAGTCGGTGACGGCAAGCTAATCTCTTAAAGCCAGTCTCAGTTCGGATTGTAGGCTGCAACTCGCCTACATGAAGTCGGAATCGCTAGTAATCGCGGATCAGCACGCCGCGGTGAATACGTTCCCGGGCCTTGTACACACCGCCCGTCACACCACGAGAGTTTGTAACACCCGAAGTCGGTGAGGTAACCATTTGGAGCCAGCCGCCTAAGGTGGGATAGATGATTGGGGTGAAGTCGTAACAAGGTAGCCGTATCGGAAGGTGCGGCTGGATCACCTCCTTTCTAAGGATAAGGAATGCACATTGGTCTTGTTTAGTCTTGAGAGGTCTTGTGGGGCCTTAGCTCAGCTGGGAGAGCGCCTGCTTTGCACGCAGGAGGTCAGCGGTTCGATCCCGCTAGGCTCCATTGGTGAGAGATCACCAAGTAATGCACATTGAAAATTGAATATCTATATCAAATAGTAACAAGAAAATAAACCGAAACGCTGTAGTATTAAAAGAGTTTATGACTGAAAGGTCAAAAATAAGGTTAAGTTAATAAGGGCGCACGGTGGATGCCTTGGCACTAGGAGCCGAAGAAGGACGTGACAAACGACGATATGCCTTGGGTAGCTGTAAGTAAGCGATGATCCAGGGATTTCCGAATGGGGGAACCCAACAGGTACTACCTGTTACCCATATCTGTTAAGGATATGAGGAGGAAGACGCAGTGAACTGAAACATCTAAGTAGCTGCAGGAAGAGAAAGCAAAAGCGATTGCCTTAGTAGCGGCGAGCGAAACGGCAGGAGGGCAAACCGAAGAGTTTACTCTTCGGGGTTGTAGGACTGCAATGTGGACTCAAAGATTATAGAAGAATGATATGGGAAGATCAGCCAAAGAGAGTGAGAGCCTCGTATTCAAAATAGTCTTTGTACCTAGCAGTATCCTGAGTACGGCGGGACACGTGAAATCCCGTCGGAATCTGGGAGGACCATCTCCCAACCCTAAATACTCCCTAGTGACCGATAGTGAACCAGTACCGTGAGGGAAAGGTGAAAAGCACCCCGGGAGGGGAGTGAAATAGAACCTGAAACCGTGTGCCTACAACAAGTTCGAGCCCGTTAATGGGTGAGAGCGTGCCTTTTGTAGAATGAACCGGCGAGTTACGATATGATGCGAGGTTAAGTTGAAGAGACGGAGCCGTAGGGAAACCGAGTCTGAATAGGGCGCCTTAGTATTATGTCGTAGACCCGAAACCATGTGACCTACCCATGAGCAGGTTGAAGGTGCGGTAAGACGCACTGGAGGACCGAACCAGGGCACGTTGAAAAGTGCTTGGATGACTTGTGGGTAGCGGAGAAATTCCAAACGAACTTGGAGATAGCTGGTTCTCTCCGAAATAGCTTTAGGGCTAGCGTCGACATCAAGATTCTTGGAGGTAGAGCACTGTTTGGGTGAGGGGTCCATCCCGGATTACCAATCTCAGATAAACTCCGAATGCCAATGAATTATGGTCGGCAGTCAGACTGCGAGTGCTAAGATCCGTAGTCGAAAGGGAAACAGCCCAGACCACCAGCTAAGGTCCCAAAATAATTGTTAAGTGGAAAAGGATGTGGGGTTGCACAGACAACTAGGATGTTAGCTTAGAAGCAGCTATTCATTCAAAGAGTGCGTAATAGCTCACTAGTCGAGTGACCCTGCGCCGAAAATGTACCGGGGCTAAAACAATTTACCGAAGCTGTGGATACCTTTATAGGTATGGTAGGAGAGCGTTCTATGTGTGGAGAAGGTGTACCGTGAGGAGCGCTGGAACGCATAGAAGTGAGAATGCCGGTATGAGTAGCGAAAGACAGGTGAGAATCCTGTCCACCGTAAGACTAAGGTTTCCAGGGGAAGGCTCGTCCGCCCTGGGTTAGTCGGGACCTAAGGAGAGACCGAAAGGTGTATCCGATGGACAACAGGTTGATATTCCTGTACTAGAGTATGTAGTGATGGAGGGACGCAGTAGGCTAACTAAAGCAGACGATTGGAAGAGTCTGTCTAAGCAGTGAGGTGTGAATTGAGTTAAATGCTTAGTTCTATAACATTGAGCTGTGATGGGGAGCGAAGTTTAGTAGCGAAGTTAGTGACGTCACACTGCCAAGAAAAGCTTCTAGCGTTAAACATACTCTACCCGTACCGCAAACCGACACAGGTAGTCGAGGCGAGTAGCCTCAGGTGAGCGAGAGAACTCTCGTTAAGGAACTCGGCAAAATGACCCCGTAACTTCGGGAGAAGGGGTGCTGACTTTACGTCAGCCGCAGTGAATAGGCCCAAGCAACTGTTTATCAAAAACACAGCTCTCTGCTAAATCGTAAGATGATGTATAGGGGGTGACGCCTGCCCGGTGCTGGAAGGTTAAGAGGAGTGCTTAGAGGTAACTCGAAGGTATGAATTGAAGCCCCAGTAAACGGCGGCCGTAACTATAACGGTCCTAAGGTAGCGAAATTCCTTGTCGGGTAAGTTCCGACCCGCACGAAAGGCGTAATGATTTGGGCACTGTCTCAACGAGAGACTCGGTGAAATTTTAGTACCTGTGAAGATGCAGGTTACCCGCGACAGGACGGAAAGACCCCATGGAGCTTTACTGCAGTTTGATATTGAGTGTCTGTACCACATGTACAGGATAGGTAGGAGTCTATGAGCTCGGGACGCCAGTTTCGAAGGAGACGTTGTTGGGATACTACCCTTGTGTTATGGCCACTCTAACCCGGATAGGTGATCCCTATCGGAGACAGTGTCTGACGGGCAGTTTGACTGGGGCGGTCGCCTCCTAAAAGGTAACGGAGGCGCCCAAAGGTTCCCTCAGAATGGTTGGAAATCATTCGCAGAGTGTAAAGGTATAAGGGAGCTTGACTGCGAGAGCTACAACTCGAGCAGGGACGAAAGTCGGGCTTAGTGATCCGGTGGTTCCGTATGGAAGGGCCATCGCTCAACGGATAAAAGCTACCCTGGGGATAACAGGCTTATCTCCCCCAAGAGTTCACATCGACGGGGAGGTTTGGCACCTCGATGTCGGCTCGTCGCATCCTGGGGCTGTAGTCGGTCCCAAGGGTTGGGCTGTTCGCCCATTAAAGCGGCACGCGAGCTGGGTTCAGAACGTCGTGAGACAGTTCGGTCCCTATCCGTCGCGGGCGTAGGAAATTTGAGAGGATCTGCTCCTAGTACGAGAGGACCAGAGTGGACTTACCGCTGGTGTACCAGTTGTCTTGCCAAAGGCATCGCTGGGTAGCTATGTAGGGAAGGGATAAACGCTGAAAGCATCTAAGTGTGAAACCCACCTCAAGATGAGATTTCCCATGATTTTATATCAGTAAGAGCCCTGAGAGATGATCAGGTAGATAGGTTAGAAGTGGAAGTGTGGCGACACATGTAGCGGACTAATACTAATAGCTCGAGGACTTATCCAAAGTAACTGAGAATACGAAAGCGAAAGGTTTTCTTAGTATTTGATAGATATTCAATTTTGAGTAGGTATTACTCAGAGTTAAGTGACGATAGCCTAGGAGATACACCTGTACCCATGCCGAACACAGAAGTTAAGCCCTAGAACGCCGGAAGTAGTTGGGGGTTGCCCCCTGTGAGATATGGAAGTCGCTTAGCT
>NZ_KE150466.1:52828-132828 GCF_000411475.1 Streptococcus sp. HPH0090 | reverse complement strand
GGTTGATAGGTCATTTCTTTTACATTGTCATTAGTGATTTCCTGCACCAATTCTGAGTATTTAATTTGTTGACTATGACCTGCAGCTCTTCCAGCAAAGAAGTACTGGAAGCCAGTGACTATCAAGAATATCATCAACAAATATAGAAATGGATTTTTTATAAAACCATTATTTTGTTTTTGCATTCAATAACTTACCCTTCTATTTTGAGTAAACTTCCTCTTTCAATACACCTACATAAGGAAGGTTACGATAATTTTCATTATAGTCTAAACCATAGCCTACAACAAATTCATTCGGAATTGTAAAACATGTATAATCTGCTTCGATTTCCACAGTACGGCCTTCTGGTTTATCTAACATAGTTACAATCTTAACAGATGCCGCTTCTCTAGCAGTAAACATATCTCTCAAACTTTTCAAGGTTTGACCAGTGTCGATAATATCTTCCACAAAAACAACATGTCTACCTTTAATATCTTGAGTTACATCTTGTTTGATATTGATAACACCACTACTTACAGTACCACCATGGTAGCTAGAAACCATCATAAAATCCATTTCAAGATGAGTGTCGATATATTTAACTAATTCTGCCATGAAAGGAATAGATCCTTTTAAAATTCCAACTAAAATTGGATTTTTCCCTTCATAATCTTTTGTTAATTGAGCACCTAATTTCTTAGCAGCTTCTGTAATTTCATCTTGTGAAATCAAAATCTTCTTGATATCTTGTTCTAACATGATTTTACCTATCTATTTTTTCTATATAAAGTATAGTGTTCATTATATCATTTTTCATTTTTATACTCAAATCACTGAGTTCAATTCCTAAAATTGAACAAATTTGTCCGAATTGTTCAATGATAATAGCATTTCCCCGTTTTTCTGTAGGAATTTTTAAATCAATAAAAAGTCGTCTTAATTTTTTTCGATGACCATTTTTTATCAAATAATCACCTGGTTGTCGATGACGTAAAATCAATGATGTTTCACGAGAAACATTGATTTTTTGAATATTTTTACCTTCTAGAGGAATTCCAAATGAAAACAGATAACCTTCATAATGAACTTGATTTTGATAGTCTAACACACACTTACTACTTTTTTCATCAGACTTTGGTCTGATTTTACAAATTTGAAAGTGTTGATATTCTTTTACAAGTTCATAACCATTTTTTAAATGATGACGATATTGACTTCTGGTCCTTAAAATATGATGGATTTCTTGAAACTGTTCTCTTGTAATATTTAAATCTGGAAAACGACTAAGATATTGTTGTAGTAAAACTCGCTGTGTTGCTTCTGAAAACGATAGGAATCGGGTTAGATCTTCCACATCGATCGTTTGAGAAAATTCAGCCATAGCAATCTGATAATCTGATACTTCTTTTCCAAACTCTAAAAATGCTCTCTTTACCTGAACATTTTCTTTTTCTAATTGTGGTAGATAAAGGTTGCGAACACGGTTACGAAAATAGGAATTTTCTTTGTTTGTCCTGTCTTCAAAATGCTCAATTTCAGGAAAATCTTTCTTATAAAAGGACAGTAGTGGACGAATCAACTCTCCCTTATCAAACTCTTGTCTTTCTTTAATAGCTGATAAGTGTTGTAATCTAACACCCCTAATTATTCTCATAAAAATCGTCTCAGCCTGATCATCTGCATGATGAGCTGTTACAAGAGCTGTAGATGACGTTTTCGCCATTACCTCTCTAAAAAATTCATAGCGAAATTGACGAGCATTTGCTTCTGAAAAATTTCCAGTAAAACAAGCTACATAAATTGGAACTCCAACTTGTTCTGCCAGTTTTCTTAATTCATTTTCTTCAATATCTGATTCTGGTCGCTGTTTATGATTCACATGAGCTAAAAATAATTCAATCCCAAGTTCTTTTTGATAGTTTGAAAGAAGATGAAAGAGAAACATCGAATCCAATCCACCAGACAAGGCTAGCACAACGCTTGAATGTTCTTTAAAATAACCTTTTTCTAGAAAATGATTTAAAAAATCTCGGTCTCTCATTTTAGGACCTCGTAGACATCCTTAGCAATTTTAGAAATAGTATCATAATCAGAATTTTTGGTAAAGATTGAAATCACGAAAGGAGAGTCTGTGTAAACTATAGCAGTGTCATGTTTGTATTCATCTGCATCCCCAATTTTATGGGCTACCTTAGCAGAAATATTTTTAGCAATCCGCTGATTATCAAATGAAGTCTGAGATAGGGACTCTAAAACAAAACCATTTTGATTGTAAATAGATTCCATAACTTGACCAGCCATTTTAGCCGAAGCTAACTTATCATTTACATCCCATTCATTACCAGCAATCGTAGTCATCTCTTTTTTGAAGACATCATCTGATTTATTCGTAACATAATAAGCAAGAATATTATGAGCTACATTGTCAGATTCTTTCGCTGTTTTTGTGATTAAATCTTTAATTGTGTACTCTTTATTATCCGCTGTTTTAGGGAGGCTTCCGCTTCCTTCTGGTTTGTATGATCCAGGAAAATCATTAACTTCAGAAACATACTTCAATTTTGTGTCAAGTTGATAATCACCCTGATTAATTTTCTCCTGAACAAAATAAAGATAAGGCAATTTCATAACACTAGCAGCATACATTTTTTGATTTTCGTTAATCCCAGCTTCCTTACCTGTACTCAATTGTTTCACATAAATAGAAAACTGTTCATTTTGATAATTTGCAGATAGTAACTCTTGTACTTTCTGGATACGATTATCGTCATTGGAAATATAATCCGTCGAAACCCAGCCAGTTTGTTTGATATGTAAGAATTCACGACCTTCAGCAAAAACAGACATGTCTGCTTCAACCTCTTGATAAGGTGCCAAAGTAGATTTTAATTCTTGTTGATCATAAGGACTATTATAGACAACAAATCCTGGTTCTAACCACACTCGTTTTGAGAAATTATTAACGATTGAACTATCGTATAAAAGTCGTTTATCAGCCATCACAAATTGATTATTTGACAATTTAAACACAGGCTGTCCTTGTTTATTTAATCGCCATTCTAAAACAGACAATTTTGTTTCTGCATTGACTTTCCCTGATTCTTTAATCAAGTCTTCTGTAGAATAAACAGGTGTTTCACCATAAAATTTTGGAGATTCTATAATATCTTGATAATAAAAATGATACGAAGCATGGGTTAAGGAATAAACTTCTTGGTTTGGAATGATAACTGGATTCTCAGTGCTTACTACTTGAACACTTTTTAGGAAAATAGGAAGTAGTAATATCACTAAAAATTTACGCATTCTTTTTCCCCTCTTCTTCTTGCAGTCGTAACAGATGATTTTTTTGAGATAATTCATCCAATTTTTCATCTGATTGACTTAAAAATTGTTCAACAATCTCTAATAAATTTTCCATTTCACATTACCTAGGAAGCAAGTCCGGAATTGTATAAACTTCTTCCCATGTTTTTGAATAATAATATTTTGCTCGAGAATATTTAGCCGCATAGGATTCATCTTTTAGCTTAGTTGCTAAACTAGCTTCTTTATCCTTTTCATCGCTCAATTCCTGATATTGTTTTTTCAAATCAGTTAGTTGTTGGCGACGTGTTAATAATTGTTGATAACTTTGTGCTAAATTGTAAGTTGGTAAGATGAATAACAACATAATCAAAATCAAAACCCAACCCATAAAACGATTGCGTTTTTGACGTTCTTCCATCATGTACTTACGTCTTTGGTGTTCATTTTGAATAAAAGAGTTATTCATTTGGACTATTTTTTTATACATCGCCTTCTACCCTTGTTTCACTAATGATTTCATACATTCCGGCTGCATCTTCTTTTTTTGTGCTATCTTTCATTTTCAGCACCTTTACAAGTAACAACTTATTTCCAAAACGAATTTCAACTTGATCATTGATTTTTAAATCTGTTGAACTTTTAGCAAGGATTCCATTTACCTTGATTCGCCCTTTATCTGCAACTTCCTTAGCTACCGTACGGCGTTTAATAATTCGTGATACTTTTAAATATTTATCTAATCTCATCTTAATACCTCAAATTATTATTTTACCATTTTTATCCCTTTTATAGAAGAAAAAAGGTAATTCCTAATGTGACTCTTTTGATTCTTTTATCTTTGCTAACGATTCTCCGAAAGTTAAAAGACCTTCTAAAATCTCATAATCTTTTTTATTTCGAATATCAAACACAACTTCTATCAACCCTTGATTTTCTGAAATATTGGCCTTCAAATTTGTCTGAGAAAGAGCCTGAAAATAATCTTGTGTTAAAAATAGTTGTTGCGATATTTTTTCAAACTGAATGACAAGCTGATTATTCTTTCTTTCAACACGATTAACAAATACTTTATCGAGATATGCTTTAGCTAGTCCAATTTCTAAAAGATAGGCAACCACATCCGGATATTCTCCAAATCGGTCAATCAACTCATCTTGTAATTCTTCATAGTTGACACGATTGTCAATCTGACGAATTCTCTTGTAAATTTCAATTTTATGGCGCTCATCTGATATGTACTCATCTGGAAGATAGGCATCAATTTGTAGAATTAACTCAGCATTTCCTTTTTCACGTTTCTTGTCAGTTCCATTTTTCTTAGCAATTGCTTCCTCAAGTAACTGAGAATACAATTCAAAACCAACTGAATCGATAAAACCAGACTGCGAACTTCCTAAAAGATTTCCAGCTCCACGAATGGATAAATCACGCATAGCAATTTTAAAACCAGAACCTAATTCAGTAAAGCCTTTGATAGCTTCCAATCTCTTCTCTGAAACTTCAGTTAATGATTTATCTGGCCGATACATGAGGTAGGCATAAGCAATTCGGTTACTACGACCCACCCGACCTCTTAATTGATATAAGGTTGATAAGCCCATATGATCTGCGTTTTCAATAAACAAGGTATTAGCATTTGGAATGTCTACCCCTGTTTCGATAATTGTCGTAGTTACTAAAATGTCATATTCGCCTTCAATAAAATCAAGTAATGTATTCTCTAAACGAATTTCACTCATTTGACCATGAACAAAACCAATAGAAGCTTCAGGAATCAGTTCTTGTAGTTCTGAAACTTTCTTTTCAATCGTGTCAACTTTGTTATAAAGATAGTAAACCTGACCACCACGATCGATTTCTCTCAACACAGCATCACGAATCACACGATCATTCTGTTCAAGAACATAGGTTTGAACAGGATATCGATTTGTTGGAGGGGTTTCAATGACAGATAAATCTCGGATACCTAGAATAGACATATGAAGAGTTCGAGGAATTGGTGTAGCTGTCAAAGTTAAGACATCAACCTTCTTTTTTAATTCCTTAAGTGCTTCCTTATGCTTGACACCAAAACGTTGTTCCTCATCGATGATAATCAAGCCTAAATCTGCAAATTCAACATCTTTAGACAAAACTCTATGAGTTCCTATCAAGATGTCCACTTGTCCTTTTTTCAATTTTTCAAGTGTTTCAGTCTGTTCTTTTTTACTTCTAAAGCGACTCAAAACATCTACGTTTACAGCAAATTGCTCAAATCTTTCCTTGAAATTACTGTAATGTTGCTGCGCAAGAACGGTAGTCGGTACTAAAACGACCACCTGTTTATGATCATTAACAGCCTTAAATGCAGCTCGCATGGCAACTTCTGTCTTACCAAAACCAACATCTCCAACTAAGAGTCGATCCATTGGTTGAGGTGCTTGCATATCTTTTTTGATTTCTTCTATACTTCGAAGTTGATCTTCTGTTTCAATATAGGGAAAAGCCTCATCAAAAGCAACCTGGTCTTCGTCATCTTTTGAAAATGCATATCCTTTCAGTTGGCTCCTCTCAGCATACAGTTTAATTAAGTCATCCGCAATATCTTCAACTTGATTTTTAACTTTTTGCTTAGCTTTTTTAAAATGTCCATCATTTAATTTATTTAGCTTTGGAGCTTGTCCATCACTTGAAACATACTTAGATAAGGTTTGGATTTGTTCTACAGGAATAGAAATTCGATCTCCATTTTGATATTGGATACTCACATAATCTCGATGAATTCCTTTGATTTCAATCGTTTCGATTCCTAAATACTGCCCAATACCATGAATTTGATGAACGACGTAGTCTCCTTTTTGGAGCTCATTATAATCCTTTAATCGCTCAGCATTACTGATATTTTGTCTTCTATATTTACGTTTAATCTTCTTCTTAAAAATTTCATATTCAGTGATAAATACAAGATTTTCATCTACAAAATGAAAGCCATGACGAAGATTTCCTTCAACAAGATTTACAGTTCCTTTACAGATTTCACTTCCATTACTATTGTCAACCTTAATTTCGTATTCGTCTAAAATTGTTGACAGTTTTTTGAGTTCAGCTTTGCTACTTGACTGAAGAACAATAGTATATTTTAATTTTTTATAACGTTCAATTTCTTCTTTCAAAAAAGAAAATTGATTGAAGAACTCTTGCATTGAATACTGATTAAATTGATAAAGATGATCAAATTTTAGATTTCCAAGACCTTTTTGAAAATTCGAAAATAAACTCACTGGTAAATATTTTTTGAATCGACTTTCTACGTCAGCAAAGTATTGTAAATTTGATACTGCTTTACTATTATGTAAATCTTCTGTAAAGTAGCTAGCTGTTTCCTTATCGAAAATATCATACTGGTTCATGATTTTTTGATAATCATCAAAAATGAGAGGTACTTCTTGTAAATAATCTAACAGTGTCCATTGTTTTTTATAAAAAACAGACAAAAACTTGCGAATATCAGAATGGATACTCTGTTGCTTAGCACTACTATAGACTTCCTCTAGATATGACTTCAAAGTTGGAGAAAGTGCCTTATCAATCTCATGCTCTAAAAATTGTTGTCCACGATTGTAATCTTCAATACTTAGTAAAATATCGCTAGCGGGATATATAGAAATTTCAGAGCGACTTTCTTTTGATAACTGTGTCTCTGCATCAAATTCTCTAATGCCATCTATCTCATCACCAAAAAATTCAATTCGGTAAGGAGATATTTGTGAGGTTTCAAAGATATCTAAAATATCTCCTCGAAGACTAAATTCACCTTGACTCTGAACTTGTGTAACTTTCTTATAACCAAGAGAAAGCAACTGACTTTTTAATTCATTTTGTTCACATTCTTGGCCAATTTCAAATTTCAAGATACTATTATCAAATACTTGAGGATCTGGTAAAAATAAACGGCTTGCTGCGACGTTACAAACTAAAATCCCTTTTTGAGATTTATCTCTTAGAAAACGTAAAGCTTCGACTCTTGAAAATATCTTTTCTTGAGACGACACCAAAAATTCTACCATAGGTGAATCATCTACCAAGAATGGATAGACCATATCAGTACCTAGGATAGAAATTAAATCATTTATTAAACGCTCAGCTTCTCCATAAGTAGATGTCATCACTAAAATCTTGTTATGATTTTTAACACTACTTGCAATTGCTAAAGACTTTGCTGAACCAGAAAGACCTAGTAATAATTGTCTTTGTTTAAGAGATAAATGCTCATTCCATGATTGTATCTGCTTATTTTCTAGAAAAAAATCGATTAATGCCATTTCCTTACCCATTATATTTCTGCATCGTTTTTTCAAAGTTTTTCTCTTGTAAATAATAATTTACAGCATCGTCAACCTTGTCAATAGACTGTAAAATACCAATATAATCTTCTTTGTCAAACTTGCTCAAAACATGATGAACAACTGACATTTCTTTTTTAGGTCTCCCAATACCAATCTTTACACGATTGAAAACTTGTGTCCCAATATGTTGAATAATCGACTTGATTCCATTATGACCACCAGCTGATCCTTTAGCTCGAAGACGAATTTTCCCAACTTCCATATCCAGATCATCGTAAATGATTAGTAAATCTTCAATATCCAAACCATAGTAAGTTAATAAGGCATGTACAGCTTTTCCACTCTCGTTCATAAATGTTGTTGGTTTCACAAGATAAATTTTTTCCCCATTAAGAAAAAATGAGGCTAACTCAGCTTGGAATATCTTATCGTGTGTAAAAGTGACATTCTGTTTCTTCGCTAGTTGGTCAATCAGCATAAAGCCAACATTATGTTTGGTTTCAAAATATTTATCACCTGGATTTCCCAATCCAACAAGTAGTTTAGTCATTTATTTTCCTTTCAAAAGCCAAAAGGGTTGGAATTTTTTTCCAACCTGATTAACACTATTAAAAATGTTGATTATACGTTAAAGCGGAATTCCATGATATCGCCATCTTGAACGACATAATCTTTTCCTTCTTCACGTAAACGTCCAGCTTCTTTTACAGCCTTTTCAGATCCGTATTTGACCAAATCGTCATAAGACATGGTCACTGCACGAATAAAACCTTTTTCGAAGTCTGAGTGGATAATTCCAGCTGCTTGAGGAGCTTTCATACCACGTTTAAAGGTCCAAGCACGAACTTCTTTTTCACCAGCTGTGAAGTAAGTTCCAAGTCCAAGTAAATGGTAAGCTGCACGCGTCAACTTATCCACACCTGATTCTGTCAAACCAATGGCTTCAAGAAACTCTTTTTTATCTTCATCATCTAACTCAGAGATTTCTTCTTCAGCACGCGCAGAAATCACCACTACCTCTGCATTTTCTGTTGCTGCGAATTCACGAATTTGCTTCACATAATCGATAGATTCTGGATCTCCAACAACATCCTCATCCACATTTGCTACATAAAGAACTGGTTTAGTAGTCAAGAGGAAGAGTCCTTTAACAACCTTTTGTTCTTCATCTGTGAATTCAATGGTGCGAGCTGATTTACCGTCTTCAAGAACTGGTTTAATCTTTTGGAGAACGTTAAATTCTGCAACTGATTCCTTATCTTTTTGCGTACGTGCCATCTTTTCCACACGCGCATAGCGTTTATTCACAGATTCTAAGTCTGCAAGAATCAACTCTAGGTTAATAGTATCGATATCTGCAAGCGGATCTACAAAGGCATCTTCACGACCTTGCTCACGCATGACATTTTCATCATCAAAGGCACGAACTACGTGAACAATGGCATCCACTTCACGAATATTGGCCAAGAATTTATTACCAAGACCTTCACCTTTTGACGCACCTTTTACAATCCCTGCAATATCTGTAAATTCAAAGGTTGTTGGAACCGTCTTCTTAGGAGTAATCATTTCCGTCAATTTTTGGAGGCGTTCATCTGGAACTTCTACCATCCCAACATTTGGATCAATCGTCGCAAATGGATAGTTTGCAGCTTCTGCTCCTGCTTTTGTAATTGCATTAAATAGGGTTGATTTACCAACGTTTGGCAAACCCACGATACCTGCTGTTAAAGCCATAGTTTCTCATTCTCCGTTCACATTTCAATCTTCAATATTATAACACAAAAAGGGAAAACTTGCTAACCCTCCAAGTGAGTGTTTCTAATCAATGATTTTGTTCATTTTTCTTTCAAAATCATAGCGACTCATCATGACCACATGATCACAATTGCTACATTTGATTTTGATATCTGCCCCTACACGTGTAATCTCCCAACGATTAGCTTTTTTACCAGTTGATTTGATTGTACAAGCGTGTGGTTTTTTCATTTCAACAAAATTTCCAACTTGATACATAGCTAGTCTCCTTTTCTATTTTTGATTATATCATAAAAGAGGCGAGCTAAGCTCAACCTCTTTCCATTAATTTGTACGAACTGGTGTAATCAGTTGCATGAAATCTTCATCTGTATCAGCTGGTACTAGAGTAAATGGACGAACTGATGAGATAAAGCTGATTGTAACCTTTTCGCTGTTCAAGGCTTTTAGTGCTTCAATCAAGTAAGTTGGGTTAAAGCTAATCGTCAAATCTTCACCAGATACAGCAATTGTATCGATTTCTTCGTTTACTTTACCAACTTCTGGAGAATTTACATGTGCTGTAACCACTCCTTGTTTGATTTCTAATTTTACAGTACCATTTTGAGTTGCACTTGATAAGAGACGAGCACGTTCCATAGATTGACGTAGATTCACAACGTCAAAAGTCACTGTCGTATTAAAATCTGTTGGAATCAAACGATCGGTATCTGGATAATTACCTTCTAAGAGACGTGTATAGAAACTAATATTTTCGCTTCTAAAGAGAATTTGGTTATTTGCAAAGAAAATCTCTACTGTTTCGATATCATCTGTAAAAACAGCTGAAAATTCGCGTAGAGAGCGACTTGGGATGACAACATCAAAATCATCACTATTTTTCTCAAGCGTCAATTTCTTCTGACTGAGACGGTGTGAGTCTGTCGCAACTGTTTTTAATTCTTTATGATTACTCAAGACAAAGTGTACACCAGTCAAGATTGGACGACTTTCTTGAACACTAGCTGCAAAGGCAGTTTCGTTGATAATCTTTTTAAGAAGCTTTGTTTCAAGAACTAAAGGATTACTTGCTGCAATTTCCTGGATACGTGGATACTGCTCGCTGTCTTTTCCTTTAAGCGTGATTTCTGATTTTCCACTTGTTAATACAATTTGATTTTGTTCAATTTCTTTGAAGTCAAGAGTCACATCTGGAAGACTAGATACAACATTGATAAAGAATGAAGCTTCTAAAAGAATTGAACCTAAAGAGTTAATCAAAAGACCTGCATTTTCATCTTTTTGAGAAATAAAGTTCTCGATTGAAATTTGACCATTTGATCCAATCAATGTAATTCCTTCATTTGTAACATCGATTTTGATAGTTGATAAAACAGGAATAGCATTTTTTGAACTAATAGCACGTTTAGTAATATTTAATGATTGTAGGAATAAATTTTTATTAATAGAAAAATGAATCATGGAATCTCCTTTATTTATTTTTATTATTAGAAGGATAATAGTAATAATAGTCTGTGTGAAATCTGTGGAAAACGAAGTTTAGCTTAGAAAAATCAAGAAGTTATACTTGTTTAAAAATTGTGAATAAATCAGTAACATTTTAAACATTTATCCACAAGTTATTTAATTTTCTTTTTGATGGTTTCGATTTCTATACGTAATTTATCATCAGTTTCAATCATAGATTTGATTTTTGCATGAGCATGAATGACAGTTGTATGATCTTTACCACCAAATTCTTTCCCGATTTTTGGAAGGCTGTTATCAGTTAATTCTCTAGCTAGATACATAGCAACTTGACGAGCTAGAACAATATTCTGAACACGTCTCGTTCCCTTCATCTCCTTGACGCTGACGTCGTAAAAGTTTCCGACTTCCTCTTGGATTTTTTCAATCGGAATAACAACCATGGTGCTAACGTTTTGTTTTCGAGCACGTATAGCTTCAGACGCAATATCCACAGTTATAGTGTTGATTTGTTTAACTTTAGCCATGAGACTAATATCTTTGAGCGCACCTTCTAGTTCACGTACATTTGAATCAAACTGGCCAGCCAGATATTCGATTGTGTCAGGTTGAAAATGATAGTCTAAATCTTCAGTTTTACTATTTAAGATAGCGATACGAGTTTCAAAATCCGGTGGAGTAATATCTGTCGTTAGACCCCATGAGAAGCGCGTGACAAGACGTTCAGGTAGGTTTTCTAGTTGTTCAGGTCTACGGTCACTAGTCAAAACGATTTGTTTATTATTACTATGAAGGTTGTTAAATGTGTTGAAAAACTCTTCCTGAGTTTGCACTTTATTTCCACTAAGAGATTGAATGTCATCAATAAGAAGGAGATCTATACTTCGATATGTTTTTTTAAAATTATCCATATCATTGAGTCTTAGATGATCTAAAAATTCATTAATAAAAGTTTCGGCAGGGATATATTTAACACGCGCATTAGGATTTTTTTTGAGAATTTCATTCCCCAAAGCATTGAGCAAGTGCGTTTTTCCAAGGCCAGGTCCCCCATATATAAATAGAGGATTATAAGTTAGTCCTGGATCTTCTGAGACAGCTAAAGCAGCGGATTTAGCCCAAATATTTCCATCACCTTGGATAAAATTATCAAATGTATAGATATCTCTTAATCCTGTTTCTGAATAAGGGATAGATTTTATAGTTTGTTCTTCTTGATGACTGCTGTTTTCAACAGTTGTTGTTGTATTGGAGGAGTCAGAATCTTCCTTAGTCAATACATATTGCGCTTTTATCTCAGTATCATAGATTTGGAAACCGACAGCTACAATAATATCATTGAGTTTTGTACTCCAAACCATTTCCATTTCAGATCTTGGCAAAAATATGGTAGCTACATTTCCCTCGACCTTTATTAATTCAGCAGGTGTTGCGTAGAAATCAAACATTGATCGTGTCAATCTCTCTTTAGCTAATTCTAAAATCTGATTCCAAAACTGTTTTTCTTTCAACAACAAACTCCTCCTTTTCTAAAAGGTATAATCTTACACCTATTTTATCATATAGCAAGTATTTTTTCCACAACTTGTGAAAAACAATCCACAATGTTTAAAAGATTTATCCACAAGTTGTGGATAATAAGTTTTATCTTTGATTTTATTGACTTTTTACATACTGATTTAGTGGATAAGTCTGTGAGTTGAGAAAAATAAAATAACAGCCTTATTTTAGGCTGTTAATAAAACGTTGGTACTCTTCTTGATTATGAAAAGAGATAGTTATTTTTCCTGCCTCTTTTTTTTGAAGGACGATTTGGACATCTAATCCTAACAATTTTTTCAAATTTTCTTCTTCTTCTTTGATAAAGTGATTTTTCTTTTTGCTTTTCTTCTTCTTTTTTTTCTCTTGAAGTAGATGTTCAACCTGTCGAACTGATAAATCTTCCGTCTGAATACGATAGAGTAATTTTCTTTGTTCTTCAGCAGGTAGTTGGATTAGAAGTCTAGCATGTGCTTGAGATAATTTTCCAGTTTCTACTTCCGCTAGAATAAAATCTGGGAGCGTTAGCAATCGAACAAGATTGGTAATATAGGGACGTGATTTCCCCATTTTATCAGCAATTTCTGCATGAGTATATCCTTTATCAATTAAAGATTGATAAGCTTTTGCTTCCTCAATCGGATTTAAGTCTTCACGTTGCAAATTTTCAATGATTGAGTGAATCATCATATCTTGATCAGATAGTTTTTTGATGATTACGGGAACTTCTGTTAGCCCAGCTGCTATTGATGCACGATATCGTCTTTCTCCAGCTAGGATTTCGTATCCGATAACTGGAGATTGACGAACGATAATCGGTTGAATCAGACCATTCTCTTTAATAGATTGAGCGAGTTCTTTTACTTTTTCTTCTGAAAATTCTTTACGTGGTTGATAGGGATTTTTTTGAATATCACTGATACGAATGAGTTTAAATTCTTCCATGTTTCTACAGTATCACAACTTTGATATTCTGTAAAGTAAGTTTACAAATCTGTAAACTATTGATTTAAATCACTAGTACTCTTGTCCAACTTGATTTTAGTTGTTTCTTCTTTACCATTACGGTAATAAGTGACAGTCATTTCATCTCCAATAGAGTGACTATATAGAGCATTTTGCAATTCAGTTGTAGATGAAATCTTAGTATCATCTACTTTTGTGATGACATCATATTGTTGTAAATGTCCATTTGCAGGCATATTCTTCTGAACAGATCGAACAGCTACACCAGAAGTAACATTATCAGGAAGTTTTAATTTTTGAAGGTCAGCTGTGCTGAGGTTTGTTAAGTTAACCATGTGGATACCAAGCGCTGGTCGAGTTACTTTTCCATCTTTTTCTAACTGTTTGATGATATTTTTAACATCATTTGCAGGAATAGCAAAACCAAGACCTTCTACGGATGTCCCACCATTAGAAGCAATTTTACTTGATGTAATACCGATAACTTGTCCCTGGATATTAATCAAAGGACCTCCAGAGTTACCAGGGTTAATTGCTGTATCTGTTTGGATGGCATTTGTTGAAATAGCTTGACCATCTTCAGATTTTAAAGAAACGTGTCTATTCAAGCTTGATACAATCCCTTGTGTAACTGTATTTTCATATTCTGAACCTAAAGGACTACCGATTGCGATAGCTGTTTCTCCAACAGCTAATTGACTTGAATCGCCAAATTCAGCTACTGTAGAAACCTTTTCTGAAGAAATCTTAACTACTGCAATATCAGAATAAGTATCAGAACCAACGATTTCACCAGGCACTTTTGTTCCGTCAGCTAAACGAATGTCAAGTTTTTTAGCTCCGCTAATAACGTGAGTATTGGTCACGAGGTAGGCATTATTATCATCTTTTTTATAGATAACCCCAGAACCTTCACTGTTAACTTGTTCAGTATTCGAATCTGTATCAGTATCATCAGATCCAACAAAACTACTTTGGGAATTTCCTGAGTAAGTGATAATAGAGACAACTGCGTCCTTAACTTTATCAACAGCCTGTGTAGTCGAATTTTCATTATTCACGGCTGCCTGAGTGACTGCTGCACTATTTTGTTCTCCATTTCCCTGTTTTTGGTTAAACTGAAGAACAGCCAAACTACCTAAAAGACCACTTAAAAAGCTGATTAGAATAACTAGTAAAAGTTGTCCAAATGTTTTTGAAAACTTGTGTAAGTTTTTCATAAAATCCTCCAAATTTGTTTAATTTATTTAATTCAGTAAAAGTATAAAATTATTAACTTAATCCTAGCTTAAAACAGTTTAAGTTTTTCACAATCTGTGGAAAACTGTTAAAAACTTGTGAATTTATTGCTATTTTCTCTGATTTTATTTGTGAATAATATGTGAATAGAATACGATTATGATAAAATAGAAGCATGAAAATTAAAATTGTAACAGTTGGAAAATTAAAAGAAAAGTATCTCAAAGATGGAATCGCTGAGTATTCTAAAAGAATTTCTCGTTTTGCTACTGTCGAAATGGTTGAATTAGCTGATGAGAAGACACCAGATTGTGCTAGTGATTCTGAAAATGAAAAAATCTTGGATTTAGAAGGAAATCGAATTCTTTCAAAAATTGGAGATAGAGAATTTGTTGTCGTTTTAGCTATTGAAGGGAAAACCTTGTCTTCTGAAGAATTAAGTAAACAGTTAGAACAAGCATCTATTAATGGTTTTTCAACCTTAACTTTTGTTATTGGTGGAAGTTTAGGATTATCCAATGAAGTGAAAAAACGAGCTAACCTATCAGTAAGTTTTGGTCGTTTAACTCTCCCACATCAATTAATGCGTCTCGTATTAACAGAGCAGATATACCGAGCTTTTACCATTCAACAAGGTTCTCCTTATCATAAATAGGATTGACTATTCTCGATTATTTTGATAAGATAAACTAGTTAGGTCTCATAGCTCAGCTGGATAGAGCATTCGCCTTCTAAGCGAACGGTCGCAGGTTCGAATCCTGCTGGGATCATATACTAGATTTAACGCTGGGGAAACCCAGCGTTTTTTGTAAAAAATGACAGTTTAGGTGCAAAAATGTGCAGTTGAGAATAAATTGTTTAAAAACATACTCCGTTTTGTATAATAGGCTTGTAAGTTAATTTACAAGAAAAAACAATAAAGGAGAATTTAATATGGAAAAAACAATTAAATTAGAACAGTTCAAAAAACTTACAGAAAAAGAATTACAGGAAATTCAAGGTGGGGATTGGAGATTTTTAGGCTCAATACGTGAACTTATATTTCCAAAGAAAAAATAAATAAAAGGTAAAGAGTAATGGATTTATTTGGATTATTTATAGCTATTTTCTATTTTTTTATAATTAGCAAAAGTTATAGATGGATATGTAAAGTAACTATAAAAGAACAATTTATTTTTCTATGTTATACACTTATTTCAGTGTTATTACTTGAGGAATTTATTAGTCTATTGAACTTAGGTGGCTTTGGTATATCTAAATTTTTATTTCCATTACTTATTTCCATTTACCTGATAAACTTAAAGAGATACAATAAGTATAAGGGGATATTTATCAGTCTACTATTGTCTTTACTATATCATAGTACTCATACTTTTATAGCAGTAACCATATCCTCTATAACAGGTGATTCTTTTGTAAAAAAATATGAAACTTTCTTTTTTGTAGTAGTTTTATTACTAACTTATTTTATTATTAAAAAAATTATTACTTATTTTCACCTTGAACTTAATTATTTTGATAAAGATTACCTCTATTTATTTTTAAAAAAAGTTATACTTGCTTTCTTCGCTTTACATATTCTATTATTCATTTCAGATATGGTAAGTACTTATGCACATTTTAATAGTTTTGGTAGTATTTTAGCAACAATTGTCTTTATTTGTTTACTACTAATATTCTTCGCTATGAATTCTCATAAGGTGCGAGTTGAAAAAGAAATTGCCCTAAAACAGAAAAAATTTGAACAAGAACATTTACAGACCTATACAGATGAAATTGTTGGTTTGTATAATGAAATCCGTGGTTTTCGTCATGATTATGCTGGCATGCTTGTCAGTATGCAAATGGCGATTGATAGTGGAGATTTACAGGAAATTGACAGGATTTACAATGAAGTTCTAGTCAAAGCTAATCAAAAATTACGTTCAGATAAGTATACATACTTTGATTTAAACAATATAGAAGATTCAGCTTTACGAAGTTTAATTGCACAATCCATTGTATATGCAAGAAATAATGACGTAGAGTTTACATTAGAAGTAAAGGATATTATCACAAGATTGTCAATCGATTTACTCGATCTTGTTCGTATTATGAGTGTTTTGTTAAATAATGCTGTTGAGGGTGCTGCAGAAAGTTATTTAAAACAAATGGAAGTTGCAGTGATTAAGATGGATTTGGAAACAGTTATTGTGATTCAGAATTCATGTAAAATTACCATGACACCTTCAGAAGATTTGTTTGAACTAGGTTTTTCTACTAAAGGTAGAAATAGAGGGATTGGTCTTAATAATGTTAAAGAAATTTTGGATAAGTATGAAAATATCATTTTAGAAACAGAGATGGAAGATAGTACATTTAGACAGATTATTAGATTTAAGAGAGAGTTTGAATGAAAGTATTAATTTTAGAAGATGTTATTCAACATCAAGTCAGACTAGAAAGAACCTTGGATGAAATTTCAAAGGAATTAAATATTCCTATTTCTTATAAAACAACAGGTAAAGAACGAGAATTTAAGGAATATATCGAAAATGACGAAGTAAACCAGCTTTATTTTCTAGATATTGATATTCATGGAGTTGAGAAAAAAGGATTTGAAGTTGCACAGTTTATTCGTCACCACAACCCCTATGCAATTATCGTATTTATCACTAGTAGATCGGAATTTGCTACCTTAACTTACAAATATCAAGTGTCAGCCTTGGATTTTGTGGATAAAGATATCAATGATGAATTATTTAAGAAACGTATCGCACAGAGTATCTTATATACCAAGAGTATGCTACTTGAAAATAAAGATGTTGTAGATTATTTTGATTATAACTATAAGGGGAATGATTTGAAGATTCCCTACCATGATATTTTGTATATTGAAACAACAGGTGTTTCTCATAAGTTACGGATTATTGGTAAGAATTTCGCTAAAGAATTTTATGGAACCATGACGGATATCCAAGAAAAAGATAAAGAAACCCAAAGATTTTATTCCGCTCATAAATCGTTTCTTGTCAATGTAGGAAATATTAGAGAAATTGATAGAAAAAATTTAGAAGTAGTTTTCTATGAAAATCATCGCTGTCCAATTACTCGTCTGAAAGTCCGTAAACTAAAAGATATTCTGGAGAAAAAATCTAAAAAGTAATTGACAATTAGTAAGAAATTGATATAATGGTTATATCTGCTACAGATAGATGGTCCGTTGGTCAAGGGGTTAAGACACCGCCTTTTCACGGCGGTAACACGGGTTCGAATCCCGTACGGACTATATTATCCGCCATAGCTCAGTTGGTAGTAGCGCATGACTGTTAATCATGATGTCGTAGGTTCGAGTCCTACTGGCGGAGTTAAACAAAAAGAACACCAATGGTGTTCTTTTTTTTGTTTCTAATTTGAATCGCCTAACATTTTCATAAGAAAGTCTGTCATCTCTTGCGGACTTTCTTTTTTTCCATGTGCAATCCAAGTCTGACATACGCCAAATAGTGCATTTGTTAGATAGATACTACTATACTCTAATTCAATCTCATTTAAATCTAATTGCATAAAGCGTTTCTGGAGGTCAGTGCTAAGCATGATATGAAGTTTATTTCTCAGGAAGTTTTGTATTTCTTTTGTACCATTTTCAGATAAAAGAGCAGCTAGCAATGGTTCAGACTCAAGATACTCAAATACTTCTAAAATAGCATTTTTTTTATGATGGGCGTGTTTTTGGAAGATGTACTCAAAGGTATGAAAAAGTTTGCTTTGGTAGTGTTCAATCATATCATACTTATCTTTGTAATGTGTATAAAAGCTAGAGCGACTAATTCCGGCTTTCTCAGCAAGCTTAACAGTAGAAATTTGATCAAATGGTTGTTCCATTAATAATTGAACCATAGCATTCTCGATAGTACGTTTTGTTTTTAAGCGTTTGTTACTCTCTGTCATAGTTCCTCCTTGTGAACAAAAATAGACGTAGTGTCTAAAAATATAGTTTTTAACTTGTAATTTAGATTTTTTAATGTATAATCTATTATATCAAAATTTTAGACAATATGTGTAAAAAAGGAGACAATATGTTTAAAGAATGGAAAGCAATTTTTAAAAAACCAACCTTTATCATTGTAATGATAGGGATTTCTCTTATTCCAGCTTTATACAACATCATATTTTTATCATCCATGTGGGATCCATATGGGCAATTATCAGAGTTACCTGTAGCAGTGGTAAATAATGATAAGGAAGCATCATATAATGGGAATACAATGGCTATCGGAAAAGACATGGTGTCTAATTTAGAAAATAATAAATCCTTGGATTTTCATTTTGTAAATGAGGAAGAAGGAAAAAAAGGACTAGAGAATGGCGATTACTATATGGTAGTAACTTTGCCAAGTGATTTGTCTGAAAAGGCTGCTTCTATTTTAACAGATCACCCAGAACAAATGAACATTGACTATCAAACTTCTAGTGGACATAGCTTCATTGCAAGTAAGATGAGTGATTCTGCTATGACACAGTTAAAACAAAATGTTTCTGCCAGTGTAACTGAGACTTACACGAAAGCTTTATTTCAAAAGATGGGTGATTTAAAATTCGGTTTAACCAAAGCTGCAGATGGAAGTGAACAATTGGCAAATGGGGCTAGTAAGTTAGCTGTAGGAAGTCAGACATTGTCTTCCAATCTTGATAATTTAGCTAGTTCAAGTTTAACCTTTTCTGATGGAACGAATCAATTTACAAAAGGGTTGACAACATATGTCACAGGAGTAAAGCAACTGAATAGTGGCTTAGGAACATTTAATGATGGTTTACAGAGCTATACAAGTGCGGTTTCACAGGTTGACAATGGACTTAATCAATTATCTTCCAAGACTCCAGAATTAGTAACAGGTGTCAACCAGCTCAATACTGGAATGAAGACATATGCTGGAGGAGTTTCGCAACTGAATACAGGTCTCAATCAATTTTCGGTAGGTGTTAATGCCTATACAAGCGGTGTTGACAAACTATCTGTTGGTACAAACCAGTTATCAAGTCAATCAGATACATTGAGAGATGGTATTACCGAATTAAATAAAGGTATTAAAGAAATTTCGACTCAATTGAATACTTCATCTCAACAAAAAGAGGAAATCACTCAATTAGCAACTAGTTTAGATGAATTGAATAAAGCACTTCAAGCAGTAACAATCTCAGATAATACGGAACTTAAAAGCACAATATCTAATGATTTAGCGAATATATCTACTCTTGCTCAAACTATTGTGACTAATATTCAAACAGAACAAGAGAAAACTCTTACCAATCTTCAAGCAACAGCAACTTATCAATCTCTTACTGATACTCAGAAAAAAGAACTGACTGAAGCTGTTTCAAATAATTCTAATTCTACGATAGAATCAGCAAAAGCAATTTTGACAACGGTAGGAGATTTAAAAGAAAATTTGGGAAGTGTAAACCAACCAGTCTCTAATCTTTCTACTTTACAGACTAAAGCAAATCAAATATTACCTGTTGCGTCTAGTTCCTTGATATCTATGTCAAGTGGGTTTACACAATTGCAAAATGCTGTTGATAATCAGTTGGTTCCTGGAAGTCAATCAATTGAAAATGGAGTTAATGCGTATACTAAAGGATTGGATACTATTTCTTTAGGTGTAAATCAACTAAGTGAAAAGAATACAACTTTAACAACAAGTTTGGATCAATTGGTTTCTGGCTCAACCAAGTTGACAGAAAACTCTTCAACATTGACAACTGGTTTGGATACTCTAGCTGGGAAAACACCAGAATTAGTAACAGGTATTGAAAAACTATCATCTGGTTCTAACCAATTAAATAGCAAGAGTCCGGAATTAATTGCAGGACTTGATAAAATACAGCTTGGTTCAAGTCAATTAACAGATAAATCAGGTCAGTTGCTTTCAGCTAGTGCTCAGTTAGGAAATGGAGCAGCAAAAATTGCAGATGGCGCTGGAAAATTAGCAGAAGGTGGAGCAACGTTAACTGCTGGTATTGAAAGTTTACAAATAGGAACTACTGACCTAGGACAAGGATTAAGTAACGCAAGCAATCAATTAAAATCAGCATCAACAGAGTCAAAAAATGCAGAAACATTAGCGGAACCCTTAAGTCTTTCAAAGACAGATAATGATCAGGTTCCTGTAAATGGGATTGCAATGGCTCCTTACATGATATCAGTCGCACTTTTTGTTGCAGCATTATCAACAAATATGATTTTTGCCAAGTTACCTTCAGGTCGTCATCCTGAAAGTCGCTGGGCGTGGTTTAAGTCTCGCTTCGAGATAAATGGAGTTATTGCTGTTTTAGCAGCTGTCTTAGTCTATGGTGGAGTTCATCTTATTGGTTTAACTGCAAATCATGAAATGAGAACTTTATTCTTAATTATTATCGCAAGTTTAACATTTATGTCTATGGTGACGGCATTAACAACATGGAATAGTCGATTAGGTGCTTTCTTCTCACTTATTTTGCTATTATTGCAATTAGCATCAAGTGCAGGAACTTATCCACTTGCTTTGACAAATGATTTCTTTAAAGCTGTTAATCCTTGGTTGCCAATGAGTTATTCAGTTTCAGGATTGAGACAAACCATTTCTATGACAGGAAATATTCATCATCAGGTAATTTTCCTTCTCGTAACTTTGGTTTTATTCATAGGATTAGGTATGCTAGCTTATCAACCTAAAAAAATGGATGAAGATTAAAAAAGTTTCACGTGAAACAATGAATGAATTTACAAGTAACAAATAAAAAAACTCAGTTGGTTTAACCAACTGAGTTTTTTAAAGTTATACTTAATCTTTCCAAAGTTCTTTGACTTTTGCTTGAACTTCTTCGTTTTCAAGGAATTCGTCGTAGGTTTCATCGATACGGTCGATTACACCGTTTTTAGATAAGACAATGATATGGTTAGCCAAAGTTTGAATAAACTCATGGTCGTGACTGGCAAAGATGATAGATTCTTTGAAGTTTTTCAATCCATCGTTCAAGCTTGAAATAGATTCCAAATCCAAGTGATTTGTAGGATCATCAAGAACAAGTACGTTTGATTTCAAAAGCATAAGTTTTGAGAGCATCACGCGCACCTTTTCTCCCCCTGACAAGACGTTTACAGGCTTGTTAACCTCGTCTCCAGAGAAGAGCATGCGTCCGAGGAATCCACGAAGGAAGGTATTGTCATCTTCTTCTTTACTTGCAAATTGACGGAGCCAGTCAAGAATCGACTCGCCACCTGCAAAATCAGCAGAATTGTCTTTTGGTAAGTAAGAGCGACTAGTTGTAACTCCCCACTTGACAGTTCCTTCATAGTCGATATCACCCATAATCGCACGAATCAAAGCAGTTGTTTGAATGTCATTTTGCCCTATAAGAGCTGTCTTGTCTCCTGGGCGCAAGATAAAACTGATATTATCTAGAATAGTTTCGCCATCAATCTTAACAGATAGATTTTCTACTGTCAAGAGATCATTACCGATTTCTCGTTCTGCTTTAAAGTTGATAAATGGATATTTACGGCTAGAAGGTACAATTTCTTCAAGTTCAATCTTGTCAAGCATTTTCTTACGTGAAGTTGCTTGTCTTGATTTAGAAGCATTGGCAGAGAATCGAGCAACGAATTCTTGAAGTTGTTTGATCTTTTCTTCTGCTTTTGCATTACGGTCAGCTTGTAATTTAGCAGCTAGTTCAGAAGATTCTTTCCAGAAATCGTAGTTACCTACGTAGAGTTTGATTTTTCCAAAGTCAAGGTCGGCCATGTGTGTACATACTTTGTTCAAGAAGTGACGGTCATGGGATACGACAATAACTGTGTTGTCAAAATCAATCAAGAAATCTTCTAACCAGGTAATAGATTGAATATCAAGACCGTTGGTAGGCTCGTCTAAAAGAAGGACATCCGGTTTACCAAATAGAGCTTTAGCAAGGAGTACTTTCACTTTGTCTCCATTTGCAAGTTCGCTCATATTTTGGTAATGAAGTTCTTCAAGAATATTCAAATTTTGTAAGAGTTGTGAAGCTTCACTTTCAGCTTCCCAACCACCTAGTTCAGCAAATTCTCCTTCAAGTTCAGCTGCACGAACACCATCTTCGTCTGAAAAATCTTCCTTCATATAAATGGCGTCTTTTTCTTTCATGATGTTGTAAAGTTTTTCGTTTCCCATGATGACAACATCAATAACGCGTTCGTCTTCGTAGTCAAAGTGATTTTGACGAAGAACTGAAAGACGTTCATTTGGTCCAAGAGAGACATGACCAGTTGTAGGTTCAATATCACCAGCTAAAATTTTCAAAAAGGTTGATTTTCCAGCACCATTAGCACCAATCAAACCATACGTGTTTCCTTCTGTAAATTTAATGTTGACATCATCAAAAAGTTTGCGGTCACTAAAGCGTAGTGAGACATCAGATACTGTTAGCAATGTTTTTCTCCTATTATATGTAATACTCTAATTCTACTAGAAAATTAGTAAATATTCAAATTTTTATTTGTCAATTTTTTGTAAAGTAAGTTGACAGTTTCTTTACGGAAATATAGCTAGAAAACTATTGTTTGATTAAAAAAATTATCTGTCTTTTTATTAAAAAAATGCTATAATTGAAAGGACCATATCAAAGGAGAATATTATGAGTAAACCCATTATTTTAACAGGAGATCGTCCAACGGGGAAATTACATATTGGACACTATGTAGGTAGCTTAAAAAACCGTGTTTTACTACAGGAAGAAGATAAATATGACATGTTTGTTTTTTTAGCTGACCAGCAAGCTTTAACAGACCATGCAAAAGATCCTCAAACAATTGTCGAGTCTATTGGAAACGTTGCCTTGGACTATCTTGCAGTGGGCTTAGATCCTAATAAATCAACAATTTTTATTCAAAGTCAGATTCCAGAATTGGCAGAGCTATCTATGTACTACATGAATCTAGTTTCATTAGCTCGTTTGGAACGAAATCCAACTGTAAAAACAGAAATTTCACAGAAAGGTTTTGGAGAAAGCATTCCAACTGGATTCTTGGTGTATCCTATTTCACAAGCAGCGGATATTACAGCCTTTAAAGCAAACTTGGTTCCAGTAGGTAATGATCAAAAGCCGATGATTGAACAAACACGTGAAATTGTACGTTCTTTTAATCATGCCTATAACTGTGATGTTTTAGTAGAACCAGAAGGAATTTACCCTGAGCATGAAGTTGCAGGGCGTTTACCAGGACTTGATGGAAATGCGAAAATGTCGAAATCACTCAATAATGGTATTTACCTAGCAGACGATGCTGATACTTTACGAAAAAAAGTGATGAGTATGTATACAGATCCAGATCACATTCGTGTCGAGGATCCAGGTAAGATTGAAGGAAATATGGTTTTCCATTATTTAGATGTATTTGGACGTCCAGAGGATGCTCAAGAAATTGCTGAAATGAAAGAACACTACCAACGTGGGGGTCTTGGGGATGTTAAGACTAAGCGTTACCTACTTGAAATTTTGGAAAGAGAGCTTGCTCCTATTCGTGAACGACGCCTTGAATATGCCAAAGACATGGGTGAGGTTTATAATATGCTTCAAAAAGGTAGTGAAAAAGCTCGTGAAGTTGCAGGTCAGACCTTATCAGAAGTAAAAGCTGCAATGGGTCTAAATTACTTTCATTAATAGATAAAATATGAACTATAAAACTATTTCTTCTTTAAAATAAGAGGGATAGTTTTTTTAAATGTTCTCTTATAAATTTAATTGACAAATTTTCATAGAATGGTATGATAGATACAATACAAAAAGCGTCATGCTCAAAAAGAAAGAAAAGAGGAAACTTCAATGTCTAATTGGGACACTAAATTTTTGAAAAAAGGTTTTACCTTTGATGATGTATTGCTCATTCCAGCAGAGAGTCATGTGTTGCCTAATGATGCGGATTTAACTACAAAATTGGCAGATAATTTGACTTTAAATATCCCAATTATTACCGCTGCGATGGACACTGTAACAGAAAGCCAAATGGCGATTGCTATTGCGCGTGCAGGTGGACTTGGAGTTATCCATAAAAATATGTCTATTGAGCAACAGGCAGATGAAGTTCGTAAGGTAAAACGTTCTGAAAATGGTGTTATCATTGATCCATTCTTTTTGACTCCAGAACATACCATTGCTGAAGCAGATGAACTCATGGGTCGTTACCGTATCAGTGGTGTTCCAGTAGTTGAAACACTTGAAAATCGTAAATTGGTTGGTATTTTAACAAACCGAGACCTTCGTTTTATTTCAGATTACAATCAACCAATCTCAAATCATATGACTAGCGAAAACCTCGTCACTGCTCCTGTTGGAACAGATCTTGAAACAGCTGAAAGTATTCTTCAAGAACACCGGATTGAAAAACTTCCTTTGGTTGACGAAGATGGTCGTCTTTCTGGTTTGATTACTATTAAAGATATTGAAAAAGTAATTGAGTTTCCAAATGCAGCTAAAGATGAATTTGGTCGTCTCCTTGTTGCGGGTGCTGTAGGGGTTACTTCAGATACATTTGAACGTGCAGAAGCACTTTTTGAAGCAGGTGCGGATGCCATTGTTATAGATACTGCTCACGGTCACTCAGCAGGTGTTCTTCGCAAAATCGCTGAGATTCGCGCTCACTTCCCTGATCGTACACTAATTGCTGGAAATATTGCGACGGCTGAAGGTGCACGTGCCCTTTATGACGCGGGTGTTGACGTTGTTAAAGTTGGTATTGGACCAGGTTCAATCTGTACAACTCGTGTAATCGCTGGTGTTGGAGTTCCTCAAGTTACAGCTATTTACGATGCAGCAGCAGTGGCGCGTGAATATGGCAAAACAATCATTGCTGATGGTGGAATCAAGTATTCTGGAGATATTGTTAAAGCTCTTGCTGCTGGTGGAAATGCAGTAATGCTTGGATCAATGTTTGCAGGAACAGATGAAGCTCCAGGTGAAACTGAAATCTTCCAAGGACGTAAGTTCAAGACTTATCGTGGTATGGGTTCAATCGCCGCAATGAAGAAAGGTTCAAGCGACCGTTACTTCCAAGGTTCTGTTAATGAAGCAAACAAACTCGTTCCAGAAGGAATTGAAGGACGTGTTGCTTATAAAGGAGCTGCTGCTGATATCGTCTTCCAAATGATTGGTGGTATCCGTTCTGGTATGGGTTATTGTGGTGCAGCTAATCTTAAAGAATTGCATGACAATGCTCAATTTATCGAAATGTCTGGTGCGGGTCTAAAAGAAAGCCATCCACACGATGTGCAAATCACTAATGAAGCTCCAAACTACTCAATGTAAACAAAAAATCTCCTGTTTGACAGGAGATTTTTTTGATAAAACTGTAAACTTTAATTTACAACTATTTGACCGTTGTTTACTGTGAATACACTGAGAGTATCAGGCAAGTTTTGAAGATGGTCTAAACTAGTAGTTGTAATAAAGGTTTGGATATTATGAGAAATAGTTTCTAACAATTTAAGTTGACGAGTATTGTCAAGTTCACTCATAACATCGTCAAGTAAAAGAATTGGAGATTCCTTGGTGATGCTTTCCATCAATTCAATTTCAGCAAGTTTTATAGAAAGCACCAGGCTACGATGTTGCCCTTGACTTCCGAAACTTGCTTCCATTCCATTAATCATGAAAATCATATCATCCCGATGAGGACCAACTCCAGTATTCTTCTTAAATAAATCTCTGGATCTACTTTTTTGAAGTGCTATATAGAAAGATTCAGCCAAATGTTTCTTGTCAACAAAGTTTACAGAAGGTTGATAACAGATTGACAGCTCTTCTAACTGATCTGAGATGTCAAAATGTTTTTTTTTGCCAAAGAGTTCCATTTTCTGGATAAAGTCAGCCCTATGATTCATTACACGACAGCCATACTCTACCAGTTGGTCATCAAGAACAGTTAGGAAAGTCTCATCTATGTTTTGTGTAGATTTGAGATAGCTATTTCTCTGTTTAAGGACGTGGTTATAACTTGACAGGTCTGACAAGTAAATCGGTTTAATTTGCCCTAATTCTATGTCAATGAATTTACGACGAACAGCCGGAGCGCCTTTGACAAGTTGTAAATCTTCTGGAGCGAATAAGACAACATTCATATGACCAATATAGTCTGATAGGCGAGCTTGTTTTAAGTAATTCACTTTAGTAATTCGCCCTTTTTGTGTTAAGTCAATTTCAAGTGGAATGCTTGCTGTTTTCTTTTGCAAGATTCCAGAAACTTGCAGTTGTTCTTCTTCAAATTGAATTAAATTTTTATCAGTCTTTGTTCGATGACTTCTTGTTAAGGCTAAAAAGTAAATACTTTCGAGAAGATTGGTTTTTCCTTGAGCGTTTCGGCCAACAAATACATTTAGTTTTGGATTAAAATCAATTTCGATATTATGATAGTTACGAAATTGTTTAATGGATAAGTTTTTCAACCACATAATTATCTACCTGGGAAACGTGGTGCAGGTTTTGCTTTTGTTGACTGGTTCTTTTTCGCTGGCTTTTTTTGTACCTTTTTATTCATTTCCTCGACAAGTTTAGCTACACGTTCTTTCTCAAGTTTTTCTAGATGAAACTCCTCTAGTTCTTCTGATGTTGGTTGAACTAGAACAATTTGAGTTTTTAAATCAGGGATTTCAATAGTGTCCCCAATCCTAATTTTTTTGCCTCGACGATTTTCTAATTCCCCATTAAAATATACAAGATGGTCAGCTAAAAATGATTTAATAGCACCACCACTTTGGATGATTCCAAGATCTTTCAAAAGAGCTTGGAGCGTAATAAATTCTTCAAATAATTTGTATTTCATAGTTCACCTCAATCTTTGGTATTATACCATATTTTGCTCAAAATAGTTGAGAAGAAACCCGTTGAATGAAAACGATTTTAATTTCAAAAGAGTCAAAGAGAACAAGAAAATTTTTCATTTTCATGGTATAATAGAACTCTATGTAAAAGGAGGTAAGAGATGGAGTTATTCCCTGGAATTGCAGTGCATTTTATCCAATCTAAAAAGTTTAAGACAAATAAAATAACCATGCGTTTCACAGCTCCATTATCTCTGGATTTAATTTCTGGTCGCATGCTAAGTGCCAGTATGCTTGAAACTGCTAATAAAGGCTATCCAACTGCTCAGGTTCTTAGAAAATATCTGGCAGCATTGTATGGAGCAGATTTGTCAACTCATGCTTATAGAAGGGGGCAAAGTCACTTAGTAGACGTGAGTTTGACTTTTGTTCGAGACGAATTTTTAAGTAAGAAAAATGTATTAACTGCTCAGATTTTAGAATTATTGTATCAAGTCATATTTAATCCATTGTCAAATGAAGATGAATTTGAGAACAATGCCTTTGAAATTGAAAAAAAACAATTGTTGGCGAGACTAGAATCAGAATTAGAGGATCCTTTCTTCTTTGCCCATAAAGAATTGGATCAGTTGTTTTTCCAAGAAGAATCAATGCAGTTAGTTCCTAGAGATTTAATTGCCAGAATTTCCGAAGAGACATCTAAATCTTGCTATTCAAGTTTTCAAAAAATGCTGAAGGAAGATAGAATTGATTTATTCTTTTTAGGTGATTTTAATGAAATTGAAGTCTTAGAAAACTTGAAGAAATTTAACTTGACAGGTCGTAAAGAAACTGTAAACATTCAATATCAGCAAGGTTATTCAAATGTTCTTAGAGAAGGAATTGTTAGGAAAAACCTAGGTCAGTCTATCCTAGAAATGGGTTATCATAGTACAATTGGTTATGGCGATGATCAAAAGATGGGCTTGCTTCTCGTGAATGGTTTGCTTGGAGCTTTCCCGCACTCTAAATTATTTACCCAAGTTAGGGAAAAGGAAGGGTTGGCCTACACTGTTTCTAGTCATTTAGATCTCTTTAGTGGATTTTTAAGATTGTTTGCTGGGATAAATCGTCAAAACCGAAACAAGGTAAGGAAATTGATGAATGATCAATTGTTAGCTATCAAAAATGGTAGATTTACGGATTCTGAAGTTAATCAAACTAAGGAAATGATTCGTAGGACGATGTTGTTGAGTCAGGATAATCAAGATTCGATTATAGATAGAGAATACTTAAGCCTCTTTTTTGGTAAATCGGTTTTAGACCTGGATATTTTGATAGAGAGACTAGAGCAAGTTGACAAGGATGAAATCTGTAGGGTGGCATCTAGTTTGAAATTGCAGGCTATCTATTTTATGGAAGGAGCAGAATGACTAGAGTTACTTTTCAAGAGAAATATTATCCTGCTGTAAAGGAAACTCTTTATCAAGCAAAATTAGAAAATGGATTGACAGTTTCTTTACTTCCTAAAAATGATTTTAACGAAGTTTATGGTGTAGTAACTGTCTATGTTGGTTCAGTTGACACTGAGTTTACAGCTAGAGATAGTAAAAAGAAAACATATCCTAAGGGGATTGCTCATTTTTTAGAACATAAACTTTTTGAAAGAGAAAATTCTGAAGATATCATGGCTGCATTTACCAAATTAGGTGCAGATAGTAACGCCTTTACAAGCTTTACAAATACAAGTTATCTTTTTTCAACCTCTGACAATGTGGCTGAGTGTTTGGACTTGCTTGACGAGCTTGTTACTAGCTTTAACATTACTGAAGAATCTGTTGAACGAGAAAAGGATATTATTCAACAAGAACGCGAAATGTATCAGGATGATCCTGATTCTTGCTTGTTCTTTAAAACACTTGCAAATCTATATCCGGCAACTCCACTAGCTTCAGATATTGTTGGGACTGAAGATTCGATAGAAGATATTAGTTTAGAGGATCTACGGGACAATTTTGATGAATTTTACACTCCTGTCAATAGCCAAATTTTCCTCGTTGGAAATTTTGACTTAGAGTTGATACAGAATTATTTCTTGCAAAAGGATGTTGGAGGTTGTATAGTTCAAAATCCAAAAGAACCAATCGCTTTACACCCTGTAAAGAAGGTTGAGAGCATTCGTATGGATGTTGCATCACCTAAATTAGCAATAGGAGTTCGAACGAATTCTGATATGGGCCATCAGGACTGCTATCGATATAGCGTTCTATTAAGAGCGTTATTTACGATGATGTTTGGTTGGACCTCTAAAAGATTTCAGAGTTTGTATGAAACTGGGAAATTAGATTCTTCATTATCTTTAGAAGTTGAAATCAATCGACGTTTTAACTTTTTGATGCTGACAATGGACACGAAGGAGCCTGTGTCAATTTCGCATCAATTCCGAAAGGCGATTCAGAGCTTTGTTACTGATGCAGATATTTCGGAAGAACATCTTGATTTAATAAAAAGTGAAATTTATGGAGAATTTATCCATAGTATGAACTCTTTAGAATTTATTGCGACCCAATATCAGTCACATTCTGACGAAACAACCCTGTTTGATTTACCAAAGATTATACAGGAAATGACCTTGGATGATGTTCTTGAGGTAGGACATCATTTTATCGATAATAGTGAAATAGTTGAATTTACAATTTTTCCACTATAGCCATCGAAATATAAAATAAACTAGAAAGAAGGCATGGTAAGTATGAGAAAAAAAACAATTGGTGAAGTGTTACGTTTAGCAAGAATCAATCAAGGTTTGAGTTTAGAGGAATTGCAGCGCAAGACAGACATTCAACTGAATCTGCTTGAGGCTTTAGAATCAGATGATTTCGACCAATTACCAAGCCCTTTTTATACACGTTCTTTTTTGAGGAAGTATGCTTGGGCAGTTGAGTTGGATGAAAACCTTGTTTTAGACGCATATGATTCAGGGAGTATGATTACCTATGAGGAAGTTGATGTTGATGAGATAGAACTATCAGGTCGTAGACGTTCTAATCGTAAGAAACGTTCCTTGCTCCCTCTGTTTTACTTTATTCTCTTCTCCTTATCAATTATAATTTTTGTTTCTTATTATGTTTGGAATTACATTCAAACACAACCGACAGCAACAACTTCAGCCAACTATAATGTTGTGACTACGACAACAAGTGCAACAAGTAGTGAAACAACAACTAGCAATCAAACCACTAGCCCATCAAGTTCGAGCGACACATCAACTGTGACGGTTTCTGGCCAGGGAGATGTTATATCGGTAGAATATAAAACTGATAAAGATACTGCCGAACTTCAACTGTCTGTGACGGATGCAACAAGCTGGATTAGTGTTTCAGATACTGAATTGGCTGGAGGAACTACTCTTGAGCCTAATAATAAGATGGCCAAAACAACAGTTTCTAAAGGCTCTCCAGTAACTATCACATTAGGCGTTGTCAAAGGCGTGAAAATCAAAATCGATAATCATGAAATTGATACTTCGAAATTAACTGGTCAAACTGGCTGGATTACATTGAAATTAAGTTCAAATTAAGGAAGGATAACATGAAAAAAGAGAATATTCCTAACATACTTACGCTTGGTAGAATTTTATTTATTCCGATTTTTGTTCTCCTTCTATCATTTGGACAGTCTCCTGTGTTACATAAAATAGCAGCAATTATTTTTGCCATTGCCAGTATCACTGACTATCTAGATGGCTATTTAGCTAGAAAATGGCAAGTAGTTAGCAATTTTGGGAAATTCGCAGATCCAATGGCAGATAAGTTGTTAGTTATGTCGGCCTTTATCATGCTAGTAGGTCTAAATATGGCTCCTGCTTGGGTAGTAGCTGTAATCATTTGCCGAGAACTTGCAGTTACTGGGTTGCGCCTACTCTTAGTTGAAACTGGTGGAACTGTTTTAGCTGCAGCAATGCCAGGAAAAATCAAAACATTTAGCCAGATGTTTGCGATTATCTTCTTGTTATTTCATTGGAATTTAATCGGTCAGATAACTCTTTATATCGCTTTGTTCTTTACAGTTTATTCTGGTTATGATTACTTCAAGGGAAGCGCGTATTTGTTTAAAGGAACCTTTCGCTAAATATGGAATCGATTATTGGAATTAAGAATCTGTCATTTCAATATCAGACAGATCAAGAACACTATGATGTTCATAAAATTTCGTTTCACGTGAAACGTGGAGAATGGTTGTCTATCGTTGGTCATAATGGTAGTGGAAAATCAACAACTGTTCGCTTGATTGACGGTTTGCTAGAAGCGGAATCTGGAGAAATTTGGATAGACGGTGATTGCCTAACTCCGGAAAACGTCTGGGAAAAAAGACGTAAGATTGGTATGGTATTTCAAAATCCTGATAACCAATTCGTGGGGGCAACCGTAGAAGATGACGTTGCTTTTGGACTAGAAAATCAAGGGATTCCACTTGAAGAGATGAAGCGTAGAGTTACAGAAGCCCTATCCTTAGTTGGGATGGCTGGATTTTCTAAAAAAGAACCTGCTCGTTTGTCAGGTGGCCAAAAACAGAGAGTGGCTATTGCAGGAGTTGTTGCCTTGCGACCAGATATTTTAATCTTGGATGAGGCTACAAGCATGTTGGATCCAGAGGGACGACTAGAGTTGATTAAGATCGTCCAAAAGATTCGTCAAGATCACCAAATGACAGTGATTTCCATTACGCATGACTTAGATGAGGTGGCCATGAGTGACCGTATTTTGGTAATGAAAAAAGGAGAAATCGAGTCAACAAGCACTCCTAGAGAATTATTCTCTAGGTCAGATTTAGATCAAATTGGTTTAGATCAACCCTTTGTCAACCAATTAAAAGAATCTCTACGTACTAGTGGCTTGAAATTACCAGAGCACTACCTGACCGAAGAGGAGCTCGAGGAGGCTTTATGGGAATTATTCTAGACAATGTGAGTTATACGTATCAGGAAGGAACACCCTTTGCCTCAGCTGCCTTGTCTGATATCAGTTTGACAATAGAGGATGGCACTTATACTGCGATTATTGGGCATACAGGAAGCGGAAAGTCTACAATCCTTCAACTTTTGAATGGTTTGCTAGTTCCTACAGAGGGAAGTGTTCGTGTCTTTGATACATTGATTACATCAACATCAGTCAATAAGCAAATTCGTCAAATCCGCAAACAAGTAGGTTTGGTTTTTCAGTTTGCTGAAAATCAAATTTTTGAGGAAACAGTCTTAAAAGATGTGGCATTTGGACCTCAAAATTTTGGAGTTTCTGTAGAAGAGGCAGAAGCTATCGCGCGTGAGAAATTAGCTTTAGTGGGAATTGACGAGTCACTTTTTGAACGTAGTCCTTTTGAACTCTCAGGAGGACAAATGAGAAGGGTTGCTATTGCTGGGATTTTGGCAATGGAACCTAAGATTTTGGTGTTAGATGAGCCAACCGCGGGCTTGGATCCAATTGGTCGGAAAGAGTTGATGACTTTGTTTAAAAAGCTTCATCAAGATGGCATCACGATTGTTTTGGTGACTCACCTTATGGATGACGTGGCCGAATTTGCTGACCAAGTTTATGTGATGGAAAAAGGAAAATTGGTCAAGAATGGGAAGCCAAGTCTTGTTTTTCAAAATGTCGAATTCATGGAAAAAATCCAATTAGGTGTTCCAAAAATCACAAGATTTGCTCAAAGGCTAGCTGAACGAGGAGTTTCTTTTAAACAATTGCCGATAACGATAGAGGAGTTTAAGGAGTTCATCAATGGATAATATGATTTTAGGTCGTTACATACCAGGAAATTCGATTGTTCATCGTCTGGATCCTCGTAGTAAGTTAGTGGCAATGATTTTATTAATTCTGATTGTTTTTTGGGCCAATAATCCAATAACAAATTTGATCCTTTTCGTTGCAACAGGTATATTTGTAGCTTTATCAGAAGTTCCCTTATCCTTTTTCATAAAAGGTTTGCGGTCTATGTTTTTTCTGATTGCTTTTACAACCCTTTTTCAACTTTTCTTTATCTCAGGTGGAGATGTCTTGTTCGAGATGGGGTTTATAAAAATTACAAGTCATGGAATTGAACAGGCTGGGATTATTTTTTGTCGCTTTGTGTTGATTATCTTTTTCTCAACCTTGCTTACTTTGACGACCATGCCACTAAGTTTGGCAACAGCAGTTGAATCCTTGCTTGGACCTTTAAAAAGACTCAAGGTTCCTGTTCATGAAATTGGGCTTATGTTGTCTATGAGTTTGCGATTTGTACCAACCTTGATGGATGATACGATTCGCATTATGAATGCTCAAAAGGCGCGTGGTGTTGATTTTGGAGAAGGGAATGTAATTCAAAAGGTTAAGGCTATGATCCCTATTTTGATACCTTTGTTCGCTACCAGTTTGAAACGAGCGGATTCTCTTGCTACAGCTATGGAAGCTAGAGGGTATCAAGGCGGGAATGGACGTAGTCAGTATCGACAGTTGAAATGGATGAATAAAGATAGTGTAGCTCTATTACTTATTTGTGTCTTGGGTGGTATTCTATTTTTGTTAAAATCCTAGAGTGAAGTATAGAATGAGATAGGGTAGAGGTATGAACCGTTTTAAAAAATCAAAATATATCATTGTTCTATTTGTCGTTGTATTAGTGGTTTCAGTTTTTTTAGTGACGACGAAATCAAGTGCGGTTGTGACAAAAGTTGGAGATGGCATTTCTCTGATAGATAGAATTGTTCAAAAACCATTCCAATGGTTAGAATCTACAAAGTCTGATTTAGGAAATTTGACGAGAGCTTATAATGAGAATGAAACTCTTAAAAAAGAACTCTATCAAATGGAAAAAGAAACGAATGAAGCAGACAGTCTGAAGGAAGAAAATGAGCAATTACGTCAGTTATTAGATATGAAGTCCAAATTAAATGCGACCAAGTTAATTGCTGCGGATGTCATCATGAGAACTCCATCAACCTGGAAACAAGAATTAACAGTTAATGTTGGTTCTCAACAAGGAGCAACGACAAACATGCTTGTTGTTGCTGGTGGAGGATTAGTTGGAAGTGTTGAAAAGGTAGAAGACAACTCAACTGTGGTCAATTTATTGACAAACGCTGAGAATACAGAGAAGATTTCCGTTAAAATCCAGCACGGTTCTAGTAGCATTTATGGTATTATTATCGGTTATGATAAGGAAAAAGAACTTTTGAAAATCAGCCAGCTCAATAGCAGTGGCGACATTAGCCAAGGCGACAAAGTGGTGACTGGAGGTTTGGGAAACTTTAATGCTACAGATATTTCTGTAGGAGAAGTCGTATCAGTGACACATAGTACTGACTATCTAACAAGAGAAGTTATGGTTAAGCTACACGCTGATTCAATGAATCTTAAGGTTGTAGAGTTAGTGGGGAATGCGTCATGAGACTTGTTAAGCAGATAGGAATGTTCTTACTCTTACCCTTGATTGTCTTAATAGATAGCCATTTAGGGCAGTTTGTAAATAGCTTTTTCCCACATTTGCAAATTGTTAGCCACTTTATCTTTATCTTCTTATTATTTGAAACAATTGAAGTATCAGAGTATCTATTTTTAGCTTATTGTTTGGTTCTAGGTCTTTTATACGATGTTTACTTCTTCCATCTGATTGGAATTGCAAGTCTTCTTTTTGTGATTATTGGAGCAATTGTCTATAAAGGTAACTCTGTCATTTTGTTAAATAGATGGACCAGATTACTAGCTATCTTAATGATGACTTTCATTTTTGAATTTGGTAGCTTTCTGTTGGCAGAGGTGGTCGGGCTAACTGCTGAAAATCTATCCGTTTTTATGGTTTATAGTCTTGTGCCTACTATGATATTGAACTGTTTATGGATGTTGGTTTTCCAATATATTTTTGAAAAAATATATCTATAAGAAAGAAACAAAACTGTAATAAAGGCGTAATATTTATTAGGCCTTTTTTTGATATACTAGTATTGTCTTTTTAAAGAAGGAGTATTTACACTTATGAAGAAAAAAATTCTAGCATCACTTATGTTAAGTACAGTATTGCTTTCAAATGGAGCTGTGCTTTCAAGTGTTAAAGCCAATACAACAGATGAAAAAATTGCTGCTCAAGATAGCAAAATTAGTGAGTTAACAACACAACAGAAGGAAGCTCAAAAACAAGTTGATGAAGTTCAAACTCAAGTAACAGCTATTCAAACAGAACAAGAAAAGTTGCAAACTGAGAATGAAAAACTTCAAGAAGAATCTAAAAAACTTGAAGGTGAAATCACAGAGCTTTCAAAAAATATCGTAGCTCGTAACGAATCGCTTGAAAATCAAGCTCGTAGCGCACAAACTAACGGAACTGCTACAAGCTACATTAATACGATTATTAACTCTGACTCAATCACAGAAGCTATTTCTCGTGTTGCAGCTATGAGTGAAATCGTATCAGCAAACAATAAAATGTTGCAACAACAAAAAGAAGATAAAAAAGCAATCGCTGAAAAACAAGTTGCAAATAATGAAGCAATCAACACAGTTGTTGCTAACCAACAAACACTTGCTGACGACGCTCAAGCTTTGACAACAAAACAAGCTGAGTTGAAAGTTGCTGAGTTGAATCTTGCGGCTGAAAAGGCAACTGCAGAAGGTGAAAAAGCAACCTTGTTAGAGCAAAAAGCAGCAGCTGAAGCAGAAGCTAAAGCAGCAGCTGAAGCCGAGGCGGCATACAAAGCTAAACAAGCAAGCCAACAAGAAACAGTTGCAGCTTCAGCAAATACAACATTTGCTGCACAAGTGCAAGCAACTTCAAGCTCAAGCTCTTCTTCATCATCAGATGATGATTCAAGCTACACACCTGCAGCAACTACAGTAAGCCAACGTCCTACATACAGTACAAATGCTTCTAGTTATCCAACAGGTGAATGTACTTGGGGAGCTAAGACATTAGCTCCTTGGGCTGGAGATTACTGGGGTAATGGAGCGCAGTGGGCAACAAGTGCAGCTGCAGCAGGTTTCCGTACAGGTTCTCAACCACAAGTTGGTGCGATTGCATGTTGGAATGATGGTGGATATGGACACGTAGCGGTTGTTACAGCTGTTTCATCTACAACAAGCATCCAAGTATCAGAATCTAACTACGGTGGAGATCGTACAATCGGTAACAAACGTGGATGGTTCAACCCAACTACAACTTCTGAAGGTTACGTAACTTACATCTATCCAAACTAATGAAAAAATTGAGACTCTTTTCGAGTCTCTTTTCTTATCTTTAAATTGTTAAGTTCTGCTAAAAAACTACCAAAATCGCTTGTAAATATTGAGAAATTGTGATAAAATGAAACTTGTCGTGTGAACGATAATACTCATTCTTGATGAATTGTGAAGCCGTTGCCTTTGGGTCGTTTTGCAAGTTGAAATCAAGAAGAGGAAAAAACAAAAAGGAGAAATACTCATGGCAGTAATTTCAATGAAACAACTTCTTGAGGCTGGTGTACACTTCGGTCACCAAACTCGTCGCTGGAACCCTAAGATGGCTAAGTACATCTTCACTGAACGTAACGGAATCCACGTTATCGACTTGCAACAAACTGTAAAATACGCTGACCAAGCATACGACTTCATGCGTGATGCTGCAGCTAACGATGCAGTTGTATTGTTCGTTGGTACTAAGAAACAAGCTGCTGACGCTGTTAAAGAAGAAGCAGAGCGTTCTGGTCAATACTACATCAACCACCGTTGGTTGGGTGGAACTCTTACTAACTGGGGAACTATCCAAAAACGTATCGCTCGTTTGAAAGAAATCAAACGTATGGAAGAAGAAGGAATCTTCGACGTTCTTCCTAAGAAAGAAGTTGCACTTCTTAACAAACAACGTGCACGTCTTGAAAAATTCTTGGGTGGTATCGAAGATATGCCTCGTATACCTGACGTAATGTACGTAGTTGACCCACATAAAGAGCAAATCGCTGTTAAAGAAGCTAAAAAATTGGGTATCCCAGTTGTAGCGATGGTTGACACAAACACTGACCCAGACGATATCGATGTAATCATCCCAGCTAACGATGACGCTATCCGCGCTGTTAAATTGATTACAGCTAAATTGGCTGACGCAATCATCGAAGGTCGTCAAGGTGAAGACGCAGCGGCAGTTGAAGCTGAATTTGCAGCTTCTGAAGCTCAAGCAGACTCAATCGAAGAAATCGTTGAAGTTGTAGAAGGCGACAACGCTTAATTCAAATAAGTAATCATTACCTAGGAGGGCGGGGCTTAGCCCGGCTCTCCTATTTTTAAAAAATATAGGAGAATCAAAATGGCAGAAATTACAGCTAAACTTGTTAAAGAGTTGCGTGAAAAATCTGGTGCTGGTGTTATGGACGCTAAGAAAGCATTGGTTGAAGTTGAAGGTGATATCGAAAAAGCGATCGAATTGCTTCGCGAAAAAGGTATGGCTAAGGCAGCTAAGAAAGCTGACCGTGTTGCAGCTGAAGGTTTGACTGGCGTATTTGTTAACGGTAACGTTGCAGCAGTAGTTGAAGTAAATGCTGAAACTGACTTCGTTGCGAAAAATGCTCAATTCGTTGAGTTGGTAAATGCAACTGCGAAAGTCATCGCTGAAGGTAAACCAGCTAACAACGAAGAAGCTCTTGCTTTGACAATGCCTTCAGGTGAAACTCTTGAAGCTGCATATGTATCTGCAACAGCTACAATCGGTGAAAAAATCTCATTCCGTCGTTTTGCTTTGCTTGAAAAAACAGATGCACAACACTTCGGAGCATACCAACACAATGGTGGACGTATCGGTGTTATCTCTGTAATCGAAGGTGGAGACGAAGCGCTTGCTAAACAAATCTCAATGCACATCGCTGCAATGAAACCAACAGTTCTTTCATATAAAGAATTGGATGAGCAATTTGTTAAAGATGAGTTGGCACAATTGAACCACGTTATCGACCAAGATAACGAAAGCCGTGCAATGGTTGGTAAACCAGCTCTTCCACACCTTAAGTATGGTTCTAAAGCTCAATTGACTGACGAAGTGGTTGCTCAAGCTGAAGAAGATATCAAAGCTGAATTGGCAGCTGAAGGTAAACCAGAAAAAATCTGGGATAAAATCATCCCTGGTAAAATGGATCGCTTCTTCTTGGACAACACAAAAGTTGACCAAGCCTACACTCTTCTTGCTCAAGTCTACATCATGGATGACAGCAAGACAGTTGAAGCATACCTTGAATCAGTTAACGCTACAGTAGTTGAGTTCGCTCGCTTTGAAGTTGGTGAAGGTATCGAAAAAGCTGCAAATGACTTTGAAGCTGAAGTTGCAGCTACAATGGCAGCAGCTTTGAATAACTAATAATAAAAAGAGGAAGCAAGTTTGCTTCCTTTTTCTTTTCTTTTATAGAAAATTAAAAAGCCCTTAAATAAGGGCTTTGTGTATTTAGGAGACTACACTTCGAATTCATAGAGAGTTGTAGATAGGTAACGTTCTCCGTTATCTGGTGCAAGCGCAAGGACTTTTTTACCTGCTCCAAGTTTTTTAGCGACTTCAATTGCTGCATAGATAGCTGCAGCAGAAGAAATACCTACTAAGAACCCTTCTTTTCCACCGATCTCACGACCAAGTGCAAGAGCATTGTCTGATGTTACGCGAACGATACCATCGTAAGCTTTTGTGTCAAGTGTTTCTGGGATGAATCCAGCAGAGATACCTTGAATCTTATGAGGTCCAGGTTTTTCACCTGATAAGATAGCGGATTCGTCTGCCTCAACTGCAAAAACTTGAATGTTTGAATTCGCAGCTTTAAGAGCATGAGAAACACCTGAAATAGTTCCTCCAGTACCAACACCGGCAACAAAAGCATCTAAACCGTCAGCTCCGAAATCAGCTAGAATTTCAGCTCCTGTTGTTCTTTCGTGAACTTCTGGGTTAGCTTGGTTGATAAATTGCAAAGGTAGGAAACCATCACGTTCAGCAGCGATTTCTTCAGCTTTAGCAATAGCACCTTTCATACCTTCACTTCCTGGAGTTAGAACGAGTTCAGCACCATATGCTTGGATGATTTTACGACGTTCTACACTCATTGTCTCAGGCATAACGATGACAACTTTGTAGCCTTTAGCAGCACCAACCCATGAAAGACCGATACCAGTGTTTCCGCTTGTTGCCTCTACAATAGTAGAACCAGGTTTAAGTTTGCCTTCTTGTTCAGCTTTTTCAATCATGCTTAGAGCAATGCGGTCTTTAACGGATGACCCTGGGTTAAAGGCTTCTAGTTTTACGTAAACATCTGCTGCACCCTCAGGTACGATGTTGTTCAATTTAACAATCGGTGTTCTACCGACAAGTTCAGTGATATTGTTATAAATCGCCATATTAGCACCTCTATATATAAGATGCTACTAGTATAACGCTAACTTTGCCTTTTGTAAAATATAGAAATCCTATCGAAGCGATAGGATTTTTTTATATCAGATATAAATGAGGAAAATTAGATGATAAGGTAGCATTTCTTTATTTTACCCTAAGTTAACAGGAACCTCAACCTCTCGTAAGCCCTGATCAATTAAGGTGACTTTTCCATTGAAAAATTCTATGAGAGAAGCTTTGATAGCTTCTTTATCTTCCTTATCAACAAAGATGATTGTTTCGACCTGATCAGTGAAATTTGTTTCAAGTTCCATGAGATTATGTTCTTTAAGAAAATTTCCATATTCTTGATATTGAGCATAACTCATTTGAATCTGAATCCCTGCTTGTTCTTTAATTTCTACAATTCCAATCTCTTTAACAGCTAAGGCGACACTACCAGCATAAGCGCGAATGAGCCCCCCAGCACCTAGTTTAATACCACCGAAATAACGGGTAACAACCACACAGACATTAGTTAAATTGTGATTTTCTAACACTCCTAGCATTGGTACTCCAGCAGTTCCGCTTGGTTCTCCATCGTCACTAGTTCGTTTAATTTCACTCCGCTCACCGATAATAAAAGCAGAGCAGTTGTGGGTCGCTTTATAGTGTTCTTTCTTAATAGCAGTGATGAAAGCTCGAGCTTCTTCTTCACTATAGACGCGCTTTGCATGGCAAATAAAGCGTGATTTTTTGATTTCTTCTTGGACTTGTCCATCCTCTTTAATTGTTCTACATTCCATATTTTTATTGTACTAAAAAATAGGATAAAGTTCTAGATTTTACGAATAAAGAAGTATGAAAATAGATTCGAATTATCTAGGACGTCTTTTTACTGAAGAGGAATTAAGTGTAGCAGAGCGTGAGTTAGCAGTGAAACTCCCAAGTATGCGAAAAGAGAAGGGAAAACTAGTTTGTCAACGATGTGATAGTGTGATTCAAGAAGAATGGTTATTGCCCATTGATGCATACTACTGTCGAGAATGTCTGTTGATGAAGCGAGTTAGGAGTGATCAAAGTTTATATTATTTCCCTCAGGAAGAATTTCCAAAGCAAGAGATTCTTAAATGGCAGGGACAATTGACTCCATTTCAAGAGAAAGTATCAAAAGGATTACTTAAAGCTGTAGATAGTCAGCAGCCAACTTTAGTTCATGCCGTGACTGGCGCTGGGAAAACAGAGATGATTTATCAAGTTGTGGCGAAAGTCATTAATGATGGTGGGGCAGTTTGTTTAGCGAGCCCCCGGATAGATGTTTGTTTGGAGTTATATAAAAGACTACAAAATGATTTTGCCTGTGACATCGCGTTGTTGCATGGTGAATCTGAACCATATTTTCGGACACCTCTAGTTGTTGCAACGACCCACCAGTTATTAAAATTTTATCAAGCTTTTGATTTACTAATAGTTGATGAAGTTGATGCTTTTCCCTATGTTGACAACAAGATGCTTTACAAAGCTGTAAAGAATTGTGTAAAGGAAAAAGGGCTCAGCATTTTCCTTACAGCAACCTCTACAGATGAATTGGATAAAAAGGTTCGCTTAGGAGAGTTAAAAAGGTTGAGTCTACCAAGGCGGTTTCATGGTAACCCCTTAATAATTCCTAAACCAGTCTGGCTATCTGAATTGGACAATTACTTAGACAAACATCGTCTCCCCCCAAAATTAAAAAGCTATATAGAAAAACAACGAAAATCAAGCTATCCATTACTAATTTTCGCTTCAGAGATTAAAAAAGGAGAGAAGTTAAAGGAAATCTTGCAACTGCAGTTTCCAAATGAGAAAATTGGTTTCGTATCTTCGGTTACTGAAGACCGATTAGAACAAGTTCAAGCATTTAGGGATAGAGAATTAACCATATTGATAAGCACAACCATATTAGAACGCGGAGTTACCTTTCCGTGTGTCGATGTATGTGTCGTTGAAGCAAACCATCGCCTCTTTACAAAATCAAGTCTCATACAAATTGGAGGGAGAGTTGGTCGTAGCATGGATAGACCAACTGGAGATTTGATTTTCTTTCATGATGGATTGAATCGTTCGATTAAGAATGCCATTAAAGAAATTAAACTGATGAACAAGGAGGCAGGCTTATGACTTGTTTACTCTGTGGACAACATTTAAAAAATAATCTAACCTTCAGTAGTCTTCTTTTGTTGAACAAGGAGGAGAGTTTACTCTGTTCAGTATGTTTCTTAAATTTTGAAAAGATTGGGGAAGAGCATTGTCCAAACTGCTACAAAATAGGAGTGTCAACTTCGTGTCAAGACTGTCAATCATGGTGTAAAGAGGGAGTTGACGTAGACCATGAAGCAATTTTTACTTATAATGAAGCAATGAAGGATTACTTTAGTCGATATAAGTTTGATGGAGACTATCTTCTGAGAAAGATTTTCGCATCAATTTTAAGGGAGAGATTAAAAAAATACAAAGAGTTTCAATTTCTTATAATACCTTTAAGTTCAGAAAGGTTTTCTAAAAGAGGATTTAATCAGGTTGAGGGTTTAATTGAAGCTACAGGACTCTCTTATCATGATTTTTTGGGAAAAAATGACGAGAAAGCAAGTTCTTCAAAAAATCGTTCAGAGCGATTGGCCACGGAACTTCCATTTTTTATTAAAGCTGGTGTCACGATTCCCAAGAAGATTCTTTTGATTGATGATATTTATACTACTGGAGCAACCGTTAATCGTGTGAAGAGATTGCTTGAGAATGCAGGAGCAGAGGAGGTTCGAACATTTTCCCTCGTAAGATGAGGAAAAAGATTGCAATAATTTTTTGAAAGCGTTATAATAAATATAGAAAAACAAATATGTTTAGAAAGAAGGTACTTATATGATTAAATATAGTATCCGAGGTGAAAACCTAGAAGTAACAGAAGCAATTCGTGATTATGTAGTTTCTAAACTCGAAAAGATCGAAAAATACTTCCAAGAAGATCAAGAATTAGATGCACGTGTAAACTTGAAAGTATATCGTGAAAAGACTGCTAAGGTGGAAGTAACAATCCCACTTGGATCCATTACTCTTCGTGCAGAAGATGTTTCTCAAGATATGTATGGATCAATTGATTTGGTAACAGATAAGATTGAACGTCAAATTCGTAAAAATAAAACAAAAATTGAACGCAAGAACAGAAATAAAGTCTCTACTAGCCAATTATTTACTGACGATTTAGTTGAAGATTCTGATGTTGCTCAGCCAAAAGTTGTTCGTTCAAAACAAATTGATTTAAAACCAATGGACCTCGAAGAAGCCCTTCTTCAAATGGACTTATTGGGTCATGACTTCTTCATTTACATCGATGTTGAAGACGAAACAACAAATGTAATTTACCGTCGTGAAGATGGAGATATTGGCCTTCTTGAAGTAAAAGAATCATAATCAGTAGTTTGATTAGTCAAAAAGGTGGTTTACACTAGTGTAAACCACCTTTTGTGTTAATGAGTGTTACAGGCGAGTATCAGTGCTTTTCCTTCTTTAAAGGTCGCTTTTTAAGTGCAAATATGGTATAATAATGCGCAAGAGGTTTGTAATGAAAAAAAATGAAATGAATCCCTTTTTTATATACTTATTTGTTGGGATTTCCTTTATAATCATGACCGTATTGGTTGTTTTTCTTCAAAATAATCTAGTCACAATAGCATGTTTACTTTTCTTGATGGTAGCATTTCTTTTACTATTTTATTTTCAGAAGAAATCTTATCAGAAAACTGAAATTGAACAAATCCAGTACGTAAACCATCAGGCAGAAGATAGTTTAAGTTCACTGTTAGAACAGATGCCTGTTGGGGTTGTCAAACTAAACATGGAAAGTAGTGAGATTGAGTGGTTCAATCCCTACGCTGAGTTAATGCTGACAACGGAAGATGGAGAAATTGACTATTCTCAAGTTCAAGAAATTATAAAAACATCCATATCTTCGCCTGGAATTTATGCCAATGTGGGGGAAAAACGTTACGCCGTGCACCTAGATAGAAATTCTGGTGTACTCTACTTTTTTGACGTTTCTGGAGAGTACGAAGCCACGGTAGAATTGGTTACGAGCCGCCCTGTTATCGGTGTTATTTCGGTAGATAACTATGATGATTTAGAAAATGAAACATCTGAATCAGATATCAGCCATATTAATAGTTTTGTTGCGAATTATGTCGCAGAGTTTACCGGAAAACATAAGATGTTCTCTCGCAGAGTGGCCATGGATCGTTTTTACTTGTTTACCGACTATACGGTATTGGAGCAATTGATGCAGGATAAATTTTCTGTAATTGATACCTTCCGTGAAGAAGCCAAACAGAGAGATTTACCATTGACTATGAGTATGGGCTTATCATACGGTGATGGAGATCATGAGAGTATTGGTAAAGTCGCTTTATCAAATCTCAATCTTGCAGAAGTTCGTGGTGGAGACCAAGTTGTCGTAAAAGAGAATGACGAAACGAAGAATCCAATTTATTTTGGTGGCGGCTCTGCAGCTTCAATCAAGCGGACAAGAACACGTACTAGAGCAATGATGACGGCAATCTCTGAAAAATTGAAGAGTGTCGATTGTGTATTCGTTGTTGGTCATAAAAATTTAGACATGGATGCTTTAGGTTCTGCGGTTGGGATGCAATTGTTCTCTAGCAACATCTTGAATGATAGTTATGTAGTCTACGACTCTGAGCAAATGTCTCCTGACATTCATCGAGCCATTCAATTTTTAGAGAATGAGGGGGTTACAAAACTTCTTCCTCTAAATCAGGCTATGGAGATGGTCACTAATCGTTCGTTATTAGTGATGGTAGACCATTCTAAGACGGCCTTGACCTTGTCAAAAGAATTCTATGATTTGTTCACACAAACGATTGTTATTGACCATCATAGACGGGACCAGGATTTCCCAGACAATGCAGTCATCACCTATATAGAGAGTGGAGCAAGTAGTGCAAGCGAACTTGTAACGGAATTAATCCAATTCCAAAACTCTAAGAAATCACGATTGAGTCGTATTCAAGCAAGTGTTCTGATGGGCGGTATGATGCTAGATACCAAGAATTTCACCTCTCGTGTGACTAGCCGAACATTTGATGTAGCGAGCTATCTAAGAACACGTGGTAGTGATAGTGTTGTGATCCAGGAACTTGCGGCGACTGACTTTGAAGAGTATCGATTGGTGAATGAACTCATCTTGCAAGGACAGACTGTACAACCTTCTATTCTGGTGGCTCAGGCCAAGGATACTAAGGAGTATGATACTGTAGTGATTAGTAAAGCAGCGGATACTATGTTAGCCATGTCAGGCATTGAAGCTAGCTTTGTTATTGCAAAAAACCGCCAAGGGGATATTTCCATCTCTGCACGAAGTCGAAGTAAGATTAATGTGCAACGGATTATGGAAGAATTGGGTGGTGGAGGCCACTTCAACTTGGCTGCTGCTCGACTGACAGATATGAGTCTGCAAGAAGCAGGTGATAAATTGAAAACCATTATTTCTAATGAACTTAGTGAAAAGGAGACAGAGGAATGAAAGTAATCTTTTTAGCAGATGTAAAAGGAAAAGGAAAAAAAGGCGAAATCAAGGAAGTGCCAACAGGTTATGCACAAAACTTTTTGATTAAGAAAAATCTTGCTAAAGAAGCGACTTCTCAAGCAATTGGCGAGTTGCGTGGTAAGCAAAAATCTGAAGAAAAAGCGCATGCTCAACTTCTTGCAGAAGCACAAGAAATTAAGGCGAAACTTGAAGCAGAAGAAACAATTGTTGAGTTTGTTGAAAAAGTTGGTCCAGATGGAAGAACTTTTGGTTCAATTACAAGCAAGAAAATTGCGGAAGAGCTTCAAAAACAATTTGGAATTAAAATTGATAAACGCCATATTCAAGTCCAATCTCCAATTCGTGCGGTTGGCTTGATTGATGTTCCTGTAAAAATTTATCAGGATGTAACTGGCGTCATTAATCTTCGTGTAAAAGAAGGCTAGTCTAGATTTGAGTAATTATGTTGTAAAAGGAAGGAAAATCTGATGGCAGAAGTAGAGGAACTACGAGTTCAGCCCCAGGATATCTTGGCAGAACAATCAGTATTGGGAGCTATATTTATCGATGAGAGTAAACTCGTGTTTGTTCGAGAATATATTGACTCTCGAGACTTCTTTAAGTATGCTCACCGTTTGATTTTTCAGGCCATGGTTGATTTGTCAGATCGTGGCGAAGCCATTGATGCAACAACTGTTCGCACGATTTTAGACAATCAAGGTGATTTGCAAAATATTGGTGGTCTATCCTACCTTGTTGAAATTATCAACTCTGTACCGACTTCTGCTAATGCAGAGTACTATGCAAAGATTGTAGCAGAGAAAGCCATGCTTCGTCGCTTGATTGCCAAGTTGACGGAATCAGTCAATCAAGCTTATGAAGCCTCTAGTCCAGTAGATGAAATCATTGCGCGTGCAGAAAAAGGCTTGATTGATGTCAGCGAGAATGCCAATCGTAGTGGGTTTAGAAATATTCGAGACATTCTAAACCTTAACTTTGGGAACCTAGAAGCTCGTTCACAACAAACTTCTGATATTACAGGGATTGCAACTGGTTATCAAGATTTGGATCATATGACAACTGGGTTGCACGAGGAGGAGTTGATTATTCTTGCTGCTCGACCTGCGGTTGGTAAGACTGCCTTTGCCTTGAATATTGCTCAAAATATTGGAACTAAGCTAGACAAGACTGTTGCAATTTTCTCTCTCGAAATGGGTGCTGAGAGTCTAGTCGACCGTATGTTGGCTGCTGAAGGATTAGTAGAATCTCACTCGATTCGTACAGGGCAACTCAGTGAGGAAGAATGGCGTAAGTACACCATTGCTCAGGGGAATCTTGCTAAAGCAAGCATTTATATCGACGATACACCCGGGATTCGAATTACAGAGATTCGATCACGCGCCAGAAAATTGGCTCAGGAAACAGGCAATCTTGGATTGATCTTGATTGACTACCTGCAGCTAATTACAGGGACTGGTCGTGAAAATCGTCAACAAGAGGTTTCAGAGATTTCACGTCAGTTGAAAATTCTGGCGAAGGAATTGAAGGTGCCTGTTATCGCGCTAAGTCAGTTGTCACGTAGTGTTGAACAACGTCAAGATAAAAGACCGGTATTATCAGATATTCGTGAGTCTGGATCTATCGAGCAGGATGCGGATATCGTAGCCTTTCTTTATCGTGATGACTATTACGAGCGTGGTGGCGAAGAAGAGGAAGGTCTTCCTAATAACAAAGTAGAAGTGATTATCGAGAAAAACCGTAGCGGTGCACGTGGAACGGTAGAATTGATTTTCCAAAAAGAGTATAACAAGTTTTCAAGCATTTCGAAGAGAGAGGAACAAAGATGACAGATGCATTTACAGATGTAGCCAAGATGAAAAAAATCAAGGAAGAAATCAAGACGCATGAAGGACAAGTAGTGGAAATGACCTTAGAAAATGGTCGTAAACGCCAAAAGAATCGCTTAGGAAGACTCATTGAAGTTTATCCATCACTCTTTATCGTTGAATTTGGAAATGTTGAAGGAGACAAACAAGCCAATGTTTATGTTGAATCCTTCACGTATTCAGATATTTTAACAGAAAAGAATTTGATTCACTATTTGGATTAAGGTTGAAAGTGAGAGTATTCTCACTTTTTTCTTTTTCTTTCGAATGATATAAGTGAGGTCAACCTCAAAAATTTATCTATTCGAAGGAGAATGAATGACAGATAGTAAAAAGGGAACTTTTCTAAAGAAAACGACGGTGGGAACAGCTTCACTATTGCTAGCGGGTGCTTTTTTGTTTGGTGGAGGAGCTGTTCATGCTAATCAGGTAAATAGTGGCTCACTGGCGCGTGGAGACGATTATCCCTATTATTATAAAAATGGAAATCAGGAAATTGATAAATGGCGTCTATACTCTAGACAGTGTACTTCATTTGCTGCCTTCCGACTCAGTAGTGTAAATGGTTTTGAGTTGCCAGCTGCGTACGGGAATGCTAAGGATTGGGGTTATCGTGCTAAACGAGAAGGTTATCGTGTGGACAAGACTCCAACAATTGGTTCGATTGCCTGGGATGGAAGCGGAGACTATGGCCACGTTGCATGGGTTTCTAATGTTTTTGGTGATATGATTGAAATTGAGGAGTACAATTATGGCGTTAGAGAGAAGTACAATCGTCGAATTGTGAAGGCAAGCTCTATGTCTGGTTTCATTCATTTTAAAGATGTCGGACAGGCTAGCACAGGGAATCATCAGTCAACTTTAGTATCTAGTGGAACTCATGTTTTTACAGAAAAAGCTGCCATTATGAACCAGCCATCACAAGCAGCTGAAATTGTGGATTATTACTACCCTGGAGAAAGTGTTCATTACGATCAAACGCTTGAGAAGGATGGCTACAAATGGATTAGTTATCTATCCCGAACTGGGAATCGCAGATATGTCCAGCTAGCTAAAACAGCAAGTTCAAAGAATGGATGGGAAAAACAGGGAACAACTTGGTACCACTATGAAAGTGGGAAAGTAGCTCTTGGTTGGAAAAAGATAGACGGAAGTTGGTACTATTTCCAAACAAGTGGTGCCATGAGAACAGGATGGCTAAAAGACGGATCTAAGTGGTACTACTTGAAATCATCTGGAGAAATGCAGACGGGATGGTTAAAGGATAAGGGCATTTGGTATTACCTCGAAAGCTCAGGTGCTATGAAGGCTAGTCAGTGGTTCCAGGTTTCAGGGAAATATTATTACGTAAACGCATCAGGAGAATTGGCGGTAGACACGACTATCGATGGGTTCCAAGTTGACAGTAATGGTGCGCGAGTAGAAAATCCAGCATCATAAGTGTTATTCAGCATTCGGGCTCTTCCTAATGGTATTTTTCCCTGCTTTCCTTTATAATGAGTGTATGGACAAGAAAAAATTATTATTAATTGACGGTTCTTCAGTTGCTTTTCGAGCATTTTTTGCACTTTACCAGCAACTGGATCGTTTTAAAAATGACAATGGACTACATACCAATGCAATCTACGGATTTCATCTGATGCTAAATCACCTACTGGAGCGTGTCCAACCGAGTCATATTTTGGTTGCTTTTGATGCGGGGAAAACGACTTTCCGTACAGAGATGTATGCTGATTATAAGGGTGGTCGTGCCAAGACTCCGGATGAGTTTCGTGAGCAATTTCCCTTCATTCGTGAGTTGCTAGATCATCTTGGGATTCGCCACTATGAATTAGCCCAGTATGAGGCTGATGATATCATTGGTACCCTGGGACGCTTGGCTGAAAAGGAATCTTTTGATGTAACTATAGTCAGTGGAGACAAGGACTTGATCCAGTTGACAGATGAGCATACCGTGGTTGAGATTTCCAAAAAAGGTGTGGCTGAGTTTGAGGCCTTTACTCCAGAATACCTCATGGAAAAGATGGGAATCACACCAGCTCAATTTATTGATCTTAAGGCTCTCATGGGGGATAAGTCAGATAATATCCCTGGTGTAACTAAGATTGGTGAAAAGACTGGTATTAAGCTCTTGTTAGAACATGGGTCTCTTGAAGGTATTTATGAAAATATTGATGGTATGAAGGCTTCCAAGATGAAGGAAAATCTTGTCAATGACAAGGATCAAGCCTTTCTGTCTAAAACACTAGCGACCATCGACACGAAAGCGCCAATCGAGATAGGTCTAGATGATTTGGTCTATAGTGGACCAAATGTGGAAAATCTTGGGAAATTCTACGATGAGATGGGCTTTAAACAGCTCAAGCAAGCCTTGAATGCTTCTCAGACTAACCAAGCTGAGACTTTGAATTTCACTATGGTGGATAAAGTGAGTCAAGATATGCTGAGTGCCGACTCTATCTTCCACTTTGAACTTTTTGGTGAAAATTACCATACTGATGACTTGATTGGCTTTGCTTGGTCTTGTGGAGACAAACTCTACGCTACAGATAAGTTAGAACTTCTGCAGGATCCGATTCTAAAGGATTTTCTAGAAAAAACACCTCTGAAAGTGTATGACTTTAAGAAAGTAAAAGTTCTCTTAAATCGCTTTGGTTTGAATTTGCAGGCTCCTGCTTTTGACAGCCGCCTAGCAAAATATCTCCTATCAACAGTCGAGAATAATGAAATTTCAACCATTGCTAGTCTCTATGGCCAAACTTACCTGGTCGATGATGAAACCTTCTACGGTAAAGGTGTCAAAAAAGCTATCCCAGAGCGAGAGAAATTCTTGGAACACTTGGCTCGTAAGGTTGCTGTATTGGTTGAGACGGAGCCTGTCTTACTTGAAAAATTAAGCGAAAACGGACAATTGGACCTTCTTTATGACATGGAGCAACCTCTAGCCTTTGTCCTTGCTAAGATGGAAATCGCTGGGATTAAGGTTAAAAAAGAAACCTTAATGGAGATGCAAGCGGAAAATGAGCGGGTCATCGAAAAGTTGACGCAAGAGATTTATGAGCTGGCTGGTGAAGAGTTTAATATCAACTCACCGAAACAGCTGGGGGAATTGCTTTTCGAAAAGTTAGGGCTCCCACTCGAATACACCAAGAAAACCAAGACAGGTTACTCGACAGCAGTAGATGTCTTGGAGCGCCTAGCTCCTATTGCACCAATCGTCAAGAAAATTCTCGATTACCGTCAGATTGCTAAGATTCAATCCACTTATGTGATTGGCTTACAGGACTGGATTTTAGCGGATGGCAAGATTCACACGCGCTATGTGCAAGATTTGACTCAGACAGGTCGTCTGTCTAGTGTGGATCCAAACTTGCAAAATATTCCTGTTCGGTTGGAGCAGGGGCGCCTTATCCGAAAGGCTTTTGTGCCAGAGTGGGAAGATAGCGTACTTCTCAGCTCTGACTACTCACAGATTGAACTACGAGTTTTGGCGCATATCTCTAAGGATGAACACTTAATCAAGGCCTTCCAAGAAGGAGCGGATATCCATACCTCAACAGCTATGCGGGTCTTTGGAATTGAACGTCCTGAGGATGTAACTCCAAACGACCGTCGCAATGCCAAGGCTGTAAACTTCGGAGTGGTCTACGGAATTTCAGACTTTGGTTTATCGAATAATCTAGGTATCAGCCGTAAAGAAGCGAAGGCTTACATCGATACCTACTTTGAACGCTTCCCAGGTATTAAAAACTACATGGATGAAGTGGTTCGTGAGGCGCGTGATAAGGGTTATGTGGAGACTCTCTTCAAACGTCGTCGTGAGTTACCAGATATTAATTCGCGCAACTTTAACATTCGTGGTTTTGCAGAACGTACAGCGATCAATTCACCTATCCAAGGATCGGCTGCAGATATTCTCAAAATTGCTATGATTCAGCTGGATAAAGCCTTGGTTGCAGGTGGTTATCAGACCAAGATGCTGTTACAAGTGCACGATGAAATTGTTCTTGAAGTGCCTAAGTCAGAATTAGCTGCTATCAAAAAACTCGTCAAACAAACCATGGAAGAAGCAATTCAACTGAGTGTTCCATTGATTGCTGATGAGAATGAAGGCGTGACTTGGTATGAAGCTAAGTAAAAAATACATTAGTAGACAAAAAAATCCCCTTGAACGTTACTGTTCAAAGGGGATTTTTGCTGAGAAAATTCTTTCAAGCAAAGATAAAATCAATTTTATCTAGCTAGTAGTAGCATTATTTGATTTGTTTCTTTTGTTCTTTTTTGGCAAGTACTGGTAGAATCACACCTAATCCAATCAGAATAATTGGAGTCAAGATGTTTGTAAGAAGAGAGAATTGCCAAGCCGTTGGATTCTCAGCGTAGTTAATTTTTGGAACCATACCAAGGATACAAGCAAAGGCTGTGAAGAGGAAGCACCAAGTACCGATAACAAAGCCAAGTTTAGGATTGTTCACAAACTTGTATTCGGCATTTTTGTATGTCTTCCAAGCGCGATTGAGCATCATATAGGCAAGGAATACCCAGAGGTAACGCATCGGCATCACGATAGAATTGAGGTTGGTCATCCATTTTACAAGTCCGTCAATTTCCTGAATACCAAAAATTGGAAGGATGATGATGAGACTAACGAGGACGCCTGTAAGGAGGTAGCCGTTAATGAGGACACCTTTTTCAGTACGTTTTCGAAGCCAGCTTGGGATGTAGTTTTCATCAGCGTTATTGAGAAGGATTTGTAATGGTGCGTCAATAGAGAAAGCAAGCGCCGCGATTTGTCCGACCATATTTGTAAGAGCGTAGATCACGACAAAGAGGTTTCCAACTCCCCAAGAATTTCCTAACATTTGGAAGGCTTGATAAGCACCATTACGCATGAGGTCTTCAGGGATATTATTGCCATCAAATAGCATTCCCATTGCAACTGATCCGAGGATAGCAGAGAGACCGACCATGATGGCCATTACAATCATACCTTTTGGAAATTCTTTTGCAGGGTTGCGGGTTTGATTGACATATGGGGAAATTTTTTCACAACCACCAACTGCAAAGACTAGTAGTGAGATTGTTGTAAAATAAGAAAAATCAAAGTTTGGAATGTAGGTGCTTAGTTGATCCATGTGTGGTGTCGCAAACTGGATGTCTGGTTTAATGAAAGGCAGACCGACAGCCAAAAGCACGAAGAGTAGAGACATAACCAACATAGCACTTCCTGCCAAGCTACCAATGACTTTTAGAGTTGCCAATCCTTTTGTAGAAAGGTAGAGGAAAAGTCCAAAAATTAGTAAGCAGAGAATAACAATCCAGTGGATGTCAATTTGTTTTAGAAATTGTCCGTTACCTTGCAAGGCCCATCCAAGCGGAATAAGGATCCCTTGTGGTTTTTGTGCGAGGTAAGGAATGTGAACAACCCAGTAAGTCCAAGCAGCAAAGTAGGCGAGACGTTTGGTTGATGTTTTTTCAACCCAGTCACTAACACCGCTTCCGCTCTCCTTAAAGGTAGAACCTAGTTGCCCAACGATGAGAGAATAAGGGATAAAGTAGAGTGCGAGGATTAAAACCCAAGATACGACGACTGAAATTCCCTGTTGAGAATAGTTGTTGACGACGTTTCCTAGCCCCCAAACCATGTTGAAAGCAATCAGAGAAACCATCAGCCAATTAAGTTGGTGTTGATCTTTTTTCATAATGTCTCCTTTTCTGATAATTTTAGTATATCATGATTTTTTGAAAGCGCCTAACAAAATTTGGAAATTACTATAAAAAAAGTAAAAGATAGCTAACAGATAGGGAATAGGGCTTGTTGGTTTAGAAAAGGATTATCCACAACCTGTGGATAACTAAAGGTATCAACAACAACTGTCTCTTAGTAATTTTAATAGGAAAAAGAGAGACGAAATTTATAGAATAGGAAACAAATCAATCTTTTATAAACCTTGTTAGGACAAGGTTTATAGGCTTTATTCTCTTGTACATCCTATGAACTTGGATTGGAAAGATTTTTTGGAAAAATTTGAAAATCTTTTCCAAAAAAAAGGTTGAAGGTTATTCACAGTTTGTGGATAACTTTATATGGATAAGAAGACCCCTTTGTGCATGACAAAGGGGTTAGGTTATTAATGCTTCGGTAACCATCCGAGGGTAAAGTCAAGAGTCTTAGCATTGAGCAATTCCTGATGGCTGATGCTTTGTTTTTCTTTCCCGTCCAGTCGACAGTCTTGTACAAAGTGGAAGTGTTCATAATTTTGCTGAGTACGAACATCCAACCACTGATTTTTTTCTGTCAGATAGACACGAAGGTGATTAAAGAGCGGAATTCCAAGATCATAGCTTGCTTTCCCTGGGCAGGTTGGGTAAAGTCCGAGAGCAGACCAGACATACCAAGCCGAAAGACTACCATTATCCTCATCGCCCGGATAAGCATCCCAGCTAGCTCGGAAGGCTTTTTGACGGAGGGTCTTGATTAAGAGACTAGTATATTGGGGATAACTACTGTAGCGGAAAAGATAAGGGATGTGGAAGCTTGGCTGGTTTGAAATGGCTAGTTGACCGAATGGCGCTGTTGCCATCTCGCTCATCTCATGAATTTCATATCCATAGCCCGTCGTTTCAAAAAGTGGGAGACTTTGACAAGCTTTCAAAAGATAGTTGCTAAAGGCTTCTTTTCCACCCATTAGTTGGCTAAGTCCAGAAATATCGTGTAGGACACCGAGACTGGCTTGAATAGCTGAACACTCAGCGTAGTCACGACCCCAACTATAGGGAGAAAAGTCAGGACGGAAGTTGCCATCTACATCACGCGCCCTCATGTAACCCGTCTCAGAGTCAAATAGATTCTGATAGTTTTTAGAATATTGAGCATAGGTTTGAGCAAGCTCTTCTTGACCTAATTTTGCTGCGCAGGTAGAGATGCAAAAATCACTGTAAGCATAGTCCAGTGTATGACTGACACTTTCATGGAAGTCCGTGGATAGGTATCCCAGTTCTTGGTATTGGCTTAGGCCGTGTCGCCCGTTGATAGCTTTTGGATCTGCCTTGGTAGCAGTTTCAATCATGGCTTTGAGAAATTCTTCTTCAAACTCAGGTGCCATGTCTTTGCAGGCACTATCTGCAAGAAGGCCATCAATCAAAGTCCCAGGCATCATTCCTCTTTCGTCAGGAGCCAGCCACTTAGGCAGGTATCCAGTGTCACGGTAGCTATTGAGGAAACCTTCAAGAAACTGACGATAGTGCTCTGGAATAATTAAGGCAAAGAGTGGGAATGAAGTGCGGAAGGTATCCCAAAAACCATTGTTGGTATAGAGTAGACCAGGCTTGATTGTCCCTGAAGCAAGGTCTATATGAATAGTCTCGCCTTGCTCATTTACCTCATAGAAGGTTTGTGGGAAGAGAAAGAGTCTGTATAGACAATGATCAAAAAATGTTCGGTCTACAGGGCCGGTTTCCACGACATCAAAACGACCTAGAAGGTCTTCCCAATTTGCTTTAGCATCTGCTTTCGTTTCTTCAAAGTCTTTTCTAAGCAGATTAAAGAGGGCCTGTTCTTTGGAAATAAAAGAAGTAGCCAGTTGAACTAGAGCTTCTGCTCCAGCCAAGTCGATACGCCAGTCTTGCCCCGCTTGATTGATAGATAGAATATCCGTAGAGAATGCGAGAGCAGTAAACATGACGAGGGGACTTTTGTTGGTTTCGGTTAATCCGTTTTGACCAAGGCTGACAGTACGCTCATCTACTTGCTCTAATGATAAATCATCAGCTACATGCAGATAGAGTGAGATCTTCTTGCCTTGTATCTGTCTTAGTTGAATAGAAGCCCCATAGCAAGTAGGTGTGAGTTGGGTTTCAATCTGGTAACGTTCAGAAAAAATCTTGAGATAATGGGGATTGAAAATAGCACGATCAAGGTTATAAGAAGACTGACGATGGAAGAGGGTGTCGCCACTGATTTCTCCTGTAACAGGAGTCAGTAGCAACCAAGAATAATCGCCAATCCAAGGACTCGGCTGGTGGGTTAGTCGAATACCCTGGAATATGGGAAGATGGGGATCAAAAAACCAAGACCCTTCCTGATCACTCGTTTGTGGAACAAAGTAATTCATCCCAAAAGGCACTCCAGCGTATGGTAGTGTATTTCCTCGTGAAAATGCATGTTTACTAGCTGTTCCAAAACGAGTATCAATGGTTTCAAGTATAGGCTTCATAGCGATTTCCTTCTGTAGGAGTTTTGTATTCAGTATATCATAAAAATAAAGAAAGACATCTAAAAGTTGAAATAGTGTATAAATATATATTTAAAATTTACAAATAGGTTCTTTTCTGCTAGAATGAGGGTAAGAAAGGAGATTATTATGAGTAATATTGATGAACATTCTACTAATGAAGAATTAGTAGAAAAAGAGGAGTTGCAACCTACGGAAGTAGCAGAAGAAGTGCAACCTTCAGAGACAGCTGAACCTACAGTTGAAAAAGAAGAGGCACCATCTTCTACTGAGACTCCAGAATCTGCAACAGAGGAACCAGCAAAAGAGGCGGTAGTTACACCTGCAGCTACTAAAGGTTTTGATGTAAATGAACTTGTGGAGAAAGCAAAAGATTTGTTCCAAAAGAGAAAAATTGCAGTAATCGGTGCCCTTGCAGCAGTTGCTGTGCTTATTGTTGCACTTGTTGGATTTAAAGTATATGATTCTCAACCAAAGAGTTTGCTAGATGTTGTTCAGGTACAGTTTTCAGGCTACGAAGAATCTGGAACATTGACATACAATAGTGAGGAAGTTGCAGCTAAGCTTCGAGAAATAGCTTATAAGAAGGCTGGATTTAGCTCAAAACAAGCAACAGGCTTGGCACAAAACGACCCAGTTACTTTCTCAGAAGTTACTAGAGATCCAAAATTAGCTACAAAATATGGCAAGGCAGACGCTTTAATTAGAAGTGTACAATTTAGCTTTGATAAAACAAGTGACCTAAAAAATGGAGATGAGGTTACTTTCAGTGTTGTAACTACTTCTAAGAGTGCACCAGTTAAGGCTGAAAAGAAAACCTTCAAAGTTGAAAATCTTAAAGAATACGAAAAGGTTTCAGCTTCTGACTTGTTGAAAGAAACACCTGTAACATTCGCTGGTCTTAACGGCTACGGGACTATTTCAATCGCTAAAAACTCTAAGAATGAAACCTACTTTGATTTTGAAAATGGTGAACGTCCAAAGAATTTGAAAAACGGCGACAAAGTCACTCTTAACGTGAATGAAGCTTATATCAATTCATTGAAATCAGCTGGTAAAATGGTAGATTCTAAGACTGTAGAAGTGACTGTTGAAGGCCTAAAAGACTTGAAAGATGTGAAGAACTTTGCTGATTTGTTGAAGAAAAACGAAGACTACAGCAAGTCAGAACACAAGAATGATTCATATGTTACTTATACTTTAGAGCCACAAGGAAGCTACTTGAAAGTTATTCCTAGCGAAGATAAAAAATCAAGTGCGAAAATCTCATTAATTACTGTTTATAAGGTAACGAAGGCAAGTTCAGGATTTTCAAACACAACAACCGTCCGTTACAAATACTTTGGTTACGAAGCTTTCCTATTGAAGGATGGAAACTTAGATCTTGATACTGCTTCAAAAGTATCTGACAGTTGGGGAACTGAAGACTATGAAGGTTTGAAATCGGAATTGTTGACGAACGGATACAAAGAATTCGAAAATAAAAAAGACGAAAAGAAAAGTGAATAAAAAGTTGGGCTTGCCCAACTTTTTTTCATAAGATTGTTTCAAAACGACTTTAGTTTGTGTATATCTTTTGGACCTATTTTTTCTTATACTGAAAATGAAAATTTGTTTGAAAGAGGCAAAATAGTTTATGGTTTATTCTAAAGAAATCGTCAGAGAGTGGCTAGATGAGGTAGCGGAGAGAGCCAAGGGACATCCTGAATGGGTGGATGTCTTTGAGCGTTGCTATACAGACACTTTAGACAACACAGTTGAAATCTTAGAAGACGGCTCAACTTTTGTACTAACTGGGGATATCCCAGCTATGTGGCTCCGTGATTCAACTGCTCAGCTTAGACCATACCTTCATGTGGCAAAAAGAGATCCTCGTTTGCGCCAGACCATTGCTGGTTTGGTTAAACGCCAGATGACTTTGATTCTCAAGGACCCCTATGCCAACTCTTTCAATATTGAGGAGAACTGGAAGGGTCATCACGAGACAGACCATACAGACCTCAATGGCTGGATTTGGGAACGCAAGTATGAAGTAGATTCGCTTTGCTACCCCTTGCAATTGGCTTACCTTCTTTGGAAGGAAACTGGTGAGACTAGCCAGTTTGATGAAACTTTTGTTACGGCGACTAAGGAGATTCTCCATCTCTGGACGGTGGAACAAGACCACAAGAACTCACCTTACCGCTTTGTTCGTGATACCGACCGTAAGGAAGACACTTTGGTTAATGATGGTTTTGGTCCTGACTTTGCTGTGACAGGGATGACCTGGTCAGCCTTTCGTCCAAGTGATGACTGCTGTCAGTATAGTTACTTGATTCCGTCAAATATGTTTGCAGTCGTTGTCTTAGGTTATGTCCAGGAAATCTTTGCAGAATTGAATCTAGCTGATAGCGAGAGCATTATTGCTGATGCCAAACGCCTCCAATCTGACATTCAAGAAGGAATTGAAAACTACGCCTACACTACAAATAGTAAGGGTGAAAAGATTTATGCCTTTGAGGTAGATGGTTTGGGAAATGCTAGCATCATGGACGACCCTAACGTACCAAGTTTGTTAGCTGCTCCATATCTTGGTTACTGTGATGTCAATGACGAAGTGTATCAAGCCACTCGTCGCACTATTCTGAGCCCTGAAAATCCTTACTTCTACCAAGGAGAGTACGCAAGTGGGCTCGGAAGTTCTCATACCTTCTATCGCTATATCTGGCCGATTGCTCTATCTATCCAAGGCTTAACTGCTACAGATAAAGCAGAGAAAAAATACTTGCTAGACCAACTAGTTGCCTGTGATGGTGGAACAGGTGTCATGCACGAAAGCTTCCACGTAGATGATCCGACTCTCTACTCACGCGAATGGTTCTCATGGGCCAACATGATGTTCTGCGAATTAGTCTTGGATTACCTAGATATTCGCTAACGAGCCTTAGCTCGATAGGTTCTTCTAAAGAATCACAAATCTATTTTTAAATTTAAGTTAGAATGAGGTTTTACTCATGGAAAATGTTGTTGTACATATCATCTCTCACAGCCACTGGGATCGTGAGTGGTATCTACCTTTTGAAAGTCACCGTATGCAATTGGTGGAACTTTTTGACAATCTGTTTGATCTTTTTGAAAATGACCCTGAATTCAAGAGCTTCCACTTGGATGGACAAACCATTGTCCTCGATGACTATTTAGAAATTCGTCCTGAAAACCGTGACAAGGTGCAGCGTTATATCGACGAAGGCAAGCTCAAGATTGGTCCTTTTTACATCTTGCAGGATGATTACTTGATCTCCAGTGAAGCCAATGTCCGTAATACTTTGATTGGCCAAGCGGAATGTGCCAAATGGGGTAAATCTACTCAAATTGGTTACTTTCCTGATACCTTTGGAAATATGGGGCAGGCTCCTCAAATCCTTCAAAAATCAGGTATCCACGTAGCAGCCTTTGGTCGCGGTGTCAAGCCAATCGGATTTGACAACCAAGTCCTCGAAGACGAGCAATTTACCTCCCAATTTTCTGAGATGTACTGGCAGGGAGCTGATGGTAGCCGTGTACTCGGCATTCTTTTTGCTAACTGGTACAGTAACGGGAATGAAATTCCAGTGGATAAAGACGAGGCTTTGACTTTCTGGAAGCAAAAATTAGCAGACGTCCGTGACTATGCATCGACCAACCAATGGTTGATGATGAACGGTTGTGACCACCAGCCTGTTCAGAGAAATCTGAGCGAAGCCATTCGTGTGGCAAACGAACTCTTCCCTGACGTGACCTTTATTCATAGCTCATTTGACGAATATGTCCAAGCACTGGAAAGTGCCCTTCCTGAACAATTATCAACGGTCACAGGTGAGTTGACTAGCCAGGAAACAGATGGCTGGTACACTCTTGCCAATACTTCTTCTTCACGTGTTTATCTCAAACAAGCCTTCCAAGAAAATAGCAACTTGTTAGAGCAGGTCGTGGAACCATTAACCATTATCACTGGTGGACATAACCACAAGGATCAATTGACCTATGCTTGGAAAGTACTTCTGCAAAATGCACCGCACGATAGTATCTGTGGCTGTAGTATTGACGAAGTTCACCGTGAAATGGAAACTCGTTTTGCAAAAGTCAATCAGGTTGGAAACTTTGTCAAGACTAACCTTCTCAATGAGTGGAAACATAAAATAGCAACTCAGGAAGCGCAAAGTGATCACCTCTTTACCGTTGTCAACACAGCTTTACATGACAAGGTTGATACAGTTAGTGTTGTAGTGGATGTTGTGACTTGTGATTTTAAAGAATTGCATCCGACTGAAGGTTACAAGAAGATGGCAGCCGTGACCTTGCCAGATTACCATGTTGAAGATTTGGATGGCCATGTCCTTGAAGCCAAGATTGAAGACTTGGGTGCAAGTTTTGGCTATACTTTGCCTAAGGATAAATTCCGCCAACCCTATATTGCACGCCAAGTGCGCGTGACAATCCCAGTCCACCTTGCTCCGCTTTCTTGGGCAAGCTTCCAATTGGTCGAAGGTCAAGTAGATCACCGAGATGGTATTTATCAAAATGGAGTCATTGATACCCCATTCGTAACAGTCAGTGTAGATGAAGGAATTACACTCTACGACAAGACTACTAATGAAGCTTACGAAGATTTCATCCAATTCGAGGACCGTGGAGATATTGGTAACGAGTACATTTACTTCCAGCCGAAAGGAACTGAGCCAATTTATGCTCAACTGAAAGGTTATGAAGTCTTAGAAAACAATGCTCGCTATGCCAAAATCTTGCTCAAACATGACATGACTATTCCAGTTAGCGCAGATGAAAAATTGGATGCAGAACAAAGAGGCATCATCGAGTTCATGAAACGAGAGGCAGGTCGTTCAGAAGAGGTGACAACCATTCCTCTTGAAACAGAAATGACTGTCTTTGTGGACAATCCACAGATTCGCTTCAAGACTCGCTTTACTAATACAGCCAAAGACCACCGCATTCGTCTCTTGGTGAAAACTCATAATACTCGTCCAAGCAATGATTCTGAAAGCATTTATGAAGTTGTGACAAGACCAAATAAACCAGCAGCTTCTTGGGAAAATCCTGAAAATCCACAACACCAACAAGCTTTTGTCAGCTTGTATGATGATGTTAAAGGAGTGACAGTATCCAATAAAGGATTGCACGAGTATGAAATTCTTGGAGATGACACCATGGCTGTAACCCTTCTTCGTGCTTCAGGCGAACTCGGTGACTGGGGTTACTTCCCAACGCCGGAAGCCCAGTGCTTGCGTGATATCGAAGTTGAATTTGCAGTAGAATGTCACCAAGCAGGGGAACGCTTCTCAGCTTTCCGTCGTGCCAAAGCCTTCCAGGTGCCATTTACAGCTCTTCAAGTTGCAAAACAAGAGGGTAGCGTTGCAGCAACGGGTAGCCTCTTTAACCATCCGGCACTGAACTTGCCACAAGTCTGCCCAACAGCCTTTAAGGTGGCTGAGAATGAAGAAGGTTATGTCCTTCGCTACTACAACATGAGTCAAGAAAATATCCGTGTGTCTGAAAAACAACAAACCATTCTTGACTTACTGGAACGCCCATACCCAGTCCATTCAGGACTATTGGCACCACAGGAAATTCGTACAGAATTGATTCAAAAAGAAGAAATTTAATTTCAAAAAGTAAACATAAAAAGAAAGGAGGAGCGAAAAAGTAAGAACCAACTGCTGATTCGCTCCTTTTTGCAGGTGAAAGCAATGACCATTGCAACAATTGATATCGGAGGGACTGGCATTAAGTTTGCTAGTCTAACTCCTGATGGAAAGATTTTAGATAAAACCAGCACCCCAACTCCAGAAACTCTGGAAGATTTGCTAGCTTGGTTGGACCAACGCTTATCGGAACAAGACTACAGTGGAATCGCTATGAGTGTTCCAGGAGCGGTCAATCAAGAAACAGGTGTGATTGAGGGGATTAGTGCCATTCCTTATATCCATGGTTTTTCATGGTACCAGGCCCTTTCTCATCACCAACTCCCTGTCCATCTAGAAAATGATGCCAACTGTGTTGGACTTAGTGAACTGCTAGCTCATCCTGAGATTGAAAATGCAGCCTGTGTCGTTATTGGTACAGGGATCGGCGGGGCCATGATTATCAATGGCAAAATTCACCGTGGTCGCCATGGCTTGGGTGGTGAGTTTGGTTACATGACAACTATCGAACCAGCAGAAAAACTCAATAACTGGTCACAACTAGCTTCTACAGGAAACATGGTTCGTTATGTGATTGAAAAATCAGGTCAGTCAGACTGGGATGGCCGAAAGGTTTACCAAGAGGCTGCAGCAGGCAATGCCCTTTGCCAAGAAGCGATTGAGCGGATGAATCGTAATCTAGCTCAAGGATTACTCAATATCCAGTATCTAATCGACCCAGATGTCATTAGCCTAGGTGGCTCTATCAGTCAGAACCCAGATTTTATCAAAGGGGTGCAAAAAGCGGTAGAGGTCTTTGTGGAAAGATATGAAGAGTATACAATTGCGCCAGTGATTCAAGCTTGCACCTATCAGGCAGATGCCAATCTCTACGGTGCCCTTGTCAACTGGTTACAGGAGGAAAACCAATGGTAAATTTTACCGGAATTAGCAGTAAACAACAGCAAGCTATAGACTTACTTCAAAAGCACATTTCTCTACCAGATGTAGAAGTGGTAGTCGCTCAGTCTGACCAAGCTTCTATCTCTATCAAGGGTGAGGGCGGAGAATATCAATTGACTTATGACAAACCTCACCAACTCTATCGCGCCTTGTCTGTTCTCGCAACAGCTTTAGAAGAAGGTGATAAGGTGGAGATTGAGGAGCAAGCGGCTTATGAAGATTTAGCCTACATGGCGGATTGTTCCCGTAATGCGGTTCTAAATGTTGCATCTGCCAAGCAGATGATTGAAGTCTTGGCTCTCATGGGCTACTCAACCTTTGAGCTCTACATGGAAGATACCTATCAGATTGAAGGGCAACCTTATTTTGGTTATTTCCGTGGGGCTTATTCAGCTGAAGAATTACAGGAAATCGAAGCCTACGCCCAGCAGTTTGATATGACTTTTGTTCCTTGTATCCAGACCTTGGCCCACTTATCAGCCTTTGTCAAATGGGGTGTCAAAGAAGTGCAAGAGCTCCGCGATGTAGAAGATATTCTTCTCATCGGTGAAGAAAAAGTCTACGACTTGATTGATGGTATGTTTGCGACGTTGTCTAAACTACAAACTCGCAAGGTCAATATCGGGATGGACGAAGCCCACCTGGTTGGTTTGGGACGCTACCTTATCCTAAATGGTGTGGTGGATCGTAGCCTCCTCATGTGTCAACACTTGGAGCGCGTGCTGGATATTGCCGATAAGTATGGTTTCCACTGCCAGATGTGGAGCGATATGTTCTTCAAACTCATGTCAGCAGATGGCCAGTACGACCGTGATGTCGAAATTCCAGAGGAAACACGAGTTTTTCTTGACCGCCTTAAAGACCGTGTGACCTTGGTTTACTGGGATTATTATCAGGATAGCGAAGAAAAATACAACCGTAACTTCAGTAATCACCACAAGATTAGCCAGGATATTGCCTTTGCAGGTGGTGCTTGGAAGTGGATTGGATTCACACCACACAACCATTTCAGTCGTCTCATCGCTATCGAAGCAAACAAAGCCTGCCGTGCTAATCAGATCAAAGAAGTCATTGTGACTGGTTGGGGAGACAATGGTGGCGAAACAGCTCAGTTCTCTATTCTGCCAAGCTTGCAAATCTGGGCAGAACTCAGCTACCGCAATGATTTAGACCGTTTGTCAGCTCATTTCAAGACCAATACAGGGCTATCCGTTGAGGACTTTATGCAGCTTGATTTGGCCAATCTCTTGCCAGATCTACCAGACAATCTCAGTGGGATTAATCCCAATCGCTATGTCTTTTATCAGGATGTTCTCTGTCCAATCCTTGATAAGCACATGACCCCTGAACAGGACAAACCACACTTTGCCCAGGCAGCTGAGACTCTTTCTGATATTAAAGAAAAAGCTGGAGTCTACGCCTATCTTTTCGAAACTCAGGCCCAGTTGAATGCTATTCTAAGTGGCAAGGTTGATGTGGGCCGACGTATCCGTCAAGCCTATCAAACAGGTGACAAAGAGAGCTTGCAACAAATCGCTAGAGAAGAATTGCCAAAACTCAGAAGCGAGATTGAAAACTTCCACAAGCTCTTTAGCCAACAATGGTTGAAAGAAAACAAGGTCTTTGGCTTGGATACCGTAGATATCCGTATGGGTGGACTCTTGCAACGAATCAAGCGAGCAGAAAGTCGCATTGAAAACTATCTAGCAGGCGAAATCTCTCGTATCGACGAACTAGAAGTAGACATCTTGCCATTTAATGATTTCTACGGAGATAAGGATTTCGCAGCAACGACAGCCAACCAGTGGCACACCATTGCGACAGCTTCGACTATTTATACGACCTAGAAATTTATCACAGATAACCAAACATCTCCTTTTAAATAAATGGAGATGTTTTTTGATTTGGAGATAGGGAAGGAGTATAATGAAAGTATAAGGATAGTTTGGAGGTCTGACCATGAAAAAGCTACTACTAGTCCTAGGTGCTACTCTGCTAGTTTTATCTGCTTGTCAAAATACGACAGAAGATAGCGTAACTAGTCAGTCAACATCAAGGGAGCAACAAACCAAGGAAGTAACCAACTATTTTCACTACCTAGCGGATTCCTATGAGAAGGCTCTTTCGCACGAAAAAGAAGTCAAGGGCGCAACTGTGCAATCACCTATGGTTGCTACTCTTGTAGCCATGGAGGAACTCCAGTTATCTCATCCTACTGATCAAGCCTTGATTATGAAGAATTACTCGGATTTTCAGAAGCTAATCCAATACAACACCGAAAAGTGGCAGGAAGAGTTTGCAAGCTGGGCTTCCTCTATGGGGCAGTCCTATCATAGACTGGAGCATATAAAGTTTGACGAAAAAAATGAACTCATTAAAAAATTAGAAACAACAACTGTCTCTCAGAAAAGAGTCCGATGGAATATTTTCGGGGTGTCCAGTGACAATGCCTATGATTACTTGGTTTTGGATGCCTACTATGACGATCAAGCCAGACATTTTTACCTTTTTACACTCAAGGATGGGCAAGCACAGGTTTTGTATGCCGATAAGACACTAGAAACTATCCGTGCTGCGAATTTTGAAGAGACTGAAAACACAGATTTAGCGCAAGGTTTTAAGGAATTTCTATTAAAAACAAGTGTAGCTACAGAGAATGAGGCAGACAGTAGTACTCTAACAGACAAGATAAAAACAGTCATGGAATCTTACTCGGATAGTAAAGGTGAAAAATTTAAGTCTACTAACCTAGCAACATATAGTCGTTATTATGGGCTTGCAGTCCCAGATCAGATTATGCAATTTGGGCAAGTGGATGGAGTGAACTATACTTTTAAATGGCATGACTATACTGTTGGTGTTGTAGAAAAACGATTTGAAATCTTGGCCTGTTATGTGAATGAAGCAGGGACAGAAGTGATTCTCTTTGGCTACAAGGATGGTCGCCCTACTATTTTACATACTGAAGGGCAACCTGAGATTGAGAAAAATGAAGCAGGTACCATTATAAATGCCCAGGTTCATTTTGTCAGTTTTCCCCAACCGATATTGGAAGGAGTTTTCAATTAGTAGAGATGGGGAACGCCTCATGCAGGCGGAGTGTTTCTCGTGAAACATCCTCCTTATAAAAAAGTTCTCCACATAAAATAATTTGTGGAGTTTTTTCTATAATTTGTAGTTTAAACTGTCCTAAAAATAAGAGTATACTATTTTTGTAAACGTTATCAAGTCTAAAAAATGTGAGATTATGAAGTTTTAGAAAATAAAAAGGGGGGGAAATTATGAACAAGTTTTCAAAAACTTTAAGAGATAATTGGATTTTTCTCTTAATGGTTCTACCAGGAACAATTTGGTTGATTTTATTCTTCTACATTCCAGTTTTTGGGAATGTGGTTGCCTTCAAAGACTACCATATGACTGGTGAAGGATTCGTTCACAGTATTATAAACAGTAGATGGGTCGGACTAGATAACTTTAAATTCTTGTTTAGTTCGAAAGATGCCTTTGTCATCACTCGAAACACAGTACTTTACAACCTTGGATTTATCTTTATCGGTTTGGTTGTGTCAGTTGGTATCGCCATTATCCTTAGTGAACTTCGCTCTAAGCAAATGGTTAAAATCTACCAAACGTCTATGTTATTCCCTTACTTCCTATCTTGGGTTATCATTAGTTTCTTTACAGATGCTTTCCTAAATATCGATAAAGGGCTTATCAACCACACCCTAGAAGCTCTCGGAATGAAGGGTATTAACTTCTACGCTGATGTAAGTATTTGGCCGTACCTCCTCCTCTTCCTAGGTATCTGGAAAGGCTTTGGATATAGTAGTGTGATGTACTACGCAACTATCATGGGTATTGACCCAACTTACTACGAAGCAGCAACAGTGGATGGCGCTAGCAAATGGCAACGTATCCGTAACGTAACCATCCCTCAGTTGACTCCGCTTGTGACAGTATTGACCATCCTTGCAGTCGGAAACATCTTCCGTGCGGACTTCGGTCTCTTCTACCAAATCCCTCACAACGCTGGTCAGCTCTATAGCGTAACAAACGTATTGGACGTTTATGTCTTTAACGGATTGACCCAGACAGCAGATATCGGTATGGCATCAGCAGCCGGTCTCTATCAGTCAGTCGTCGGTTTGATTCTCGTTATCCTATCAAACTTACTTGCAAGACGTGTTGATCCTAACTCAGCACTATTCTAGAAAGGAGGAGCATATGGCAAAAAAAATTCAAAAAGAAAAAATTGATAATGTTGGCATACACTCCTTCAGCAAAAAAGCAGATATCTTCTTTAGTATCATATCTGGTTTGCTGGCCTTCTCTTGTATCTTGCCTTTCATCTTCGTAATCATTATCTCAATTACAGACGAAAAAAGTATTGTTCAATATGGATATAGCTTCTTCCCATCGAAGTTTGGTGTAGATGGATTCCAGTTCTTGGCTCAGTTCAAGGACAAGATTCTACAAGCGCTCTTTATCTCAGGCTTTGTGACAGTTGTAGGTACGTTGACAAACGTATTCATCACAACAACCTACGCTTATGCCATCTCACGTTCAACATTTAAGTATCGCAAATTCTTTACAGTCTTCGCTCTTCTTAGTATGTTGTTCAATGCTGGTTTGGTACCAGGCTATATCGTGGTAACTCAATTACTTCACTTGGGTGACACTATTTGGGCCTTGATTGTTCCGATGCTTCTATCACCATTCAACATTATGTTGATGCGTTCCTTCTTCAAGAAGACCATACCAGAAGCAATCCTCGAATCAGCTCGTATCGACGGTGCTAGCGAAGCGCGGATTTTCTTCCAAATTTGTTTACCACTTTCTCTTCCAGGGATTGCGACTATCACACTTTTGACAGCACTTGGATTCTGGAACGACTGGTTCAATGCCCTACTTTACATCAAGAGTGACAACTTGTATCCATTGCAATATTTGCTGATGCAAATTCAAAACAACATGGATTACATTGCTAAGTCTGTTGGTATGTCAGGACAACTTGCGGTTGCCCTACCAAAAGAAACAGGTCGTATGGCCATGGTCGTTGTTGCGACTGTTCCAATTGCGATTCTCTATCCATTCTTCCAACGCTACTTTGTAAAAGGTTTGACTATCGGTGGTGTTAAAGAATAAGAAACACTGAGAAACATGTTTTCTCTACCCTATCTAACTTTTCTTTGTTGAAAAGTAGATCACTAAAATTGTTTTAAATTTAAAAATAAAAAAAGGAGTTTTTATCATGAAAAACTGGAAAAAATATGCTTTTGCATCTGCTAGCCTTGTCGCTTTAGCTGCTAGCCTTGCAGCTTGTGGAAACCTTAAAGGAAACAACCAAAAAGCTGCTGACTCAGCTTCAGGTGATAAAACTGTTATCAAAATGTACCAAATCGGTGACAAACCAGATAACTTGGATGAATTGCTAGAAAATGCAAACAAAATCATCGGAGAAAAAGTTGGTGCTAAATTGGATATCCAATACCTTGGTTGGGGTGACTACGGTAAGAAAATGTCAGTTATCACTTCATCAGGTGAAAACTATGATATCGCATTTGCAGATAACTACGTAGTAAACGCTCAAAAGGGTGCTTATGCTGACTTGACAGAATTGTACAAGAAAGAAGGAGCTGATCTTTACAAAGCGCTTGACCCAGCTTACATCAAAGGTAACACTATAAACGGTAAAATTTACGCTGTTCCAGTTGCAGCTAACGTTGCATCTTCACAAAACTTTGCCTTCAACGGCCCACTTCTTGAAAAATATGGAATCGATATCTCAGGTGTAACTTCATACGAAACACTTGAACCAGTATTGAAACAAATCAAAGAAAAAGCTCCAGATGTAATGCCATTCGCTGTTGGTAAAAACTTTATTCCATCAGAAAACTTTGACTACCCAGTTGCAAATGGTCTTCCATTCGTCATCGACCTTGAAGGCGACACTACTAAGATCGTAAACCGTTACGAAGTTCCTCGTTTCGTAGAACACTTGAAGACTATGCACAAATACTATGAAGCAGGATACATTCCAAAAGACGTAGCAACTAGTGATACTTCATATGACCTTACTCAAGATACTTGGCTTGTTCGTGAAGAAACAGTAGGACCAGCTGACTACGGTAGTAGCTTGCTTTCTCGTGTTGCTAACAGAGATATCAAAATCAAACCATTTACTAACTTCATCAAGAAAAACCAAACAACTCAAGTTGCTAACTTTGTAATCTCAAACAACTCTAAGAACAAAGAAAAAGCAATGGAAGTGTTGAACCTCTTGAACACTAACCCAGAACTCTTGAACGGTCTTGTTTACGGTCCAGAAGGCAAGAACTGGGAAAAAGTTGAAGGTAAAGAAAACCGTGTTAAAGTCCTTGACGGATACAAAGGAAACACTCACATGTCAGGATGGAACACTGGTAACAACTGGATCCTTTACATCAACGAAAACGTTACAGATGAACAAATTGCACAATCTAAGAAAGATTTGGAAACTGCAAAAGAATCTCCAGCGCTTGGATTCATCTTCAACACTGACAACGTGAAATCTGAAATCTCAGCTATCACTAACACTATGCAACAATTCGATACAGCTATCAACACTGGTACTGTAGACCCAGAAAAAGCTATTCCAGAATTGATGGAAAAACTTAAATCTGAAGGTGCTTACCAAAAAGTATTGGATGAAATGCAAAAACAATACGACGAATTCTTGAAAAGCAAAAAATCATAAGAATAATTGATTTCGTGTATTCATTCCTAAAAATTGCAATCACTGCCTTGTCTAGAGCCTTCTAGATAAGGTAGTGATTCTTTTTTCAGTATTTGCATATAATTATCTGCATTTTGTTCAGAGTTTTGCTCTTACATTTAACATAGCTTATAGACATATGAAAAAATATCATCCATTCTTTAAAATAAGTGCAATCTTATCCTACCTATTTTTCGTATATGGACTTTCTCAGTTGACGCTTATGATCCAAAGCTATTGGCAATTTTCTTCTCAGATTGGCAATTTTTTCTGGATTCGAAATCTTGTCAGTCTAGTCTTCATCGGACTGATGGTATGGATATTAGTCAAGACAGGTCATGGATATCTTTTTGTTATTCCTAAGAAAAAATGGCTGTGGTATACAGTGCTGACAATTCTCGTAGCTGTGCTTCATATAACGTTTAATTTCCAAACGGCTAGACATGTTCAGTCTACCTATGAAGGTTGGGCTGTGTTGATTGGTTATAGTGAGACAAATTTTGCCGAGTTGGGACTCTACCTATCCTTATTTTTTCTAGGGCCTCTGATGGAAGAGTTGATTTATAGAGGATTGCTCCAACATGCCTTCTTTAAAGATTCGAAATTTGGGCTTGACCTGATTCTTCCTTCGGTTTTATTTGCTCTTCCTCACTTTACAAGTTTTCCCAGTGTACTAGATATTCTTGTTTTTGCGACATTTGGAATCTTTTATGCGGGTCTAACTCGCTATACCAAGAGTATCTATCCCGGTTATATCGTTCATGTTATCAATAATATTGTGGCAACCTTGCCATTTTTGATAACTTTTCTTCATCGAATATTCAGTTAAAACAAGACCTGTTTTCAAGTCTTGTTTTTAATTTTCGGTCAAATAAATTGCATTCGCTTTCTTGAGGGAGTATACTAGTATAGTTGAATGAAAAATTCTGATAATTTAATCTTAGAAAAGAGAATCTTATGGCAAAACCTATTCGTGTTTTACTTTACTATAAATATGTTCCCATCGAAAACGCAGAACAATTTGCGGCTGACCACTTGGCTTTCTGTAAATCAATCGGCCTCAAAGGTCGTATCCTAGTCGCTGACGAAGGGATTAACGGAACCGTTTCTGGTGATTACGAAACAACGCAAAAATACATGGACTATGTTCACAGCCTTCCAGGGATGGAAAACCTCTGGTTCAAGATTGATGAAGAAAGTGAGCAAGCTTTCAAGAAGATGTTTGTTCGCTACAAAAAGGAAATCGTCCACCTTGGTTTAGAAGATGAAAACTTTGACGAAGATATTGATCCCCTTGAAACAACAGGTGCTTACTTGTCTCCAAAAGAATTCAAAGAAGCCCTCCTAGATGAAGATACAGTTGTCCTTGATACTCGTAACGACTACGAGTATGACCTAGGTCATTTCCGTGGTGCTATCCGCCCAGACATCCGCAATTTCCGCGAGTTGCCACAATGGGTTCGTGATAACAAGGAAAAATTTATGGACAAGCGTGTTGTCGTCTACTGTACTGGTGGAGTCCGTTGTGAGAAATTCTCTGGTTGGATGGTTCGTGAAGGCTACAAAGATGTTGGCCAATTGCATGGAGGAATCGCCACTTACGGTAAAGATCCAGAAGTTCAAGGCGAACTTTGGGATGGGAAAATGTACGTCTTTGATGAGCGTATTGCAGTCGATGTCAATCATGTTAATCCAACAATCGTCGGAAAAGATTGGTTTGATGGTACACCATGTGAACGTTATGTCAACTGTGGAAATCCATTCTGTAACCGTCGTATCTTGACATCAGAAGAGAATGAAGACAAGTACCTCCGTGGTTGCTCACACGAGTGCCGTGTTCATCCACGTAATCGCTATGTTTTAGAGCATGAATTGACGCAAGATCAAGTCATCGAGCGTTTAGCAGCGATTGGTGAGAACTTGGATCATTCTGAAGTTGTATAAAAGTAAGACAGTCCTTAGTGGCTGTTTTTTCTATGCTTTTGACCAAAAAATCTTAAATTTGTTTCTGCATCTTTCAGGAAAATGGTGTATACTATATGTAAACGATTTCAAAGGAGACCATTTATGGTGAAAACATTTTTTATTCCAAATAAACAAAGTATTTTAGGACAACAGGAGATTCTTACAGCTAAATCAATTTTAGGCTTAGTAGAAGGACTAGAGTCACATAGTTATGATGCTGTCTATCTCCGCCAACCCCTTAATCGCCTCGAGTACATCGAGTGTGGAATCGTGGGCAAATCTCAGTTCCTCTTTAAAGTTCGCTACCTAGACTCTCAAAAAGGCTATCAAGTAATCATTCCTGACTTGATTACAAGAGCTGATTGGGAGATTCTAGAAGCTCTCTTGCAAGCCTTGTCTACCAAGGTTGGTGAAGGTGTTGAAGGATTGGCAGACTTTGATTTGGAAAATTATTTCCACGATACTATCAAAAACTATTTGGCGGATAAGGGTGCTCGTTTGGGATTCTGCCAAGGAATTCTATCCCCTATTTATTTTGATAAGAAGGATTTGGAAAACTTCTCAGAAAAAGGTGGTTTGGCGCGTTTTGAAGCATTAGTCAAAAAGGTTCAAGGGTCGGATGCATATCCTGCAAGCGCCAAATTCTATCCAGATAGCGAGGGTAAGGTTCATGGTATCTACCACCTAGCTCAGGGAGTAAAGACTATTTTGCCAAAAGAACCTGTGATTCCAGCGCCTTATGTTGAGCAGTTGGTAGGAAAAGAGCTTGTCTGGGAAATTGATCTAGTAAAAATATCAGGAGACGGCTCAAAACCAGAAGACTATGAAGCAGTGGCTAGACTAGATTATCAAACCTTCTTGGGGGCTTTACCAGAAGAACTCTATCAGAATCTAGATGCCAATCAAGTAGAAGTAGGGCCTGTTTCAGGAGAGGCATTTGAAACACTGGTAAATGTAAAATAAAGGAATTCTAAGGGAAGATGTATTGAATGTTTTTCTTTTGGTTAAATTGAACTGGAACTTTGAAAAATATAGGAAACACAGAGGAAGTTTGACAAAAAGGAAAAAAATGTCTAAAATATAAGAAAACATAAAGAGGAGATTATTATGTCAAACTTTACAGATTCATTCTTGTCAGCAAATACTGCTAACTTCCCATCAGAGCAACTTCCATCACTTCGTGAACGCTTGAGTCAATTAGATGATTCACAAGCAAACCAAGTAATTGCTGCTACAGACGTTAAAAACCCTACAACAGCTTTGATTCTTTCAATCTTCTTAGGTGGATTTGGAGTTGACCGTTTCTACATTGGTAATACTGGTCTAGGAATTGGTAAACTCTTGGCTACTTTGCTTTTGCCTATTATCACATTCGGATTCTCACTATTCTTTACTTGGATCTGGGTTGTTGTTGACTGGTTCCTTATCATGAACGCTACAAAAGCAGCAAACTTTGAAGCTATCAACACAGCTCTTGCTACAATGACAGCTACTCCAGAAACTGTAGAAGTCATTGAAGAAAAAGTAGAAGTTGTTGCAGAACAAGTTGAAGCTACTGAAGAATAAGTAAATTTATCTTTTGTATATCAGAATCCTGTCAAAGATTGACAGGATTTTTTGTTTACAGAAGCCAAAGAATAAATGTGACACGAGTGAAAGGAAGTATGATAGAGACAGCAAAAACCGGCCGAAACAGGCGGTAAACCTAGAGAAAATTTGACAAAAAGGGAAAAAATCTCTAGAATAGAAGAAAACATAAAGAGGAGATTATTATGTCAAACTTTACAGATTCATTCTTGTCAGCAAATACTGGGAGCTTCCCATCAGAACAACTTCCATCACTTCGTCAACGTTTGAGCCAACTAGATGACTCACAAGCAAACCAAGTGATCGCTGCTGCAAACATCAAAAACCCTACAACAGCTTTGATTCTTTCAATCTTTCTTGGTACTCTTGGAGTTGACCGTTTCTATATTGGTCACATTGGATTAGGAGTTGCAAAACTTCTTTTGGCTTGGTTGACTTTTGGTATCTGGACAATCATCGATTGGTTCCTTATCATCAATGCGACTAAGAAAGCAAACTTGGTGGCTATCAATAACGCCCTTGCTACAATGACAGTGCCTTCAGCTACCACAGAAGCAAACGAAGGATAAGTAGATTAACGTTTAAAGATAAGTAGTGTTATAAAACACGGGAAAGCATCCCGCTCACTACTTATCTTTTTTTGACAGTAAATAAAGCAAATGATTAAAGAAACTAGATTATTAGTATACTTGACAAGTATTGTATTCAATACAGAAATAATGCGATACGGAAGTGTAGTTTTTGAAGATAAAGTTGTAAAAAAACTTGCCTCGATTGATGAGAATGCTTCGTGGGTAAATGGCTTACAAGCTGTTGCCTACGAAACGGAAGGCGAAGATACTATCTATATCGTTGTTAGAGGTGCCGATGTAGGGATTGGGAAAAAACTCTTTCGCAAGACAGGAGCCGATGCCCGTTTTATCCCCAAGGTAAATGACGAAGATAGTTTCAAAACGATTTTTCAAGACTGGATTTATAGCTCGACTCTAGGTAGTATGGGCTTGGTCCACCTGTATCAGTATGATAGTCTTCAAGTGTTTTATCATTCCTTGAGAAAGAAGTATCCCCACAAACGCTTTGTAGTTTCCGGTGTATCTTTGGGAGGTTTGCTGGCTCAACGTTTATATATTTTTGAGGATGGGATAGAGAGATGCATAACATTTTCTGCGACTTCCCCTTGGTGGACCTTTAATCGACGTAGCCAAGAGATTTTGAAACAGTCTAACTTTTTAAAGAATGATGATAGTCTCATAAACTTCTATTCCAATCATGATCCGTTCCGTTTTTTGCCTTTGTTTAAAAGACATTTGGGGCAACAAAAAAATGTACTCTTACAACCTTTTCAATCTCGCTCAAACTTTTTTGCAACCGTGATTGAAAGAATCTACTGGGCCCATATCCCTAATTATTATACCTACACAGATACTGGAAGAGTAAGGCAGAGACAAGACCGGTCTAAAATACAGACATGGAACAACTGGTTAAACAGTAGGGCGAGTTATTCAAAATTGATAAACATTAGTGTAGTGGCAATCAGTATCATATTGGCCCTTGTTTTAGCCCTTGTTTTCCCGATTTTGAACACTTATGACATTCTATCTCCAATTTATACTCTGGAGACATCCTTTGGAATATTCTTTTCACTTGTTAGTGGATTCTTGTTTTTCTGTTTTTTAATTCCAACTTTATTAGTAAAAACCAACTGGAAGTATCTGATGTTTCTGTTGAATTTGGCAATGTTATGGTTTGCTCCATTTTGGGCATTGCTACTTGCGTTAAGTATCATATTTGAGTCCATTTCTAACAAGGACGAGAACATCAATAAAAAGATAGGGAGGGTAGAATGAGTAACATCATTGATTATGCTCAGGGGTTGAAAACATACTCATTTGACAAAGTCTTTTTTAAAGATTTAGATGTCCTTGCATTGACAGAAGTAGCCTATTTACCTTTTGAGCAAATTGTTACGGACGACGAGATATCATTAGAGAAAATATCGCAGCATTACACTGCAATCAATGGCGACAAGGGAGAAATTTTATCGGTTATCACAACTCCAAGGATTGAACTCCTAGGAATTCTTGGAAGCAGTGAGCGATACGGGGCTATCGAAGCTTTTGACTTTATTAATAAAATCGATTCAAATATTGAGCGTCAATTTTCAGCCATAACCTATCGTCTTGGACATGAGAAATATTTGGTCGTTTTCCGAGGGACAGATGAAAATCTAATTGGTTGGAAAGAAGACTTCCATATGACCTTTATGCACGAGGTTCCAGCCCAACAGTCAGCCCATCAATACTTAGAGAAGCGGATGACGGAGTTTCCTGGAGAGTATATTGTATCGGGGCATTCTAAGGGAGGAAATCTTGCGATTTATGCCAGCTCAAAATTGGATGAGGAAAAACAAAAGGCTGTTACAGAAATTTATGCCTTTGATGCTCCAGGACTTCATGAGTCCCTTTTGGAGTCAGAAGGATTTCTCCGAATAAAAGATAGAATCGCCTCCTACATTCCTCAAGACTCAATGGTGAGCGTCTTATTGGAGCCACCGGTGAATGCCAAAGTAGTCAAGAGTAACGCTATTTTGTTACTTCAACACGATACTTTCTCTTGGGAGGTAGGGCAAATAGACTTTGTCCAGATTGAAAATCAATCTCAGTTAAGTATTCATGCCGACAAGGTTATTTCGAGCTGGTTAGATACCATGAGTAACAATGAAAAGCAAGAGTTTTCAGATGTTATCTTTGATGTCTTTTTGGAGTCAGGTATCAACAAGTTTGCAGATATCACCGTTGATACACCTAAGAAAATTATCAAAATCGTAAATAACATGACTCGTCTAACATCTGAACAAAAAAAGATGACGATACAAGTTTTCTTCAAACTATTCAATGCTCAATTTGATGTTTTTAAGAGTTATCTTCCAAAGCCCATTCAAAAGGTCGAAGGTAAGGTGGAACATTTTGCCAAAAGTGCATTTTCAAATATCACAGGAGTTTTCAAAAGGTCTAAACGAAAAGGTAAATAGATTTTCTCGAAACTACAAGATGAGAAATAGTGGTTCGTTAGACATATAAAATCCCAGCTATTCTTAAATAGCTGGGATTTTTTTATAAGAAGACAAGAATTCGAAGATAGTCGAAAACAAGTGCCATTTCTGCTAGGAAAAAGATAAATAGGACACCTCCGTTGACCAAGAAAGCCAAGAGAAGGCGATAGAAGGAATCAGTTTGACTACCCTTGCTGGGTCTTGAAATGATATAAAGGTTACCAAGTAGTACCATGCCCATACTAATGAGGCAGAGAAGAGCTACAAAGCGTAGACCGTTAAAGAAGGCAAAGAAGCTAGCAATACCTGTCAAGAGAATTGGGATAGCCAAGATCCTACTATGTACTTGAAAGGCTCTTTCCAATGTCCAATCACTGTCCTGATCGACAAAACGTTTGACTACAAATCCACCCATGAGGATAGAGAAGAAGAACAAACTTGTCGCTACCAGGATGGAGAAGATAGAAAAGAGATTTAGTGAAGGGAAATTCTGGAGAGCTTTAGAGTCGATGGCTGCCATATGGCCGTAGTAGGCTTGCTTGGCGTGATATACTGTAAAGAGGAAACTCGTGGCAGAAAAGATAGTTAGGAGCGCAAAGGCAGTGTAACTGTGTTTCTTATCTGTATCAAACCTTGCTGTTGGTTCTTTAAGGGCACCTTGTAACCAAACCCAAAAGTCAGCTAGTTCTTCCTTGAAGATTGCCGTTTTTGTAGGTACAGGATCTGGGACAAATGGACTTTCCAAAGATTTGCTTGTCTGAGGCGCTTCTTTAACAGGCTCTTCTGACTGGTCTGTCTTTGTTGCCAGTTTATCTTCAGCTTCTTCTTGTTCTTCAGCCTCTACTTTTTCTAGGTCAATTTCCTGATTTTCAGGATTGGCTTGGGAATTTTCCTCGACTACTGACAATTCTTCTTTTTCTTTTAGTTCTTCCTCGGGAATGACTGGGTCAGATGGACTTTCTTTTTTATCATTGTTGGCTGTTTTCTCGAAATCAGCACTTTCAAACCATTCTTGAGTCATGATGAGACCTCCCTTTTGATTAGTAACTTTTTATTCATGATTTCTATAAGAAGGCGAGCGAACCTCCTCTTTTGGTAGATTGATGTCTTGACCAGCTTTTGCGACAAGTAAATCTTGTGTATCTTTTTTCTCTGAATTGTAAGGATTAGAGAACTCTTCATCTTCCTTGTTTTCCTCATACGGATTATATCCTTCCCGACTGCGATGGTAGATGGAACCATGGTCAGAAGAAAGTTCTACATTGATTCTGTCAAATTCTTTTTGGGTTAGCTTTAGGGTCATGTCTTTTTCTGCCTCTAATTCCACACGACCATGGACTTGGATGTCGTCAGCAGAGATATGTTCATGTTCTGCTTGGATACGGCTATCTGTTAGACTTGTTTCAAATACATTGACGATTCCAGCTGTGGTCAGTTGGCTATTCTTAATCTCGCTATCAGTGATACGAAGGAGATATCCATTTGACAGAATCTTGGCATTGCTGATTTTTGCATTGGAAATTGAAAGGATACGATGGTCAACCTGAGCTGTAAGATTTTTTAAGTCCTTTCCTCTTGGTAATGAGAGTACGACTTCATCATTGCGGCTAGAGATTCCGCTTGCGATAAAGAGAATACCCTGGATACTAGAACCAACAGAAGGACGTGTAGTTGACTTGGTGTCGGAAATCTCAAGAGTTTTTTCTTTACTAGAATGTTGAAGATTCTCTTTTTCAGAGATGGTTGGATGATACTGGATGTGAATCTTATCATCGTTTGACTCCGTAATAACTAGCGAATGTTGTGTTAGTGAGATGTTAAGATTTTCGATATCTTGATCAAATGTGAGCTCTTCCATTCGGCTCTCAAAGACTGGATTTTGAGACATTGCAAGGAGGCTTCTGACACCATCGGTTTGGATGCCGATGATCATCATGGTAAAACCGATGATACTAGTAACAACACCAAAGATAAGAAATCCTTTTGTTAATTTACGCATGACTTTCACCTCTCTTTCCTCTATTAAGAATCCACTGAATGAGTCGAAGGATTAGTATTCCAAAGAAACGGGTCACATAGGAAGTTGCTAGCAAAACTAGGGACGAAGCTCCGATTGCCAGTAAACCTCCACCAAAAATCAGCATAAAGGCAGATGTAGATTCAGCCAGAACGTAGAAGCTTTCAAATAGGAGGACAGTTCCGAGCACCATTCCAGCTGCTGATACAGCAAAGAAGGTTAAAAGTACACTAATTGCTGCGATAAAAATCCCGATGATAACCATAAGGAGACCAATTGCTACAGGAATGCCGATAGGAGCAGCCAGAAGTGCGAGGATTGCGATTTGTAAAACTTGACGGTTGTTCTTATTGGAATTTTCTTCGTTGATTTTTTTATCGAGAAGTGTTGTCAAAATATCATGGGCAGCCTCTTTTGGACTACCGAGACTAGCTATGAGTTCTTCCTCACCTTCTGGACCAGCATCATCGAAGAGTTCTTTGAAGTAGTCCATTGCTTCGATGCGGTCAGCTTGAGGAAGCTTCATCAGATAGGCTTCAAGCTGATTCAAATATTCAGTTCTTGTCATGGCGAATGCTCCCTTCTATGATGCCGTTGATAGTGTCAGTATAGAGTGTCCATTCTTCTCGAAGGACAAACAGTTGCTCCTCTCCAACCTCTGTCAAGGAGTAGTACTTGCGCATCCGACCTTGGTATTCGCGAGAGTATGTAGTCAGATAGCGATTAGTATCCAGTTTTTTCAGGATGGGGTAGAGAGTAGATTCCTTAATTTTGGCGATGAGTTTAATAGTTTGGCTAATTTCATAACCATAGGAATCCCCTTGTTCTAGAATGGCCAAGATGAGAAATTCAATCAAAGCCGATGATGTTGGAAAATACATGGGGCACCTCCTTTTTAGTATATAAAAATTTTATATATAATTATTCTACACATACATCATACATCTAAATGGAAACGCTGTCAAGCAATATGTATAAAATTTTTATATATAAAAAATCTTCTAGTAAAAACTAGAAGATTAGAGGATTTTCTGAGAAATTTATCTGAATTTTATCGTAGATTTTTTATATTTGATATCATTATCCAATAGCTTCAGTAAAGGCGTTACATATTCTGGATTTGGAAACTTAGGACCGAAAATGACTTCATCAATTTGAATTGGATTTTCCCGTTCTACATAAAGTTTACCAATTCCAGATTCTTTATCTATTTTTATTTTATCATTACTTGGGTCTAGATTAGCATAGCGTAAGATCCGAAGTTCGTTTTCATATTTGTAATCTACAGATTTGAACAAGTAACGAATTTCTTCGATACAGTTGGAGATAGCTTTTTTATAAAAGTCATCATCATCATTCACTCTCTCATACAATTTTTGTTTTAAATTATTCACAGATTCTTTTAATTTTGTGATTTCATTGCCATCAAATAGTTCTGTTTTTTCTAGTTCAAAGTTTTCACCTGTATTTTTAACATAGGCTATTCTATAGAGATAATCAATGCTTCCTTTAGAAACATTGTCTTTTTGCCCAGATTTTAGTTGGGTTTCATCACTATTGATAGAATTGCTTGAATCATTATTCTCTAATTTATTCGAAGAACTTTTGAAATCACTACTTGATTCAGATATTGCAACTTCACTCTTGTTTTCAGATTCTAGTAGTAGAGTTTCTTTACGCCATGATACATCATTGAAAGAAGTGAATCTTGAAAAATCATCTTCCTTAAGTACTAGACAAACACCTTGAGCATTATCGCCGTACTGGGACCACATAGCTAAGTCATCAGTTTTAATGGTAAAACTCATTAAAAACCATGAGCTAGGATCTAAAATATTTCGATTATCAAAGTAGGATGAAATTTTCCCTTCTTTGTTAGATTTTAACACTTTTTCGATAATCAACCCTTCTTCGGGATCGTTCATATAACTAGCGTTGTACAAGCGAGTTTTTCCAGATACGGAAAAAATATGTTTCTTCTCATTCTTTTCCTCTTGTTTTAACATAACTTGTAGAGTAGCTCCTTTAGTGTAATGACCAAATTGAAGCTCCTTATTATCTTCTTTCAAACCAAGTTTAAATTTGATTTCTTGAACGATCTTATAGATATCTATTAGTTGAGTGAGTTTATCTTTATCTTTAACATCTTTATAGTATTCAATCCAACTATTTAAAATATCGTATTTGGTATTTACAACTAGTTTACGACCTGAAGTAAGTTTAAGGTTTAAAGTACGAATTAGTAAATCTCTATCCGTGTCAATATTAGAGTTTAAACACAGCTTATCTAAAATTTTTGTAAGACTAGTAGTTGGAATCTTATCTGTATCTAATTTTATATCAGAGTTGTTTTGTAATATATCTACTAGAATATTAAGTATTTCAACGCTAGAGAAATTTTTTAGGATATCTAATATTTCAATGACTCTCAGCTTCGTTTGATTGAGATCATTTTGTAGATTAGATAGATTGTATAAAACTTTAACATACTGTAAGGCAATACTTTCCGAGTGCTTGAAGTTATCAAAAATTTGTTTAACTTCATTGACAGTGTTCAATCGATCCTCAACATTATCTTGTTTAACTGATAAATTG
>NZ_KE150466.1:52071-52763 GCF_000411475.1 Streptococcus sp. HPH0090 | reverse complement strand
AGCTATCAAAAATTTGTTTGACTGCTTTGCTAGTCTTCAGTAAATCCTCAACGTTTTCTTGTTCAACTGATAAATTGACTAAAGCCATAGCATACCGTAAGGCAATACTTTCCGAGCGCTTGAAGCTATCAAAAATTTGTTTAACTTCATTGACAGTGCTCAATCGATCCTCAACATTATCTTGTTCAGCTGATAAATTGACTAAGACCATAGCATACCGTAAGGCAATACTTTCTGAGTGCTTGAAGCTATCAAAAATTTGTTTGACTGCTTTGCTAGTCTTCAGTAAATCCTCAACATTATCTTGTTCAACTGACAAATTGGCTAAGACCATAGCATACCGTAAGGCAATACTTTCCGAGTGTTTGAAGCTATCAAAAATCTGTTTGACTGCTTTGCTAGTCTTCAGCAAATCCTCAACATTATCTTGTTCAACTGATAAATTGGCTAAGGCCATAGCATACTGTAAGGCAATGTCTTCCGAGTGCTTGAAGCTATCAAAAATTTGTTTGACTTCATTGACAGTGTTCAATCGATCCTCAACATTATCTTGTTTAGCTGATAAATTGACTAAAGTCCTAGCATACTGTAAGGCAATACTTTCCGAGTGCTTGAAGCTATCAAAAATTTGTTTAACTTCATTGACAGTGTTCAATCGATCCTCAACATTATCTTGTTTAACTGATAAATTG
>NZ_KE150466.1:0-51051 GCF_000411475.1 Streptococcus sp. HPH0090 | reverse complement strand
TTCCGAGTGTTTGAAGCTATCAAAAATTTGTTTGACTGCTTTGCTAGTCTTCAGTAAATCCTCAACGTTTTCTTGTTTAGCTGACAAATTGGCTAAGACCATAGCATAATGTAAGGCAATGTCTTCCGAGTGCTTGAAGCTATCAAAAATTTGTTTGACTTCATTGACAGTGCTCAATCGATCCTCAACATTATCTTGTTCAGCTGATAAATTGACTAAAGTCATAGCATACCGTAAGGCAAAACTTTCCGAGCGCTTGAAGCTATCAAAAATTTGTTTGACTGCTTTGCTAGTCTTCAGTAAATCCTCAACATTATCTTGTTCAACTGACAAATTGGCTAAGACCGTAGCATAACCTAAAGCAATGTCTTCTGATTCAGGGTGTTGCTCATAAATTATTTTTGATTTTTTAGCTAGAGCTTCACAGGTAGTCTTATCTGTTTCCTTGGCCGATAAGTCAAGGAGCTTACCTAACTCGGCTATACTTTGTTCCAAATTGTATTTCTGTTCATCCATACTATGTCCTCACTTTGAAATAGTAATTATTGCTAGTTAAAACTAATCTGCCTTTTCGTTTTATAATTAGTTTCTACATATTTTATTATATCAAAAACCACATCTTTCTCCTAGTATATGTATGATGCTTTTTAAACATAAACTCATACAAAAAAGCCAGACAGATGTCTAGCTTGAAAAGTGAGTTTATTGTAGTAAATTCTAAAATTTTTTAGAGGATTTTATCCGCTCGATCCACCATAAAGAGGGCGGTTGTCATGATGATATCAATAACTAGAAGAGCCAATACCGCTGGAACCCAAGACTGGAACATATCAAAGCTGTAACCAAAGAGAGTTGGTCCAAAGGCAGCTAGGATGTAACCACCGGTCTGGGCAAGTCCAGACAGTTGAGCTGTCTTTTCAGGAGAACTGGTCTTGATGGAGAAACAGACCATGAGGTAAGGGAAAAGGGCGCTGCAGGCTGTCCCAATCAAGAGTTGCGCCACCAGCCAGTATAAGAAACTGTTGCTTGGGTATAAAAGCATGGCGATTCCTAACATACCAGCCAGAGAGATGACTGTTAACATGATTTGACGGTGACGATTAGACAGGCGCGTCGTTAAACTTGGAATAGTCATGGAGAAGGGGATACTAATCAGTGAGAAGATTGAAGCCAGTAGGCCAGCGTCTGTATGAGATAGTCCGGCACTGATGGTCATAGTTGGTAACCAGGTCATGCAGGTATAGAAGAGTAAGGACTGAAGCCCGCCAAATACAATAATAGCCCAAACTTGCTTGTTTTTTAAGATATTCTCTTTCTCTTGTTTTTTCTCATGTCCTTCTAAGAAATGATTGTGACCATGGTTGGGGAACCAGACAAATAAAGTTAGTAGACAGACCAAGGATAAGCAGAGAATCAAGCCTTTCCATGATGTTGCCTGAGTAATGGGGACTGAAAGATATGAAGCAAGAGCAGTGGCAATCCCCATAGTCGTCACATAAATCGTTGTCAGGAAGCTAATCTTTTGTGGGTAGTTTGCCTGAATGACACTAGGAAGAAGCACGTTGAAAATAGCGATACTTGCTCCGATAAGTAAGGTTCCCAGGTAAAGCAGAGGGAGATTGAAGATACGAATCACTGAACCGACGGTCAAGACGATAAGACTATAGGTGAAAAGATGCTCAAGTCCAATTTTTTGAGCCAAGCGACTCGCAAAAGAGGAGAAGAGGGCGAACATCAAGAGAGGAAGACTCGTCAAAACCCCAAGTGAGCTGACCTCAATTCCTAAACCTTGGGCGATATCTCCTAAAATAGTTGGTAAGGCAGTAAAAGGAGCTCTTAAGACTGCCCCGATTAAGATGATTCCTAGAATAAAAAAGAGTGATCGTTTTTTCATGTGAACCTCAACAAACTGATTTTGATAACAGCTTATTTTAAGGCTTTTTCCTATCGATGTCAAGATGGCGTGAGGGAATCCGTCTTTTAGCTGCGAAAAATCATTGAAAAAAGTTTGATAGATTTACTAGTTTTTTTCTTGTATTCAAATAAAAATAGGAAAGTCAGGAAATTTGTGATAAAATAGTGAATGAAAATCTATATATTGGAGAAAAGCTGTGTCTGAAAATCGGAAATTTAGTGTCTTGATGTCAGTCTACATCAAAGAGAACCCAGTCTTTTTGAAAGAGGCGGTCGAGAGTATCTTACATCAAACACTCCAACCAAGCGAAGTGATCATCGTTGAAGATGGACCACTGACACCTGAACTATATCAAGTGTTGGAGGAATTGGAAGCACAGTCAAGCATTCCAATCAAACGCTGTCCGCTTGAACAAAATCGCGGTCTAGGGTTGGCACTTAAGTATGGTGTTACACAGTGCCAATATGATGTCATTGCCCGTATGGATACGGATGATATTGCTGTTGAAGACCGTTTTGAACAACAGTTTAAATTGATGGAAACAGAAAATTTGGACCTGCTAGGTGGTCATATCGCTGAATTTATCGACCAGCCTGATGAAATTGTATCTTACCGTCGTGTACCGATTAAGCATGAGGATATCATTGTTTACCAACGTATGAGAAGTGCTTTTAATCACATGACAGTTATGTTCAAAAAAGAGATGGTTCTCAAGGCGGGTAACTATGAAGATGGACTTTATATGGAGGACGATCTTCTCTGGCTCAATATGATTAGCGCCGGAGCTCGAACTGGGAATGTAGATCAGATTCTTTGTAAGGTGCGCGTGGGAGCAGGGATGTTTGAACGCCGTGGCGGCCTTCGCTATCTCAAACTTTATCGCCAAGCACGTAAAAGAATGTATGAACGTGGGCAGATTTCTTATAGCGAATACCTGAAAAGTGTTTTAATCCAAGTTGTTGTTGCTCTCTGTCCAGGATTTGTACGACAGTTTATCTTTTTAAAACTCCTAAGAAAAAATAAGTAAGAATTAACTGCTAGGATTTTAAAGAAAGATTTTATAATTTCTAGAAAATGTGATTTTGTGTAGGAGGATACCATTCACATGAATAAAAAAATGACAGATTATGTAATTGATCTGGTTGAAGTATTAAATAAACAACAGAAACAAATTTTTTGGGGATTTTTTGATATTGCCAGTATGGTCTTATCAATTATTGTTTCCTATATTCTATTTTATGGATTGATCAATCCAGCTCCGGTAGACTATGTCATTTATACAGGTCTAACCTTCATTTTCTACCAGATTATGATTGGTTTCTGGGGACTTAACGCTAGTATCAGCCGATATAGCAAAATCACAGATTTCATGAAGATTTTCTTCGGAGTGACTATTAGTAGTATTTTATCTTATATTATTTGCTACGCTTTCTTGCCACTCTTTTCTGTCCGTTTTATCGTACTCTTTATCTTATTGACAACCTTCTTGATTCTACTTCCTCGTATCACTTGGCAGTTGATTTACTCAAGACGTAAAAAGGGTAATGGAGAAGGAGAACACCGTCGTACCTTCTTGATTGGTGCCGGAGATGGTGGTGCGCTCTTTATGAATAGCTACCAACATCCTACCAGTGACCTTGAATTGGTCGGTATTCTGGATAATGATGAAAAGAAAAAAGGCCAAAAACTTGGGAAAATCCCAGTTTTGGGTTCTTATGATGACCTACCAGAATTGGCGAAGCGCTTTAGAGTTGAAAAAGTGATCGTTGCGATTCCGTCTCTAGATCCATCTGAGTATGAACGCATCCTGCAAATGTGTAACCATATCGGCTTGAAATGCTATAAGATGCCTATGATTGAGTCAGTCGTGCAAGGTATCCAGCCTCCAATTGGTGGTTTTCAGAAGATTGACATTACAGACCTTTTAGGACGTAAAGAGATTCGACTAGACGAATCACGTCTGGGTTCTGAAATTACTGGTAAAACAATCTTGGTGACTGGTGCCGGAGGTTCGATTGGATCAGAAATTTGTCGTCAGGTTAGTCGTTTCAATCCTGAACGTGTCATTTTGTTAGGACATGGGGAAAATTCTATTTATCTGATTTACCATGAATTGATTCGTAAATTCCAGGAAATTGACTTTGTTCCTGTCATTGCTGATATTCAAGATTATGACCGTTTGCTTCAAGTCTTTGAACAGTATGAACCAGCTATTGTTTACCATGCTGCAGCCCATAAGCATGTTCCAATGATGGAACGCAATCCAAAAGAAGCCTTCAAGAATAATATTCTTGGGACCTATAATGTTGCTAGAGCAGTTGACGCTGCTAGAGTTCCAAAAATGGTTATGATTTCGACAGATAAGGCCGTTAATCCACCAAACGTAATGGGAGCAACAAAACGTGTTGCTGAGTTGATTGTGACTGGATTTAATCAACGTAGCCAATCAACCTACTGTGCGGTGCGTTTCGGTAATGTTCTCGGTAGTCGTGGTAGTGTGATTCCTGTCTTTGAACGTCAGATTGCTGAAGGTGGTCCTGTAACGGTGACAGATTTCCGAATGACTCGTTACTTCATGACCATTCCAGAAGCTAGTCGTTTGGTGATTCATGCGGGTGCTTATGCCAAAGATGGGGAAGTCTTTATCCTTGATATGGGTAAACCTGTACGCATTTACGACTTGGCTAAGAAAATGGTTCTACTCAGTGGTCATACTGAAAATGAAATTCCAATCGTAGAAGTAGGAATTCGTCCAGGTGAAAAACTATACGAGGAATTACTTGTATCAACTGAATTAGTGGACAATCAAGTAATGGACAAGATCTTTGTTGGTAAAGTAAATGTGATGCCTCTTGAAATGATCGATCAGAAGATTGAAGAATTCCGTACTATGCAGGGTTCTGAATTGAAGAGAGCCATTATCAGTTTTGCAAACGAAACAACTCATGCTGACTAAAATAGATAAGATATTATCCGCGACTTCTTTTAGAGAAGAAGCAGATAGTATCTTTTTTAACTTAGAGTGAGCTTCCGTGAATTAGGTACTTACTTGTCAGGTGTTTACACTTATGATAAAATATAATCATTAAAGTAATTAGGAGTATTTTATGATTAACGCAATTAAAAATTTCTTTAAAGGTTATGTAGATTTCTCTGGACGTTCAACACGCCCAGATTACTGGTGGATTTGGTTGGCAAACATTATCCTTTCTATCCCTTTCTACATGGTATACGCTAGTGCAATGGCAAATCCAGATAGCGAAGCTGCTATTATGGCTTTGGGCTTAATCGGATTTGTTTATCTCATTTTTAGTTTGGCACTTTTCTTGCCTGGAATTGCATTGACAGTTCGTCGTCTACGTGACGCAGGTTTCCATTGGGCACTCATTTTCGTTGCCTTTATTCCATTTGTTGGAGGTATCGCCCTTATGGTGCTACTAGCTATGCCATCAAAGGACTAACGATAAGTTCAACTGTCTGAAAAAGATACAAGAATCAAGAAGTTTCAACTTTGAATCGAACTTCTTGAGTCTTGATGAACCATTTACTAACACTCCCAAGTCTCTTACTAGATTTGGGAGTGTTCTATAACTGAATAGTTAGTTATATTGATGAAAATAAAAGTCGGGAGTATCTCATGATTAACGCGTATAAGAATTTTTTTAAGAATTATGCTGAGTTCACTGGACGTTCAACGCAGCCAGATTACTGGTGGGTTTGGCTAGGAAACTTTATCCTTTCTATTCCTTTCTGGATTATCTATTTCTACACTGTATTTCTTAGTACCGTGATGGATTCGATAGACGATTCAGTGAGCGAAGCGACTTTTATGGTGTTGGGCTTGGTTGTTATTATTTATGTAGTTTTCTACCTAGCAATCTTAGTGCCAACTCTAGCTTTGTCAGTTCGTCGTTTGCGTGATGCTGGATTCCACTGGGCCTTTATCTTCCTTCGCTTCGCCCCTATGGGAGGGATTGCCCTTTTGATCTTGCACGCTATGCCAACAAAAGAAACTGAAGTGGTAAACTATAGTGAACCTCAGGCAGTTAATGTTGAAGAAGTCATCGAGGTGACACCATTTGAAGATTCTGACAAGAACTAAGAGAGCCTAGTTTTCCATTTGAATCTTGTTTGAACTTTTTGTATTTTGTTACCAACAATTTTAAAAGCACTCCAATTAAATTGGAGTGCTTTTGTTTAGAACTTCTATTGTAGTTGACGTAAGATGTCAGTTGGCTGATGAGCAACCCAGTCAGGTTGATAGGTCATGAGTTCTTTCTCGTCGCCAAATCCCCAAGTAACCGCTAGTTTTTTAATGCCAGTTTCTTGGGCGCCAATCATATCGAATTTTGTATCTCCGATAATAACCACTTTTTCTGGAGCTAAATCATGTGTTGTTAAAGCTTGACGAATAACATCTGCCTTGTGCAGTGCTTGAGGGCTTGAACCATAGATTCCATCAAAGAATTGATTGATCTCAAAGTTGCTGGTCATATCAATTGCAGTTGGTGTATTCTTCGTAGTAGTGATATAGAGTGGGTATTGTTTAGCTAGCTCAGCGAGTAGGTCCTTGACTTGTGGGAAAAGCTGGGCTTCGTAAACTCCCTTTTCTTTATAGTAGGAACGATAAAGCTGGATAGCTGTTTCAACTTGATCTACTGGGAGGCAACTAGCGAAACTTGTTTCCAATGGTGGCCCCATAAAGCCACGGATGGTTTTTGCATCCGGACTAGGGACTCCCAGTTGGTCAAAAGTATAGGTGAACCCATTGTGAATACCGATTGAGCTATCTACAAGGGTTCCATCTAGATCAAAAAAGATGGCTGATAGAGATGACATTGATTCTCCTAGTAATTTGAAATTATTCACCGAAGATTTCTTTTTGAAGGCGACGACCTGTCGGTGTGGCAGCAAGGCCTCCCTCGGCAGTTTCACGAAAGGCGGTTGGAAGACTAGAGCCCACTTGGTACATGGCATCAATGACTTCATCAACTGGGATTTTTGATTCGATACCAGCTAAGGCCATATCAGCTGCGATAAAGGCGAAGCTTGCTCCCATGGCGTTACGCTTAACGCATGGAACTTCAACCAAACCAGCAACGGGATCACAGATAAGACCAAGCATGTTTTTGATAACGAAGGCGATGGCCTGGCTCGCTTGATAAGGCGTTCCGCCTGCAGCTAGGGTTAGGGCAGCAGCGCTCATAGCTGAAGCTGAACCAACTTCGGCTTGACAGCCACCTTCGGCACCTGAGATAGAAGCATTGTTCGCAATGACGAGACCAAAAGCACCCGCAGCAAATAAGAAGTCTAGTTGTTGTTCATGAGTTAAACCCAACTTTTGAATAGCAGCTGTGAGGACAGCGGGAAGACAACCGGCACTACCAGCAGTAGGAGTTGCACAGACCAATCCCATCTTGGCATTGTGTTCATTAACGGCGATAGCGTTACGGGCTGCAGACAAGACAGTGAAGTCAGACAGCGTCTTTCCTTTTTTGATGTAGTGGTCGAGCTTTGCAGCATCACCACCTGTCAAACCGCTACGAGATTTCTTTTCACTAAGGCCAAGTTCAACAGAAGCCTTCATGACTTCAAGATTTCGTTCCATGAGGAGGAGAACTTCTTCGCGTTCTCGACCGGTTAGCTCAAACTCAGTCGTAATCATGAGTTCAGCAACATTTCCTTGAAAATCAAGTTCGGCTTGTTCGACTAATTCTTTGATAGAGTAAAACATATTTTCTCCTATTGAAAGAAATTGACATTATGCAAATGAGGAATTTTACGAATTTCTTCGATAGATTCTTCACAGTTGCGGCTATCAACTTCGATAATCATAATGGCTTTCTCACCAGCTTTTTCTCGGGTTACATTCATTTGAGCGATGTTAATATCAAAGCGCGATAAGGCCTCTGTCACATGAGCAATCATACCAGGGACATCCTGATGAACGATGATAATGGTAGGGGTGTTCATGTTGAGAGATACGGCAAAGCCATTTAGTTCTGTCACCTGGATGTTACCACCACCGATTGAGATTCCTGTTACACTGATAGTCTTACGATCGTTCTTCACAGTGATTTTCGTGGTGTTTGGGTGGGGAGCATTACTATCTTTTTGGATGGTCCATACGATTTTGATGCCACGCTTATGAGCAATTTCTAAACTATTTGGAATTTCAGGGTCATCTGTATCCATGCCTAAAATCCCAGCGACGAGGGCAAGGTCTGTCCCGTGTCCACGATAGGTTTTTGCAAAAGAATTAAAAAGCTGGAACTCGACCTCAGTTGGTGTATCATCAAAAATTGATGAAACAATTTTCCCGATTCGAACAGCTCCTGCCGTGTGACTACTAGATGGTCCAATCATAACTGGTCCGATAATATCAAAGACAGATTGAAAACGAAGTGATTGCATCTGTTTCCCCTTAAAAAGATTCTTACTTCTATTATATCAAAGATTGGTTTCAAGTGCTTATTTCCGTTCTAAAATCTCTAAAAAGACCAAAAACCCTTTAATAACAAGGCTTTTGTAACAAAAAAGGCTATTTTTAGGTAAATAAATCACAGTCCTGTAACATTTCTACACAAATTCGTTAACAAATAGTAACATTAGAAAGGTATCATGGTAGTATAAGAAAAAAGGAGAACTTTTTTAAATGAAATTAAACATTAAATCTAAATTTGCAGGATTTGCAGTAGTACTTGCTTTCCTTGCACCATCACTAACTTTTGCACAAGAATCAAAAACTTACACAGTTAAAGCTGGAGATACTCTCTCAGAAATTGCTGAAACTCACAACACAACAGTTGAAAAATTGGCTAAATTGAACAACATTAAAAACATTCACCTCATCTATGTTGACCAAGTATTGGTAATCGATGGTGAAGCTCCAGCCACTTCAACTACAACAGAAGCTCCTGTAGCAGAAGTTGAAGAAACTCCAGCAGTTACAGAGGCTGCTGTAGAAGAAACTACTTATGAAGCTACTTACGAACCTGCAGCACCTGCAGCCTCTACAGCACCTGTAGCGGAAGAAAGCTATTCAGCTCCAGCTTCATCTGTAAGTGGTTCAGAAGCAGAAGCTAAAGAATGGATTGCTCAAAAAGAATCAGGCGGTAGCTATACAGCAACAAACGGACGTTACATCGGACGTTACCAATTGACAGATTCTTACTTGAACGGTGACCACTCTGTTGAAAACCAAGAACGTGTAGCAGATGCTTATGTAGCAGGACGTTACGGTTCATGGACTGCAGCTAAGAACTTCTGGCTTAACAACGGTTGGTACTAAGAACTGACGACAAAATAAGATGCGAAAGTCGAGGAATTTCCTCGACTTTTTTCGTGTTTCCTAATTGAAGGCCTCTGCCATCTTTCTTGTCTTCTTCTGTAAAGCATGCTATAATGAATCTTGCTCAAACGACCTTCAATCGTTAAAGCACACACGACCTTCAATCGTGAACTAGTCATTTCGTTTATCTTTTATTACGACGTTAACTCGTCTTGCCTAACTCAAGTTATGCCTGCGACTCGTTGCCTAGTACTAAAAGCAAACGAAAAGACTATACTCGAAGAAATTTTATTGAAAGTCATAATAAATAGAATTTTGAAGGGTATGGATAAACGAATAGATGGGAGACTTACCATGAGTGATAACTCTAAAACACGTGTTGTCGTGGGGATGAGTGGTGGTGTCGATTCGTCAGTGACGGCTCTCTTGCTCAAGGAGCAGGGCTACGATGTGATCGGTATCTTCATGAAGAACTGGGATGACACAGATGAAAACGGCGTCTGTACGGCGACCGAAGATTACAAGGATGTGGCTGCGGTGGCAGACCAGATTGGCATTCCTTACTACTCTGTCAATTTTGAAAAAGAGTATTGGGACCGCGTTTTTGAGTATTTCCTAGCGGAATACCGTGCAGGACGCACGCCAAATCCAGACGTTATGTGTAACAAAGAGATCAAGTTTAAGGCCTTTTTGGACTATGCCATGACCTTGGGGGCTGACTATGTGGCGACTGGTCACTATGCTCGAGTGGCGCGTGATGAGGATGGCATCGTTCACATGCTTCGAGGCGTGGACAATGGCAAAGACCAGACCTATTTCCTCAGTCAACTTTCTCAGGAACAACTCCAAAAAACCATGTTTCCTTTGGGGCATTTGGAAAAACCTGAAGTCCGAAAAATAGCTGAAGAAGCTGGACTTGCGACTGCCAAGAAGAAAGACTCGACAGGGATTTGCTTTATCGGAGAAAAGAACTTTAAAGAATTTCTCAGCAACTACCTACCAGCTCAACCTGGTCGCATGATGACTGTGGATGGTCGCGATATGGGCGAGCATGCGGGCCTTATGTACTATACAATTGGTCAGCGTGGGGGGCTCGGTATCGGTGGTCAACACGGCGGCGACAATGCTCCTTGGTTTGTTGTCGGAAAAGATTTAAGCCAAAATATCCTCTATGTAGGACAAGGTTTCTACCATGAAGCGCTCATGTCAACAAGCTTAGAGGCTAGTCAAGTTCACTTTACTCGTGACATGCCAGAGGAGTTTACGCTCGAATGTACGGCTAAATTCCGCTACCGTCAGCCTGACTCTAAGGTAACGGTTCATGTCAAAGGAGACAAGGCAGAGGTCATTTTCGTGGAGCCGCAACGCGCCATTACACCAGGACAGGCAGTTGTCTTTTACGATGGTGAAGAATGTCTCGGTGGAGGTTTGATTGACAATGCCTACCGTGATGGCAAGGTTTGTCAGTACATATAGATTGACAAATTTTCTCAATCTGCTACAATAATAAAAGCAATAGAAATGATGGTCAAAGCTCATGGATGTTGCAGGCTTTTTTGTCCTGCACTTCTTTGGAGTTTTGACTGTTTTTGTGTCGTTTAAGGGAAAGGGCAAAGATGACTCAACAAGACTTTCGGACAAAAGTGGAAAATACTGTTTTTGGTGTTCGGGCGACAGCCTTGATTCTCCAAAATCGCAAGCTCCTAGTTACCAAAGATAAGGACCAGTATTACACCATCGGCGGTGCGATTCAAGTCAATGAAAGAACGGAAGACGCGGTAGTCCGTGAAGTGAGGGAAGAACTAGGTGTCAAAGCTCAAGCTGGGCAGCTAGCTTTCGTGGTTGAAAATCGATTTGAACAAGACGGTGTCTCTTATCACAACATCGAGTTTCATTATCTGGTGAACTTGCTTGAAGATGCTCCATTGGCCATGCAGGAAGATGAGAAAATGCAGCCCTGTGAATGGATTGACTTGGATGAATTAGAGGATTTCCAGCTGGTTCCAGCCTTTTTAAAAACAGCTCTACCAGATTGGGACAGCCAACTAAGACACATTCATCTTGAATAATAGGAGAGAAGATGACTTATAATTTTACAGAAGAATACGATATTATTGTAATCGGTGCGGGGCACGCGGGGGTAGAAGCATCTCTAGCAGCCAGCCGTATGGGCTGTAAGGTCTTGCTGGCGACCATCAACATTGAAATGCTGGCTTTCATGCCATGTAATCCCTCTATCGGTGGTTCTGCCAAGGGGATTGTCGTGCGTGAAGTTGATGCCCTTGGTGGCGAGATGGCCAAAACCATTGACAAGACTTACATCCAGATGAAGATGCTCAACACTGGGAAAGGGCCTGCTGTTCGTGCCCTTCGTGCGCAGGCTGACAAGGAGCTTTACTCTAAGGAAATGCGCAAGACAGTTGAAAATCAAGAAAATCTGACCCTTCGTCAAACCATGATTGATGAGATTTTGGTGGAAGATGGCAAGGTTGTCGGTGTTCGTACAGCGACCCATCAAGAGTATGCTGCCAAGGCTGTTATCGTGACAACAGGTACCGCCCTCCGTGGGGAAATCATCATCGGAGATCTCAAGTACTCATCAGGACCAAACCATAGCCTAGCTTCTATTAATCTAGCTGACAATCTCAAGGAACTTGGGCTTGAAATCGGTCGTTTCAAGACAGGGACACCTCCACGTGTCAAGGCTTCTTCTATCAATTACGATGTGACAGAGATTCAGCCAGGGGACGAAACTCCAAATCACTTCTCTTATACTTCACGTGATGAGGACTATGTCAAAGATCAGGTGCCGTGCTGGTTGACCTACACCAACGGTACTAGTCATGAGATTATCCAAAACAACCTCCACCGTGCGCCTATGTTCACAGGTGTGGTTAAGGGAGTGGGGCCTCGTTACTGTCCGTCGATTGAGGACAAGATTGTACGCTTTGCGGACAAGGAACGCCACCAACTCTTCCTTGAGCCAGAAGGTCGCAATACAGAAGAAGTCTATGTTCAAGGCTTATCAACCAGTCTGCCTGAGGATGTACAACGTGACTTGGTTCATTCCATCAAAGGTTTGGAAAATGCAGAGATGATGCGAACTGGTTATGCCATTGAGTATGATATGGTCTTACCTCATCAATTGCGTGCAACACTTGAAACCAAGAAAATATCAGGTCTCTTCACTGCTGGTCAGACAAATGGAACGTCAGGTTACGAAGAAGCTGCTGGACAAGGGATCATAGCGGGTATCAATGCGGCTCTGAAAATCCAAGGCAAGCCTGAGTTGATTTTGAAGCGCAGTGACGGTTATATCGGTGTGATGATTGACGACTTGGTGACCAAGGGGACCATTGAACCCTATCGTCTCTTGACCAGTCGTGCTGAATATCGTCTCATTCTCCGTCATGACAATGCTGATATGCGTTTGACTGAGATGGGACGCGAGATTGGTCTTGTGGATGATGAACGTTGGGCACGCTTTGAAATTAAGAAAAATCAATTTGAGAATGAAATGAAGCGTTTGGATAGCATCAAACTTAAACCAGTCAAGGAAACCAATGCTAAGGTTGAAGCAATGGGCTTCAAACCATTGACTGATGCAGTCACTGCCAAGGAGTTTCTCCGTCGTCCAGAAGTCTCTTACCAAGACGTGGTGGCCTTTATTGGACCTGCTGCCGAAGAATTGGATGACAAGATTATCGAATTGATTGAAACAGAAATCAAGTACGAAGGTTACATCTCAAAAGCTATGGATCAGGTTGCTAAGATGAAACGCATGGAAGAAAAACGCATTCCAGCCAACATCGACTGGGATGATATTGACTCTATCGCGACTGAAGCTCGTCAGAAGTTCAAGCTCATCAATCCAGAAACCATCGGTCAAGCCAGCCGTATTTCTGGGGTTAACCCAGCAGATATTTCTATTCTGATGGTGTACCTGGAAGGTAAAAATCGAAGCATTTCAAAAAACTTAGAAAAGAAAGCTGACTAAAGATAAAAGACTGAATTCTCTTTTGGGGAATTCAGTTTTTTAGATTTTTCTTCTTTTTCCGAATGAAGAGAAAAGGAGGAATGACTATGCTGACAGTAGAGGAAAAAACTTTTTTAGACCACTATAAAAAAGCTTCTTATCATCGTTTTTATGAGATTGAACGCTTTGTCTCCTTGTCTGAAAAGTTGTGCAAAAGTCCGCCACAGGCTGACAAGAACTAGACTTTTTGATATACTAGAACAAATTAAAATATAGGAGAGAATGAATGAACGTATATGGCAGATTAGAAGACGAATCGAATCCATATTGGGTGGAAAGTCAAGAAGCTCTGGTGGAAAACGAGGAGCAACTTGAGGTTGAGACTCGTCAACCTGCCCACTTACCATTTTTTAATATCCTAATTTTGAGTACCTTAGTAGTACTTGTGTCTGTGATTCTACCTTATTTATTAGGACTGCTAAGTCCAGAGCAGGCTCAGGATTTCTATAATGGATGGGCTATGCATCAGAGTGGAGATATCTATTCAGATTATTTTGGTACTAGTGGTCTCCTTTATTACTTTTTACAGTATCTGACCAAGGGTAGTATTTTATTTGCTGCCTTTAATTGGTTGGCTTTAGTAGGCGCTGGATTCTTTCTTTTTCATTCAGCTTATAACTTGACGGAGCAAAATAAACAATCGCAGCAAGTATTGACAGTATTTTATATCTTGACTGCTGCTTTTAGCTTTGGTGGTGGCTATGCAACTATCCTTGCCCTCCCGTTCTTGTTCTATGCTCTCAGCATAGTGACTGCTTATTTGGCCGAACCAGACCATGACAAAGGTTTCGTGCGTATTGGAATTAGCTTGGCTCTCGCATTTTTCTTTGCACCTTTAGTTACAACCTTATTTGCATTTGTCTTACTTTTTGCTGTGACGGCTTTTAATGTCAGTCGCAACAACTTGAATCATGGCCTTTATCAATTCTTTGCAGCAGGTCTTGGTTTTTCCATTTTCTTTTATCCAATTGGCTACTATACAGCCTATAAGGGGAGTTTCGGGAACGCCATTAGTCAAATCCTCTACCCAGTAGATAGTTTGAACTTTACGTCTAACCCAGGTTTGCTAGACAACATCCTCTTCTATGGACTGTTGGCAATTGCTCTTGGAGTCTTGACGCTAGTATTTACAGGCCTCTTCCAATCTAAACCATTAAAGCAGTCAGTTTTATCAGTCTTTGCTGCTATAGCTGTCGTTTTGGTGTTAGGTTTAGAAGTGTTTTCTACAGACCTCATCCATGGTTGTCGTATGGTTGAGTTTCTTCCATTCATGACCATTCTTTTACTGACACGGATTCGTACTTGGGAATTAGAGGGAGCCAATCGTCGTAGAAGACGCAGAGAAGAAACTTCGCCATGGGGTGCTTTTATAAAAGGAAATGCCTATTTACCAATTTTTGCCCTAGTTTACCTATTTTTAGCTCCTGTAGTATCACGATATGTGCTTCATGCAGAGCAATATAAAGAGCGTACTAGTATTGAGGCTAAGATTAAAGAGGAAACGCAAGCTACAGATCGTATCTATGTATGGGATAATTTGACAAGCAGTTATAAGGCTAGCGAACGCTTGTCAGCTAGTCAGTTGCTTTCTCCTAGATTACATACAGGAATCGATACAAATCGGACCAAGCTTATAAATAATCTTCGGGATAATCAACCAAAGATGATTGTCGTAAATACAAAGACAACCCTTTGGACAGAGGTAGAGCAGCTTTTAGCTGAAAATTATCAAGCGATTCAAAGTGAATTCAAAGATTTCAAACTCTACAAATTAAAATAAAAATTATCAATATCTTGTGTAATTTTAAAAAAATTTTATTTTTTTACACAAGATATTGATTTTTATTTTTTTAGTGATATAATACTTTTTAGAATCAATATTATATTTAAGAAAAGGGTATGGATATGATTATATTGGAAGAGAAGACTGTCCCTGCTCCAACTTTATTCGTTGAAAAGCGTGATGGCAGACGTGTAATTTTTGATGTAGACAAGATTGACAAAGCACTCCATAAGGCTGCTGAAAAGGTTATGGATGTAACTCCCTTGGTCGAAAAGCGCCTTAGTGCCCTGGTTGAGCGTATCGTTGATGAGATCCATAGCCGTTTCCCACAAGGTGTAAAAATCTATGAAATCCAAAACATCGTTGAACACGAGTTGCTGGAAGCCAAAGAATATGCCTTGGCCGAGGAGTATATCACTTATCGGACACAAAGGGATTTTGAACGCTCAAAAGCGACAGATATCAACTTTAGCATTCATAAACTTCTCAACAAAGATCAGGCGGTTGTCAATGAAAATGCCAATAAAGATAGCGATGTCTTTAACACCCAGCGTGATTTGACGGCCGGGATTGTTGGAAAATCAATCGGACTTCAAATGCTTCCTAAACATGTGGCTAATGCCCATCAAAAAGGGGATATCCACTATCACGATTTGGACTATAGCCCTTACACTCCTATGACCAACTGCTGTTTGATTGATTTCAAGGGTATGTTGGAAAATGGTTTTAAAATTGGGAATGCTGAGGTAGAAAGTCCTAAGTCTATCCAAACTGCGACGGCGCAAATTTCACAAATCATCGCAAACGTCGCATCTAGTCAGTATGGGGGATGTTCAGCAGACCGTATTGATGAAGTTTTGGCTCCTTATGCAGAGAAAAATTACCAAAAACACCTCAAGGATGCGGAGGAATGGGTGCTATCTGATAAGCGCGAAGAATACGCATGGAAGAAAACTCAAAAAGACATCTATGATGCCATGCAATCTCTAGAGTACGAGATTAACACCCTCTTTACATCAAATGGACAAACACCTTTTACTTCACTTGGTTTCGGTTTAGGGACCAGTCGTTTTGAACGTGAAATTCAAAAGGCAATCTTGAACATTCGGATTAAGGGGCTTGGTTCAGAACACCGTACAGCCATCTTCCCGAAACTTATCTTTACTCTTAAAAAAGGTCTTAACTTAGAGGAAGGCTCTCCTAACTACGACATTAAACAATTGGCTCTCGAGTGTGCCACTAAGCGCATGTATCCGGATGTTTTGTCTTACGATAAGATTGTCGAGTTGACAGGTTCTTTCAAGGTTCCGATGGGTTGCCGTTCTTTCCTCCAAGGTTGGAAGGATGAAAATGGAGTAGAAGTCAACTCAGGTCGTATGAATCTAGGTGTGGTAACGGTCAATCTTCCTCGTATTGCCCTTGAATCTGAAGGCGACTTGAACAAGTTCTGGGAAATCTTCAATGAGCGCATGAATATCGCAGAAGATGCACTGGTCTACCGTGTAGAGCGAACCAAGGAAGCGACACCAGCTAATGCGCCTATCCTCTATCAATACGGTGCTTTCGGCCGTCGTCTTGGTAAGGAAGAAAGTGTTGACGAGCTCTTTAAGAATCGCCGTGCTACTGTTTCGCTTGGCTATATTGGACTTTATGAAGTAGCGACAGTATTCTTTGGCAACAATTGGGAAACCAATCCAGAAGCTAAAGAATTCACCCTTGATATCATTCGAGATATGAAACATCGAGTAGAAGAGTGGTCAGACCAATATGGTTATCACTTCTCAATCTATTCAACACCATCTGAAAGTTTAACGGATCGTTTCTGTCGTTTGGACACAGAGAAATTTGGTTCTATTCCAGACATCACAGATAAAGAGTACTACACAAATTCCTTCCATTATGATGTGCGTAAAAATCCAACACCGTTTGAAAAGTTAGACTTTGAGAAGGTTTATCCAGAAGCGGGTGCGTCAGGTGGCTTTATCCACTACTGTGAATATCCAGTTCTTCAACAAAATCCAAAGGCCTTGGAAGCTGTTTGGGACTATGCTTATGATCGTGTAGGTTATCTAGGAACTAATACTCCGATTGATCGTTGCTACAAGTGTGATTTTGAAGGAGATTTTGATCCAACTGAGAGAGGTTTTGCATGTCCTAACTGTGGCAATAGCGACCCTAAAACAGTAGATGTGGTTAAACGAACCTGCGGATATCTTGGAAACCCACAAGCGCGTCCGATGGTTAATGGACGCCACAAGGAAATTGCTGCGCGTGTCAAACATATGAACGGTTCAACTATTAAAACAGCAGGACATGAAGTAAGAAATTAGAAAGAGATAGAATGGGAAAATATCAATTAGATGATAAGGGAAAGGCCTTGGTTCAACGATTCCACGAAAAACATTCAAAGGGTGGAGTCAATAAAAAAGATCGAGTGGCTAGCCTAAGAGAGCAATTTTTAAATAAGAATAAGAAAAAGTGAGAGTCCGCTCTCGCTTTTCTCTTAGCTGGAGGAATACATGGAATTACGCAGACCAACATTAGCAGATAAAGAAACCATTCTAAACATGATGGCAGAGTTTGAACAGATCCAGTCGGCTCACGACGGCGGCTTTTGGGATGCTGAGAACTTTGATTATGAAGAGTGGCTAGAAACTAACCTTAATAAAGAAATGGGAATAAAATTGCCTGAAAATCGTGTTCCATCAATTCAGTTCGTATTGTTTGATAAATCAGATCATGCTTTAGGTTTTTTAAGTTTACGGTTGAGACTAAATGAGGGATTGCTGAATCATGCTGGCCATATCGGCTACTCCATCCGTCCGTCTGAAAGGGGCAAAGGCTATGCCAAAGAGTCCCTCCAGCAAGGTCTACAAATTGCCAAGGAAAAGAATATCAAACGAGCGCTTGTGACTTGTAGCACAGAAAATCCTGCCAGCCGAGCTGTTATCTTAGCTAATGGTGGGAAGTTAGAGGATGTTCGAAATGGAACGGAGCGCTATTGGATAGAGTTGGAGTAGAAAGTATGACATGGAATACACCAAAACCAGGCGAGTGGAAGAGCGAGGAATTGAGCCAAGGTCGAATCATCGACTACAAGGCTTTCAACTTTGTTGATGGCGAAGGGGTGCGCAATTCGCTTTATGTAGCAGGATGTATGTTTCACTGTGAAGGTTGCTACAATGTAGCGACCTGGTCATTTAATGTAGGGATTCCTTATACGCCAGAGTTGGAAGAACAGATTATGGCAGATCTTGCCCAGCCTTATGTTCAAGGGCTGACCTTACTCGGTGGAGAGCCATTCCTCAATACAGGTATTCTCTTGCCCCTTGTAAAACGTATTCGGAAAGAGTTACCAGAAAAAGATATCTGGTCTTGGACGGGCTACACTTGGGAAGAAATGATGTTGGAGACGCCTGACAAATTGGAGCTTTTATCGCTGATTGATATCCTAGTCGATGGTCGCTATGATCGTAGCAAGAGAAATCTTATGCTACAGTTCCGTGGCTCTTCTAATCAGCGGATTATCGATGTTCAAAAATCTCTTAAAAGCGGGAAAGTCATTATTTGGGAAAAGCTTAACGATGGGAAACAAAGCTATGAACAGGTCAAGAGAGAATGAAGAAAAAAGAGTTAATAAAAAGACTAGTATCTGAAATAGAGTCGGGAAAAATAAAAACGCTGGGTATCTACGGTCACGGAGCTTCAGGGAAATCAACTTTTGCCCAAGAATTATACCAAGCATTGGATGCTGAAAAGGTAAATTTACTAGAGACAGATCCCTATATTACTTCAGGACGACATTTGGTAGTGCCTAAAGAAATACCGGACCAAAAGGTGACAGCATGTTTGCCAGTGGCACATGAACTGGCAAGCTTACAGAGAGATATTCTAGCGTTGCAAGCGGGTATGGATGTCTTGACAATCGAAGAACCTTGGAAGGCTAGTGAGGTATTATCGGGAGCAAAACCGATTCTGATAGTCGAAGGGATGTCTGTGGGTTTTCTACCCAAGGAACTCTTTGACAAAACTGTTTGTTTCTACACGGATGAAGAAACTGAGTTGGAGCGTCGTCTGGGAAGAGATACCACTGTGAGGAAAAGCGAAGCCACGTTTGTTCGTGAGACTCATCAAATCAGACGCGGACAATATCGCCGTTATTATCAAGAAACAGAAAAAGAGGCGGATGTGTTAATTAACCAATCTAAAAATCAGTTTAAAATAGAAAAGGACTATTAAAGAACTACTTAAATAGGAAAAGATATATATAAATTAAGAATAGATTGTCTTTTTTGTTTCAGAAATGTACGAAAACAGTTTCATCTAAAAAATTAAAAAATTCTTGTCAAATCCCTTGCAATCGCAGGGTCTTTGTGTTATTCTATTATGGTGCTGTAAATTACAGCCTTAGCTTTGATGCAAGAGGTTGCGACACGCTCGGTTGCATTGCCACGCAACGCGCGTCGGTTTTCTTGTGGAGCTAGCCTATTATCTTAAATAGACGAAAAGGAGAAAAAGATGGCAAACAAAAAAATCCGTATCCGTTTGAAAGCTTACGAACACCGTACGCTTGACACAGCGGCTGCAAAAATCGTAGAATCAGCTACTCGTACAGGTGCACAAGTTGCGGGTCCAATCCCACTTCCAACTGAGCGTAGCCTCTACACAATCATTCGTGCGACTCACAAATATAAAGATTCTCGCGAACAATTCGAAATGCGTACACACAAACGTTTGATCGACATCATCAACCCAACTCAAAAAACAGTTGACGCTTTGATGAAATTGGATCTTCCAAGTGGTGTAAACGTAGAAATCAAACTTTAATTTAAAGCTTGATACCTTGAGCATAAAAAACGCTCGTTAAAAACTTTTTGAATAAAAAATATAGAAAAGGAACTATTTTCTCATGACAAAAGGAATCTTAGGGAAAAAAGTGGGAATGACTCAAATCTTCACTGAAGCTGGCGAATTGATCCCTGTAACAGTTATCGAAGCAACTCCAAACGTTGTTCTTCAAGTTAAAACTGTTGAAACAGATGGTTACAACGCTATCCAAGTTGGTTTCGATGACAAACGCGAAGTATTGAGCAACAAACCTGCTAAAGGACATGTAGCAAAAGCTAACACGGCTCCTAAGCGCTTCATTCGTGAATTCAAAAACGTTGAAGGCTTGGAAGTTGGTGCTGAAATCACAGTTGAAACTTTCGCAGCTGGAGACATTGTTGATGTAACTGGTACATCTAAAGGTAAAGGTTTCCAAGGTGTTATCAAACGCCACGGACAATCACGTGGACCTATGGCTCACGGTTCTCGTTACCACCGTCGTCCAGGTTCTATGGGACCTGTTGCACCTAACCGCGTATTCAAAGGCAAAAACCTTGCAGGACGTATGGGTGGCGACCGCGTAACAATTCAAAACCTTGAAGTTGTACAAGTTGTTCCAGAAAAGAACGTTATCCTTATCAAAGGTAACGTACCAGGTGCTAAGAAATCTCTTATCACTATCAAGTCAGCAGTTAAAGCTGGTAAATAATAAGGAAAGGGGAATACAGTCAAAATGGCAAATGTAACATTATTCGACCAAACTGGTAAACAAGCGGGCGAAGTTGTTCTTAACGATGCAATCTTTGGTATCGAACCAAACCAATCTGTTGTGTTTGATGTGATCATCAGCCAACGTGCTAGCCTTCGTCAAGGAACTCACGCAGTTAAAAACCGCTCAGCTGTTTCAGGTGGCGGACGCAAACCATGGCGTCAAAAAGGAACTGGACGTGCTCGTCAAGGTTCTATCCGCTCTCCACAATGGCGTGGTGGTGGAATCGTCTTCGGACCAACTCCACGTAGCTATGCGTACAAACTTCCTCAAAAAGTTCGTCGCCTTGCGCTTAAATCTGTTTACTCAGAAAAAGTTGCTGAAAACAAATTTGTAGCCGTTGATTCTCTTGAATTTACAGCTCCAAAAACTGCTGAATTTGCAAAAGTTCTTGCAGCTTTGAGCATCGATTCTAAAGTCCTTGTTATTCTTGAAGAAGGAAACGAATTCGCAGCTCTTTCAGCTCGTAACCTTCCAAACGTGAAAGTTGCGACTGCTACAACTGCAAGTGTTCTTGACATCGCAAATAGTGACAAACTTCTTGTTACTCAAGCAGCTATCTCTAAAATCGAGGAGGTTCTTGCATAATGAATTTGTATGATGTTATCAAAAAACCTGTTATCACTGAAAGCTCAATGGCTCAACTTGAAGCAGGAAAATATGTATTTGAAGTTGACACTCGCGCACACAAACTTTTGATCAAGCAAGCTGTTGAAGCTGCTTTCGAAGGTGTTAAAGTTGCAAATGTTAACACAATCAACGTAAAACCTAAAGCTAAACGTGTTGGACGTTACACTGGTTTTACTAACAAAACTAAAAAAGCTATCATCACTCTTACAGCTGATTCAAAAGCAATCGAGTTGTTTGCAGCTGAAGCTGAATAATCTAAGGAGGAAATATCGTGGGAATTCGTGTTTATAAACCAACAACAAACGGTCGCCGTAATATGACTTCTTTGGATTTCGCTGAAATCACAACAAGCACACCAGAAAAAACTTTGCTTGTTGCTTTGAAGAACAAGGCTGGTCGTAACAACAACGGTCGTATCACTGTTCGTCACCAAGGTGGTGGACACAAACGTTTCTACCGTTTGGTTGACTTCAAACGTAACAAAGACAACGTTGAAGCAGTTGTTAAAACTATCGAGTACGATCCAAACCGTTCTGCAAACATCGCTCTTGTACACTACACTGACGGTGTGAAAGCTTACATCATCGCTCCAAAAGGTCTTGAAGTTGGTCAACGTATCGTTTCAGGTCCAGATGCAGATATCAAAGTCGGAAACGCTCTTCCGCTTGCTAACATCCCAGTTGGTACTTTGATCCACAACATCGAATTGAAACCAGGTCGTGGTGGAGAATTGGTACGTGCTGCTGGAGCATCAGCTCAAGTATTGGGTCAAGAAGGTAAATACGTTCTTGTTCGTCTTCAATCAGGTGAAGTTCGTATGATTCTTGGAACTTGTCGTGCAACAGTTGGTGTTGTCGGAAACGAACAACATGGGCTTGTAAACCTTGGTAAAGCAGGACGTAGCCGTTGGAAAGGTATCCGCCCAACAGTTCGTGGTTCTGTAATGAACCCTAACGATCACCCACACGGTGGTGGTGAAGGTAAAGCACCAGTTGGTCGTAAAGCACCATCAACTCCATGGGGCAAACCTGCTCTTGGTCTTAAAACTCGTAACAAGAAAGCGAAATCTGACAAACTTATCGTTCGTCGTCGCAACGAGAAATAATTTTAAACTAGTCGCTTAAGTGCTAGATGATCCGCCAGCTCGGTAGCGCTCCTCGTGAGCGCAAGCCGCTGTGGTACTATATTTAAAGGAGAAAATATTAAAATGGGACGCAGTCTTAAAAAAGGACCTTTCGTCGATGAGCATTTGATGAAAAAAGTTGAAGCTCAAGCTAACGACGAAAAGAAAAAAGTTATCAAAACTTGGTCACGTCGTTCAACGATTTTCCCAAGTTTCATTGGTTACACTATCGCAGTTTATGATGGACGTAAACACGTACCTGTTTACATCCAAGAAGACATGGTAGGTCACAAGCTTGGTGAATTTGCACCAACTCGTACTTACAAAGGTCACGCTGCAGACGACAAGAAGACACGTAGAAAATAAGGAGAACATAAATGGCAGAAATTACTTCAGCTAAAGCAATGGCTCGCACAGTACGTGTTTCACCTCGTAAATCACGTCTTGTTCTTGACAACATCCGTGGTAAAAGCGTAGCCGATGCAATCGCAATTTTGACATTCACTCCAAACAAAGCTGCTGAAATCATCTTGAAAGTTTTGAACTCAGCTGTAGCTAACGCTGAAAACAACTTTGGTTTGGATAAAGCTAACTTGGTAGTATCTGAAGCATTCGCAAACGAAGGACCAACTATGAAACGTTTCCGTCCACGTGCGAAAGGTTCAGCTTCACCAATCAACAAACGTACAGCTCACATCACTGTAGCTGTTGCAGAAAAATAAGGAGGTAAAATCGTGGGTCAAAAAGTACATCCAATTGGTATGCGTGTCGGCATCATCCGTGATTGGGATGCCAAATGGTATGCTGAAAAAGAATACGCGGATTACCTTCATGAAGATCTTGCAATCCGTAAATTCGTTCAAAAAGAACTTGCTGACGCAGCAGTTTCAACTATTGAAATCGAACGCGCAGTAAACAAAGTTAACGTTTCACTTCACACTGCTAAACCAGGTATGGTTATCGGTAAAGGTGGTGCTAACGTTGATGCACTCCGTGCAAAACTTAACAAATTGACTGGAAAACAAGTACACATCAACATCATCGAAATCAAACAACCTGATTTGGATGCTCACCTTGTTGGTGAAGGCATTGCTCGTCAATTGGAGCAACGTGTTGCTTTCCGTCGTGCACAAAAACAAGCAATCCAACGTGCTATGCGTGCTGGAGCTAAAGGAATTAAAACTCAAGTATCAGGTCGTTTGAACGGTGCAGATATCGCTCGTGCAGAAGGATACTCTGAAGGTACAGTTCCACTTCACACACTTCGCGCAGATATCGATTACGCTTGGGAAGAAGCAGATACTACATACGGTAAACTTGGTGTTAAAGTATGGATCTACCGTGGTGAAGTTCTTCCAGCTCGTAAAAACACTAAAGGAGGTAAATAACCAATGTTAGTACCTAAACGTGTTAAACACCGTCGTGAATTCCGTGGTAAAATGCGCGGTGAAGCTAAAGGTGGTAAAGAAGTAGCATTCGGTGAATACGGTCTTCAAGCTACAACTAGCCACTGGATCACTAACCGCCAAATCGAGGCTGCTCGTATCGCCATGACTCGTTACATGAAACGTGGTGGTAAAGTTTGGATTAAAATCTTCCCACACAAATCATACACAGCAAAAGCTATCGGGGTTCGTATGGGATCTGGTAAAGGGGCACCTGAAGGTTGGGTAGCACCAGTTAAACGTGGTAAAGTAATGTTTGAAGTTGCTGGTGTATCTGAAGAGATCGCTCGCGAAGCGCTTCGTCTTGCAAGCCACAAATTGCCAGTTAAATGTAAATTCGTAAAACGTGAAGCAGAATAAGGAGAAGGCATGAAACTTAATGAAGTAAAAGAATTTGTTAAAGAACTTCGTGGTCTTTCTCAAGAAGAACTCGCGAAGCGCGAAAACGAATTGAAAAAAGAATTGTTTGAACTTCGTTTCCAAGCTGCTACTGGTCAATTAGAACAAACAGCTCGCTTGAAAGAAGTTAAAAAACAAATCGCTCGTATCAAAACAGTTCAATCTGAAGCGAAATAATAGACTAGGGAAGGAGAAATTTCAATGGAACGCAATAATCGTAAAGTTCTTGTTGGACGTGTTGTATCTGACAAAATGGACAAGACAATCACAGTTGTAGTTGAAACAAAACGTAACCACCCAGTCTATGGTAAACGTATTAACTACTCTAAAAAATACAAAGCACATGATGAAAACAATGTTGCCAAAGAAGGCGATATCGTACGTATCATGGAAACTCGCCCGCTTTCAGCTACAAAACGTTTCCGTCTTGTAGAAGTTGTTGAAGAAGCGGTTATCATCTAATCAAGCCTGAAAGGAGAAAACTGAAATGATTCAAACAGAAACTCGTTTGAAAGTCGCAGACAACAGCGGTGCACGCGAAATCTTGACTATCAAAGTTCTTGGTGGTTCTAAACGTAAATTTGCGAACATCGGTGATGTTATTGTGGCATCTGTAAAACAAGCTACTCCTGGTGGTGCGGTTAAAAAAGGTGACGTTGTTAAAGCAGTTATCGTTCGTACTAAATCAGGTGCTCGTCGTGCTGATGGTTCATACATCAAATTTGACGAAAACGCAGCAGTTATCATCCGTGACGACAAAACTCCTCGCGGAACACGTATCTTTGGCCCAGTTGCACGTGAATTGCGTGAAGGTGGCTTCATGAAGATCGTGTCACTTGCTCCAGAAGTACTTTAATCAATAAAAACAAACACAGTCCCCTGGCCTAGCCAGGGTGCCCATTGGGCGTAAGAATAAAAGGAGAAAAAAATGTTTGTAAAAAAAGGCGACAAAGTTCGCGTAATCGCTGGTAAAGATAAGGGAACAGAAGCTGTTGTCCTTACTGCCCTTCCAAAAGTAAACAAAGTTATCGTTGAAGGTGTTAACATCGTTAAGAAACACCAACGTCCAACTAACGAACTTCCTCAAGGTGGTATCATCGAGAAGGAAGCAGCTATCCACGTATCAAACGTCCAAGTTTTGGACAAAAATGGTGTAGCTGGCCGTGTTGGTTACAAATTTGTAGACGGTAAAAAAGTTCGCTACAACAAAAAATCAGGCGAAGTGCTTGATTAATCACGAAGGAAAGGAGAAGTATAATGGCAAATCGTTTAAAAGAAAAATATCTTAATGAAGTAGTTCCTGCTTTGACAGAACAATTTAACTACTCATCAGTGATGGCTGTTCCTAAAGTGGATAAGATCGTTTTGAACATGGGTGTTGGTGAAGCAGTATCAAACGCTAAAAGCCTTGAAAAAGCTGCTGAAGAATTGGCGCTTATCTCAGGTCAAAAACCACTTATCACTAAAGCTAAAAAATCTATCGCCGGCTTCCGTCTTCGTGAAGGTGTTGCGATCGGTGCAAAAGTTACCCTTCGTGGTGAACGTATGTACGAATTCTTGGATAAATTGGTTTCAGTATCACTTCCACGTGTACGTGACTTCCACGGTGTTCCAACAAAATCATTTGACGGACGCGGAAACTACACACTTGGTGTGAAAGAGCAATTGATTTTCCCAGAAATCAACTTTGATGACGTTGACAAAACTCGCGGTCTTGACATCGTTATCGTAACTACTGCTAACACAGACGAAGAGTCACGTGCATTGCTTACAGGCCTTGGAATGCCTTTTGCAAAATAATATAGGAGGTATAACTAATGGCTAAAAAATCTATGATTGCTAAGAACAAACGCCCAGCGAAGTTCTCTACTCAAGCATACACTCGCTGTGAACGTTGTGGACGTCCACACTCAGTTTACCGCAAGTTTAAACTTTGCCGTGTTTGCTTCCGTGAATTGGCATATAAAGGTCAAATCCCTGGTGTAACAAAAGCATCTTGGTAATATCGTGATACAAAGAGCGTAACAACCCCAGCAAAAATAGGAGATTTGGTGCAGGAGCGGTGCTCCAAGACAAATCTATCTTTTTTTGCCCAGGTTGTAGCTCGTGTTCAAATGAGATTATCTTGTTTGAATGTGTCAATACTATCTGAGCCCAGCTCAATCATTAACTAGCAAGTGCAACTTGCAAACTACTAGTAAGAGGAGAAAAATAAAATGGTTATGACTGACCCAATCGCAGACTTCCTAACTCGTATTCGTAACGCTAACCAAGCAAAACACGAAGTACTTGAAGTACCTGCATCAAACATCAAAAAAGGGATTGCTGAAATCCTTAAACGCGAAGGTTTTGTTAAGAACGTAGAAATCATCGAAGATGACAAACAAGGCATCATCCGTGTATTCCTTAAATACGGAGCAAACGGTGAACGAGTTATCACTAACTTGAAACGCGTTTCTAAACCAGGACTTCGTGTCTACAAAAAACGTGAAGATCTTCCAAAAGTTCTTAACGGACTTGGAATTGCTATCCTTTCAACTTCTGAAGGTTTGCTTACTGATAAAGAAGCTCGCCAAAAGAATGTTGGTGGTGAGGTTATCGCTTACGTTTGGTAATATTTAGCTCCCAATTTCTTTGTGACTCTTCGTTATCGTCTCTAGCCTAACCAAAAGTTATGCCTGCGAGACGATGCCTAGATTCACTTTGAAATTGAAATCTAAATATTCCTTTAAATCGAGAAATCGATTTAACCCCGTGAAAACTGGCCTTTATGGCCTGACAATTTAACAGGAGAATAAAAACATGTCACGTATTGGTAATAAAGTTATCGTGTTGCCTGCTGGTGTTGAACTCACTAACAATGACAACGTTGTAACTGTAAAAGGACCTAAAGGAGAACTTACTCGTGAGTTCTCAAAAGATATTGAAATCCGTGTGGAAGGTACTGAAGTAACTCTTCACCGTCCAAACGATTCAAAAGAAATGAAAACTATCCACGGAACTACTCGTGCACTTTTGAACAACATGGTTATTGGTGTTTCAGAAGGATTCAAGAAAGAACTTGAAATGCGTGGGGTTGGTTACCGTGCACAACTTCAAGGAAACAAACTTGTTTTGGCTGTTGGTAAATCACATCCAGACGAAGTTGAAGCTCCAGAAGGAATTACTTTTGAACTTCCAAACCCAACGACTATCGTTATCAGCGGAATTTCAAAAGAAAAAGTTGGTCAAACAGCTGCTTACGTACGTAGCCTTCGTTCACCAGAACCATACAAAGGTAAAGGTATCCGTTACGTTGGCGAATATGTTCGTCTTAAAGAAGGTAAAACTGGTAAATAATGTTGAGTGGTTGATTTTCAACCACCAACCTCATTACCAACTTAGTGCATAGCACACGATTTAAAATTAAAGAGGTGAAAACTGTGATTTCTAAACCAGATAAAAACAAACTCCGCCAAAAACGCCACCGTCGCGTTCGCGGAAAACTCTCTGGAACTGCTGATCGCCCACGTTTGAACGTATTCCGTTCTAATACAGGCATCTACGCTCAAGTGATTGATGACGTAGCGGGTGTAACGCTCGCAAGTGCTTCAACTCTTGACAAAGAAGTTTCAAAAGGAACTAAAACTGAACAAGCCGTTGCTGTCGGTAAACTCGTTGCAGAACGTGCAAGTGCTAAAGGTATTTCAGAAGTGGTGTTCGACCGCGGTGGATATCTATATCACGGACGTGTGAAAGCTTTGGCTGATGCAGCTCGTGAAAACGGATTGAAATTCTAATAGGAGGACACTAGAAAATGGCATTTAAAGACAATGCAGTAGAACTTGAAGAACGCGTAGTTGCTGTTAACCGTGTTACAAAAGTTGTTAAAGGTGGACGTCGTCTTCGTTTCGCAGCTCTTGTAGTTGTTGGTGACCGCAATGGTCGTGTAGGATTTGGTACTGGTAAAGCTCAAGAAGTTCCAGAAGCAATCCGCAAAGCAGTAGAAGATGCTAAGAAAAACTTGATCGAAGTTCCTATGGTTGGAACAACAATCCCACATGAAGTTCTTTCAGAATTCGGTGGAGCTAAAGTATTGTTGAAACCAGCTGTAGAAGGTTCTGGAGTTGCCGCAGGTGGTGCAGTTCGTGCCGTTGTGGAATTGGCAGGTGTGGCAGATATTACATCTAAATCACTTGGCTCTAACACTCCAATCAACATTGTTCGTGCAACTGTTGAAGGTTTGAAACAATTGAAACGCGCTGAAGAAGTTGCTGCCCTTCGTGGTATTTCAGTTTCTGATTTGGCATAAGAAAGGGGATAAAATGGCTCAAATTAAAATTACTTTGACTAAGTCTCCAATCGGACGCATTCCATCACAACGTAAAACTGTTGTAGCACTTGGACTTGGCAAATTGAACAGCTCTGTTATTAAAGAAGATAACGCTGCTATCCGTGGTATGATCACTGCAGTATCTCACTTGGTAACAGTTGAAGAAGTAAACTAATAAAATTTTAGGGGATGTGCATAAGACCATCCCCTAAAACTAGATATAGTCATCTTAGATGACTCAGTATAGGCGAGTTGATAGGAGAGACAACCTTTTCTCTCTTATCGGCGCTAGCATTTTACAAAAGAGGAGAAAATATATAATGAAACTTCATGAATTGAAACCTGCAGAAGGTTCTCGTAAAACTCGTAACCGTGTTGGTCGTGGTACTTCATCAGGTAACGGTAAAACATCTGGTCGTGGTCAAAAAGGTCAAAAAGCTCGTAGCGGTGGCGGAGTACGCCTTGGTTTTGAAGGTGGACAAACTCCATTGTTCCGTCGTCTTCCAAAACGTGGATTTACTAACATCAACGCTAAAGAATATGCGATTGTAAACCTTGATCAATTGAACGCCTTTGATGACGGTGCTGAAGTAACTCCAGTGGTACTTGTAGAATCAGGAATTGTTAAATCTGAAAAATCAGGTATCAAGATTCTTGGTAACGGTGAGTTGACTAAGAAGTTGACTGTTAAAGCTGCTAAATTCTCTAAATCAGCTGAAGAAGCTATCACTGCTAAAGGTGGTTCAGTTGAAGTCATCTAAGTGAGGTGACCTATGTTTTTTAAATTATTGAGAGAAGCATTCAAAGTTAAACAAGTTCGATCAAAAATTCTATTTACAATTTTTATCGTATTTGTATTTCGTATCGGTACTAGCATCACTGTACCGTGGGTAAATGCAAATAGCTTGAACGCTTTGAGTGGACTATCCTTCTTGAATATGTTGAGCTTGGTGTCAGGGAATGCCATGAAAAATTTCTCAGTTTTTGCGCTTGGGGTTAGTCCTTACATCACAGCATCAATCGTCGTCCAACTCTTGCAAATGGATTTATTACCAAAGTTTGTAGAGTGGGGCAAACAGGGGGAAGTTGGTCGTAGAAAGTTAAACCAAGCGACTCGATACATTGCGCTTGTGCTTGCATTTGTTCAATCAGTCGGGATTACTGCTGGATTTAACGCTCTGTCTGGAGCTAAACTTTTGACTGTACCACTTACACCACAAGTTTTCCTTATAATTGGTGGAATTTTAACAGCAGGAAGCATGATTGTGACCTGGTTGGGAGAGCAAATCACAGATAAGGGATACGGGAATGGTGTTTCAATGATTATCTTTGCAGGGATTGTTGCTTCAATTCCTGATATGATTAAAGGCATCTATGTGGATTACTTTGTCAATGTACCAAGCAGTCGTTTGACATCGTCTCTTATTTTCGTTGCCATCTTAATCGTTGCTGTTTTGTTGATTGTTTACTTTACAACTTACGTTGAACAAGCTAAATACAAGATTCCAATTCAGTATACAAAGGTAGCTCAAGGTGCACCATCAAGTTCGTATCTTCCTTTGAAGATTAACCCTGCTGGGGTTATCCCAGTTATCTTTGCCAGCTCCATTACAGCAGCGCCGGCAGCAATCTTACAATTTGTAAGTGCATCTGGTCTCAACTGGGAGTGGGTAAAAACAGCTCAAGAGTTGGTATCTACATCAACTCCTTCAGGTGTTGCTTTGTATGCTCTGTTGATTATTCTCTTTACATTCTTCTATACATTTGTACAGATTAATCCAGAGAAAGCTGCAGAGAATTTACAAAAGAGTGGAGCTTATATCCATGGTGTCCGTCCAGGTAAAGGGACAGAAGAGTACATGTCAAAACTTCTTCGTCGCCTCGCAACTGTCGGATCTCTCTTCCTAGGTGTTATTTCTATCTTACCTATCGTAGCTAAAGATTTATTTGGTCTTTCAGAGGTTGTTGCTTTTGGGGGAACAAGTTTGCTCATCATTATCTCTACAGGTATTGAAGGAATTAAACAATTGGAAGGATATCTATTGAAACGTAAGTATGTTGGTTTCTTAGATACAACAGAATAATTGTAATAGAAAATAAAATTCACTATTGCTCAGAGAGTGGAGTGTAAAAATCAGAGACCTAGTCGGATTTTTATCTCCTCTCTTCTATTTTGTTTTTAAATAGGAGTTGAAATGAATTTTTGCTTCTATTTAAAAATAAAAAAGGAGTATGAATCATGAATCTTTTGATTATGGGTTTACCTGGTGCAGGTAAGGGGACACAAGCAGCGAAAATTGTTGAACAATTTCACGTTGCCCACATCTCAACAGGTGATATGTTCCGTGAAGCAATGGCTAACCAAACTGAAATGGGTGTGCTAGCTAAGTCATATATTGACAAAGGCGAGTTGGTTCCAGATGAAGTTACAAATGGAATTGTTAAAGAACGTCTTTCTCAAGATGATATTAAAGAAACTGGTTTCTTGTTGGATGGATATCCACGTACAATTGAGCAAGCTCATGCCTTAGACAAAACATTGTCTGAACTTGGAATTGAACTTGAAGGTGTTATTAACATCGAAGTAGATCCATCATGCCTACTTGAACGTTTGAGTGGTCGTATCATTCACCGTGAAACTGGAGAAACTTTCCATAAAGTATTCAATCCACCAGTTGATTACAAAGAGGAAGATTACTACCAACGTGAAGATGATAAACCTGAGACAGTAAAACGTCGTTTGGATGTTAATATTGCCCAAGGTGAACCAATCATTGCTCACTATCGTGCTAAAGGTCTAGTACATGATATCGAAGGTAACCAAGATATCGATGATGTTTTTAAAGATATCGAAAAGGTATTGACAAATTTGAAATAAAAGCGTTTTTCAGACTTGCAAAATGTCTTGACAAATGTTATACTGAGTTAGTCTGACTTATAATTGTTGTCTCTGTGTCTAGAGGCATCAAATCGAAATTTAGGGAGGTACTTTTGCGTGGCAAAAGACGATGTGATTGAAGTTGAAGGCAAAGTAGTCGATACAATGCCGAATGCAATGTTTACGGTTGAACTTGAAAATGGACATCAGATTTTAGCAACAGTTTCTGGTAAAATTCGTAAAAACTATATTCGTATTTTAGCGGGAGATCGTGTTACTGTTGAAATGAGTCCATATGACTTGACACGTGGACGTATCACTTACCGCTTTAAATAATCGAAAAACTTGGAGGGATAAGAAATGAAAGTAAGACCATCGGTCAAACCAATTTGCGAATACTGTAAAGTAATTCGTCGTAATGGCCGTGTTATGGTAATTTGCCCAGCAAATCCAAAACACAAACAACGTCAAGGATAAGATAGAAAGGAGAAAACATGGCTCGTATTGCTGGAGTTGACATTCCAAATGACAAACGTGTAGTTATCTCATTGACTTATGTCTATGGTATCGGACTTGCAACATCTAAGAAAATCTTAGCAGCTGCTGGAATTTCAGAAGATATTCGCGTTCGCGACCTTACATCAGATCAAGAAGATGCTATCCGTCGTGAAGTTGATGCAATTAAAGTTGAAGGTGACCTTCGTCGTGAAGTAAACTTGAACATCAAACGTTTGATGGAAATCGGTTCATACCGTGGTATCCGTCACCGTCGTGGACTTCCTGTCCGTGGACAAAACACTAAAAACAATGCTCGCACTCGTAAAGGTAAAGCTGTTGCGATTGCTGGTAAGAAAAAATAATATAGGAGGTAAAAGTCTTGGCTAAACCAACACGTAAACGTCGTGTGAAAAAGAATATCGAATCTGGTATTGCTCATATTCACGCTACATTTAATAACACTATTGTTATGATTACTGATGTGCATGGTAATGCAATCGCTTGGTCATCAGCTGGTGCTCTTGGTTTTAAAGGTTCCCGTAAATCTACACCATTTGCTGCTCAAATGGCTTCAGAAGCTGCTGCTAAATCTGCACAAGAACACGGTCTTAAATCAGTTGAAGTTACTGTAAAAGGTCCAGGTTCTGGTCGTGAGTCAGCTATTCGTGCTCTTGCTGCCGCTGGTCTTGAAGTAACAGCAATTCGTGATGTGACTCCAGTGCCACACAATGGTGCTCGTCCTCCAAAACGTCGCCGTGTATAATCATTACCTTTACACTGCTTTTCGTTTAAGAGGGAGTAACTAAATGATCGAGTTTGAAAAACCAAATATAACAAAAATTGATGAAAATAAAGATTATGGCAAGTTTGTAATCGAACCACTAGAACGTGGATACGGTACAACACTTGGTAACTCTCTTCGTCGTGTACTTCTTGCTTCTCTTCCAGGGGCAGCTGTTACATCTATCGATATCGATGGAGTATTACATGAGTTTGATACAATTCCAGGTGTTCGCGAAGATGTGATGCAAATCATTCTGAACATTAAAGGGATTGCAGTTAAATCATATGTAAAAGACGAAAAGACTATTGAACTTGATGTTGAAGGACCTGCTGAAGTTACAGCTGGAGACATTTTGACTGATAGTGATATCGAAATCGTAAATCCAGATCATTATCTTTTCACAATCGGAGAAGGTGCTTCATTTAAAGCGACTATGACTGTAAACAGTGGTCGTGGATATGTACCTGCAGATGAAAACAAGAAAGATAATGCACCAGTTGGAACACTTGCTGTAGATTCTATTTATACACCAGTTACAAAAGTTAACTATCAAGTTGAACCTGCTCGTGTAGGAAGCAATGATGGTTTCGACAAATTAACCCTTGAAATCTTGACAAATGGAACTATTATTCCAGAAGATGCTTTAGGGCTTTCAGCACGCATTTTGACAGAACATCTTGATTTGTTTACAAATCTTACAGAGATTGCTAAATCTGCAGAAGTGATGAAAGAAGCTGATACTGAATCGGACGACCGTATTTTGGAACGTACGATTGAGGAACTTGACTTATCTGTACGCTCATATAACTGTTTGAAACGTGCTGGTATCAATACTGTGCATGATTTGACAGAAAAATCTGAAGCAGAGATGATGAAAGTAAGAAATCTTGGACGCAAGAGTTTGGAAGAAGTGAAACTCAAACTCATTGATTTGGGTCTTGGATTAAAAGATAAATAAAGGAGGAATACATGGCTTACCGTAAACTAGGACGCACTAGCTCACAACGTAAAGCAATGCTTCGCGATTTGACAACTGACCTTTTGATCAACGAATCAATCGTGACAACTGAAGCTCGTGCTAAAGAAATCCGTAAAACTGTTGAAAAAATGATTACTCTAGGTAAACGTGGTGATTTGCATGCACGTCGTCAAGCTGCTGCTTTCGTACGTAATGAAATCGCATCTGAAAACTATGATGAAGCAACTGACAAGTACACTTCTACTACAGCACTTCAAAAATTGTTCTCAGAAATCGCACCTCGTTACGCAGACCGTAACGGTGGATACACTCGTATCCTTAAAACTGAACCACGTCGTGGTGATGCAGCGCCAATGGCAATCATCGAATTAGTATAAAATCATCAATTTTGTTGAGTGTTATGATGATGGAGCCTTGTGCTCTTAGTCTAGCTCTGGTCTACCGCTAGGACTTTTGTCCTAGCGGGAACACTCATCATAAGATGGTCGGGTAGACGCTTGTTTACGAAATTGTTTTTCTTTTAAGAACAATTTCGTAAGCAGGCGTTTTTTAGTTTTTTTGTTGTAAATATGCTATACTGAAAAAAAGAAAATTACAAAATTAGATTTTCTATAGTTTAAAAATGGAGGGTCGATATGAAAGCTATCATAACTGTAGTTGGAAAAGATAAAGGTGGGATTGTTGCAGGTGTTGCAACTAAGATTGCTGAATTAGGATTAAATATTGATGATATTTCACAAACTGTATTGGACGAGTTCTTCACAATGATGGCTGTGGTATCTAGTGAAGAAAAACAAGATTTTACTCATTTGAGAAATGAGTTTGAGGCTTTTGGTCAGACTTTGAATGTCAAAATCAATATTCAGAGTGCTGCAATTTTTGATGCTATGTATAATATCTAGGAGGCGTGTATGGATATTAGACAAGTCACAGAAACAATCTCAATGATTGAAGAGCAGAATTTTGATATCAGAACAATTACAATGGGAATTTCTCTTCTTGATTGTATCGATCCAGATATTAATAAGGCTGCAGATAAAATTTATGAAAAAATTACTACAAAGGCATCTAACTTAGTTGCTGTCGGTGATGAAATTGCCGCTGAACTGGGGATTCCCATTGTAAATAAGCGAGTATCGGTAACTCCAATCTCCTTAATTGGCGCGGCTACGGATGCGACAGATTATGTAGTGTTGGCTAAAGCTTTGGATAGAGCTGCTAAAAAAATTGGAGTAGATTTTATTGGAGGTTTTTCTGCCTTGGTACAAAAAGGTTACCAAAAAGGTGATGAAATTCTAATAAATTCTATTCCACGTGCTCTAGCAGAGACAGATAAGGTTTGCTCTTCTGTCAATATAGGTTCAACTAAGTCAGGGATCAATATGACTGCTGTAGCAGATATGGGCCGAATTATCAAGGAAACAGCTGAGCTTTCAGAAATGGGAGCTGCGAAGCTAGTCGTTTTTGCCAATGCAGTTGAGGACAACCCTTTTATGGCAGGAGCCTTTCATGGAGTTGGTGAAGCTGATGTTATTATTAATGTTGGTGTTTCAGGTCCAGGTGTTGTCAAACGTGCCTTGGAAAAGGTTCGTGGGGAAAGCTTTGATGTAGTTGCTGAAACTGTTAAAAAGACAGCTTTCAAGATTACCCGTATTGGTCAATTAGTTGGTCAAATGGCTAGTGAGCGTCTCGGAGTTGATTTTGGAATCGTTGATTTGAGCTTGGCCCCAACTCCAGCAGTTGGCGATTCTGTGGCACGTGTTCTTGAGGAAATGGGATTGGAAACAGTTGGAACTCATGGAACAACTGCAGCCCTAGCACTTTTGAATGATCAGGTTAAAAAAGGTGGTGTTATGGCTTGTAACCAAGTCGGTGGTCTTTCAGGTGCCTTTATCCCAGTTTCTGAAGACGAAGGCATGATTGCTGCCGTACAGAATGGTTCCCTAAACCTTGAAAAATTAGAAGCCATGACCGCTATTTGTTCAGTCGGTTTAGATATGATTGCCATTCCTGCGGATACCCCTGCTGAAACGATTGCGGCTATGATTGCAGATGAAGCTGCTATCGGAGTTATCAATATGAAAACAACGGCAGTTCGTATTATCCCTAAAGGAAAAGAGGGAGATATGATTGAGTTTGGTGGTCTTTTAGGTACTGCTCCGGTTATGAAAGTCAACGGGGCTTCATCAGTAGATTTTATTTCTCGTGGTGGTCAGATACCTGCTCCAATCCATAGTTTTAAAAATTAAAGAAAAAAGAGGAACTTTAAGTTCAATTTAAGGATGAGTATGTATACTATAATCATTAAATAAAGACCTCCTAACTTTATTTAATAGAATTCTAAACTTTTTCATAATAATCTCCGACAAAAGTCACTCCTTGGAGTGACTTTTGTTTTTTACTCAGGAAAAAGTAGTAAATTCTCATTGATTCTGGCCATTCATTTTTTAAATGGTCATTTTTTTGCAGCACAAATAGCTTGAAACCTTGCTATGATTGGCTTTTTGAAATTTTATGGTATAATAGTAGTAGTTTTATTAGATGGAGTATGATTTTTGAGAAAAAGCTTTCGTGTAAAAAAAGAGAAAGATTTCGATGCCATATTTAAAGAGGGAGAAAGTGTAGCTAATCGAAAATTTGTTATTTATCGATTAGAAAACCAACAACAACATTTTCGAGTAGGTTTATCAGTTAGTAAGAAGTTAGGAAATGCTGTAACAAGAAATCAAATCAAGCGAAGAATTCGACATGTTTTGATTGAAAACAGTCATCAGATAGTTGATAATGTAGACTTTGTTGTCATTGCTCGAAAAGGTGTTGAAACTCTAGAATATGCAGAAATCGAAAAAAACCTACTTCATGTTTTGAGATTAGCAAAGATATACCAGGAAGGAAATAGGAGTGAAGAAGAAATTACAGTTGACTAGTGTACTAGGTTTGTCCTTGTTGGTAATGACTGCTTGTGCAACTAGTGAAGTCTCTGCTGACTCGGCAGATTTTTGGAGTAAACTTGTTTATTTTTTTGCTGAAACCATTCGTTTTTTGTCCTTTAATGTAAGTATTGGTTTAGGGATCATTATTTTCACAGTCTTGATTCGAACAATCTTATTACCGGTCTTTCAAACGCAAATGGTAGCATCCAGAAAAATGCAAGAAGCGCAGCCTCGTATAAAAGAATTGCGCGAACGTTATCCAGGTCGCGATATGGAAAGTCGCACTAAGCTAGATCAGGAAACACGCAAACTATTTAAAGAATTGGGAATTAAGCAATCTGCATCGTTTTGGCCACTTTTGATTCAAATGCCAATTCTATTGGCCCTTTTCCAAGCTTTATCGTACGTAGATTTTTTGAAGACTGGCCATTTTTTGTGGTTCAATCTAGGTGGAGTTGACACTACTTTGGTATTACCAATTTTAGCTGCCTTATTCACTTTCTTCAGTAGTTGGCTTTCAAACAAAGCCTTACCTGAAAAAAATGGTGCAATGACAGCTATGATGTATGGAATGCCTGTCATCATCTTCTTTTTTGCAATGTCTGCACCAAGCGGTGTTGCTCTTTATTGGACGGTTTCAAACGCTTATCAAGTATTGCAAACTTACCTTTTGAACAACCCCTTCAAAATCATTGAAGAGCGTGAAGCAGATGTGAAGGCTAAAAGAGATCTAGAAGCTAAGAAAAGAAAAGCTCTGAAGAAAGCACAGAAAAAGAAAAAGTAAGGAGAAATCTGATAATGGTATTATTTACAGGTTCAACTGTTGAAGAAGCAATCCAAAAAGGATTGAATGAATTAAATATTCCGAGAATGAAAGCTCATATCAAAGTTGTTTCGAAAGAGAAAAAAGGATTATTTGGACTTTTCGGAAAGAAACCAGCTCAAGTTGATATTGAAGCAATTAGTGAGACTACTGTTGTAAAAGCAAATCAGCAGGCTATCAAAGGCGTTCCAAAAGAAATTAATGATCAAAATGACCCAGTAAAAACAGTCAGTGAAGCGACAGTTGACTTGGGGCATGTAGTTGCAGCTATCAAGAAAATCGAAGAAGAAGGGCAAGAAATTTCTGAAGAAGTCAAGGCTGAAATTCTTAAAAACGATAAAGAAGCAAGTACGATTTTAGAGGAAACAGGGCATATTGCTGTTTTAAAAGAATTGGAACCTGAAGAAACTCAAGAAAATGCTGACGAAGAACAAAGTAGCGATTTAGAAAACCTTGGTTTGAAAGTCGAACCAACTTATGACACTGAAAAGGTTGTTGAAGAAGTAACCAACTATGTTCAAGCAATCATCGATGATATGGATGTTGAGGGAACTATTTCTAGTACCTCTAACCGCCGCTCTATCAATATGCAAATTGACACAAATGAGCCAGGTCGTATTATTGGTTATCATGGTAAAGTTTTGAAATCTCTTCAACTTTTGGCACAAAATTACCTTTATAACCGTTATTCAAAAACTTTCTACATCACGATCAATGTGAATGATTATGTGGAACATCGTGCAGAAGTCTTGCAGAGTTACGCACAGAAATTGGCTACACGTGTCTTGGAAGAAGGACGTAGTCAGATGACAGATCCAATGTCAAGTAGCGAGCGTAAAATTATCCATCGTATCATCTCACGAATGGAAGGTGTAACGAGTTATTCTGAAGGTGACGAACCAAACCGTTACGTTGTAGTTGATACAGAATAAGATAAATAAAAAATCAGGTTTTTCCTGATTTTTTTCTCACTAAAGAAGGAAGCAAATGAAAGAAATAGAGGACTACCTTGCATATCAAGGAGAACAGTATCGGAATCCCGACAAGGCTGGGGATGATAGGGAGAAAATGCTTGTATTGCGTAAAAAAGGGCAAGAGGCACGAAAGTCATTTACTCACATAGCTAAGTGCTTTCAAGCTAGACACTCTGATTGGCAGTTACACCAAACTAGTCAATGGATGAACCAAGCACAGAGATTACGTCCCCATTTTTGGGCTTATTTACAGCGAGAGGGACAAATAACAGAACCCATGATGGCTCTTCGTTTGTATGGGAATCAGAATAGTTGGGGTATTTCTTTGGAAGTTAGTTTTATAGAGAGAAAGAAAGATGAAGCTACCTTATCAAAACAGGCTAAAGTTTTGGATGTGCCAGTAGTTGAGGGAATCTATTATTGGGTTCAGAAAAACGATGAGAGTTATAGAGTGCAGGCTACTGAGGAGAATAGACAACTTTTGAGACAACAGTTATCTAACCAAGAGATTCGCAAAGTATTAATAAAAGCGGATGTTCCAGTCACTGATGAAGAAACTCTAGATACAGTTTTAGATGAACTGGACCAAACTTTTGAAAAATTATTGCCTTTTTATCAAGCGACTAGAAATTAGTTTAATCGGCTGAGTCATTTTATAGTAAATTGTTTTATTGCTATTCTAGGTATTTTTTCATATAATAGTAAAATAGGATGAGTGGTATACTTATCACCTCAAAGAGAAAGGAAATTCTATGTCAAATCTATCTGTTAATGCGATTCGTTTTCTAGGTATTGACGCTATCAATAAAGCGAACTCAGGTCACCCAGGAGTGGTTATGGGAGCTGCACCGATGGCATACAGCCTATTCACTAAAGAACTTCGTATCAATCCAGCTCAACCAAACTGGATTAACCGTGACCGCTTTATTCTTTCAGCAGGTCATGGTTCAATGCTCCTCTACGCCCTTCTTCATCTCTCTGGATTTGAAGATGTGAGCATGGACGAAGTGAAGAGCTTCCGTCAATGGGGCTCTAAAACTCCAGGTCACCCAGAATTTGGTCATACAGCAGGGGTAGATGCAACAACAGGTCCTCTAGGACAAGGGATTGCGACCGCGACAGGTTTTGCACAAGCAGAACGTTTCCTTGCGGCTAAGTACAACCGCGAAGGCTATAACATCTTTGACCACTACACTTACGTTGTCTGTGGAGATGGTGACTTGATGGAAGGTGTCTCAAGCGAAGCTGCTTCTTATGCAGGCTTGCAAAAGCTTGACAAGTTGGTTGTTCTTTATGATTCAAATGATATCAACTTGGATGGCGAGACAAAAGATTCATTCACAGAAAGCGTTCGTGATCGTTATAATGCTTATGGTTGGCATACAGCCTTGGTAGAAGATGGAACAGACTTAGAAGCGATTCATGCTGCAATCGAAGAAGCTAAGGCTTCAGGAAAACCATCTTTGATTGAAGTGAAAACTGTTATTGGTTATGGTTCTCCAAACAAACAAGGAACCAATGCCGTACACGGTGCCCCTCTTGGAGCAGATGAAACTGCAGCAACTCGCCAAGCACTTGGTTGGAACTATGAACCATTTGAAATTCCAGCAGAAGTTTATGCTGATTTCAAAGAAAATGTTGCGGACCGAGGTGCATCAGCATATGAAGCATGGACAAAACTAGTTGCAGATTATAAAGAAGCTCATCCAGAACTCGCAGCAGAAGTGGAAGCAATTATTGACGGACGTGATCCAGTTGAGGTGACTCCAGAAGACTTCCCAGCTCTAGAAAATGGTTTCTCTCAAGCAACTCGTAACTCAAGTCAGGATGCCTTGAATGTAGTGGCTGCTAAATTGCCAACCTTCCTTGGTGGATCAGCTGACCTTGCACATTCAAATATGACTTACATCAAAACTGACGGACTACAGGACGATGCAAATCGCTTGAACCGTAATATCCAATTTGGTGTTCGTGAATTTGCTATGGGTACAGTCTTAAACGGAATGGCTCTTCACGGTGGACTTCGTGTTTATGGCGGAACATTCTTCGTATTCTCAGATTACCTTAAAGCGGCAGTTCGTTTGTCAGCCCTACAAGGTCTTCCTGTAACCTATGTCTTTACTCACGATTCAATCGCAGTTGGTGAAGATGGACCAACTCATGAGCCGATTGAACACTTGGCAGGACTTCGTGCAATTCCAAACCTCAATGTTTTCCGTCCAGCAGATGCGCGTGAGACTCAAGCTGCTTGGTACCTTGCAGTGAAGAGTGAGAAAACACCAACTGCCCTTGTCTTGACTCGTCAAAACTTGACGGTTGAGGAAGGAACAGACTTTGAGAAGGTTGCGAAAGGTGCTTACGTTGTATATGAAAATGCAGCAGATTTTGACACTATCTTGATTGCAACAGGTTCAGAAGTGAACTTAGCAGTAGCAGCTGCTAAAGAATTGGCAAGTCAAGGTGGAAAAGTTCGCGTAGTCAGCATGCCATCTACAGATGTATTTGACGCGCAAGATGCAGCCTATAAAGAAGAAATCTTACCAAATGTAGTTCGTCGCCGTGTAGCAGTCGAAATGGGAGCAACTCAAAACTGGTATAAATACGTCGGTCTTGATGGAGCGGTTCTCGGTATTGATACCTTTGGTGCGTCTGCTCCAGCTTCAAAAGTTTTAGCAGAATATGGATTTACAGTTGAAAACTTAGTTGAAATTGTAAACAACTTGAAGTAAGAAAAATCAGAGCTTTGCTCTGGTTTTTTATTGCCCCAAAACCAGGGTATAATCTTGTAAAAACAAGTGAAATTTGATATAGTAGTTTTATCTGAATTACAAAGGAGTAAAAAATAATGGGTGGGAATTTAACATTCTTGATTATGCTTGTTTTGATGTTCGGCTTGATGTTCTTCATGCAACGTTCTCAAAAGAAACAAGCTGAAAAACGTATGGAGAGCCTCAACAAACTTCAAAAAGGCTACGAAGTAATCACTATCGGGGGTCTCTACGGTACAGTCGACGAAGTTGACACTGAAAACAAAACGATTGTACTTGATGTAGATGGAGTTTACTTGACTTTTGAATTAGGCGCAATTAGAACAGTTTTGCCAGTCAAAGAAGCTGTTACACCTGAAGGTACAGTTGTTGACGGCGAAAGCGCGATTGAAGAATAAAACGGGGTGGATCTCATTCCCGTTTTTCTATGATAATGAGGAGCAATGATGAAAAAGGTTGTTTTTGTTTGCCTTGGTAATATTTGCCGAAGCCCGATGGCAGAATTTGTGATGAAATCTTTAACCGATGATTATGAGATTGAAAGTCGAGCAACTTCTTCTTGGGAACACGGCAATCCAATTCACAAAGGGACTCAGAAAATCTTTAAAACTCACGGTATTCCTTATGATTCATCAAAAACATCGCAACAAATCTCTAAGGATGATTTAGAATATTTTGATTATATCATTGGGATGGACGAATCGAATCTTCTTGACTTGACTCGGATGTGTCCTCAGGAACATCATCATAAGATAGAGGCATTCGCTTCTGAAAGTGTTCCAGATCCATGGTATACAGGTGATTTTGATGAAACTTATAATCGAGTTTTAGCTGGTTGCCAATCTTGGCTAGCACGTTTAGAAAATGAGGCAAAAAATGGATAATTTAAAAAAACTCTATGATAAATACAGTGTCTATATAACTCGTCCTCGTTTAGAAATTGCGACTGTAGTAGTCATAGTTCTTTGTGCCATTCTTGTATTTGTAGGAAATATGCCTAAACAAGGAGGCTTAAAACTGGATGGTGATTCACTAGTGTATGACGGAAGCATCGTCCGTGGGAAAATGAATGGTCAGGGAACATTGACCTTCTCAAATGGGGATACCTACACCGGTGAATTTAAAAATGGCGCATTTAATGGGAAAGGAACCTACCAAGCTAAGGATGGCTGGGTTTATGAAGGTGACTTCGTAAATGGACAAGCTGAAGGGAAAGGTAAACTAACTACCGAGCAAGAAGTTGTCTACGAAGGTGACTTTAAACAAGGGCTCTTTCAACAAGCGCAATAACCTCCTCTAAGAGGAGGTATTATATCGCAGGCGCAGAAAGCGCTTACATGGAAATTAGAACCTCTTCCAATGCCATCTTACAATCGAGTTTGTGAAAAATAAAAGTTTTATAGAATTTTTCACAAAGTATGAGCGTAAAAGTTTATGTGTAGGCGTATGTGAAAATGTTTTCACAAACAACTAAAAAAAGTTTGTGAAATTTCTATGAAACTGTTTACAATTTTTAAAAAAAGAGTTATAATAACATTGTGAAAAAATTAACAAAGGACTTACAATCCTTGAAAGCTATGGAGGAAAATATGGCTGATAAAAAAACTGTAACACCAGAGGAAAAGAAACTCGCAGCTGAAAAGCATGTCGACGGTTTGGTGCAAAAGGCTTTGGTTGCTCTTGAAGAAATGCGTAAACTCGACCAAGATCAAGTCGATTATATCGTAGCAAAAGCTTCAGTTGCAGCGCTTGACGCACACGGAGAACTTGCTCTTCATGCATTTGAAGAAACTGGTCGTGGTGTCTTTGAAGACAAAGCGACTAAGAACTTGTTTGCTTGTGAGCACGTAGTAAACAACATGCGCCACACTAAAACAGTTGGTGTTATCGAAGAAGATGATGTAACAGGATTGACTCTGATTGCTGAACCGGTAGGTGTTGTTTGTGGGATTACTCCAACAACTAACCCTACTTCAACAGCAATCTTTAAAGCTTTGATTTCTTTGAAGACTCGTAATCCGATTGTCTTTGCATTCCACCCATCAGCTCAAGAATCATCAGCTCATGCAGCTCAAATCGTGCGTGATGCAGCGATTAAAGCAGGAGCTCCTGAAAACTGTGTGCAGTGGATTACTGAACCATCTATGGAAGCAACTAGTGCACTTATGAACCACGAAGGCGTTGCAACAATCCTTGCAACAGGTGGTAATGCCATGGTTAAAGCTGCATACTCATGTGGAAAACCAGCTCTTGGGGTAGGTGCCGGAAACGTTCCAGCTTATGTTGAAAAATCAGCTAATATCCGCCAAGCTGCTCACGATATCGTAATGTCTAAATCATTTGATAACGGTATGGTCTGTGCATCTGAACAAGCGGTTATCATTGATAAAGAAATTTACGATGAATTTGTCAAAGAATTCAAATCTTACCACACTTACTTTGTAAACAAAAAAGAAAAAGCTCTTCTTGAAGAGTTCTGCTTCGGCGTGAAAGCAAACAGCAAAAACTGTGCTGGTGCAAAATTGAACGCTGATATCGTTGGGAAACCAGCAACTTGGATTGCAGAACAAGCAGGATTTAGTGTTCCGGAAGGAACAAACATTCTTGCGGCAGAATGTAAAGAAGTTGGTGAAAACGAGCCATTGACTCGTGAAAAATTGTCACCAGTTATCGCAGTTTTGAAATCTGAAAACCGTGAAGACGGAATTAATAAAGCTCGTCAAATGGTTGAATTTAACGGTCTCGGACACTCAGCTGCTATCCATACTGCTGATGAAGAATTGACTAAAGAATTTGGTAAAGCTGTTAAAGCTATTCGTGTTATCTGTAACTCACCTTCTACTTTCGGTGGTATCGGAGACGTTTATAATGCCTTCTTGCCATCATTGACACTCGGATGTGGTTCTTACGGACGTAACTCAGTTGGGGATAACGTTAGCGCCATTAACCTCTTGAACATCAAAAAAGTCGGAAGACGGAGAAATAACATGCAATGGATGAAACTTCCTTCAAAAACATACTTTGAACGTGATTCAATTCAATACCTTCAAAAATGTCGTGACGTTGAGCGTGTCATGATCGTTACAGACCACGCTATGGTAGAACTTGGTTTCCTTGATCGTATCATCGAACAACTTGACCTTCGTCGCAATAAGGTTGTTTACCAAATCTTTGCAGATGTAGAGCCAGATCCAGATATCACAACTGTTGAACGTGGTACAGAAATCATGCGTTCATTCAAACCAGATACAATCATCGCTCTTGGTGGTGGATCACCAATGGATGCTGCTAAAGTAATGTGGCTTTTCTACGAGCAGCCAGAAGTGGACTTCCGTGACCTTGTACAAAAATTCATGGATATCCGTAAACGTGCCTTCAAATTCCCATTGCTTGGTAAGAAGACTAAATTCATCGCGATCCCAACTACATCTGGTACAGGATCTGAAGTAACTCCATTTGCCGTTATCTCTGATAAAGCAAACAACCGTAAATACCCAATCGCTGACTACTCATTGACACCAACTGTGGCAATCGTAGACCCTGCTTTGGTATTGACAATTCCTGGATTTGTTGCTGCTGATACTGGTATGGACGTATTGACTCACGCGACTGAAGCTTACGTATCACAAATGGCTAGCGACTACACTGACGGTCTTGCTCTTCAAGCTATCAAACTTGTATTCGAAAACTTGGAAAGCTCAGTGAAGAATGCAGACTTCCACTCACGTGAGAAAATGCATAACGCTTCAACAATTGCTGGTATGGCCTTTGCCAATGCCTTCCTAGGTATTTCTCACTCAATGGCTCACAAGATTGGTGCACAATTCCACACAGTTCACGGACGTACAAATGCAATCTTGCTTCCATACGTTATCCGTTACAATGGTACACGCCCAGCTAAGACAGCTACATGGCCTAAGTACAACTACTACCGTGCAGATGAGAAATATCAAGATATCGCTCGTATGCTTGGCCTTCCAGCTTCTACACCAGAAGAAGGGGTTGCATCTTACGCAAAAGCTGTTTACGAACTCGGTGAGCGTGTAGGGATCGAAATGAACTTCAAAGCACAAGGTATTGATGAGAAAGAATGGAAAGAACATTCACGTGAATTGGCCTTCCTTGCTTATGAAGATCAATGTTCACCTGCAAACCCACGTCTTCCAATGGTTGATCATATGCAAGAAATCATCGAAGATGCTTACTATGGTTACAAAGAAAGACCAGGACGTCTTAAGTAATTGATTATCAACCTAGAGGCAGGAGTAATCCTGTCTCTTTTTATAATTTTCTAAAATATAAGAGTTTGAGGATTTGACAAAAAGAGTTTGGAAATATGATAAAGAGAAAGGACAAAAGACTTTTGACTATGGTAATTTAGATAAATTAGAGTCTTTGAAAAGCATAAAACTGAAATGAAAATCGACGTCAGCGCTTGCAATTAAACTCAAATAGTTATATAATAGGTTTGTTGAAAGGTGATTTGTAGTGATTCAAGTTACTCTTTTCACAATAAAATTTTCATGATTTTCATAAGGAGGAAATCACTAATGGTAGTTAAAGTTGGTATTAACGGTTTCGGACGTATCGGTCGTCTTGCTTTCCGCCGTATCCAAAACGTAGAAGGTGTTGAAGTTACTCGCATCAACGACCTTACAGATCCAGTTATGCTTGCGCACTTGTTGAAATACGACACAACTCAAGGTCGTTTCGACGGTACTGTAGAAGTTAAAGAAGGTGGATTCGAAGTTAACGGTAAATTCATCAAAGTTTCTGCTGAACGTGATCCAGAACAAATCGACTGGGCTAACGACGGTGTAGAAATCGTTCTTGAAGCAACTGGTTTCTTTGCTACTAAAGCAGCTGCAGAAAAACACTTGCATGCTGGTGGTGCTAAGAAAGTTGTTATCACTGCTCCTGGTGGATCAGATGTTAAAACAGTCGTATTTAACACTAACCACGATATTCTTGATGGTACTGAAACAGTTATCTCAGGTGCTTCATGTACTACAAACTGCTTGGCTCCAATGGCTAAAGCTCTTCAAGATAACTTCGGTGTTGTTGAAGGATTGATGACTACTATCCACGCTTACACTGGTGACCAAATGATCCTTGACGGTCCACACCGTAAAGGTGACCTTCGTCGTGCACGCGCTGGTGCTGCTAACATCGTTCCTAACTCAACTGGTGCTGCTAAAGCAATCGGTTTGGTTATCCCTGAATTGAACGGTAAATTGGACGGAGCTGCACAACGCGTTCCTACTCCAACTGGATCAGTTACTGAATTGGTAGTTGTTCTTGAAAAGAACGTTACTGTTGATGAAGTAAATGCAGCTATGAAAGCAGTAGCTAACGAATCATACGGTTACACTGAAGATCCAATCGTTTCTTCAGACGTTGTAGGTATGTCTTACGGATCATTGTTTGACGCAACTCAAACTAAAGTTCTTGACGTTGACGGTAAACAATTGGTTAAAGTTGTTTCATGGTATGACAACGAAATGTCTTACACTGCACAACTTGTACGTACTCTTGAATACTTCGCAAAAATTGCTAAATAATTCCTGAGTCGATAAAAGCAAGACCAACTGGTCTTGCTTTTTTGCCTCTATCAAAACAAAATGGATGATAAAATCATCCATTTTGTTTTAATTCTCTTTCAAATGTATCTGATAACGCAGTAAAACTTAATTTATTTAGGGTTAACGGGTGAATGAAAGATAGTTTGAATGCGTGTAGCATCAGTCTCTTAGTTTTTGAGTGTGGGTTGTAGAGAGGGTCTCCTAGGATTGGATGTCCGTGGTGAGATAGATGAACCCGAATCTGATGAGTTCGCCCTGTTTTTAATCTACAACGAACGAGACTAGTTTTGTTTTGAAAATTCTTTAATCGACTTACCTGTGTTTCAGCGTATTGGCCATTTTTTTGATTGATGACCCGTTTTCTACGATCATGTCGATTACGCCCGATTTTATCTCGAAAGATCAGTTCTTTGGCTTCTGTTTTTCCTTCCACTAAGGCCCAGTATTCTCGCGAAATCTCTTTTTTCTCTAATAATCGGTTTAAGATAGGAAGTATGAAGGGGTTTTTTGCAAATAGTACGAGGCCACTTGTTTCTTTGTCTAGTCTATGAACGACATAGCAAGTTTGACCTACATAGGCGCTGACATGATTGAGAAGAGCAACCTCATCAGGCTGATTTCCATGCGTTTTCATACCCTCGGGTTTGTTGACAATGATCAAATGTTGGTCTTGATAGACTTCTTCTACAAGATTGGGGTTTCCTAAAGAAATTCTTTTTGCAGGATAGTCTTCCTCATCGAAAATTAATTGGCATTCATCGCCAGGTTTGATAGTTTGGTGCCAGTGAACCTCTTCTTGGTTGATGAGGATATGCTTCTTAACTCTTAAAAAATGACGTATTTTTCGAGGGATTAACAGTTGTTCTTCTAGGAAGAACTTGACCGTCATTTCAGGTAGAGACTCAGGGACAGTAAAGGTAAATTTCATACAGATATTGTAACAAAAATTAGTTTATTTGGACAGTGGAACTAGCTAAATTCTTGTCTTCCTATGGGGAAGATGATAAAATAAACGCATGAAATTAGATACATTATTTGAAAAATTTCTTTCTTTATTTAAAAAGGAAGAATCTGAAGTTGAAGAAACAGAGACTAATGAAGTTGAACATGAAGGTAACGGGTCTAGTAATCTACGACGTTCAAGATCAGGACGAAAGAAATCTGGGGCAGTTGGTCCTATCCGAAAATTCTGGCGCCGTTATCATCTGACAAAAATTTTTCTGATTATAGGACTAAGTGCAAGCCTTTTTGTTGGGGTCTATCTATTTGCCCTAGCGAAATCGACAAATGTGACAGATTTGCAGAATGCTTTAAAAACACGTACTCTGATTTTTGACAGAGAAGAAAAAGAAGCAGGTGCCCTATCAGGTCAAAAAGGGACTTATGTCGAACTTTCGGATATTAGTGAAGATTTGCAGAATGCTGTTATTGCGACAGAAGATAGAAGTTTCTATAAAAATAGTGGAATTAACTATGGACGCTTTTTCCTGGCAATCCTAACAGCAGGTCGCTCGGGTGGTGGTTCTACAATCACTCAGCAGTTGGCTAAGAATGCCTATCTATCTCAAGACCAGACTGTTCAAAGGAAGGCGAAAGAATTCTTCTTAGCTTTGGAATTAACCAAAAAATATAGCAAGAAGGAAATTCTAACCATGTACTTGAACAATGCCTACTTCGGTAATGGAGTTTGGGGCGTTGAAGATGCAAGTAAAAAATACTTTGGGGTTTCAGCCTCTCAGCTGACACTCGATGAAGCAGCAACCCTAGCAGGAATGCTTAAAGGGCCGGAATTGTACAACCCTTTAAATTCGATTGAGGATTCTACAAATCGTAGGGACACCGTCTTGCAGAACATGGTAGCTGCTGGTTATATTGATAAAAATAAAGAAGCGGAAGCTGCAAGCGTTGATATGGCCTCTCAGCTTCAGGATACTTACGAGGGGAAAATTTCAGACTACCGTTATCCTTCTTACTTTGATGCAGTTGTTAATGAAGCGATTGAAAAGTATAATCTAACTGAAGAAGAAATCGTGAACAACGGCTATCGTATTTATACAGAGTTAGACCAGAATTACCAAGCTAATATGCAGGTCATCTATGAAAATACAGATCTCTTTCCAACTGCAGAAGATGGAACACATGCTGAGTCGGGTAGTGTTGCTTTAGAACCAAAAACGGGAGGAGTTCGTGGAGTTGTCGGACGTGTGGCAGGAGATGATAAAGCTGGTTTCCGAAATTTCAACTATGCAACCCAATCAAAAAGAAGCCCAGGCTCAACGATTAAACCATTAGTAGTCTATACACCAGCAGTCGAAGCAGGTTGGGCTCTAAATAAAGAGCTGGATAATCATACTATGGAATATGGTGACTACAAGGTCGATAACTACGCTGGAATCAAAACGTCGCCAGAAGTTCCAATGTATCAAGCTTTAGCTGAATCTCTAAATCTACCTGCCGTAGCGACAGTCAAACAGCTTGGTATCGATAAAGCTTTTGAATCAGGCGAAAGATTCGGACTTGATTTAACGAATGTTGATCGTGTATTAGGTGTAGCTCTAGGTGGTGGTGTGGAGACCAGTCCACTACAAATGGCCCAGGCTTATGCGGCATTTGCAAATGATGGATTGATGCCTGAAGCGCATTTTATTACACGAATTGAAAATGCAAGTGGACAAGTCATTGCTACTCACAAAAATTCTCAGAAACGTGTAATTGATAAGTCAGTAGCTGATAAAATGACAAGTATGATGTTAGGGACCTTCACAAATGGTACTGGGATCAGTTCTTCACCTGATGATTATGTTATGGCAGGAAAAACTGGTACAACAGAAGCAGCCTTTAACCCAGTATATACAAGTGACCAATGGGTTATCGGATATACTCCTGACGTGGTAATTAGTCACTGGCTCGGTTTCCCGACCACGGACGAAAATCATTATCTAGCAGGTTCGACTTCGAATGGTGCGGCTCATATATTCAGAAGTATGGCTGAAACAATACTTCCTTATACTCCAGGAACTACTTTTAAAGTAGAGAACGCCTATAAGCTTAATGGGATTGCTCCGCAAAATACTCCGAGTCAGGCCAGTGATAATGCAGGGACACAGTCTGGAGATTCTATAACTGACATCCAAGGTCGAGCTCAGAATTTAATCGATGAAGCAGAACGAGCAATTTCAGATGCTAAGATTAAAGAAAAAGCAAAAACAATATGGGATACAATAGTAGATTTGTTCCAATAATTCTTAAATGGCAAGAATGATTTCTTGTCATTTTTTGTGTCCTGAAATGATTCAAAAATAACGTAAAAGAGATGTATTAGTATCTAAAGTATAAACTCAAACAAGCATAGAAGCAAAATAAAGAATAAAGGCATTTTTGAAGGTTGACTCTGCTATACTTAATGCAGAAAGGGAGGGTAATCATGTTAGAAAAAAATTACCAAGAAGTAAAAGCTATCGTACACAAGTGCCGAAAGGAGTACTATCTACATTTATGGGAAAAAGAAGATTGGGACCAAGAAGGAATGATTTGCCTTCATGAATTAATTGAGAACTACCCAGAATTCAAGGAGAAAAAAGACAAACAGTTCTATATCTACTTTAAAACAAAATTTCGCAATCGAATTTTAGATGCCGTGCGAAAGCAAGAGAGTCATAAAAGAAAGTTAGATCGCCAAGCATACGAAGAAGTGAGTGAAATTAGCCACAGATTAGGAGAGGGAGGACTTCTCTTGGATGAGTCCTACGCACTACAAGAAATGCTTAAGAAATATCAGGCTAGTTTAGGAAAGGAGAGGTTGGAATATTTCGAGCGATTGATGGCAGACGAACGATTCAAAGGTAGAAAAGCTATGCTTAAAGAATTGCAAATTGTCTTAAAAGATTTTGCACCAAAATAATAAAAAATAAGAAAAACCAGTTGACAAGCGTAAAAAAGTAGGTATAATAGAAAGAGTTGAAAAGCTCAAGGTCCGTTGGTCAAGGGGTTAAGACACCGCCTTTTCACGGCGGTAACACGGGTTCGAATCCCGTACGGACTATGGGTGTATCGCGGTTGAAGGAAACAGGATATAAAAAAAGTTAAAAAAACCTGTTGACAGAGAAAAACGACTGTGATATACTAATATAGTTGTCGCAAGAGCGACAAAGACCTTTGAAAACTGAACAAGACGAACCAATGTGCAGGGCACTATAACTTAAGGTTATAGTACTGAACAATGAAAAAACAATAAATCTGTCAGTGACAGAAATGAGTGAGAACTCAAACTTTTAATGAGAGTTTGATCCTGGCTCAGGATGA
>NZ_KE150465.1:141685-379911 GCF_000411475.1 Streptococcus sp. HPH0090 | reverse complement strand
AAAACTGACTGTGATATACTAATATAGTTGTCGCAAGCGCGACAAAGACCTTTGAAAACTGAACAAGACGAACCAATGTGCAGGGCACTATAACTTAAGGTTATAGTACTGAACAATGAAAAAACAATAAATCTGTCGGTGACAGAAATGAGTGAGAACTCAAACTTTTAATGAGAGTTTGATCCTGGCTCAGGATGAACGCTGGCGGCGTGCCTAATACATGCAAGTAGAACGCTGAAGGAGGAGCTTGCTCTTCTGGATGAGTTGCGAACGGGTGAGTAACGCGTAGGTAACCTGCCTGGTAGCGGGGGATAACTATTGGAAACGATAGCTAATACCGCATGACAACAGTTATTGCATGATAACTGTTTAAAAGGGGCAATTGCTCCACTACCAGATGGACCTGCGTTGTATTAGCTAGTTGGTGAGGTAACGGCTCACCAAGGCGACGATACATAGCCGACCTGAGAGGGTGATCGGCCACACTGGGACTGAGACACGGCCCAGACTCCTACGGGAGGCAGCAGTAGGGAATCTTCGGCAATGGACGGAAGTCTGACCGAGCAACGCCGCGTGAGTGAAGAAGGTTTTCGGATCGTAAAGCTCTGTTGTAAGAGAAGAACGAGTGTGAGAGTGGAAAGTTCACACTGTGACGGTATCTTACCAGAAAGGGACGGCTAACTACGTGCCAGCAGCCGCGGTAATACGTAGGTCCCGAGCGTTATCCGGATTTATTGGGCGTAAAGCGAGCGCAGGCGGTTAGATAAGTCTGAAGTTAAAGGCTGTGGCTTAACCATAGTACGCTTTGGAAACTGTTTAACTTGAGTGCAAGAGGGGAGAGTGGAATTCCATGTGTAGCGGTGAAATGCGTAGATATATGGAGGAACACCGGTGGCGAAAGCGGCTCTCTGGCTTGTAACTGACGCTGAGGCTCGAAAGCGTGGGGAGCAAACAGGATTAGATACCCTGGTAGTCCACGCCGTAAACGATGAGTGCTAGGTGTTAGACCCTTTCCGGGGTTTAGTGCCGTAGCTAACGCATTAAGCACTCCGCCTGGGGAGTACGACCGCAAGGTTGAAACTCAAAGGAATTGACGGGGGCCCGCACAAGCGGTGGAGCATGTGGTTTAATTCGAAGCAACGCGAAGAACCTTACCAGGTCTTGACATCCCTCTGACCGCTCTAGAGATAGAGTTTTCCTTCGGGACAGAGGTGACAGGTGGTGCATGGTTGTCGTCAGCTCGTGTCGTGAGATGTTGGGTTAAGTCCCGCAACGAGCGCAACCCCTATTGTTAGTTGCCATCATTCAGTTGGGCACTCTAGCGAGACTGCCGGTAATAAACCGGAGGAAGGTGGGGATGACGTCAAATCATCATGCCCCTTATGACCTGGGCTACACACGTGCTACAATGGCTGGTACAACGAGTCGCAAGTCGGTGACGGCAAGCTAATCTCTTAAAGCCAGTCTCAGTTCGGATTGTAGGCTGCAACTCGCCTACATGAAGTCGGAATCGCTAGTAATCGCGGATCAGCACGCCGCGGTGAATACGTTCCCGGGCCTTGTACACACCGCCCGTCACACCACGAGAGTTTGTAACACCCGAAGTCGGTGAGGTAACCATTTGGAGCCAGCCGCCTAAGGTGGGATAGATGATTGGGGTGAAGTCGTAACAAGGTAGCCGTATCGGAAGGTGCGGCTGGATCACCTCCTTTCTAAGGATAAGGAATGCACATTGGTCTTGTTTAGTCTTGAGAGGTCTTGTGGGGCCTTAGCTCAGCTGGGAGAGCGCCTGCTTTGCACGCAGGAGGTCAGCGGTTCGATCCCGCTAGGCTCCATTGGTGAGAGATCACCAAGTAATGCACATTGAAAATTGAATATCTATATCAAATAGTAACAAGAAAATAAACCGAAACGCTGTAGTATTAAAAGAGTTTATGACTGAAAGGTCAAAAATAAGGTTAAGTTAATAAGGGCGCACGGTGGATGCCTTGGCACTAGGAGCCGAAGAAGGACGTGACAAACGACGATATGCCTTGGGTAGCTGTAAGTAAGCGATGATCCAGGGATTTCCGAATGGGGGAACCCAACAGGTACTACCTGTTACCCATATCTGTTAAGGATATGAGGAGGAAGACGCAGTGAACTGAAACATCTAAGTAGCTGCAGGAAGAGAAAGCAAAAGCGATTGCCTTAGTAGCGGCGAGCGAAACGGCAGGAGGGCAAACCGAAGAGTTTACTCTTCGGGGTTGTAGGACTGCAATGTGGACTCAAAGATTATAGAAGAATGATATGGGAAGATCAGCCAAAGAGAGTGAGAGCCTCGTATTCAAAATAGTCTTTGTACCTAGCAGTATCCTGAGTACGGCGGGACACGTGAAATCCCGTCGGAATCTGGGAGGACCATCTCCCAACCCTAAATACTCCCTAGTGACCGATAGTGAACCAGTACCGTGAGGGAAAGGTGAAAAGCACCCCGGGAGGGGAGTGAAATAGAACCTGAAACCGTGTGCCTACAACAAGTTCGAGCCCGTTAATGGGTGAGAGCGTGCCTTTTGTAGAATGAACCGGCGAGTTACGATATGATGCGAGGTTAAGTTGAAGAGACGGAGCCGTAGGGAAACCGAGTCTGAATAGGGCGCCTTAGTATTATGTCGTAGACCCGAAACCATGTGACCTACCCATGAGCAGGTTGAAGGTGCGGTAAGACGCACTGGAGGACCGAACCAGGGCACGTTGAAAAGTGCTTGGATGACTTGTGGGTAGCGGAGAAATTCCAAACGAACTTGGAGATAGCTGGTTCTCTCCGAAATAGCTTTAGGGCTAGCGTCGACATCAAGATTCTTGGAGGTAGAGCACTGTTTGGGTGAGGGGTCCATCCCGGATTACCAATCTCAGATAAACTCCGAATGCCAATGAATTATGGTCGGCAGTCAGACTGCGAGTGCTAAGATCCGTAGTCGAAAGGGAAACAGCCCAGACCACCAGCTAAGGTCCCAAAATAATTGTTAAGTGGAAAAGGATGTGGGGTTGCACAGACAACTAGGATGTTAGCTTAGAAGCAGCTATTCATTCAAAGAGTGCGTAATAGCTCACTAGTCGAGTGACCCTGCGCCGAAAATGTACCGGGGCTAAAACAATTTACCGAAGCTGTGGATACCTTTATAGGTATGGTAGGAGAGCGTTCTATGTGTGGAGAAGGTGTACCGTGAGGAGCGCTGGAACGCATAGAAGTGAGAATGCCGGTATGAGTAGCGAAAGACAGGTGAGAATCCTGTCCACCGTAAGACTAAGGTTTCCAGGGGAAGGCTCGTCCGCCCTGGGTTAGTCGGGACCTAAGGAGAGACCGAAAGGTGTATCCGATGGACAACAGGTTGATATTCCTGTACTAGAGTATGTAGTGATGGAGGGACGCAGTAGGCTAACTAAAGCAGACGATTGGAAGAGTCTGTCTAAGCAGTGAGGTGTGAATTGAGTTAAATGCTTAGTTCTATAACATTGAGCTGTGATGGGGAGCGAAGTTTAGTAGCGAAGTTAGTGACGTCACACTGCCAAGAAAAGCTTCTAGCGTTAAACATACTCTACCCGTACCGCAAACCGACACAGGTAGTCGAGGCGAGTAGCCTCAGGTGAGCGAGAGAACTCTCGTTAAGGAACTCGGCAAAATGACCCCGTAACTTCGGGAGAAGGGGTGCTGACTTTACGTCAGCCGCAGTGAATAGGCCCAAGCAACTGTTTATCAAAAACACAGCTCTCTGCTAAATCGTAAGATGATGTATAGGGGGTGACGCCTGCCCGGTGCTGGAAGGTTAAGAGGAGTGCTTAGAGGTAACTCGAAGGTATGAATTGAAGCCCCAGTAAACGGCGGCCGTAACTATAACGGTCCTAAGGTAGCGAAATTCCTTGTCGGGTAAGTTCCGACCCGCACGAAAGGCGTAATGATTTGGGCACTGTCTCAACGAGAGACTCGGTGAAATTTTAGTACCTGTGAAGATGCAGGTTACCCGCGACAGGACGGAAAGACCCCATGGAGCTTTACTGCAGTTTGATATTGAGTGTCTGTACCACATGTACAGGATAGGTAGGAGTCTATGAGCTCGGGACGCCAGTTTCGAAGGAGACGTTGTTGGGATACTACCCTTGTGTTATGGCCACTCTAACCCGGATAGGTGATCCCTATCGGAGACAGTGTCTGACGGGCAGTTTGACTGGGGCGGTCGCCTCCTAAAAGGTAACGGAGGCGCCCAAAGGTTCCCTCAGAATGGTTGGAAATCATTCGCAGAGTGTAAAGGTATAAGGGAGCTTGACTGCGAGAGCTACAACTCGAGCAGGGACGAAAGTCGGGCTTAGTGATCCGGTGGTTCCGTATGGAAGGGCCATCGCTCAACGGATAAAAGCTACCCTGGGGATAACAGGCTTATCTCCCCCAAGAGTTCACATCGACGGGGAGGTTTGGCACCTCGATGTCGGCTCGTCGCATCCTGGGGCTGTAGTCGGTCCCAAGGGTTGGGCTGTTCGCCCATTAAAGCGGCACGCGAGCTGGGTTCAGAACGTCGTGAGACAGTTCGGTCCCTATCCGTCGCGGGCGTAGGAAATTTGAGAGGATCTGCTCCTAGTACGAGAGGACCAGAGTGGACTTACCGCTGGTGTACCAGTTGTCTTGCCAAAGGCATCGCTGGGTAGCTATGTAGGGAAGGGATAAACGCTGAAAGCATCTAAGTGTGAAACCCACCTCAAGATGAGATTTCCCATGATTTTATATCAGTAAGAGCCCTGAGAGATGATCAGGTAGATAGGTTAGAAGTGGAAGTGTGGCGACACATGTAGCGGACTAATACTAATAGCTCGAGGACTTATCCAAAGTAACTGAGAATACGAAAGCGAAAGGTTTTCTTAGTATTTGATAGATATTCAATTTTGAGTAGGTATTACTCAGAGTTAAGTGACGATAGCCTAGGAGATACACCTGTACCCATGCCGAACACAGAAGTTAAGCCCTAGAACGCCGGAAGTAGTTGGGGGTTGCCCCCTGTGAGATATGGAAGTCGCTTAGCTTTTATCCGCCATAGCTCAGTTGGTAGTAGCGCATGACTGTTAATCATGATGTCGTAGGTTCGAGTCCTACTGGCGGAGTTCTTAAACGTTCTAAGGAACGTTTTTTTGTTTCTTCAATATACTTATAAATGTTTTATGAACTTTTTTTCATCTATTCTTACTTCTTTCGTTTATTTGAAGTTAGTTTAGCTTGAATTTTTTATTATATAGGATTAAATACCTTTTTAATTAGCCTTTCTGATAGACTTGTTTTATCAATAAGAAAGGTTTTTTATATGCTTCAAAAGTATTATGATCATTGTTTTATTTTTCTCAAACAGATTGAAGGGGAATATGCGTTACTTTTTCAGTCTAATGATGATTGGGAATCGTTTCATTTAAAATTCTTACTTTATTATTTAGTTCGTTTCAGAATAAGGGATGAGAAAGACTTTATTCTCTGTCACTTTCGGGCTGCTTATCGTCTTTATCTTAATCATTTACTTGGAAATAATCTAAATTTTTGTTATTAAATGTAGTTATTTTTTTATTTATTACGAACGTTATTTTACAAACAATCAAAAATATATAGAAAATACTAGATATTGTTAAATTTTTAATTTAGAATTAATGGAAAACCCTAATCTTTTCTAGTGTTTATCCTTGATTAAATAGTATTTTTTTCTTATAATAAATTGTAAGATATAATTGTGGGTGAGATTCCCACCATGTATATGAGAAAGGACGAGCCCTTAGGCTCAGACGAAAATTTATTATGACTTCAGTTGTTGTTGTAGGTACCCAATGGGGTGATGAAGGTAAAGGAAAAATTACAGATTTTCTATCAGCTAATGCGGAAGTGATTGCTCGTTACCAAGGTGGTGACAATGCAGGTCACACGATTGTGATTGATGGAAAAAAATTTAAGTTACACTTGATTCCTTCTGGAATTTTCTTTCCAGAAAAAATCTCTGTAATTGGAAACGGAATGGTTGTAAATCCAAAGTCTCTTGTAAAGGAATTAAATTATCTCCATGAAGAAGGAGTTACAACAGACAATTTACGTATTTCTGATCGTGCGCATGTAATTTTGCCTTATCATATTGAGTTAGATCGCTTGCAAGAAGAAGCTAAGGGTGATAATAAGATTGGTACTACAATTAAAGGAATTGGTCCAGCTTATATGGATAAGGCAGCTCGTGTGGGTATCCGTATCGCTGATCTTTTGGATAAAGAAATTTTCCGTGAACGTTTAGAACGTAATCTTGCTGAGAAAAATCGTCAATTTGTAAAATTGTATGATAGCGAACCTATTTCATTTGATGATATTTTTGAAGAATATTATGAGTATGGCCAACAAATCAAGCAATATGTGACTGATACTTCTGTTATCTTGAACGACGCGCTTGATAACGGCAAACGAGTTCTCTTTGAGGGTGCACAAGGGGTCATGTTAGATATTGACCAAGGAACTTATCCTTTTGTTACTTCATCAAACCCTGTGGCTGGTGGTGTGACAATCGGTTCTGGAGTAGGTCCAAGCAAGATTGACAAAGTTGTTGGTGTATGTAAGGCTTATACAAGTCGTGTAGGTGATGGTCCTTTCCCAACTGAGCTATTTGATGAAGTTGGTGATCGTATCCGTGAAGTGGGCCATGAGTATGGAACAACTACTGGGCGTCCTCGCCGTGTAGGTTGGTTCGACTCAGTTGTTATGCGTCATAGCCGTCGTGTTTCTGGTATCACAAATCTCTCTTTGAACTCTATCGATGTTTTGAGTGGATTGGATACAGTAAAAATCTGTGTGGCTTATGATCTTGATGGTCAACGAATTGATTATTACCCTGCTAGTCTCGAACAATTGAAACGTTGTAAACCAATCTACGAAGAATTGCCTGGTTGGTCTGAAGATATCACTGGGGTACGTACTTTGGAAGACCTTCCTGAAAATGCACGCAACTATGTTCGCCGTGTTAGCGAATTGGTGGGTGTTCGTATCTCTACATTCTCAGTAGGTCCTGGTCGTGAACAGACAAATATTTTAGAAAGTGTTTGGTCATAGGAGATTTTTTAAGATTTGTTTAAGACAGGTCGGATATACTATAGACAGTTACAAGAAGACCTCCTAACTTGTTGTAACAAATTTCCTAAACTTTTCTTTTTCATAATAATCTCCCTATAAAGTCACCGCATTCGGTGGCTTTTTTTGTCTTCAAAAACGTGATATAATGAAAGAATTGATAGCTAGGAAGAGAGAAGAGATGGATTATACACTCGAAGAAAAAGAAGCTTTTATGAGAGAGGCCTTAAAGGAGGCAGAAATCGCTTTAGAGCATGATGAAATCCCGATTGGTTGTGTGATTGTCAAGGACGGGAAAATCATCGGGAGAGGGCATAATGCGCGCGAGGAATTGCAACGTGCAGTCATGCATGCAGAAATTATGGCTATAGAGAATGCTAATCTGAGCGAAGAGAGTTGGCGCTTGCTTGATTGTACGCTTTTTGTGACCATTGAACCTTGTGTTATGTGTAGTGGGGCAATTGGGCTCGCACGGATTCCAAACGTGGTCTACGGGGCTAAAAACCAGAAATTTGGCGCTGCTGGAAGTTTGTATGATATTTTGACGGATGAGCGGCTCAATCACCGTGTGGACGTTGAAACAGGCATTTTAGAGAGTGATTGTGCAGGGATTATGCAGGACTTTTTCCGAAATCGACGTAAAAAATAATTTCTCTTTAAAAACATAAGGGAATGTGGTATAATAAATAGTGGAGCAACAGTTCTGCGTGAAGCGGGTCAGGGGAGGAATCCAGCAGCCCTAAGCGATGTGAATTGTGTGCTCTTTTTTCGTGCTTTTTTCGAATAAATAAGATAAAATAGCCTAGAATAAAAGATTAAAAGAGGATATTATGAAAATTCGTGGTTTTGAATTAATTTCTAGTTTTACAGATGAAACTTTGTTACCTAAACGTGAGACAGCACATGCAGCTGGCTACGACTTAAAGGTGGCAGAACGCACAGTCATTGCACCAGGAGAAATTGTCCTCGTCCCAACGGGTGTTAAGGCCTATATGCAACCGACAGAAGTGCTATATCTCTATGACCGTTCATCAAATCCTCGTAAGAAGGGCTTGGTTTTGATCAACTCTGTGGGTGTCATTGACGGAGACTATTATGGCAATCCAGGAAATGAGGGACATATCTTTGCACAGATGAAGAATATCACAGACCAAGAAGTGGTTCTAGAAGTTGGTGAACGCGTAGTTCAGGCTGTCTTTGCACCATTTTTAATCGCAGATGGAGATGAGGCAGACGGCGTGCGAACTGGTGGATTTGGATCGACAGGGCACTAAGACATGAATCTATTTTCCACCTAATAGAGTGAGAAATCAATTGATGGAAAGAAGAATAATGAATGAGCTATAAGGATTTTCAAGCTTTTACTGCCGAGAATTGTCTAGGGTATAAGAAGATTTATGAGATCAGTATTGGAGGATTTCTTTACCTAGCATTTCTCCCTGATGCCTATCATAAAATTCTTTGCATTTCTTCAGACTACATGTCAATCATTGACAGCGAAAATGGGCAAGTAACACCGATAGACGGAGATTACGATGAGGTAGAGTTAGTAGCCATGTGCGAGGGCTATGATTCACCTATCCCTATCGCTGGTCAATACGGTGGAAATCTCCCTCTGGATAATGACAAAGACATCAGAGTGAAAATGGATAAAGACCAATCTGAAGATTATCCCATTTTAACTATTTATTGGGAAAAAGATAAGGAAGATAGAAGCCAAATCTATAAAGGTTATTTACCCTATATTTTTGGATTTAGCCCTGATGGTCAGTATTATGTCCATGCGGATGATGGCGGACTGATTGTTCTGAAAAGAAATAGTTATTGATGTGAAAAATTAATAAGAGATTTTAAAATGAGAGGATTAGAATCATAGCAAAGAAAAAAGCGACATTTGTATGTCAAAATTGTGAATATAATTCACCCAAGTATCTAGGCCGCTGTCCAAACTGTGGGGCATGGTCTTCTTTTGTGGAGGAAGTTGAGGTTGCAGAAGTCAAAAATGCGCGTGTGTCTTTGACAGGTGAAAAAACCAAACCCATGAAATTAGCTGAGGTGACTTCCATCAATGTCAATCGAACCAAGACTGAGATGGAGGAGTTTAACCGAGTGCTTGGTGGCGGTGTGGTACCAGGAAGTCTCGTCCTCATCGGCGGGGATCCTGGGATTGGGAAATCAACCCTTCTCTTACAAGTATCGACTCAGCTGTCCCAAGTAGGGACTGTTCTCTATGTCAGCGGGGAGGAGTCTGCCCAGCAGATTAAGTTACGAGCAGAGCGCTTGGGGGATATTGACAGTGAGTTTTATCTCTATGCTGAGACCAATATGCAGAGCGTTCGTGCAGAGGTCGAACGTATCCAGCCGGATTTCCTTATCATCGATTCGATTCAGACCATTATGTCTCCTGAAATTTCAGGGGTACAAGGATCGGTTTCCCAAGTACGTGAGGTGACAGCTGAACTCATGCAGCTGGCCAAGACTAATAACATTGCCATCTTTATCGTCGGGCATGTAACTAAGGAAGGAACCTTGGCGGGTCCGCGTATGTTGGAGCATATGGTGGACACGGTGCTTTACTTTGAAGGGGAGCGCCACCATACCTTCCGTATCTTGAGAGCAGTCAAAAACCGTTTTGGTTCGACAAATGAGATTGGAATCTTTGAGATGCAGTCAGGTGGACTAGTAGAGGTACTCAATCCAAGCGAGGTCTTTCTAGAAGAACGTTTGGATGGAGCAACTGGTTCGTCAATCGTAGTAACTATGGAAGGGACGCGTCCAATTCTTGCAGAAGTACAGGCCTTGGTGACTCCGACTATGTTTGGGAATGCCAAGCGAACTACTACAGGTCTTGATTTCAATCGTGCTAGCTTGATTATGGCTGTTTTGGAGAAACGGGCAGGTTTGCTCCTCCAAAATCAGGATGCCTATCTTAAATCGGCGGGTGGTGTCAAATTAGATGAGCCTGCCATTGACCTTGCTGTAGCAGTTGCTATTGCATCAAGTTATAAGGACAAACCAACAAATCCTCAGGAATGTTTTGTGGGAGAATTAGGTTTGACTGGAGAGATTCGACGCGTGAATCGTATCGAACAACGGATCAATGAAGCTGCTAAACTTGGATTTACAAAAATCTATGTACCGAAAAATTCTTTGACAGGTATTAAACCGCCTAAGGAAATTCAGGTGATTGGAGTGACAACTATCGGAGAAGTCTTGAAAAAAGTATTTTCTTAATCGTTTTACTCGGCTTTAGATTGCAAAATATTTTGTTGTAAAATTTATAAAAACAAGGAGGAATTTCTGATGAAATTTTCTATGGATAGTCAAATGCAATTTCCTTTGGTAGAGTTGTCGCTCAACCAAGGAGAAACAGTCTTTATCCAGCGTGGAAGCATGGTCTACCATACGCCTAATGTCAGCCTCAATACCCAGCTTAATGCGAGTGGTTCTGGTTTGGGGCGTTTTGTCAAAGCTGTAGGGCGTTCCATGGTTTCTGGTGAAAGTACCTTCATTACTCAAGCCATTGCAGAGTCTGACAACGGGCACCTTGCTTTAGCACCAGATACTCCTGGTCAAGTGATTGCTCTTGAACTTGGCGAAAAGCAGTATCGCTTGAATGATGGGGCTTTTCTAGCTCTTGATGGAACGGCTTTCTATACAATGGAGCGCCAATCTATTGGTAAAGCACTTTTCGGTGGTCAAGGTGGTCTTTTCGTGATGACTACTCAAGGGCAGGGAACGCTTTTGGCAAATGCTTTTGGTTCGATTAAGAAAATTGAACTCCAAAACCAAGAAGTGACGATTGACAATGCCCATGTGGTGGCTTGGAGTCAGTCTTTAGACTATAATATCCACTTAGAAAATGGTTTCTGGCAGTCTATCGGTACAGGCGAAGGAGTGGTGAATACCTTCCGAGGTACCGGTGAGGTTTATGTACAAAGTCTCAATCTTCAAAGCTTTGCAGGTTCTCTTAACAAGTATATCCAAAAAGGTTCATAATAATAAAAAAACTAGGACAGAAACCCAAGCTAGTTGCTGGATGTCTCTGCCATAGTTTTTTATAGGAAAGTTGAAAACTGACAAGACAAAGAAAAGATGGTAAGATAGGAGATAAATAATTTGGTGTTCAAATTATCTGGCAAGTAAGAAAGTGAGTTGTCATGTCCTATTTTGAAAATTTTTTAAAGGCTAATCAAGCCTATGTAGAACTACACGGAGACCTCCATTTATCCATTAAACCCAAGACCAAGGTTACGATTGTAACTTGCATGGATTCGCGTCTCCACGTTGCGCCAGCTCTGGGATTGGCTCTGGGAGATGCTCATATCTTGCGGAATGCGGGTGGTCGAGTGACAGAGGATATGATTCGCTCATTGGTCATTTCCCAGCAGCAGATGGGGACAAGAGAAATCGTGGTTCTTCACCATACAGACTGCGGTGCCCAAACCTTCAATAACGAGGACTTCCAAGAGCATTTAAAACGTGAATTGGGAGTTGATGTATCTGGCAAAGACTTTCTTCCTTTCCAAGATGTCGAGGAGAGTGTGCGTGAGGATATGAAATTGCTTCGAGAATGCCCATTAATTCCAGATGATGTCATTATTTCGGGAGCTGTTTACGATGTAGACACAGGAAGAATGATTGAAGTATACTAATTTTTTGATTTGAAAGTGTATGTCGTACGGTGATGAGGTGATAAATTTTCGCTTCGCTATCACTAATATAAAATAGCATAAGACAAGGGGGATAAATGTCTACTCTTGTCTTATTTTTTATTGAAAAATCGAGAAAAAAGCGCTACAATGGTAGATGGAAAAATGTTGTGAAAAACACAAGTGATACATAAATACTGGAGGAAATCATGTCTTTTTCTGATTTAAAGCTGTTTGCCCTTTCTTCAAATAGAGAATTGGCAGAGCGTGTGGCGCAAGAGATTGGGATAGAATTGGGAAAATCGACTGTTCGTCAATTTTCAGATGGAGAAATTCAAGTTAACATCGAAGAATCTATCCGTGGGAAACATGTCTTTATCTTACAATCAACTAGTTCACCTGTAAATGACAATCTACTAGAGATTTTGATTATGGTTGATGCTTTGAAACGTGCCAGTGCAGAATCTGTCAACGTTGTTATGCCTTACTATGGCTATGCGCGTCAGGATAGAAAAGCAAGAGCGCGTGAACCAATTACTGCAAAACTCGTGGCAAATATGCTTGAAGTAGCTGGAGTAGATCGTTTGTTGACGATTGATTTGCACGCTGCACAGATTCAAGGATTCTTTGATATTCCTGTTGATCACTTGATGGGTGCTCCTTTGATTGCGGATTACTTTGAGCGCCGTGGTATGGTTGGTTCTGACTATGTTGTTGTCAGTCCAGACCATGGTGGGGTAACTCGTGCTCGTAAATTAGCAGAATTCTTGAAAACTCCGATTGCGATTATCGATAAACGCCGTAGTGTAGACAAGATGAATACCAGTGAAGTGATGAATATCATTGGTAAGGTTGAAGGTAAAACTTGTATCTTGATTGATGATATGATTGATACAGCTGGTACTATTTGTCATGCGGCAGATGCCCTTGCTGAAGCAGGAGCTGTTGAAGTTTATGCAAGCTGTACGCATCCAGTTCTTTCAGGACCAGCTATGGATAATATCCAAAAATCAGCTATTAAAAAGTTGGTTGTTTTGGACACTATCTACCTACCAGAAGAGCGCTTGATTGATAAGATTGCACAAATCTCAATCGCTCATCTTTTGGCAGATGCTATTATCCGTATCCACGAAAAACGTCCTCTATCTCCATTATTTAGTATTGAGAAAAGAATCTAATCTTTCACTTGATTAATGAATGTCCTAGCAGAGTTCTTCTCCTGCTAGGATTTTTTGTAGTCAAAAACTGCAAGCCTTTTCAAAATATGCTATACTGAGAAAAAGGAGGAATTCTATGACACAAGAATTTAGCAATCCAAGTGATGGAGTAATCCGTCAGTATTTAGAAACTAGCAAAACCCTAGCAGTAGTAGGTTTGTCTGACCGTGAGGAAACAACTAGCAATCGAGTGACCAAGGAAATGCAGGCTCGTGGTTATAAAATTATTCCAGTAAATCCTAAAGCTGTAGGTGGCGAAATTTTGGGAGAAAAGGCTTATGCCAGTCTAGCTGAGATTCCTTTCCCTGTAGATATCGTCAATGTCTATCGTCGCAGTGAATTTTTACCTGATGTAGCACGAGACTTTCTCAAGGCAGATGCTAAGATTTTTTGGGCGCAATTAGGACTTGAAAGCTTAGAAGCAGCCGAAATCTTGCGTGCTGGAGGATACGATGATATCGTGATGAATCGTTGCATCAAGAGAGAACATACACGTTTAATTCTTGAACAATAAAAAGGTAGCCTTTGGGCTACCTTTTGCCTTAGAAAATACCGATGAGTGTTTGCATACCGAGACTAGTCAGGATAATGGCAATCCAGCAAAAAGCTCCAAGTAGAATAGATTTACCACTGGATTTGACCATGGCGATGAGATTGGTTTTGAGACCGATAGCACTCATGGCCATGATGATGAGGAATTTGGAGAGTTGTTTGAGAGGTGCAAAAAAGCTGTTGCTGACACCGAAAGAAGTCAGAAGAGTGGTAAGCAGAGAAGCTAGGATAAAGTAGAGAATGAAAACGGGGAAGATTTTTTTGAGTTTTACTCCTTGGTTATCACCTTGTTGGCGACTTTGCCAGTATGAGAGAAAGAGAGTAATAGGGATAATAGCTAAGGTACGAGTCAGTTTGACAATGGTTGCAGACTCTAGAGTATTGGTATGATAGAGGCTATCCCAGGCGCTAGCTGTAGCTGTTACTGATGAGGTATCATTGACTGCTGTCCCTGCAAAGAGGGCAAAGCCTTCATTAGAGAGGTGAAGCCAGGCTCCTAGGGTTGGGAAGATAAGCGCTGCTAAAACATTAAAGAAAAAGATAACAGAGATGGCTTGTGCGACTTCTTTTTCCTTGGCGTGAATAACAGGAGCAGTCGCTGCAATGGCAGAACCGCCACAGATAGAAGACCCAACTCCAATCAAGGTAGCTAGCTTTGTATCAAGGTTAAAAAATCGTTGGAAAAAGAAAGCTATAATCAAAGCGATAGAAATGGTCGAAAGGATAACAGGGAGGGAAGATTTTCCAACTGCGAAGACTTGAGAGATATTGAGTCCAAATCCAAGCAAGATAACAGCATATTGAAGCAATTTTTTGGAGCTATAAGTCAAGCCGGCATCCAGTTGTTTATAGGAAGTGAGAAAGGGATGGAGAATCATTCCGATAAAAATGGCGAAAACAGGTGCTCCCACAACAGGCAGAAAGCCTCCTAAAACCCAAGAGATGATAGAAATGATCAGACAGGCTAACAGTCCTGCCCAATTTTTTGATAGAAATGACATAAAAACCTCCGAAAATAAAATACTCCTTATTATAATCTTGTTTGTCAGAAAAGTAAAATAGAAAGTGGGAATAAGGTTGCAAATAAACGGAATTTTGCGGTCAGAGAGCTTTTGTAGTATAATGGATATATGTTCTTTGATCAAGGAGGATATCTATGGACTTAACCAAACGCTTTAATAAACAATTAGATAAGATTCAAGTTTCCTTGATTCGTCAGTTCGACCAGGCTATTTCAGAGATTCCTGGAGTGCTACGTCTGACTCTAGGAGAACCGGATTTTACAACACCAGACCATGTCAAGGAGGCTGCAAAACGAGCCATTGACCAAAACCAATCTTACTATACAGGGATGAGTGGTTTGTTGACTTTGCGTCAAGCAGCTAGTGATTTTGTAAAAGAAAAATACCAGTTGGACTACAATCCAGAAAATGAAATCTTGGTCACAATTGGTGCGACAGAGGCTCTATCTGCTACTTTGACAGCTATCTTAGAAGAGGGAGACAAGGTTCTTTTGCCGGCCCCTGCCTATCCTGGGTATGAGCCAATTGTCAATCTGGTTGGAGCAGAGATTGTCGAGATTGATACGACTGAAAATGGCTTTGTCCTGACTCCTGAAATGCTGGAGAAGGCAATTCTAGAGCAAGGTGACAAGCTTAAGGCTGTCATTCTCAACTATCCAGCTAACCCAACTGGCATTACTTATAGTCGCGAGCAATTAGAAGCCTTGGCAGATGTTTTACGCAAGTATGAGATTTTCGTCGTCTGTGATGAGGTCTACTCAGAGTTGACTTATACAGGAGAAAATCATGTATCTTTGGGAACTATGCTGAGAGATCAGGCTATTATCATCAACGGTCTATCTAAATCCCATGCTATGACAGGTTGGCGTTTAGGTTTAATCTTTGCACCAGCAAACTTCACAGCTCAACTCATCAAGAGTCACCAATATTTGGTTACTGCTGCGAATACCATGGCACAACATGCTGCGGTGGAAGCATTGACAGCTGGTAAAGATGACGCAGAACCGATGAAGAAGGAGTACATCAAGCGTCGAGACTACATTATCGAGAAGATGACGGACCTTGGTTTTGAGATTATCAAACCAGATGGCGCTTTTTATATCTTTGCCAAGATTCCTGCAGGTTACAATCAAGATTCTTTTGCTTTTCTAAAAGATTTCGCTCATAAGAAGGCTGTTGCTTTTATCCCAGGTGCTGCCTTTGGACAGTATGGAGAAGGCTATGTTCGCTTATCCTATGCAGCCAGCATGGACACGATTAAAGAAGCCATGAAACGTCTTGAGGAGTACATGAAAGAAGCATGATTCAGTCTATTACGAGTCAAGGATTGGTGCTCTATAATCGTAACTTTCGTGAGGATGATAAGCTAGTCAAGATCTTTACAGAGCAAGCAGGGAAACGGATGTTTTTTGTGAAACATGCTAGCAAATCTAAACTTGCTCCAGTCATTCAGCCCTTGGTCCTGGCTCGTTTTCTCTTAAAAGTCAATGACGATGGACTCAGCTATATCGAGGATTACCATGAGGTAAAGACTTTTCCGAAAATCAATAGTGACCTCTTTGTTATGGCCTATGCAACCTATGTTGCAGCCTTAGCAGATGCTAGTTTGCAGGACAATCAGCAGGATGCATCCTTGTTTGCTTTTTTGCAAAAGACTTTAGAGCTGATGGAAGAGGGCTTGGACTATCAGGTTTTGACCAATATTTTTGAAATTCAAATTTTGACACGTTTTGGAATTAGCCTCAACTTTAATGAGTGTACTTTTTGTCACCGTGTGGGACAAGCTTTTGATTTTTCATTCAAGTACGGTGCCTGTCTTTGTCCAGACCATTATCACGAAGATGAAAAACGATGCCATTTGAATCCCAATATTCCTTATCTGCTCAATCAATTTCAAGCCATTGATTTTGAAACTTTGGAGACTATCTCACTTAAGTCCGAAATCAAGCAGGACTTGCGTAAGTTTATAGATCAAATCTACGAGGAATATGTCGGTATTCACCTAAAATCAAAGAAATTTATTGATTCCCTAGCCGACTGGGGACAATTACTAAAAGAGGAAGACAAATGAAAAAAATCGCAGTAGACGCAATGGGTGGCGATTACGCACCACAAGCTATTGTAGAGGGTGTCAATCAAGCCCTTGCTGACTTTTCAGATATTGAGATTCAACTTTACGGAGACGAAAGTAAAATCAAGCAATATCTAACAGCTACAGACCGCGTCAGCATTATCCATACAGATGAGAAAATTGATTCTGACGACGAGCCTACAAAAGCTATCCGCAAAAAGAAAAATGCTAGTATGGTCTTGGCGGCTAAGGCTGTTAAGGACGGAGAAGCAGACGCTGTTCTCTCGGCAGGAAATACAGGTGCTTTGTTAGCGGCAGGATTTTTCATCGTTGGTCGTATCAAAAATATCGACCGACCTGGGCTTATGTCAACATTGCCAACGATTGATGGTAAAGGTTTTGATATGCTGGATCTCGGAGCTAATGCCGAAAATACAGCTCATCACCTCCATCAATACGCTATCCTAGGCTCCTTCTATGCCAAGAATGTTCGTGGCATTGCAAATCCCCGTATTGGCCTTCTCAACAATGGTACAGAAAGCAGTAAGGGAGATCCACTACGCAAGGAAGCCTATGACTTATTAGTCGCTGACGAGAGTTTGAATTTTGTCGGGAATGTGGAAGCACGTGACTTGATGGATGGTGTTGCAGATGTAGTCGTAACCGATGGTTTCACGGGAAACGCTGTTCTCAAAGCTATTGAAGGTACTGCTATGGGGATCATGGGATTACTTAAGAATGCCATTGTAGGTGGTGGACTTAGAGCCAAGCTCGGCGCATTCCTTCTCAAGGATAATCTCAGAGGTTTGAAAAAACAGCTCAACTATTCAGATGTTGGTGGTGCCGTCTTGTTTGGCGTTAAGGCGCCTGTTGTTAAGACTCATGGTTCAAGTGACGCTAAGGCTGTATACAGTACACTTCGTCAAATTCGTACCATGCTTGAGACAGATGTAGTTGCACAAACTGCGCGTGAATTTTCAGAGGAATAAGGAGAATAATATGACAGATCAACAAATTTTTGACCGTATCGTAACCATCATTCAAGAGCGTCAAGGAGAAGACTTTGTCGTAACCGAAAACTTGAGCTTAAAGGATGATTTGGATGCTGATTCAGTAGATTTGATGGAATTTGTCCTAACCATTGAGGATGAATTTGGAATCGAAATCGGTGATGAAGAAATTGACAACCTCCAAAGCGTCGCAGATGTATTGGCAATTATTAAAAATAGAATATAAGAAAAAGCAACATGCTGGTCATGTTGCTTTTTTGATTGTGTGGAATATTTATTTTAACGGATTTATCAATCCATATGTTTGCTTAAACTTTTAAAAGTGCTATTTGGGTGTAGATTTTGTTTTTTTAGAAAGAGTTATCTATTTCTTACTTTGTTTGGCTAAAATAATCTTACAGAACTTTTAATTAGATTATTAAGAAAAAAGGGTAAGAATATGAAATTTAGGAAAAAACACTATCGCTCACAGATGGATCAGAAAGACTGCGGAGTGGCTTCGTTGGCCATGGTGTTTGGCTATTTTGGAAGCCATTATTCATTAGCACGTCTACGAGAATTAGCCAAAACGACTATAAATGGGACGACAGCTTTGGGGCTGGTGAAGGCTGCAGAAACATTAGGTTTTGAGCCACAAGCCGTTCAAGCAGATATGACGTTATTTGATTCTCCAAATTTAATCTTTCCTTTTGTGGTTCACGTGCTTAAGGACAAAGAATTATTTCATTATTACGTAGTGACAGGGAAGGATAAGCAGAATATCCATATAGCTGATCCAGATCCAGAGGTTAGATTGACGAAACTATCGCGCGAAAGATTTGAAGAAGAATGGACAGGGACAACTATCTTTGTGGCTCCCTCCCCAAATTATCAGCCACATAAGGACAAGAATCAGGGTTTGACTTCTTTTCTACCTATTTTGATAAATCAGAAAGGTTTGATCACCAATATCATTTTAGCGACTGCTCTAGTAACCTTGATTAATATCGGTGGTTCATACTATCTACAATCTATTATTGATACCTATGTACCAAATCAGACATCTTCGACCCTAAGTATTATTTCTATATGTCTTGTTATCGTGTATGCCCTCCAACAGATTTTGTCTTTTGCTCAAGATTACCTGTTAATTGTCCTTGGGCAACGTCTATCGATTGATGTTATTTTATCTTATATTAAACATGTTTTTCATCTACCTATGTCTTTTTTTGCAACTCGACGGACGGGGGAAATCGTGTCTCGATTTACAGATGCCAATAGTATCATAGATGCCTTAGCTTCAACCATTATTTCAATTTTTTTGGATATATCTACGGTATTGATTATTTCCATCATCTTATTTTTGCAAAATAGTAGTCTCTTTTTCATAAGCTTATTGGGTCTTCCCATTTATGCTGTAATTATATTTGCTTTTATGAAACCTTTTGAAAAGATGAACCGGAATACCATGGAAGCAAATGCAACCCTATCATCTTCCGTTATAGAGGATATCAATGGTATTGAAACGATTAAATCCTTGGCTAGCGAAAAAATATGCTATCAAAAAATTGATAGGGAATTTGTGGACTACCTGAAAAGCTCCTTTACTTATAGTAGTGCAGAAAGTCAGCAAAAAGCTCTTAAAAAACTTGCTCAACTGTCGCTAAATGTCTGCGTATTATGGATAGGGGCTAATTTCGTTATGGATGGAAAGATGAGTTTGGGCCAGCTGATTACGTATAATACACTTCTGTATTATTTCACTAATCCTCTAGAGAACATCATCAACCTTCAGAGTAAGCTTCAAACAGCTCGAGTTGCTAATAGTCGTCTTAACGAGGTGTATCTGGTCAAATCCGAGTTTGAAGAACAGAAAATGGTAGAGGATTTGAGTACGATTCAAGGAGATATGGCTTTTAAGGGAATTCACTACAAGTATGATTATGGTCAAGATATCTTATCAGATATCAATTTGACAATAAAACAGGGTTCTAAAATAGCTCTTGTAGGAGTTTCAGGATCAGGGAAGTCGACCTTAGCTAAGATGATGGTTAATTTTTACAACCCAAGTCAGGGAGAAATCAGACTGGGGGATCTGAATTTAAATCATATTGATAAAAAGTCTCTGCGCCAACATATCAACTATTTGCCTCAACAACCCTATGTTTTTAATGGAACAATATTAGAAAATCTCCTTCTCGGTGCTAAGGAGGGGACGACTCGGGAGGATATACTACGTGCAGTTGAGCTAGCAGAAATTCGTGAAGATATTGAGCGTATGCCTTTGAATTACCAGACAGAATTGACTTCTGATGGGACAGGAATTTCTGGTGGTCAACGCCAGAGGATTGCTTTGGCGCGTGCTCTCTTGACAGATGCCTCTATCTTGATTTTGGATGAGGCGACGAGCAGTCTAGATATCTTAACAGAGAAACGGATAGTAGACAATCTTATGAATCTAGATAAGACCTTGATTTTCATTGCTCACCGCTTGACTATTGCTGAACGGGTGGAGAAAGTTGTCGTTTTGGATCGGGGTAAGATTGTGGAGGAGGGGAATCATGCTGACTTGCTTGCTCAAAATAGTTTTTATACTCATTTAGTTAACTGTTAGAAAGGAGAAAGAATGCATCTTGAATTTTTAGAAAGTGCGGAATTTTATAATCGACGTTATCATAATTTTTCCAGCCGAGTGATTTTTCCTATGTCACTTTTGGTTGTGTTTACGTTTGGATTTGCAATGTTTGCAGAAAAGGAAATTAGTTTATCTTCGAAAGCTACAGTTGAACCTAGTCGTATCATTGCTAATATCCAATCAACTAGTAATAGGCGGATGGTAGTTAATTATCTGGAAGAGAACAAACAAGTGCAACGAGGAGATTTACTTGTTCAGTATCAGGAGGTTGGAGATGTGATTCAGGATGAAGCTAATGTTAATCAGTTGGAGAGTTTTAGAAATCATCAAAGTAAAACAAGTAACCTTAAGAATAGTACTACACAGCCCAATATAGGTCTCTTTTCTCAGAATTCTTCGACTGTACAAGAGCAGATAGCTTTAGAGCAAGATGATTTAGAAAGAGAAATAGGCAAAAAAAATCAAACTAGCTTACTCGAAAAAGGAACAATAAGAGCCCAGGAAGACGGAGTTCTTTATCTCAATCCTGAAAGGAATCAATCTGCGGTAGTCACAGAAGGAACATTACTGGCTAAATTATATCCACTATTAGATAGAGAAGGGAAAACAAAATTGACGGCCTATCTTAGTTCAAAAGATATTGTGAGAATCAAGATTGGAGATTCTGTACGCTTTACCACGACTAATGGCGCTAATGGTCAAGTGAGACTTGTTTCTACTATCACTAGTATTGATACAATTGCAACGAAAACTGATCAAGGGAATTTCTTTAAAATAGAAGCGGAAACAAAAATAACTCCAGAACAAGCTGAAAAGCTTAGGTATGGTTTAGAAGGCCGTTTACAGATAATTACAGGCAAGAAAAGTTATTTACGCTATTATTTGGATGATTTCTTGAATTGGGAATAATGATCACTTTTTCTTAAATAATATTTAAAAACTGTAATCCTAAAACGATTTACAGTTTTTATAAAACTCAGGAGGGAATGCATTTTCGTTCGTGAAATATTTGATTTTTACTTATCGTTGTGATAAAATGAGCTCAAGTAATACGAAAGGCGAACAAGAAAATGTCCATTAAACTTATTTATACGGGAAAAGCTAAAGATATCTATACTACAGAAGACGAACATGTGATTAGGTCCGTTTATAAGGACCAGGCTACCATGCTGAATGGTGCTCGTAAAGAGACCATCGAAGGCAAAGGTGTGCTAAATAATCAGATTTCGTCTCTTATTTTTGAAAAATTGAATGCTGCGGGTGTAGCGACTCACTTTATCGAACGTATTTCTGATACCGAACAATTGAACAAGAAGGTTACTATTATTCCTTTGGAGGTTGTTCTTCGAAATGTGACTGCGGGTTCTTTTTCTAAACGTTTTGGCGTTGAAGAAGGTTTGGACTTGGAGACTCCAATCGTTGAATTTTACTACAAGAACGATGAGTTGGACGATCCATTCATCAATGATGAGCATGTGAAGTTTTTGGATATTGCCAATGATGAACAAATTGCTTATATCAAGGAAGAAACGCGTCGTATCAATGAATTGCTGAAAGATTGGTTTGCACAAATTGGTCTGCGTTTGATTGACTTTAAATTGGAATTTGGTTTTGATAAGGATGGCAAGATCATCTTGGCAGACGAATTCTCTCCAGATAACTGCCGTCTTTGGGATGCTGAAGGGCACCACATGGACAAGGATGTTTTCCGTAGGGATTTGGGTAGCCTAACGGATGTATATCAGGTTGTGTTAGAGAAGTTGCAAGACTTGAAATAATTTGGTTGAAACGGAAAACCTTCGTCTTCGATAACATGTTTGAATAGAAATAAAGGAAATAAAATGGATAAACGTATTTTCGTTGAGAAAAAAGCTGATTTTCGTGTGAAATCGGACTCTTTAGTAAAAGAATTACAGCATAATCTTCAGTTGAAAACCTTGAAGGATCTTCGTATTGTTCAGGTTTACGATGTTTTTGGTTTGGCAGAGGACTTGTTTGCGCGTGCGGAAAAACACATCTTCTCTGAGCAAGTGACCGATACTGTTTTGGACGAGGCTACGGTTCAAGCTGATCTTGAGAAGTATGCTTTCTTTGCTATCGAAAGTTTGCCTGGTCAATTTGACCAACGTGCGGCATCTTCACAAGAAGCTTTGCTTTTGCTTGGTAGTTCAAATGAAGTAACAGTGAACACAGCGCAATTGTACTTGGTTAACAAAGATATTGATGCGAATGAGTTGGAAGCTGTCAAAAACTACCTTTTGAACCCAGTGGATTCTCGTTTCAAAGATATCACTGTTGGCATTGCGAAACAGGATTTCTCTGAGTCCGACAAGACCATTCCAAGCTTGGATTTCTTTGAAACTTATACGGCAGAAGATTTTGCACAGTATAAGGCAGAGCAAGGATTGGCCATGGAAGTGGATGATCTTCTCTTCATTCAAGATTACTTCAATTCTATTGGACGTGTTCCAACTGAGACTGAGTTGAAGGTGTTGGATACTTACTGGTCTGACCACTGCCGTCACACAACTTTTGAGACGGAGTTGAAGAATATCGACTTCTCAGCTTCTAAATTCCAAAAACAATTGCAAACGACTTATGACAAGTATATTGCCATGCGTGATGAGTTGGGACGTACCGAAAAACCTCAAACCTTGATGGATATGGCGACTATTTTTGGTCGTTATGAGCGCGAAAATGGTCGTTTGGATGACATGGAAGTATCTGATGAAATCAATGCCTGCTCTGTTGAAATTGAAGTGGATGTCAATGGTGTCAAAGAACCATGGCTTCTCATGTTTAAGAACGAAACTCACAACCACCCAACGGAGATCGAACCATTTGGTGGAGCGGCTACTTGTATCGGTGGTGCCATTCGTGACCCATTGTCAGGGCGTTCATACGTTTACCAAGCCATGCGTATCTCAGGTGCTGGTGATATCACGGCTCCAATTTCAGAAACTCGCGCTGGGAAATTACCACAACAAGTGATTTCTAAAACAGCGGCTCACGGCTATTCTTCATACGGTAACCAAATTGGTCTTGCAACAACTTATGTTCGTGAATACTTCCACCCAGGTTTCGTTGCTAAGCGTATGGAGCTAGGTGCCGTTGTCGGTGCAGCTCCTAAGGAAAATGTTGTCCGTGAAAAGCCTGCAGCAGGTGATGTGATTATCTTGCTTGGTGGTAAGACTGGACGTGACGGTGTCGGTGGTGCGACAGGCTCTTCTAAAGTTCAAACGGTTGAATCTGTTGAAACAGCTGGTGCTGAGGTTCAAAAAGGGAATGCCATCGAAGAACGTAAGATTCAACGTCTTTTCCGTAATGGAGATGTGACACGTCTTATCAAGAAATCAAATGACTTTGGTGCCGGTGGTGTCTGTGTGGCTATCGGTGAATTGGCAGATGGTCTTGAAATTGATCTAGACAAAGTACCATTGAAATACCAAGGTTTGAACGGTACAGAAATTGCTATCTCTGAATCTCAAGAACGTATGGCCGTAGTGGTTCGTCCAGAAGATGTAGATGCCTTCGTTGCTGAATGTAACAAAGAAAATATTGATGCTGTTGTCGTTGCAACAGTAACAGAAAAACCAAATCTTGTCATGCACTGGAATGGTGAAACAATCGTTGATTTGGAACGTCGTTTCCTTGATACAAACGGTGTGCGTGTAGTCGTAGATGCTAAGGTCGTTGACAAGGATGTCAAGCTGCCAGAAGAACGTCAAACATCTGCTGAAACCCTTGAAGCTGACGCTCTTGAAGTCTTGGCTGATCTTAACCATGCCAGTCAAAAAGGGTTGCAAACCATCTTTGATAGCTCAGTTGGTCGTTCAACAGTTAATCACCCACTTGGTGGTCGCTACCAAATCACACCAACGGAAGCTTCTGTACAGAAATTGCCAGTTCAACATGGTGTGACAACAACTACTTCTGTTATGGCGCAAGGGTTCAACCCTTATGTAGCAGAATGGTCTCCATATCATGGTGCTGCTTATGCGGTTATCGAAGCAACAGCTCGTTTGGTTGCTGCTGGTGCCAACTGGTCTAAGGCTCGTTTCTCTTACCAAGAATACTTCGAGCGTATGGATAAACAAGCAGAGCGTTTTGGTCAACCAGTAGCTGCTCTCCTTGGATCAATTGAAGCTCAGATTCAACTTGGTTTGCCATCTATCGGTGGGAAAGACTCGATGTCTGGTACCTTTGAAGAATTGACAGTACCACCAACCTTGGTTGCTTTTGGGGTAACAACTGCAGATAGCCGTAAGGTTCTTTCTCCAGAATTCAAAGCTGCTGGTGAAAATATTTACTACATTCCTGGTCAAGCTTTGGCACAAGAAATTGACTTTGATCTTATCAAGTCTAACTTTGCTAAGTTTGAAGCCATCCAAGCTGACCATAAAGTCACATCTGCATCAGCTGTCAAATATGGTGGTGTCGTTGAAGCGCTTGCTCTTGCAACATTTGGTAACCATATTGGTGCCACTGTAACCCTTGAAAATCTTGAGACTGCCTTGACAGCTCAATTGGGTGGATTCGTCTTCACATCTCCGGAAGAGATTTCAGGTATTGCCAAGATTGGACAAACAGTAGCTGACTTTACACTTACTGTCAATGATGTAACGCTTGATGGACACAAACTTGACAGTGCCTTCCAAGGTAAACTGGAAGAGGTTTACCCAACGGAATTTGCACAAGCAACTGAGTTGGAAGAAGTACCTGCTGTAGCATCCGATGCTGTGATCAAAGCTAAAGAAACAGTTGAGACACCAGTAGTTTACATCCCAGTATTCCCAGGTACTAACTCTGAGTACGATTCAGCTAAGGCCTTTGAAAAAGAAGGTGCAAAAGTCAACTTGGTACCATTTGTAACACTTAACGAAGAGGCTATTGTCAAGTCTGTTGACACTATGGTTGACAATATCGAAAAAGCTAACATTATCTTCTTTGCAGGTGGTTTCTCAGCAGCGGATGAACCAGATGGATCAGCTAAATTTATCGTGAACATCTTGCTCAATGAAAAAGTATGTGCAGCTATTGATCACTTCATCGAACGCGGTGGTTTGATTATTGGTATCTGTAACGGATTCCAAGCCCTTGTTAAATCAGGTCTTCTTCCATACGGTAACTTTGAAGATGCAAGTAGCACGAGTCCAACCCTCTTCTACAATGATGCTAACCAACACGTGGCTAAGATGGTGGAAACACGGATTGCCAACACCAACTCACCATGGCTTGCCGGAGTAGAAGTTGGTGACATCCATGCCATCCCAGTATCACACGGTGAAGGTAAGTTTGTCGTGACAGCTGAGGAATTTGCGGAACTTCGTGACAATGGTCAAATCTTTACCCAATACGTTGACTTTGATGGTAAACCAAGCATGGATTCAAAATACAATCCAAATGGTTCGGTCAATGCAATCGAAGGTATCACAAGCAAGAACGGTCAAATTATTGGTAAGATGGGTCACTCAGAACGTTTCGAAGATGGTCTCTTCCAAAATATTCCAGGAAATAAAGACCAGCACCTCTTTGCATCAGCGGTGAAATACTTTACTGGGAAATAAAAGGTATATAAAATGACATACGAAGTAAAATCTCTTAATGAAGAATGTGGTGTATTTGGTATCTGGGGCCACCCAGATGCTGCCAAATTGACCTATTTTGGACTCCATAGTCTTCAGCACCGTGGTCAGGAGGGGGCAGGAATCCTCTCCAATGACCAGGGGAAATTGAAGCGTCATCGTGATATGGGGCTTTTATCAGAAGTCTTCAAAAATCCTGCTAATTTGGATAAATTGACAGGAACTGGAGCGATTGGACACGTGCGTTATGCGACTGCGGGAGAAGCTTCTGTAGACAATATCCAACCTTTCCTCTTCCGCTTTCACGATATGCAGTTTGGTTTGGCTCATAATGGGAATCTGACCAATGCAGAATCGCTCAAGCAAGAATTGGAACAAAGAGGAGCAATCTTTAGCTCGACTTCTGATTCAGAAATCTTGGCTCACTTGATTCGCCGTAGCCACAATCCAAACCTGATGGGGAAAATTAAGGAAGCGCTCAGTCTTGTTAAAGGTGGTTTCGCTTATCTCTTGATGTTTGAAGATAAGTTAATTGCAGCGCTTGATCCAAACGGCTTCCGCCCTCTGTCAATCGGGAAAATGGCCAATGGAGCAGTTGTGGTTTCATCTGAGACCTGTGCCTTTGAAGTCATCGGTGCCGAGTGGATTCGCGATGTGAAACCAGGCGAAATTGTTATTATTGATGACAGTGGCATCCAGTATGACAGCTATACAAATGATACTCAGCTGGCGATCTGTTCCATGGAGTATATCTACTTTGCACGTCCTGACTCTAACATTCACGGTGTTAATGTTCATACAGCTCGTAAGCGAATGGGAGCTCAATTAGCACGTGAGTTCAAGCATGAAGCTGATATTGTGGTCGGTGTGCCAAATTCCTCACTCAGTGCAGCGATGGGCTTTGCGGAAGAGTCTGGGCTACCAAATGAAATGGGTCTTATCAAGAACCAATATACGCAACGGACCTTTATCCAACCGACTCAAGAATTACGCGAGCAAGGAGTTCGTATGAAACTCTCTGCCGTTTCTGGTGTCGTGAAAGGCAAACGTGTGGTCATGATTGATGACTCGATTGTACGTGGAACAACATCACGTCGTATTGTCCAACTTTTGAAAGAAGCGGGGGCCTCAGAAGTACACGTTGCCATTGGTAGTCCTGCTCTTGCCTATCCATGTTTCTACGGGATTGATATCCAGACACGTCAGGAGTTAATTGCGGCTAATCATACCGTTGAGGAAACTTGCCAAATCATTGGTGCGGATAGCCTGACTTACCTTTCGATTGATGGCTTGATTGACTCTATTGGGATTGAAACAGATGCGCCAAATGGCGGTCTCTGTGTGGCTTACTTTGATGGGAAATATCCAACTCCTCTCTATGATTATGAAGAAGAATATCGTAGAAGTTTAGAAGAAAAAACGAGTTTTTACAAATAAAATTCCCCATCGAAGGAAAGGAAAAGGAATAAACAAATGACAAATAAGAATGCATACGCCCAATCAGGTGTGGATGTTGAAGCGGGTTATGAAGTTGTTGAACGCATCAAAAAACACGTAGCACGTACAGAGCGTGCGGGTGTTATGGGAGCTCTTGGTGGTTTCGGTGGTATGTTTGACCTTTCAAAAACAGGTGTTAAAGAACCAGTTTTGATCTCAGGGACTGATGGCGTCGGCACCAAGCTCATGTTGGCTATCAAGTATGACAAGCATGATACGATTGGGCAAGACTGTGTGGCTATGTGTGTCAACGATATCATCGCTGCAGGTGCAGAGCCCCTCTACTTCCTAGACTATGTGGCGACTGGGAAAAATGAACCAGCTAAGCTAGAACAAGTGGTTGCTGGTGTGGCTGAAGGTTGTGTACAAGCAGGTGCGGCCCTCATCGGTGGGGAAACTGCTGAAATGCCTGGTATGTATGGCGAAGACGACTATGACTTGGCTGGATTTGCTGTCGGTGTGGCTGAAAAATCTCAAATTATCGACAGTTCAAAAGTGGCAGAGGGAGACGTCCTTCTCGGACTTGCCTCAAGCGGTATCCACTCAAATGGTTACTCACTTGTTCGTCGTGTCTTTGCGGACTATACAGGTGAAGAAGTCCTCCCAGAATTGGAAGGCAAGAAACTCAAAGACGTTCTTTTGGAGCCAACTCGTATCTATGTCAAGGCTGTTTTACCACTCATTAAGGAAGAGTTAGTCAACGGGATTGCCCACATCACAGGTGGTGGTTTCATCGAAAATGTACCACGTATGTTCGCGGATGACTTGGCGGCTGAAATTGAGGAAAGCAAAGTCCCGGTCCTTCCAATTTTCAAAGCCCTTGAAAAATATGGCCAAATCAAACACGAAGAAATGTTTGAAATCTTCAACATGGGTGTGGGGCTTATGCTTGCGGTTAAACCAGAAAATGTTGAACGTGTCAAAGAACTTCTCGACGAACCAGTTTATGAAATCGGTCGTATTGTGAAGAAAGATGGCGCAAGTGTGGTGATTAAATAATGGCTAAAAAAATTGCTGTTTTTGCCTCTGGCAACGGCTCAAACTTTCAGGTGATTGCGGAACAATTTCCGGTAGAATTTGTCTTTTCAGATCATCGCGATGCCTATGTACTTGAGCGTGCAGAGAATCTTGGGGTATTATCCTACGCTTTTGAACTCAAGGAGTTTGAAAACAAGGCAGACTATGAAGGAGCCATCGTCGAACTCTTGGATGAACACCAGATTGACTTGGTTTGTCTCGCAGGCTACATGAAAATCGTCGGGTCAACCTTGTTAGCAGCTTATGAAGGTCGTATCATCAATATTCATCCGGCTTATCTCCCTGAATTTCCAGGCGCTCATGGTATTGAGGATGCTTGGAATGCAGGTGTCGATCAGTCTGGTGTGACTATTCACTGGGTGGACTTTGGTGTTGATACCGGTAAGGTCATCAAACAAGTCCGTGTGCCACGCCTTGAAGGTGACACCCTTGATACTTTCGAAACTCGCATCCACGAAACAGAGTACAAGCTCTATCCAGAAGTGTTGGATAGTTTGGGAGTTGCACGAAAATAAGGAAGCCATCGATCGGAAAGAACATTTTCGACTGTAGCAGAGAAAGAACTTTTTTAAAAAGGAAAAGAAAGAAAATGACTAAACGCGCACTAATTAGTGTTTCAGACAAAGCGGGCATTGTTGAATTTGCCCAAGAACTAAAAGAACTCGGTTGGGACATCATCTCGACAGGTGGGACTAAGGTTGCCCTTGACAATGCTGGGGTAGACACTATCGCCATTGACGATGTGACTGGTTTCCCAGAAATGATGGACGGTCGTGTCAAGACTCTCCACCCAAATATCCACGGAGGGCTTCTCGCTCGTCGTGACTTGGATAGCCACTTGGAAGCGGCTAAGGACAACAAGATTGATCTCATTGACCTTGTAGTGGTAAATCTTTACCCATTCAAGGAAACTATCCTCAAACCAGATGTGACTTACGCGGATGCGGTTGAAAATATCGATATTGGTGGGCCATCCATGCTTCGTTCAGCAGCGAAGAACCACGCTAGCGTCACAGTCGTGGTAGACCCTGCTGACTATGCTGTTGTGCTTGACGAATTGGCAACAAACGGTGAAACCTCTTACGAAACTCGCCAACGTTTGGCAGCAAAAGTATTCCGTCACACAGCAGCATATGATGCTTTGATTGCGGCATATTTCACTGCTCAAGTGGGTGAAGAAAAACCTGAAAAACTCACTTTGACTTATGACCTTAAGCAACCAATGCGTTACGGTGAAAACCCTCAACAAGACGCAGACTTCTACCAAAAAGCTCTTCCAACGGAATACTCCATTGCATCCGCTAAACAGCTAAATGGTAAAGAATTGTCCTTCAACAATATCCGTGATGCTGACGCTGCGATTCGTATCATCCGTGACTTCAAAGACCGTCCAACCGTTGTGGCTCTCAAACACATGAACCCGTGCGGTATCGGTCAAGCTGACGACATCGAAACTGCTTGGGACTACGCTTATGAGTCAGATCCAGTGTCTATCTTTGGTGGTATTGTCGTTCTCAACCGTGAAGTAGATGCTACGACAGCTAAGAAAATGCACGGTGTTTTCCTTGAAATCATCATTGCACCAAGCTATTCTGACGAAGCACTTGAAATCTTAACGACTAAGAAGAAAAACTTGCGCATTCTTGCCTTGCCATTTGACGCTCAAGATGCTAGCGAAGTGGAAGCAGAATACACTGGTGTTGTTGGTGGTCTTCTCGTTCAAAACCAAGACGTTGTGAAAGAAAGTCCAGCTGACTGGCAAGTGGTTACCAAACGCCAACCAACTGAGACAGAAGCGACTGCTCTTGAATTCGCTTGGAAGGCTATCAAGTACGTCAAATCAAACGGAATCATCATAACCAACGACCACATGACACTTGGCGTTGGCCCTGGTCAAACCAACCGTGTGGCTTCAGTACGCATCGCTATTGACCAAGCTAAAGACCGTCTTGACGGCGCTGTTCTTGCTTCAGATGCCTTCTTCCCATTTGCGGATAACGTGGAAGAAATCGCCAAAGCAGGTATTAAGGCTATCATCCAACCGGGTGGATCCGTACGTGACCAAGAATCTATCGAGGCTGCTGATAAATACGGCTTGACTATGGTCTTCACAGGCGTGAGACATTTTAGACATTAAGAAAACGAAAGGGAAGAAAACAGTTTCTTTCCTTTTTTGCTTAAAAAAGCTAAACGAAACAAGATTAAAACGAACGTTTATGATATAATGTTAGTAAATAATTCGCAAAAGAGGTTGATGGATGAAACTGTTAGTTGTTGGTTCTGGTGGTCGTGAACATGCGATTGCCAAGAAATTATTGGAGTCTAAGGACGTTGAGCAAGTTTTCGTGGCTCCTGGTAATGACGGGATGACATTGGACGGTCTTGATTTGATCAACATCGGAATTTCCGAACATTCTAAGCTGATTGACTTCGCAAAAGTCAACGATATTGCTTGGACCTTTATCGGTCCAGATGATGCCCTTGCTGCTGGGATTGTGGATAATTTCAATGCGGCTGGACTCAAAGCCTTTGGTCCTACAAGATTGGCAGCTGAGCTGGAGTGGTCTAAGGATTTTGCTAAGGAAATCATGGTCAAATACGACGTTCCGACAGCAGCCTATGGGACCTTTTCAGATTTCGAGGAAGCTAAGGCTTATATCGAGGAGAAAGGCGCTCCAATCGTCGTCAAGGCAGACGGCTTGGCCCTTGGGAAAGGTGTCGTCGTTGCGGAAACGGTTGAGCAAGCAGTTGAAGCTGCTCACGAGATGCTTTTAGACAATAAATTCGGTGATTCAGGCGCGCGCGTGGTCATCGAGGAATTCCTTGACGGGGAAGAGTTCTCTCTCTTTGCCTTTGTCAATGGTGATAAGTTCTACATTATGCCAACGGCACAGGACCACAAACGTGCCTACGATGGCGACAAAGGCCCTAACACTGGCGGTATGGGTGCCTATGCGCCAGTTCCTCACTTGCCACAGAGCGTGGTTGACACAGCAGTTGACACTATTGTCAAGCCAGTCCTTGAAGGCATGATTAAAGAAGGCCGTCCTTACACTGGTGTCCTTTACGCTGGACTTATCTTGACAGCTGACGGCCCTAAAGTCATTGAGTTCAACTCACGCTTTGGCGATCCTGAAACACAAATCATCTTGCCTCGCTTGACATCTGACTTTGCACAAAATATCACCGATATTTTGGAAGGCAAAGAGCCAGCCATCACTTGGACGGACAAGGGTGTGACACTAGGCGTGGTTGTAGCCTCAAACGGCTACCCACTCGCTTATGAGAAGGGTGTCAAACTTCCAGCCAAGACAGAGGGTGACATCATCACTTACTATGCTGGAGCTAAATTCGCTGAAAATGGCCAAGATCTCCTCTCAAACGGCGGACGTGTCTACATGCTCGTCACAACAGCAGACACCGTCAAAGACGGCCAAAACATTATCTACAACGAACTCAACAAACAAAACACAGAATGCCTGTTCTATCGAAATGACATCGGTAGCAAAGCGATAAAAGATTAACAGATACTATATTTGTCAATGGCGAGCGAAAGCGAGCCAAAGTAAGATAATGGTCGCTGTGGTGAAAAGACCAGAACTCTTACTGTTCTGGTCGGGGGAAACTTTGAGACCCTAGGCTCAAAGTTTGGGAATGAAACCGAAGGTTTGCTTCCGTCCCCACCACCTAAGACCATTATCAAAAAAGAAAAGGATATTAACTATGAAACCAGTAATTTCCATCATCATGGGCTCAAAATCCGACTGGGCAACCATGCAAAAAACAGCAGAAGTCCTAGACCGCTTCGGTGTAGCCTACGAAAAGAAAGTTGTTTCCGCACACCGCACACCGGACCTCATGTTCAAACATGCGGAAGAAGCACGTAGCCGTGGCATCAAGGTCATCATCGCTGGTGCAGGTGGCGCTGCTCACTTGCCAGGTATGGTCGCAGCTAAAACGACCCTTCCGGTTATCGGCGTACCAGTCAAATCACGTGCCCTCAGTGGTGTGGATTCGCTCTACTCTATCGTTCAGATGCCAGGTGGGGTACCAGTCGCAACCATGGCGATCGGTGAAGCGGGTGCGACTAACGCTGCCCTCTTTGCCCTCCGTCTCCTCTCAGTAGAAGACAAGGCCATTGCAGATGCGCTTGCTAACTTTGCTGAAGAACAAGGAAAAATCGCAGAGGAGTCTACAAATGAGCTCAACTAAAACCATTGGAATCATCGGTGGTGGCCAGCTCGGTCAGATGATGGCGATCTCAGCTATCTACATGGGACACAAGGTTATCGCGCTGGACCCAGCAGGTGATTGTCCAGCCTCTCGTGTGGCAGAAATCATCGTGGCCTCTTACGACGACGTAGCTGCTCTTCGTCAGTTGGCAGATCGCTGTGATGTTCTCACTTATGAATTTGAAAATGTGGATGCTGACGGTTTGGATGCTGTTGTCAAAGAAGGACAGCTTCCACAAGGGACCGACCTACTTCGCATCTCCCAAAACAGGATTTTTGAAAAGGATTTTCTCTCTAACAAGGCTCAAGTAACGGTGGCTCCTTACAAGGTTGTGACCTCAAGACAAGATTTGACAGATATCGATCTGTCGAAAAACTATGTCCTCAAGACAGCAACCGGTGGTTACGATGGCCATGGTCAAAAGGTCATTCGTTCAGAAGCAGACTTGGAAGAAGCATACACTTTAGCGGACTCAGCAGACTGTGTCTTGGAAGAATTTGTCAACTTTGACCTAGAGATTTCTGTCATCGTGTCTGGAAATGGCAAGGATGTGATAGTCTTCCCCGTTCAGGAAAATATCCACCGCAACAACATTCTTTCAAAAACCATTGTGCCCGCTCGTATTTCAGAAAGTCTAGCTGAGAAAGCCAAAGCCATGGCCGTGCGAATCGCTGAGCAACTCAACTTGTCTGGAACGCTTTGCGTAGAAATGTTTGCGACAGCTGATGATATCATCGTCAACGAAATTGCGCCACGCCCACACAATTCAGGTCACTACTCAATCGAAGCCTGCGACTTTTCCCAGTTTGACACTCATATCTTGGGCGTTCTCGGAGTACCACTTCCTGCTATTCACCTCCATGCGCCTGCAGTTATGCTAAATGTCCTCGGCCAGCATGTCGAGGCCGCTGAAAAGTATATCGCAGAAAATCCAAGCGCCCACCTTCACATGTATGGTAAAATAGAAGCGAAGCACAATCGAAAGATGGGACATGTGACTTTGTTTAGTGATGTGCCGGATAGTGTGGACGAGTTTGGGAAAGAAGAGTTTGATTAAAAATTATGGGATTATTTAATTTCGGAAAACCAAAAGATGAAATATTAGATGCTAAGTTACAGAAGCTTACTGATGATATTAAAATAAAAAAGGTAGATCTAGCCAAATTAGAGCAACAAATAAAAAAAGGGAAAGAAGTAATCTCGCTAGATACTGAACTTGCCCAAAAGAGGAATGAGTTAGCTCAATTAAATGAGGAAATTGCCGTGGCAAATGGCAATCTAAATTTGCAGGAATTTGGTTTCTTTGAAAGACAATATAGCTTTTCTGATAGTACAAAGTATAAAGATAAATTAGATTCTTTAAGAATGCAACAAAAATCCATGGTTAAAAATGGAACTGCTGGAAGAATAATCACTCCTATGCTCTTAAATAATAGCAAAAGTAAAGGAAAGGCTATGCAGAATCAACTAATTAAAGCAGCTTTAAGAGGCTTTAATGGTGAGGCTGATGCTCTTTTAGTCAAGGTTTCAGTGGTAAATGTTGATAATAAAATTAACGCTTTAAGAAAAGTATTTGAACAGTTGAATAAAATGTATTCACGGAATTTAATTGAAATCACTTATCCATATTTAGACTTGAAAATCGAAGAGCTACGTTTAGCAGCTGAGTACGAACTTCAAAAACAAGAAGAAAAAGAGTTGCTTCGTGAACAACGGGAAAAGGAACGAGAAGATAAAAAACTTCAAGCTGAGATTAAAGCGAAACGAAAACAACTGGAGAAGGACAGAGATCACTTTAAGAATATGGTTGCCAAGGTAACAGAGTTACTGAAAGAAGCAAGAAATGATGAAGTAGATGAACTCAGACGCCAATTGATCGAATATCAAGATAAACTATCTGAATTAGATGAAATTGAAGAAGATATTGATTATCGAGAAGGTCATGCAACGGCAGGTTATGTGTATGTGATATCTAACATAGGTTCTTTTGGTGAAGATGTATATAAAATTGGAGTAACTCGTCGTTTAGAGCCATTGGAACGAATTAGGGAATTGAGTAGTGCATCTGTACCATTCCAATTTGATGTTCATGCGTTGATATTTAGTGAAGAAGCATTTACACTGGAAACAGAATTGCACAATCAACTTGCTAATTATAAAGTAAATAAGGTGAATGGACGAAAAGAGTATTTCAAAGTTCCCTTTGATGAAATTAGAAGTATTTTAGCAGCCCATAAAGAATTAACAGTGGAGCTGAATGAAGATGCTGAAGCATTTGAATACAGGCAAACAAAAGCTATTGAAGATAAACAGTTATAATAAATATCCCTCGGCTGCTAACTGATGTGAAACATCAAAAGAAAGGAAAAATAAACATGATTGATAGATATAGCCGCCCTGAAATGGCGAACATTTGGACTGAAGAAAATAAATACCGTGCTTGGCTTGAGGTGGAAATCTTGGCTGACGAAGCATGGGCTGAATTGGGGGAAATCCCTAAAGAAGATGTGGCTTTGATTCGTGAAAAAGCGGACTTTGACATCGACCGTATTCTTGAAATCGAGCAGGAGACGCGCCACGACGTGGTTGCCTTCACACGTGCGGTTTCTGAAACGCTTGGTGAAGAGCGTAAGTGGGTTCACTATGGTTTGACATCTACTGACGTGGTCGATACTGCCTATGGTTACCTCTACAAACAAGCCAACGACATCATCCGTCGTGACCTTGAAAACTTCACCAACATCATTGCTGATAAGGCTAAGGAGCACAAGTTCACTATCATGATGGGTCGTACCCACGGTGTGCACGCTGAGCCGACAACTTTTGGTCTTAAATTAGCCACTTGGTACAGTGAAATGAAGCGTAACATCGAGCGTTTCGAGCATGCAGCTGCTGGTGTGGAAGCTGGGAAGATTTCTGGTGCGGTTGGGAACTTTGCCAACATCCCACCATTCGTTGAAAAATACGTCTGCGATAAATTGGGTATCCGTGCTCAAGAAATCTCTACACAGGTTCTTCCTCGTGACCTTCACGCTGAGTACTTTGCAGTTCTTGCGAGCATCGCAACTTCTATCGAGCGTATGGCGACTGAAATTCGTGGTCTTCAAAAATCAGAACAACGTGAAGTGGAAGAGTTCTTTGCCAAAGGTCAAAAAGGTTCTTCAGCTATGCCTCACAAACGTAACCCAATCGGTTCTGAAAATATGACTGGTCTTGCGCGTGTGATCCGTGGTCACATGGTAACAGCTTATGAAAACGTAGCCCTTTGGCACGAACGTGACATTTCTCACTCATCAGCTGAGCGTATCATTGCACCAGATACAACCATCTTGATTGACTACATGCTCAACCGTTTCGGAAACATCGTTAAGAACTTGACAGTCTTCCCAGAAAACATGATCCGCAACATGAACTCTACATTCGGTTTGATCTTCAGCCAGCGTGCTATGCTTGCTTTGATTGAAAAAGGCATGACGCGTGAGCAAGCTTACGACCTTGTTCAACCGAAGACTGCCCAATCATGGGATAACCAAGTCGACTTCAAACCACTTCTTGAAGCTGATCCAGAAGTAACATCACGCCTCACTCAAGAAGAAATCGACGAAATCTTCAACCCAACTTACTACACCAAACGTGTGAATGAAATCTTTGAACGTATCGGTTTGGGTGACTAATCATAAAACAAAAAAGCGAGATTCTATCTCGCTTTTTATTTGTGCTTAATCTTTTTTCTTGCTAAGTCCATATGCTGTGAGAGCAGCCATAAGACCTGTAGCGATCAACCATTCTGAACCTTGGCTTCCTGTCTCAGGAAGTTTATTTTCTTTTACTACAGAAGCTGGACCTTGAGGAAGGGCTTTGTTTTCCTCAGCAGGAGCAGTTGCTGGAGCTGGCTCGCTTGGAATCTCTAGTACTGGTTTTTCTTCCGCAACAGGAGCTAGTCCATGTTCGTCTCCTACATGCGTTACAGGAGTTCCAACTTCGATGATTTGAGTAACTGGTTCTTGAGCGATGGCGCTGCTTACCAATGTTTTAACTTCAGTTCCATCAGCATTAGTAGTCACAGAATAGAATTGGCTACGACGTCCGTTGACACCTTCGGTTACAACACGAGTTTGTCCCTTGGCTAAGGTATCAGTCTCACGAGTGATCGTTGTAAATGGAATATCTTCATTTACAATTACAAGACGTGGTTTTGCGTCTGCAACTGGAGCAACACCTTCTTCATCACCAACATGAGTGACTGGAGTTCCAACTTCAACCACTTGGTTGACAGCTTCTTTTGTAACTTTGCTTTCAAGAACAGTTTCGGTTTCCTTACCATTTTCAGTTGCGACAGATACATAGATGGTCCGTTCGCCTTTGACACCTTCAGTGACAACTTTTTCTTGTCCTGCTGGAAGGTTAGGATTTTCTTTCTTGACAGTCTCAAAAGGAATTTCTTCCGTTCTTGTGATAAGCTCTGGTCGGTTTTCAACGTTGGCAGCAACTTCATTTTCGTCAAGACTTCCTGAGTGAGTTGCAGCTGGTTTGAGACCAAGTCTTGCAGCTTTAAGGTTGGCTACAAGCGTATCTAATTCAGCTTGTTTATTACGGTTGAGGTTGTAGTTAAGAGCATCTTTAGCAGCCTTGAGAGCATCGAGGCTTTCTGTGCTATAGCCTTCTAAGTTTTCAGGGATTTGAGCAAGTTCCTCGCGTAGAGCCTTGTAGTCAGCACGGAAGTAATCTTTGTTGTGGTCTGCAAAGGCAGTCATCAGTTCAAAGATTTCTTCTTCTTTGTACTCAGCGCTTGGTCTATCTGCCCAGATAGCAACCATACTACCAACAGTAGGTAGGTCGACTTCAGGGTATTTAGTCGATGCTAGTTGGTTAAATGGAGTTTTTTCAGTATTATCGATAGCTTTTTTGAGGAAACCACCACCATCTTCAGGTTTTTGGCCTAGGATATAGTACCAATCTCCATTCGTGTTAAGGAACTTATACCCCTTGCTTGCTAGATATTGAGGAGATGCAAGGTTATAACCCCACCAACCTTTAGACCAGTAAGAGATGATAACATCTTTATCAAACTCAACATCATCCTTGTCTTCGTAGTAGAAGCCATCGTTAAAGGCCATTGGTTGCAGACCTTTTTCTTTAGCCATGGCAGCTAGGCTATTAGCATACTCAGCAAACTTAGCATAGAGACCATACCACTTGAGGTAGTACCAACCTTGAGCATTGGTAGCATCGTTGGCATACTCATCTGTACCATAGTTAAAGATTTTAGTCTTGCCTGCAAAGAAGTCCATGTACTTGCCAATGAGGGCTTTTGTAAAGTTCATTGCTTCTTCGTTTTCAAGGTTCATAGTTGTTTTTGAGACCTTGTCAAAGTTAGCTTGAGGGTTTGCAATGCCTAATTTTTCCATAGCGACAAGCATAGCATCCATGTGACCTGGACTATTGATAGCAGGGATGAGTCCGATACCTCTATCCTTAGCATATTGGATAAGTTCAGTAATTTCAGCTTGGCTCAGAGTTGTTCCGTTTGGATCATCGTAGTATGCTTTTGTTCCTTCAATGATGGCATTTTTCACATCGTCACTTGCATAGGTCTTACCGTTTGCAGTGATGGTCATGTCATCTAGTAGGAAGCGAAGGCCATCATTTCCAAGAAGGAGGTGAAGGTCAGAGTATCCAAGTTCGCTAGCCTTATCCACGATGCGTTTGAGTTGGTCTAGTGTGAAGTATTTACGACCAGCATCGATAGAGATGACCTTATTTTTCTCAAGTTTTTCAACTTCGCGTTTAGCGTCTTCTTCTTTTTGAGCTTCTGGAGTGAAAGTCAAGTTGCTAACTGCTTCTTGGAGTTTTGCAATCGCTTGGTCAATACTATCTTGTTGAGCACGACTAAGGTTGCTATCAAGAGAGCGAATGGCTTTTTCAGCTTCTTTAACGGCTGCAATACTTTCAGCTGTGTAGCGGCTAAGGTCTGTTGGAACTTCTTTCAGAGCTTGTTCAGTAGACTCGTAGTCAGCAGCAAAGTACTCAGCATTAGAGTTTGCGAATTGACGCATGAGTTTGAAGAGACGAGATGGAGAGTAGCGAGCAGATGGAGTATCGGCCCAAGCGGCTACCATCCCACCGATAATAGGAACATCAGCTCCTTCTGTTTTTGGAACAGAAGTGATTGGTGTGCTCTTAATGCCGTTCAATCCTTGGTCTAGGTTATACCAACCTTGTCCGTCAGCATTACGTCCGAGAACATAGTACCAAGCATCATTAGTATTGAGGATTTGGTGTCCTTTTTCAGATAGAAGTTTAGATGAGGCAACATCGTAACCGCCCCAACCACCAGTCCACATAGACACGATAATGTCTTTATCAAAGGTACCAAAAGTAGTATCACTATTATAGTAAATACCGTCGTTAAAGGCCATTGGTTTAAGGCCATGAGATTTGATGATATGAGCTAGGTCATTAGCATAGGCGATGAATTTATCATAGCCCTTATCTGGGAAGCCATCTTCTGGATACCATTTATAGGCTTGAAGAACGCTCCATCCTTTGGCATCAGTAGCATCGTTAGCATATTCATCCAAACCGATGTTGAAGATTTCAGATTTGCCTGCAAAGTAAGTAGCGTATTTATCAATCAAAGCTTTTGTGAAGGCAACTGCTTTTTCATTATCAAGGTCAACGGTACGTGCAGATTCTTTACCAAAATAGTTGAAATTAGGGTTTTCAATGCCGAGTTCTTTCATAGCATTGAGGATAGCATCCATGTGACCAGGACTGTTAACAGAAGGGATAAGTCCGATGCCTTTATCCTTAGCATAGCTAATCAAGTCGGTCATTTCACTTTCAGTTAGATGATTGCCGTTTGGATCGTTGTAGTAGGCATTTGTTCCGTTTTCGACAGCACGTTTGACATCGTCACTTGCGTAAGTTTTGTCTCCTACAGTTAGGGACATATCATCAAGCATAAAGCGCAAGCCGTCATTTCCGACGAGGAGATGAAGGTCAGTATAGCCATAGTGTTTGGCCTTGTCGATGATTTCTTTCAGTTGGTCTGGAGAGAAGTATTTACGTCCTGCATCGATAGAAACAATTTTCTTTTTAGCCAGTTTTTCATTCACTTGAGCTGCTCGTTCTGTAGCGACTGCGGGTGCTTCGACCTTAGCAACTTCTTTGTTTTCTTCTTTTTCTTTTTCAGATTCTGTCTTCTTAGCTTCTTCAGTAACTTCTGGTTTTTCTGGAGCGACCTCGTTTTTAGCAGGCTCTTCTACGGTAGGAGCAGGAGTAGCTTCAACTTTTGGAGCTTCAGTATTTGTTACTGGAGCGGCGGGAGCCACTGGAGCCACATTTTCTGTTGACGGAGCAGTCTCGAGCTTTTCTTCACTCGTTGGTGGAGCAACCTCTCCAGTAGTTTGGACAGCAGGCTGATTCTCTGTTGTAGCAGGTACAACTCCATCTGCAGCAACAGCCTGGGCCTGAAAGGCAAATCCGATCAATACAGAAGCTGCTCCAATTGCATACTTACGAATGGAGAAGCGCTGTTTGTTTTCTGGTTTCATTAAAAACCCTCCCTTTTATGTTTTTGATAGCGTTTTCACATTAATCCTATTGTATGTTCTAACCTAAATAAAGTCAAGCTTTTGAGGAAATTACTATAAAAAATAGAATAAATTATAAATTAAGATATATTTTTCCAGTTTTGACTATTTTTTAGTAAAAAAGTTACTAATTATAGAATTGTTTGAAATGCTATTCTCAGGAAAGGGAGCCAATGCTATAATGGGAATATAAAAAAACTGAGACAGTTGCCTCAGGATTTTTATAGATTAGTGACCACGGTCACAAGAGATGAATTTAATTTTGTAGAAATCAGAACGTTTATAAGTTTCGATGTATTCCAAAACTTGACCAGTAGCTTCAAGCTTAGTTGTCTTAGTTTGGAAAACAGTTGGAAATTGAGTGTCGATTCCTAGGATAGAAGCGGCATGTTCTGGAGTTGGAAATACAATTTCATTAATTTCTTCAAAATGCTCGTCATTCATGTGAATGTGGTAGTCCAATTTGAAACGATTATAGATAGAACTATAGTATTCAAGGTTTGGATAGTTGGCATTGATGTATTGTTCAGGAATGTATGAACTGTGATAGATATAGGTGATGCCGTTTGTTTCACGAACACGTTCAATCTTGTAGTAGAATTGATCGCCACGTAGGCCGAGCTTTTCTAGGTATTTAAGATCGTTCCCGCGTTCGATAGAAAGAACAGTTACCTTATCGTCTTTGGTCTCGAAGATTTCTACATCAGAAAATTCAACGAGTTTATGCTTGCGGGCACGAGCTACGAATGTTCCTTTACCTTGTTGACGAACAATGTATCCGTCTTTAGCAAGGTCATTCAAGGCACGAACCACTGTGATTGAACTAACATCATACATGGAAATCAATTCTGCTTCAGTGTAGAATTTATCTCCACTAGCAAATTGACCAGAAATGATCTTATTTTTCAATTCATCTTTAATGTATTGATACTTTGGAATTGCCATATTTTCACCTCATTTTTTCCTTCTCCACTTATGATTTTAACATAAAATCTGAAAAAAGAGTAGAAAAGCACTGAAAAAATTTAAAATATCGGAATAAGAAATTAGAATACATATAAATAATTCGTGTTTTAGTCCTTGTTTTTGCTTGTTTTTCCAAATGTTGATTTTACAGGCTTTGAGAAGATTTTTAGAAAAGATTCAGTAAAAAAATAGAAAAATTTTAAAGAAAATTTCAAAAAGTATTGACATTAATCCCCGATTAGTTTATAGTTGATATAACAATACATGAAAGCGCAAACTTTTTCGTTTTTAGGGGAGGAAGAATGGCAAGATTTGAAATTAAAGATGATTTCTATCTGGATGGAAAACCATTCAAGATTTTGTCTGGTGCCATTCACTATTTTAGAGTTCCTGCGGAAGATTGGCATCATTCATTGTATAACCTCAAGGCTTTAGGCTTCAATACAGTTGAGACTTATGTTGCCTGGAACATGCATGAACCTGCTGAAGGAAAATTTAACTTTGAAGGAAATCTTGATTTAGAGAAATTTCTTCAAACTGCACAAGATTTGGGCTTATACGCAATTGTACGTCCTTCTCCATTTATCTGTGCAGAGTGGGAATTCGGTGGTTTACCAGCATGGCTCTTAACCAAGGATATGAGAATTCGGTCATCTGACCCAGCTTTCATTGAAAAGGTTGGTCATTACTATGATCAGTTGCTTCCACGTCTAGTTCCAAGATTATTGGAAAACGGTGGAAACATTCTCATGATGCAAGTCGAAAATGAGTATGGCTCCTATGGTGAAGACAAGACCTACTTGAGGGAAATTCGACGTTTGATGGAAGAACGAGCAGTGACTTGTCCGCTCTTTACATCAGATGGTCCATGGCGAGCAACTCTTAAGGCTGGGACCTTAATTGAGGATGATCTCTTTGTGACAGGGAACTTTGGTTCCAAGGCTGCTTATAATTTCTCGCAGATGCAAGAATTCTTAGATGAGCATGGCAAGAAATGGCCACTCATGTGTATGGAATTCTGGGATGGCTGGTTTAATCGTTGGAAAGAACCTATCATCAAGCGTGATCCAGAAGAATTAGCAGAAGCAGTTCGCGAGGTTTTGGAGCTAGGCTCTATCAACCTTTACATGTTCCACGGTGGAACAAACTTTGGTTTTATGAATGGTTGCTCAGCCCGAGGAACGATTGATTTACCACAAGTAACTTCTTATGATTATGACGGTCTTTTAGACGAAGCTGGAAATCCAACTGCTAAATATTTCGCAGTGAAGGAGATGATGGCGACTTACTATCCTGAGTATCCACAATCTGAACCGCTTCACAAGGAAAGTATGGAAGTTGAAGCGATTCCGCTAGTCGAGAAGGTTTCTCTATTTGAAACCTTGGATGACCTATCAAGTCCGATTGAAAGTCTCTATCCTAAGAAAATGGAAGAACTTGGGCAAAGTTATGGCTACCTACTCTATCGTACAGAAGCTAGTTGGGATGCAGATGAAGAACGTATTCGAATTATTGACGGAAGAGATAGAGCTCAGCTCTTTGTAGACGGCAAGTGGATTGCCACTCAATACCAGACTGAAATCGGCGAAGATATCTTTTGTCAAGGAAAAAAGAAAGCGCTCTCCAACATTGATATACTCATTGAAAATATGGGACGTGTCAACTATGGACACAAATTCTTAGCAGATACCCAGCGAAAAGGAATTCGCACAGGTGTTTGTAAAGATTTGCATTTCTTACTCAACTGGAAACAATATCCGCTTCCACTTGATAATCCTGAGAAGATTGATTTCTCAAAAGGATGGACAGAAGGGCAACCTGCCTTTTACGCTTATGACTTTGAAGTTGAGGCGCCAAAGGATACCTATTTAGACTTATCTGAGTTTGGTAAAGGGATTGCTTATATCAACGGACGCAATCTAGGTCGTTTCTGGAATGTTGGCCCAACCTTATCTCTATATATTCCACACAGCTATCTCAAGGAAGGTGCTAACCGCATCATTATCTTTGAAACAGAAGGGGAGTATAAAGAACACATACATTTAACTCGTAAACCTACACTAAAACAAATAAAGGGGGAAAACTTATGACAATTGTAGGATGCCGTATCGATGGGCGCTTAATTCACGGACAAGTAGCAAACCTTTGGTCTGCTAAACTGAATGTTTCACGTATCATGGTCGTTGACAATGAAGTTGTGAACAACGATGTTGAAAAAAGCGGCTTGAAACTTGCAACACCACCAGGTGTAAAACTTAGTATTTTGCCAGTTGATAAAGCAGCAGCGAATATTCTTGCTGGTAAATATGATAGCCAACGTCTTTTGATTGTAGCACGCAAACCTGACCGTTTCCTCGGTTTGGTAGAAGCAGGTGTGCCACTTGAAACTGTCAATGTCGGCAACATGTCTCAAACACCAGAAACTCGTGCTATCACACGTTCTATTAACGTTGTAGATAAAGACGTAGAAGATTTCCACAAATTGGCGGAAAAAGGTGTTAAACTTACTGCTCAAATGGTTCCAAATGATCCAGTTTCAGACTTTTTGAGCTTATTAAAATAGGAAAAAATTTTTAGGAGGTCATTGTTATGATACAATGGTGGCAAATTTTACTTCTCACTTTGTACTCAGCTTATCAAATCTGTGATGAGTTGACGATCGTTTCTTCTGCAGGTTCGCCTGTATTCGCTGGTTTCATTACTGGTTTAGTCATGGGAGATTTGACAACTGGTTTGTTTATCGGTGGTAGCTTGCAGCTGTTCGTACTTGGGGTAGGTACCTTCGGTGGCGCTTCTCGTATCGACGCAACTTCTGGTGCGGTTCTTGCGACTGCTTTCTCAGTTTCACAAGGAATCGAAACAGACCTTGCGATCACTACAATCGCTGTACCAGTAGCAGCACTTTTGACTTACTTCGACGTACTTGGTCGTATGACTACAACATTCTTCGCTCACCGTATTGATGCTGCGATCGAACGCTTTGACTATAAAGGAATCGAACGTAACTATCTTCTTGGTGCAGTTCCTTGGGCTCTATCTCGTGCCCTTCCAGTATTCTTCGCCCTTGCTTTCGGTGGAGAATTCGTACAAGGTGTTGTAAACCTTGTTAAAGAATACCAATGGGTTGCAGACGGTTTGACTCTTGCAGGTCGTATGCTTCCAGGTCTTGGATTCGCTATCTTGCTTCGTTACCTTCCAGTTAAACGTAACCTTCACTACCTTGCTATGGGATTCGGTTTGACAGCTATGTTGACTGTACTTTACTCAAACGTAACAAGTCTTGGTGGAGCAGTTGCTGGAATCATTGGCACTCTTCCTGCTGAAGTTGCTGAAAAAATTGGCTTTGTTAACAACTTCAAAGGATTGTCTATGATCGGTATCTCTATCGTGGGTATCTTCCTTGCAGTTGTTCACTTCAAGAACAGCCAAAAAGTTGCTGTAGCAGCACCTTCTACACCATCAGAAAGTGGGGAAATTGAAGATGACGAATTCTAATTACAAATTAACAAAAGAAGATTTTAATCAAATTAACAAACGTAGCTTGTTCACTTTCCAATTGGGATGGAACTACGAACGTATGCAAGCATCAGGTTACCTTTACATGATCTTGCCACAATTGCGTAAAATGTATGGAGATGGAACTCCTGAGTTGAAAGAAATGATGAAAGTTCATACTCAATTCTTCAACACTTCACCATTCTTCCACACAATCATCGCTGGTTTTGACCTTGCTATGGAAGAAAAAGATGGCGTTGGTTCAAAAGATGCGGTTAACGGTATCAAGACAGGTTTGATGGGACCATTCGCTCCTCTTGGAGATACTATCTTTGGCTCACTTGTTCCTGCTATCATGGGATCTATCGCTGCAACAATGGCTATCGCTGGTCAACCTTGGGGTATCTTCCTTTGGATCGCTGTTGCAGTAGCTTATGACATCTTCCGTTGGAAACAGTTGGAATTTGCCTACAAAGAAGGGGTTAACCTTATCAACAACATGCAAAGTACTTTGACAGCTTTGATTGAAGCTGCATCTGTACTTGGTGTATTCATGATGGGTGCTCTTGTAGCAACAATGATCAACTTTGATATTTCATACAAATTGCCAATCGGTGAAAAGATGATTGACTTCCAAGACATCTTGAACTCAATCTTCCCACGTTTGCTTCCAGCAATCTTCACTGCCTTCATCTTCTGGTTGCTTGGTAAGAAAGGTATGAACTCTACAAAAGCTATCGGTATCATTATCGTGCTTGCCTTGGCTCTTTCTGCCTTTGGTAAATTTGCACTTGGAATGGGCGCATAATTTATGGCTAAATCATTGATTTTAGTGAGCCACGGTCGTTTCTGTGAAGAACTTAAAGGTAGCACAGAAATGATTATGGGACCACAAGACAACATTCATGCGGTAGCTCTTCTTCCAGAAGATGGACCAGAAGAATTTACTGCAAAATTTGAAGCTGCTGTTGAAGGTTTGGATGATTTCCTAGTCTTTGCAGATCTTCTAGGTGGAACACCATGTAACGTGGTGAGCCGTCTAATTATGGAAGGTCGCGACATTGAACTTTATGCAGGAATGAATCTTCCAATGGTCATTGAATTTATCAATGCAAGCCTAACGGGCATCGATGCAGACTACAAGAGTCGTGCGTCAGAAAGCATTGTGAAAGTTAATGATTTATTAGCTAGCTTCGATGACGATGAAGATGAATAAGATGTCAAAAACCATCTTATAGAAAATAGACATGGGAATGGGAGCGACTCCCATTCCCATGTTTTCAATCATGAAACAATATTAGATTAGAGGTTTTCAATGCTAGATTATACAAAAGAAGATTTGCTTGAGTTGGGAGCAGAGATCACCACACGCGAGATTTACCAACAACCAGATGTTTGGAAGGAAGCTTTTGAATCTTACCAAGCACGCCGTGATGAAATTGCAGCCTTTTTGCAAGGAATTGCAGATAAACATGACTACATTAAGGTTATCCTGACTGGTGCTGGAACTTCGGCTTATGTAGGCGACACCTTAGTTCCATACTTCAAGGAAGTCTATGACGAACGTAAATGGAATTTCAATGCTATTGCGACAACAGATATCGTTGCAAACCCACAAACTTATTTGAAAAAAGATGTGGCAACTGTTTTGGTATCATTTGCACGTAGCGGAAACTCACCTGAGAGTGTAGCAACGGTTGACCTGGCTAAGGCCTTAGTTGATGAGCTTTATCAAGTAACGATCACTTGTGCGGCTGAGGGGAAATTAGCACTTCAAGCTCACGGTGATGATCGCAACCTCTTGCTCTTGCAACCGGCAGCTTCTAATGATGCTGGATTTGCTATGACATCAAGCTTTACTTCAATGATGTTGACAGCACTTTTGGTCTTTGATCCAACTGAATTTGCTCTTAAAGCTGAACGTTTTGAAGTGCTTTCTAGTCTTGCTCGTAAAGTTCTTGACAATGTGGCAGATGTGAAAGAGTTGGTTGACCTAAACTTTAACCGAGTGATTTACTTAGGTGCAGGTCCATTCTTCGGACTTGCTCATGAGGCACAACTGAAAATTTTGGAATTGACTGCTGGTCAGGTTGCGACAATGTATGAAAGTCCAGTCGGCTTCCGTCACGGTCCAAAATCTCTTATCAATGAAGATACTGTAGTTTTAGTTTTTGGTACTACAACGGACTATACTCGTAAGTATGACTTAGACTTGGTTCGTGAAGTTGCAGGGGACCAAATCGCTCGTCGCGTTGTTCTCTTGAGTGATCAAGCTTTTGGTCTTGAAAACGTTAAGGAAGTAGCACTTGGCTGTGGCGGTGTCTTGAATGACGTTTACCGTGTATTCCCTTATATTGTTTATGGTCAATTATTTGCTCTCTTGACTTCGCTTAAGGTTGGCAACAGACCTGATACACCATCACCTACAGGTACAGTAAACCGCGTCGTTCAAGGTGTTATTATTCACGAATTCAAATAATAAGGAGAAAAGGATGAAAACATACACAGAACGTGTATTTGGGAAAGTTGATGACAAGGATGTCCTAGCCTATCGTTTTGAGACGGATGCTGGCTACCAACTAGAAGTCATGACTTACGGTGCGACAATTCTACGCTATGTAACTCCTGATAAGGCTGGTAATTTTGCCAATGTTATCCTAGGCTTTGATGATTTTGATAGCTATGTAGGTAACAGTCCTAAACATGGAGCGAGTGTAGGTCCAGTTGCAGGTCGTATCGCAGGTGCGACATTCGAATTGAACGGGAAAACCTATGAACTTGAAGTCAATAACGCAAGCAACTGTAACCACAGTGGCTCAACAGGTTGGGATTCTAGTCTGTTTGAGCTAGTCGAGGTGAGCGACCATGGTTTGACTCTTTACACAGAAAGAACAGACGGTACAGGAGGTTTCCCTGGAAACCTTAAAATCTGGATTAGCTACCACTTGGAAGAAACTGGTGCTTACGAAGTTAGCTACAAGGTGACGACGGACCAGGATACCTTGGTCAATCCAACCAACCATAGCTACTTTAACTTGTCTGGCGATTTCACTCAGACTGTTGATCGCCATGTCTTCCAATTGAACACCGAGGGTATCTATCCAATCGCTCCTGACGGTGTCCCAGCTAAAGCTCCAGATGCTAATCGTGATGTGGTCAAACATATCTACAATGGCGCCTTGTTGAAAGATATCTTTGCAGAAGAAGATGAGCAAATCCAACTCGTATCTGGTTTGGACCACCCATTTGCTCTGCCTGCAGGACATGACAATGCTGGTTTCTTGTATGACCAAAATTCAGGTCGATTCTTACTCTTTAAGACAGAAGCGCCTTGCTTTGTAGTTTATACAGCAAACTTTGTGGATGAGAGTGTCATCATCGCTGGTCAACCAATGATTCAACACAATGGGATTGCTCTTGAAGCACAGGCTTTACCAGATGCTATTCACAGTGACCTGAAAGATCAAGTCATTCTCAAAGCAGGTGAGACTTTCACTAGCAAAACTCGTTACGAAATTGTCGTTAAATAATAAAAAATTCTCTGAAGTCATAGGATTTCAGAGAATTTTTTATTATTCTTCATCTGGTGTGAGAATCATCGGAATGATGATTGGTTCACGTTCAGTATTTTCGTAAAGGAATGGTCGAATGGCGTTTACGATAGCACCATTGACAGATTGGACGCTGGCATCCTTGTTTTTTAAAGCGATACGAATAGCATTGAAAAGGATGCGTTGACTTTGACGGATCAAGTCGCCAGATTCGCGCATGTAGACGAAACCACGACTAAGGATATCTGGTCCAGAAATAATCATCTGAGACTCAAAGTCTACCGTTGCAACAGCAAGTACGACACCATCTTCGGATAGGTCTCGGCGGTCTTTTAGGACTGCTGCTCCGATTTCGCCGATACGATTTCCATCGACGTAGATATCTTGAGCGTTGAAATGACCAGCGATACGAGCAGAGTTTGCAGTAAGGGCAAGGACATCACCATTGCTCATGATAAAGATATTGTCCTTCTCAACTCCAGTATCTACGGCAAGTCCAGCGTGGACTTTTTGCATGCGGTATTCACCGTGAACAGGCATGAAGTATTTTGGTTTGATGAGGCGGAGCATGAGTTTTTGTTCTTGCTGACCACCATGTCCAGATGTATGGATGTTGTTAATCTTACCATGGATAACTTCAACACCAGCTTCAGAAATGATGTTAATCAGCTTGTTAACGCTAGTGGTGTTTCCTGGAATTGGGCTAGATGAGAAGATAACCGTATCACCAGGCTGGAGTTGCACCTGACGGTGAGTTCCGTTAGCGATACGAGAGAGAGCCGCCATGGGTTCACCCTGGCTACCCGTACAGAGGATAAGAATTTCACCGGCAGGGTAGTCTTTGATTTCATTTGGCTCGATAAAGGTTCCCTTAGGGGCCTTGATGTAACCAAGTTCAATCCCATTGACAATGGCTTTCTCCATAGAGCGTCCAAAGACAGCAATCTTACGACCTGTTTTAACAGCAGCATCAGTCGCTTGCTGGAGACGGAAGATATTTGAGGCAAAGGATGCAAAGATAATACGTCCTTCGATACCTTGGATAATCTTCATGATAGACTGGCCAACGACCTTTTCAGAGTTTGTAAAGGTTGGCACTTCAGCATTTGTTGAGTCAGAGAGTAAGCAAAGCACTCCGTCTTCACCTAGGGCTGCCATACGGTGCAAGTCTGCAGGTTCACCAACTGGTGTAAAGTCAAACTTAAAGTCACCGGTACAGACGATTTTTCCTTGAGGTGTGTGGATGACGATACCCAAAGGTTCTGGAATCGAGTGAGTTGTTCTAAAGAAAGTTGCCTTGAGATTTTTAAAGGTCAACTCAGTGTTGTGGTTGATTTCGTGAAGTGTAGCGTTGCGCAAAAGTCCGTGCTCTTCGAGTTTGCCACGGATCAAGGCAAGAGCTAGAGGTCCTGCATAGATAGGGATATTTGCTTGCTTGAGCAAGAACGGAATACCTCCGATATGGTCCTCGTGTCCGTGGGTAATCAAGAGAGCCTTGACGCGGTCGATATTTTCGACAATGTAAGAGTAATCAGGGATAACGTAGTCGATACCAAGAAGATCATCCTCGGGGAATTTAATCCCTGCATCAACGATGATGATTTCGTCTTGGTATTCGATTCCGTATGTGTTTTTACCGATTTCTCCTAGACCACCAATGGCAAAAACGCCTACTTCTTCTGGTTTAAGAGTATAGGCCATATTAGAACTCCGTAACTTCGAATGCGCCAGTTTCTTTTTCGTAGTCAAGTAGTTTGTCAGATAAGAGTTCGATGTATTCTACGTTATATTCTGGGCGGTTTTTTTCAACAAGTTCACGGGCAATAATGCGTCCTTCAAGCTCTGAACTAGCATCGATGTCTAAGTAAAGTGAGCGTGTTGTTTCACGACGTGGGCTACGGTCTTTTGTTTCTTGATAAAAAACTTTGTAAATCATGTGTTTCCTTTCTGTTTTCAGGTCAGCTGTATTCAAAAAATTACCAGCTTGAAGCTGTTTGTTTCCATTTCATTTTCTGTCTGGATTGACCTTGATTCGTTACAATTATCTCAATTATAACATAAAAAGGGAAATTAGTAAAAGCAGGAAACATGAAAGTAAGGAGCTTGAAATGCGTTTCATTTTACCTTGTCTAAGTATTTGAAGACATCAGATGCAAGTGCTATAATAAAGTTAGAAAAGAGGTTTTTCCTTATGAAGGAGGGCACGATATGTTTCAACTAGCTATTGTCATTCGTCTTCTGGCCTTTGCGATATTTGCTGCCTGTGTTTACGGTGGCAATTTACTATTTCTTCGTCTAGAACATAGAAAACTAGCTGTATATTGGAAAATTGTCTTTGTAACACTGTATTCCATTTTCCTCCTTCTGGTGACCTATGTGGTTTGGCTTGTATTTTACTTTGGTTTGAATGCTTAGGCGATTGTCCTGTCTGTTTGGCAGGACAATTTTGTTTCGGGGCAAAGAAAATTCCCATGCGGGGGCTTTTGTAGTATAATAGTAAACAGACAAAAAGATAGGAATGTGTTATGAAAGTATTAGCCTTTGATACGTCTAGCAAGGCTCTGTCTCTAGCTATTTTAGAGGACAAGCAGCTTCTTGCCGAGACCACGATTAATATCAAGAAAAATCACAGCATTACCCTTATGCCTGCCATTGATTTTTTGATGGCCAGTCTAGATTTGACACCAAAGGACTTGGATCGAATCGTCGTGGCAGAGGGGCCTGGTAGTTATACTGGCTTGCGAATCGCCGTAGCAACTGCCAAGACCTTGGCACATACCCTGAACATTGAGTTGGTGGGGATGTCTAGCCTTTTAGCTCTGGTACCGAGCCAGCAGGAAGGTTTGGTTGTTCCTTTGATGGATGCGCGTCGCAACAATGTTTATGCAGGGTTTTATGAAAATGCCCAACCTGTCCTTCCCGAAGCCCACTTGTCTTTTGCGGAAGTTTTGGAGCAAGTCAAGGATGCTGAACAAGTCACTTTTGTCGGTGAAGTGGGAGCCTTTGCTGAGCAAATCCAAGAGCGTTTACCACAGGCTTGCTACCAAGAAATCTTGCCAAATGCGGCTAATCTAGCTCTTTGGGCCTGGGACAAGGAAGCAGAATCCTTGCATGACTTTGTGCCAAATTACCTCAAACGTGTCGAAGCTGAGGAAAACTGGCTCAAGAATCACACCGAGTCTGGAGAATCTTACATCAAACGCCTATGATTGAAATCAAACGAATCCAACAACAGCCTGATTTGTCTCAAGCTATCTACGCAGTGATGACGGATGTTTATCCCGTCAGTCCTTGGACGTTGGAACAAATCCAAGCAGACCTGTCTCAAGATCAGACCTGGTATGCTCTTGCTTTTGATGGGGTAGAAGTGATTGGTTTTCTAGCAGTGCAGGAAAATTTTTTTGAAGCAGAAGTTCTGCAAATCGCTGCCAAGAAAGCTTATCAGGGTCAGGGAATTGCGTCAACCTTATTTGCTCAATTACCGACGGACAAGGAGATTTTTCTCGAAGTCAGAAGGTCAAATCAACGAGCGCAAGCATTTTACAAGAAAGAAAAAATGGCGGTCATCGCTGAGAGAAAGGCCTACTACCATGATCCAGTTGAGGATGCCATTATCATGAAGAGAGAAATAGATGAAGGATAGATATATTTTAGCATTTGAGACATCTTGTGATGAGACCAGTGTCGCCGTACTGAAAAACGACGATGAGCTCTTGTCCAATGTCATTGCTAGTCAAATTGAGAGTCATAAACGTTTTGGTGGCGTAGTGCCAGAAGTGGCTAGCCGCCACCATGTTGAAGTCATTACAGCCTGTATCGAGGAAGCTCTAGCAGAGGCAGGGATTACCGAAGAGGACGTGACAGCTGTTGCCGTTACCTATGGGCCGGGCTTGGTCGGAGCCTTACTAGTTGGTTTGTCCGCTGCTAAGGCCTTTGCTTGGGCACATGGACTTCCTTTGATTCCTGTGAATCACATGGCTGGTCACCTCATGGCGGCTCAAAGTGTAGAACCATTGGAGTTTCCTTTGCTAGCCTTATTAGTCAGTGGAGGACACACAGAGTTGGTCTATGTTTCTGAAGCTGGTGATTATAAGATTGTTGGGGAAACGCGTGATGATGCAGTTGGTGAAGCCTATGATAAGGTCGGCCGTGTCATGGGCTTGACCTATCCAGCAGGTCGTGAGATTGATGAGTTAGCTCATAAAGGTCAGGATGTGTATGATTTCCCTCGTGCCATGATCAAGGAAGACAATCTGGAGTTTTCATTCTCAGGTTTGAAGTCTGCCTTTATCAATCTCCACCACAATGCCGAGCAAAAGGGAGAAAGCTTGTCCAAGGAAGACCTTTCTGCCTCCTTCCAAGCAGCAGTTATGGATATTCTCATGGCAAAAACCAAGAAGGCCTTGGAGAAATACCCTGTTAAAACCCTCGTTGTGGCTGGTGGCGTCGCTGCCAATAAAGGCCTCAGAGAACGCTTAGCAGCTGAGATTACCGATGTCAAGGTTATCATTCCACCTTTGCGCCTTTGTGGAGACAATGCAGGTATGATTGTCTATGCTAGTGTTAGCGAGTGGAACAAAGAAAACTTTGCAGGCTTGGAGCTAAATGCCAAACCTAGCCTGGCTTTTGATACCATGGAATAAAGAGTTAGCCTAGGGTTAGCTCTTTTATCTTGGACAAATGCCCGAGTTTTTTAGTATAGTAGAAATATGAGATTTAAAAAAACAATCAGTGTTGTGCTTGCTCTAGTAGTACTGTTGCTGTCTTTAATGGTTTTTCGGATGTTTCAAAAGACGCAATTGGTCATGTTTGAATCCGTTTCTTTTAATATGCCCCTCGAATCTTTTGAAAAAGCGTTTGGAAAACCTCATGAAATAGTAGAAGAGACAGAAACAGGCTATCACAATCCTTGGCGTGCAAAAGATCCTTATCTCTTTAAAACTGGGCGCCTTTTCTACGACTATGAAAATTTTAAATGGAAAGGTTATAGTGGTCGCGTGACCTTTACTTTTTCAAAATCACATCGTTTACAAGGGGCGCCGGTTTATTTCCCTGTAGCTACTAAAGATCAACAAAAAGAAATATTCTATAAAGTGACCCAAGATATGAAAGCAGAAATCGAAGCTTTACCAAACTTTCAGTCTTTGAAAGTTGATGCTTTGGTGGGGTATGATGTTGGTTATCGATTTAAGGTCAAAATGAAAGGGCAAGGGAGAGAACTCTGGATTGATGTCTATCCTACAGAATATGAGAATAAGGATAATCCTGAGAACAACCAATATAATATTGCAATCGATCAATTTCGATGGTAGTTACCCTAGCGTGCTTGTTTTGAATGCTTGGTAGTAGAATGCTGTATTTGTAAGAATGAGGAGGTTTATGAAAGAAAAAGGATTTTGGGAGGGTGTACAAGCAGCTGTACCGACGGCTTTAGGTTATATCAGCATCGGTCTTGCCTGTGGGATTATCGGATCTCCCTATGTAACACCTGTGGAAATGGGCTTGATGAGCCTCTTTGTCTATGCTGGGAGTGCCCAGTTTGCCATGATAGCCTTGATAGCAGTTCAAGCGCCTGTGGCAGCTATTGCTATGACCGTCTTTTTGATCAATCTGCGTCTCTTTTTGTTGAGTTTACATGCTTCGACTTATTTCCGTCAGACCAGTCTCTGGCATAATATCAGCATGTCTAGCCTTTTGACCGATGAGACCTATGGGGTCTTGATGGGTGAGTTGGTGCATACGGACAAGGTCAATCCCATGTGGATGCATGGGAACAATCTCAATAGCTATCTAGCTTGGTTTGTCGGAACTGTTGTCGGAACAACCCTCGGTGGACTTTTGCCAAATCCAGAAGTTTTTGGCTTAGATTTTGCCCTAGTGGGGATGTTTATTGGGATTTTCACTTCCCAGTTTCAGATTATGCAAAAACGGATTCCCTTACGCAATCTCTTCATCATTCTTGGAGTTGTTGCTGTTTCCTTTTTTGTACTCTTGACAGTAGTGTCTCAGTCGCTAGCTGTCCTGTTTGCGACCTTGCTAGGTTGTACCATGGGGGTGATTTTAGATGGTCAGTAAGTATATTTTAATGGCAATCGTCTTTTCTGGATTGGTGACTTGGATTCCGAGAATGATTCCTTTCATCCTTGCCAAGTACAAGGGTTTGCCGCCTATCGTAGAGCGCTTTTTGAAATTTCTCCCAGTTTCAATTATCTTTGCCTTGATTCTTTCAAGTGTTGTGAGCGGAAAAGTTGGAAGCTTCCCACAGATAAAATGGTTGGACTTTTTAGTAGTCTTTCCGACAGCCTTTGTAGCCTTTCGTTACCGCAATCTGGTGGGGACGGTCCTTTTTGGAGTGATCTTAGTTGCTGCCTTACGTTTTATCTTTTAAATCAGCTATAAAGAAAACTTATGGCAAAGATAGAAATCATATAATAGCGTAATTGCTTTTTTTCTGTTAAGATAAGACTATATTCTATTTTGGAGGAAATATTATGAAGAAAATTATTAAATATTCATCACTTGCTGCTCTAGGGCTTGTAGCCGCAGGTGTATTGGTAGCTTGCTCAGGCGGTGAAAAGAAAGATGCTGCATCTGGTGAAGCAACATCTAGTAAAAAAGAAATTATCGTTGTAACCAATGCTACACCAAAACCATTCAACTATGAAGAAAATGGCGAATTGACTGGTTACGAGATTGAAGTGGTTCGCGCTATCTTTAAAGATTCTGACAAGTATACTGTCAAGTTTGAGAAGACAGAGTGGTCAGGTGTTTTTGCAGGACTTGATGCTGATCGTTACCAAATGGCGGTTAGCAACATCAGCTACACTAAAGAACGTGCTGAAAAATACCTTTATGCAGCTCCAACTGCTAAAAACCCTAACGTTCTTGTAGTGAAAAAAGATGACTCTAGCATCAAATCGTTTGATGATATCGGTGGAAAATCAACAGAAGTTGTTCAAGGAACAACATCAGCTAAACAGCTAGAAGACTACAACAAACAACACTCAGATAACCCAACTATCCTTAACTACGTTAAAGGGGACTTCCAACAAATCATGGTACGTTTGAGTGATGGCCGATTTGACTACAAGATTTTTGATAAAATCGGTGTAGAGACAGTCATCAAGGACCAAGGTTTGGATAACTTGAAAGTTATCGAACTTCCAAGCGACCAACAACCTTACGTATACCCACTTCTTGCCAAAGGTCAAGATGAGTTGAAGGCATTTGTGGACAAACGCATCCAAGAATTATATAAAGATGGAACCCTTGAAAAGCTATCTCAACAGTTCTTTGGTGGTTCGTACCTTCCAGCAGAAGCTGACATTAAATAAGTTTGTAAATCATCCACTCTTTCAGAGGTGGATGATTTTGCGACTTTCAGACATATAGTTTCAAACTATATGTCTGCCTATCTAATAACAATTTGCGAAATCAAATAAAGTATGAGATACTATTACGGTATTATTTTTAAAGGAGAATGAATCATGAAAATCAAAAAATGGTTAAGCGTAGCAGCTATCGCTACAGTAGCAGGCCTTACACTTGCAGCTTGCGGAAATTCAGACAAGAAAGCAGACAATACAACTACAGTTAAAATTGCAACTGTTAACCGTAGTGGTTCAGAAGAAGCACGTTGGGACAAAGTCCAAGAATTGGTTGAAAAAGACGGAATTAAATTGGAATTCACAGAGTTTACAGACTACTCACAACCAAACAAAGCAACTGCTGATGGTGAAGTAGACTTAAACGCTTTCCAACACTACAACTTCTTGAACAACTGGAACAAAGAAAACGGTAAAGACCTTGTAGCGATTGCAGATACTTATATCTCACCAATCCGCCTTTACTCAGGTAAAAACGGTGAAGAAAACAAGTACACTAAAGTGGAAGAAATCCCAAATAACGGTGAAATCGCAATTCCAAATGATGCTACTAACGAAAGCCGTGCCCTTTACCTTCTTCAATCAGCTGGTTTGATTAAATTGGATGTTTCAGGAACTGAACTTGCTACAATCGCAAACATCAAAGAAAATCCAAAGAACTTGAAAATCACTGAGTTGGATGCTAGCCAAACAGCTCGTTCATTGACATCAGTTGATGCAGCGGTTGTCAACAACACTTTTGTTACAGAAGCAAAATTGGACTACAAGAAAGCACTCTTTAAAGAGCAAGCTGACGAAAACTCAAAACAATGGTACAACATCATCGTTGCGAAAAAAGATTGGGAATCATCACCTAAAGCTGATGCAATCAAGAAAATTATCGCAGCTTACCACACTGACGAAGTGAAAAAAGTTATCGAAGAAACTTCAGACGGCTTGGATCAACCAGTTTGGTAATAAACACAGGGAGGTGGGAGAGATTTTTTCCACCTCTTGCTTTTATATAAAGCCTAAAGCAAATGAAATCTACTTGTATTGATTTCAAAGGTACAAGTCCTAGTAGAAAGGTAGAGATAAAATGGTTTTCCCTAGCCAAGAAGAACAAATTGAAAAGTTTGAAAAGGATCATGTAGCGCAGCATTACTTTGAAGTTTTGCGTACCTTGATTTCTAAAAAATCAGTCTTTGCCCAACAAGTCGGCCTGAAAGAGGTGGCTCGTTATCTAGGCGAAATCTTCAAGCGTGTAGGTGCAGAGGTCGAGATTGACGAGAGCTATACAGCGCCTTTTGTCATGGCACATTTCAAAAGTTCACGACCAAATGCCAAGACTATCATTTTCTACAACCACTATGACACAGTACCTGCGGATGGCGACCAAGTCTGGACAGAGGACCCTTTTACGCTTTCTGTCCGTGATGGTATTATGTATGGACGTGGGGTCGATGATGACAAGGGGCATATCACTGCTCGCTTGAGTGCTCTGAGAAAATATATGCAGCATCATGATGACTTACCAGTCAATATCAGCTTCATCATGGAAGGCGCAGAGGAATCTGCCTCTATGGACTTGGACAAATATCTAGAAAAACATGCGGACAAACTTCGTGGTGCAGATTTATTGGTCTGGGAACAAGGAACCAAAAATGCTTTGGAACAGCTAGAAATCTCTGGTGGGAACAAGGGGATTGTGACCTTTGATGCCAAGGTTAAGAGTGCCGATGTGGATATCCACTCGAGCTACGGCGGAATTGTAGAGTCAGCTCCTTGGTATCTCATTCAAGCTTTGACCAGTTTGCGATCTGCGGATGGACGTATTTTAGTCGAGGGCTTGTACGATCATGTGCAGGAGCCTAATGAACGTGAGTTGGCCTTAGTTGAAACCTATGCCCAACGCAATCCAGAGGAGATCAGCCAGATTTATGGCTTGGAATTGCCTCTTTTACAAGAGGAACGTACAGCCTTTCTCAAACGGTTCTTCTTTGAACCAGCACTCAATATCGAAGGAATTCAGTCAGGTTATCAAGGTCAAGGAGTTAAAACAATTCTGCCAGCAGAAGCTAGTGCCAAGTTAGAAGTTCGCTTGGTCCCTGGGCTAGAACCACATGATGTTTTAGAGAAAATCCGGAAACAACTAGACAAAAACGGTTTTGATAAGGTAGAATTGTACTATACCTTGGGTGAGATGAGTTATCGAAGCGATATGAGTGCACCATCTATTCTCAATGTCATTGAGTTGGCCAAGAAATTCTATCCACAGGGCGTATCGGTCTTGCCAACAACGGCTGGGACAGGTCCTATGCATACAGTCTTTGATGCCTTAGAAGTACCCATGGTTGCCTTTGGTCTAGGAAATGCTAATAGCCGAGACCATGGTGGAGATGAAAATGTGCGAATCGCCGATTATTACACCCATATTGAATTAGTAGAGGAGCTGATTAGAAGTTATGAGTAGAGATATTATCAAGTTAGATCAGATCGACGTTACTTTTCACCAGAAGAAAAGAACTATCACAGCGGTCAAGGATGTGACCATTCACATCCAAGAAGGGGATATCTACGGAATTGTAGGATATTCTGGAGCAGGGAAATCAACCCTAGTACGTGTTATTAATCTCTTGCAAAAACCATCTGCAGGTAGAATTACCATTGATGATGATGTAATTTTTGATAATAAGGTGACTTTGACTGCGGGACAATTGCGCCGCAAACGTCAAGATATTGGGATGATTTTTCAACACTTTAACCTTATGAGTCAAAAAACGGCCGAGGAAAATGTAGCCTTTGCCCTCAAACACTCTGGCCTTAGCGAGAAAGATAAGAAGGCTAAAGTGGCTGAATTATTAGACTTGGTCGGTCTTGCGGATCGTGCCGAAAACTATCCTTCACAACTTTCTGGAGGCCAAAAACAACGTGTGGCTATTGCGCGTGCCTTGGCCAATGATCCAAAAATCTTGATTTCAGACGAGTCAACTTCAGCTCTGGACCCTAAGACAACGAAACAAATCTTGTCGCTCTTGCAAGATTTGAATCGTAAGCTAGGTTTGACCATTGTCTTGATTACACATGAGATGCAGATTGTCAAAGACATTGCTAACCGTGTGGCAGTCATGCAGGATGGCCGCTTGATTGAAGAGGGCAGTGTTCTTGAAATCTTCTCAGATCCTAAGCAACCATTGACTCAGGACTTTATCTCAACTGCGACAGGTATTGAAGAAGCCATGGTCAAGATTGAGAAACAAGAAATTGTAGAGCACTTATCTGAAAACAGCATTTTGGTACAACTCAAGTATGCAGGAGCTTCTACAGATGAGCCACTTTTGAATGAGTTGTACAAACACTACCAAGTAACAGCCAATATTCTTTATGGAAATATTGAAATTTTGGATGGTACCCCTGTGGGTGAGCTTGTTGTTGTTTTGTCTGGAGAAAAAGAAGCATTGGCAAGCGCTCAAGATGCCATCCGTCAGGCTGGTGTGCAACTAAAAGTATTGAAGGGAGGACAGTAAGATGGCAGAGTTGATTCAAACATACTTACCAAACGTCTATAAGATGGGCTGGTTAGGTCAAGCAGGCTGGGGAACAGCTATTTATTTGACGCTTTATATGACAGTTTTTTCCTTTATCATTGGAGGATTCCTAGGACTAGTTGCAGGACTTTTCCTTGTCTTGACAGCTCCTGGTGGTGTCTTAGAAGATAAATTTGTCTTTTGGGTTTTGGATAAGATTACTTCAATCTTCCGTGCGGTTCCCTTTATCATTCTCTTGGCAGTCTTGTCGCCCTTCTCACATCTAATCGTAGGAACAAGTATTGGGCCGAATGCCGCTATTGTACCACTATCTTTTGCGGTGTTTGCTTTCTTCGCTCGTCAGGTTCAAGTAGTTTTATCAGAGCTTGATGGAGGTGTCATCGAGGCAGCCCAAGCCAGCGGAGCTACATTCTGGGATATCGTGGGTGTTTACCTTTCAGAAGGGCTTCCAGACCTGATCCGTGTGACGACTGTAACTTTGATTTCTCTTGTCGGTGAGACAGCTATGGCGGGAGCAGTAGGTGCTGGCGGTATCGGTAACGTAGCTATCGCTTATGGATTTAACCGTTACAATCACGATGTGACTATCTTGGCGACTATCATTATCATTTTGATTATCTTTTCTATCCAATTCTTGGGAGATTTCTTGACCAAGAAATTAAGTCATAAATAAAAAAGAGCCAATCGGCTCTTTTTATGATGTTTTTTTTTCTGCAATTTTTTTAATAAGCACTTGTCCAATAAGGGCACCAAGTAGAGCACCGATAAGGATACTTGCTACAAAGAGAAGGATAGTGCCAGGATTCGGTGCGACCATGATGCGGTCAATATAGTCCTGAGATTTGCCACGAGCTACGAGGGTTGCTATATAAGCCTGAGGAGTTAGCCACATCAGTAGGATAGGGCCAGTAGTACCAAATGCAAAGATTAGGAAGGAAAGAAGGTTTTTGATCTTATCTTTGTAGTGACCTAGATGAGCGATGCCATCCGCTGCAAGCCCGCAGATAATCCCTGGTAGAAAAGCTCCAGCGCCATGTTTACTAGCTAGGAAAAATAGAGAAATCACAAGCCCAATCGTTGTAATCACTCCAAAACGAGGAACCTTTGCTAAAAGGATCATATAGACGCTACCACCCACAAGAGCAGAAAAGGCGGGGGCATAAAACATATTTCCAGTGTGGTCGACAAGGTTCCCTAGTAGAACCCCCACTCCGATACAGAGAAAGTAGACAAGGGCAACAACAAGGGTTGTCAAGATATTCTTTTTCATAAGTTCTCCTTCGTATATCTGATGATATTCATTGTATCATGCCTGTGGCAGATTGTAAATGCTAGTTGAAATCAGGTATTTGGGTGAAAATGATAACAACTGTGCATGGTCAAAGCTATTTCTTTACTCCTCCGACTGTCCCAATCCCTTTATTTATGGTAAAATAGGACTATTAAGTTAGAAAGAGGAACCTCTATGAAATTACAAAAACCAAAAGGAACGCAGGATATTTTACCTGCTGAGTCTGCCAAATGGCAGTACGTTGAAGGCTTTGCGCGTGGAATTTTCAAACGTTACAACTATGCAGAAGTACGTACCCCTATTTTCGAGCATTATGAAGTCATTAGTCGTTCTGTTGGAGACACAACTGATATCGTAACCAAGGAAATGTATGATTTTTACGACAAGGGTGATCGCCATATTACCCTCCGTCCAGAAGGAACTGCTCCAGTCGTTCGTTCTTATGTGGAAAACAAACTTTTCGCACCAGAAGTGCAAAAGCCAAGCAAGTTCTACTACATGGGCCCAATGTTCCGCTATGAGCGGCCACAAGCAGGTCGTTTACGGCAATTCCACCAGATTGGTGTGGAGTGCTTTGGCTCTAGCAATCCAGCTACGGATGTGGAAACTATCGCTATGGCAGCCCACTTCTTGAAAGCAATCGGCATTCAAGGTGTCAAACTACACCTCAACACTCTTGGAAATCCTGAAAGTCGTGCAGCCTACCGTCAAGCCTTGATTGGCTACTTAACACCGCTCAAAGATAGCTTATCTAAGGATAGCCAACGTCGTTTGGAGGAAAATCCTCTTCGTGTCTTGGACTCGAAGGAAAAAGAAGACAAGGTGGCAGTGGAGAATGCACCATCTATCTTGGATTACCTCGATGAAGAAAGCCAAGCCCACTTTGATGCTGTTCGTCAAATGTTGAAAAATCTTGGAGTAGACTATATCATCGATACCAACATGGTGCGTGGTTTGGACTACTACAACCACACGATTTTTGAGTTTATCACAGAGATCGAAGGCAATGAATTAACAGTTTGTGCAGGTGGTCGTTATGATGGCTTGGTTGCCTACTTTGGTGGCCCTGAAACTGCTGGTTTTGGATTTGGACTTGGGGTGGAGCGTCTTCTTCTAGTCCTTGAAAAACAAGGTGTGGCCCTCCCTATCGAAAACGCTCTAGACGTTTATATTGCAGTCTTGGGTGAAGGAGCAAATATTAAGGCTCTAGAGTTAGTACAAGCACTTCGCCACCAAGGTTTCAAAGCAGAACGAGATTACCTTAACCGCAAACTCAAAGCTCAGTTCAAGTCAGCTGACGTTTTTGCAGCTAAAACTCTTATTACTCTAGGAGAGAGCGAAGTCGAAAGTGGCCAAGTGAAGGTCAAGAACAACCAAACTCGAGAAGAAATAGAAGTATCTCTTGAGTCTATTAGTCAGAACTTTACTGAAGTCTTTGAAAAATTAGGATTTTAATGGTAGCATTCAAGCTGGGAGATACTTCCCAGCTTTTTTAGTTTAATTCGTCATAACTTTATTAAAAAGCCGACTGTTAAAATTAATATTTTTAAAAACGGTCGGAAAAAAATCATATTTTTATATAAAAGAGAAGGATGTTATTCAAAACTATTGTAAACGGATACAAAAAATGCTATGATATACCTGATGAATAAAAAGGAGTCAATTATGCAGAACTTTAAAAAGAACGCGATGCGTATGTTCGGATTTGTGGGGATACTCGTGTTATCTTTGACGGTGCTTACGACGGTGTTTGCTGCGGATGTTATAGATTATACAAATAAAACGACCATCACTGTTGACGGTCAACCATTAACAGCTGATACTCAAATCAGTACCGGTAAAGCCTTAGAGGCAACTAATAACATTTCATTTCCTGACAGTCAACAAATTAATGAAGGAGATGTGCTTGTACTTGACCTTCCAAAAGAATTGGGATTGATTACCAAGCTTGAATTTCCAATAACACACAGTAGTGGCGAGATAATTGGGAATGCAGTGACAGATCCAAGTACACAAAAAGTGACCATCACTTTTACGGACTATTTCTCTAAGAATTACAAAGATAAAGTTATGACTTTGAAATATGCTGTTCGTCCTAATGTAACGAATTTGCCAGAATCAGGGAAATATACTTTCCAATTTGGTACTGATAACTTTACACTCAACTATGATAAGACGGACGGAGAAGCTGGTGACTATGAAATGAAATATGGTTATCAAGATTCAGAAAATCCTAACCGTATCAAGTGGCGTATTGTTCTGAATGCTGTTCAAGATAAGTTGAATAACATGGTCATCAAGGATGACTTTAGTGACAGTGGACAAGTCTTGGTAGAAAGTTCATTCCGTGCAGTTCGTTATGCGACTCAACCAGAAAAGATTCCAAATGAAGCAGCACTTCTAAAATTGGAACCAATTGATAACTTCAGTAATAAAGCAGAATTCACTCGAAATGCGGATGGCAAAATCACAGGATTCACCATTAACTTTGGTGATAACTGGAATTGGGCGATGTACATCGAGTACACAACAGAGTTGACTTCAGAACTTCCAAAAGATACAAAAGTTGCCAATGTTTTGGAATGGTCAGCAAGTAATTTCAACAAGTCACGTTCGATTGAGGCCTTGACGCGATTAGAAACTGCTTCAGGTGATGGTAGTGGTGATAGAACCACTACAACCACTTCAACAACAACTACAGAAGCACCGACGACAACTACAACAACAACGACAGAAGAACCAACAACCACTACAACCACAACAACAGAAGCGCCGACCACAACTACAACGACTACAACAACAGAAGAACCAACAACCACTTCAACTACAACAAGCACTACTGTAACTACAGTTCCAAGCCCTTCTGAAACAACAACGACAGAAGATAAACCAGAACTTCCTAAAACTGGGGAAGCAATGGGGACTGGCTTGGTAATTGCAGGGATTGTTATCTTATCAGGTACAGTTGTATTGAATCGCAAATATAATAGATAATAGAGGAGAGAGCCATGCTCTCTCTTTTTAAAAATTATGCAAAACAATGTATGAAAAACCACATTTTGCCAGCCGGAATTGCGACTGTTTAATAAAAATTATGTCCCTTAAAGTTGCAAATAATCTAAAATTCTCTTAAAAGGAAACAAATCAGAGAAAGAATTCATTAGATACTTTAAATCACTTGCAATAATAAATAAATATGATATAATCAGTTTTAAAAATGACGATTTTGTGTTGTTATTTTAAAAAGAAAAGGGAGCCATAATGAAAAAGTTTGCAAAAACTAGTTTTGTGCTGTCATTATTTATTTCGATATTGACAGTATTTTTTGTGGTGTCAGCTGGCAAGGTATCTGCTGACACATCTAAAAAAGTGGATGTTATCACAGAAGTCAAGATTCAAAATGACAAGGGCGAAGCTTTAACAGGACCGGTTGGCCGATTCGATAATTTCCGTCTGAATGCAAAATTTGCTTTAGAAGGAAAAAATGTTAAAGCAGGGGACACGACTGAAGTTAGCATTGCCTCTCCGATTGATATCAAGTCTCAGGATTTTGAAATTAATGACTCAATTACTGGTAAACTGATTGCCAACGCAAAGGTTGATGCAACTGCTGGTAAAATTATCTTGACCTTTACAAAATTTGTGGAAGAAAAAAATGACGTTTCAGGTTCATTCTTCTTCTATGCTCAAGTCAATAAAGTGAAATCTCCAAATGATGGAGAAGTTCCGGTTAAAGTCTCTGTAAATGATAAAGAGAAATTCACTGGTAAAGTCACAAGCGGGACAATCGGTGGAGGATATCGCTACTCTATCATTAAATCAGGTTGGAGCGAAGCAGGAAACAAAGAGCTTGGCTTCCGAATTTCTGTCAACAGAACCAATGAAGTTATTAATGATGCTGTTGTCACAGATACCTTAAAATCACCAGGCCTTACTTATAAGCCAGGAAGCTTCAAGATTAAAAAAGGTACTTGGGAATATAGCAATGGTAAATGGGAACTCAAAAACGCAAAAGATGTAACTGCTAACTATCAAGTAAATATTAATGGAAATTCGTTTTCTATTAATCTGGGTAACATTACTGCGGATGACCAATTTGCAATTGAATATAGAACTGATGTGAACTATACTGTAGTTGATGGTGAAAAAATTCTTAACCAAGCTACTATCAAGGGAAGCAATAAGGATGAATATGCATCAAACAGTACAGTGAAAATCCAAATTGCTGGTGGTGAAGGTATTGGTTACGAGTTCAGTATCAAGGTTACTAAGGTAGACGAGCAAAACGGACCTCTTAAAGGTGCAAAATTCCAAGTTGTTCGTCAAGCAACTGGCCAAGTTATCGGTGAATTTGAATCAGATGCTAACGGTGAATTCACTGTTAAAAACATCTTGCGTGACAAATACATCATCAAAGAAATCCAAGCGCCAGCGGGTTATGAGTTGGCAGCAGATACTGTTGTTGAAGCTGGAGAATTTAAAACACCAAAAGCACCAGTGGCTAAGACGATTGTAGATCAAAAAACCACTACAACCACTACCACTACCACAACAACAGAAGAACCAACAACGACTACAACGACAGAAGCGCCGACAACGACTACAACCACTACAACGACAGAAGCGCCGACAACGACTACAACCACTACAACGACAGAAGAGCCGACGACCACTACAACAACAGAAGCAACAACCGAGGCGACAACAGTATCAACTTCTGAAACAACTGAGGCGACAACAGTGTCAACTTCTGAAACAACAGAAGCAACTACTGTAACTACAGAAGAGCCAACAACTACAACAACTACGACTACAACAACAGAAGAACCCACTACCACTACAACAAGCACCACAACAACTACAACCACCACAGTTCCAACACCTTCTGAAACAACAACTACAGAAGACAAACCGAAACTTCCTCAAACTGGAGAAACAGTGGGAACAAGTTTGGTGCTTGCAGGTGTCCTTATCTTATCTGGAACAGTTGTTTTGAAATGTAAGTGTTCTAATAAATAATTGTTGAGTTTCTTTAAAGAGGAGAGAGCAGAGTTCTCTCCTTTTTTAAAAGTAAATAGTAAATGGAGCATCCAGATGAAACTATCAATTCTTATCACTCTTTTAAATGAAGAATTAGTTCTAGCTCAAACGCATAAAGCCATTTCTGAACAGTTAGAGAGTATGATTTTATCCGAAGAACTATCTGATTACGAAATTCTCTATGTGGATGATGGAAGTAGTGATAGCACTCTAGAGCTAATCGATGCTATTGCAAATGAAAATCCGCGGGTGAAGTATATCAGCTTTAGCAGAAACTTTGGACGCGAGAGTGGAATTCTTGCTGGTTTTAAGTATGCAACTGGCGATGCAGTCATGGTAATGGATGGAGATTTGCAACATCCGCCCTACCTTATCCCTCTCTTTGTAGAAGCTTATAAAGAAGGCTACGATATTGTCAGTGGCCAGAGAAGTCGAGAAGGGGAGTCATTTGTAGGAAGCTTCTTTGCTCGTAGTTTCTATAAATTTTCTAACCACTCCATGGATGTCAAATTGACAGACGGAAAATCTGAATTACGACTCCTAAGTAAGAGGGCCGTTGATGTATTTGTTTCACTACCAGAGTACAATCGTTTCAACAAAGGACTCTATGAGTGGATTGGTTTTAAAGAAAAGGTTATCCCTTATAAAAATGAAGTTCGTAAAGCAGGAAAAAGTAAATTCGGCTTTAAAAAGTCTATGAATTATGCTTTCCAGGGGATTATCTCATTTAATGATCGCCCACTCAGAATTTGTATCCAATTTGGTTTTATCAGCATGGCTTTGTCTCTACTCTACATTGTATATGAGTTTTGCAAATTTATCTTTTCTTCAGACTATACGAGTGGCTATTTTACGACAATAGCAGCCATTATCTTGTTTAGTAGTGTGCAATTGATCTTCATCGGTGTACTTGGAGAGTATATCGGAAAGATTTATTACGAAGTGAAGCAACGTCCTCACTTTATCGTCGCGAAAAGCAATATTGACCAAGCTGAAAAAGATAAGATTGGATAAGATGATATAGGAGAAATCAATCATGAATAAGTGGTTAATGCGTTGGCAAGAGTTGAAAGGGAAACATGCCCAAGCCTTGCTTTATACAATCAGCGCCTTATTACCGATGACAATCATGCTGGTTGTCTGGTTCTTCATGGGTAGTTATCCCTTTGGAAATAAAAGTCTGATGGCAGTTGACTTTGGTCAGCAGTATATCAGCTTTTTTGGCTTGCTTAAGAATGCAGTACTTACTGGGAATCTAAGCAGCCTGACCTATTCCTTCACCAAATCTCTCGGTGGAGATATGATTGGGGTTTTAGGTTACTACTTGATGAGTCCCTTTAATATCTTTTATATTATTATCCCCTTCAAACACTATGGTTTGGCGGTCTTTCTTACCATTTGGCTCAGATACGGTGCAATCGGACTTTCTTTCTCTCACTTTCTGATCAAGCGCTATAAGGGTGCAGAATCACGTATGTGGTTGGTACCCCTATTTGCAACAGCCTATGCTCTATCAGGTATGCTCGTTTCTTATCAGATGAACGTTATCTTCTATGATGCCATGATCATGCTACCGCTCGTCATCATTTATCTAGAAGATCTCTTGGATGGTGGAAGACCCTATCGCTATGCCTTTATTCTAGGGCTAACAGTCTTTTTGCAATTTTATATGGGCTATATGATTTCGATTTTTATCGTCCTATACTCTTGCTATTATGTTTCACCGCGTCTCTCTATCCAAGGAAATTTAAAACAAAAGCTGAAACACTTCCTAAGTCCTTTGGTGAAAACATTTGCCTTCTCTGTCATTGGAGTTGCTATAGCTTCGATATTGATCGTACCAGTATTTTATAATCTTCTTGAGAGTAAGGGGCAGGTTGGAGATGCTATGAGGTTCTCCTTTGCCTTTCAAATCAATCCTGTAGATATCCTATCGAAGCTTGCTATCGGTGGTTTTGATACGGCTTCTGGTTGGTCGGCTGGGCCTAACCTTCCAAATATCTATATCGGTGCTTTAGGATTTATTGGTTTCATCCTTTACTTTACATCGAAACAGGTAGCCAAGGAAAAACGTTGGGCTGCAGGTGCTGTTACCCTCGTTTTCTTGATTTCCTTTGTCAATGAATTTGTAAGTAAAATATGGCATATGGGACAAAACCCAGCTGGATTCTTTTTCCGTTTCTCATGGCTGTTCTCTTTCTTTATGCTTGTTTTAGCCTACCAAGTAATCAAGGGACAAGTAGAGGTTTCTCGCAGAGGAAAACTGCTTTCAGCTATATTACTGGTTTTATCAGCTATTTATCTCTATACCAAAAATTTCACTTATCTACCAAAAACCCAGCCTGAAGCTTTGACTCAGTTCCTATCAAAGAACTTCATCGTATTTTGGCTTTTACTAGTAGCAATTTCAGGTGCCCTTTCGTACCTCTATTGGAGTCGTTCTCGTAAAGCTCCTCAAGTGAAAAAAATCGTACTCTTGATAGCTTGCTCTGTTGTGTTTCTTTTGGGAATTCTTCTCCAAACGGGTTATCTCTTATCTCAGGTTGTCTTAACCTTGCTGGTCTATTTGGCAGTTATCTTCTTACTGCGCACAAGAATGACCAGATTAGCAATTCTTGCCTTGTCTGCCCTAACCATCTTTGAATTAGGATACAATGCTTATCTATCTCAAGTGACCTTTGGTTATGCAGATGTGGATAAGTTTGTAGATGCAACAGTATCTGTAAAACAAGTGACAGACGATGTTCAAAAACAGGCAGATCAACCATTCTACCGAATCGCCACAACCTTCGCCTATTCAAAAACTGTACCATCACTTGTTTCTTACCCAGGTTTAAGTACCTTTAGTTCTAGCTTAGAGCGTTCTACCATGGACCAATTTGCCTACATGGGTGACCAAGGGATTAATGCGGCAACTGAGTATGAAAATGGTACTCTGTTAACAGATGCCTTATACGGGGTTCGCTATTATATGGATATCAAGGATTTGGAACCTGCTCAGAAAGAAGCTCATCCTGAGAGAATGTACTTCACTCGTTTTGCAAGTCGTTTTGATATGCACCGTTATTTCACGCGTAAGGTCTATGAAGACGAACGCTATATTGTGTACGAAAATCCCAATTCCTTCCCATTAGCTTATGGAACAAATGATTTGGTAAGAAATATCAACTTCGGTAAAAACAATGCTATCCAAAATCAAAACATCATCCTCAATTCTATGGAAGGTGCGAAAAAAGGCGAGGAAAACTACCTTGACTACTTCAAACCTCTAGCATACGGCGATGTTGAAATAGAAAATCTAACAGAGGAAAATGTCGACAAAGAAAAAGGAACGGCAGTCTACAAGCGTGTGGATTCTTCCAAAGATGCAGTGGTTCGCTACCGAATTACTCCGCGAACAGACTTGACTTATTACTTCTTTGTACCTGCAAGTCTAAATTCAGATAAAGATTACTCCGTTCTTTTGAATGGCAAGTGGTTTACTCATTCTAAGAGAAATACGCAACGTCAACTTTGGCAAATCGCAGATAATGCGATGGATCAAGAATCTGTACTTGAGTTCCGCTTTAAAACTGATAAGGTTGACCTTTCAAACGCAGGTGTTTATCGCGCAGAGATCAGTCAAATCCAAAGTGCTTTAGAAAAAAGAAAGGCACAAGGTCTACAAGTTGAGAAATTCTCAAATACTCATATCGTCGGTTCAGTGAATATTACTGACGACAGTAAATATATGATGACTTCCATCCCTTATAGTGAGGGTTGGAAAGTGAAGGTCGATGGCAAGGATGTCCCTGTGACAAAAGCATGGAACAGCTTTATCTCATTCCCGATTACCTCAGGACAACACAAAGTAGAATTTGTATTCTCCCAAAAAGGAACAATTACAGGTGCTTTGCTGACTCTCATCAGTCTATCAACGCTGTATATCATCAGAAGAGATTACAAAAAAGAAGATAAAAAGCAAGTAAAAGAAGATTCAGATGCTTCATCAGCTGAGTAAGCAATCTTCTATTAACTATAAGAAAAAAATATGGTCAGGATACCACTCCTGACCTTTTTCTTTTGCAAAATGACAAAAATTTTAAACTTTTTGACAAATATGCTTGTCAAAAATAAAAAGATATGTTACAATGAAATCAAGATAAGAACAAAGGAGTAAAAAAGACATGCTTAAAAATCGTCTAAAAGAGCTTCGAGCTCGCGATGGTCTGAATCAAACTGAACTGGCCAAGCTAGCAGGCGTGTCCAGGCAGACCATCAGTTTGCTAGAACGGGATGAGTACACACCATCCATTGTTATTGCCCTGAAGATTGCTCAGATCTTTCATGAGCCAGTCGAGTCGGTCTTTCGCTTAGAGGAGGATGAGTGATGAACAAGTATAAAATGATTTATTATCTATGTATCGTTGTGTTTATCGTAAATTTTTTGGCTATGATTGGAAGCCTATTTGGTTGGTTTACGATCGTAGAAGGCAAGTACCTCTTCTGGAATAATATAGTGCTACTATTAGTCTTTAGATGGGTAGAGAAAAAAATAAAGTTTAAAGAGATCCTAAAAGGAGAAAAGTTATGAAAGAGTTTTTAGCAGGTTTTCAAGTCGATACAGAGAACAAAGCACTTGCAGGTGTTTGTGCAGGTTTAGGAAATTATTTTAACATTCAAGCCAATATCATTCGTTTGGTGACAGTCTTCTTGTTCCTCTCTTCGACGGAGATTGGGATTATAACAGTAACTCTCTATGCTTATCTAGCAGGTTGGCTTGGGAATGAACCCTTGGGGGATGGAGCAAAAAAAGCTAGAAATCAAGCTATTCTCTTACTTGCTGTTTGTTTGCTTTTGGTATCACTAGGAGCAGAAGGTTTGACAGCTATTTTTGAATCAGGTAAGTCCCTAGGTCAATGGTTGTCTGGCTTGTTTTAGAAAGAGGTTAAAAGATGGAAAAGAAACATGTCATTTTCGCACTGAAACTTTTTATTGCCGGAGTTTTATTAGGAATACTTGCTGGTTTCCTTGGCGTTAATCCTTTAGGTATCAATCAAGGGCAAGTAGTCATTGCCTTGGAATCACTCTTTCTTTTTCTAGGCCTGATTACGACGATTCTAACTTTTTATTTCATTAGAAAAAGTCATAAGGCTTATAAGAGCTACCAAAGAGAAGAAGAGGACGAAGAAAACGAACAAGACTATCTTGCTATGTATCGTTTCTTGGATTATGGTACGGTAGCTTGGAATGTTTGCCAAATTAGTATGCTAGCCTGCTTACTTTTAGATTTGGGAGGTTTAGGCCTATCAGCAGCATCCTTACTTTTGATAGTTGTAGGTATCTGGTCGGGTGCTTACTGCCTCAAAATCACTAGCAAGGTCCGTAACTACAAACTGTCTATTATGGCAACCCCTAAGGAAGTTTTGGAATACCTCGATACTTATGATGAGGGAGAAAAACAGGCTGAAATGGAAGAAGCTTACTTGATCTTGTTCAAGGTCAATCAAATCCTCATTCCTGGCATCTATGTTGTCTTAGTAGTACTATCTGTAGTATTGGGTCAAGTGCAGTTGGTTGCTCTACTCGTAGCAGTTGTCATCCATTTGTACACGAATGTTGCACAGTTGCGAAAAACAAAACGTTATTTTAAATAGGAGAATCTTATGAAAACACTTAAAAATATCGGTTGGTATAGCCTTACTTTCTTATCATTTATTATGATTTATACTTTTATTCAGGGTGTAGGTGTGGCAGCGATGAAGTTGGGAGCACCTGACTACGTTTTTGTCCCTGTTTATGTCTTATTAGCAGGAATCTTCACCTTCGTTACCTACAAGTGGTATAAGACAGGAACTGTTACGATTGAAAAAACAGCCCTTAACAAATACATCTGGTTACCTGCCTTAGTATTGGCCCTTGTCATTGTTGCTCAATTCTTTTTGCCAAATGATCCGTCAGTCAATCAACAGACGGCAGAACAATTGACTCATAATCAACCTCTCTTTTCTTTCTTTATGGTGGTGGTCTTTGCGCCCCTGACAGAAGAATTAACCTTTAGAGGTATGCTAGCTCGCTATGTCTTCCCTCAACAGGATAATGTCAAGCAAACAGTTCTCTTTCTTCTTGTAAGTAGTATCATTTTTGCTCTCGTTCATTTCCCTGGCACTCCACAGCAATTCCTAGTTTATGCTTCACTTGGCTTTAGCTTGGGCTTGGCTTATATTAGCAAAGGTGGTCTAGCTTATAGTATAGCCCTACATGCTTTGAATAATTTAATCGCATTTTTAATGATAGTCATGCTATAATAGACTCAGGAGGAAGTCATGAAACGAGTGATATTATTAGCAGTGATTCAGGCAGTTGTTCTCTTTTTTATCATTGGAGTGCTTGCCTATGCTTTAAAAGGGGATTTCTTTTATAACTATTTAGCAGTAATCTTCGCACCAATCGCAGGTATTATGCGATTTGCGACGGCTTATGCAACGGAGATTGTTCTCCCTAAAAAGGCGGCAGAGATTGCGGAAAAGCGTAAAAAATAAAGAAAACCTAAATCCAGCGAATGACTTTGCTGGATTTTTTCATTTATGAGAGGATTCTCTCAACTTTTCTGATGATTTTCATGAAGAGCCTGCGCTTTTATGGTAAAATAGTAACAGAATAAAAGAGGAGAGAAAACATGAAACGTAGTATGTATGCTGGTCGTGTTCGTGAGGAGCACATCGGACAAGAAATTACCTTGAAAGGCTGGGTTGCTCGTCGTCGTGACCTTGGTGGTTTGATCTTTATCGACCTTCGTGACCGTGAAGGAATCATGCAATTGGTCATCAACCCTGAAAAAGTATCAGCAGAGGTGATGGCAACAGCTGAAAGCCTTCGTAGTGAATTTGTCATCGAGGTGACTGGTCAGGTTGCTGCACGTGAGCAAGCAAATGACAAGTTGGCGACTGGAGCGGTTGAACTGAATGTAACGGCTCTTACTGTGCTTAATACAGCCAAGACAACACCATTCGAAATCAAGGATGGCATTGAAGCGAACGATGATACACGTCTACGTTACCGTTACCTTGATCTTCGTCGTCCAGAAATGTTGGAAAACCTTAAGCTTCGTGCCAAGGTAACGCATTCTATCCGTAACTACTTGGATGAGTTGGAATTTATCGATGTGGAAACACCATTCCTTTCTAAGTCAACACCAGAAGGGGCGCGTGACTATTTGGTGCCATCTCGTGTCAATAAAGGGCATTTTTACGCTCTTCCTCAAAGTCCGCAGATTACAAAACAGTTGTTGATGAATGCTGGATTTGACCGTTACTACCAAATTGTTAAATGTTTCCGTGATGAAGACTTGCGTGGAGACCGCCAACCAGAGTTTACTCAGGTCGACTTGGAAACTTCTTTCCTTACTGAACAAGAAATTCAAGACATCACAGAAGGTTTGATTGCGCGCGTGATGAAGGAAACAAAAGGCATCGAAGTGACACTGCCATTCCCTCGTATGAAGTACGATGATGCCATGGCTCTTTATGGTTCTGATAAACCTGATACACGTTTTGAGATGTTGCTTCAAGACTTGACAGAAGTTGTCAAGGGTGTTGATTTCAAAGTCTTCTCAGAAGCACCTGCCGTTAAAGCCATCGTCGTCAAAGGCGCAGCAGATAACTACTCACGTAAAGATATCGATAAGATGACAGAAGTAGCCAAACAGTATGGTGCTAAAGGTCTTGCTTGGGTCAAGGTTGTCGACGGTGAATTAAACGGTCCAGTTGCTAAGTTCTTGACTGGTATTCAGGCAGATTTGACAGCAGCACTTGGTCTTGAAGATAAGGACTTGGTTCTCTTTGTGGCAGACACACTTGAAGTAGCCAATGCAACACTTGGTGCCCTTCGTGGACGTATTGCTAAAGAACTAGGCTTGATTGATAACGATAAATTTAACTTCCTTTGGGTAGTTGACTGGCCAATGTTTGAATGGTCAGAAGAAGAAGGCCGTTACATGAGCGCCCACCATCCATTTACCCTTCCTCAAGCAGAAACTGCTCATGAACTTGAAGGAGATTTGGCTAAGGTTCGTGCCATTGCCTATGATATCGTATTGAATGGTTATGAACTTGGTGGTGGTAGTCTTCGTATCAACCAAAAAGAACTCCAAGAACGAATGTTCAAAGCTCTTGGATTCTCAGCTGAAGAAGCAAATGACCAGTTTGGTTTCCTTTTGGAAGCTATGGACTATGGTTTCCCACCACACGGTGGTTTGGCTATCGGACTTGACCGTTTTGTCATGCTCTTAGCAGGAGAAGAAAACATCCGCGAAGTTATTGCCTTCCCTAAGAACAACAAGGCAACTGACCCAATGACGCAAGCACCATCAACAGTAGCTCTTAAACAATTAGAGGAACTTAATCTACAAGTAGAACAAGATGAAACAAACGAAACTAACTAAAAAGTGGTACCATTATCTGCGCCGCTTTGCTTATCGGGTGAAGATTTTGCGCGTTTTGCAAAGTATCTCCCGAGAAAAATACGATGAAAAAATCTCAGCTTCTCTGGTATATGGTTTTCTATCAGCAGTAGCCGTCAATTTCTTCTTCCAACCTGGACACGTTTATTCGAGTGGAGCAACAGGTTTGGCCCAAATCATTTCTGCACTTAGTAATCACTGGTTTGGCTTTTATTTCCCGATTTCAGTAGCATTTTACGCCATCAATATTCCGCTCATGATTCTGGCCTGGTACCAAATTGGGCATAAGTTTACGGTTTTTACCTTCATCACGGTATCTATGAGCTCGCTCTTTATCCAGTTTGTACCTGTGGTGGTCTTAACAGAGGACCCAATCATCAATGCCCTCTTTGGGGGTGTTGTTATGGGGCTGGGAATCGGCTTTGCGTTACGCCATAATATCTCCAGTGGAGGAACAGATATTGTCAGCCTTACCATTCGTAAGAAGACAGGCCGTAATGTCGGAAGCATCTCCTTCCTAGTGAATGGGACCATTATGCTGATTGCAGGCTTGACCTTTGGTTGGAAATATGCTCTCTATTCTATGATTACTATCTTTGTTTCAAGTCGTGTAACGGATGCAGTTTTTACCAAACAAAAACGCATGCAGGCCATGATTGTTACTAGTAATCCGGATGCGGTGATTGAAAAAATCCACAATAAATTACACCGTGGGGCGACTATGATTCATGATGCCGAAGGGACCTATAACCATGAGCGTAAAGCGATTTTGATTACGGTTATCACTCGTGCAGAATTCAATGATTTTAAGCATATCATGAAGCAAGTTGATCCGACAGCCTTTGTTTCTGTATCTGAAAATGTTCATATTTTAGGACGATTTGTTGAGGTTGAAAACTAATTAGTCAAACAGAAGACTACATAAAAAACCAACTCTAAATTAGAGCTGGTTTTTATTTTTCAATAATTTCATGTGCAATCACTTGACGATAGCAGATTTTCCGGTTTTCTTTGACGTCATTGATAATTTGAAGAATAGTTTCGAACGAAGTTCGACCAAGTAATAGGCTATTGATATCCACGTAGGCAGCTAGATTTAATCTCGGATTGACAGAGTCAAAGCTAAGAACAGGGATGTTGAGACCGTGTTCACTAAGGTAGTTGCAAACCCCTTCGGCTAAAAGGCTATCAGTCGTGATAATGGCATCAGTCTGAGGATCGTGTTTGAATAGCTGTTTGCTAAAATTATATCCCTTTTCTTCAAGGAATTCATCAGCGAAAAAGGTACGATGACTATCCAGAGGCAGTTTGCTTTCTTGCAGAGCTTGTAGGTATCCAGCCAAGCGGTCTTGAGTAACGTAGAGTTTCTTAGCCCCTCCGATAAAGGCAATGCGATTGCATCCTTTTCTAATAAAGAAATTTGTAGCATCATAGCCAGCCTGAACATTATCATTATCAACGAGCGGGATAAAAGGCGAGAGTGATTTCCCTAGAATGAGGAAAGGAAACTGTTCGTCAGAAACCAGTTTTACTAAGGGATCATTCTCTTGTGCATACAGGAAAATCAAACCATCTACACGTTTTCCATAGACCATCTGAGAGATAGCATCTAGGCGTTCTTTTTCGTTTTTTCCAGTGGCGATTTGAATGGCATAGTGATTTTCTGAGGCAACCTGTGCAATCCCTCTCAGAACAGAAGGAAAGAAGGGGTTTTGATAGAAAGCATCAGAGTCGTCTGGAAGAACCAAACCAATGACCTGCGTGTAACTGCTAACTAAGCTTCGCGCATTGAGATTGGGATGATAATTGAGTTCTTTCATTGCCTTGCGAACTCGTTTTTTTGTCTCATCGCTAATAGTTGATTTGTTTTGAATAACACGGGTTACGGTTGAGGGTGAAACCCCTGCAGCCTTGGCCACGTCTTTAATCGTAACAGGCATAATAATCTCCTACTTATGGTAGTCTGGATCACGGAAATGCGTTTTGTAAAAGATAGTGACCAGGTACAGAACAAATAAAATATTTTGAATAGTAATTAAAGTTGACATGTTTTGGCCTAGGAGACCGAGAATCATGGCAAGCAAAGTTGGTAATCCTAAACAGTTCAAGATGAAATGATAGCACTCTTTATAGGTCTTAAATGAGAAGAGACGTGATTTTTTCGTAAAGTAGAGCAAGAGGCTAGAACCTAGAGCGACAATGAAAAAATTAAGTCCGAAGAGGAAACTAGAACCTAGCACAAGAAAGAGGCTAATATAGACACGATTCTGTTGGTACCAGTCTTTAGAAATGGCTTGCGTTAAGCTTTCCTTGTTTTGGAAACTTTCAGTCGTGATCGCATGATAGCGAATGCTGGTTAGTTCTTTTCCTTGCTTGCTGATGACGAGTTGCTCAGGTTCAAAATGAAGAAGTAATTCCTCAGGGAAACTTGAACTAGAAGTATCTCCAATTTGAACAGAAGCTTGATGAGGAGTTGACCCCGTATAGCTTAGTTTACCATCTACAATCTGAGCATTCTTAGCTAGATCCTGAACGACTTCGTCCGTCAAAGGAGCGTAGACATCATCGATAAAAGTTTCTAAGGGATAAGTCTCTTGAGAGCTGTTCTGAATGGCGATAGGGACCATAGACAAGCTAATCAAGAATATACTGGTAAAAATCAGTTGAAACCAGTTTAGACCAAAACGATGAGAGAGGGGCTTACGGAATCCCCAAATACTATTAAAATAAGAAAACGGATATGGTAACATAAATCTCTTTCTATAGGCATTTTTCTATACGAGTATTATATAGAGAAATGGTTTTTATTTCAAGCGGGGATAGTAGAATCCTTGGTAAAAGTGAATGTTTGTCATGGTTTGTTCACTAACTAACAAGGAAAACTCAGTAAGTTCTTGTTTCTCACCAGACAATCAATGTACAAGTTCAAAAAGAAAAAAGGGTGGCGAGGGTATATTACCCCTTGTCGCCACCGCTTGTAAGTCCTGAAACGAAGTTCTTTTGCAAGAAGAAGAAGAGTGTACAGATTGGAAGAGCAATGAGGATAGCACCTGCTGAGAAGTAAGCAATCTTCAAGTTCTTCGCATTGTTGACGAAGGTTTGTAGACCAACGGCAACTGTAAAGTATTCTTTCTCACGAAGCAAGAAACTAGAGAGGATATAGTCTCCGAAAGGTCCCATGAAGGCCCAGAGTGCTTGTACGGCAACCATTGGGCGAACAAGAGGGAGAACGATTTGCCAGAAGCGGCGGAAGTGTCCTGCACCATCCAGTTTTGCAGACTCATCAAGAGACATTGGTACGGTGTCAAAGTAACCTTTCATCAACCAAGCGTTCATAGGGATACCACCACCGACGTAGAGGAAGATGAGGAACCAGCTATGGTTAAGGGCGTTCAACATGAGCGCCATAACGAAGAAGGCTGTCAAAGCGGCCATTGTAGGCACCATTTGGATAATCAAGAAGAAGACCAAACTTTGCTTACGAGCCAAGAAGTTGTAACGGCTGTAGGCATAACCAGCAAGTACGATAATACTTGTCTGAACGACCATAGTGACCAAAGCGATGATCAAAGTATTAAGGTACCATGTACCGTACAAGGTTTCTGTAAAGAGTCCTTTGAAGTTATCAAGACTAAAGTTGACATTGCTGTCGAGTTTGAAGGCTACTACGTTACCGGCCTTGAAGGCTGACATAATCGTGATTAAAAGTGGATAGATAATGACGATTGAAAGTCCAATCAAGTAGAGGTAAGTGAGGGTTTGAGTCAGTCTACGTTTGAGTTTGATTGAGTTATTCATCTTAGACGTCCTCCATATCAAATGCGTGTAGTTTCTTGAATGCAATCATAGAAATAGAGATGACAATGATTGAAATAATCAAGGTAACGGCAGCTGCCATAGAGTATTGAGGAGCTGTACCAGTCGTCAAGCGGTAAATCCATGAAATCAAGATGTCGGTTGAACCAGCTCCACCACCGACACTACCAGGACCCCCACCATTGAAGAGGTACATGATAGAGAAGTTGTTGAAGTTGAAGGTGTATTGGCTGATCAAAGTAGGTGCCGCAACAGCCAAAATCATTGGGAAAGTAATGTTGCGGAATTTTTGCCAAGCGTTTGCACCATCGATATAAGCTGCTTCATACAAGTCATTTGGAATTGACTGAAGGATACCGAGAGTCAAGACATAGATATAAGGGAATCCAAGCCAACCTTGCATCATAATCAAGGCAATTTTAGTCCAAGTTGGGTTTGTCTTCCAAGGAATAAGAACGCCATCTAAGAAAGGAAGAAACTTAGCAAAGATAGGCAATACTTGAGTGTTGATAGCTCCGACACTGTCGTTAAACATGTTTGAGAATGTCAAGATAGTGATGAAGGCTGGAACTGCCCAAGGAAGAAGGAAGATAACACCAAAGATACGTTTTCCTTTGATGAATGGTTGGTTAGCGATAATAGCAGTAAAGATACCGAGTACGATTTGCAAAGTAGATGCAGATAAAGCCCAGATAATAGTCCAAGAAAGAACAGAACCGAAGGCTGAACGGAAGGTACTCAAGCTCCAGATATTTGTGAAGTTAGTCAATCCAACCCAATCCAACAATTTATTTGGTGGTAAATGTTGGAAATCATAGTTGGTAAAGGCAATCATCAAGGTTACAATAACTGGGAAGATGATAGCAAATGTCATGGCAACATAAGATGGGATGATGAGTAAGTATGGGAACCCATTTTCATAGATTCCTTTAATCATATCCTTTAATGTCAATGGGACAGGAATGCCATTATTGATACGTTTTGCAATCGTATGAGCGTCTTTAATATTGAAAATATAGAATGCTAGATAAACAATTACAAAGATAGAGTGAAATGCACCACGAATCAACATGAAGAGAGAGTTATCACGTCCAGGTTTTTCACCGAGTGTGATCAAATTGCTCAATTCAGGTGCTGCAAGTGCTACAAAATAGAGGACAAAAACTACTGTTACAGCAAGGAAGATAAAACCTTTAGCTTTTTGTTTGTTATAGATTTGCCCCAACCCAGGAATCAATGAAAGCAAGGCTGCTTTTTTTGGTTGTTGTTCCATGAGTGCTCCTTTCATAAGATATGAGCTCAGAGCTCGATGCTAATCAGCAAGGTTACTGAAAACATTGTCAGTGTATTTAAAAATCAAGGGAGATATTTGAATTATCTCCCTTGAAGCAATCAATTAGTTACCAAATTTTTGTTGGATTGTTTCTTTGATCAATGTCACAGCATCGTTAGCAGCTGTTTTAGCATCTTTTTTACCACTTACAGCGTCAAAGAGCATTGTTTTCGCTGGGTCCCAAACAGTTGACATTTGAGAGATGTTTGGCATTGGTTGAGCGTTCTTGAACTGTTCGATAACGGCAGTTGTCAACTCATCTTTTTTACCTTCTGCGTAAGCGCGAGCTTCAGTGTTCGCTGGGATTTCGTTAGTAGCATCGTAGAATGCTTTTTGTTGTTCAGTTGAAACAAGGAAGTCTACAAATTTTTGAGCCCCTTCAAGGTTTTTAGTGCTTGATGGGATGATCCAAGCTTTACCACCACCAAAGGCTGCGTAGTTTTTACCGTTTGGAAGTGTTGGGATAGTTGCAACACCGTAGTTCACTTTAGCATCTTTGAATGCTTGAGCTTTCCAAGGACCATCGATGATTGCAGCTGTTTTACCTTCTTGGAATTGAGTTTGGATCAAGTTTGCAGCACCTTCAGTGTCTTGCATACCTTTAGGCCATTTTTCGTACCAAGTCTTAGCGTATTCGATACCTGCGATAGCACCATCGTTAGCAAGACCGATATCTTTAGGATCTTTACCGTGGTCACCAAATACGTAAGCACCGTTACCTGCAAGAAGTCCGTATGCGTAGTAGAAGTTAGTCCAGTCAGCTAGGAAAGCAGTTGTTTTTCCTTCTTCACCAGCAAAAGCGTATTTGCTATCTTTAGCAAGGTTTTCTAGGTCAGCAAATGTTTTTGGAGCTTCTTTAATCAAATCTTTGTTATAGTACATAACAAGTGATTCGATAACTGCAGGAGCACCGTAAACTTTACCACCAACAGTTACAAGAGATTTAGTAGTGTCATCTGTTTTAGCACCGTCGCTCAAAGTAACTTCTGAAAGTTGTCCGTCAGTACCAAGGCTACCTACACGGTCGTATGGTGCCATCATGACATCAGCAGCTTTACCTGATTGGTTGTCAAGTGAAAGGTTGTCAAGTCCACCTAATTGGTCACCAGTTTTAATAGTAACTTTTACACCAGCTTCTTTTTCGTAAGCTTTTGCAGCTGATTCTGCGAATGCTTTATATTGATCTTCAACGTAGAAAGTGATTTCTTGACTTCCTGATGCTGAAGAATCAGCAGCTTTATCAGCAGTTTTGCTTCCACAAGCTACCAAAAGCAAGCTAGCAAGAGTAGCAGTACCAAGTACAGCAGCGCTCTTCATGAATTTAGTTGACATAGTGTATTCCTCCTAAAGAATAACAAATTTTAATTTCGAGGAAACGCAAACGTTTTCCCTTATGACCCTAGTATAGCACAAACAGAAAACGGTTGCAAGCGTTTTTTTAAAAAATTTTTAAAAAGCTTAAAATTAAGAGAAACCGAAAACTGTCAACATAATAGGAAGAAAAAGTAAATAATTAAGACAAAATTGTTCGGAAATGGACAAATGGAAACGATTGCGCAATTTTTTTTGAAAAAATATCAAGTTAAGAGAAGAGGATATAGTAAATTTTATTTTTAATAATATAAATAAATCAAAAAAAGTTTTCTAAAAACGCTTGCATTTCTTTTGGAAATGGGTTATACTTTAATTAGCGCAAACGTTTGCGCAAAAATTGAAGTAATTAACAATATAAACACTTGAGGTGCTAATATGAAAAAACGTCAAAGCGGTGTGTTGATGCACATCTCATCACTTCCAGGAGCATACGGAATAGGATCATTTGGTCAAAGCGCCTATGATTTCGTTGACTTCTTGGTTCGTACTAAGCAACGCTACTGGCAAATCCTTCCTTTGGGAACAACTAGCTATGGAGATTCTCCATACCAATCATTCTCGGCCTTTGCTGGAAACACTCATTTTATCGACCTTGATATTTTAGTGGAGCAAGGTTTGTTGGAAGCAAGTGATCTTGAAGGTGTGGATTTTGGTAACAACCCAACTGAAGTTGACTACGCTAAAATCTACTATGCACGTCGTCCGCTTTTAGAAAAAGCAGTTAAACGTTTCCTTGAAGTTGGAGATGTCAAGGATTACGAAAAGTTTGCTCAAGAAAACCAATCATGGCTTGAACTCTTTGCTGAGTATATGGCGATCAAAGAGCATTTTGACAATCTTGCTTGGACTGAATGGCCAGATGCTGATGCTCGTGCTCGCAAAGCTTCAACTCTTGAAAGCTACCGTGAGAAATTGGCAGACAAGCTTGTTTACCACCGCGTAACACAATATTTCTTCTTCCAACAATGGTTGAAATTGAAAGCATACGCTAATGACAACCACATTGAAATCGTTGGAGACATGCCTATCTACGTGGCAGAAGACTCAAGCGATATGTGGGCAAATCCGCATCTCTTCAAAACAGATGAAAACGGAAAAGCAACTCACATTGCAGGATGCCCACCAGATGAGTTCTCTGCAGACGGTCAGCTTTGGGGTAACCCAATCTATGACTGGGAAGCAATGGATAAAGATGGTTACAAATGGTGGATTGAACGCTTGCGTGAAAGCTTCAAAATCTACGATATCGTTCGTATCGACCACTTCCGTGGATTTGAGTCTTACTGGGAAATCCCTGCTGGTTCTAAAACAGCGGCACCTGGTAAATGGGTGAAAGGACCTGACTACAAACTCTTTGCAGCTGTTAAAGAAGAACTTGGTGACTTGAACATCATCGCTGAAGACCTTGGATTCATGACTGATGAAGTTATCGAGCTTCGCGAGCGTACGGGCTTCCCAGGAATGAAAGTTCTTCAATTTGCCTTCAACCCAGAACATGAAAGTATCGACAGCCCACACTTGGCACCAGCAAACTCAGTTATGTACACAGGAACACACGATAACAACACTGTTCTTGGTTGGTACCGTGATGAGATCGACGATCCAACACGTGAGTACATGGCGCGTTATACAAACCGCAAGGAATACGAAACAGTAGTACATGCTATGCTTCGTACAGCATTTTCATCAGTAAGCTTTATGACTATCGCTACTATGCAAGATTTGCTAGAGTTGGATGGTTCAGCTCGTATGAACTTCCCATCTACTCTTGGTGGAAACTGGTCATGGCGTATGACAGAGGATCAATTGACTCCTGCTGTCGAAGAAACTTTGCTTGACTTGACTACAATTTATCGCCGAATCAATGAAAATTTGGTAGAATTAAAGAAATAAGACATTATCAGGAGACACAAAAAATGTTACCATTAAAAGAATTTGTACAAAATCGTTACAATAAATCTATCGCAGAATGTAGCAATGAGGAGCTTTACCTTGCTCTTCTTAACTACAGCAAACTAGCAAGCAGCCAAAAACCAGTCAACACTGGTAAGAAAAAAGTTTACTATATCTCAGCTGAGTTCTTGATTGGTAAACTCTTGTCTAACAACTTGATTAACCTTGGTCTTTATGACGAAGTTAAAAAAGAACTTGCTGACGCAGGTAAAGAGTTGATCGAAATCGAAGAAGTAGAATTGGAACCATCACTTGGTAATGGTGGTTTGGGACGTTTGGCAGCCTGCTTTATCGACTCAATTGCTACACTTGGTTTGAACGGTGACGGTGTTGGTTTGAACTACCACTTTGGTCTTTTCCAACAAGTTCTTAAAAACAACCAACAAGAAACAATTCCTAACGCTTGGTTGACTGACCAAAACTGGTTGGTTCGCTCAAGCCGTAGCTACCAAGTGCCATTTGCACACTTCACATTGACATCTACTCTTTACGATATCGATGTACCTGGTTACAAAACAGCTACTAAAAACCGCTTGCGTTTGTTTGACTTGGATTCAGTTGACTCTTCTATCATCGAAGATGGCATTAACTTTGATAAGACAGACATCGCTCGCAACTTAACTCTTTTCCTTTACCCAGACGATAGCGACAAACAAGGTGAATTACTCCGTATCTTCCAACAATACTTCATGGTTTCAAACGGTGCGCAATTGATCATCGATGAAGCAATCGAAAAAGGAAGCAACTTGCATGACCTTGCTGACTACGCAGTTGTACAAATCAACGATACTCACCCATCAATGGTGATTCCTGAGTTGATCCGTCTTTTGACTGAACGTGGTATCGAACTTGATGAAGCAATTTCTATCGTTCGTAGCATGACTGCCTACACAAACCACACAATTCTTGCTGAAGCCCTTGAAAAATGGCCTCTTGAATTCTTGGAAGAAGTGGTTCCTCACTTGGTACCAATCATCAAAGAATTGGACCGTCGTGTTCGTGCTGAATACAAAGATCCAGCTGTTCAAATCATTGATGAAAACGATCGTGTACACATGGCCCACATGGATATCCACTACGGATACAGCGTAAACGGGGTTGCAGCTCTTCACACTGAAATCTTGAAGAACTCAGAGTTGAAAGCTTTCTACGACATCTACCCAGAAAAATTCAACAACAAAACCAACGGTATCACATTCCGTCGTTGGCTTATGCATGCTAACCCAAGCTTGTCTCACTACTTGGATGAGATTCTTGGACGCGAATGGCACCATGAAGCTTCTAAATTGGAAGACCTTCTTTCATACGAAGACAAGGCTGCTGTCAAAGAAAAATTGGAAAGCATCAAAGCTCACAACAAACGTAAATTGGCTCGTCACTTGAAAGAGCACCAAGGTGTGGAAATCAATACAAACTCTATCTTTGATATCCAAATCAAACGTCTTCACGAATACAAACGTCAACAAATGAACGCTTTGTATGTGATCCACAAATACTTGGACATCAAGGCTGGTAACATCCCTGCTCGTCCAATCACAGTATTCTTTGGTGGTAAAGCAGCTCCTGCCTACACTATCGCTCAAGATATCATCCACTTGATCCTTTGCTTGTCAGAAGTGATTGCAAACGACCCAGCAGTAGCTCCACACTTGCAAGTGGTTATGGTTGAAAACTACAACGTTACTGCAGCAAGCTTCTTGATCCCAGCATGTGATATCTCTGAACAAATCTCACTTGCTTCTAAAGAAGCTTCAGGTACTGGTAACATGAAATTCATGTTGAACGGAGCTTTGACTCTTGGTACTATGGACGGGGCAAACGTGGAAATCGCTGAGTTGGTTGGCGATGAAAACATCTACATCTTCGGTGAAGATTCAGAAACTGTTATCGACCTTTACGCGAAATCAGGTTACAAATCAAGCGAATTCTATGCACGTGAAGCTATCAAACCATTGGTTGACTTCATCGTGAGCGACGCTGTTCTTGCAGTTGGTAAGAAAGAACGCTTGGAACGTCTTTACAATGAATTGATCAACAAAGACTGGTTCATGACTCTTCTTGACTTGGAAGACTACATCAAAGTGAAAGAGCAAATGCTTGCTGATTACGAAAACCGTGACGCATGGTTGGATAAAGTCATCGTCAACATTGCTAAAGCAGGATTCTTCTCATCTGACCGTACAATCGCTCAGTACAATGAAGATATCTGGCACTTGAACTAAGATTCTTTGCATCAGATTATAAAATAAAACGCATCTTAAATAGATGCGTTTTTTGATTTTAGCTATAAAAGAGTAGGGACTTTTATAGAAATTTACCCATCCTGTTAAAAAGCTAGCACAATATAGGAAAAACAGGTATACTATTGTTAATTAAAATGAATCATATCAAGGATAGGGAAAATTATGACAAAAAAATTAGCGTTGGCAGTAGTACTTTTTGGAATGGCACTGTTGACATTGACAGGTTGTTTTATGAAAAGCAGTCGAAGATTTATCGAGGGGAAGGCTGCTGAGCTCAGCAAGGTCTACCCAACAGAAAATCTAGAAGATCTGTTTGAAAAGTTTCCGGGTGGGTTTAGTATTTGGAGTGAAGACCTTTACGATTACAACGAGGAGGGTTATCTCTTCCAATCTGTAAAGTTAAATGGTGATATCGAGGCTCGAAAAATTATTGGAACTATTTTATGGGAGAAAGTAACTTTTGATAATGATGATAAAAGACATACAGAAGTACTCTATGAAGGTGGAGTAGTTTATAAAGATGGAATGATTCAATTGATGGATCCTCAGGCAAATGCGACGATAAGGAATCCTAAACTATTGCTCCAAGAATTTACAATCAATAGAAATACTCTGTCGAAATTAAAATTGGGGAGAAAAAGCTATAGTTTTGAAACAGGGAGCGCAGATATTGACTATACTCTATCGGATCCGATTTTAAACAACTACATGGGGGTGGAGCAGGATAAAAAATTAAAAATGATTTTTTATATCATGTCTGAAACTGTCGAAAATAAGGCCTATAGCTATACTTTAGATATTAAAGATGGGCATAACTCTCATTCGGAATTATTTAGTGGTTACAAAAGCAAGCAATATAAACTTTATAATGATTGATGGAGGAATTTATGAGGAAAAAATTAGCGCTGACAGCAATACTTTTGGGAGTGGCGTTGTTGACTCTATCTGGATGTAGTCTAAAGAGTAGCCGAAGATTTATTGAAGGGAAGGCTGCAGAGTTAAGCAAGGTCTACCCAACGGAAAATCTAGAAGACTTGTTTGAAAAGTTTCCGGATGGGTTTCAAATCCGTATAACAGATACTGAAAAGAAAGATGAAAACTCACCAACAATAATTTACCAAACGGTTTTAAATGGTATTTCTGAAACCAAAGAAATAAAAGGAGAAATTACTAAGGAAAGCTCACTTAAAAATTCAGATGGGAAAATTGAAGAAGAAATTTTATTTAAAGGAAATGTCTACTACAAAGATGGCAGTCTTCATTTATCGGAAGGAAATTCTTCTAAAAATAAAGAAAAGGGTGATTTAAAGCACTCACGTCTTTTAATGCAGGAATTTTCTATTTCAAGGTCGAGTTTAAAAAGTCTAGAAGTAGTTCGGAAAGGCTATAGCTTTGAGACAGGTTCTGCCAGTATCACCTATAAGCTCAAAAATGAACAAGTGAATGATTATTTAGGTTTAGAAAATGATGCTCAACCTAATATGGTTATTAATATTCCTGAAACAACGGTATCAGGAAAGAACTACAGCTACTCCATCATTTTTAGAAAAGATAAGCTCTCTTATTCAGAAGGTATTGTTGGAAAACTAAAAGGTAATTAAAATGAGCGATAGTAAAATAACTATCTTGGATTCTGAGAAGTAGGAGTAATTTATGACAAAAAAATTAGCGTTGACAGCAATACTTTTGGGAGTGGCGTTGTTGACTCTATCTGGATGTAGTCTAAAAAGCAGTCGAAGATTTATCGAGGGGAAAGCTGCAGAATTAAGCAAGGTCTATCCAACAGAAAATCTAGAAGATTTGTTTGAGAAGTTTCCGGATGGGTTTCAGATAGATGTTATGGATGCTGAAAATCTTGAAGAAGATGAAAGAACCTCATCAATAATTTATCATTTAATATTAAATGGGATTTCGGAAACGAGAGAAATTAAAGGGAAGTACACTAAAGAAAAAGCATTTAAAAATTCATCAGGGAAGATAGAACATGAAATGTTGTATCAAGGAGAGGTTTACTATAAAGGTGGTAGTCTTCACTTGTCAGATGACACCGATGCTAACAATAAAGAGAAAGGTGACTTAAAACATACACGTCTTTTAATGCAGGAATTTTCTATTTCTAGGTCTAGTTTAAAAGGACTAGAAGTTGTTCGGAAAGGCTATAGTTTCGAGACGGGTTCTGCCAGCATCACATATAAGCTTAAAAATGAACAAGTGAATAATTATTTGGGCTTAGAAAATGATGATCAACTTAATATGGATATCAATATTTTTGAACCAACGATAGCAGGTAAAAGTTATGGTTATACTGTTATTTTTAGAAAAAATGATATTGATCATTCTGAGATGATTACTGGAAAACTAGAGGGAGAGTAGTAATGAGCGATTATAAAGAATACAAACTACTAGATGGACAGAATCCAACACTGGATGCTTCAGATTTGTCCTATGAATTTGAAAAAGCTAGAATTAATGGTGCTACTGATGAAGATGTTGACAGTTTCTACTCTAAAGAAGAAAATAAAATCATGCCCCATAATTTCACATATCTATCCAGCTTTCGTGATCCTGTGACAGGGACGAGCGGGGTTGCCTTTAAAGATGAAACAAGTGGAAAAACCATCATTGTTTATACAGGAACCAATCCGGATAGTGACTCGTTCAACGACGTGTTCAAGACTGATGTAGTTAGTATCGCCTTTGGAACGGGCCATCATTTGAATCATTGTCTAGTCGCTTAGATTGAAACCGCGTCCAAAAACTGATATAATAGAGGAGCTATTTTGAGTTCTGTGAGAGAGGAGCAGTTCATGTTTAAAAAAATTGCAATGCTGATGTTAGTAGGAGGCGTAGGAATGATGGTGTTAGCTGGATGTAGTCTAAAGAGTAGTCGAAGATTTATCGAAGGGAAAGCTGCTGAGCTCAGCAAGGTCTACCCAACGGAGAATCTAGAAGACTTGTTTGAAAAGTTTCCGGATGGGTTTCAGATTCGTATAACAGATACTGAGCAAAAAGATGAAAACTCTCCATCTTTAAACCAGGAAATTACATTATCTGGAATTCCTGATACCAAAGAAATAAAAGGAAAAGTTATCAAGTCGACTTCTCAAGTTAATGCTAATAACAAATATGAAGAAACGACTGATTTTGAAGCAGATATCTATTATAAGGGCGATCGAATTTATATAGTCAATTCAAACGACACTTCACAAGATATGTTAAAACATTCACGACTTTTAATTCAGGAATTTTCTATTTCGAGGTCGAGTTTAAAAAGCCTAGAAGTAGTTCGGAAAGGCTATAGTCTTGAGACAGGTTCTGCCAGCATCACCTATAAGCTTAAAAATGAACAAGTAAATGATTATTTAGGTTTAGAAAGTGGTGCCCAAATTAATATGGACATCAATATTTTTGAACCGACGATAGCAGGTAAAAGTTATGGTTATACTGTGATTTTTAGAAAAGATAATCTTTATCATTCAGAAGTTATTGTTGGGAAATTAGAGGAAAATTAATCATGAGTGATAATAAAGACTATACTGTTCTAGATGGGACTAATCCAACACTTGATGCTTCGGATTTGTCCTATGAATTTGAAAAAGCCAGAATTAGAGGGGCGAATGATGCTAATGTGGCAAAACATTACCAGGATGAAGAAAATAAAATCATGCCCGAGAATTTTCAGTATCTATCCAGTTTCCGTGATCCTGATACAGGGACGAGTGGGGTTGCCTTTAGAGATAAGACAAGTGGAAAAACGATCATTGCCTATACAGGAACCAACCCTAATAGTGACTTTTACAATGACGTGATCAAGACCGATGGTGTTAGTATTGCCTTTGGGATGGGCCATCATTATGATTCGGCTTATCAGTTTTACGAAAATGTTCTGAAAGAGAACGGTTTAAATCCAGAAGATGTTATCCTGACCGGTCACTCCTTGGGAGGGAATGTCGCTCAGCGAGTCGCTCTCAAATACAATGCTCCGGAAACCATTGTCTACAATGCGGCGCCTCTCTATATCCCTGCTGGCCTGAGCATTTTTTCTGCTAAAAATATTGCAGCGATAGATAGAGACAAGGCTAGTTTTACAGGGAACATCACACGTATTACGACACAGCAAGATCCACTGAATAATATATCTGATCGGGTTGGTGGAGTATATGTCGGTAAAGAGTATGTCATCCCTGATTCAGGCGGTCACATGATGGGAGATTTGCGAGCAGTCGCTGGCGATATCAAGTATACCATTGCGATGGACAACATGAAAAGAAATACGGATCAAAGCCTAAAACGTGTGCAGAGCAAGAAAGATCGCTTTAAAGTCAATGACATCGGTACGGCTGCTCCAAATGGTTTGTCCAAGGCAGAACTCATCGCACTAGACTCAGAGCAGGCTCTGGTTGTTGCTAGCGGATTATCCACTACTTCCAGTGCAACGGTTGATTTGATAGCTGCAAAAGGGACGAGTGCAGTCGATAAGGCTCTGACTGTGTATAAAAGCCTCGGAGATGTACCATTCGGTTTTCTCCTATCCTCAGATGAAGTCAGAGAGACTTACAATGAATGTAATATCAACTATGGAACTATTGTTGAAGCGGTAGATAGTCATTGTCGAACTGTTAAAAAGACCGCGAAGACAGTAGCAACTTCATTTACAAATTTGGAGACAAAAATAAAAGCAGGGATTGAACAAACTGTTCAGAAAGATAAAGAATTACAAGGATTAATTGCTCATGGATAAGTGGAGTGAGATTAGGGCTAAGTTAGTGGATGCCCAAGAAGGGCTCTACAAGATAGATGATGAATACCGAAAATCAAAGAATGACTTGGATACTAAGTGGGAATTTTTAGGAGATTTTTATAGAGGCTTAGACCAAAAATTTGACGAAAAGCATTCGATTATTTTGTCAGAGTATTCAAAAATGCCGGATGCGACTGAGGAAATGCTTGATGCCGCAGTGGAGACGATTCGTCGCTATCAATGGGTGAATGAAGAGGAGTTTAAAACCCGGCAACGTGAACTAGAAAGAAAATACGATGATTTAGAAGATAGCTATAAGAAAAAGTATCGTAAACAAGAGAGTGTCGTTGAACAGCTTTCTAGTGAACTAAAAGCATGTCAGACAGATGAAAAGTAGGAGAAAAAAATGGGATTATTTGAAGATGCCGGGACTGGAATTTATGACTTTGCTTCAGATACAATGGACAACATCGGTACTGTATCTTCTGGTATCAATAATTTTGCTAGGGAGCATATTCCAAGTGTGAGACTAGTAGAAGATGTAATGCACGGGGCTTACGACTGGGGAATAGATCAGTTACGTTCTTTTGAAGCTTATAGCGAGATTGAGAAGAGCCTAGAAAGGTCGCTTATCAGAACATTGTATGTGCCAGCTAAAAAACGGGCTACAGCTCGAATTATTGAGAAATTTGACAAAGAAGCGAAAAAAATAGGTACAAAGACCAAGCAAGAGATTGATTCTATAAATAATCAAATCGATGCAGAAATCAAAGGAGAGTTTTCCAACGCTATTCAAGATACAGTTAGTAAAGAAAATCTTAAATGGGAAAATTTGATTTAAAGTGAGGTGGCAAAGGCTGGCTCGCTTTTTGTTACAATAATCAAACCCGCATCTCAAGAAGAGGTGCGGGGTTTTGTCTTATCTCAAAAATTCATTCACAGTACTTTTCCAACTAGAATCTCTGCTTCGATAGTAATTTCTGTCAACTGACTCCAGTCAATCTTGCTCTGGTTGACATGAAAGAGTAGGGGTGTCATACTGAGTAATGCTTGTCGCTGCTCTGCTGTGATGGGTTTGGTCAGAGAAGCACTCTGACTAGATTGGATGCTGAAGTGTTCCTGGAAGTGGTCTTTGATATCTTGGTTGGAATAGTCCTTTTTTGTCAGCTGGTCCTGTACCAATTGACGGATTTCCTTGAGGTGGTTTTCAGTAGGAATAACCTTGATTAAGATGCCGTCCTTTGATAAGACTCGTCGGAATTCTCCGTAGTTGGCAGGTGAGAAGATATCAAGTAGGATATCCATGCTGGTGTCTTTTATAGGAAGGCGAGCCAAGTCACCGACAAACCAATTGACCGCCCAGTTGGGTTCGCTTTTGGCAGCGATTTGGACTGAGTCTTTTGAAATGTCAAAGGCGTAAAAGATTTTATCAGAGTGCCTTTCTTGGAGCTTGCGAGAGTAGAAGCCTTCGCCGCAACCGATGTCCAAGATGGTTTTTGCGGATGGTTTAGTCGCTAGTATGTCGGAGATACCTTTTAAGATAGCCTGATAAAAGCCAGCTTCTAGGATTTGCTGACGATTTTGGAAATTTTCTTTGTCATAGTTGGCGGATTGTTTGATTTGAGGTGCCAGATTGACGTAGCCGAATTTTGCCAGGTCGAAAGAATGGCGATCGCTACACTTGAGACTGCTCTCGACCAAGGTTAGGTTTTCTTGGCAGATAGGGCAGGCAAAGGCACTAGCAGATGCAAAACGCTGGAGTTTTGGTTTGAGGTTTGTATTCATAGTTTTAGTCTAGCAAAAAAAGAACTGGATGGCAAATGCATCCAGTTTGTTTTTTAGTATGTTAGAACGAAGTATTTTTTCTTACCACGGCGGATTACAGTGAGTTCATTTTCTAATTTATCTGCATCACTCAAGACATAGTCAAGGTCTTGAATGCGATCGCCGTTGACGTAGATAGCTCCATTTTGAACATCTTCACGGGCTTGGCGTTTTGAGTTAACCACACCAGAAGATACGAGCAATTCTACGATGTTGTGATTTTCGTCTGCTTGTACTTGGTAGTTTGGCACACCACGAAGTCCTTGTTTGAGTTCTTTGACAGAAAGGTTTTTGATATTTCCGGCAAAGAGTTGCTCAGTGATGTTGAGGGCTTCTTTGTAGGCTTCTTCACCGTGGACAAGTGTTACAACTTCACGAGCTAGGACTTTTTGAGCCAAGCGTTCGTGTGGAGCAGCTTCAAACTGTTTACGGATCTCTTCAATCTCATCGAGTGACAAGAAAGTAAAGATTTTCAAGAAGCGAACAGCGTCAGCGTCCATGACATTCATCCAGAATTGGTACATTTCGTATGGAGAAGTCTTTTCAGGATTGAGCCAGACTGCGTTTCCTTCTGATTTACCAAATTTCTTACCAGTTGCATCTGTGATGAGTGGAACAGTGATAACGTGACCAGTCTTGTCAGCTTTACGACGAAGCAATTCAGTACCAGCTGTCATATTCCCCCATTGGTCAGAACCACCGATTTGAAGGGTTACATTGTGCTCTTGGTTAAGGACAAAGAAGTCGTACCCTTGCATGATTTGGTAGGCAAACTCAGTGTAAGAAATCCCTGTTTCAATACGTTTCTTCACAGACTCCTTGCTCATCATGTAGTTGACAGTGAAGTATTTTCCGATATCACGGAGGAAATCAATGAAGCTGATGCTGCCAAACCAGTCGTAGTTGTTGACCATGACAGCTTTATTTTCACCATTTTCAAAGTCAAGAAAGCGAGAAAGTTGTCCTTGGATAGACTTGACCCAGCCATCTACTGTGTCTTTTGTTTGGAGACTACGTTCAGCATCTTTGAAGGACGGATCTCCGATGAGACCTGTAGCACCGCCAACGAGCGCATAAGGTTTGTGACCTGCTAGCTGCAAACGACGACTTGTCAAGATTGCGACTAGGTGACCTAGGTGAAGGCTGTCAGCAGTTGGATCGTAGCCAGTATAATAAGAAACTTGACCTTCTTCTAGGGCTTTACGCAAAGCTTCTTCATCAGTCGTTTGAAAAATCAAACCACGCTCTTTTAGCTCATCAAAAATGTGCATGTGTCTTTTCTCCTTTTTAAAATATTGTTTCTACCTATTGTACCACAAAGTGAGGAAATAACCTAGTAAAATCGGGAAGAAAGTTGCTGCTTGGACTTTTTTGGAAACGAATGAAATATGGTATAATAGCACTAGCTTATACTCAATGAAAATCAAAGAGCAAGCGAGGAAGCTAGCCGCAGGTTGCTCAAAACACTGTTTTGAGGTTGTGGATAGAACTGACGAAGTCAGTAACACATATACGGCAAGGCGAGACTGACGTGGTTTGAAGAGATTTTTGAAGAGTATTGTTTTCAGAGAAATAGATAAAAACAGTTGAGAAAGGGGCTGAAAAATGTCTCATATTATTGAACTGCCAGAAGTCTTGGCCAATCAGATTGCAGCAGGAGAAGTGATTGAACGTCCTGCCAGCGTAGTTAAAGAGTTGGTTGAAAATTCTATCGACGCTGGCTCTAGCCATATTATTGTTGAAATTGAAGAAGCTGGTCTTAAGAAAATCCAAATCACCGATAATGGTCATGGGATTGCCCACGATGAAGTCGAGTTGGCTCTCCGCCGTCATGCGACCAGTAAGATTAAGAATCAAGCGGATCTCTTTCGGATTAGAACACTTGGTTTTCGTGGTGAAGCTCTGCCTTCTATCGCTTCTGTCAGTGTTTTGACTTTGTTGACAGCGGTGGATGGTGCCAGTCACGGGACCAAGCTAGTGGCTCGAGGAGGAGAAGTAGAAGAAATTGTGCCTGCGACTAGCCCTGTAGGGACTAAGGTTTGTGTGGAGGATCTCTTTTTCAATACACCAGCTCGTCTCAAGTATATGAAGAGCCAGCAGGCAGAGTTATCTCATATCATCGATATCGTTAACCGTCTAGGTTTGGCCCATCCTGAGATTTCCTTTAGCCTGATTAGCGATGGCAAGGAGATGACACGAACAGCTGGTACGGGGCAACTGCGCCAAGCCATTGCGGGCATTTATGGTTTGGCTAGTGCCAAAAAGATGGTTGAGATTGAGAATTCTGACCTAGACTTTGAAATTTCAGGTTTTGTCTCATTGCCTGAATTGACGCGGGCTAATCGTAACTACATCAGCCTCTTTATCAATGGCCGTTATATCAAAAACTTCTTGCTCAATCGTGCCATTTTAGATGGTTACGGCAGCAAACTCATGGTGGGGCGTTTTCCACTAGCCGTTATTCACATTCAAATCGATCCTTATCTGGCAGATGTCAATGTGCATCCAACCAAGCAAGAAGTACGGATTTCCAAGGAAAGAGAGCTGATGGCGCTAGTTTCAGAAGCTATCTCAAAGAGTCTCAAAGAGCATACCTTGATTCCAGACGCCTTGGAAAATCTTGCCAAATCTACCGTTCGCAATCGTGAAAAAGTAGAGCAAACGACTTTGCCCCTGAGAGAAAATACGCTCTACTATGAAAAAAATGAACCTATAAGACCGACGCAAGCTGAGGTAGCAGACCATCAGGTAAACTTGACAGAAGAGAAGCAGGATTTGAACCTCTTTGCTAAGGAAACATTAGACCAGATAACCAAACCAGCCAAACTGCATTTTGCAGAGAGAAAGCCTGCTAGCTATGACCAACTGGACCATCCAGAGTTAGATTTAGCTAGTTTGGATAAGGCTTATGATAAGCTGGAGCGAGAAGAGTCTTCGAGCTTCCCAGAGTTGGAGTTTTTCGGGCAAATGCACGGGACCTATCTCTTTGCCCAAGGTCGAGATGGGCTCTACATCATAGATCAACATGCAGCTCAGGAGCGGGTTAAGTACGAGGAGTACCGCGAGAGTATCGGCAATGTTGACCAGAGCCAACAGCAACTCCTTGTGCCCTATATCTTTGAATTTCCGGCGGATGATGTCCTTCGTCTCAAGGAAAGAATGCCTCTCTTAGAGGAAGTGGGCGTCTTTCTAGCAGAGTACGGGGAGAACCAATTTATCCTAAGGGAACATCCTATTTGGATGGCAGAAGAGGAAATCGAGTCAGGTATCTATGAGATGTGTGATATGCTTCTTTTGACTAAGGAAGTTTCGATCAAGAAATACCGAGCAGAGCTAGCAATCATGATGTCCTGCAAGCGGTCTATCAAAGCCAATCATCGTATCGATGACCACTCTGCTAGACAGCTCCTCTATCAGCTCTCTAAATGCGACAACCCATACAACTGTCCGCACGGACGTCCTGTTTTGGTCCACTTTACCAAGTCAGATATGGAAAAGATGTTCCGTCGCATTCAAGAAAATCATACCAGCCTACGAGAACTAGGCAAATACTAATACTCTTCGAAAATCTCTTTAAACTGCGTCAGCCTTACCTTGTCTAACTTAAGTTATGCCTACGGTTAGCTTTCTGGTTTACTCTTTGATTTTCATTGAGTATAAATTGAAGGGAAAATTATGTACGAATATCTAAAAGGTATCATTACAAAAATTACTGCTAAATACATCGTTCTTGAAGCTAACGGCATCGGCTACATCCTACATGTAGCTAATCCTTATGCTTACTCAGGACAAGTCAATCAAGAAGCGCAAATCTATGTGCATCAAGTCGTTCGCGAAGATGCTCACCTGCTTTACGGTTTCCGTTCAGAAGACGAGAAAAAACTCTTTCTCAGCTTGATTTCGGTGTCGGGCATTGGCCCTGTTTCTGCTCTTGCTATTATCGCGGCGGATGATAATGCTGGCCTCGTTCAAGCGATTGAGACTAAGAATATTACCTACTTGACTAAATTCCCTAAAATCGGGAAGAAAACAGCCCAACAGATGGTTCTGGACCTAGAAGGTAAGGTGGTTGTGGCAGGTGACGACCTCCCTGCTAAGACTACAGCTCCATCTAGCAATGACAACCAAGAATTGGAAGAAGCTATGGAAGCCATGTTGGCATTGGGCTACAAGGCGACCGAGCTTAAGAAAATCAAGAAATTCTTTGAAGGAACTTCAGATACTGCTGAAAACTACATCAAATCTGCCCTTAAGATGTTGGTGAAATAATGGGTATTGCTCGAATTAATCTAGTTGAAGCAAGAAATAGTAGCAACCATGTCAAGATAAATTTTACAAATGGGAAGATTGATACACTATGGCTACACTGTACCGTTTTTCCGTTATTTTGTAAAAATTGTCAACAGAGCCAAACAGGATTATTCTTGCATAGTGGCTCTCGCTATGGTCAAGTTGGCTCACTTCCTTGTGAATTTTGTGGTGCGAGTATTGATATAGTGGATCATGATAATATAGTAGAAAGTATAAAGGTGAATGATGAGCCTTGTTCTTTCGAGAAACTCTACCTGTTAGGTGCAGATTATATTGAATGGTTTGAAGAATGGTATGGGATAACAATGGCTCCCGAAAGCTTATTTGAGGGTTGGACTGATTGGATGTCTGTAGACCAGCTTCGAGAACAGATTGAAACATTAACTGGAATAGAAACAGATGATGGTGTAAGGTATCAAACGGACGAGAGATTAAGCCCTCTGCCGCCAGATATTAATCGTTGGATTAATCTATTGGATAAGTCTACTGTTCCCTTGCCTGATTATGTTTCAAAGATAGGAGATTAAGATGCCAAAACGTTGTGGCTGGGTCAAAATGACCAATCCGTTATATATAGCCTACCATGATGAGGAATGGGGCCAGGCCCTCCATGATGACCGAGCACTTTTTGAGTTGCTCTGTATGGAGACCTATCAGGCTGGTCTTTCTTGGGAAACGGTGCTTAATAAACGGCAGGCTTTCCGTCAAGCTTTTCATGGTTACCAAATTCAAGCTGTTGCAGACATGACGGATGAGGAACTGGAGGCTTTGATGGACAATCCAGCTATCATCCGCAATCGTGCTAAGAGTTTTGCCACCCGAGCAAACGCCCAGGCCTTTTTACAAGTTCAGAAAGAGTATGGCTCTTTTGATGCTTATCTCTGGTCTTTTGTAGAGGGGAAAACCATCGTTAACGATATCCCGGACTACAGTCAAGCACCAGCCAAAACGCCTTTGTCTGAAAAAATATCCAAGGATCTCAAAAAACGTGGTTTTAAGTTCACTGGACCAGTCGCTGTCTTGTCCTATCTGCAGGCTGCAGGGCTAGTTGATGACCACGAGAATGATTGTGAATGGAAAAGTGGAAATAAGTGATGTTAGATGACTGGAACATCAGAGAATATAGAAAAAGCTGAGAGTCTTATCTCAGCTTTCTTTGTTATAATCAAAGTGGATGACTTGCTCCGTTGCATCTACATGGGCGTGGACTCCGAAGGGGACAATTGCTCTTGGAGTTGCGTGTCCGACATTCAGATTATAGACAATTGGGATATTGCTATCAATGATATCCAATAGTGCCTCTTTATAGTCGTCATAGAAAGTATCATCCATAGGTTTCCCGACCAAGAGTCCTCTGATGACCTCGAATATACCAGTTTCCTTTAAAGTCCGCAACATCTTTTTGAAGTCTTCTGGCTCAGGCTTTTCTTCGCTTGTTTCTAGCAAGAGGATCTTTCCTTCCCAGTCTGACAAGTCAGGGAAAAGTTTGTATTCTTGGCAGAGCTCCGTGCTGTCTGCGTATCGAGAGTTGTCAAAGATATCGTAGAGAGATTCGAGGCAACCACCGAGGATTTCTCCCTCGAACTGGGCATTTCCTTGTAACAAGTCAAAACCAGTATTTGTATGATTGATACGAGGTGTTCCTAGAGCTTTGGGACTGAAGTCAGTTCGTTCCTCATACCAAACGTCACTAGGGCGAATTTCTGAGATTTTTCCAGTCTCAATCAATTCTTTAAAGTAGTGGCAGCTATATGGCAACATTTCTTTGTCTAACTCACAAATGTCTGCTAGAAATGATTGGCCGTAAAAAGTCTTGATTCCTAGTTTATGCAACATGAGATGGTTCATGGTCGTATCCGAGAAGCCAAGAAAAATTTTTTGTTTGATTACTTTTTCTAGTTGGTCATTTTCAAAAAGATAGGGTAATAAACGATAGGTATCGTCTCCACCGATGGCGCATAGGATCATGTCGATGCTATCATCAGAAAAGGCTTGAATCAAATCCTCCGCACGAGCTTCAGGATGGTCCTTGATAAACTCTAAGCCTTTTAGTGAATGGGGTAAAAAGATAGGATTGAGTCCGAGGCCCTTGAGACGTTGAATACCCAAGTCCACTTCGTGTTTGACAAAGTCTTCTCCGATAATCCCACTAGATAAACTTATAATACCAATAGTAGAAACCATATCTCATCCTCCTAGAAATAAATTGATGCTATTGTATCACAAAAGAAGAGGAGAAACAACAAGAATTAGAATCAGAAAAAGGCTTTTAGATCAAGAAAGTAAGCAAAAAAGCAACCAATTAGGTGGTTGCTTTTATAGTAGTTAATTTCTTATAGAGCAGTAAGGAAGGTCAGTCCGCCAAGGATAACCCCAGCCGAGTTTGGAATGATTAGAATCCAGTCTTTCTTAGGCTCTTTTGTCCATCCATAAATGACCCAGATTAAGCAAGAGACTGCTGCTGATAAAGGTTGAAATGGTTGAGCTTTATTTCCTTGTAAATTGGCAAAAATTTGGGGGATGTAGGCTATAAATACAATAATCCCGATAAAGGCACCAATTGAACCAACAACTTGATTAATTCTCTGTTTAGTCATATATATTTCTCCTTATTACTTTATTAGTATAACAGAAAAACAACTTGGATTCAAGGACAAAACCTCGGGATTCTAAGGAAAGACTTTACATTAGAATGTTATTAGAAAATGTGTCTACTTCTTTTGAGAATCGAAAAATGATTTGGAGACAGAATAAAAGTAGTGTGTCTACAAAACACACTACTTTTTTTGTTTATCTTAATATCTAGCAGGTCCAGCACTTGCGCTCTTGATGTTGAAACGTTTTTTGAGGTAGAAACGTAGGGCAAGGAGAGCTCCTCCAATCACCAATAAAACAAGTGGTGGGAGGCTGATGTTGATGGCTTGTGGAAGGAAGTTGCTCAAGAAGAGAATGAGAACCCATGCAAACATAGTTGCTAACATAACCAAAAGTGATTTCCAGAATGGAGGGCGTTGGCTACGGTCAGTATCTGGTCCGTAGTAGCGGTAGATGAAGTGATAGAGAAGGTAAAAGGCAACTCCACCAAAGGCCCCTACACTGATAAGTGTTACCAATCCGTAAGCTACGGGTTGGTTTGAGAAGAAGCTCATCAAGGCGCTAACCACTGCAAACAGTCCTGTGATGAAAAGGGCTGAATCCAACATCATCAATTTTGGATCGTCATTTTCCTTTGGATGTTCTTTTTCGTATTGCTCTTTTTCACTAAAGCTGTGAGCCCAGTGAGTTGGTGCTCCGTAGATAGAACGAGCAGTCACTCCCTTTGGTTGCTCCTCAAGGATATGAGGAATCACTTCTTCAAGGATAGCCTTGATTTCAGCATCTGTCTTTCCGTCCTTGAGAAATTGTTGGGTTGCAATGTGGATAAATTCCTGGTTTTTCTTTGTTAATTCTTTTAAATCAATCTGTGACATAATAACTCCTGTTTAGAACCATTTTTTATGGATGAGGTAAAGAGTGAGAGAAACACTCATAGCAAAGGCGATAAAGACGATGAGCCAGAAAGCATGCGGTTCTCCGTTTAAAGGGATTTCATTGTCCTTAAAGTTCATTCCGTAAGCTGAGAAAATCATGGTTGGGATGGACATAACGATGGTCACGAGGGCCAAGGTTTTCATGATATTGTTCTGGTTGTTTGAAATGATAGAAGCGAAGGTCTCTGTCATAGAGTGAAGGACGTTTCCATAGATGTCCGCCATCTCGATGGCCTGTTGCGTTTCAATCAAGGTATCTTCCAGTAAGTCTTCATCTTCAAGGTATTTCTTGATATTGCTGGTTGCGCTGGTCAATTTCTTAATCACGCGCTCGTTAGTCTTCAGAGAAGCCTTGAAGTAGACGATGGTCTTTTCTAATTCCATGAGTTCAATCAATTCTTCGTTTCGAGTAGATTTGTGAAGTTGGCTCTCAATCTGCTCACTCTTACGTTCGATTGAACGGAGGGCGGTTAGGTAAATCTCCGCGTTGCGGTAGAGAATCTGGAAGATGAAGCGTGAACGCATGAAGGTATAGAAATTGCGAAGCCTACGATTGATAAAGATATCAAGAAGTGGGAGAGGCTCCAAACAGGTAGTGATAATAGCCTCTTCTGTGATGATAATCCCCAAGGGAATAGTCACGTAGTAGGTCTGGTTATTTCTTTCCTCTGTGATTGGGACGTCTACGATGATCAAAGTGTACTCATCTTCGATGGTGATACGAGACATCTCTTCCGCATCGAGCGGTGCACGGAGATCGGCGATATCAATATCAAAGGCCGATGCGATTTCCATCGATTCGCTTTGAGTAGGATTGACGAGATTGATCCAAGTGCCCGGCTGGAGCGTATCAATCTCTTTAAATTCAGTTGTAGTTGAGAGAAAGACTTGCTTCATATCTCCTATCCTTTCCTAATCTAATCCGTGTTTCAGTGATTTTTGACACCGTACTATTATACTACAAAATCGGCTTTTTTGGTAATAGAATTTCACTTTTTTTGGTATAATGGAAAGCAACAATGAACTAGAAAGAAGTAATATGCAAGATAAGATTGTTATCCATGGGGCACGCGCCCATAATTTAAAAAATATAGATGTGGAAATTCCGCGTGACAAGCTAGTTGTGGTGACGGGACTATCTGGATCAGGAAAATCTAGTTTGGCCTTTGATACCCTTTATGCTGAAGGGCAACGTCGCTACGTTGAAAGCCTGTCAGCCTATGCTCGTCAGTTCTTGGGCAATATGGAAAAGCCAGATGTGGATTCTATCGATGGTCTCAGCCCTGCCATTTCCATTGACCAGAAAACGACCAGTAAAAATCCTCGTTCGACGGTTGGAACAACGACGGAAATCAACGATTATCTACGTCTTCTTTATGCACGTGTAGGAACACCCTACTGTGTCAATGGACATGGGCCTATCAAGGCTTCGTCTGTAGAGCAGATTGTGGACAAGGTTTTGGAATTGCCAGAGCGCCAGCGTCTGCAGATTTTGGCTCCTGTTGTTCGTAAGAAAAAGGGTCAGCATAAGACGCTGATTGAAAAGATTCAAAAGGATGGTTACGTCCGTGTCCGTGTCGATGGAGTTGTCTATGACGTGACTGAAGTTCCTGAACTTGAAAAGAATAAACAACACAACATTGACGTGGTGGTAGACCGTATCATTATCAAGGATGGTATCCGTAGTCGTCTCTTTGATTCGATCGAAGCAGCTCTCCGTATCGCTGAAGGATATGTCGTTATTGATACTATGGATGATTCAGAGTTGCTCTTCTCAGAACACTATGCTTGTCCAGTATGTGGATTTACGGTTCCAGAGTTAGAACCTCGTCTCTTCTCCTTCAATGCACCGTTTGGTTCCTGTAGTGAGTGTGATGGTTTGGGAATCAAGCTAGAGGTTGATACGGATTTAGTAGTACCAGATGCTAGCAAAACTCTTCGTGAGGGAGCCTTAGCACCTTGGAACCCTATCTCTTCTAACTATTATCCAAATATGCTGGAACAAGCCATGACAGCCTTTGGAGTGGATATGGATACGACTTTTGAGGACTTGTCTGAGGCGGATAAACATCTCATTTTTTATGGTTCAGATGGGAAAGAATTCCATTTCCACTATGAGAATGAATTCGGTGGAGTTCGTGATATCGACATTCCATTTGAAGGTGTTATAGGAAATATTAAACGTCGCTATCATGAAACCAATAGCGACTATACCCGCACACAGATGCGCCTTTATATGAATGAGCTAACCTGTGGTACTTGTCACGGTTATCGTCTCAATGATCAGGCCTTATCTGTTCGAGTAGGGGGAGAAAAAGGACTCCATATCGGAGAAATTTCAGACCTCTCCATTGCAGACCACTTAGAAGCTATTGATCAGTTGAGTCTATCAAAAAATGAAGCCATTATTGCTCGTCCGATTCTTAAGGAAATCAAGGACCGCTTGACCTTCCTCAATAATGTCGGTCTTAACTATTTAACGTTATCCCGTTCTGCAGGAACATTATCAGGTGGGGAGAGCCAACGTATTCGCTTGGCGACTCAGATTGGTTCCAACCTCTCAGGAGTTCTCTATATTCTTGATGAGCCGTCTATCGGTCTTCACCAGAGGGACAATGACCGTCTGATTGCCAGTCTGAAAAAGATGCGTGATTTGGGGAACACCTTGATTGTGGTAGAACACGATGAAGATACTATGCGAGAAGCCGATTATCTGATTGACGTTGGTCCTGGAGCAGGTGTCTTTGGTGGAGAAATTGTTGCTGCAGGAACGCCTAAGCAGGTAGCTCGCAACAGCAAGTCCATCACAGGACAGTATCTATCAGGAAAACGCGCGATTCCTGTACCGTCAGAGCGTCGCGTTGGCAATGGTCGCTTTATCGAAGTGACAGGTGCGCGTGAGAATAACTTGCAAAACATCACCGCTCGTTTCCCACTAGGAAAATTCATTGCGGTGACAGGTGTCTCTGGTTCAGGGAAGTCTACCTTGATTAACAGCATCCTCAAAAAGGCTATTGCACAAAAGCTCAATCGCAATTCAGACAAGCCTGGTAAGTTTAAGGCGATTACAGGAATTGAGCATATCGACCGTCTGATTGATATTGACCAGAGTCCTATTGGAAGAACACCAAGGTCCAATCCCGCAACCTATACAGGTGTCTTTGATGACATTCGAGACCTCTTTGCTCAGACAAATGAGGCCAAGATTCGAGGTTACAAAAAGGGGCGTTTCAGTTTCAATGTTAAGGGTGGTCGCTGTGAGGCCTGCTCAGGTGACGGGATTATCAAGATTGAGATGCACTTCTTGCCAGACGTATACGTAGCTTGTGAAGTCTGCCATGGGACCCGCTATAACAGTGAAACGCTGGAAGTTCATTATAAGGAAAAGAATATCTCGCAAGTTTTAGATATGACCGTCAACGATGCGGTAGAATTTTTCAAACACATTCCGAAAATTCAACGCAAACTCCAGACTATCAAAGATGTTGGTCTAGGCTATGTGACCTTGGGACAACCAGCTACGACACTTTCTGGTGGAGAAGCGCAGCGTATGAAGCTGGCTAGCGAACTCCATAAACGCTCGACCGGTAAATCCTTCTACATTCTAGATGAACCGACAACTGGTCTTCATACCGAGGATATCGCGCGTCTACTGAAGGTCTTGTCTCGCTTTGTCGATGATGGTAATACAGTTCTCGTGATTGAGCACAATCTAGATGTCATCAAAACAGCAGACCATATCATCGATTTAGGTCCAGAAGGCGGTGTCGGTGGTGGTACCATCATTGCAACAGGAACTCCAGAGGAAGTAGCTGCTAATGAAGCTAGCTATACAGGACAGTATTTGAAAGGAAAGTTACATCATGAATAAACGTGTGCAAGCATTTCTCGATAAAATGCAAGAAAAAGAACTAGATGGAATCATTATCAACAACCTTAAAAATGTCTACTATTTGACAGGATTTTGGGGTTCAAATGGAACAGTCTTTATCAGTCGTGACCGTCAGGTGTTAGTGACAGATGCTCGCTATATTATCGCTGCCAAGCAAGAAGTTACTGGTTTTGAGATTTTTGCAGAACGTGATGAGTTGGCAACTATCGCAAAGATTGCAAAAGACATGGGCCTTTCTCGTATCGGGTTTGAAGATGAGATTTCAGTTTCTTATTACCATCGCATGCAAACCGCCTTTGAAGGTTTAGAACTAGTTCCACAGACACAGTTTGTTGAAGCCCTTCGTATGATTAAGGATGAGACAGAGATTGCGACTATTCGTAAAGCTTGTTCCATCTCAGACCAAGCTTTCCACGATGCTCTTGACTTTATCAAGCCAGGTAAGACAGAAATTGAAATTGCCAACTTCCTGGACTTCCGTATGCGTGAATTAGGCGCTGCTGGTTTGTCTTTTGATACGATTCTAGCGAGTGGAATCAACTCTTCTAAACCTCATGCCCACCCAATGCACAAGCCAGTAGAACTAGGCGAAGCTATTACCATGGACTTCGGTTGTCTTTACGAGCATTATGTGAGTGATATGACTCGTACCATCTACCTAGGCCATGTCAGCGACGAACAAGCAGAAATCTACAACACCGTTTTGAAGGCTAACCAAGCTCTGATTGACCAAGCTAAGGATGGCTTAGGTTTCCGTGATTTTGATAAAATCCCTCGTGATATTATTGTGGAAGCAGGCTATGGAGAATACTTTACACACGGTATCGGGCACGGTATTGGACTTGATATCCACGAAGAACCTTACTTTAGCCAAACTTCCAAAGAAGTTATCAAAACTGGTATGGTCTTGACGGATGAACCTGGTATTTATATTGAAGGTAAATACGGAGTTCGTATCGAAGATGATATCCTGATTACAGATACAGGTTGTGAGTTATTAACCCTTGCTCCAAAAGAATTAATCGTAATCTAAGAAAAATGAGATAAATCGTTGACTTTTACTAGTTAATGGTTTATACTGAAAGGCGAAAACGGTAGGTGAGGCTACCATAGGGATACGGATGACTACCGCAAAGCAGTGGAGACACTACTCGTTGGTCAACAGTCCTGGTCGCGAAGGTCAAGACTAAGCTCATTACATCGCCCTATGGAGTTAAAGCTTGAACGAAAACAGACAATAAGTTTTTTAGTCCTGCCATTTTATGGCAGGACTTTCTGCTGTTTTAAAACAAAGAAAGGAGACAAACGATGCAAATTGACGATCATCCAGAACCGCACATACACAGCCAATCGCTGATTTGTGTCGTTCTGTCCTTATAAAGTGATTGGTCCCTGTGTATGAAATTACCATTCATACAGATAGGAGAAACCGATGAAAACTACAAAAGAAAGATTAGCGACTGCTATTCAAACTCCATTAAAAGATAGTCTAGCTTTTTACCATACAAGTCTAAAAGGCTTAGACCAAGAACAGGTCGAAGAAAACCGTGACCTATATGGTGAAAACACCATCACAAAGGGTCAAGAGGATTCCATCTTTAAAAAGATTTATGAGTCCATTATCAATCCTTTCACAATCATTTTGCTTGTGATTGCCTTTATCTCTCTCGTTACAAACGTCTGGCTTGCCAAACCTGGTCAAGAGGACCCGACAACCTCTATCATTATCGTTGTCTTGGTTTTGATTTCAGGAGGCATCCGTTTTGTCCAAGAGTTGCGGAGTGACAAGGCAACAACCAATCTTTCAAAAATGATTGTCAATACAGCAACTGTTATTCGCGATGGTCTTGAACAAGAGTTACCCATCGATGACTTGGTTGTGGGAGATCTCGTGAAATTGAGTGCGGGAGATATGATTCCAGCAGATGTCATCTTATTTGAATCACGCGACTTTTTCGTTCAACAATCAGGTTTGACTGGAGAAAGTGATGCAGTCGAAAAGCTTGCTTTAAATAAAGCTACTACTCAAAATGTAGAGAGTCTTTTAGAGGCAGAATCTTTGGCATTCATGGGGACAAACGTTATCTCAGGAAGTGCTACAGCTATGGTTCTAGCGGTTGGTGATGATACCATGATGGGAGCCATCGAGCAAACTCTCAACACCTATGATGAGCCAACTTCTTTTGAACGTGAAATGAACAGTATTTCTTGGCTCTTGATCCGTTTGATGCTTGTCATGGTTCCGATTGTGTTTTTCGCAAATGGTTTGACCGATGGAGACTGGCTAGAGGCTGGAGTCTTTGCCTTGAGTGTTGGTGTCGGACTCACACCAGAAATGCTTCCAATGATTATTACAGCCAGCTTGGCCAAGGGTTCTATTATCATGGCCAAGGAAAAGGTGGTTATCAAAAAACTCAATGCTATCCAGGACTTAGGAGCAATCGATATCCTATGTACGGATAAAACTGGAACTTTAACGCAGGATGAGATTGTTTTAGAATATCCTTTGGATATTCACGGTGATTTGGATATGGCGGTCTTAAGAAGAGCTTATCTAAATTCACATTTTCAAACTGGTTTGAAAAACTTGATGGACCGTGCCATTATCAGTAGAACTGAAAAAGAAGCTAAAGAACACGTTATCCTACAAAATTTGGATACTAGCTTCCAAAAAATCGACGAACTTCCATTTGACTTTGAACGCAGACGCATGAGTGTCATCGTCAAAGACGATAGCAATGTCGTTAGTATGGTTACCAAAGGCGCTTTAGAAGAAATGTTGAACATTTCGACACATGTGGAGTACCGCGGAGAAATCATTCCCCTAACCGAAGACATTCGCCAAGAAGTACTAGCAGAAGTAGCGCAATTAAACCGTCAAGGTTTGCGTGTTTTAGGTGTAGGTTACAAATCAGGTCTACGTGAAGACTATGCCTATACCGTGACTGATGAAAGCGATATGATTCTTACTGGTTATCTTGCCTTCTTGGATCCACCAAAACCATCTGCAGCACCCGCTATTCAGGCTCTACTTGAGCATGGTGTCAGAACAAAAATTTTAACTGGGGATAACGAAAAAGTAACCCAAGCTATCTGCGAAAAGGTTGGTTTGGATGTTGAACACATCCTTTTGGGAGCTGATATCGACCAAATGACAGACCAAGAATTGGCAGAAGCGGTTGAAAGTGTAACAGTCTTTGCTAAATTGTCACCTGACCAAAAAGCGCGTATCATTCTACAGTTAAAGAGAAATGGACACGGTGTTGGTTATATGGGTGATGGTATTAACGATGCCCCATCTATGAAGGTAGCGGATGTTGGTATTTCTGTGGATACAGCAGTTGATATCGCCAAGGAAACTGCGGATGTTATTTTGCTAGACAAGGATCTCATGGTTCTTGAAACTGGTATCGTTGAAGGTCGTAAGGTCTACGCTAACATGACCAAGTACATCAAGATGACCGTTAGTTCAAACTTTGGGAATATCTTCTCACTCCTTGTTGCGAGTATCTTCTTGCCATTTTTACCAATGGCTCCTGTTCATCTCATTGTCCTAAATCTAGTCTATGATTTGTCTTGTGTGGCATTGCCATTTGATAATGTGGATCAAGACTTCCTCAAACAACCCCATACATGGGAAGCAAAATCCATTACGCGATTTATGGTTTGGATGGGCCCAATATCATCTATCTTTGATATTTTGACATTTATCTTCCTCTACTTTATCATTGTTCCTTTGGTAACAGGTCATCACTATGTTCATGGATCAGAATCTGCCCTTCAGTTTATTATCTTGTTCCAAACAGGTTGGTTCATCGAATCTATGTGGTCTCAAACCATGGTTATCCATATGCTTCGTACCGCAAAAGTTCCTTTTCTACAAAGCAGACCGGCTTGGCTTGTGATTTTTACAACTTTGGTTGCAGCTTTCTTTGTAACTAGTTTACCTTATGGACCACTAGTAAATATCCTTCATTTAGCTCCGTTGGGACTGCCATACTTCTTGTTTTTGGTCGGTATTATTTTCTTGTATATGTTTAGCGTCACTGTTATTAAAAAATTATACATTAAGAAGTACAAAGAATGGTTATAGTTCGTGTTTTGTCAAGAAAAAAGGGAAAAAACTGGGGAAAAAGTTAAATTTTTTTAAAAATAGGTCGCAAGTCGGATGTTTTTTATGGTATAATAGAATAAACTGATAGTAACATGTAGCGAAAGGGGTAGGGACATGATCAAAATTTATACAGTCTCAAGTTGTACTAGCTGTAAAAAAGCGAAAACCTGGCTTAATGCCCACCAGTTAAGTTATAAAGAACAAAACCTCGGTAAAGAAGGAATTTCTAGAGAAGAATTATTAGATATTCTTACAAAAACAGACAATGGAATTGCGAGCATTGTATCATCAAAGAATCGCTACGCTAAAGCTCTTGGAGTTGATATCGAAGATTTGAGTGTCAATGAAGTGCTTAACTTAATCATGGAGACACCACGTATCCTAAAAAGTCCGATTCTCGTTGATGAGAAACGATTGCAAGTCGGCTATAAGGAAGACGATATTCGTGCTTTCTTGCCACGCTCTGTCCGCAATGTAGAAAATGCAGAAGCACGTTTACGTGCAGCACTATAAAACATAAAGGCTGGGAGTGACTCCTGGCCTTATTTGATATGTAAATAAGGAAAATTGAATATGAAAAAGATAGTTATCGGTACAGTTGCCCTTCTATTTTTACTAGCTGGCTGTGGTCAGAAAAAAGAATCCGCGGAGCCTTCTAAAGATACAACGACAGAAGCTCTCCAATCAACTCTACCTGTTTTAGAAAATGCGAATAACAATACAGTTGTAACCAAGACTCTTGTTCTACCTGTTGACGAAAATGGTGTACAGCAAACCCAGACAATTACCTATAAGGGTAAACAATTTTTGACATTAACGATTCAGCAAAAACGACAAGTTTCAGATGAACTCAAGAGCTACATTGCCGAGCATGGATTAGAGCAGGCAAAGAGTGCTTTGAAAGAAGAGGAAGACAAAGATGAGTCAGTTCAAGCAGCTCGAAAAATTCCTGGTTTTAGCCTTGAAACTAATCTTTTAAGTGAGACTGAGATTGAAACCAAAACAAGTTATGATTTTCAAGTCCTAGATGTTAAAAAGGCAAGCGAAAGCGAATATTTAAAAAATGTTGGTTTGGAAAATCTACTAAAAAACGAACCAGAAGAGTATATCGCAAATCGAGTTGCGAGTGGTGCGACAGTCCAGTAAGAAAGTCGCAGAAAATCAACAAAATCAGACTGTGTGATTTGTAGAACGGCTGTGAATGTGCTATAATAGTACTATTCTAAGGAAAGAGGGTGTTAGAATGGGATTTACTGAAGAAACCGTACGTTTTAAATTGGACGATTCCAATAAAAAAGAGATTAGCGAAACATTGACAGAAGTCTATGCTTCCTTGAATGAGAAGGGGTATAACCCTATTAATCAAATTGTGGGCTATGTTCTCAGTGGAGACCCAGCTTACGTTCCTCGTTACAATAACGCAAGAAATCAAATCCGTAAATATGAACGCGATGAGATTGTTGAAGAATTGGTTCGCTACTACCTTAAGGGACAAGGAGTCGATCTATAACCAATGAGAATTATGGGATTGGACGTTGGTTCCAAAACGGTAGGAGTAGCGATTAGCGATCCGTTAGGTTTTACAGCGCAAGGGCTTGAAATCATCCAAATCAATGAAGATCAAGGAGAGTTCGGTTTTGAACGACTCAAGGAATTGGTTGACACCTATAAGGTGGAGCGCTTTGTTGTTGGTTTACCTAAAAATATGAACAATACCAGTGGACCGCGAGTGGAAGCGAGTCAAGCATATGGAGAAAAACTGGAAGAACTCTTTGGTTTGCCAGTAGAATACCAGGATGAGCGCTTGACCACGGTTGCTGCGGAACGCATGTTGATTGAGCAAGCAGACATTAGTCGTAACAAGCGTAAAAAAGTTATTGATAAATTGGCAGCTCAGTTGATTTTGCAAAATTATTTAGATAGAAAATTTTAAGACAGAGGAGAAACTATGTCACACGATCACAACCACGATCACGAAGAACGTGAACTTATTACACTTGTAGATGAGCAAGGAAACGAAACTTTATTTGAAATCCTATTGACTATTGACGGAAAAGAAGAATTTGGTAAAAACTATGTTCTTCTTGTACCAGTTAATGCAGAAGAAGATGAAAACGGTGAAGTTGAAATCCAAGCATACTCATTCATCGAAAATGAAGATGGAACTGAAGGTGAATTGCAACCAATCCCTGAAGATTCAGAAGATGAATGGAACATGATTGAAGAAGTCTTCAACAGCTTTATGGAGGAGTAAAAACATCCAGTGGATGTTTTTAGCCCAACTCCCAGAAACTAGAAAGAGTTGGAACATCCGGGGGGGGGATTCTACCCCATATTGAAATTAAAACAAGCTAGGTTCTAGCAAATGAAGTAAAAAGCGAAGAGAATCTTCGCTTTTTTATTAAGGATTAAGGAGATAAGCGTGTTTGAAGTAGAAAAATGGCTCCATAGTCGGATTGGATTGAATTTTAGATCAGGTTTGGGACGGATGCAAAAAGCAGTGGATTTACTGGAGAATCCTGAGCAAACCTATCCAATTATCCATGTGACGGGAACAAATGGGAAAGGGTCGACCATTGCCTTTATGAGAGAGCTTTTTGTCTCTCACGGCAAGAAAGTTGGGACCTTTACTTCGCCCCATATTGTCAGCATTCATGATCGTATTTGCATCAATGGGAATCCCATATCGGATGCCGATTTTATTCGTATAGCTGATCAAGTTAAGAAAATGGAGCTGAAACTTCTAGAAACCCACGATCAGTTATCTTTTTTTGAGTTGCTGACCTTGATTGCTCTACTCTATTTTAGGGAGCAAGAAGTGGAGCTGGTTTTGGTGGAAGTTGGAATTGGTGGACTACTTGATACCACTAATGTGGTAACTGGAGAGATTGCTGTTATCACGTCCATCGGCCTCGATCATCAGGAGACTTTGGGCGATAGTTTATCAGCTATTGCTGAGCAGAAAGCAGGGATTTTTAAGTTAGGCAAATCAGCTATTATTGCCAATCTAGCACCGGAGGCACAGTTCGTTTGTCAAAGAACTGCTCATGATTTGGATGTGACTCTCTACCAAGCTGATCGAGATTTTTCTTTCAAGAATGGTCATTTTTCTTCTTCTCTTGCGAATCTGAACCAACTAAAATTAGGTTTGGAAGGGGCCTATCAGGAGGAAAACGCAGCTCTCGCTATACAAGCCTTTCTATTGTTTATGAATCAGAGAGGTGAGAAAGCTGATCAAGAAGCAGTAAGAGCTGCCTTGCGAGTTACCAGATGGGCAGGAAGGCTAGAAGCTATCACTGAGCACATTTATCTGGATGGGGCTCACAACCTACCAGCCTTGGAGCGTTTGGTTGAATTTATCCAGGAAAAAAATCAACAAGGTTATCAAGCTCAAATTCTTTTTGGAGCTTTAAAGCGTAAAGATTACAGTGGTATGCTTGGATATCTGACGAAACATTTACCAGACCTCCCTCTCTATGTTACTAGCTTTGATTATCAAGGTTCTTTGGAGGAGCAGGACTTGGGAGATTATCAGAAGGTTGCTTCCTATCGAGAGTTTTTAGATGGCTTTGAAAGTTCTGCAGGGGAGAAAGAGTTACTGTTTGTGACAGGTTCTCTCTACTTTATATCAGAGGTCCGTGCATACCTCTTGGGTTATGAATCTATTGATTGACCTCCCTTCCCTTATTTGATATAGTTGAGGTGGAATGTTTCAGCAGGCTTTTGCTACTTTTAGCCACCAAAAGAAAGGAGCTATCATGACATTAAAAAGATTCACACTTTCTCTTGCAACACTGGCAAGTCTTAGTCTCTTAGTCGCTTGTTCAACAAAAGGACAAACAACTTCGGCACCTCAAACAAGCACTAGTTCAGAAGTGATAACAAGTCAGGTATCTGAGTCAACAACAGCTAGCGCTACGAATGCTACAACCGTCAATATGGATGGTACCTATAAGGGGCAGGACGAGGGTGATAGCATTACGCTCGACGTGACAGGAAATACCGGGACGTGGACAGAAGTGGAAGCGGATGGAGTACAGGAAGTTAAGAAGGTAACCTTTGAACCAGAAAATCAGAAAGTCATCATCGGAGATGACGTCAAGATTTATGTGGCAGAAGAGAACCAAATCATCATCGATGATATGGACCGTGAGGTTTCAGATCGTATTGTTTTAAAAAAATAGATATTTTAAAGGATTTGGTTCTGGATAAAACAGGTGCAAATCCTTTTTTTATGGATAATTATATGAAAAAAGTTCTATACTCAAGGGCCTGTATTTTAGCCAAAAGTATAGAACTACTGATTTATAGGTTATGATTTATAGGAATCGTTCTTGTAAAAAGTGAGCGACGCCATCTTCTTCATTGGTCAATGGTAATTGCTCATCTGCAAAAGGTAAGAGAGCAGGATTTGCATTTTTCATGGCATAACCTTTGCCTGCAAAAGCGAGCATTTCTTGGTCATTATGTTCGTCACCAAAAGCAATCAAATTCTGTTTGTCCATATTCATGACATTGAGAAGATATTCGAGGGCAAAGGCTTTGTGGACTCCTTTGGGAGTACATTCGAGGATGTTTAAAGGCCCACCCCAAGTGTTAATATTGAGTTGGTGCTTGTAAAAACTGTTCATCTCTTCAGCTAGTGCATATTTATCGTCTGCCCTAGTTTGTAATAAAATACAGTTAGGTCCCTTGGTCACTAAGTCAGACTTGAATTGATTTTCTGGGCGAAAGTTTTCAACACCAAATAATTTAGGATCGGCAATTTCTTGGTCTGGGGCCGTAATGTAAAACTTTTTACGATATTCTCCAGCGATAAAGTCTGCCTCAATCTCCTCTTTTCGTTTTACGATATCCAAGAGGTATTTTTTGTCCACAGTCAGACACTTTTCATGTTTCCAAGTCTTACCTGGCAGATGGGTAAGTGAGCCATTGAAATTGATCATAGGGGTTTCGAGTTCAAGTTGGTTATAAAAATCTTTGGCCATTCGGTAAGGGCGACCAGTTGCAATAACGACTTGGTGGCCTTTTTTAGAGATTTTCTTAATTGTTTCAATAGTAAAGTCAGAAAGTTTGCTTTCAGAGTTGAGTAGAGTTCCGTCTAAATCGACGGCAATCATTTTTTTAGTCATAAAATCCTCCCGAATCTAGTTTCAGATAAGATGTTTTCTATTATATCAAAAAGCTAAGAGAAAAGCTGACAATAAGTAAAAACAAAAAGAATAATATCTGATAAGATTTTTATAATTCGGTAAAAATACCTTGAAAAGATGAATGATTGGTGTTATAATAGTCATATTGTTCGTAAAATGACAAAGGAGATTAAAAATGGACAAACTATTTAAACTAAAAGAGCACGGGACAGACGTCCGTACAGAGGTTCTTGCTGGTTTAACAACTTTCTTTGCAATGAGTTATATTCTCTTTGTAAACCCTCAAATGCTTTCACAAACAGGAATGCCTGTTCAAGGTGTATTCTTGGCAACAATCATCGGTTCTGTTGTGGGAACTTTGATGATGGCTTTCTATGCTAACTTGCCATATGCACAAGCCCCAGGTATGGGACTAAACGCCTTCTTTACATTTACCGTCGTATTTGGGATGGGCTATACTTGGAAAGAAGCTCTTGGGATGGTCTTCATCTGTGGAGTTATTTCACTGATTATTACATTGACCAATGTTCGTAAAATGATCATTGAATCTATTCCTACAACACTTCGCTCAGCAATTTCAGCTGGTATTGGTGTTTTCCTTGCTTACGTTGGTATTAAGAATGCTGGTCTTTTGAAATTCTCAATTGACCCAGGTACTTATACTGTAGCTGGTGAAGGAGCAGATAAGGCTCAAGCGGCGATTACTGCAAATGCTTCAGCCGTTCCAGGATTAGTAGATTTCAATACTACAGCAGTTTTGGTAGCTCTTGCAGGTCTTGCTATTACTATCTTCTTTGTTGTTAAAGGTATCAAAGGTGGGATCATCCTTTCTATTTTAACAACGACTGTTCTTGCCATTGCAGTTGGTCTTGTTAATGTGTCAGGGATTGACTTCGCTAGCAACAATCTTTCATCAGCAGTTAACGACCTAGGAACTTTGTTTGGTGCTGCTCTTGGTTCAGAAGGTTTAGGATCTTTGATTTCAAATACTTCTCGTTTGCCAGAAACTTTGATGGCTATTCTTGCCTTCTCATTGACAGATATCTTTGATACTATCGGTACTCTTATCGGTACTGGAGAAAAAGTTGGTATCGTTGCGACAAGTGGTGAAAACCATGAGTCAACTAAATTGGATAAAGCTCTTTACTCTGATTTGGTAGCAACTTCAATTGGTGCCATTGCAGGTACTTCAAACGTTACGACTTATGTTGAGTCAGCAGCAGGTATCGGTGCTGGTGGACGTACTGGTTTGACAGCCCTAGTTGTTGCAATCTGTTTTGCTTTGTCAAGTTTCTTTAGCCCACTTTTAGCGATTGTTCCAACAGCTGCGACTGCACCAATTCTGATTATTGTCGGGATTATGATGCTCTCTAACTTGAAAAACATTCCTTGGGATGATATGTCAGAAGCAGTTCCAGCCTTCTTTACATCTATCTTTATGGGATTCAGTTACTCAATCACACAGGGGATTGCCGTTGGTTTCTTGACTTATACTTTGACAAAGATTGTTAAAGGTCAAATCAAAGAAGTACATGTTATGATCTGGATTTTGGATGCTTTGTTCATCTTGAACTACATCAGCATGGCTCTTAACTAATGACAAAAACTTTAAAAAAAGAAGGAGAAATCTCCTCCTTTTTTATTAGTAGAAATGTCGCAAAAGAAAACTTTTTGGTATAATGATAACATGCACATAAAAAATGAAGATGAACTCATTGCTCTTGGACAAGAATTAGGCTCTTTGCTGGAGAAAAATGATGTATTGATTTTGACCGGTGAATTAGGTGCTGGTAAAACAACGCTAACCAAGGGCCTGGCTAGAGGCCTAGGGATTCATCAAATGATTAAGAGTCCTACTTATACCATCGTTCGAGAATATGAAGGACGTCTCCCCTTGTATCACTTGGATGTTTATCGCATTGAAGGAGATGCAGATTCTATCGACTTGGATGAATTTCTTTTTGGTTCAGGTGTGACAGTTATTGAGTGGGGACACCTATTGGGTGAGGACCTTCCATCAGATTATCTAGAATTAGAAATCCTGAAAGATGGTGAGGGACGCGAAGTTGTCTTTCATGCCCATGGTCAACGAGCAACAGAGCTCTTGCAGAGGTTGACGGATGGAGTATGATCTTTTAATCCGTGAAGCAGAAATCCAAGATGCTTCAGCTCTTATTACACTTTTGGATCAGATTGGTCAGGAATCTAGCTTTACTAGCCTAGATGAAAATGGAATTGCAATGACTGAATCTGCAATGCAACATTTTATTGACAAGCAAGCCCAGTCGGATAACCAGATTACTCTACTAGCTTTTTTGAATGATGAGTTAGCAGGAGTCATCAATATTACGGCGGATCAACGTCCACGAGTTCGACATATTGGCGATGTCTTTTTGGGCATCAAAAAAGCATACTGGGGAAATGGTCTCGGTAGTATCCTGTTGGAAGAAGCTATTGAATGGGCCCAGTCGAGTGGAAGTATTCGACGCTTACAACTGACAGTTCAAAAACGAAATCTAGCAGCTGTTCATCTATATAAAAAGATGGGCTTTATCATAGAAGGCCAGCAGGAACGTGGTGCTTGTATAGAAGGAGGAGAGTTTCTTGATGTCTACCTGATGGGGCGACTGATAGACGAATAAATGTATGGCAAAAAAAATAATCGGAATGTTTTTAGGCTTTGTTCTTGTGACAGTTCTTGGTGTGGGAGCTTATGCCTATACTATTTATCAACAAAGTACGCAGACTTTGGCCAAAACCTATAAACAAATTGGGGAAGAAACTAAAGTCATCGAGGCAACTGAGCCTTTGACAATTTTACTGATGGGTGTGGATACAGGTAACGTTGAGCGTACAGACCCATGGGCGGGTAACAGTGATTCGATGATCTTGGTAACAGTAAATCCTAAAACCAAGAAAGTTGTGATGATGAGTTTGGAACGTGATATCCTGACACAAATCCAACAACCAGATGGTAGTGTTAGAGAAGCGAAACTCAATGCTGCCTATGCTGATGGTGGGGCAGAACTAGCTATTTCAACTATTCAGAAAATGATGAATATCCATATCGACCGTTACGTGATGGTCAATATGCATGGTCTTCAAAGAATGGTTGATGCTGTCGGTGGTATCACAGTAAACAATACTCTAGGTTTCCCAATCTCTATCCAAGACCAGGAGCCATTTAATACTATTTCTATCGGTGTTGGAGAACAGACACTAAATGGTGAAGAGGCGCTGGTGTATTCACGCATGCGCTATCAAGATCCAGAAGGAGATTACGGTCGTCAGAAACGTCAACGCGAAGTTATTCAAAAGATTGTTGAGAAGATTCTTAGCTTGAATAGTGTTAGTCACTACCAAGAAATTCTGAAGGCTCTTAGCGATAATATGCAGACAAATATCGAGATTACGACAACAACCATTCCTCAGTTGATGGGTTACCAAGATTCCTTTAAAAACATTGAATCTCAACAGTTGCGTGGAGAGGATGCAATGATTGATGGGACATCCTACCAAATCGTGTCATCTGCTCATATGTTAGAAATGCAAAATCTTTTGCGTCGTTCATTGGATAAACCAGAGGTTACGGAATTAGAGACAAATGTAGTCTTGTATGAAAATATTTATGGACGCTTGCCACAAACTACTGGTTCTGCTGCAGATCAGGAACAACAAGGGCAACAAGTACAACCAGAACAATAAGAAATGAATACTCAAATCGTAGGAATTTTCCTGCGATTTTTTCAAAGAAATCCGAATAGGTAAGTAGGAGGAAAAAATGAAAGCGGAAATTATAGCTGTTGGAACAGAAATTCTAACAGGTCAAATCGTCAATACCAATGCTCAGTTTTTGTCTGAAAAGCTAGCTGAAATCGGAGTTGATGTATACTTCCAGACGGCCGTTGGAGACAATGAAACTCGACTCATATCCTTGTTGGAGATTGCTAAGGAACGGAGTAATCTGGTTATCTTAACGGGAGGATTGGGGCCGACAGAGGATGATTTGACCAAACAAACCTTGGCTCAATTTCTAGGGCTTGATTTGACTTTTGATCCTCAAGCACAGGCTAAATTGGATGATTTCTTTGCTCATCGACCAGACTATGCACGAACTCCAAATAATGAACGTCAAGCTCAAATTGTTCAGGGGGCAATCCCGCTCCCAAATGAAACGGGACTAGCAGTTGGTGGTATGATTGAGGTGGCTGGCGTGACTTATGTTGTCCTACCAGGTCCGCCAAGTGAACTAAAACCCATGGTTTTAAATGAATTACTACCAAGATTGACAACAGGAGCTAAGTTGTACTCACGTGTGCTACGTTTCTTTGGCATTGGTGAAAGTCAGCTAGTAACGATTTTGTCAGATTTGATTGAAGAGCAGACAGATCCAACCATAGCACCGTATGCAAAAACAGGAGAGGTGACTCTGCGTTTGTCTACAAAGGCTACTAGTCAAGAAGAAGCTAGAAAGGCCTTGGATAATATAGAGGAAAAAATCTTTGCACGTCAGACTTTTGAAGGAATTGCTTTAAAGGAAATCTGCTATGGTTATGGCGAAGAAGCGAGTCTAGCCAGCGTAGTTGTTGAGGAGTTGAAAAAGAAAAAGCAAACTATCACAGCTGCAGAAAGTTTGACAGCAGGGCTTTTCCAAGCGACTTTGGCAAACTTTTCGGGAGCATCAACAATCTTTAAAGGTGGTTTTGTCACTTATAGCCTGGAAGAAAAAGCTAAGATGTTAGACATTCCACAAGTAGAGTTGGAAGAATATGGAGTCGTTTCAGCATTTGCTGCGGAAAAAATGGCTGAGCAGGCACGCCTCAAAACCCAGTCAGATTTTGGGATTAGCTTGACAGGAGTAGCTGGTCCGGATAGCCTAGAAGGGCATCCAGCAGGGACAGTTTTCATCGGCCTATCTCAAGCATCAGGTACCGAAGTCATTCAAGTCAATATAGCTGGAAGAAGCCGAGCGGATGTTCGTAAGATTGCGGTTATGCATGCGTTTAACTTAGTTCGCAAAGCTTTATTAAGTGACTGACTTTTGATATAATAGAAGAAGGTTCTTAGAATCATTAAAATATAGGAGAACAAAATGGCGAAAAAACCAACAAAAAAATTAGATGAAATTGGGAAAAAATTTGGAGCTGACCGTGAAAAAGCTTTGAATGATGCGCTTAAATTGATTGAAAAAGACTTTGGTAAGGGTTCAATCATGCGCTTGGGTGAACGCGCAGAGCAAAAAGTACAAGTGATGAGTTCAGGCTCTTTGGCCCTTGATATTGCACTTGGTTCAGGTGGTTATCCAAAGGGACGTATCATTGAAATCTACGGTCCAGAATCATCAGGTAAGACAACAGTAGCCCTTCATGCTGTAGCACAAGCACAAAAAGAAGGTGGAATTGCAGCCTTTATCGATGCGGAACACGCGCTCGATCCAGCCTATGCAGCAGCTCTTGGTGTTAACATTGATGAATTGCTCTTGTCACAACCAGACTCAGGTGAGCAAGGTCTTGAAATTGCAGGAAAATTGATTGACTCAGGTGCAGTTGACCTTGTCGTTATTGACTCGGTTGCAGCTCTTGTACCTCGTGCAGAAATCGATGGAGATATCGGAGATAGCCACGTTGGTCTTCAAGCTCGTATGATGAGTCAGGCTATGCGTAAGCTTGGAGCTTCTATCAATAAAACAAAGACAATTGCAATCTTCATCAACCAATTGCGTGAAAAAGTAGGGGTTATGTTTGGTAATCCAGAAACAACTCCTGGTGGACGTGCCCTTAAATTCTATGCTTCTGTCCGTTTGGATGTTCGTGGAAGCACACAAATCAAGGGAACTGGTGACCAAAAAGATACTAACGTCGGTAAAGAAACTAAGATCAAAGTTGTGAAAAACAAGGTTGCTCCACCGTTCAAAGAAGCTCTTGTTGAAATCATGTACGGGGAAGGTATTTCTAGAACTGGTGAACTCTTGAAGATTGCTAGTGATTTGGATATCATTCAAAAAGCAGGTGCTTGGTACTCATACAAGGGTGAAAAAATCGGACAAGGTTCTGAAAATGCTAAGAAATACTTGGCAGATCACCCAGAAATCTTTGATGAAATTGACCACCAAGTTCGTGTTCAATATGGTTTGATCGAAGAGGAAGAAGGTTCTAAAGCAAGTGCTGCAGCTGATACGGATTCTAACCAAGAAGTAACTCTTGACTTGGGCGATGCTCTTGAAATCGAAATTGAAGAATAAAAAATAAAAGTAGCAGTTCTCTGCTACTTTTTTATTTCGTGAGGACTAGTGTTCACTAAAGCGTCGGTATTCGATGCGAAAGTCGAAGTAATTCTCTTCTTGCAATTTTTGAAAGATGTTTCGATAGGCCTCTTCATCAAAATGGTCGCCACGGTAGAGAATTTCAAAACTCATTCCCTCGTATTCTAAAAAGGCATTGGCAGTTTTAAAACCATTTTGTAAGTAGAAGTCCATGCGGGCCTTTCGTTGTTCGTGATTATCACATTCTTCGTCCAATCGCTCTACTTCAAGAATCATGGTACGCTGGTAAAAATCAATGAGTTTTTCAATGATTTCTCTCCCGTATCCATGACTACGAAGATGGGGCATGATGGCAAAGAAGCTGATGTAGAATGCTTTTTGGTTGGAAATGGCAAAGGCAAAGCCGACAAATTCTTCTTCGTTATAAAAAGCGAAAAAGTGGGCGTCATCTCTATCCTGGTAACTTAAAAATTCTTCCAAGGAGACGCGTTCTTCTTCAGGAAAGGCTTCCTTGTTTAATTGGTCAACTTTCTCAAGGTCTGGGAATACATCTGTAATTAACTGGCTTGTTAAGCTCATACATACCCTCCTTTTCTGTCACGATTATACCAGATTGTTTGTATCTAGGCAACGCTTTCTTATTCTTCCTCCCTTGTTCCTCTACTAGAAAGCTGATATAATACCCTTATGAATAAAAAATCAACGGTAGACCTGATTCATGGTCCAATCCTTCCTTCACTGATTAGTTTTGCATTACCAATTTTACTGTCCAATATCTTTCAGCAACTTTACAATACAGCTGATATTTTGATTGTTGGGCGTTTTTTAGGGCAAGATTCCTTGGCGGCAGTCGGAGCTACGACAGCCATTTTTGATTTAATTATCGGTTTTGCTCTCGGAGTTGGAAATGGGATGGGAGTAGTTATCGCTCGTCTTTACGGTGCTCGTAATTTTGCTAAGATTAAAGAAGCTGTTGCAGCGACTTGGATTTTGGGTGCCATCCTGAGTGGTCTTGTCATGCTGATGGGCTTCTTTGGCCTTTATCCGCTTTTGCAGTACCTAGAAACACCTGCAGAAATTCTCCCCCAATCCTATGAATATATTTCCATGATTGTTAGCTGTGTGGGAGTTAGTTTTGCTTATAATCTCTTTGCAGGATTACTGCGCTCGATTGGAGATAGCCTTGCTGCGCTTGCTTTCCTGATTTTTTCAGCTATCGTTAATGTGATTCTGGATTTGTATTTTATTACACAACTTCAGTTGGGAGTTCAGTCTGCTGGACTTGCAACCATTATCTCGCAAGGATTGTCAGCAATCCTTTGTTATTTCTATATTCGCAAGAGTGTTCCAGAGCTTCTTCCGGGCCTCAAACATTTCAAATGGAATAAGGCGCTCTATGTGGATCTCTTGGAACAGGGGCTAGCCATGGGCTTGATGGGGTCAATCGTTTCTATCGGAAGTGTTATTTTGCAATCCTCTGTCAATAGTTTTGGAGCAGTCATTATCAGTGCTCAAACGGCAGCACGCCGAATCATGGCCTTTGCCTTGTTGCCAATGACGGCTATTTCAGCTTCGATGACGACTTTTATCTCTCAAAACTTTGGGGCGAAACGTCCAGAACGTATAGTTCAAGGCCTCCGTATTGGGAGCTATTTGAGTATGTCTTGGGCAACCTTTGCCTGTATTTTCCTATTTTTTGCAAGTCCTAGCCTAGTTTCTTTCCTGGCAAGTTCGACAGACGGCTACCTGATTGAAAACGGGACTTTATACCTGCGTATTAGTTCGGTGTTCTATCCATTTTTAAGCCTGTTATTGATCTATAGAAATAGCTTGCAGGGGTTAGGGCAAAAACTCTTGCCCCTCGTATCTAGCTTTATCGAGTTGTTTGGGAAAATTATTTTCGTGGCTTGGATTATTCCTTGGTCAGGTTATACTGGAGTTATCCTATGTGAACCGCTACTCTGGCTTGTTATGACTGTTCAACTTTACTTCTCACTTTCCCAACATCCTTGGATAAAAGAAGGTAAGAAAATCGTAGCAGCCGGCGGGAAATCCTAGCCTAGTTTACAAAAGAAAATCCATTTCCTCTAGTGAAAATCGGATAGACTTGTGTTATAATAAGAAAGATTAAAATGTGAAAAAAGGAGATTCCTAATGGGACGTAAATGGGCCAATATCGTAGCCAAGAAAACGGCTAAAGATGGAGCTAACTCTAAAGTATATGCAAAATTTGGTGTAGAAATCTATGTAGCAGCTAAAAAAGGTGAACCAGATCCAGAACTAAACACTGCTTTGAAATTCGTTATCGATCGTGCCAAACAAGCGCAAGTGCCAAAACACGTGATTGATAAGGCTATCGATAAAGCAAAAGGAAATACAGACGAAACCTTTACAGAAGGACGTTACGAAGGATTTGGGCCAAATGGTTCAATGTTGATCGTTGATACCTTGACTTCAAACGTTAACCGTACAGCTGCCAATGTCCGTGCTGCTTTTGGTAAAAACGGTGGAAACATGGGAGCTTCAGGTTCTGTATCTTACCTATTTGACAACAAAGGTGTTGTCGTCTTTGCAGGTGATGATGCTGATGCCATCTTTGAGCTTTTGCTTGAAGCAGATGTCGATGTAGACGATGTAGAAGCAGAAGAAGGAACAATCACTGTCTACACAGCTCCAACTGACCTTCACAAGGCTATCGTTGCTTTGCGTGAATCTGGTATTGAAGAATTCCAAGTAACTGAATTGGAAATGATTCCTCAATCAGAAGTTGAGTTGTCAGGCGAAGATTTGGAAACTTTTGAAAAACTTTACAGTGTTCTTGAAGACGACGAAGACGTACAAAAAATCTACACAAACGTAGATGGATTCTAATAAAAAAGCGAGCAGCTATTAAGTCTGTTCGCTTTTTAGTTATCTTAGACTCTTACTCCATCATCAGTTCGCTCTGTTCTGTCTAATCCTAGGGCAAATTTACGGATGAGAAGAAACTGACCATTTTCCTGTTTTACGAAAGTCAGTACCACTGTCTTAGTATTAGAACCGAGTGAGACATAGGAGATTTTTTTAATCTCATAGTCGCTTGAAGCAGATTCAATTTCAGAATCCGGCTGGCCATGCTTGCTGATGATATCTTTGTAGTTGGAGCCGCCTTTTCCTCTGTTTGCAGTGTCTCCCTCTATCAAAGCATCAAACTGTTCCTGGGTCCAAGAGAAGGTATCAGTATCTTCGATATCCTCTTCATCATGATCTTCGTCTGGTCTATAATCTGGTAATTTTCCAAATTCCTCATTTTCTGTTAAAGAGGTCAGACTTCTATATGGGTGTCGAAAGTTTTTAGCCAAGTCAGTAAAGACACCAGAAGGTAATACTTGCGTCATTAAGACAAGAAAAATGGATCCAATGCCTAGGGCGGTTCCGATAATAGCTAATATTTTACGATTTTTGAGATTAAGGCCAATACCAAAAATGCCTAGGGCGATAGCAATAATAGCAAAGAAAAAGGCTAGAATGCTAATGATTGGTAGCCAGGAACCAAGAAGGGCCAGGGTTCCAAAGATGATGGCAAAGATTCCTAAAATTTTCTCTTCCTTATGTTTCATTTGTGAGCTTCTCATTTCTAATCAGGGTGTATTCTTATAGGTGTGAGATAGTGTTTATTATAGATAAAATAAGAGCTGATGTCAATTTCTGCTTAGATAGTTCTCATGAAAACTTTTTTCTTGACATCTTTTCTGGAAATGATAAAATAGTTCTCATGGAAACCAATTGGTTCTCGTGGGAACTATTTTGTTTAGAAGGGGGAAATCATGGATAAACCGATGTTGGTCTTTAAACGTTTTGGTCATCAGATTCACCTCATGGTGCAAAAGGAAGCCAAGCGTTGTGGTATCGAATTTATGGGTGGACCACAAGGTCAGGTTCTCCGTTTTTTAGATTGTCGTGAGCAGGATCAAGAATTGACGCTTATCAAGGATATTGAACAAGAACTCAATGTCACCAAGTCAGTTGCTAGTAATTTAGTGAAGCGCATGGTGCAAAATGGTTTGGTGGAGTTGGAGGCGAGTCCAAGTGATAAACGGGCAAAATTTGTTCATTTGACTGAAAAATCTCGCTCTCAAATGAAGCAGGTCAAGTCTTTCTTTGATCGAATTGACCGCAGTTTACTCGATGGAGTATCTGAAGAAAAACTAGCTATTTTTGAGGAAGTCATGGCTCAACTACAAGCCAATGTAGAAAAAATAGGAGGGGAAGATGAAGAAACTCGCTAAGCGTATTACAGGAAAAGAGTGGGGAATGATTCTCTTGACCATACTCTTTACCTGTTTCTCGGTCTATCTAGAGTTAGAAGTACCGACTTACATTTCAGAAATTACAGCATTACTTGGGACACCAGGGACGCAGTTGGATGCACTTTGGTCACCAGCTATTAAGATGATGGGCTTGTCACTTTTAGCCTTTCTATCATCTGTCACAGTTGGATTTTTTGCAGCTCGCGTTGCAGCATCCTACACGGCTCATCTGCGTAGTGATATTTTTAATCGTGTCTTGGATTATTCTCAGACAGAAATCAAACGGTTCTCTATTCCTAGTCTGTTGACTCGGACGACCAATGACATTACGCAGATTCAAATGCTCTTTACGATGGGGCTCCAAGTGGTCACTCGTGGTCCTATCATGGCTATCTGGGCCATTGGTAAAATCCTTGGCAAGTCTGAGTACTGGCTCTGGGCAGTAGTGGTGGCTGTTATCGTCAATGTTCTGATGACAACAGTTCTCATGACGCTTGCCTTTCCAAAACAATCTGTCATCCAGAAATTGACAGATAAACTCAATAGTATCACTCGTGAAAGCTTGACAGGGATTCGAGTAGTTCGTGCTTACAATGCTGAAGATTATCAAGATGAAAAATTCGAAGCAGCCAACGATGAAGTCACTCGCCTCAATCTCTTTGTCAATCGATTGATGGCGATTATGAATCCAATTATGATGGCGATTTCGAGTGGCTTGAGTCTAGCCATTTACTGGATTGGTGCCTATATCATCAATGATGCTAGCCTGACAGACCGTCTACCACTCTTTAGTGATATGGTGGTCTTCATGTCTTATGCTATGCAGGTCGTGATGGGCTTCTTGCTTATGGGTGCTCTCTTTATCGTGCTTCCTCGTACCTTGGTTTCTGCAGGACGTATCAATCAAGTGCTAGACTTGCATTCTTCTATTGAAAATCCTAGTCAACCACAGACGGCAGATTCTTCTATTCAAGGTCAAGTGGAATTCCGTGATGTCACCTTCCGCTATTCTAAAAACTCAGAAGCAGTTGTGGAACATGTTAGCTTCAAGGCAGAAGCTGGTCAAACAGTTGCCTTTATCGGATCAACTGGTTCTGGTAAATCTACGCTTGTGAACCTCTTGCCTCGTTTTTATGATGTATCAGATGGGGAAATTCTAGTAGACGGCGTCAATGTACAGAATTATGATTTGGAAGACTTGCGGAATAAAGTCGGCTATATCCCACAAAAAGCTGTTCTCTTCTCAGGAGATGTCAAGGGGAATCTAGACTTTGGTAAGAGTCCAGAAACTCCGCTAAGCGAGACTGCTATGTGGCAAGCTCTGGAGTTGGCCCAGTCTAAAAACTTTATCGAAGATAAGGAAGCAGGTCTAGCTTCAGAAGTGGCTCAAGGTGGGACTAACTTCTCAGGAGGTCAAAGACAACGTTTGGCCATTGCGCGTGCCTTGACTCGTAAACCAGAAATTCTCATTTTTGATGATTCGTTCTCAGCTTTGGACTACAAGACTGACCGTATCTTGCGCCAAGAACTAGCTGAAAAAACCCAATCTATGACCAAGTTGATCGTTGCCCAACGCATCTCAACCATCATGGATGCAGACTTGATCTTAGTCTTAGATCAGGGTAAAGTCGTGGGACAAGGCACTCACAAAGAACTTCTTGCTACTAATGAAGTTTACCAAGAAATTGCCTATTCACAACTATCGAAGGAGGAATTGGAACATGGAAAATAAAAAAATGTCCTTTTGGAAACAATACAAACCTTTTCTAGCAGGTCTCCAACTTCCTCTACTAGTTGCAGTTGTGGCTGCTGTATGTTCAAGTATCATCACTGTTTATGGACCAACTAAGATTAAGGAAATCACCAACTTGATTTCAGATGGTTTGGCTACAGAAATCGATTTGGTAGCTGTGTCAAGTATCGCCAGCTTTTTAGCTGTTTTGTATGTGCTTGGTGCCATTCTCAACTATACGCAAGCCTATATCTTTTCAACGAGTATCCAACATTTTTCAAAACGCTTACGGACGGCTATCGCTGAAAAAATTAACCGTCTGCCACTTGCTTATTTTGACCGTCATTCTCAAGGAGATACTCTCTCTCGTGTAACCAATGACGTCGATACGGCGTCTCAGTCCCTCAACCAAAGTCTGGGAACGGTTCTCTCAGCTAGCTTTCTACTGATCGCTGTTTTGATTACCATGTTTGGCATGAACTGGATTTTGGCATTGGTAACCGTTGTTTCAACACTTGTAGGTTTTGCTGCGATTTCAGTGATTATGGCTAAGTCACAAGGTTATTTTAAAGCCCAACAAAACAACCTAGCAGCTGTCAATGGTTATGTGGAAGAAATGTACTCAGGTCACAATGTGGTGACCAGCTATAACGCTGTGGATACTACTAAAGAAACATTCGCAGGATTGAATCAAGACCTACATGATAGTATTTGGAAATCTCAATTTATTTCTGGAATCATGATGCCAGCAATGATCTTTGTTGGGAACTTTAGCTATGTTTTGGTAATCATCGTCGGTGCAGTCCTAGCTCTTGAAGGACATATCAGTATTGGTATCATCGTAGCCTTCATGGTTTATGTTCGTACCTTCTCACAACCCTTATCACAAATTGCTCAAGGGATTACCAGCTTGCAACAGGCTGGTGCAGCTATGACCCGTGTCTTTGAGTTTCTAGGAGAAGCTGAGATGGAAGATGAATCTCATAAGGAAACACAATTGTCTGGTATGAAGGGTGAAGTAGTCTTTGACCAAGTTGCCTTTGGCTATACACCTGAGAAAACCATTATCCATGACTTTTCTGCGACAGCTCATGCAGGGCAAAAGGTTGCCATTGTTGGTCCGACTGGAGCTGGGAAGACGACTATTGTTAATCTTTTGATGAAATTTTATGAGATTGATAAGGGAAGCATTCGCATTGATGGTGTGGATACCAAGAAGATGAAACGTTCAGAAGTGCACGATGCCTTTTCAATGGTCTTGCAGGATACTTGGCTCTTTGAAGGAACCATTCGTGATAATCTCATCTACAACCAAACAGGGATTAGTGATGAACGAATGATTGAAGCAGCAAAAGCAGTAGGAATCCACCACTTTATCATGACTCTACCAGATGGCTACGATACTGTTTTAGATGATACAGTGACCTTGTCAGTCGGACAGAAACAGCTCTTAACCATTGCTCGTGCCCTTCTCAAGGATGCACCGCTCTTGATTCTGGATGAAGCGACATCTTCAGTCGATACACGTACAGAGGAGTTGATTCAGAAAGCCATGGACCGTTTGATGGAGGGACGTACGTCCTTTGTCATTGCCCATCGCTTGTCAACTATCCGTAATGCTGATTTGATTCTTGTCATGAAAGATGGAAATATCATCGAGCAAGGCAATCATGAGGAGCTTATGGCTCAGGGTGGTTTCTATGCTGACCTCTACAATAGTCAATTTACAGAAGATGAAGTAGAAGAATAAACTAAAAGAAGGCTTGACGGCCTTCTTTTTCTACACTATACTAGAGTAGGAGAAGCTAACAGGCTTCTTGTGTAAAATCTAAAAATAACGAGAAAATATATGAAAAACTATCAAGAGTGGTATGACAAGAGGAAATCAAGTCTTCTTCGACATCCACAAGGATTACAATTGATGCGAGTCTTTAATCGCATGATGACAGTTCTGATGCCCTTGGCATACTTGACCTTACTGGGAACAAGTTTTATAAGTAAGGGATTGGGGAACGACCTTTATACTTATATCTTAGTGCCGGCTTCTGGCTTTGTCCTATTGACGCTTGTTCGTAAGTGGATCAATCAACCCCGTCCTTATGAAGCTTGGGAAATTATCCCGCTACTGGACAAGGACAGTTCTGGCAATTCAATGCCTAGTCGCCACGTCTTTTCAGCCACCATCATTTCCATGGCTTGTCTGCACACAAATCTGCCTGTGGGCTTGATTTTATTGGTATTATCAGCTCTTCTCGGTCTGGTGCGAGTTTTAGGGGGTGTTCATTATCCCAAGGATGTTTTAGTTGGCTACGCCTGTGGACTCCTCTGGGGAATTCTCTTCTTTATTTTGTAAAAAGCAAAGCAAGTGGGCTTGGGCTCGTAACCACTTACGGGTCAAAAGTGACCACTTGCTTTTTTGCCCTTGTAAAGTCTTCTGGCCTTTGGTATAGTAGATGCAGAAAGGAGATAGGATGAAGTTACGAATCGAGATTGATAGTGAATTAACTGAGACAGAGATTGTCATCAAGGCTGCAGCCCTGACAGATGAAATAGCTGATTTGCAAAGACTCTTGCAAGAAACCAAGGCTCCTAGGTTGATCTTTTATAAGGGGACGGGTGAGTACTACTTAGACTTGTCAGAAATTCTCTTTTTTGAGACAGAAGGTAGCAAGATTTACGCCCACACCCAGAAAGAAGCCTACGAGGTTCGGCTCAAGCTTTATGAGTTAGAGTCCATCCTGCCTCGCTATTTCAGTCGGGTATCCAAGTCGACCATTGCCAATCTTCGGCAGGTCTACTCGGTGGACAAGTCCTTCTCAGGGACAGGCACTATTTCCTTTTATCAGACCCACAAGGAGGTTCATGTGTCACGGCACTACCAATCCCTCCTAAAAGAAAATCTAAGAAACATGAGGTAAGAACATGAAAAAGAAAGTATTTGGTATTGTGTTGCTAGTATTGGCAGCCTTAGTATTGTTGCAGGGGAATTTTGGGATTCCTTCACTTGAAGGGAAAATTTGGCCCTTGATTGGTATTGGATTTTTTGCCTACCAATCAATTGAAGCTTTGCTTCGCCGTCGTTTGACATCAGCAGTTTTTACAGCTTTCATAGCCCTCATGATTGCTAATCATTTTTATGACATTTTGCCAATTCCAAATCAGTCACTGTTTTGGGCTGGAGTGCTAATCGTTCTCGGGGTTGGTATGCTAACTAATTCTAGTAAAACATGGAACGGGAAAAAATGGTGGTATGACGGTGAAAAGACCATTCTTACAGAAAAGGAAGTTGCCTTCGGTAGCGGCACCTTTTACAAGCAGGACCAAGATTTGGTAGAAGACGAGTTTGAAGTCGGCTTTGGGAATGCCAAGATTTATTATGACAATGCAGAGATGTTAGGGGATAGCGCAACCTTGAAGATTGAAGTCGGTTTTGGGAATGCAGTTGTCTATGTTCCCCAACACTGGAGAGTGGATCTGAAGGTGGAGACTTTCTGTGGAGCAGCCAAGGCAGATGCTCCTGTAGCCCCAACTAGCAAAACCTTGATTATCCGTGGAGACGTTGCGTTTGGGAAACTCGGTATTGTCTACGTCAAATAAAAAAAGTCTTCCAATTCCCTTGCCAAAAATAAGAAAGTGTGATAACATAGTACGGTATGTGGTGCTAGCACATCCGCTATATTAGATCTAATAGGAGGAAAACACAATGGCTAAAGTATGTTACTTTACAGGTCGTAAGACTGTATCAGGAAACAACCGTTCACACGCGATGAACCAAACTAAACGTGCCGTAAAACCAAACCTTCAAAAAGTTACTGTTCTTATCGATGGTAAACCTAAAAAAGTTTGGGCTTCAGCTCGTGCTTTGAAATCAGGAAAAGTAGAACGCGTTTAATAAACATGAAAAGACCTACAGGGTCTTTTTCTTTTGCTCGAAAGCTAAAATCATTTGAAAAATCAAGCAAAAATCCGATGATACATCATTCTGCTTTTACAGTTGCGCTGAAATATGATAAAATAGAGTATCAACTAGTTGAGGTAAAAAAAATGACTGTAAAAATTAATACAAAAGATGGTCAAGTCGAACTAACAGATGATGTGATCGCTACTGTTGTAGGTGGTGCAGCAACTGAAATTTTTGGTGTAGTCGGTATGGCTAGTAAAAATGCCCTCAAAGATAATTTCCAAGCCCTTCTAGGTAAAGAAAATTATTCAAAAGGTGTAGTCGTGAAAGCAGCTGAAGACGGTAGCATTGCAGTTGATGTATATACTGTTTTGAGCTACGGTACAAAAATCAGCGAAGTTTCAAAAAACATCCAAGAGCGTGTTCGCTTTAGTTTGGAAAATCAACTTGGAATCACTGCTCAAACTGTGAATGTCTACATTCAAAATATCAAAGTTGTAGGAGAATAATCGTGTCAAATATTACTACAAGCTTATTTCAAGAAATGGTACAGGCTGCTTCAACTCGTTTGAACAAGCAAGCCGAATATGTCAATTCATTGAACGTCTTCCCAGTTCCAGATGGAGATACAGGAACAAACATGGGAATGACCATCGAAAATGGAGCTAAAGAAGTAGCTGACAAACCAGCATCAACAGTTGGAGAAGCAGCAAGCATCTTGGCTAAAGGTCTTTTGATGGGTGCGCGTGGAAACTCAGGAGTTATCACTTCTCAACTTTTCCGTGGATTCTCACAAGCTATCAAGGAAAAAGATGAACTTACAGGTCAAGATTTGGCCCTTGCCTTCCAATCTGGTGTAGAAGTAGCCTACAAGGCTGTTATGAAGCCAGTTGAAGGAACTATCTTGACTGTATCACGTGGAGCTGCCATCGGTGCTAAGAAAAAAGCAGAGCAAACAGATGACGCAGTTGAAGTTATGCGTGCAGCCTTAGAAGGAGCTAAAGCAGCTCTTGCTAAAACTCCTGAAATGCTTCCAGTCTTGAAGGAAGTTGGAGTTGTGGACTCAGGTGGTCAAGGTTTGGTCTTCATCTATGAAGGTTTCCTTTCAGCTCTTACTGGTGAATACAGCGCGTCTGAGGACTTTGTTGCGACTCCGGCAAACATGAGTGAAATGATCAATGCAGAACACCACAAGTCTGTAGCTGGACATGTGGCAACAGAAGACATTACCTTTGGTTACTGTACTGAAATCATGGTTGCCCTCAAACAAGGCCCAACTTATGCTAAAGACTTTGACTACGAAGAATTCCGTAACTACTTGAACGATCTTGGAGATTCTCTACTTGTTGTCAATGACGATGAAATCGTTAAAGTTCACGTCCATACAGAAGATCCAGGACTTGTCTTGCAAGAAGGTCTTAAATACGGTAGCTTGGTTAAGGTTAAAGTCGATAACATGCGTAACCAACACGAAGCACAAGTAGAAAAAGAAGCAACTCAAGTTAGCAAGCCAGCTGAAGAAAAAGAATATGCCCTTATCGCAGTAGTAGCTGGACAAGGCTTGGCAGACATCTTCCGTGCCCAAGGTGTGGACTATGTCATCGAAGGTGGACAAACTATGAACCCTTCGACAGAAGACTTCGTCAAGGCTGTTGAGCAAGTTAATGCTCGCAACATCATCTTCTTGCCAAATAACAAAAACATCTTCATGGCAGCTCAATCTGCAGCTGAAGTTTTAGAGCAACCAGCTGTTGTAGTAGAAGCTCGTACAATTCCTCAAGGCTTGACTAGTCTTCTTGCCTTTGACCCAAGCAAATCAATCGAAGAAAACAAAGAACGCATGACTGCAGCCCTTGGCGATGTCATCAGTGGTAGTGTAACAACAGCCGTTCGTGATACAACTATCGATGGTTTGGAAATCCATGAAAATGACAATCTTGGTATGGTTGATGGTAAGATCCTCGTATCAAACCCTGATATGCACCAAACCTTGACTGAAACATTGAAACATATGTTGGATGAAGATAGTGAAATCGTAACCTTCTATGTCGGAGAAGACGGAAGTGAAGAATTGGCAAATGAAATTGCTCAAGAAATCGCAGAAGAGTTCGAAGATGTTGAAGTAGAAATTCACCAAGGTCAACAACCAGTTTACCCATATCTTTTCAGTGTGGAATAAAGATTAAATAATAGAAAAAAGAAAGTTGAGAAATCAACTTTCTTTTTTTGTGACATTTGTCATATTTCCTAATGACAGAAGCTTCTAGTGATTCTACCTTCAAAGAATTATACTAGATGTATCAAATGGAGGAAGAAAAAATGAAACATAAAGTAATTGTCGCAATGAGTTTAGTAGCAGCAGGAGTCATGACTTATCTCATGTTTTCAGGATTGGACGAAGGCTTCTATCATTTTCCTTGGGAGTTATTTGCAGGATTTGGTATGATGTCTTGGTTGATCCGAGAAGGTTTGAAATTGGTCTCAGATGTGAAAAAGGAGTTTGAAAAATGAAAAAAGCGATTCTCTATCTCTTTATTGCACTATCACTAGTGGTATGGTTGGTCGAAATGTTTACAGGGTGGTTTGACCAAGCCTTCCTTCACCAAGTCATTCGCGGTGCTTGGGGTCTAGGATTTATGATTTTTATCGCCTTTCCGATGGGGAAGGAGTGGTTGAAAGGAGAATATCATGAACATGATTAAGGTAGAAAGCCTAAATAAGAACATCAAGGGCAAGGCTATATTGAAGGATATTTCCTTTGAGGTAGCAGAAGGCGAATGTGTTGCCTTGATTGGTCCAAATGGTGCCGGTAAGACAACACTCTTGGACTGTTTGCTTGGAGATAAACTAGTCACCAGCGGTCAAGTATCCATCCAAGGCTTGCCAGTGAAGAGTTCTCAGTTAGACTACACCAGAGCCTACCTCCCTCAAGAAAATGTCATTGTTCAGAAATTAAAGGTTAAAGAGTTGATTGCTTTCTTTCAAAGCATTTATCCAAATCCCTTGAACAACCAGGAAATCGATCAACTATTGCAGTTTGACAAGCAACAAAAAGAGCAGTTGGCGGAAAAATTGTCAGGTGGACAAAAGCGTCTCTTTTCATTTGTCTTGACCTTGATTGGCCGACCAAAGCTTGTCTTTTTAGATGAGCCAACTGCGGCCATGGATACTTCAACCCGTCAACGTTTTTGGGAAATTGTCCAAGACTTAAAAGCGCAGGGAGTCACCATTCTCTATTCGTCTCATTATATTGAGGAAGTAGAGCATACAGCGGACCGGATTTTGGTCTTAAATAAGGGAGAGTTGATTCGTGATACGACACCTCTAGCCATGCGCAGTGAGGAGATTGAAAAGCACTTCATCCTACCTCTAGCTTACAAAGAAGTCGTCGAACAGTCTAACTTGGTTGAAAACTGGTCACAAAAACAAGATGCCTTGCAAGTAGTCACACGCGAAGCAGATGCTTTCTGGGAACTGTTAGTCCAGGCAGGCTGTAGGATACAAGAAATTGAAGTCAATAACCGTAGCTTGCTAGATACAATCTTTGAAGAAACACAAAAGGGAGATGACTAAGATGAAACGATGGATCGCACTAAACAAGATAGAATTTCTATTGACCAAACGACAATTAGTCTATTATCTATTATCCGTAGGGATGCCGACGGCCTTCTATTTATTCTTTTCAGGCATGTACCAGGATACACCAGATGGGCCAGCTAATTTTATGCGAGACTACCTTATCTCTATGACGGCCTTTTCCATGATGTCGACAGCTATGTTTTCATTCCCAGCTGTTTTACATACCGATAAAATCAACAACTGGCAGAAAACATTACGCCATACTCCAGTAAATATGGTAGAATATTATCTATCAAAGATAACAAGTATGATGGTTGATTATTTGGTTTCAATCCTGGTTGTTTTCTCAGTTGGGCACTTGGTCAGAGGTGTGGATATGCCTCTAGGAAGCTGGATTGGGGCTGCGCTCTTGCTGATTGCGGGAAGTATAGCCTTTGTAGCGCTTGGCTTGATCCTGACACTCTTACCGTCTAGTCAGCTGATGTCTGTCGTGGGCAATCTCCTCTATCTAGGATTGGCTGTTTTAGGCGGACTCTGGATGCCCATCTCTTTATTTCCAGACTGGATGCAAGCAATCGGTAAGTGCCTGCCAACTTATCAGTTGATGGAGTTGCTCAAGACCTTCTTAAACGAGGGTGGCATCAATTTATCAGCCACAGTTTATCTACTTGTTTTTTCAGCAGTTTTATTTGGTTTGACTATTTATCTTCAAGGTCATAAGGAGAATGCTTAATGCTTGAAAGACTGAAAAGCATACACTATATGTTTTGGGCCAGTTTGATTTTTATGGTTTTCCCCATCCTACCTGTAGTGACTGGGTGGCTTTCTGCCTGGCATTTATTGATTGATATTCTATTTGTAGTGGCATATTTGGGTATTTTAACAACTAAGAGCCAGCGCCTATCTTGGCTATATTGGGGCCTCATGCTGACTTATGTAGTTGGGAATACTGCCTTTGTTGCTGTTAATTATATCTGGTTTTTCTTTTACCTTTCTAATCTCTTAATTTATCATTTCAGGGTGCGGAGTCTTCGTTCTCTGCATGTCTGGACTTTTCTCCTTGCTCAAGTTCTTGTTGTTGGACAACTCATGATGTTTCAGTCAGTCGAAACTGAGGCTGTAGCCTTTGAGCTTGGGATTCTTACTTTTGTCGATTTGATGACATTGGGCTTGGTTCGGATTCGCATTGTGGAGGATTTGAAAGAAGCTCAGGCCAAGCAAAATGCCCAGATAAATCTATTGCTTGCTGAAAATGAACGCAGTCGTATCGGTCAGGATTTGCATGATAGTCTGGGGCATACCTTTGCCATGCTGAGTGTCAAGACAGATCTGGCCTTGCAGTTATTTCAGATGCAGGCCTATCCACAGGTGGAGAAGGAATTAAAAGAAATTCACCAGATCAGCAAAGATTCCATGAATGAAGTGCGTACCATCGTGGAAAATCTGAAATCAAGGACCCTAGTATCAGAGCTTGAGACTGTCAAAAAGATGCTAGAGATTGCTGGGATTGAGGTTGAGGTTGATAATCAGTTGGACAAGGCTAGCTTGACCCAGGATGTAGAGTCGACAGCTGCCATGATTTTGCTAGAACTGGCGACCAATATTATCAAGCATGCCAGAGCTGAAAAAGCCTATCTAAAACTGGAACGTACAGATCAGGAATTGGTCCTGACAGTTAGAGATGACGGGAAAGGTTTTGCAACTGTAAAAGGAAATGAACTCCATACAGTCCGTGACCGTGCAGCAGCCTTCTCAGGTCAAGTAGAGCTGGTCAGTTTGAAAGATCCCACAGAGGTGCGCGTGCATCTGCCTTATAAGGAGAGAAAGTAGATGAAAGTATTAGTCGCAGAAGATCAAAGTATGCTGAGAGACGCCATGTGCCAGCTCTTAAGCTTTCAACCAGATGTGGAGACCGTCTTGCAGGCGAAAAATGGAGCCGAGGCTATCGAGGTTTTGGAGAAAGAAGCAGTAGATATTGCCATCCTTGACGTGGAAATGCCAGTCAAGACGGGACTAGAAGCGCTCGAGTGGATCAAAGAAGAAGTGCCTGAAACCAAGGTGGTTATCGTTACGACCTTTAAACGCCCAGGTTATTTTGAACGAGCGGTCAAAGCAGGAGTCGATGCCTATGTCTTGAAAGAGCGGAGCATTGCCCAGCTTATGCAAACCCTACATACGGTGTTAGAGGGACGCAAGGAATATTCCCCAGAGCTGATGGAAGTCATGATGACCCATCCCAATCCCTTGACCGAACAAGAAGTCGCTGTTTTACGTGGAGTTGCCCAAGGCCTCTCCAACCAAGAAATTGCGGACAAGCTCTACCTCTCAAACGGCACCGTCCGTAATTACATGACCAATATCCTCTCCAAGCTAGGCGCCAGCAACCGAACCGAAGCAGCCAAAACTGCCGAAGAAGAAGGCTGGTTGTGAGGGAGAAGAAAGAAAAAATCTCTTAGAAATAGATCTAAGAGATTTTTTTATGTAGTTCAGGTCTATTTTGCTACCCAGCCAATGGCATCGTGTGGTGGGTTTTTGGTATCAATCCAGATGAATTCAATCCCGATTTCTCCGTTTTTAAACTTGGTCAATCGAATTCCGTTGATTTCTAGCTCATTGAGTCGTTGACCTGTCAAGACTTCTCGCTCTTTCAACTGAAAAACACCACGCAAGATCCAATTCCCAAGAATTTCTTGCTTATCAGTTGACTGAATCGCCTTACCAGCTTCTTGGTTGATATAGGCATTGATGACATCTCCAGAAGGTAAGAAGCGTAGTTTAAAGGTTCTTTCTTCTTTAGACAGAGCCAGTTTTTTAGAGTCAGGTTCAAAGGTTCCAAATCCTGGTCCGAAGAAGTCTGGTCTTTCATCATGGAAGTTCTTGGAGTCAGGCAGGGGAATGTAAACCTCGCTAACTGGACGATAGACGAGTTGTTCAATTTCTTTAATGAGTTTTTCATTGCCAGTATTGTGGACGAAGTTAATCAAGTCCTCACGAATCGCCTTCATCTGAGCTTTTTCATCCTTGCTAGTCCATTTTTTCAAGAGGATTTCTTCTAGGGAGAAGGTCACAAAAGCTAGTTCTTCTGGAGCCAGACTGTCCTTAAATTTATCCTGAATCTTTAGAATCCGTGGCAGACGATCTTTTTTGGCTAGTTTTGAACCACCGTTAAAAGCATTGAAACCAGAGTTTTCTTCCACATTTCCATATTTGTCTGTGATAACCCAAGACACCGTTTCTAGGATATGGGATTGTTCCTTTTCAGCGGTCAGTAAATGAAGGTTTTCAAAGAGAGAAAAAGGATCTTCGATGTAATGAACGTCCCAAGTATCTACCACAATGTCTTTATTATTAAAAGTCATGTGGAGCTGGCTGTCAGCTGCTGTGTACTTGTAATGATGTTGCCCATCCGTAAATCGAAAATTGGTCGGATTGTTTTTGGTAGTTGAGCCCTCAATGACTAGATTATCAATATCGACTGGTAAATAAGTCGTTTCTCCGACAAAAATCTTTGGATTTTCTCCCTTTGGTGTTGGCATCAGAACGTGGTAAACAGCTTCAACATTGACCGAGTCAGAGTTGAAACCCTTGATTTGTGCCTTAGAAGACTCGATTCTCTGATTTCTCAAAGTCGCAATCTTTCTAGCTAACTCTTCATAGCGTTGATAGTTTTCCTTGTCTGCAGCTTCTTTATCTGCTGAAATATCTGCATGAAATTTGATGTCACCTAATAAGTCCGTCCAAGATTGAGAATCTTTTTTGAACTGAGCGATTTTTTGGTCTCCTGAATTAATCCCAAAAGACTTGATACCCACTAAGTATTTATGATTTTCATCCACAACGACGGAAGCATCATAGGAAGTATTGGCGATATCTTCCCCTACGGCATTAAAGGCTTTTTGAAAAACAGTCTCCTGGAATTTGGAGTTAACTATCGGAGCAACATACTGTTCTGTTTGTCTCTCGTCTTCGGATTCTGCCTTTTGAGAGAAAGCTTGGCTCAAGCTAGCGAAGTTGGTAATTAAGGTTTTGTATTTGTCTTTTTGTTCAGACTTTAGATGTTCCCACATAAGCACCCTCTTTTCTATTTTCAGTATATCAAAAGAAGATTAGTTTTTCACTAATCCTCTTATATATTCGTTAATTAATACTGTAAAATTCGAGTTTGCCTTGTTTTTTGACAAATCTCAAATACTCTTCGTCTGACAGAAGGGCTAAACCATCGTCATAAGCCTTGATTTTTTCAAGAGCTTGGTCATAGTTATCCGCAAAGTCTTTGACATAGGACTGCCCTTCAAACTGGCCGTTCATCTTGGTATAGATGATGGCAAATTTTCCTGAGCGGGCAAGTTGAGATTGACCTTGGCTTTCATTTAAAGCCTTAGCAACATTCTCCGCGATGCGTTTAATCACGGGTACGACCACACTGTTTCCAGCCTGCTTGTATAGCTGACCGTTAGAAACCCCTTCTGGGATTTTAAAGGATTTAGGATATCCTTGAACATTAAAGGTTTCTTTGGGAGTCAACTTCCGAATCTCGCCACTGTCCGTCAAAATCAATGGAACGTTATGTCCACCTGTTCCCATATTGGCTGTTAGGGTAGGGACAACACCGTTTTTGTTTTCACGGACATACTGACGGCGCCACTGGTAAACTGTATCTTGACTGGTGACTTCAAACTTCAACTGGTCATAGAAATTTTGCTTGCCTTCGCGGTAGTAGTAGACCTCGTCTAGCTGATCACCAAAGTTAATCACATCCTGAAGACTCGTAGTCAGCTTGATTTCCTCGGGGAACTCAAACAAGTCATAGGCTTCCTTGGTATCAAAGCCAACAATGTAAATACGCTCACGGTTTTGAGGGATATTTCCATAGTCTTTCCCATTGAGAACTTTCCACTTGATGAAGTAGTTGTTCTCAGTCAAGGCTTCACGAATAACCTTGAAGGTATTGCCATGGTCATGACCGACCATGTTTTTGACGTTTTCAATAAAAATAGCACGAGGTTTACATCCCTCAATCATGCGAAGCAATTCAAAGAAAAGATCCCCACGATCATCATCAAAGCCCTTGCGATAACCCGCAATACTAAAGGCTTGGCAAGGGAAACCTCCCATAATCACATCCACTCGCTCAGCTGGAATGTCCTCTGGCTGAACATCGTGAATATCACGACCATCCAAATAGGTATCTGGATGGTTTAACTGATAAGTCTGCCGCGCATACTTATCAAATTCATTGGCATACACCACTCTGAACTCGTTGGTCTGTTCAAATCCCAACTCAATTCCCCCAACACCTGAGAAGAAAGCTGCAATATTGTACTTCTCAGGTCGGTTCGAACTTACAGAATTTGTCATGTAGTAACCTGCTTTCTAAAATGTTAAAATAGTTTTTCTAATTGGTCTTTAATTTTTGAAAACATATCAGAATCTTTTAGTATCTTTGAGGTAGCTCTTCTCTGTTCTTGAAAGATATCATCTGATTTTATGTCTTCTAATCCCAATTCTTTTTGAGCTCTCTTTTTAAAGTATTCTTTCCCATTTTGATCATTAGAAAAGTCATAATTGTCTTTTTCAATTTTATCGCATAATCTAGCCAAATAAGCTTCTGGGGTTATGAATGGAAGATAAGAGACATATTTAGACCAAAAATTTATAAAATTTCTTTGTTTATCAATTAATTCAGTATCATTTATTTTACCTTTGTTTCCTGAAACTTTGAATTTAATTGAACATCCTGTTATCTCTCGGATAATTTTATCAAGATTTCCATTGTCTGCTTCAGGAATTTTATCTGATATAACAACACCATTTTTAAGATAACTCTTTAAAACATCTGATTCACTTACCTTAGTATTTTGATCTCCATCAAGCCAAAAATAATGATTATTGGAATCCAGAAATGATGAATTCAAAATATGATTGCTAATTATTTGATTTGCTCCACCTGGGATATATCTTACAATTAAATTCTTTTTAAGATTCTCACTACCTGAATGAGAAATAACAAAATCTAAAATATATTTAGCTAATCTATCCTCAACATAAATCATCTTTTTATCATCATACACATCACCTAATTCAAAGAATGCATCTTGATAGTCAATGTTTTCGATAATATCTACCTTTCCTCCATTTCTCACTAAAAGCTTCACAGCTTCTCTAGGAAAATCCTTAATAAGTTGTGTGGAATGTGTAGTAATAATGATTTGATGTTTTTTCTCTGAACATTCTTGAAGTAAAAATTCTTTAAATTTATAAATTGCACTCGGATGAAGTGAGATTTCAGGTTCATCTATTAAAATTAATGAATTTGATTTAGCATTGATAATATCATTTACTAATAAAATTATTCTAGCCTCACCCGTTCCTGCAAACGCTTCAGAGTATTCCCGCCCAGATTTTTTCATCCAGATTGTTTTAGAAGCTTTTATACCATCGCCTTTTGAATATAACCTATGAGTTAAGATTTGAATATCAGTATAAGACTCATCCATTATTTCACTAATGATTTCACAAACTTTATCATTAACTTTGACATTATCTATAACCATTTCCTTCTTATACCTTGTATAGCTAGTTGTGTTATTCTTTAAAATATCAGCAACTGGTTTAGATCTTAATCTAATAAAGTCTTGTTTACTGCGTTGTGTAGAAATTTTTTTAAAATTATAATGATAGAAAAACAAATCAAAAGCAGAAACATATTCTTTACAGTCACAAAAGACCACATTTTTTTCAATTCCATCCCATCTATCTGTCGAAGAACTTCCTATATATTCATTTTTTAGTAATTTTTCCATACCGTATTGTTTTTGAGGAGCATATGGTTCCCAATAATCTAATCCCTTTGCTGTACCAGAGCGTCCCTTAAGCACCTCTACACTTCTGGATGCCTTTTCATTGAAATATGAATAGATTAAACATTGTTTTCCTTCCCCTTCATCGATATAATCAACATTTGTACTAAACCAATATTCAGACACACTTTTATTGGCTGGAGAGCCGTATAGGGCTTGTAGAATTGAAGTTTTATTCACTCCATTTTTACCAACCAATAAAGTAATAGGGAAGTCAAAATTTATTTTTGAATTTAATGATAAACTCTTGTAATGAGGAAATCGTATATAATCAATATAAGGATAAAATTCATTTTTATTATTAGAAAATTTTTTAGCTATTCCTTCTAAATTCTTAATTATCTGATTGTCCATTTGCTATCTCCCTATAAACTGACATAAAATAATTTCCACTAGCTTGAGCTAATTTCACTGGAACTGCATTACCAATTTGCTTAGCTAATTGACCTCTATTTCCAACAAAAATATAGTCATCATCAAAAGACTGTAATCTTGCTGCCTCTCTTGCACTTAAAGCTCTATTTTGAGTTGGGTGCCCAAATCTACCTTTTGAATATGACATGCATCCTCCCGTAATAGTAATGGAAGGTTTGTTGATATCTAATATTCCATATACGTCACTATGACCCGAACGATTTTTATGACAATTTAATTCTAAAGATTCTGGCAAAGAGGTTCTACTTCCTCCGTTATTTCTAATATGAATAATTCTCTCAATATTTAAATTAGATAGTTTATTTGCAACATGATTATAGATGCCTTCTCCAATATATTCTTCACCACCTTCAATTGGAGGTAAGTCCATTATTATATCTGCATTAATCCATGGAAGAAGGCCTAATTCTGGTATATTTGAATGAGTTTTGCAAGGTAGCCCCAAAGTTAAACTTGAGTTATCAAGAATTTCTTTTCTAAATCCATGTAGTACTAATCTTTTTCTTGTTTGTGGTACTCCGTAATCAGCTGTATTTAAAATATCATAGATAACACAATAATTATTATCAATTGATTTCAAAAACTTTTTAAATATTTTTTCATTTCTTGTTCTAGTCATACCCACAACATTTTCCATTAATAAAAAATCAGGATTCAATTCATTAATCAATCTAAGAAATTGAAAAACAAGTTGATTTCTCTCATCATTTTCATTATTGGTACCAATAGTCGAAAATCCTTGACATGGTGGACATGCTACTAGCATTAATTTATCGCCTAAACCAACATTAAGATGCTGTTTTATTTCATCTCCTGATACTAATTTGATATCTTTATCTATAACATAGACTTCAGGATTATTTAGTTTATAAGTTTTAACTGCTACAGAATCAATTTCAACAGCAACTTGAACATTTATACCTGATTTTTTAAGTCCGCTGGTAGTGCCACCTGCACCGCTAAATAAATCAATAGCAACAATTTTCCCCATAATATTCTCCTAAAGTTTCTTATTTTCATTATAACATTATCAAATGTAAAACCCAACCCGATAGGGTTAGGTTTTTTAACATTATTTCACTAACTTCTTCATCTCATCAATACGTGCGACTGTCGCATCGTATTTCGCTTGGTAGTCGGCTTGTTTATCGCGTTCTTTTTGGACGACTTCTGGTTTGGCGTTGGCTACGAAACGTTCGTTAGAGAGTTTCTTGCCGACCATGTCCAGTTCTTTTTGCCATTTAGCTAATTCCTTGTCGAGACGAGTCAGTTCTTCTTCGACATTGAGGAGGTCTGCGAGTGGCAAGTAGATTTCTGCTCCAGTGATGACGCTTGACATAGCGAGTTCAGGTGCAGGGATATTTGATGAGATTTCCAGGTGTTCTGGATTTGTGAAGCGTTTGATGTAGTTGACATTGCTGTTAAAGAAGGCTTCCAAGTCGCTATCGCTAGTTTTAACAAGGATGGTGATTGGCTTGCTAGGTGCTACGTTTACTTCTGCACGCGCATTACGAACAGCACGAATCAAGTCTTTAAGGCTTTCTACACCCGTGTGAGCAGCAAGGTCTTCAAAGGCTGGGTTAACAGTAGGGTATTCTGCTGTAACGATAGAGCCTTCTGAGATTTGACCAAAAATTTCCTCTGTCACAAATGGCATGATTGGGTGAAGGAGACGAAGGATCTTGTCCAAAGTATAAAGGAGAACAGAACGTGTGATGACTTTCTCTTCTTCGTTATCGCTATAAAGGACTTCCTTAGTCAACTCAACGTACCAGTCCGCAAACTCATCCCAGATGAAGTTGTAGAGGATGTGGCCAGCGACACCAAACTCAAATTTGTCAAAGTTTTCAGTGACCTTACCAATCGTTTCGTTGAGGTTGTGGAGAATCCAGCGGTCTGTGACATTTCCAGCTTCCTTGTTAACAACTTTTTCCACATTGGCAGTTGCTTGCTCAAGGGTCAAGCCTTCATTGTTCATGAGGATGTAGCGAGAGATGTTCCAGATCTTGTTAATGAAGTTCCATGAAGCATCCATTTTCTCATAAGAGAAGCGTACGTCTTGCCCTGGTGCAGAACCGTTTGAAAGGAACCAACGAAGGGCATCGGCACCGTATTTCTCGATGACATCCATCGGGTCAATTCCGTTACCGAGGGATTTCGACATCTTGCGTCCTTGCTCGTCACGAATAAGACCGTGGATAAGGACGTTTTGGAATGGCTGACGGCCAGTGAATTCCAAGGATTGGAAGATCATACGAGACACCCAGAAGAAGATGATGTCGTAACCTGTTACCAAGGTTGAAGTTGGGAAGTAGCGCTTGAAGTCTTCTGAGTCGACATCCGGCCAGCCCATAGTTGAGAATGGCCAAAGGGCAGAACTGAACCAAGTGTCCAAGACGTCTTCGTCCTGAGTCCATCCGTCACCTTCAGGAGCTTCTTCACCGACGTACATTTCACCCTCAGCATTGTACCAAGCAGGGATTTGGTGACCCCACCAGAGCTGACGAGAGATTACCCAGTCGTGAACATTTTCCATCCATTGGAGGAAGGTATCGTTGAAACGAGGTGGGTAGAATTCTACCTTGTCGTCTGTATCTTGGTTGGCAATCGCATTTTTAGCCAATTGGTCCATCTTCACAAACCATTGAGTAGACAAGCGTGGCTCAACCACGACACCTGTACGTTCTGAGTGACCAACACTGTGGACACGTTTTTCGATTTTGACGAGAGCACCGATTTCTTCCAATTTAGCAACGACTGCCTTACGAGCTTCAAAACGGTCCATGCCTGCAAATTCGAAGGCCAAGTCATTCATAGTTCCGTCATCGTTCATAACGTTTACTTGTGGCAAGTTGTGGCGTTGACCAACCAAGAAGTCGTTTGGATCGTGGGCAGGCGTGATTTTCACGACACCAGTCCCAAACTCAGGATCCGCGTGCTCATCTCCAACGATAGGGATGAGTTTATTAGCGATAGGAAGGACGACGTTTTTACCAATCAAGTCTTTGTAGCGTGGGTCTTCTGGATTGACTGCAACCGCAACGTCCCCAAACATGGTCTCAGGACGAGTTGTCGCAACTTCAAGAGCGCGTGAGCCGTCTTCCAGCATGTAGTTCATGTGGTAGAAGGCACCTTCAACATCCTTGTGAATCACCTCGATATCAGAAAGGGCTGTGCGAGCTGCTGGGTCCCAGTTGATGATAAATTCACCACGGTAGATCCAGCCTTTCTTGTAAAGGTCCACAAAGACCTTACGAACGGCTTTTGACAAACCTTCGTCAAGGGTGAAACGCTCGCGAGAGTAGTCTACAGAAAGCCCCATCTTGCCCCATTGTTCCTTGATGGTAGTGGCATATTCGTCTTTCCATTCCCAGACTTTCTCGAGGAATTTTTCACGACCGAGGTCATAACGGCTGATGCCCTCACCACGCAAGCGCTCCTCAACCTTAGCCTGAGTCGCAATCCCTGCGTGGTCCATCCCTGGAAGCCAAAGCGTATCAAAGCCTTGCATACGTTTTTGACGGATGATGATATCTTGGAGAGTCGTATCCCAAGCGTGACCGAGGTGGAGTTTTCCAGTTACGTTTGGTGGTGGAATAACGATTGAATAAGGCTTAGCCTTTTTATCGCCTGAAGGCTTGAAAACATCTTCGTCAAGCCATTTTTGGTAACGACCAGCCTCAACCTCGGCTGGATTGTATTTAGGTGAAAGTTCTTTAGACATGTGTGTGTCCTTTCTAGTTATTTCTATTTTTAATGTTGACCTTTAGTTTCCCACTCACTCTTCAGCAAGCCATATCTCAAATCATCACAGCGATTGCCTTGGGCATCTTTGCGGTCTCTTATGCGAGCTTCTAGAGTGAAGCCAAGCTTCTCTGCGACTCGTTGACTTTGGACATTGTAGCCAAAGCAAGACAGTTCTACCTTGTGAAGCCTCAATTCTTTAAAAGCTAGGTCAATCAAGGTACGTGCCGCTTCGGGTACATAGCCTCGACCCCAATAGTCTGGGTGCAAGGTATAGCCAATCTCCAGCACATCGTCTTCGTGGCGATGGTTGAAATCAACAGAGCCGATGATTGTATCAGTTCCTTTAACCACAATGCCGTAACCTGCTGGAAGATTGTCCTTTTCATTGCGCTCAGGAAGGATATGCTCTAGGTAATAAATCTCATCTTCCAAGGTCTTGACGGGTGGAAAGCCTGCTGGGTAAGAAACTTCTGGGAGACTAGCGTAGGTGTAAATATCCTCAGCATCCGCTACTGTACGGACTCGTAAGATCAGTCGCTCCGTTTCGGTTCGTTCAGGTAATGTTGCTCTTGTCATCTTTTTTCCTCGCTTTCTTAATGAAGCTTCCCATAGGATCGACTCGGTCGTCCAGATAACGATAAACACGCTGGTGGCCGTCCCCCATAAAGTAAGTCGGTGCAAAACGGTCATTTTTAAAATGCCCCTTGTCATCTAAGAGCTCTGGATCAGCTAGTCGCTCGAGAATCTTAGCAAAGATATGGCAGATGCCATCTTCTTCGATAATCCGATCTACCTGGCAATCCAATACGACTGGACAGGCCTCCAAAATCGGAGCCTGAGTCCGTTCAGAAATCTCATAGTCAAGCCCCAGGTGTTTCAATTTCTCCCGATGACTGATAAAGCCAGCCTGCTCCATCTCAAGCATGAGGTTTTCGTCAGGGATGTTCACAGTGAACTGTTGATAATGCTTAATCTGGTCTGCCGCATTTTCCTCAGCACCAACACCGATGACCAGCCAATCTCCTAGACTATAGGAGGAACTGCAAGTCGTAATATTGTGCCCAAAGTTCTGGTCCTGATATCCTAAGATGAAGATAGGAAAACCAAAGTAAAGTTTGCTGGTGTTAAAAGATTGTTTCATGACAACTTCCTTTTGCTAGGCCGCAATAAAAAAATCGCCCCTGTCATCAATCTGACAGGGACGAATGTGTTTAATCCGCGGTACCACCCAATTTCGGGCAGATGCCCGCATCTCTCGTCTTTAAAACAAAAAGACATTATTATTTCATTGTTATCCATTAGCAACCAGTTTTGACACATTTGTGGACTTCTCAGCACCGCCACTTTCTGTAAAATGTGGGACTCAAAACACCTCTAATGGCTTTATTTTAACAAGTTTTTGACGGAAATGCAAGGGACAAGAAAGATTACTTGAACTTGATGCCGTTTTCTTTTAATTTCTTGATAGTAGCTGGACCGATTCCTTTCAAGGCAAGGAGTTCTTTTTCTGTCCAGTTTTTGAAGTCAGCAGCAGACTTGATCCCTTCATCGTAGAAAGTTTTAGCACGGTCAAGTGGAAGTCCACCTAGGTCAGCTGCGAAATCTTCAACAGAAGTTGTAAGCTTGTGGGCTTGCTCTTTAGTTGCTTCTACAGCTTTTTCTACTTGCTTAGAGACAGCTTTTCCTGCTTCACTTGCTGCTTTTTCAGCATGCTTCACAACTTTTTTTGTTTCTTCGACAACCTTGTTTACAGCATTTGAAAGTGCACCTGAACGACGAAGGCTGTTTCTTAATTGTTTTTTACGTTGTAGTTTTTTTGACATGATAAGATCCTTTCAATAAAAAACCCCTGTGACTGAACAAGGATAAATCTTTATGTTTTATTGTATCAACTTTCTTTAGGAAATGCAAGGCTTGTTAGTTTAGAAAGATAGGAGTTATATAGGAAATTCCGCCTTAGAATAAGAAAAGATGTTAGAAGAAATGCGAAAAATATGGTATAATGAAACGATAGATTTTTGAATAGGAATACAATCATGTTTGGATTTTTAAAAAAAGATAAAGTTACAGAAACACCAGCGGTAGTGCCAGCTCACATCGGAGTTATCATGGATGGGAATGGTCGTTGGGCTAAAAAACGCATGCAGCCACGTGTCTTTGGGCATAAGGCTGGGATGGATGCTCTGAGAACAGTAGCCATTGCTGCTAGTGATATGGGTGTCAAGGCTATGACAGTTTATGCCTTTTCAACTGAAAACTGGACTCGTCCAGACCAGGAAGTTAAGTTTATTATGAACCTTCCGGTTGAATTTTATGATAAGTATGTCCCTGAGTTGCACCAAAAGAACATGAAGATTCAAATGATTGGGGAGACTGATCGTTTGCCTAAACAGACTTTTGAAGCTTTGAAAAAGGCAGAAGAGTTGACCAAGTTAAACACAGGTTTGATTCTCAATTTTGCCCTTAATTACGGTGGACGAGCTGAAATTACACAAGCAGTCAAGTTGATTGCGCAGGATGTTTTGGATGCCAAGGTGAATCCAGGCGATATTACAGAAGAGTTGATTGGGGAATATCTCTTTACGGGACATTTGCCGAAAACCTTGCGTGATCCAGATTTAATCATCCGAACTAGTGGCGAGCTTCGCTTGAGTAATTTCTTGCCTTGGCAAGCAGCTTATAGTGAACTTTATTTCACAGATGTCTTGTGGCCTGACTTTGATGAGGAAGCCTTGAAGGAGGCTATTGCAGAGTTTAACCGTCGCAATCGTCGATTTGGAGGAGTATAGGAACATTATGAAAAAGGACTTAATAAAGAGGACTATATTTGCCGCTTTGGCCCTAGCTATCTTTATCCCACTCTTGATGGTTGGAGGTCTTGGCCTACAGATTGTGATGGGAATTTTAGCCATGCTTGGAGTTCGTGAGTTGCTCCAGATGAAAGGTTTAAATACTATGACCCCTGAGGGTTTGTTGACCTTGCTAGCAACTTTCGTACTAACTATTCCCTTGGAAAACTATCTGACCTTTTTGCCCGTAGATGGAAATGTCGTCGCATACAGTGTTGTAATTTTTGTTATGCTTGGAGCGACTGTCTTCAGCAAAAACTACACGATTGAGGATGCCGCTTTCCCAATTGCTATGAGTTTCTATGTTGGCTTTGGATTCAACGCTTTAGTCGATGCTCGAATCGCTGGCTTGGATAAAGCACTCTTGGCTCTCTGTATCGTGTGGGCAACAGATAGTGGTGCTTATCTCGTTGGAATGAATTTCGGCAAGAGAAGATTGGCTCCAAGAGTTTCTCCTAACAAATCAGTTGAAGGAGCTTTTGGTGGGATTATCGCTGCTATGCTTGTCACACTCATCTTTATGTTAGTGGATAGCACAGTTGCCCTTCCTTATGGCATTTATAAAATGATGCTCTTTGCCATTTTCTTTAGTATTGCAGGTCAATTGGGTGATTTGATTGAAAGTGCCATGAAACGCCATTTTGGAGTCAAGGATTCAGGATTCTTTATCCCAGGTCATGGTGGAGTACTGGATCGTTTTGATTCTATGCTAGCAGTTTTCCCTATTATGCACCTCTTTGGCTTATTTTAAGGAAAGGTGAACAGAAATTAAATGATAGGATTACTAACCTTTATCCTTGTTTTTGGAATTATCGTGGTGGTTCACGAGTTCGGACATTTTTACTTTGCCAAGAAGTCTGGCATTCTGGTTCGTGAATTTGCCATTGGAATGGGTCCAAAAATCTTTGCCCATATCGGGAAAGACGGGACAGCTTACACGATTCGTCTCCTACCACTGGGTGGTTATGTCCGCATGGCAGGTTGGGGCGAGGATACCACAGAGATTAAGACAGGAACTCCTGTTAGTTTGACTTTGGCTGAAGATGGCAAGGTTAAGCGTATCAATATTTCTGGGAAGAAGGTCGACCAAACAGCACTTCCGATGCAGGTAACCCAATATGACTTTGAGGATAAACTCTTTATCACTGGTTTGGTTTTGGAAGAGGAAAAAACGTTCTCCGTAGACCATGACGCAACTATTGTGGAATCTGATGGAACGGAAGTTCGTATCGCTCCGCTAGACGTCCAATATCAAAATGCGACTGTCTGGGGCAAGTTAATTACCAACTTTGCAGGCCCCATGAATAACTTTATCCTAGGAGTTATCGTCTTCTGGATTTTGATTTTCATGCAAGGTGGTGTTCGTGATACACAAAGTAATAACTTTAGTATCATTCCTGATAGCGCGATAGCAAAGGTCGGCCTTGAAAATACGGCCAAAATCACTAAAGTCGGTTCACACGAAATCAGTAACTGGCAAGATTTGATTCAGGCAGTGGAAGTAGAGACCAAGGACAAAACAGCACCTGTTTTGGATGTGACAGTCTCTGAAAATGGAACTGAAAAACAAGTCAGTGTGACACCTGAGGAAAGCCAAGGGCGTTATATTCTAGGTGTTCAACCGAGACTTAAATCGGATATCTGGTCTATGTTTGTAGGTGGATTCACATCTGCAGCTGACTCAGCCTTGCGCATTCTTAATGCCTTGAAAAACTTGATTTTCCAACCGGATTTGAATAAACTGGGTGGTCCTGTGGCTATCTTTAAGGCAAGTAGCGATGCTGCTAAGAATGGACTTGAAAACGTCCTGTTCTTCTTGGCTATGATTTCTATCAATATTGGAATTTTCAACTTAATTCCTATCCCGGCACTTGATGGTGGGAAAATCGTGCTCAACATCATTGAAGCTATTCGTCGCAAACCACTGAAACAAGAAATTGAAACCTATGTTACTCTAGTCGGAGTTGTGATTATGGTTGTCTTGATGATCGCCGTTACATGGAACGACATCATGCGAACCTTCTTTTAAGAATTAGAGGAAAAATATGAAACAAAGTAAAATGCTAATCCCAACGCTTCGCGAAATGCCAAGCGATGCTCAAGTTATCAGCCACGCTCTTATGTTGCGTGCTGGTTATGTTCGTCAAGTATCAGCAGGAGTCTATTCTTACCTGCCACTTGCTAACCGTGTTATCGAAAAAGCTAAGAAAATCATGCGTCAGGAATTTGACAAGATTGGTGCGGTTGAGATGTTGGCTCCAGCCCTTCTCAGTGCCGATCTTTGGCGTGAGTCTGGCCGTTATGATACCTACGGTGAAGACTTGTACAAATTGAAAAACCGTGAAGGATCTGACTTCATCCTAGGTCCCACTCACGAAGAAACCTTCACAGCGATTGTTCGTGATTCTGTCAAGTCTTACAAGCAATTGCCACTAAACTTGTACCAAATCCAACCTAAATACCGTGATGAAAAACGTCCACGTAATGGACTTCTTCGTACGCGTGAATTCATCATGAAAGATGGTTATAGCTTCCACGCTAACTACGATAGCTTGGATGTGACCTATGATGAGTATAAGGCAGCTTATGAGCGTATCTTCACTCGCAGTGGTTTAGACTTCAAAGCCATCATCGGTGATGGTGGAGCTATGGGTGGTAAGGATAGCCAAGAATTTATGGCCATCACACCTGCTCGTACAGACCTTGACCGTTGGGTGGTGTTAGACAAGTCTGTCGCATCATTTGATGAGATTCCTGTAGAAGTGCAAGAAGAAATCAAGGCAGAATTGCTCAAATGGATGGTTTCTGGTGAAGATACTATTGCTTACTCAAGTGAATCAAGCTATGCAGCTAACTTGGAAATGGCAACGAACGAGTATAAACTAAGCAACCGTGTTGTAACTGAAGATGAAGTGGCTCGCGTGGAAACACCAGGTGTCAAATCAATTGATGAAGTCGCAGCCTTCTTGAATGTTTCTGAAGAGCAAACCATCAAGACCTTGGTTTATATCGCAGATGAGGAGCCAGTTGTGGCCCTACTCGTTGGCAATGACCAGCTCAATGAAGTCAAATTGAAAAACTACCTTGGAGCAGACTTCTTAGAACCTGCAACCGAAGCGGAAGTCAAAGAATTATTGGGAGCTGACTTTGGTTCCCTTGGCCCAGTAGACCTTCCAGAAAATGTTAAGATTATCGCTGACCGCAAGGTACAAGATAGCCGTAATGCGGTTGCTGGTGCTAACGAAGATGGTTACCACTTGACTGGTGTCAATCCAGGTCGTGACTTCACTGCCGAGTATGTGGACATCCGTGAAGTTCGTGAAGGTGAAATTTCTCCTGACGGACAAGGTGTTCTCAACTTTGCGCGTGGTATCGAGATTGGTCATATCTTCAAACTTGGAACTCGTTACTCAGCAAGTATGGGTGCAGATGTCTTGGATGAAAATGGCCGTGCTGTACCAATCATCATGGGTTGCTACGGAATCGGTGTCAGCCGTCTCCTTTCAGCAGTTATGGAGCAACACGCTCGTCTCTTTGTTAACAAAACGCCTAAAGGGGAATACCGTTACGCTTGGGGCATCAACTTCCCTAAAGAATTGGCACCGTTTGATGTGCACTTGATTCCGGTCAATGTTAAGGACGAAGCAAGTCTTGAATTGACTAATCACATCGAAGAAGCCTTAGTCAACAAAGGCTATGAAGTATTGACAGATGACCGTAACGAACGTGTCGGAGTTAAATTCAGCGATAGCGACTTAATCGGTCTTCCAATCCGTATCACTGTTGGTAAGAAAGCAGCCGACGGTATCGTAGAAGTGAAGATCAAGGCGACAGGAGATACAATCGAAGTTCATGCAGATAACTTGCTTGAAACCCTTGAAATCTTAACCAACAAATAAAATCTATAATCAGAAGAAAAACAAGACAAAAATGTAACTAGTTTTTGCCTTGTTTTTTCTGTATAATGAGAGAAAGTAAGACTCAATGAAAATCAAAGAGCAAACTAGGAAACTAGTCGCAGGCTGTACTTGAGTACGGCAAGGCGACGTTGACGCGGTTTGAATTTGATTTTCGAAGAGTATAAACATTAAAAGCGTAAAAAGAGGTAGTACTATGCTAAAATTTCCAAAGGATTTTGTCTGGGGTTCCTCAACTTCTGGACCACAGACAGAAGGACGAGTGCCTGGTGACGGCAAAGGAGATAATCTCTGGGATTATTGGTACCAAGTAGAGCCAAATCGCTACTACAATGGGATTGGCCCTGACAAAACGTCTACCTTCTATGAAAATTGGGAGAAGGACATTGAACTTTTGTTAGAAACAGGTCATACAGCCTTTCGAACTTCTATCCAGTGGTCTCGTATTTTTCCACAGGGCCGTGGAGCAGTCAATCCTCAAGGGGTGGCTTTCTATCGTCAGGTTTTTGAAGCCATCAAGGCCAAGGGGATACGTCTTTTAGTCAATCTTTATCACTTTGACCTGCCTTTTACCCTTCAAGAAGATGGAGATGGTTGGGAAAATAAGGCGACTATCAATGCTTATGAAGACTATGCTCGTTTCTGTTTTGAGACTTACGGTGACCTTGTGGACCAATGGATTACCTTCAATGAGCCTATCGTTCCTGTAGAGTTTGGCTATTTTTATGATGCCCATTATCCACATAAGGTGGATGCCAAAGCAGCGGTTAAGGTTGCCTATCATACACAACTGGCGAGCACTCTTGCAGTTAAGGCTTGTCATGAAGTCTTATCAGGCTCTAAGATTGGGATAGTCCTCAACTTGACACCAGCCTATCCACGTAGCCAACATCCTGCCGACGTGAAAGCTGCTCGTATTGCGGACCTCTTCCAGGCACAATCTTTCCTAGATCCATCTGTTTTAGGAGCTTATCCAGAAGAGTTAGTGGAAATTTTGTCTGAGCATGACTTGTTACCAGAATACACAGCCGAAGAGTTGGAACTCATTCGTGAGAACACCGTTGACTTCCTAGGAGTCAACTATTATCAGCCTTTGCGTGTTATGGCGCCGCGTTTTGCTAAGCATCCTGACAGCCCACTCTTGCCTGAGCATTTTTATGAACCTTACGTTATGCCAGGTCGTAAGATTAATCCACACCGCGGTTGGGAAATCTACGAGCAAGGAATTTATGACATTGCCCAAAACATCAAGGAAAACTACGGCAATATCGAGTGGATGCTGACCGAGAATGGGATGGGTGTTGAAGGTGAAGATAAGTTCCGTGAAAATGGGATGATCCAGGATGACTACCGTATCGACTTTGTCAAAGGTCACCTTAGTGAACTACATCGCGCTATTGAAGATGGTGCCAACTGTAAAGGCTACTTGATCTGGACATTTATCGATTGCTGGTCATGGCTCAATAGCTATAAAAACCGTTATGGTTTAGTCGAGCTTGACCTTGAAACGCAAGAACGCCGCTTGAAAAAATCAGGCCACTGGTTCAAAGAGCTCAGTGACAACAATGGGTTTTAAGCAACTTTTTATATAGATTCAAAAAACCATTGGAACTTCTCAATTTGAGAACTTCTAATGGTTTTCTTGTTTTATAATAGTCCGATAAAAAGTAGTAGAGCTGACAGAGTGATAAAGGCTAGGGTTGCTAGACCACGTTGGCCTGGATTGTATATCTTTCGTTCTCCTCGAACTGGGAATACGATAGCTAGTAATGCGCCACCGACAGCCCCACCTACGTGTCCAGCAAGGCTGATTCCTGGCATTAAAACGCTACCTACTAGGTTGATAACTAAGAGGGAGAGGTAGGATTGCCCGAGCTGTTGGAGATAGGGATTGCGTGAAGCATAACGAAGAACGACAATAGAGGCGAACATCCCGTAGAGGGCAGTTGAAGCACCCGCGGTAATAGCATTAGGGCTAAAAACGAGGACAAAGAGATTTCCCATCATACCTGATAGAAGATAGATAAAGAAAAACTGTTTAGAGCCAAAGATCTGCTCCATCTGACGTCCCAAAAAGTAGAGCGACAGCATATTAACAAAAAAGTGCTGCAAGCCAATGTGAACAAAGGTGGCCGAGAATAAGCGCCAGATTTGTTCAGGCATAGCCTTGATTGCAGGAGGATAAACAGCTCCGAACTGGTACAAGGTAGCTGCACTTGTGTAATTGAACCCGCTAGTTAGAAACATGATGATAAAAACTAGGGTTGTCACGAGGAGAAAGAAGCTCGTGGTTGGATAACGACGATCAAAAATCTCTTTCATAGATGAGTACCTCCTCAACTGGAATATCGTAGTAATCCGGTTGAAAATCCTGAATCTGGCATGGATAAATCGTACTAATGGTATGGCCTGGGAAATGCTCCAAGTAGCGGTCGTAATAGCCACCACCGTAGCCAACCCGATAACCAGAAGTATTGAAAGCTAAACCAGGAACATGGATCAAGTCAATCTGAGAGGGCTCAAAGACAATAGCTTTCCCCTGTGGTTCAAGGAGACCAAAAGAGTTTCTTTCGAGTTTCTCTGGTTCATATAGAACCAAGTCCATTTTCCCATGTGGATAGGTTTTGGGAGTGAGGATAGTCTTTCCATCTTTTTGAGCTTGTTCGATGAGTTCAGCTGTCTGAAATTCATGGGGAAAAGACAGATAAGTGGCGATAGTTTTTGCTTCCTTATAGAATGGATGTTGAAGGAGCTGCTCTGTGAGCCAATCGTTCATGCTCTGCTTTTCTTCCTTGGATAGAGACTTAAGTCCTTGCAAGACCTGCTTGCGTAAGCTTTTTTTCATAGTTTACTCCGCAGCTTTCTTTGCTAAAAAGCTTGATACAGCTTCGACACCGATAGCTAGAGCTTCTTCCTTAGGGCTCATCTTTGGATGATGAAGGGCGTAGGGACTATCAATACCTAGCCAGAACATGACACCAGGAACCTTGGAGAGAAGGTAACCGAAGTCTTCCCCTGTCATGGCAGGTTCAATATCGATTAGTTCAATCCCCTCTTTTTCATCAAAGAAAGTCATCAACTCCCGGGCTAATTCAGGGTTGTTTTCGACTGGCAAATAACCTCCCTGCTTGAGTTCAATCTCTACATCCATATCAAAAGCAGCTGCTACACCTTCAGCGATAGCTTTGACACGTTTTTGAACTAAGAGACTCATATTGTGTGTAAGAGCTCGAATGGTTCCATGCAGGAAGGCTGTATCAGCGATGACATTGTTGGTTGTCCCAGCTTGAAAGGCACCGAAAGTGACAACAGCTCCCTCGATAGGATCGACATTACGGCTGACAACCGACTGAACTTGAGTCACAAAATAGCTAGCTGCAACCAGAGCATCGTTGGCTTCATGTGGAAAAGCAGCGTGACCACCTTTACCCTTGAAACGAATCTTGACTTCGCAAGTTCCTGCAAAGAGTGTATGCGTATTGGTCGCAATTTGTCCAACTTTTAAGTCTGGACGAACATGAAGTCCATAGAATTGATCAGGCAACCAGTCACCAAAGGCATCATCTTCATACATGAGCATACCACCTGCTTCATTTTCTTCTGCAGGTTGGAAGAGAAAGAGGAGATTGTTTTTGGGTTGGTTTTCTAGAGCACGTTCGAGAGTTCCAAGGGCAATGGTCATGTGAAAATCGTGCCCACAAGCATGCATGCGATCTGGATGTTGAGAGGCAAAAGGAAGGCCTGTTTGTTCAACGATTGGGAGGCCATCAATGTCTGTCCGCCAACCAATGGTACGTTCTGGCTGACTTCCTTGTAAGTATACTAAAATACCTGTTCGCCAGGTACGAATCTGAACAAAATCCTTGTCAGCTGTTAATTTCTCAATGACATTAAGTAAATAAGCATGAGTCTTGAATTCTTCTAAACCAATCTCAGGAATTTGGTGAAGATCGCGTCGAATTTGAATCAAATCTAACATATCTATTTTCCTTTTACTAATACGATAAAGAGGCTGGAAAAGTTTCCGCCTCTGTTACTAATTACAAGGTGCGAAGCGCATCTTCTAGCGCTGTTTTTTGTTGGGTTTTGCTATCGATTTCTTTGATAATACGAGCTGGAACGCCTGCTACCACAACATTTTCTGGAACATCTTGAGTAACGATGGCACCTGCTGCAACAACAGAACCACTACCGATTTGAACACCTTCGATAACCACAGCGTTAGCACCGATGAGGACATTGTCACCGACACGAACAGGCTCAGCACTAGCTGGCTCGATGACACCTGCAAGAACAGCTCCGGCACCGACGTGACTGTTTTTACCGACAATAGCACGTCCACCTAAAATAGCTCCCATATCAATCATAGTGCCAGCACCGATTTCTGCACCGATGTTGATAACAGCTCCCATCATGATAACAGCGTTGTCGCCAATCTCAACCTGGTCACGGATGATAGCGCCTGGCTCGATACGAGCATTGATGTCGCGTTTATCAAGGAGAGGTACAGCAGAGTTGCGAGCATCTTGTTCAACAACATAGTCCTTGTTTTCTGTTAGTCCATCGAGAAGTGGAGCGATATCTTTCCAGTCTCCAAAAAGAACATTTCCAAGCTTGATAACAGAAGCAGGGATGACTCCAGCAAGTTGCCCTTCAAAGGTCACTTTTACACTTGTCTTTTTCTCAGCATTAGCGATAAATTGGATAATTTCTTGTGCATTCATTTTTGTAGCAGTCATAGGTGTCTCCTCACTCTTTGTAATGCTTACTATTCTACCAAAAAAGGCTTCAATTTTGAAGCCTTAAGTGTTAAAAGAAGATTCTTTCATTTTGTTTTTTGATTCTTCAACGGATAAGAAGATCATGGGAATAATAATCAAGATCATAGCCAGAAGCAGATACCCATCTAGGACCAGACCTAGAAATAGAACGCTTAGAATAGCTGATGACAAAGGTTCGCTTGCACTGACGACTGACACCACCAAAGGAGAAACGAGCGAGACAGCTTTCATGGATAGGAAGAAAGCAAAGGCTGTTCCCAAAAAGGCAATGGTCAAACAAATCAAGATACTCACCCAATCAAGCTGAAAGCTAATTCTATAAATAGGGTAGAGAAAATTGCTAAAGAGCCCAGCCAGCATCATTCCCCAGCCAACAGTTGGCACAAAACCGTATTTTCGAGCGAACGGCTGAGGCAAGATGACATTAAACATAACTCCCAGAGCACTGAGAAGCCCTGTCAGCAATGCGAGGGGAGTGATGGATAGTTTAGACAGATCGCCTTTAGTAGCCATCAGAAAGACCCCGAGCATAGCAGTCAAAACATAGAAAATTGCTTTTTTAGAAGCTTTTTTCTTGTAGATAATACGGTTGTATATGAGAATGAAGACGGGACTGATAAATTGTAAGATAGTTGCCGTTGTTGCATTAGAGTATTCTACACAGAGATAGAAGAAATACTGAACGGAGAAAATTCCTAAGATAGCATAAGCCAGAAAAGGCAGATAGTTGTTGCGGTTTCTCCAAAGGTCGAATAACTGTGAACGAAACTTAAAGCCAGACAAGATGAGTACAAAACTACCTGCAAGACTTAGTCGCATAGAAGTGATCCACCCAGAGGAGACTGGATAATGCGTAAAGAAGAATTCTCCTAAAATGCCACAGATACCCCATATTAATCCGGATAGGAGGGAGTATATGGTTCCCTTGAAAATATTCTTTTGATAGTAATTCATATAGAAAGGCTAGCGTTGTAGTCTATTTGAAGAAGAGCTGTTGCTACCGCTCGTAGTATTGTTATTATTACTGCTGTTATTGTTGTTGTTGCTATTACCGTTATTATTACTTCGATTGTTATTACTGCTACTATTGTTTGAATTACTGTTATTAGAATTTGATGATCTTGGTAGACTTCCCAAAATAGTATTCCAAGCATTTTGGTAGTCAGCATCGCTACCACCGATGGCAAATTTGTAGGTAGTAGTCGGAGCACCAGCTTGGTTTGCCCAGTAGCTTGTTACCATTTCACCAGTCACATTAATCTCTTTACCATTGATGGTAACCTTACCTGGTTTTTGACCAGTTGATTTGAGGACTTGAGATGAAGTGACGCTTGAGTCGAGACTAAAGCGCTCAGAACCCCAAGCAGAAGGAGAAGCTTGTTGAATAGCGTTTACGAGGTAAGCCATATATTTAGCATTACGGTAGTGTCCTGCACCTTTACCAAGCGGTCGGTTATCATCGTGACCAAGCCAACCACCAAGGGTCAATCTTGGAGTTGAAAGCATGAGCCACATGTCACCATCTTCATTGGTCGTACCAGTTTTACCAATCCAATCAGCACGGGCTAGACTTGGGTTGATAGAAGCAAGGTCACTCTGGAAGCTTGAAGTCACTTGAGAAGAAATAACATCTCTAAGCAAGCTTTGCATAATGGTTGCAGTTGCTTTAGAATAGACTTGTACAGGTTCGTCTTTGTGCTCGTAGATAACTTCGCCGTTGGTTTTTTCGATTTTCGAAATCATGTATTTTTTATGGTAAACACCGTTATTGGCTAAGGTTTGGTATCCATTTGTATGCTGAGCTACAGTAACTTCGATTCCCCCCCCCATAGGAAGACTTTCAATACCGTATTCTGGAATCTCATAGCCCATTTTTTCCATGTAGGAACGAACATCGACTCCCTTTTCACGGAGCGTACGATAGGTCCAGTAGGCAGGAATGTTCCATGAATAATTGAGAGCTTCTTTCAGACTCATCATAGCAGTACCCGAACTATTGACATACATGATAGGATTTCCGTTAGAGAAGTTAGTTGGGTAGTTAGATAAGATGCTTGCACTTCCCATCAAACCTTGGTCAATCGCAATACTGTAGGCTAGGATTGGTTTAGTAGTTGAAGCAGGAGACCGTTTAGTATTAAAGGCGTGGTTGTTTTGGTTGCTTTGATAATCACGACCACCGACAAATCCTAAAATGGCCCCTGTTTGGTTATCCATCAAGACATTTCCGACTTCTGGTTGACCAGTATTATCATCGACAAGGTAGCCATAGTTTGCAACAGCATCTTGCATGGCAGAATGGATAGCTTTATCGATTGTAGTTGTGATACGGTAACCGCCATTTTGAATCTCTTTTTCAGCCAATTCATGATAAGATTTTTGGATAGATTCATTTTTGAGCTCTTGTTCAGAAACGTTATCTTTTTTGACCAGATAATCGTACATGAGGTTCGTCGCCTCATCAAGCGCAGTGAAGTAGAGAAAGCCTTTAGCTGTTACATTGACACTTTCTGCTGGCAAGAAGTCTTGCTTAATATCGTACGCTTTATAGGTTTCGTAGTCTTCTTGGCTGAGAACTCCAGTTCGGTACATATTGTAGAGAACATCTTTGGAGCGCTTGATTCCAAGTTCCATATCTTCTTCACTCTTCATTTCACCAGTCGCTTCATAAGGAGAGTAGGAGATAGGACTTTGTGGCAATCCTGCTATAAAGGCTGCTTGAGGAATCGTTAACTGATTGGCATCAACTCCAAAAATACCTTTGGCTGCTTGTTGAGCACCTGCGATATTTTGACCTTTATTATTACGGCCAAAAGGAGCGACGTTGAGATAGGTTGTCAAGATTTCATCCTTGCTCATTGCTCGCTCTAAGGCTAAGGCATCCACGATTTCACTAGCTTTACGAGCAAGTGTAGGAGCATCACCCACTACTTGTTGTTTGATGAGCTGTTGTGTCAGAGTAGATCCACCACTAGAAGAACCAAGGCCGATAAAGTTTCCGAGGCTGGCACGAATGACCGCTTTAGGAACGACACCATTGTGCTCTGCAAAGTGTTCATCCTCGGTTGCAACGATGGCTTGCTTGAGATTATCTGAGATGGCATCGGATGCGACAGATGTTCGCAAAAGATCGCTCTCGATGGCACCAATCATGGATCCATCAGCATAGCGAATCTCAGAAATGGATGGGATATCGTTCACCTGTTTAACCAGTTCCTCCGTCTGAGGAACAGTTACTTTGTCAAATAGAGACACTGCATAACCCAAAACAACCCCAGTACCTAAAAGTCCACCAAGAAAGGCGATGATAAATAGGGTATTAAAGGTTGCCTTGATTCCCAATAAGATATTAGCAAAGATTGTCCAGATATTGGTCTTGGTTTGTTTTTTCTTCTTTTTCTTAGAATTTTTTCGACCAATTTTGCTCAAGTCTATTTTTTTTAGTTTTGTTTTGAGGGACTGAAGGAAAGTCAGTCCTTTTTCTTTAAATTCTAACAATTTATTCTTCATTTCTTTCCTCACTCCTTATTATTATACCATAAAAGCAATTATTGCAAGAAATTAGGCTTAGGCAAGATTTGGAGGTGTTTAGGCAGTAAAAAAACCAGGAACATTTTGAACCTGGTTTCATCAATTATTTATCTCCTGAAAGCTCTTTTCCAAGATCAATCAAGTAGTCTTTCAAGTGATCTTTGACTTGAGGATGTTTGAGGGCGTACTCGATGGATGTCTTCATAAATCCAAACTTGTCCCCGACGTCGTAACGAGAGCCTTTAAATTCGCGAGCAAATACACGTTGAGTTTTGTTAAGTGTATCGATAGCGTCTGTTAGTTGGATTTCATTTCCGGCACCTGGTTTTTGATTTTCAAGAATACCGAAAATTTCAGGTGTGAGAAGGTAACGACCGATGATGGCTAAATCACTTGGTGCATCCTCAGGTGCTGGTTTTTCAACGAAGGTTTCAACACTGTAAAGTCCATCTTTTCCTTCGCCTTGAGGGGCGATGACACCATAGGCAGAAACTTCATCATGTGGGACAGGCATTACGGCGATAGTAGAGGCATGAGTTTCCTCGTAATCATTCATGAGTTGCTTGGTCAATGAAACAGCGTTGTCATCTGTGATATCCATGAGATCATCCCCTAGCATAACCACAAAAGGTTCGTTCCCGACGAAAGCTTTGGCTTGTAAAACGGCATCTCCGAGGCCACGTGGATGTGTTTGACGGATGAAGTGAAGACGCATACCAGTTGTTTCGTCAACTAGTCTCAAAAGATCAGTTTTTCCTTTTTCCTTGAGGTTGTATTCTAGTTCAAAGTTTGAATCAAAATGGTCTTCGATAGAGCGTTTTGATTTCCCTGTTACAACTAGAATGTCCTCAATACCAGATTTGAGAGCTTCTTCAACGATGAACTGGATTGTTGGTTTATCCACGATTGGCAACATTTCTTTGGCCAAGGCTTTGGTTGCGGGCAGGAAACGAGTTCCAAGTCCCGCAGCAGGGATAACAGCTTTTCTAACTTTTTGCTTCATGAGCATCCTTTCTAACGGTGATTATGACCACTCGTTTTCCGCTTTGAACTCAGTACTCATGAGTTCAGTAACGGCATCCTTAATATTAACATTTTCATAAATAACTTGGTAGATGGCTTGGGTGATTGGCATATAAACTCCAAGTTCTTGCGCCAATTCGTAAGCAGCTTTGGTTGTTGAAATTCCTTCAATGACCATTCCCATATTTGCTTCGATATCTGCCAAGGCTTCACCACGACCAAGAGCATCTCCAGCTCGCCAGTTACGTGAGTGGACAGATGTTCCGGTAACAATCAAATCCCCAACTCCAGAAAGTCCGCTATAAGTCAGTGGATTTGCTCCAAGTTTAACCCCTAGACGAGTGATTTCCGCAAGCCCGCGCGTGATAATGGCAGCCTTTGCATTGTCTCCAAAGCCAAGTCCATGAAGGGCACCTGCACCAACAGCGATGATATTTTTAAGAGCACCAGCTGTTTCCACTCCAATCACATCTGTATTGGTATAAAGACGGAAGTAATGGTTGCTAAAGAGAGCCTGAACATACTGAGCAGTTTGTAAATCTTTGGATGCAGCCGTGATCAAGGTAATATCACGGACGATTGTTTCTTCTGCATGGCTAGGACCAGATACAACTACAATTTCACTGCGGAACTCTTGAGGGATTTCTTCTTCAAGAATGGTTGAAAGACGTTTGTGACTATTTGGCTCGAGACCTTTTGAAGCATGCATAATAACCACTTTATGGTCCAAAACAGCAGCTACCTGTTGAGCTACCAATCTTGTCACCTTAGTAGGTACCACAAACAAGACAGCATCAACACCCTTCAAGGCTTCTGCCAAATCATGATAGGCCACAATTTTATCGTCTAATACAATATCCTTAAAATAGCGTTTGTTAGTATGTTGTGTATTAATTTCATCAATTTGGTCAGGAATATTACCCCAGATACGCACTTCGTGTCCGTTGTCATTAAGAACTTGTGACAGTGCAGTACCCCAAGAACCAGGCCCTAAGACAGCGATGGTTTGTTTGTTCATATTTTCCTCCTTCTGAGAAAGCACTTTCCTATATTCTACCATAAAAAGCACTAACTTGCATTAATATTATTTATTAAGAATTAACTTAGTAAGAGAGTATAAATAAAAAAACAGCCAATAAGAAATTTGGCTGTTTTTAGGAGAAAAACTAGAGTGTAATACTATTGTTTTTAGAAATTTTCATAAATAGTAACAATGAAGTAACTGTCAAGACAGTGAGGATAGTTGACAAAGCAGCTGCCACGCCATAATTTCCACGAAGTACTTCAGTGTAGATAGCTACGGTCATTGTTCTAGTCTTCACATTGTACAAGAGAATCGAAGTAGAAAGTTCTGAAATCATTGTTACCCATGATAGGATTGCACCTGAGATGATACCTGAAAGCATCATTGGGGTAGTGATTTTAGTAAAGGTATTGAGACGACTACTTCCTAAACTTTCTGCAGCTTCTTCAATGCTCGGAGAAATCTGTTGCAAACTAGCAACTGAAGAGCGAATAGTATAAGGAAGTCTTCTTACAGATAGGGACATAATTAAGATGAAGGCTGTTCCTGTGATCATAAGGAAACCACTTCCGAAGATACCTGTATTGAATGAAGAAATAAAGGCAATACCGAGAACTGTTCCTGGTACGATATAAGGTACCATACTAAGACTATCGATTAGATTCGTAAATAGGTTGCGCTTACGAACTGCAAGGTATGAGATGAAGGTCGCAAAGACAACAACTAGAATCAAGGCAAGTAGAGGAATGCGAATGGTATTGAAAATAGCAGATCCCATACGGTTAAAGGCTGTCTTATAGCTATTTAATGAATATCCTTTGACAAAAACCATACCTGATGTCTTAAGGAATGATGTGTAAATCAAGTAAACTTGAGGCAATACAGAGAATAAGATAATGCCATAAACAGTCACATAAATAGCAGCCATCTTTCCTTTTGTCGTTTTCTTAGGTTCGATTGGATGAAGCGAGTTCATACTGAAGCTGAAACGATTTGAAATGTACTTTTGAATGAGGAAGATAGCAAGTGCGATTGTAATAGCCATGATTGCTAGAGCAGATGCGAAAGCTGAGTTGCCTCCAACCTCACTGATAAACTGAGTATAGATTAATACCGGGAAGGTACGATATCCCTCACCAATCAGCATCGGAGTACCGAAGTCTGAGAAAGCTCTCATAAAGACTAGGAGTGCTGCTGCTAGTAAAGTTGGGACCAAGAGAGGTAAAATGACTTTTACAATACGTCTAAAGCCGAAAGATCCCATGCTTTCCGCAGCTTCCAAGAGGGAATTGTCAATACTCTTCATAGTTCCAGCTACATAAAGGAAGACGAGAGGGAAAAGTTGAAGAGTGAAGACAAGTACAATACCTTGGAAACCATAAATGTCAAAACTTGGCAGGTGTAGTGTGTTGGTTAAAAATTTTGTGATTACTCCGTTTCTACCAAGAAGTAGAATCCAAGAGTATGCACCAACAAAAGGAGCTGACATAGATGCAATGATAATCAAAATTTGCAAAAACTTCTTACCTTTGAAGTCGTACATTGAAAAGAGATAAGCTAGTAAGGTACCAACAACGACAGAAGTAATTGTGGCGGTTACGGAAACCTTAAAACTATTAATGAGTGTCTCAGAATAATAAGATTTGCTAAAGAATGTAACAAAATTTTCTAAAGAGAATCTACCTTCATGTACCAGTGCTTGCTTTAATACAGTCACAATAGGGTAGACCAAGAAAACCAAGTATGTAAGGAAAATGAAGAAGGAAGATGCAGTCCAGATGTTTAGTTTTTTACGCTCCATGGCTGGCTCCTTTTATGAGATTACGCAAACCGTCTTCAGAGAAGACATTGAGTTTTTGAGTATTAATTCGTAAACGAACACAATCTCCTTTTTCTAAATCTTCTTCGAAAGTTGATTCTTCACTTACTTGAAGTTTTGGAGCAAATCCTGTTTCAATGAAGTATTCAGTGTTAAGTCCAAGGTAAACACTATCGGTGATTGTTCCATCGATTGGGCCATTTTCATCACGGATAAATTCTTCAGGACGAATGCTGACACGGATGTTTTGTTCGTCAACTTGGTCAAGAGCTGGCATACGAAGAGAATAGCCATCTTCGAAAACTATATAAGCTCCGTCAGCTTGTTTTTCTAAACGAGCAGGAATTATATTTGTTCTACCAATAAATGTTGCAACAAATTCATTTGCTGGTTTATGGTAAAGCTCTTTTGGACGACCGATTTGTTGAATAACACCATCCTTCATAACAGCAATTTGGTCAGAAATTGCCATGGCTTCTTCTTGGTCATGAGTTACGTAGACAGTTGTAATACCAACTTCGTGTTGGATTTCTCGAATAGCTTGACGCATATCTAAACGAAGTTTGGCATCTAGGTTACTTAGGGGTTCATCCATGAGGAGAACGCTAGGATTAACAGCTAAAGCACGTGCTAAGGCAACCCGTTGTTGTTGACCACCACTAAGTTTATCTGGTCTACGATCAGCGTACTGAGCAATTTGCATCAACTCAAGGTATTTATTCGTTTGTTTGATGAGTTCCTCTTTTGGAACTTTCTTTTGCTTGAGACCGAACGCTACGTTATCACGTACTGTCAAATGTGGGAAAATCGCATAGTTTTGGAATACCATTCCGATGTTACGTTTGCTAGGCTCCATGTTATTAATTTTGGTATCATCGAAGTAGAATTCTCCTCCTTCGATACTATTGAATCCAGCAATCATACGAAGCAAAGTTGTTTTCCCGCATCCTGAAGGCCCAAGGAGAGTGAAAAGGCTCCCCTTAGGAATTGTAACATTTAAATTTTCGATAACGGGTACGTCATTGTAAATTTTCTTAGCATTAATAATTTTAATCTCGCTCATAGTCAACCCCTATTATTGTTTAGATTGGATATCTGTAAAGATTTCGTTGTATTTCTTAACAATGTCTGATTTGTTTTTGATGACATAGTCATAGTCTTCAGTTAGTACTTTGATTTGTTCGATTGGTTTCATATTTTCGCTAGTTTTAGCATTTTTACGAACAGGACGATTAGTAGTTGTAGTACCTAGAGTATCTTGTACGTCCTGAGAAATGATGAAATCGATAAATTTCTTAGCGTTTTCTTTATTTTTTGCGTTTTTGATAATAGCAGCACTTGCTGGTAAGAAAACAGTTCCTTCTTTTGGATAAACAACTTTAATGTTAGCACCGTCGTTTAGAAGTTTAACTGCAGGATCTTCATATGAAAGACCAACAGCCATTTCTCCATCTGCCACTGCCTTATAAACACCAGATGAACTTGATCCGATTTTACCATCGATTAGGGTAAAGAGATCTTTGACATAAGTCCAAGCTTTGTCATCTGTATAGCCACCCTCAGCTTGTAGCATGTTTGTTAGTTGAGCAAAAGCACTAGAAGAGTTAGCAGGGTCAGCTGTTGCAATTTTCCCTTTGAGCTCTGGTTTGATAAGATCGCTATATCCTTCGATATTCATACCCTTAGTTAAGTCAGGATTTACAATCAACACACTACCATCCAATGTATAAGGAGTTGAGTAGCCGGTTGTATTTTGATATTCTTTTATCACATTTTCATTTTCTGGAGAAACGTAATTTTCAAAGAGTTCTCCGTGAGTGGCATATTGAGTATAGGAACCACCAAAGATGACATCTGCTACAGGCGCTTCTTTTTCAGACTCTAGCTTTTTAAAGAGTTCACCAGTTCCTGCTTGAATGAGTTCAACTTTAATGCCATATTTTTCTTCAAAAGCAGGAATTGTTGCACCAATTAACCCTTCTGAGTTTGGTGAATAGACTACAAGAGTATCGCTTCCTCCATTTTCAGTTGCTTTATCCCCTGAAGAATCGTCAGAAGAGCAGGCAGTCAGCCCTAAAATAGCAAGTCCACAAGCAGCAAAATACATCCATTTCTTTTTCATGATGGATACCTCCAAAGTTTTTGTTATATCTATTTTAAATAAATGTAAGCGTTTTTAAAACTCAAAATTCTATCCTATTAGGGGAAAATTCTCTACAAAAAAAGAAGAATAGTTTCTATACTATTCTTCCAATAGTTTTTAATTCTTTTGGAGAAATATGAAAATATTTTTTAAAAACTTTTCCAAAATACTTATAATCTGAGAACCCCACTTGTTCAGAAATTTGGCTAAGAGGATAGTCAGGCTGTTGGATCATTTTTTCAACCGCTTGTTTTAAACGATATTGCAAAATATATTCGTTCAAGGTAATAGGAAAATCTTCTTTGATAACTTTATATAGATAACTTTCACTATAGCCTAAATTATCTGCAATGGTAGAAATGGTAAAGTGTTCGGAGTAGTGCTGGTGTATAAATTCGAGAATTTGTTGAATCAATTGGTTTTGAGGATTAATTTTTTGAAGAGTGGTGACAAAGGTCTGATAATCTTGTGAAAATGGATTGTTTTGATGTTGATTCATCTGAAGACGCAGTGTAATTTTTTCTAGACACTCTGTTAATTCAGTGACGTTTATAGGTTTTGATAGAAAATCTACAGCTCCAAATTGCATAGCCTTTTTTGCATTTTGGAAATCATCGTAGCCAGATAGAATTACTTTTTCATAGGAAATAGACTGTGTGGCTTCAAACATCATGAAAGCATCCATGATTGGCATGGTGATGTCTGTTAGCACAATATGTGGTTTTAGTTTTTGAATCAGTTCCATTCCTTCTTGTCCATGACTAGCGGTTCCTACAACTTGAATACCTAAAGTAGAGTAGTCTACAGCAATCTCAAGCCATTTTCGAATTAGATGTTCGTCTTCGACAATGATAAGTTTAAACATGTGTTCTTCCTTTCGTTACAAATTTTACCCAGGTTTCACCTTTGGAGTTGACTCCCAAATCTAATTCGACATTATCAAAAAAGTTATTCAATCGTTTATAACTATTGACAATACCGTGTTGTGTATGTGGGCTATTCAGAGATTCTAAGATATGTAGACGTTCTTGTTTAGTCAACCCCCCGGCGTTATCACTGACGATAAAGGTTAGTTTTTCCTGATCTTGAGTGATTTTTATAGAGATGGCGAGATCTATACGATACTGCCTTCCGTATTTTAGAGCATTTTCTACAAGGGGTAATAGGAAAAGTTTTGGGATGACTTGGGAATATAGTGTCTGAGAACAGTCAATATGATAAGAAAATTGTTCAAAGCGGATTTGATGAATCTTTAGATAAGCTTCGATAATTTCTAAGTCTTTCCCAAGAGTCGTTTCTTTCTCTAATTCAGTCACGCTGTATCGCAGGATGCGTGTGAGATTTTGAATAAGGTCTTGTGTAATACTGGCATCAATCATACTTGTGATTTTAATAGTTTCCAAGGTATTGTATAGGAAGTGAGGATTAAACTGAGCTTCTAGCATTTTTCTTTCAAAAACCCACTTTTCCTTTTCAATGGTCAACATCTTTTGATGAAGCTCGTCCAACTCTTGTAGCATATCGTTAATTTTCTCAGCTATCAGTTCAAATTCATCCTCAGTATGGAGAGTAAGTTTCTTTTCTTTTTTCTTAGGAATTTCATGTAATTGAAAGACTAAACTTTCAATAGGACCAGCATTATGGGTTGCGATTTTATGGGCGATTCTCCTAGCCTGCCAAAAATATAATAGAAAGATACAAAGTGTTAGTATGGAAGCAAGGCTAAGTAAGCTAGGAATAGGAAAGAATGATTGGAAAGTGTAAATTGAAAAAATTGAATCAACTTTACGTTTTTCAATCAAGATTGGATTCTCAACGAACCAATGTGTTTTTGAACGGAGCGATTTCTCATCAAATTTTTCTAGAGTTGATTGTGTAAATTGATTAGTATTACTAGAGTATATATTACCAAAGGAATCTGTGATGATGTATTTTGAATTAATTAAGGGGATGCTTGATACGAAATCATTCTCATTCACAAAGGAAATACTATATGCTATTGCTCGTTGATTTTGAATTATAGGCATAATAAAGACAGCATAATGTTGCTTGTCCATCGATAGAGCAACTTTCTCTGAAATGGACCCTTGGGTAGTGTTTTGAATTAATAATTTTAAATAATAGGGAGCTAAAAGAGTTTCTTTATGATTGCGATTGGTGCTAAATAAAAGTTCACCAGTCTCATCGAGAATGACAAAATCAGAACTGAGTTTTAGTTGAGCTTTTGTTTCATAAAATAGACTAAATAATTCTCTATCAGTGTGTTTACCTTCTATAAATTCTGGAACCATTTTTTTATTCATGGTTTCCAATAATTCATAATTTGCTTGTTTCATGTCTTGAACATGTTGAGTAATTTGTTGAGTATCCTTAGCTAGTTGCTGCTTTTGAAGGAAATAGGAAAATCCAAATAGAAGGATAAGGAGTAAGAGAGAAGTCGCTAGGGCAGCTAAAGAACTACGGTGAAGAATCTCTTTTTGGAGAGAATTTTTGAAGGAATGGGGCATAATTCACCTCTTTGGGAAGAGTCTGTTAAAGTAAGTATAGCAGTATTAAAAATGGAAGGCAAGGTCAAAAAAGAAAAGAGTTAAGAATAAAGAGGCTAATTCCCTCTAAAAATGGTATAATAGGAGCATCACGAAAATTGGAGAGACAGCATGAGTTTTTACAATCATAAAGAAATCGAGCCTAAGTGGCAAAAGTACTGGGCTGACCATCACACATTTAAGACAGGAACAGATGCTTCAAAACCGAAGTTTTATGCGCTTGACATGTTCCCTTACCCATCCGGAGCTGGTCTTCACGTAGGACACCCAGAAGGATATACAGCAACAGATATCCTTAGTCGTTTCAAACGTGCGCAAGGCTATAACGTCCTTCACCCAATGGGATGGGATGCCTTTGGTTTGCCTGCAGAGCAATACGCTATGGATACAGGAAATGACCCAGCGGAATTCACAGCAGAAAACATTGCCAACTTCAAACGTCAAATCAATGCGCTTGGCTTCTCTTACGACTGGGACCGTGAAGTCAATACTACAGATCCGAACTACTACAAGTGGACGCAATGGATTTTCACCAAGCTTTACGAAAAAGGTCTGGCTTATGAAGCTGAAGTGCCAGTAAACTGGGTTGAGGAACTAGGAACAGCTATCGCCAACGAAGAAGTTCTTCCAGATGGGACATCTGAGCGTGGTGGCTATCCAGTTGTCCGCAAACCAATGCGCCAATGGATGCTTAAAATCACTGCCTATGCGGAACGCTTGCTCAATGACTTGGATGACCTTGACTGGCCAGAGTCTATCAAGGACATGCAACGCAACTGGATTGGTAAATCAACTGGTGCCAATGTCACTTTCAAAGTAAAAGGAACAGACAAGGAATTCACCGTCTTTACGACACGTCCTGATACCCTTTTCGGTGCGACCTTCACTGTCTTGGCGCCTGAGCATGAACTAGTAGATGCTATCACAAGTCCGGAACAAGCTGAGGCTGTAGCGGACTACAAACACCAAGCCAGCCTTAAATCAGACTTGGCTCGTACAGACCTTGCCAAGGAAAAAACAGGGGTTTGGACTGGTGCCTATGCCATCAACCCTGTCAATGGCAAAGAAATCCCAATCTGGATTGCCGACTATGTCCTTGCTAGCTATGGAACAGGTGCTGTTATGGCCGTACCTGCCCACGATGAGCGTGACTGGGAATTTGCTAAACAGTTTGGTCTTCCAATCGTAGAAGTCTTGGAAGGTGGAAACGTAGCAGAAGCTGCTTACACAGAAGATGGCCTTCACGTCAACTCTGACTTCTTGAACGGTCTCAACAAAGAAGAAGCGATTGCCAAGATTGTAGCTTGGCTAGAAGAAAAAGGCTTTGGTCAAGAAAAGGTTACCTACCGTCTCCGCGACTGGCTCTTTAGCCGTCAACGTTACTGGGGTGAACCAATCCCAATCATTCATTGGGAAGATGGAACTTCAACAGCTGTTCCAGAAAGTGAACTCCCACTTGTCTTGCCAGTAACCAAGGACATTCGCCCTTCAGGTACTGGTGAAAGCCCATTGGCTAACTTGACAGACTGGCTTGAAGTGACTCGTGAGGATGGTGTCAAAGGTCGTCGTGAGACTAATACTATGCCACAATGGGCAGGTTCAAGCTGGTACTACCTCCGCTATATCGATCCACACAACACTGAGAAATTGGCTGACGAGGATCTCCTCAAACAATGGTTGCCAGTCGATATCTACGTAGGTGGTGCAGAACACGCCGTGCTCCACTTGCTTTACGCTCGTTTCTGGCATAAATTCCTCTATGACCTTGGTGTTGTACCTACTAAGGAGCCATTCCAAAAACTCTTTAACCAAGGAATGATTTTGGGAACTAGCTACCGTGACCACCGTGGAGCTCTTGTAGCGACTGACAGGGTTGAAAAACGTGACGGTTCCTTCTTCCATGTGGAAACAGGGGAAGAGTTGGAGCAAGCACCAGCCAAGATGTCTAAATCTCTCAAGAACGTTGTCAATCCAGACGATGTGGTGGAACAATACGGTGCGGATACCCTTCGTGTCTATGAAATGTTCATGGGACCACTTGATGCTTCCATCGCTTGGTCTGAAGAAGGCTTGGAAGGAAGCCGTAAGTTCCTTGACCGTGTTTACCGTTTGATTACAAGTAAAGAAATCGTTGCGGAAAACAATGGTGCTCTTGACAAGGTCTATAACGAAACTGTTAAAGCTGTCACTGAGCAAATCGAGTCGATGAAGTTCAACACAGCTATTGCCCAACTCATGGTCTTTGTCAATGCTGCCAACAAGGAAGACAAACTTTATGTAGACTACGCCAAAGGCTTTATCCAATTGATTGCTCCATTTGCGCCTCACTTGGCAGAAGAACTCTGGCAAACAGTCGCAGCAACAGGTGAGTCTATCTCTTACGTAGCTTGGCCAACATGGGATGAAAGCAAATTGGTTGAAGACGAAATTGAAATCGTCGTCCAAATCAAAGGTAAAGTCCGTGCTAAACTCATGGTTGCGAAGGATCTTTCACGCGAAGAATTACAAGAAATCGCTCTAGCTGACGAAAAAGTCAAAGCAGAGATTGATGGCAAAGAAATCGTGAAAGTAATTAGTGTCCCTAATAAACTCGTGAATATTGTCGTTAAATAACGAGTTTATTAGTCCTATCTGCCACCTTCAATAGTCCACTGGACTATTGAAGCCAACTAAATTGGTTAATATCGTTATTAAATAAGAAATGAATCCTTCAGAGTAGAATCTGGAGGATTTTTTGTAGATTACCTGTGAGATGTGATATACTATTCACATCTTTAAACTTATAAGATTGAGACAAGGAGAAAACTATGCCTGTGAATGAATATGGTCAGATGATTGGTGAACCTGTAGACGACACACCTGGAGTTTTGCCTTCACTTGTACGGATAGAAGGGCGATATACGATTATAGAAGCTCTATCGGTGGAAAAGCACGCGGAGGATTTATTAGCTGTCTATGGTCCAGATAGCCCTCGTGAGATGTGGACCTACCTTTTTCAACCACCTGTGGCTAATCTAGAAGAGTTAATGGTAGCTTTAAAGCAGATGATTGAGCAAAAGGATCGCTTTTACTACGCGATTATCGATAAAGCGACTGGTAAAGCACTGGGTACTTTTTCGCTCATGCGTATTGACCAAGCCAATCGCACCATTGAAGTTGGCTCGGTGACTTTTTCTCCGGCTCTCAAACAGACCAGGATGGGAACAGAAGCTCACTGTTTGCTAGCCCGTTATGTCTTTGAAGAACTCAACTACCGCCGCTACGAGTGGAAATGCGATGCTCTAAATCTGCCATCAAGACGAGCAGCAGAACGTTTGGGCTTTGTCTATGAAGGCACCTTCCGCCAAGCTGTTATCTATAAAGGTCGTACTAGAGACACGGATTGGATGTCTATGATCGATAAGGACTGGCCAAAGGTTAAAGCACGATTTGAAGCGTGGTTAAAATCTGAGAATTTTGATGAAAATGGGCAACAGTTGAAATCTCTTAGAGAATGTTAGAAAGGTTTGTTATGATTAAGATTACAAATGAAAGATCTGTTTCAATTAATGACGTTTTGCATCTCTATCAGGCAGTTGGTTGGACAAACTATACCAATCAGCCACAGATGTTGGAGCAGGCCTTGTCTCATTCGCTAACGACTTATCTTGCGCGTGATGGTGAGGAAATCGTTGGTTTAGTGCGTCTGGTTGGAGACGGTTTTTCATCCGTTTTTGTCCAGGATTTGATTGTTTTGCCTAGCTATCAGCGCCAAGGAATTGGTAGTAACTTGATGAAAGAAGCCTTAGCTGACTATAAAGATGCCTACCAAATACAACTAGCGACTGAACAGACAGAAAAAAACTTGGATTTTTACCGTTCTCTGGGGTTTGAAACCTTATCTACTTATGATTGTACAGGAATGATTTGGGTAGATCGAAAAAAATTTAAATAATTCTTTTATCTTAAGTTAACTTTAAGTTTACTCATGTATCATGTAATCATTAAGTAAAGACCTCCTAACTTTATTTAATAGAAATCCTAAACTTTTCTTTTTCATAATAATCTCCCTAAAGAAGCCACCAAATCAGGTGGCTTTTTTTATGTTCAAATGCAGAAGTTTTAAGGTAGAATTGACCACATAATCATCCATTTCGACCACATAGCACCAAACTATATTTTTTCTTTTTCCTTTTTGTTAGACTGAAGGTGTAAAAAAGGGGGAAGGAAATATGATTTTACAAGCAAAAGACCTCACTAAGAACTATGGAGACCATACAGCAGTAAAAGATATAAATTTAGAGTTTAAAAAAGGAAGTTTTAACGCAATCTTAGGACCTAATGGGGCTGGCAAATCGACCACGATTTCAATGTTAATCGGACTTAAAAGAGCAACTAATGGTCAAATCATCTATGCGCCCAATACTCGGATTGGAGTTGTTTTTCAAGCAAGTGTATTGGATGAAAAGTTGACGGTCAAAGAAAACCTAGCCATTCGCGCTCAGCAGTATAAGGGGATTAAAGGTGGTCGTGTGGAAGATTTAATCAATCAACTAGGGTTGACTGCTTTTCAGAAACAACTTTATGGAACTTTATCAGGAGGACAGAAACGTCGAGTTGACATTGCTCGGGCTCTCCTAGCCAATCCCGAAATTTTATTTCTAGATGAGCCTACGACTGGACTAGATATTCAGACTCGCAAATCCATTTGGGATTTATTGTATCGTCTACAAAGAGATGAAGGGATGACTATTATCTTAACGACTCATTATCTGGATGAAGCAGATGAGGCAGATCAACTTTATATTATAGATCATGGAAAGGTTATTGCCCAAGGTTCTGCTGCTGAAATTAAAAGTGAGTACGCTTCCAATCTTTTAAAAATTTGTTTTAAAGACAAGCAGGTGGAGAAATTCTTACCTAAAAATATGCCTGTGGAAAAGGAAAATGAGTTTGAGTATAGTCTTTATCCTAAGAGCCAATTGGAAGCTATTGATTATTTGACCCAAGTTCGTGAGAAGATTGCTAGCTTTGAATTTCGTCCAGGAACTATGGATGATGCCTTCATAGCCCTTACAGGAAGAGAGGTGCGCTAATGTTAGCCTTATTAAAACGTGATTTTTTGTTGTATTTTCGTAATCGTTCAGGAGTCTTTTTCTCATTACTGGGAGCTTTGATTTCCTTTCTACTCTATATCATTTTTTTGCAGAAAAATTTGATGGATGCCTGGTCCCAACTTCCTGATAATAAGAGCCTTTTAAATAACTGGCTGATGGGTGGAACCTTGGCTGTGACTGGGATTACAACCAGTTTTACAGCTTTGACCCAGATGGTACAAGACCGTGAAAATCAAGTGGATCAGGATCTCTTTTTGACAGATTTAGGGAGCTGGGGCTTGCAACTGTCTTATCTTATTAGTAGCCTTATCATTTCCTTTGTTATGCAAGCCTTTATGCTTATTGTTATGAGCCTTTATTTTCAAGAAATTCCAGCTATGAGTAAGCTATTTGAAATAAGTTTAATCATGCTGCTAAGTAGTCTCCTTTCAACATTGGTAAATGTACTCTTGATTTATCATTTCCAGTCAGTAGATAGTCTGGGTAAATTGGCTACAATTGTAGGTACAGCTTCAGGATTTTTAGTAGGAACTTATGTACCAATGGGAATTCTTCCTAACTTCGCTCAAGTTCTCATGAAGTGCACACCAGCTACCTATCTTGCTTCTCTCTATAGACAGGTCTTAATGAAGGAGCAATTAGAAACTACATTTATGGGGAATAGTAGCTTATTAGAAGAGTTTCAAGAAAAATTAGGAATCCGGCTTAATTGGCAGAACCTTTTAACAAAGGAAGAAACATACTTAATAGTGGTGAGTATCTGCCTCCTAACTTTTCTGCTTTGGCTGCTAGTAGTTAAAATCTCTAGCAAAAAAATAAAATTTATAGGTTAAGCTAACTTTAAGTCTTCTCTTGTATCATATAGTTATTAAGTAAAGGCCTCCTAACTTTATTTAATAGAAATCCTAAACTTTTCTTTTTCATAATAATCTCCCTAAAGAAGCCACCAAATCAGGTGGCTTTTTTGTTTGTAGGCTGGATTTTTGCTATAATAGGAACATGAGTAGAATTTTAGATAATGAAATCATGGGTGATGAGGAGTTGGTAGAACGTACCCTCCGTCCCCAATATTTACGTGAATATATCGGACAAGACAAGGTCAAGGATCAGCTTCAAATCTTTATCGAGGCAGCAAAAATGCGTGATGAGGCGCTGGATCATGTTCTTTTATTTGGCCCTCCAGGTCTCGGGAAAACAACCATGGCTTTTGTCATTGCCAATGAATTGGGAGTTAATCTCAAGCAGACATCTGGTCCCGTTATCGAAAAAGCCGGTGATTTGGTAGCGATTTTGAATGACTTGGAGCCAGGAGATGTTCTTTTTATTGATGAGATTCATCGCTTGCCCATGTCGGTAGAAGAGGTACTTTACAGTGCCATGGAAGACTTCTACATTGACATCATGATTGGTGCTGGAGAAGCTAGTCGTAGTGTCCATCTAGATTTGCCACCATTTACCTTGATTGGGGCAACGACACGAGCTGGGATGCTTTCAAATCCTCTTCGTGCCCGTTTTGGGATTACAGGTCACATGGAATATTATACCCATTCTGACTTGACAGAGATTGTCGAGCGGACGGCAGATATCTTTGAGATGGAAATCACCCATGAAGCTGCTTCCGAGTTAGCTTTACGCAGTCGTGGAACTCCTCGTATTGCTAATCGTCTTCTCAAGCGCGTGCGTGACTTTGCCCAGATTATGGGCGATGGCTTGATTGATGATGTCATTACGGATAAGGCCTTGACTATGCTGGATGTAGACCATGAAGGTTTGGACTATGTAGACCAAAAAATCCTTCGCACCATGATTGAGATGTATGGCGGCGGACCTGTCGGTCTAGGAACTCTTTCGGTTAATATCGCCGAAGAGCGTGAGACAGTAGAGGATATGTATGAACCTTACCTGATCCAGAAAGGATTTATCATGCGAACTCGTTCAGGACGGGTCGCGACAGCTAAGGCTTATGAACATTTAGGGTATGAATATATTGAAAAATAAGACTGAAATCTTAGACTCTTTCAGAGAAAATCCTGACATGATGGCTATTCTGACTATCATCTGTGACTTGGAGTTGAAAGATTCTTGGTTGGCGGCTGGTTCAGTTCGAAATTTTATTTGGAATCTCTTGTCAGATAAACCAGCCTTTGACCGTGAAACGGATGTGGATGTCATTTTCTTTGACCCAGAGGTGAGTTATGAAGAAACGCTGGCAATAGAAAACAAGTTGAGAGAGGATTTTCCCGAGTATCAATGGGAGCTGAAGAATCAAGCCTATATGCATCAGCATAGTCCCCATACGGAACCGTATGTGAATTCCTGTGACGCTATGAGTAAATATCCCGAACGTTGTACAGCGATAGGACTTCGCTTGCATGCTGATGCAACTTTAGAGCTCTTTGCTCCTTATGGTTTAGAGGATATTTTGAACTTTCAGGTTTCTCCAACTCCCCATTTTTTAGAAAATGACGACCGGATGAAGCTTTATCAACAGCGTTTATCTAAGAAAAACTGGCAAGTAAAATGGAAAAATCTCACATTTAAAAATACTTAAGGAAACTTTAAGATAGGAGCTGTATACTTATCTCATAAGTTAAGAAGACCTTAACTTATACTCCTAAAACTTTTTCATAATAATCTCCCTATAAAAAAATTAAGTCGCCCAATCAGGCGGCTTTTTTTTGTTGCGAACTCGAAGTGAGAATGGTTTCTAATAAAGGGCAAACACCGGCGAAATGTTGACAAAGGGGAAAGATTTCTCTAGTATAAGAAGTGAGCTAGAGATTTTCTGAGATTAGAGTAAATGGAAGTCCAGTGGTTTGAGAAAGAGATGTTGAACAATGACTAAAAGAATGAAAAACAATAGGAAACTAGTTAATCTAGGATTGTATCAAAACAAAATAGTCTATTATGACTTAAAAGAAAAGAGACTTTACTTTTCCATTCTCGAAAGAACCTCTAAGAATCAACACTATTACACTCTTGGACTCACTTTGCTATCTCTCCCCATTATTAGATTGCTGAATGGTTTAACCATTTTTGATATCCCTACTATCAAATATTCTAGCTTCATTCTATGTTCCTGTCTTTCCTTGCTCATAGGGAAATTTGTAGTTGACTATTATGACAAAGACTTGGATTTATATCCGGCATTGTTTACAGATATTGAGTACTCAGAGTTCTTAGAAATAGCAAAGAAAAATGGAAATCTTGCTTTCTTATTTATTTGTATTAGTAGTATCAGTTTGATAGGTTCCTTGATAGTTTACCTGGTCTATGCAAAGTTTTTAGGATTGCTGATTTATTCGGTTCTCTTATTCATTCTCTACATTTGTGTGGTCAATAATGTACATAAAAGGAATAAAGTGATTAAAAAACTTAACTAGTGAAAATCTTCCATATGATTTGGTTGCGGAAGGTGAGAATGAATAGTAAGTCTCGTGGAGTACTATGAATAAAATTCTTAAAAAAGATTGGAGTAAATATGAGTAACAAAGTATCAATTATGCAAGAAATGTTTAAAAAAGAAGGTTCAGATGAACTCGTTCCTGCTGTAACCATTATCTTAGATGGTCAAATTAGAAATATCATCGACGCCCTTTCAGAACAGAATGGCTATGAAGGCTATCCAAAAGCTATATCAGAAATTCTTTTCAAAGGGATAGAAGGTATGATTAAAAAATAAATTGGAGAAAGATAATCCGAGAAAAAGAGAGCGAAAACCGCTCTCTTTTTATGATATAATAGCCCTATGAGATTAGATAAATTTTTAGTTGCCTGTGCAGTAGGAAGCCGGACGGAAGTCAAAAACTTTCTAAAGGCTGGGCGCGTGACGGTCAATGGCAAGAAAGAAAAATCTGCAAAGCTACAAATTGATGAAGAGACAGACGAGATCTGTTTTGACGGTAAAAAATTAGACTACGAGGAGTTTGTTTACTATATGATGAACAAGCCCCAGGGTGTTATTTCAGCAACTGAAGATCCTAAACACAAGACAGTCTTGGATTTGTTGGATGACTATGCACGTGCCAAGGAAGTTTTCCCTGTAGGACGTTTGGATATCGATACGCATGGACTCTTGCTCTTGACCAATGATGGCAAGCTGGCTCATGCTCTTCTTTCACCAAAACGCCATGTGGATAAGACCTATCTGGCGCAGGTCAAGGGAATGATGACAGATGCAGATGTTGAGACATTTGCGCAAGGCATTCCGCTCAAGGACTTTACCTGTCAGCCTGCCAAACTGGAGCTTTTGTCTATTGATAGGGAAAAGGCTGAAAGTCTGGTTCGAGTGACTATTGCAGAAGGGAAATTCCACCAGGTCAAACGGATGGTGGCCTACTGTGGTAAGGAAGTTGTGGACTTGCAACGTTTAACCATGGGAACTTTGACCTTGGATGAGGATTTGAAACGTGGAGAATGGCGTCGTTTAACCAAGGAAGAACTAGAAGGGTTGCTTGAGAGTGTTCAATAAACTGGATAATCGGAAAAGGTAGGGGAAATATCCCTACCTTTTTCAGTTTTTGGTTGCTTCCTTTGTGAAAAGCGTTATAATAGACAGTAAGAAAAAAGGAGGATTTTATGAACGCGATTCAAGAATCATTTACAGATAAATTATTTGCCAACTATGAAGCAAATGTAAAATACCAAGCTATCGAAAATGCTGCCAGTCACAATGGAATTTTTGCAGCCCTAGAGCGTCGCCAAAGCCATGTAGACAACACACCTGTTTTCTCACTTGACTTGACTAAGGACAAGGTCACTAACCAGAAAGCATCTGGTCGTTGCTGGATGTTTGCGGCACTTAATACTTTCCGCCACAAACTCATCTCTCAATACAAACTAGAAAACTTTGAATTGTCACAAGCCCACACCTTCTTCTGGGACAAGTATGAAAAATCTAACTGGTTCTTGGAGCAAGTCATTGCGACTGCTGACCAAGAATTGACAAGCCGCAAGGTTAGCTTCCTACTCCAAACCCCACAACAAGATGGTGGTCAGTGGGATATGGTAGTTTCTCTCTTTGAGAAATACGGTGTCGTTCCTAAGTCTGTTTATCCAGAGTCTGTTTCATCTAGCAGTAGCCGTGAGCTCAATGCAATCCTTAACAAATTGCTTCGTCAAGATGCTCAAATCTTGCGTGACCTCTTGGCTTCTGGCGCTGACCAAGCGACTGTTCAAGCTAAGAAAGAAGACCTCTTGCAAGAAATCTTTAATTTCCTTGCCATGTCACTAGGTCTCCCACCACGTCAGTTTAACTTTGCTTATCGCGATAAGGATAACAACTACCAAAGCGAAAAAGGCATCACGCCACAAGAATTTTACAAGAAATACGTTGACCTTCCACTAGAAGACTATGTTTCTGTGATCAATGCTCCAACTGCTGATAAACCTTACGGTAGATCTTACACAGTTGAGATGTTGGGAAATGTTGTTGGTAGCCGTGCAGTTCGCTACATCAACGTACCGATGGAACGCTTGAAAGAATTGGCCATTGCCCAAATGCAAACAGGAGAAACTGTCTGGTTTGGTTCAGATGTCGGCCAGCTCAGCAACCGTAAAGCAGGAATCCTTGCGACAGATGTTTATGACTTTGAATCAAGTATGGACATTCAACTCACTCAAGACAAGGCAGGACGTTTGGACTACAGCGAAAGCTTGATGACCCACGCTATGGTCTTGACAGGTGTTGATTTGGATGAAAATGGTAAATCAACTAAGTGGAAAGTTGAAAACTCATGGGGAGACAAGGTCGGTACAGATGGTTACTTTGTTGCCTCAGATGCTTGGATGGACGAATACACTTACCAAATCGTTGTACGTAAAGAATTGCTGACAGCAGAAGAACAAGCTGCCTATGAAGCAGAACCAATCGTGCTTGCACCATGGGATCCAATGGGTGCCTTGGCAGAATAATTGAAAATAAAAAAGAATCAGGTGATAAACCTGATTCTTTTTTTGTTTGTACATTCTCGCCGAGATTACATGATACCGAAGAAACGAGCTGCGATACCAACTGCAAAGAGGGCAAGGATGATTGTGATTGGAGATACTTTTTTCTTAAGCAACCACATGCAAAGGAAAGTAAGGAGAAGTCCCATCAATCCTGGAATCAATGAGTCCAACTGACCTTGAAGTGTTTGTGGTTGAACGCTATCCAAGCTCATACCACTAAGTGCTTGGCCGAGGATTCCCTTCAATTCTCCACCTGTAACAGCACCTTCTGGGAAGTTGATGTAGGCACCTTCTGACAGTTGTTTACCTGGAAGGTTGATAGTGAAGTTGATGGATACCCAACGTTGTACAAGAACGGCAAGGATGAACATACCAAGGATTGAAGCTCCTTTAGTGATGTCTTTCAAGATACCACCTGACATGTCTTTAGTGATTTCAGATCCAGCCTTGTAACCAAACTCTTGTGTGTACCAAAGGAAAGACATACGGATTGCATTCCATCCAAAGAAGAAGAGAAGTGGTCCAACGATATTACCAGTTGCAGCAAGTGAAGCACCAAGAGCACCAAGGATAGGACGAACTGTAAACCAGAAGACTGGGTCACCGATACCAGCAAGAGGTCCCATCATACCAATCTTAACACCTTGGATAGCAGCGTCATCGATTTCAGTACCGTTAGCGCGTTCTTCTTCAAGTGCAAGAGTAACCCCCATGATTGGAGCAGCTACGTATGGGTGAGTGTTGAAGAATTCAAGGTGACGCTCAAGAGCAGCTGCTTGGTCTTCTTTTTTAGTGTAAAGTTTCTTGATAGCTGGGATCAAAGAGTAAGCCCAACCCAAGTTTTGCATACGTTCGTAGTTCCATGAACCTTGAAGGAATTGTGAACGCCACCAAACTTTTTGGCGATCTGATTTTGATAATTGAATTTTTTCAGCCATGATTGTTCCCCTTTCTAGTAGTCTTCTAGGATATCACCGATTGGATCGTTAGAAGTTGCAGCTCCTCCGCCACCGTTTCCACCTTGTTTAGAAAGGTTGAGGTAGATGAAGGCAAGCGCAACACCGATGACACCAAGGGCAATCAAAGTCAATTGAGAAATTGCTGCAAGAGCAAAACCGATAGCGAAGAATGGCCATACTTCACGAGTAGCCATCATGTTGATAACCAAAGCGTAACCAACGGCAACGACCATGGCACCACCGACAGCCATACCACCGTTCAACCAGTCTGGCATTAAACCAAGAGCGTCTTGAACAGCAGAAGCTGGGATAGCAATAAGGAAGGCTGCAGGAACAGCGATACGAAGACCTTGAAGAATAAGGGCAAAGTAGTGAGCACGTTCAACAGCTGCAATGTTTCCTTCTTTAGCAGCAGCATCTGCAGTGTGAACCAAACCAACTGAGATTGTACGAACGATCATAGTCAAGAAAAGTCCAGCTACAGCAAGAGGGATTGCAGTTGCAGTTGCGACTGCGATACCTTCAGTAGTAAAGTTACCACCTTTAATCATGATAATTGCAGCAGCAACAGAAGCAAGAGCAGCGTCAGGAGCTACGGCTGCTCCGATGTTAGCCCAACCAAGGGCAATCATTTGAAGTGATCCACCAAGCATAACCCCTGCTTCGAGGTTACCAGTTACAAGACCGATGAGGGTACATGCTACGATTGGTTGATGGAATTGGAATTGGTCGAGGATACCTTCAAGACCTGCGAAGAAGGCAACAACTACAACCAAGATAGCAGAAATGATTGAAATATCTGACATGGTTTTATTCCTTTTCTATTTAATGTTAATTATTGAACGTTAGCTTTGCTAATCAAGTCAAACAAATCTTTTTTCGTGTCGTTTGGTACTTTACGTACGTCAAATTCAACACCAAGGTCACGCATTTTTTCAAATGTAGCAACGTCGTCTTTGTCCATTGACAATACGTTGTTGATCATTGTTTTACCAGTTGAGTGAGCCATTGATCCAACGTTAAGAGTCTTGATTGGTACACCGCCTTCGATAGCACGAAGGGCATCTTGAGGTGTTTCAAACAAGATAAGGGCGTGTGTGTTACCAAAACGAGGGTCTTTTGCAACCTCAATCAATTTTTTGATTGGTACAACGTTAGCTTTTACTCCGTTAGGAGCAGCTTGTTTGATCAACTCTTTACGCAATTCGTCGTTAGCAACGTTATCTGAAGCAACGATGATACGGTCTGCTTTTGAATCTGGTGTCCAAGCAGTTGCGACTTGTCCGTGAAGGAGACGTGTGTCAAGACGTGCAAGGTTGATTTTCAATTTACCGTCTCCGATAACAGTTCCTTCTGGAATAGCAGCTTGGGCAACTGGAGCGGCTGCAGCAGTTGCAACTTCCTCAGCTGGGTTTAGCTCTTCTGGAAGAGCCTTGATGCCATCCTTGGATTCTTTAATGATGTTTGCAGCAACTTTAGCCACTCCAGCATTAGCGTCCATCAGGCGTTCGGTGTAGGCTTGGATTAACATCGGCAAGTTAAGTCCTGTGATGATGGCAAATTTACGCTCAGGATTTTCTCCCATTACGCGACTAGCTTGGTTAAATGGAGAACCACTCCAAAGGTCAGCCAAGACTAGAACCTCATCTTCTGCGTCAAATGCAGCCACAGCATTGTTGAATTTTGCGTATAAATCATCTGGACCTTCGTTTGGCATAAAGGTTACAACTTGAACCTTTTCTTGTTCACCAAAGATCATAGATCCTGACTGATGAATACCCGCGGCAAATTCACCGTGACTCGCAATAATGATTCCGATACTCATTATTGTCATTCCTCCTTATAAAATGTTTGGCTTGTAGTTTAAGAAAACTTTAAGACTAACTAAGTATAAACCGTTTTCATAAAAAAATCAACAAATTAAATTAAATTATACAAAAATTATAGGAGTAATGATTTTTAAAGATATTGATATATCAACATTTTTAGAAGAGGTTTTAAAAGCAAACATGTAAAATTTAATATAAATTCCAAATCTGCCCTTATTTTGTAAAAAGTTTGTTTTCGACAAGATTATCTCTGATTTTTGGTATAATAGAGAGTAATTTATTTCTAGTATGAGAAGTTAGAGTGAGAGGTATGTATGTCCCCTTCAATTCAGTTATTAAAAGACCGCTATTTAAAAAATATCAAAGAAAATCCAGATCTCTATATCGGTATTGAGTTGGAGTTTCCTATTGTTCATACGAAAGGCCAACCTACAGATATTGAAGTCAGCAAGGACTTGCTGCGCTTTTTGGTGGATGCTCTCAGTTTGGAAGTTGAAAAGGTAGACCAGGAGGGCAATCCGATTCAACTTGTAGAACCGATGAGTCAAGATCGGATTTTGTTTGAAGTTTCTTATACAACCTTGGAGTTTGCCTTTGGTAGGGCTCAGAATATCCAAGAGGTTGAAGGACGTTTTCAGGCCTATATGAAGGTAATCCAAGAAAAGCTAGGCGAAAAGAATCATGCTATCCAGGGTTGGGGGATTCACCCAAATTGGAATCAAAATGACAACCGACCTGTGGCTTATCCACGCTATCAGATGCTGATGGATTATCTGAGTATGGGGAGTCACCAAGAAAGTGCGCATTTACATGACTTTCCACAATACGGAGCCTTCATCTGCGGGAGTCAAGTCCAGTTGGATGTTTCGACCGATAACTACCTACGTGTCATCAATGCTTTCACACAGATAGAGGCAGCCAAAGCTTACCTGTTTGCCAATTCTGAGTTTTCTGGAGCGGACTGGGACACCCAGATTTCACGAGATATTTTTTGGGAAGACTCTATGCATGGGATTTATCCAGAGAATGTTGGTGTCAATGCAAAACTATTTCAAAATGAGGATGATTTCTTTGATTATTTAGACCATTCTGCGATTTTTACAGCAGAACGAGATGGAGAAACCTATTATTTTTCTCCGATTCAAGCTAGAGATTATCTAGCTACTGATGAGATCCATGCTTATACTCTAAATGGAAAAGAGACTCTGCTTGCCCCTCTAGAAAAGGATTTCCAAACGCACCGTAGCTACCAATTCCAAGATTTAACAACTCGAGGAACGGTCGAATTTCGTAGTGTTTGTACACAGCCGCTAGACCGTACCTTTGCTTCAGCAGCCTTTCATCTTGGTTTGTTGGTAAATCTAGACAAGCTTGAAGCTTACCTAGAAACAGCTCCTTTCTTTGAAAGTTTTGGTCGTGACTACAAGTCTTTGAGAAGACAATTTTCTAAGAAACACCTCACAGATGAAGAAACAGCTGGGATTGTCCAGTTCTCCAAAGACTTGCTGGCTATAGCAGAGCAAGGACTTGAGAGGAGAGGTCAGAGAGAAATGACTTACTTAGAGCCTTTAAAAGAAGAATTGACTCTATAATTTTCTTATAAAGGGAGAATTTTCTGAAAAATCATGTTATAATGGATGAGACTATAGATAAAGGATAGAGATTTATGACATTAGTTTATCAATCAACGCGTGATGCGAACAATACAGTAACAGCCAGCCAAGCGATTTTGCAAGGCTTGGCAACAGATGGAGGCTTGTTTACTCCAGTGAGCTATCCAAAGGTTGATTTGGATTTTGACACATTGAAAGACGCTTCTTACCAAGAAGTAGCTAAGCTTGTCTTGTCAGCTTTTTTGGATGACTTTACAGCAGAAGAGTTGGACTATTGTATCACCAACGCCTATGACAGCAAGTTTGATACACCAGCAATTGCCCCTCTTGTAAAACTTGATGGTCAATACAACTTGGAACTTTTCCACGGTTCAACCATTGCCTTCAAGGATATGGCCTTGTCCATCTTGCCATACTTTATGACAACGGCAGCTAAGAAACACGGTTTGGAAAACAAGATTGTCATCTTGACAGCAACATCTGGAGATACTGGGAAAGCTGCTATGGCAGGATTCGCGGATGTTCCAGGTACTGAAATTATCGTCTTTTATCCAAAAGACGGTGTCAGCAAGGTACAAGAGTTGCAAATGACCACTCAAACGGGCGAAAATACCCATGTTGTCGCTATTGATGGGAACTTTGACGATGCTCAGACAAACGTGAAACATATGTTCAATGATGTGGCTCTTCGTGAGAAATTGGCAGCCAACAAGCTCCAGTTCTCATCAGCTAACTCTATGAATATTGGTCGTTTGGTACCACAGATTGTCTATTATGTTTATGCCTACGCTCAGCTTGTTAAAACTGGCGAAATTAATGCTGGTGACATGGTTAACTTCACCGTACCGACAGGAAACTTCGGCAATATCTTGGCTGCCTTTTACGCTAAACAAATCGGCCTACCGGTCGGCAAGCTAATCTGTGCTTCAAATGACAACAATGTCTTGACAGACTTCTTTAAAACTCGTGTCTATGACAAGAAGCGTGAGTTTAAGGTAACCACTAGTCCATCTATGGATATCTTGGTCTCTTCAAACTTGGAGCGCTTGATTTTCCATCTTTTGGGAAATGATGCAGTTAAGACAACTGAACTTATGGATGCTTTGAATAGCCAAGGTCAGTATGAATTGACAGATTTTGATGCAGAGATTCTTGACCTTTTTGCAGCAGAGTATGCGACGGAAGCGGAAACAGCAGCAGAAATCAAGCGTGTTTATGAGGCAGATGCTTATATTGAGGACCCTCATACAGCAGTTGCTTCGGCCGTATATAAAAAATACCAAGCAGCTACAGGTGATGTGACTAAGACCGTGATTGCTTCAACAGCTAGCCCATATAAATTCCCAGTAGTTGCAGTAGAAGCTGTAACAGGGAAATCAGGTTTAAGCGACTTTGAGGCCTTGGCTCAGTTGCACGAAATTTCAGGAGTGACAGTGCCACCAGCAGTTGATGGCCTCGAAATAGCTCCAGTTCGTCACAAGACAACTGTTGCAGCGGCAGATATGCAGGCAGCAGTAGAATCTTATTTAGGACTTTAAAAGAGAGGAAGTAAACTCGGTTGGGAAACTAACTGAGTTTCTTTTCATCAGGAGGAAGGATTGTTTAAGAAAAATAAGGATATTCTCAACATAGCTTTACCTGCCATGGGTGAAAATTTCTTGCAGATGCTCATGGGGATGGTAGATAGCTACTTGGTAGCTAATCTGGGGTTGATCGCCATTTCGGGTGTGTCTGTAGCTGGAAACATAATCACCATTTATCAGGCTATTTTTATTGCCTTAGGAGCAGCAATTTCTAGTGTGATATCAAAAAGTTTGGGACAGAAAGATCAGTCTAGACTAGCCTACCATGTGACAGAAGCTCTCAAGATAACCTTGCTATTGAGTTTAATTTTAGGTGGCTTGTCCATCTTTGCAGGACGAGAGATGATTGGCCTTTTAGGAACAGAAGCGTCTGTAGCTGAGAGTGGTGGACTTTACCTAGCATTGGTCGGTGGGGCAATCGTCCTCTTGGGCTTGATGACTAGTCTAGGAGCCTTGATTCGCGCTACCCAAAATCCTCGACTTCCGCTTTATGTTAGTTTTTTATCCAATGCTTTAAATATCCTTTTTTCAAGTGTCGCCATTTTTATCCTTGATATGGGGATAGCTGGTGTAGCTTGCGGGACTATTTTGTCTCGTTTGGTCGGGGTTGTAATTTTGTGGTCACAATTAAAACTTCCATATATGAGACCGATGTTTGGGCTGGATAAAGACCTGCTGACCTTGGCTTTACCTGCAGCGGGAGAACGTCTCATGATGAGGGCTGGTGATGTAGTCATAATTGCCTTGGTTGTTTCCTTTGGGACGGAGGCAGTCGCGGGAAATGCTATCGGTGAAGTTTTGACTCAGTTCAACTATATGCCTGCTTTTGGTGTTGCGACAGCAACAGTCATGCAGGTGGCTCGAGCAGTTGGGGAGAATGATTGGGCAAGGGTGGGCAGACTAAGTAAGCAAACTTTTTGGCTGTCTTTCTTTCTTATGTTGCCTTTAACGCTTAGTATCTATGCTCTCGGGACACCACTAAGCTATCTCTACACCAGCGATCCTGCGGCTATTGAGGCCAGTGTTTTAGTGACTCTTTTTTCACTTTTAGGGACTCCTATGACAACGGGGACGGTTATTTATACAGCTGTCTGGCAAGGTTTGGGAAATGCCCGACTTCCCTTTTATGCGACAAGTATTGGAATGTGGTGCATCCGTATTGGAACTGGTTACCTGATGGGAATTGTTCTTGGATGGGGTTTGCCTGGTATCTGGGCAGGAACGCTTTTGGATAATGGTTTCCGTTGGATTTTCCTACGCTATCGTTACAAATCTTATATGACATTGAAAGGATAAGAAATGCAAGAAACGGCTTTTATTTGGGATTTAGACGGGACCTTATTGGACTCCTATGAAGCTATTTTGTCAGGGATTGAGGAAACCTATGCACTGTTTTCCATTCCTTTTGACAAGGAAAAAGTTCGAGCTTTTATCTTGAAATACTCTGTCCAGGATTTACTAGTGCAAGTGGCAGAAGAAAGAGGCTTGGATGTTGATAGGCTCAATCAAGTCCGTGCTCAGAGCTTGGCTGAAAAGAATGCCCAGGTCATCTTGATGCCGGGGGCGCGCGAGGTTTTAGCCTGGGCAAATCAGCAAGGAATTCAGCAATTTGTCTACACCCACAAAGGCGATAATGCCTTGACTATTTTACGAGATTTGGGATTGGATGTTTATTTCACAGAAATTTTGACAAGCCAGAGCGGTTTTGCTCGTAAACCAAGTCCAGAAGCAGCGACCTACCTTATCAGCAAATACCATTTAAAACCAGAGCGCACCTATTATATAGGGGACCGTACTTTGGATATCGAATTTGCTCAGAATAGTAGCATTCAGAGTATCAATTTCCTTGGAACTCCGGTGGATTGCAATCATCAGATTTCTTGTTTAGCGGATATTCCTTCTCTCTCTTTATGAAAGAGAATATGTCAGCTTTGTGACAAAAATCATACAAACTATTTCAATTAATGTAGTTTGTTACAGAGCTTAGACAGTTTTATTAAATAGCCCCCAAAGGGCTTTTTTTCTTTTTTCTTTATGTTATGATAGAAAGGTACTACATTTGAAAAGGAGTTTGAATAGTATGAAGAAACGAATTATTTTAGCATCAACAGTAGCTCTATCACTTGCCCCTACCTTGGCGACTCAAGCAGAAGAAATTGTATGGTCACCACGTTCAGTTGAGCAAATTCAAAACGATGTTGCTAAAAGCGAAAATAAAACAAGTTACACAATTAAGTACGGAGATACCCTAAGCACGATTGCAGAGGCTTTGGGAGTAGATTTAAATGTCCTTGCAAACTTGAACAAAATCACTAATATTGATTTGATTTTCCCAGAAACTGTACTGACTACAACTGTGAACGACAATGAGGAAGTAACAGAGGTTGAGGTTTATACACCTCAAGAAGTTGGTTCTGATGTAGCAAGTGCAACAGCAGATTTAACAACGAATCAAGTAACAGTAGATGAACAAACTGTTCAAGTCGAAGATTTGACACAACCAGTTGAAGAAACAACGACTACTGTTGAGGAGACAACTACAACAGAAGCAACAACTGGAGTTGTAGCAGAAACTACAGTATCGTCAGAAGCAACAACTGAAGCTGCGGCACCTGTCGTTGAAGAAACAACTACGGTCGCTGAACCAACAACTACAGTTGAGGAAACAACTACGGTCGCTGAACCAACAACTACAGTTGAGGAAACAACTACGGCTGCTGAACCAACTACAACAGTTGAGGAAACAACTACGGCCGCTGAAACAACTACAACAGTTGAAGAAACAACGACTACAGAAGCAACAACTGAGGCTGTAACAGAAGCTCAATCGGCTCCAGCAACTTACCAAGCTGAACCAAGTCAAGGTGCATCAGCAACTTATACAGCACCAGCGGCTCCTGATTATGCAACTATTGCAGCAACAAAATCTGAAAATGCAGGTCTTCAACCACAAACAGCTGCATTTAAAGAAGAAGTAGCTAACTTGTTTGGTATCACATCATTTAGTGGTTACCGTCCAGGAGATCCAGGTGACCACGGAAAAGGTCTAGCGATTGACTTCATGGTCCCAGTTAGCTCAGCTCTCGGTGACCAAATTGCAGATTATGCTATCCAAAATATGGCTAGCCGTGGAATCAACTACATCATCTGGAAACAACGTTTCTACGCACCATACGATAGCAAATACGGACCAGCCTACACTTGGAATCCAATGCCAGATCGTGGTAGCGTAACAGAAAACCACTATGACCACGTTCACGTATCAATGAACTAATAATGAATGAGAAGTTGGGAACTGATTCAGTTTCCACTTCTTTTTTATTTTCAAATTCTTAGATAGCGTAAATAAAATCCAGGCATAAATATAGATAAAAAGCCTTATAGAAACATGACGAGGAGACTGTTTTATATTTTTGGAGAGTAGTTCTGGTTAAAATAAAAAAAGCAGCACTTTCTATGAAGGTGCTGGTTTTTAATAACTGATCTTAAACTTTTCTCCGCTTGATTTCAAGTAACCTTTGATAGAAGAAGATTTGGCTACTGTAGATATAAGGGAAGATAGAAATACTTGCAATTCCAAAGCTTATCCAGATAAGGAGATACCATGGAAGTAGCTGTAAATCAAGGACGAAGCGTTGGAACTTATAGCCTTTCATGAGAAAGCGGCTGGTATGTAGCACACGACTTGGTTTAGCAATTCCAATTGCAAGGGTGTCACATAGGAGTAGCTCAACTTGGGAATAAGCATAGTATTGCGGAAGATAGAGAATGGTTCCCAAAATCATTACAAGGACACTACCAAAGAAGTAGAGCGCAAAAGTGAGCAGGAAGTGTTCGATATCTGGATTTGTCACGTCGACAGATGGAAATTCGGGATGAAGTTCCACAAATTTACGAGCCATGGCACTGCTATAAAAGAGCAAGTAAACTCCAAAAAGATTAGGGATGCTCCATAAAAAGAGATAGAAACGCTTGAGCAATAGAGTTAGAAATGTCTGGGTAAAGAAGCGGTTGTCAAGCAAGGACAAGCTATCCTTAAAGGAAAGCTCAATCTCAGAAATTCTGTAGAGATTAATCGTGGTAAAGAGGGCACCAGCTAGGATGATGGAACTTGTAAATCCAACGGCTATCGGAAAGAGAGCAGACTGGATTGTGATCCCTAGAAAACTCAAGAAGGACTGTTCAAGAATGCCTTCATCCAATAGGGATAAAGGTCTTATAAAGCTGGATAGAATCAAGATGATACTTGGTAATAAAAAGACAAGCAGTAGACGAGGATGCTCAGCTTGAAATTGTCTAGCCTGCTGGCGAACTTCTTTTAAATTAATTTTTGGGTACTTCATTCTTTCATTATACCATAGTTCGTGACAGTTCCTGTTTTTTTTGATAGAATCATACAGTATGCCCTCGGGCACAAAGTATGAACTGGGACTGTCTTTCCCAGCTTCGGAGGTAAAAAATGTCAGATTCGCCAATCAAATACCGCTTGATTAAAAAAGAAAAACACACAGGAGCTCGTCTGGGTGAGATTATCACGCCACATGGGACCTTCCCAACCCCTATGTTTATGCCGGTTGGGACTCAAGCAACGGTTAAAACCCAATCGCCAGAAGAGTTGAAAGAGATGGGGTCAGGGATTATCCTCTCTAATACCTATCACTTGTGGCTTCGCCCAGGTGACGAACTCATTGCCCGCGCTGGTGGTCTTCATAAGTTTATGAACTGGGACCAACCAATCTTGACAGATAGCGGTGGTTTTCAAGTGTACTCTCTAGCAGATAGCCGTAATATCACAGAAGAAGGGGTAACCTTCAAGAATCACCTTAATGGTTCTAAGATGTTCCTTTCACCTGAAAAGGCTATCTCTATCCAAAATAATCTAGGTTCAGATATCATGATGTCCTTTGATGAGTGCCCTCAATTTTATCAACCCTATGATTATGTAAAAAAATCAATCGAACGTACCAGCCGTTGGGCTGAACGTGGCTTGAAAGCTCACCGTCGTCCACATGATCAAGGTTTATTTGGGATTGTACAGGGAGCAGGGTTTGAAGACCTTCGCCGTCAGTCAGCTCAAGACCTTGTCAGCATGGACTTCCCAGGCTACTCTATCGGGGGCTTAGCAGTTGGAGAAACTCATGAGGAGATGAACGCTGTTTTGGATTTCACCACTCAGCTCCTTCCTGAGAATAAACCTCGTTACTTGATGGGAGTAGGAGCGCCAGATAGCTTGATTGATGGCGTTATTCGTGGGGTTGATATGTTTGACTGTGTCTTACCGACTCGTATCGCTCGTAACGGGACTTGTATGACCAGTCAAGGTCGTTTGGTTGTGAAGAATGCTCAGTTTGCTGAGGACTTTACACCACTTGATCCTGAGTGTGATTGCTACACTTGTAAGAACTACACCCGTGCCTATCTTCGCCACTTGCTCAAGGCTGATGAAACCTTTGGTATCCGCTTGACAAGTTACCATAATCTCTACTTCTTGCTCAATCTCATGAAGCAGGTTCGTCAGGCGATTATGGATGACAATCTCTTGGAATTCCGTGAGCATTTTGTTGAAAAATATGGCTATAACAAGTCTGGACGTAATTTCTAATTTTTGCTTGATATCAGCTAAAAATCCTAAGTTTTATCTTAGGATTTTTCTGTTTTTTTTGATAAAATAAAGGTACTATGGATTGAAATTAGATGGCTTTTTTTGCTAATCTAATGAATGGAGAATAAACTCGTATGCGTATTAAATGGTTTTCCTTGATTAGGATTACAGGTTTGCTTTTGGTACTCTTGTACCATTTCTTTCAGACGGTTTTCCCAGGAGGTTTCTTCGGGGTTGACGTCTTCTTCACATTTTCAGGTTTTCTAATTACATCTCTCTTATTGGAAGAATTTGGACAAAAAGGTAAAATTGATATCCTAGGATTTTTTAGACGACGCTTCTATCGGATTTTTCCACCGGTTGTTTTGATGGTCCTCATCGTTATGCCCTTCACGTTCTTGGTTCGTCAGGATTATGTGGCAGGAATCGGTGGTCAGATTGCCGGCGTTCTTGGATTTATGACTAACTTCTATGAAATGTTGACAGGAGGTAGTTATGAATCTCAGTTTATCCCTCACCTCTTTGTTCACAACTGGAGCTTAGCTGTTGAAGTTCATTACTATATCTTGTGGGGCATAGCAGTCTGGTTCTTGTCCAAACGAGCAAAAACAAGTGGACAACTACGAGGAATGATTTTCCTACTTTCATCAGCAACCTTTATGATTAGCTTCCTTTCTATGTTTATTGGTAGCTTTATCGTTAGCTCCTACTCAACACTCTACTTCTCAACTTTGACTCATGTATTTCCGTTCTTCTTAGGAAGTGTGCTTGCGACCCTAGTAGGTGTTCGCCATGTAACACCTCTTCTTAAACGCTTGAATAGAAGCTTGGATTTGAGGCAAACCTTGCTAGTCTTCGGGGCTGGTCTAGGAGTCTTGCTCTTATTGACTTTCTTTGTGAAATTCACTTATCTCTTTGCCTATTTACTTGGCTTCTTGTTGGCAAGCTTGGCTGCGCTTCTGATGATTGTTGCAGCGCGCCTTTTGCATGAAAAAACTCCGACAATCGAAGAACCAAAGGTGATTAGCTTTTTAGCGGATACCAGCTATGCCGTCTATCTTTTCCACTGGCCGTTTTACATTATTTTCTCTCAATTGGTGGGAAATGTACCGGCAGTGATTTTAACGACGATTTTCTCGTATCTCTTTGCTACCCTTTCTTTCTATGTGATCGAACCTTTCATTGCAGGGAAGTCCAGCAAACTCTTGCGAATGGCAGAAGAAATTCCGCACATCAAACCAATCTTTGCTGGTAGTGTTGGAGTTCTTAGTTTGATTACCTTGGTTGTGATTCTGATAGCTCCACAAGTAGGTGCCTTTGAAACGGATTTGATGGTTACTGGTCTCAATCAAGCCCAAACTAATATTACTCGAACAAAGACCATGGCAGATCAAGCAGAAGCAAGCCGCTACAATATAGCTGACGGTGTATCTATCATTGGAGATTCTGTAACCTTGCGTGCTTCGGCTGGGCTTAAAGAACTTTTGCCAGATGCTCAAATTGATGGTCAGGTCAGTCGCAATACCAAGCAAGCAAATGCACTGATGTTGAATTATAGCCAGAATAAAGCCTTGCCTAAAATTGTAGTTATCGCGACTGGAGTTAATAATCCTGAGAATTATAAGAATGATTTGGATCTACTAATAACAAATCTTCCGAAGGGACATCAGCTTGTCCTAGTAACTCCATATGAAGGGGATACAACTCAGGAAACGCAACCTTACGTAGAACAATATGCAAGCTATGCGCGTGAATTGGCACAAAAATATCCATATATTGCACTTGCAGATTGGAACCAAGTAGCCAAAGATCATCCAGATATTTGGAAAGGGACAGACCAAGTTCACTTTGGTAGTGATACTACTAAGCAGGATGAAGGTGCTAAACTATATGCAGAAACGATTAACGCAGCTGTTAAATCTCTTGCAGATAAACCTGTCAAATCAAAATAATCAATGAAAAGTAGAGATTCTATCTCTACTTTTTTGCTTTAAACAGGATTGGGAAAAACTTGCCAAATTGTCAGAATTATGAGAAAATAGGAACAGTCAAAAAATGGAGGGAATACAATGAGAGAAGACATCAAGATTAATGACCGTGCTCTAGCATTGGAAGACCAAATCATTGAAGTACTCGAAAAAGTTTATGATACAGATGTAGAGCTAGATGTATACAATCTTGGATTGATTTATGAGATTCATTTAGATGAGGATGGTCTTTGTACAGTTGTCATGACCTTCACTGATACTGCCTGTGATTGTGCAGAAAGTTTGCCGATTGAGATCGTAGCAGGTTTAAAACAAATTGATGGCATTGAAGATGTAAAGGTTGAAGTTACCTGGTCTCCGGCTTGGAAGATCACACGCATTAGTCGTTATGGGCGTATAGCTCTGGGATTGCCTCCACGATAGTTATCTATTTTAAAATTACAAAAAAGCAAGCCATAAGGGCTTGCTTTTGATTTGCTTATTTTTTGCCAGATTGTTCCATATTCCAGAAGTCTGTAACAGCACCACGTGATGCAGAAGATACAGTATGGGCGTACTTACCGAGGACACCACGGCTATAGAGTGGTGGCAAGGTTGTTTCTGCCTTACGTTTTTCAAGTTCTTCATCAGATACAGCCATGGAAATTTCTTTTGTATCTTGGTCAACGGTGACGATATCACCTGTGCGGAGGTAGGCAATTGGTCCACTATCCTGAGCTTCAGGTGCGATATGTCCGACAACCAGTCCATAAGTACCACCAGAGAAGCGTCCGTCTGTCAAGAGGGCCACCTTGTCTCCTTGACCTTTACCAACAATCATAGAAGAAAGGGATAGCATCTCAGGCATACCAGGACCACCCTTAGGTCCAACGAAACGAACAACGACAACGTCGCCATCAACGATTTCATCAGACAAGACAGCTTGGATGGCATCTTCTTCTGAGTCAAAGACCTTAGCTGGTCCAACATGACGACGAACTTTCACACCTGATACCTTGGCAACCGCACCGTCAGGAGCTAGGTTACCGTTAAGGATAATCAAAGGACCGTCCGCACGTTTAGGATTTTCAAGTGGCATAATGACTTTTTGACCTGGTGTCAGGTCTGCAAAATCAGCCAAGTTTTCAGCGACAGTTTTACCAGTACATGTGATACGGTCTCCGTGAAGGAATCCATTTGCCAACAAGTACTTCATAACTGCAGGCACACCACCAACTTCGTAGAGGTCTTGGAAGACATACTGACCAGAAGGTTTCAAGTCAGCCAAGTGAGGTACACGCTCTTGGATGGTATTGAAGTCCTCAAGTGACAAGTCAACATTAGCAGCGTGGGCAATGGCGAGCAAGTGAAGAGTAGCGTTTGTAGAACCACCGAGAGCCATTGTCACAGTGATGGCATCTTCAAAGGCTTCGCGAGTCAAGATATCAGATGGTTTGATCCCAAGTTCAAGCATTTTGACGACAGCGCGTCCAGCAGCTTCGATGTCTTCTTTCTTATCAGCAGATTCTGCTGGGTGAGAAGAAGAGCCTGGCAAACTCATACCCAAAACTTCGATAGCAGTAGCCATGGTGTTGGCAGTATACATACCACCGCAGCCACCAGGGCCAGGGCAGGCGTTACATTCGAGACGTTTGACGTCCTCAGCCGTCATATCGCCGTGGTTCCACTTACCGATTCCTTCAAATACAGAAACCAAGTCGATGTCTTTACCATCTAGTTTTCCAGGGGCGATAGTACCACCGTAGGCGAAAATAGCTGGGATATTCATATTGGCAATGGCAATCATAGAACCAGGCATGTTCTTGTCGCAACCACCGATAGCTACAAAGGCATCCACGTTGTGACCTCCCATAGCAGCTTCGATAGAGTCCGCAATGATATCACGAGATGTCAAAGAGAAACGCATACCAGGCGTTCCCATAGCAATCCCATCAGCTACAGTAATGGTTCCAAATTGAACCGGCCAAGCACCAGCTGATTTGACACCTTCTTTTGCAAGCTTGCCAAAGTCATGCAAGTGAATATTACATGGAGTGTTTTCTGCCCAGGTTGAAATGACCCCTACAATCGGTGTTTCAAAGTCTTTATCAGTCATACCAGTCGCACGCATCATGGCACGGTTTGGTGATTTTACCATGCTGTCATAGATACTGCTACGATGACGTTTATCTAATTCTGTCATTCAAGTCCCTCCCATTTCAGTTTGTTCCATTATAGCACATTTTAAAAGTAATGAACAGAAGAAAATTCTTGAATTTTCAGACAATTCAACAGTGTACGATAAAAAAAATAATCTTTTTTTGTCAAGTAACTTTACTTTACAAAAAAGTTTTGATATACTATTAAAGTTGATGAAAATCAAACCTAACTGAATTATATCTTAAAAGGAGAAAAACAAAATGGCAGTACCTGCACGTCGCACTTCAAAAGCGAAGAAAAACAAACGTCGTACTCACTACAAAGTAACAGCTCCATCTGTAAACTTTGACGAAACTACTGGAGATTACTCACGTTCTCACCGTGTATCACTTAAAGGATACTACAAAGGACGTAAGATCGCTAAAGCTGCATCAGCTGAATAATAGAAGGGAGATACCATGCGCGTAAATATTACACTTGAACACAAAGAATCTGGTGAACGCTTGTACCTTACTTCTAAAAACAAACGTAACACTCCAGACCGTCTTCAATTGAAGAAATACTCACCAAAACTTCGCAAACACGTTGTGTTTACTGAAGTGAAGTAAGCATTCAATACGAATCAATACATAAGAAAAACGCTGATTTTAAGCGTTTTTTCTTTTTTCAATTTCAATACATTTCACTATATTTCAGTCCAAACTCTACCTTTTTTAGATAAATATATCATCTGGATATTGAAGTTAAGCCCTGCTATCATTTCGATGGCAGGGCTTTTTAATGTTTGGTACACTACCTTCTTATCTATATTTTGATGGAGCTGGAGTTGACATCTACAAAGTTTAATGTTAAAATACATTCAAAAATATATTTGAATGAGGTGTTTTATGGTTCAAAATGTTGTTACTTCAATAATCCTGTATTCTGGGACAGCCGTAGACTTACTTATTATCCTAATGTTATTTTTTGCCAAAAGAAAAAGCAGAAAAGACATTATTAACATCTATTTAGGACAATTTCTAGGCTCTGTTAGTCTAATATTGCTAAGTTTACTTTTTGCATTTGTCTTAAATTATATTCCTAGTAAAGAGATTTTAGGTTTGCTCGGTTTGATTCCAATTTTCCTAGGACTCAAAGTTTTGCTTTTAGGAGATTCTGATGGAGAAGCTATTGCAAAAGATGGTTTGCGCAAAGATGATAAAAACCTGATTTTTCTAGTCGCTATGATTACTTTTGCTAGTTGTGGTGCTGACAATATAGGTGTTTTTGTCCCATATTTTATTACCTTAAATTTAGCGAATTTGATAGTGGCTTTACTTACCTTTCTAGTCATGATTTATCTCTTGGTTTTTTCTGCCCAAAAATTGGCACAAGTCCCTTCTGTTGGAGAAACTTTGGAAAAATATAGCAGATGGTTTATTGCCGTTGTTTATTTAGGATTGGGGATATATATCCTGATTGAAAACAACAGCTTTGACATGCTAAGGACTGTGTTCGGCTAGGAGAAAAAATTATGAAAAAAGATAGTGTCTGCCAAGTGAATATTATAAATCAACAAAATGTTACAACCGCAACGAACTACCTTGAAAAGGAAAAAGTCCAAAAATCACTTTGCATTTTATCAAAATTTACCGATAATAAACAGATAAATATCATCTTTTATCTCCTTGCCGTCGAAGAACTCTGTGTCTGCGATATAGCCTGTTTATTAAATCTCAGTATGGCATCTGCCTCCCACCATCTTCGTAAACTAGCCAATCAAAACATCGTGGACACTAGAAGAGAGGGGAAAATTATATATTATTTTATAAAAGATGAGGAAATCAAAGACTTTTTTAATCAACTAGGATAACAACTATTTTTACTACTCTACCATTCACTCTACCTTTTATTATGTAGCATTCTAAAAACATTGATGTACCAACGTTTCTAACAACTAAAATAGAAATTATTTAATCTTTTTATAGAAGTGAAGTAAGCATTCAATACGAATTAATACATAGGAAAAACGCTTATTTTAAGCGTTTTTTCTTTCTCCCGATTTCAATACATGTCACTATATTTCAGTTCAATCTCCCCTTTTTCGCCTCTAACTTGATTGATTTTATCAACTTGTTATTTATTTTATCAATGTACATTTGACGAAAAAAGAACACAGGACGAACTAATTTCTGTATTCCTAAAATAACTTAGAACAGAAATGACAATGCTACAATTAATGCTATTATAGTGCAAATTATTTTTCCGACTTTTGCATGTTGTTTGAACAATTTATCAGAGAAAAGACTCAATACAAGAGCAATCCAAAACACGGTAGTTCTTAAAATAAAAATAGTCATGGCTCGTACTCCCTTCATTATTTTGTAAAGCTAATAATTGATTTGAATAGTGATGATTTAATCTGCAAATATGTCCATTTTTCCTGGTAAAACTTTTGTTCTTTAATCATGAATCGGTATCTCTATCTATCTTTATTATAGTACAAATAACATTATTACACCAATAAATGTGTTTATTTTTTTACTGCTCCTATTTTTGAGAGCGCTTGAAATATGTTATAATAAAACTAGATTAATTTATAGGAGGCAAACCGTGGGAAATTTCATTGAGCTAGTCTTTCATCGTTTCTTTTTGGGGATGATTGCGACGGCTTATTTTTGGTTATTGACACTAGCAGGAGGAGTGATCTTTGGTATAGCTCCCGCTAGTGCAACTCTCATGAGTTTATATGCAGAACACGGTTATTCTTATCGTGCTTATCGTTTCAAGGAAGCCTGGGCTTTATTTAAGAGCAATTTTGTAAAAAGCAATCTCAGTTTCTACACCTTTATAGGGATTGACTTCATCTTGATTTATGGTTTGTATCTGATGATTCAATTGCCAAACCAGACTATTATTCACTTGGCAGCAACCTTTCTAAATATCTTTTTAGTAGTCTTGGTATTTCTAGGCTATGCAGTGTCTTTAAAACTGCAGGTTTACTTTGAATTGTCCTATAAAAACACTCTAAAGCTTGCTTTTATCGGAATATTTATGAGCCTATCAGCCATGGCCAAGGTTCTTCTTGGTAGTGTCTTGTTGATTATTATTGGTTTCTACATGCCAGCCCTCCTTATTTTTGTAGGTATTGGAATGTGGCACTTCTTTATTAGCGATTTGTTGGAGCCTGTTTATGAGAGTATTCATGAAAAATTGGCAACAAGATAATACCAAACAGTTTCGTCTCCACTCACTTCTTAGACTCTATAGCCTAGTCATGATTGCTATTATCACTTGTTTTGCTCTCTTGCTTTCCTATGCTTACTGGGATATGCGTGAAAAGGAAGCAAGTCGAGTTAGTCAACGTGTCTTGGCTCGGACCGTCGACGAGGTTGAATACTATTACCGTGAATCCACTCGCCTGGCTCAAGGTTTGGTAGAAAATCAAGCCCGCATTGAAGGGATTTATAAGTATTTCAGTCTCAGTACACCAGACTATTTCTATTGGCAACTCGAACGAAAGGCCTCTCCTTATATTTCGGTCTCTATTTATGAAAATATTGATGATATCTACGTCCGAAATGATTTTGTGAGCGGTGTTGCGATTGTTCTACAGGATTCAACGGACGTCTTTGTTTCCAAGAGAGATAATCGTAGTGGACAGAAGATTCCAGCTGAAAACTTTAAACCAGATGCCAATAGTTTCGCTGTTCCAGTATCTGATCCAGTATCGGACCAGGCTTTGGGAGTTATCTATATCTCAGTGCCACCAGAGGTTCTCCACAAGGCGATTGATAATACCAGAGGTGTCGTCCCAGTTGCTGTTTCTGTTATTACTCCCTATGAGACGGACATGTTTCATCTGGGAGAAAAAGGGACTAGAGGTTCTTGGATGGTAGGTTCAACAGCGCACGGCTATCAAGTTCAAGTGGCTGTTCCTCAAAATTATGTTTTAAATGGTAGCTTAGCGAGCTCAGCTCTCATCGTTGGTTTGAGTGCTCTTTTTATCATTATCCTATATATCACCTTAAGAAGAACCTTCTCTGATTACCAAAATCAGGTTGTGGATTTGGTGGATTCGATCCAAGCCATTACTAAGGGAGAGCAAACCAAGAGGATCAATACCGACAAAAAGGATCAAGAATTGCTTTTGATTGCTGAAACGACAAACGATATGTTGGACCGGTTGGAAAGTAATATTCATGATATTTATCAACTGGAACTCAATCAGAAAGATGCCAACATGCGTGCGCTACAAGCTCAAATTAATCCGCATTTCATGTATAATACTCTGGAATTTTTGCGGATGTATGCTGTAATGGAGAATCAAAATGAACTAGCAGATATCATCTATGAGTTCAGTAGTCTCCTACGCAATAATATTTCCGACGAGCGAGAAACGACACTCAAACAAGAAGTGGAGTTTTGTCGGAAGTACAGTTATCTCTGTATGGTTCGCTATCCAAAATCCATTGCCTACGGATTTAAGATTGACCCTGAATTGGAAGAAATGCGTATTCCAAAGTTCACCCTCCAACCCTTGGTAGAAAACTATTTTGCTCATGGAGTTGATCACAGAAGAACAGATAATGTAATCAGTATCAAGGCTTTGAAAAAAGATGGCTATGTCGAAATCTTGGTAACAGATAATGGTCGTGGGATGTCTGCTGAAAAACTAGCAGAAATCCAAGCTAAATTAACTCAAAGAACCTTTGAACATACAGCAGATTATAGTGGGAAACGGCAGTCTATTGGGATTGTGAATATCCACGAACGTTTTGTGCTCTACTTTGGAGACCGCTATGATATTAGTGTTGAATCGGCTGAACAGAAAGGCGTTCACTATCGAATCACCATTCAGGACGAAGAGAAAGGATAAACATGTATAAAGTACTATTAGTTGACGACGAGTACATGATTACAGAAGGGCTTAAGCGTTTGATTCCTTTTGAAAGATGGGATATGGAAGTCGTCGCAACGGCTAATCATGCTGATGACGCTCTGGACTATGTTCGTGAGCACCCTGTAGATGTCGTCATTTCTGATGTCAACATGCCTGACAAGACAGGTCTTGAAATGATTGGGGAGATGAAGGAACTATTACCAGATGCTTACTATATCCTTCTTTCAGGCTATCAAGAATTTGACTATGTCAAGAAAGCCATGAACCTCAATGTCGTAGACTATCTTGTCAAACCAGTTGATAAGGTCGAGCTAGAGCACTTACTTGAGAAAATCCTCGGTCAGCTTCGTGAGAAAGTGCATGAACCAGAAATGTTAAGTCAAAAATTAGATGAAGAAGCATTTAAGGCGCATCTCTCTCAAAAAGATAGCTGGTGGATTGGTCTTTCAAAAGAAAAACAAGGGGATTTTGTTATTCCTTACTACGTTTTAGGTCAGGACTGGCAGATTGTTCTTGCAGATCAGAAATTCGACGGTCTACTCGTTCTGCCTTTTGAGGCACCTTATCAGGTCAACTTTGAAAAATGGAAGTTTGATGCTGAAAAAGCTCTTTTCTATGGAACTGTAAATCTAGATCAGTCTGAAAGTCTCTTCTCATATTATGAACCTATCTATCGAGTTATTATCCAGGGAAATCTTCAGCAGATTATCGATGAGTTAAACCTACTTGAGAAGATTGTGCTAGAAAACACACCGAGAGTATCCATCACCAAGCAACTTTTTACTCAGTTTGTTATGGATGTCTTTCATCTCTTCGAGCATCTGAAAGCAGATGATATGACAGATATTGTCAAGAATATTCATGCCATCACAAACTTTGAAGACTTAGTTGCTTATACAAAAGAGACCTTGACTTCCTTCTTTGGTCAATACCGCATGAATGAAAATGTTGTCAGTGTTCTCGAAGTTATTGGTAGAGATTACAAAAAAGAGTTATCTCTCAAGGATATCAGTAAGGACCTCTTTATCAACCCAGTATATTTGGGTCAGTTAATCAAGAAGGAAACCAATTCAACCTTTGCGGAGCTTCTCAATAAGCAACGCATCAAGGCTGCTCAGCAACTCTTGCTATCTACAAACGATAGTATTGAGGATATCTGCTATACAGTTGGATATAGTAATGTAGGGTACTTCTACAAGGTTTTTCGAAAACTATGTGGAAAGTCTCCTAAGGCCTACCGTAAGCAGATTGATGTAACCCTCTAATTTTTGTTATCCCTCTTAAAATATGCTATAATAAATTTAAAAATATGAGGAGGTTGCTTTTATGAAAAAGAAACCAATCTATCTATGGATTTTATTAGTCTTATCAGCGATTAGCTCATTTTTGGCAGTAGTTGGAATTTTCACTCCAGTCCCTAATAAGGAAGCCCTTCGTGCTAGCCAAGAAAATGTTGGGACACTTAGTGCTCAACAAATAGATGATGCTGTTAACTATGCCTACCAAGTATCAGTGTCATCTCACTCTATTGTTAACGTGATACTAATTCTCTTGTCTGCTATCCTAGTTGTAGTAGCCTTTGTTTTCCTAGTTCGTAAGAAATTACAGTTGGCAAACTATACTTATGTTGGATATGTCTTACTATCTATTGTTGGGTTAGTCTATGACAATATGAATATCCAAGATGCCATGCAATTGATTAAAGACGACACCCTTCGTTTAGGAATGGGAGTCATGTCTAAAGTAAGCACTATTATATTTATCGTTATTAATGTTATTTTCTTAGCGATTGTCTTCTATAAAATGTGGCGTCAGCAAAAAGAATTAACAGAATCTCAAGAGGAAGAGCTCGCCTAAGAGTTGACAAAGGATAACTATCAAGATACAATCTTGGTAGTTATTTTTTTGGATTCGAGAAAAAGGGAGGAAAAGATGAAAAAAATTTCCTTGGTCTATATCAGTCTGAGTGGAAATACGGAAAGCTTCGTAACCCGTCTGAAAGCTTATTTGTTGGAGCAGTATGAGAATATTGAAGTAGAAAAGATTCATATTAAAGACTTGGTCAAGGAAGGGGAAGACTTCTTTGAGATGACCAATCCATATGTGGCTTTCCTACCGACTTACCTCGAAGGTGGGAATGGTGTTGACAACGGAGACGTGGAAATTTTGACCACTCCAGTAGGAGACTTCATCGCCTATGGTGACAATGCCAGCAAGTGTTTTGGTGTCGTAGGATCAGGAAATCGAAACTTCAACAACCAATACTGTTTGACCGCCAAGCAATACAGTCAGCGCTTTGGTTTTCCAGTCCTGGCTGACTTTGAAATGCGCGGAATGCTAGGAGATATCAAAAAGGTTGCAGCTATTATTGCAGAACTTTATGAACTTGAATCCTTGTAAGAGGACAGATTTTTTGTCGAAATGAGTAAATTCCTTAGATTTTTCTATCATAAGAAAGGTAAACCAAGCTTTAAAAATATTATGCTATGCAGTGCCTTGTTGCTCTTAGAGATCGCTCTGTTGCAGTTCTCCGAGAAATTTTTTGATGAAAGTTTGTCAACATACGGAACCATGGTATCGTTAGGAATTGTTATCTTGGTGGGAATCTTAGCTGTCAGAAAAAATAAATAAAAAGACTCGAGAAATATTATCTCGAGTCTTTTTATTAGTTGCGGATTTCGTCAACGATTTCTTTTGAAATGGGAATTCCTAAACGGTAACCTTTGTTGATGTAATCAATGACATCATTGATATTTTCTATTGTTTGGATTTTCTCTTTGATAGTTGCACGAAAAGCTTGGTCTTTCAATAGTTGTTCCTGAAGCAGTCTTTGAAGTTTCTCTTTTTCATATTTATTAACGAGAAAGAGAAAAAGAAGACTGATAACAACTAGAATATAAGCATACTGGCTCATAAAAATTCTCCCTAAGTGATAAAGAAGTAGGTGGTAAGATAAAAGAAAAGTTTTTTACTTTTCAAGTGATAATACTGTAAGTGCCTAGGCACTTGTTATTTGTTTAGATGAATTAGTGAAGCGTCTAGCCAAAGTCCTAATAGGATTTAGCGTTAGTTACTTAGATTGCTTTACAATAAAGTGATTAAAAGCCTACGACATGAGCCTGACCAAATCGATATTATTTGGTTAGGTGAATTAGTGAAGCGTTTAGGCAATTCGCCATATAGCGATTGCCGTCAAGAGACTAGGAACTTTAGTTCCAGTCTCTTGTAACGATTTACATCTTCTCTGGTGCCTCTACACCCAACAAACGAAGGGCTTCTTTGAGGACCACTGCAGTTGCGTAGCTAAGGGCTAGGCGGCTGTCACGTTCTGGACTTTCATCCAAAATACGAGTGTGGGCATAGTATTTGTTAAAGGCTTGAGCCAAGCTAATCGCAAATTTAGCGATGATAGACGGCTCATAGTTGTCAGCTGCGCGTTTAATAATACGTGGGAAGTCTTGGATGAGCTTGATGATTTCCCAGCTTTCAGCGTCGTTCAAGCTATAGTTGGCACTTGCTTCAGGTTTGAAATCGGCTTTACGCAAGATGGATTGGATACGAGCATACGCATATTGGACATAAGGACCAGTCTCGCCTTCAAAGGATACCATAGCTTCAAGGTCGAAGTCGTAGCCATTTGTACGGTCAGTTTTAAGGTCATAGAATTTAATGGCCCCAACTCCAACAGCATGAGCGACTTGGTCTTTGTTTTCAAGTTCAGGATTTTTGGCTTCAATCTGCGCTTTAGCACGACTGATGGCTTCTGCAACAGTTGGTTCTAGCAAGATAACATTCCCTTTACGAGTAGAAAGTTTCTTTCCTTCTTTTGTAACCAAGCCAAACGGAACATGGACAATGTCTTGGCTCCAATCATAGCCCATCTCTTGTAGTACTGCCTTGAGTTGTTTAAAGTGAGCAGATTGCTCTTGACCAACGACATAGATCGATTTGGCAAATTGATATTCGTTTTTACGGTAAAGAGCTGCAGCTAGGTCACGTGTGATGTAGAGAGTTGCGCCGTCAGATTTCTTGATAAGAGCTGGGTGTTCAATTCCGTATTTTTCAAGATTCACAACTTGGGCACCTTCTGATTCGACCAAAAGTCCCTTTTCAGCAAGGATATCTACAACTGCATCCATCTTGTCATTGTAGAAGGCTTCGCCATTGTAGCTATCGAATTCAACTTGTAATTCATTGTATAGACGGTTAAATTCTACCAAGCTTTCATCGCGGAACCATTGCCACAGAGCAAGAGCTTCCTCATCGCCGTTTTCAAGTTTGCGGAACCATTCACGTGCTTCTTCATCCAAACTTGGGTCGTTCTCAGCTTCAGCATTGATACGGACGTAGAGCTTGAGAAGTTCATCGATTGGATGAGCCTTAACTGCTTCTTCGTTCCCCCATTTCTTGTAGGCAACAATCAACATCCCAAACTGTTTGCCCCAGTCTCCCAAGTGGTTGACCTTGACAGTTTGATAGCCGATTTTTTGGAAGATATGTGACAAGCTGTCACCGATAACTGTTGAACGAAGGTGACCGATTGAAAATGGTTTAGCAATATTAGGGCTAGACATGTCGATAACGACATTTTCTTGGTTACCAATTGTTTGGTCAGCGTAGTGATTTTTTTCAGTAATGACGTTCTGTAACACTTGACCAGAAATGGCAGCCTTATCAAGGAAGAAGTTGACGTAAGGACCTGTTGCTACAACCTTTTCAAAGGCTTGGTTATCAATCTTTTCAGCAATATCTGCAGCAATCATTTGAGGAGCTTTACGTTCAACTTTTGCCAATGAGAAGGCAGGGAAGGCGACATCTCCCATATCTGAGTTTTTAGGTGTTTCTAGTAAATTTAAAATAGCCTCTTGGTCCAGGCTATCAATGACGCTAGCCAACTCGCTAGCAATCAATTCTTTTGTATTCATTTAGGGCTCCTTTAGGGCTTTTCTACTATTTTAACACAATTTACTACATTTTTTTGGAAAGAAGAGAATTTTTTTGAAATATCCAGTTTTTTTGATATAATGTTCTTACTAAAAAAATGTAAAATGTTATAAATATGCACTCGAGAGGAACATATGAGAAAAAGAGAACGTCATCAGCTTATTAAGCGAATGATTACAGAAGAAAAATTAGGCACTCAAAAAGAAATTCAGGATCGTTTGGAAGCTTGTAATGTCTTTGTGACACAGACAACTTTATCTCGTGATTTGCGAGAAATTGGCTTAACTAAAGTTAAGAAAAACGATGTTGTCTATTATGTATTAGCAAATGAGACAGAGAAGATTGATTTGGTCGAATTTCTGTCACATCACTTAGAAGGTGTTGCAAGAGCTGAATTCACCTTGGTGCTCCATACGAAACTTGGAGAAGCATCTGTCTTAGCCAATGTAGTAGATTCAAATAAAGATGAATGGATTTTAGGAACGGTTGCAGGAGCGAATACCTTGTTGGTCATCTGTAAGGATCAACATGCAGCTAAAGTTATGGAAGAACGCCTACTAGAGCTAATGGAAGATAGATAAGGTCTTGAGAGCTTCTCCCAGGGCTGTTTTTACAAGGAGAGAATAAATGACTACTGAAAAATTATCACCGGGTATGCAACAGTATGTGGATATCAAAAAGCAATATCCAGATGCTTTTTTGCTTTTTCGTATGGGTGATTTTTATGAGTTATTTTATGAGGATGCAGTCAATGCTGCCCAGATACTAGAAATCTCATTGACCAGTCGTAATAAAAATGCTGAAAATCCTATTCCCATGGCTGGTGTTCCTTACCACTCTGCCCAACAATATATCGATGTTCTAGTGGAGCGTGGCTACAAGGTTGCCATCGCTGAACAGATGGAAGATCCCAAACAAGCTGTCGGTGTGGTCAAGCGTGAAGTTGTCCAGGTTATTACACCAGGTACGGTCGTTGATAGTAGCAAGCCGGATAGTCAAAACAACTTTTTGGTAGCTATTGATCGTGATGGGTCTCAATATGGTTTAGCCTACATGGACCTAGTAACAGGTGATTTTTATGTAACGGGGCTATCGGACTTTTCTCTAGTATGTGGTGAAATCCGCAATCTCAAGGCGAGAGAAGTGGTGATTGGTTATGACTTGCCTGAAGTAGAAGACCAGATTCTCAGTCGTCAGATGAATCTAGTGCTTTCCTTCGAACAGGAAGCATATGAAGACCTACATCTATTAGATTCAGGATTGGCTCCTGTTGAGCAAGCAGCTAGCAGTAAACTCCTCCAATATGTTCATCGGACTCAGATGAGAGAGCTGAATCACTTAAAACCTGTTATCCGCTATGAAATCAAAGATTTCTTGCAGATGGATTATGCGACCAAGGCTAGTCTGGATCTGGTTGAAAATGCTCGTTCAGGTAAGAAACAAGGCAGTCTTTTCTGGCTACTAGATGAAACCAAGACTGCCATGGGGATGCGTCTTCTACGTTCTTGGATACAACGCCCTTTGATTGATAAGGACCGTATCTTAGAACGTCAGGAAGTTGTGCAAGTCTTTCTGGACTATTTCTTTGAGCGTAGTGATTTAACGGAAAGCCTCAAGGGAGTCTACGATATCGAGCGTTTGGCTAGTCGTGTTTCTTTTGGGAAAAGCAATCCCAAAGACCTCTTGCAATTAGCGACTACCTTGGGAAGTGTTCCACGAATCCGAGCAATTTTAGAAGGAATGGAGCAACCAGCTCTAGCTTATCTGATTGAACAACTAGATGCTATTCCTGAGTTGGAGAGTCTTATTAGTGCAGCTATTGCTCCTGAGGCTTCTCACGTGATTACCGAAGGTGGTATTATTCGAACGGGCTTTGATGAGACCTTGGATAAATACCGTCGTGTTCTCAGGGAAGGGACCAGCTGGATTGCTGAGATTGAAGCCAAGGAAAGAGAAAACTCTGGCATCAATACTCTCAAGATTGATTACAATAAAAAGGACGGCTACTATTTCCATGTGACCAACTCGCAGCTCAGTAACGTTCCAGCCCACTTTTTCCGTAAGGCCACGCTGAAAAACTCTGAGCGATTTGGGACAGAGGAGTTAGCGCGTATCGAGGGAGAAATGTTAGAGGCGCGTGAGAAATCAGCAAATCTAGAGTACGAAATCTTTATGCGTATCCGTGAGGAAGTTGGCAAGTATATCCAACGCCTGCAAGCCTTGGCCCAAGGAATTGCAACTGTCGATGTCTTGCAAGGTTTGGCAGTAGTTGCAGAAAAGCAACACCTGATTCGACCAGAGTTTGGGGAAGAGTCACGGATTGATATCCAAAATGGTCGTCACGCAGTTGTTGAAAAGGTCATGGGAGCCCAAACCTATATCCCAAACAGCATCCAGATGGATGAAGACACCAGTATCCAACTGATCACAGGACCTAATATGAGCGGGAAGTCAACCTATATGCGCCAGTTGGCGATAACAGCGGTCATGGCACAGATGGGGTCTTATGTCCCGGCAGAAAGTGCCCGCTTGCCAATCTTTGATGCGATTTTTACCCGTATCGGTGCAGCGGATGACTTGGTTTCAGGCCAATCTACCTTTATGGTAGAGATGATGGAAGCCAATAATGCCATTTCTCATGCGACAAAGGATTCCTTGATTCTCTTTGATGAACTAGGCCGTGGAACCGCAACTTATGATGGGATGGCTTTAGCCCAGTCTATTATCGAGTATATCCATGAGCATATTGGTGCCAAGACTCTCTTTGCGACTCACTACCATGAATTAACCAGTCTGGAAGCTAGTTTGAAACATCTGGTAAACGTTCACGTGGCTACGCTTGAGCAGAATGGCCAAGTTACTTTCCTTCATAAGATTGAACCAGGTCCAGCAGACAAATCATACGGTATTCACGTTGCCAAGATTGCAGGTTTGCCAGCAGACTTACTAGCAAGAGCGGATGCGATTTTAACTCAACTAGAAAGCCAAGGTCAGGAAAGTCCAATTCCTACCAAACAAAATACTGTCAATGAGCAGATGTCTCTCTTTGATGAAAAAGAAGAAAATCCTATTCTAGCAGAATTAGCAAATATAGATGTTTATAATATAACGCCTATGCAAGCCATGAATCTCTTGTTAGAGCTGAAGCAAAAATTATAAGTCAAAACCCACTCAGTCCTGTGAGTGGGTTTCTTGTATATTAGTGTTTTTGAGACAATAGTTGATTGATGTGTGCAACCTTTTTGGATTCTCTCTTATAGAGAATAACCCAGATGATGAGGTAGACGATTGCAAACTCTGGGATGAGCTGAAGGATGAAAGTCCAGTGAAGCGGGAACCAACCGGCTAGGATTGCTAGAGGGACAAAGCATAGCAACATAAGGAAGAAGTGAGTGACAGTAGCTCGAAGGAGACTCCAGTCTTGAGCAAAGAGACGACCGCCAAAACTAAAGAGGACTCCAATCGCTGCCCAGATAAGCAGACAGTAAAGCAGGACGAGTGATCCATGCACCTGATGTTGGGTCATGAATTGACCAATCAAAGAGTTGGGGCTGAGAGGTGCGTAGTTATTTGGTGAGTGGATAAACGAAAAGATTATAGATAGGATGAGACCGATGAGGATACCAGTTGTAGCATCGTGAAATACATGTTTTTTCATAGTTCTAATTTCTCCTTAATAGCTTTGAGGTAACGGCGAGATGAGTAAGTAAAACTGTCGTTTTTGAGATAAATTTCAATCAAGCCGTTAGAGGTTAGTTTTAGATGGCTGATAGCGTCAATGTTGACAATTTCCGATTGGGAAATTTGGATAAAGGAAGCAGGTAAGATTTCAACTGCTTGGTAGAGACGAATATCGAGTGCATAGGTTCGATTACCCGTTTCAGCTAGCACTTTACGGTTTTCAATGTAAATCCGTTGAATCTTTTGAATTTCGATAAGAAAAACCTGATCTTGAAATTTTCCTTTAAGAGTTTCTTTTTGATCCAGCGATTGAACAAAGTCTTTAACTTTTTGAACTCTTGGAGACAAGGTTGGTGCCTCTATAATGATTTGTTCTTCGGCGTATTGTTGATCAATGTCAAGTCTGACTTTCATAATTTCTCCTTTATCAAGTTGTAATAGAGATCTCTTACTTACAAATCTATTAAACACCATTTTCTAGACAATTACAAGGCGATTTGACTATATGGTCGGATACAGAGTCTATGTGGTTTGTAATAAAACAAAGATAAAGGAAGTCGAAAAATAAGAAGAAATGTATTGACAAAGATAGAAAAATCGTGGTACAATAATAGACGGTACTTTTTACTTTTGGTCTCTCAAAAGTGTACAGGGACGTGCTGACAAATGTTGCAAAAGTACACACAGATGATAGCTGTCACCAAGTGTATCATCACCAAAAATAAAAAAACACAGGAGAATGTAGATGCCTACAATTAACCAATTGGTTCGCAAACCGCGTAAATCAAAAGTAGAAAAATCTAAATCACCAGCTTTGAACGTTGGTTACAACAGTCATAAAAAAGTTCAAACAAACGTTTCTTCACCACAAAAACGTGGTGTTGCAACTCGTGTTGGAACAATGACACCTAAAAAACCTAACTCTGCCCTTCGTAAATTTGCTCGTGTACGTTTGAGCAACCTTATCGAAGTTACTGCCTACATCCCAGGTATCGGACACAACTTGCAAGAGCACAGCGTGGTGCTTCTTCGCGGTGGACGTGTAAAAGACCTTCCAGGGGTACGTTACCATATCGTCCGTGGTGCACTTGATACTGCAGGTGTTAACGATCGTAAACAAGGCCGTTCTAAATACGGTACTAAACGTCCAAAAGCATAAGGAAAGGGGATAAAGAGAAATGAGTCGTAAAAATAGAGCTCCAAAACGTGACGTATTGCCAGATCCGCTTTACAATTCACAATTAGTTACTCGTCTTATCAACCGCGTTATGCTTGATGGTAAACGTGGTACTGCTGCTTCAATCGTTTACGGTGCTTTTGAGCAAATCAAAGAAGCTACTGGTAACGATGCACTTGAAGTATTTGAAACAGCTATGGAAAACATCATGCCTGTACTTGAAGTACGTGCACGTCGTGTTGGTGGATCAAACTACCAAGTCCCAGTTGAAGTTCGTCCAGAACGTCGTACAACACTTGGACTTCGTTGGTTGGTAACAATCGCTCGCCTTCGTGGTGAACACACAATGCAAGACCGTCTTGCAAAAGAAATCTTGGATGCTGCTAACAACACTGGTGCAGCAGTTAAGAAACGTGAAGACACTCACCGTATGGCTGAAGCTAACCGTGCCTTCGCACACTTCCGTTGGTAAGAATATGATGCTAGGAACGGTAAGGATGCACAGTGAAAATAGGAAACTGACGCAGTATTCGATGAATACAAGGAAGTTTATCTTTTTCACCCAGCATCCCGTTCCAGCTCAAATCAGCTAACTCGAGCTTTTAGCCCGAGTTCAATTATGATACCAAGAGCGGCAAAGGCACAAGGAAAAAATAGGAAACTGATGCAGTGTTCCGTGAACACAAAGCAGTTTATCTTTTTTGCACCGTGCCTCGCTCGGGTTCAAATCAGTTAACTTGAGCTTTTAGCCCAGGTTCGATTGAGCTCGGTCAGCTCTTTAGTTCAACTCAACTTATCTACAAGTTGGAACCAACAAAAAACAAGATAAACACTGAGAACGGGTAGGTCCTGCCTATCCGTTTTTATTAAATCGTGTTATAATATAATAGAAATAAAAAATAATAGGAGAAACAAACCTCATGGCACGCGAATTTTCACTTGAAAAAACTCGTAATATCGGTATCATGGCTCACGTCGATGCTGGTAAAACAACTACAACTGAGCGTATCCTTTACTACACTGGTAAAATCCACAAAATCGGTGAAACTCACGAAGGTGCGTCACAAATGGACTGGATGGAGCAAGAGCAAGAACGTGGTATCACTATCACATCTGCTGCGACAACAGCTCAATGGAACAACCACCGCGTAAACATCATCGACACACCAGGACACGTGGACTTCACAATCGAAGTACAACGTTCTCTTCGTGTATTGGACGGTGCGGTTACAGTTCTTGACTCACAATCAGGTGTTGAGCCTCAAACTGAAACAGTTTGGCGTCAAGCAACTGAGTACGGAGTTCCACGTATCGTATTTGCCAACAAAATGGATAAAATCGGTGCTGACTTCCTTTACTCAGTAAGCACACTTCACGACCGTCTTCAAGCGAACGCACACCCAATTCAATTACCAATCGGTGCTGAAGATGACTTCCGTGGTATCATCGACTTGATCAAGATGAAAGCTGAAATCTATACTAACGACCTTGGTACAGATATCCTTGAAGAAGATATTCCAGCTGAATACCTTGACCAAGCTCAAGAATACCGTGAAAAATTGGTTGAAGCAGTTGCTGAAACTGATGAAGAATTGATGATGAAATACCTTGAAGGTGAAGAAATCACTAACGAAGAATTGAAAGCTGCTATCCGTAAAGCAACTATCAACGTTGAATTCTTCCCGGTATTGTGTGGTTCTGCCTTCAAGAACAAAGGTGTTCAATTGATGCTTGATGCGGTTATCGACTACCTTCCAAGCCCACTTGATATCCCAGCGATCAAAGGTATCAACCCAGATACAGATGAAGAAGAAACTCGTCCAGCATCTGACGAAGAGCCATTTGCAGCTCTTGCCTTCAAGATCATGACTGACCCATTCGTAGGTCGTTTGACATTCTTCCGTGTTTACTCAGGTGTTCTTCAATCAGGTTCTTACGTATTGAACACTTCTAAAGGTAAACGTGAACGTATCGGACGTATCCTTCAAATGCACGCTAACAGCCGTCAAGAAATCGACACTGTTTACTCGGGTGATATCGCTGCTGCCGTTGGTTTGAAAGATACTACAACTGGTGACTCATTGACAGATGAAAAAGCAAAAATCATCCTTGAGTCAATCAACGTTCCAGAACCAGTTATCCAATTGATGGTTGAGCCAAAATCTAAAGCAGACCAAGACAAGATGGGTATCGCCCTTCAAAAATTGGCTGAAGAAGATCCAACATTCCGCGTTGAAACAAACGTTGAAACTGGTGAAACAGTTATCTCTGGTATGGGTGAACTTCACCTTGACGTCCTTGTTGACCGTATGCGTCGTGAATTTAAAGTTGAAGCGAACGTAGGTGCTCCTCAAGTATCTTACCGTGAAACATTCCGCGCTTCTACTCAAGCACGTGGATTCTTCAAACGTCAGTCTGGTGGTAAAGGTCAATTCGGTGATGTATGGATTGAATTTACTCCAAACGAAGAAGGTAAAGGATTCGAATTTGAAAACGCAATCGTCGGTGGTGTGGTTCCTCGTGAATTTATCCCAGCGGTTGAAAAAGGTCTTGTAGAAGCAATGGCTAACGGTGTTCTTGCAGGTTACCCAATTGTTGACGTTAAAGCTAAGCTTTACGATGGTTCATACCACGATGTCGACTCATCTGAAACTGCCTTCAAGATCGCTGCATCTCTTGCACTTAAAGAAGCTGCTAAGACTGCACAACCAGCTATCCTTGAACCAATGATGCTTGTAACAATCACTGTTCCAGAAGAAAACCTTGGTGATGTTATGGGCCACGTAACTGCTCGTCGTGGACGTGTAGATGGTATGGAAGCACACGGTAACAGCCAAATCGTTCGTGCTTACGTTCCACTTGCTGAAATGTTCGGTTATGCAACAGTTCTTCGTTCTGCATCACAAGGACGTGGTACATTCATGATGGTATTCGACCACTACGAAGATGTACCTAAGTCAGTACAAGAAGAAATCATCAAGAAAAATAAAGGTGAAGAATAATTCACCGTCACTTTAAAAGAAGTCACTTTGTGGCTTCTTTTTCTGTTTGGTAGAAATAGCTAAAATGGCTTCAAATATGGTAAAATAGAAGGAGTATATTGTGAGGAAAATGGATGTCAACCACTTTTGAAATTTTAATGAATCAGTTGGGAATCCCCGCTGAGATAAGAAATCATGAAGCCTTCTCCGAGGCAGAAATTGAACAAGTTATTGTACACAAACAAAGTAAAATTTGGGAGTTTCGTTTTATCTTTGAGAATATCCTGCCTTTTGAACTCTTTTTAGAGTTGAAGAAGGGTCTGAAAGAAGAGTTTTCAAAAACAGGAAATCAAGCAACCTTTGAGATAAAAACTCGTCATCGAGATTTTGCAAAAGAGCTTCTACAAGCCTACTATCAAGAGGCTTTTTCAGATGGACCTTGTGCTAGTCAGGGATTTCGTTCCATGTATCAAAACTGTCAGGTTCGAGTTAAAAATGTTCAGTTGATTATTGAAGCTTCTGAAGCAGCAGATACAGAACATTTTAGAAAAAACCACCTACCAAATCTCAGTAAACAGCTGGAACTTTTTGGCTTTCCTAAATTCACTTGTGTTTTAGAGAAAAATGAAGATTTGACCAAGGAAGAGCAAGAAGCTTTCCATTCGGAAAATCAAATGATTGTTCAGGCTGCCAATGAAGAAACTCTTCGGGCCATGGAACAGTTGGAACAGATGGCGCCACCACCTCCAGTAGAGGACAAGCCTGTCTTTGATTTTCAAGCCAAGAAGGCAGCTGCCAAGCCAAAACTAGACAAGGCAGAAATTACTCCAATGATTGAGGTCAATACTGAGGAGAACCGTCTGGTCTTTGAAGGAGTTGTTTTTGATGTTGAGCAGAAGGTGACTAGAACAGGTCGTGTTTTGATTAACTTCAAGATGACCGACTATACTTCTAGTTTCTCTATGCAAAAATGGGTCAAAAATGAAGAAGAAGCTCAGAAGTTTGACATGATCAAGAAAAACTCTTGGCTTCGTGTTCGTGGGAATGTTGAAATGAATAATTTCACGCGAGACTTGACCATGAACGTGCAAGATGTGCAGGAAGTTGTCCACTATGAGCGTAAAGACTTGATGCCAGAGGGAGAACGTCGGGTTGAGTTCCATGCACATACCAATATGTCGACCATGGATGCTCTTCCTGAAGTCGAAGAACTCGTTGCGAAAGCAGCCAAATGGGGACACAAGGCAGTAGCAATCACAGACCACGGCAATGTTCAGTCTTTCCCTCATGGATATAAGGCAGCCAAGAAAGCTGGTATTCAGCTCATTTATGGAATGGAAGCAAATATCGTTGAGGATCGTGTTCCTATCGTCTATAACGAAGTGGAGATGAATTTGTCTGAAGCTACCTATGTAGTCTTTGACGTGGAAACGACAGGCCTATCAGCTATCTATAATGACTTGATTCAGGTGGCCGCTTCCAAGATGTATAAGGGTAATATCATCGCTGAGTTTGACGAATTTATCAATCCAGGGCATCCCTTATCAGCCTTTACAACCGAGTTGACTGGGATTACTGATGACCATGTAAAAAATGCTAAACCCTTGGTTCAAGTTCTGAAAGAATTCCAAGAATTCTGTAAAGATACAGTTCTTGTAGCCCATAATGCAAGCTTTGACGTTGGTTTTATGAATGCCAACTATGAGCGTCACGGTCTTCCAAAAATTACTCAACCTGTCATCGATACGCTAGAGTTCGCTAGAAATCTCTATCCTGAGTACAAACGCCATGGTTTGGGACCATTGACTAAACGTTTTGGTGTAGCTCTAGAACACCACCACATGGCCAACTACGATGCGGAAGCAACTGGCCGTCTGCTCTTTATCTTTATCAAGGAAGTGGCAGAAAAACACGGTGTGACAGATTTGGCACGATTAAACCTTGATTTAATCAGTCCAGATTCCTATAAAAAAGCTCGAGTCAAGCATGCGACCATCTATGTGAAAAATCAGGTGGGCTTGAAAAATATCTTTAAGCTGGTTTCTCTCTCAAATACCCAGTATTTTGAAGGAGTTCCACGGATTCCACGTACGGTGCTAGATGCCCATCGAGAAGGTTTGATCTTAGGTTCAGCCTGTACGGAAGGGGAAGTCTTTGATGCAGTCGTATCACAAGGTGTAGATGCGGCAGTCGAAGTAGCTAAATACTATGATTTTATCGAGGTCATGCCTCCGGCTATCTATGCTCCTCTGATTGCCAAAGAGCAGGTCAAGGACATGGAAGAACTCCACACCATTATCAAGAGTTTGATAGAGGTTGGAGATCGTCTCGGCAAGCCCGTTCTTGCGACAGGAAATGTCCACTATCTCGAACCCGAGGATGAAATTTATCGTGAAATCATCGTCCGCAGTCTAGGTCAGGGAGCTATGATTAACCGAACGATCGGCCATGGAGAAGCTGCCCAGCCTGCTCCGCTACCAAAGGCACACTTTAGAACAACCAATGAAATGTTGGATGAATTTGCCTTTCTAGGGGAAGACTTGGCTCGTAAGATTGTTGTTGAAAATACCAATGCCTTGGCAGAAATCTTTGAGCCTGTCGAGGTCGTTAAAGGCGACTTGTACACACCTTTCATTGACAAAGCCGAAGAAACAGTTGCTGAATTAACCTATAAAAAAGCCTTCGAAATCTATGGAAATCCACTCCCAGATATCGTTGATTTGCGGATTGAAAAGGAATTGACCTCTATCTTGGGGAATGGATTCGCCGTGATTTATCTGGCTTCACAGATGCTAGTGCACCGTTCCAACGAACGGGGTTACTTGGTTGGTTCTCGTGGGTCTGTTGGATCCAGTTTTGTTGCGACCATGATTGGGATCACTGAGGTTAATCCTCTCTCTCCTCATTATGTCTGTGGTCAGTGTCAGTACAGTGAGTTTATCACAGATGGTTCCTACGGTTCAGGATTTGATATGCCAAATAAAGACTGTCCAAACTGTGGTCACAAACTCAGCAAGAATGGACAGGATATTCCTTTCGAGACCTTCCTTGGTTTTGATGGAGACAAGGTACCCGATATCGATTTGAACTTCTCAGGTGAAGACCAACCGAGCGCCCACTTGGATGTGCGTGATATCTTTGGGGAAGAGTATGCCTTCCGTGCAGGAACGGTTGGTACGGTGGCTGCTAAAACAGCCTATGGATTTGTCAAGGGTTACGAGCGTGATTATGGCAAATTCTACCGAGAAGCCGAAGTTGAGCGCCTAGCCCAAGGAGCTGCTGGTGTTAAACGGACGACCGGTCAGCACCCCGGGGGAATCGTTGTTATCCCTAATTATATGGATGTCTATGACTTTACTCCTGTGCAGTATCCTGCAGATGATGTCACTGCTGAATGGCAAACCACTCACTTTAACTTCCACGATATCGATGAGAACGTCCTCAAGCTCGATGTCCTTGGTCATGATGATCCGACCATGATTCGGAAACTGCAGGACTTGTCAGGCATTGATCCAAATGATATTCCGATGGATGATTCTGGTGTCATGGATCTTTTCTCAGGTACAGATATCCTAGGAGTGACGCCTGAGCAAATCGGTACCTCGACTGGTATGCTTGGTATTCCAGAGTTTGGAACTAACTTTGTTCGCGGCATGGTGGATGAAACCCATCCGACGACTTTTGCGGAGTTGCTTCAGCTGTCTGGTCTGTCCCATGGTACCGATGTGTGGTTGGGAAATGCCCAGGATTTGATTAAGACTGGAATTGCGGACCTATCAACCGTTATCGGATGTCGGGATGACATCATGGTTTACCTCATGCATGCAGGTTTAGAACCTAAGATGGCCTTTACCATCATGGAGCGAGTGCGTAAGGGATTGTGGCTTAAAATCTCAGAAGAAGAGCGCAATGGTTATATCGAAGCCATGAAGGCTAACAATGTACCTGAGTGGTATATCGAATCTTGTGGAAAAATCAAGTACATGTTCCCTAAAGCCCATGCGGCAGCCTACGTTATGATGGCCTTGCGTGTAGCCTACTTCAAGGTTCACCATCCGATTTATTATTACTGTGCTTACTTCTCAATCCGTGCTAAGGCCTTTGATATCAAGACCATGGGGGCAGGCTTGGATGCTATTAAACGCAAGATGCAAGAAATTGCTGAAAAGCGTAAGAACAATGAAGCTTCCAACGTAGAAGTTGATCTCTACACAACACTTGAAATCGTCAACGAGATGTGGGAACGTGGCTTCAAATTTGGGAAATTGGACCTCTATCGCAGTGATGCAACTGAATTCATCATCGATGGAGACACCCTCATCCCGCCGTTTGTTGCTATGGATGGACTGGGAGAGAACGTTGCCAAGCAACTGGTTCGTGCCCGTCAAGAGGGAGAATTCCTCTCTAAAACAGAACTCCGCAAGCGTGGAGGACTCTCCTCAACCTTGGTTGAAAAGATGGATGAAATGGGAATTCTCGGCAATATGCCAGAGGATAACCAATTGAGTTTGTTTGATGATTTGTTTTAAGAGGTAGAACGGAGGACATTTGATGAAACTAAGAATTTTTGCGGAAGACAAGCCGGCTGAGAAGGTGTTTGAGTATCAATTGGAGATTGCTGATCAGACAATCCTTCTATCGACAGCACTCTTGTCAGGTGCTATTGCTTTAGCAGGATTATTTTCTGCTTTGAAAGAAAAATAAACAAATAGAAAAGAGAAAACAGAATGGTTTTACCAAATTTTAAAGAAAATCTAGAAAAATACGCTAAGCTTTTGGTGGCAAATGGAGTGAACGTGCAACCTGGTCATACCTTGGCTCTCTCTATCGATGTGGAGCAACGTGAGTTGGCTCACTTAATCGTCAAAGAAGCCTATGCACTTGGAGCGCACGAAGTTATCGTTCAATGGGCAGATGACTTTGTAAACCGTGAAAAATTCCTTCACGCGCCGATGGAGCGTCTGGACAATGTGCCAGAATACAAGATTGCTGAGATGAACTACCTTCTTGAAAACAAAGCAAGTCGTCTCGGTGTTCGTTCTTCTGACCCAGGTGCCTTGAATGGAGTGGATGCGGAAAAACTTTCAGCTTCTGCCAAAGCTATGGGAATTGCCATGAAGCCAATGCGTATCGCAACTCAATCTAACAAGGTTAGCTGGACTGTAGCAGCTGCTGCTGGACTAGAGTGGGCTAAGAAGGTCTTTCCAAATGCTGCAAGCGACGAAGAAGCGGTGGACCTCCTTTGGGACCAAATCTTCAAGACTTGCCGTGTCTACGAAGAAGATCCAGTTAAGGCTTGGGAAGAACATGCAGCAATCCTCAAGAGCAAGGCAGAGATGCTTAACAAGGAGCAATTCTCAGCTCTTCACTACACTGCTCCTGGAACAGATTTGACACTTGGATTGCCGAAGAACCACGTTTGGGAATCTGCCGGAGCGATCAACGCTCAAGGTGAAGGATTCTTGCCAAATATGCCAACAGAAGAAGTCTTTACAGCTCCTGACTTTCGTCGTGCAGATGGTTATGTAACTTCTACAAAACCTCTTAGCTACAATGGAAATATTATCGAAGGTATCAAAGTGACCTTTGAAAATGGTCAAATCGTTGATATCACAGCTGAAAAGGGTGATCAAGTAATGAAGGACCTCGTCTTTAAGAATGCTGGTGCGCGTGCCTTGGGTGAATGTGCCTTGGTACCAGATCCAAGTCCAATTTCTCAGTCAGGGATTACCTTCTTTAACACCCTTTTTGACGAAAATGCTTCAAATCACTTGGCTATCGGGGCAGCTTACGCAACGAGCGTTGTTGGTGGAGCTGAGATGAGCGAAGAAGAGCTGGAAGCTGCAGGTCTTAATCGTTCAGATGTTCACGTTGACTTTATGATTGGTTCTAACCAAATGGATATTGATGGTATCCGTGAGGATGGAACACGCGTACCACTCTTCCGCAATGGAGATTGGGCAATTTAAGGAGAAAGTATGATTGGAAGTATGTTTGTCGGTCTTTTGATCGGACTATTAGCAGGAGCTATCACCAATCGTGGAGAACGGATGGGATGCTTCGGGAAAATGTTCCTGGGTTGGATTGGTGCTTTCCTGGGTCAAATGCTTTTTGGAACTTGGGGCCCTATCTTAGCTGATACGGCTATTATCCCATCAGTTTTAGGAGCCATGATTTTATTAGCCATCTTTTGGAGAAAAGACAGCTAGGTTTAACTTGCTAGAACAGATAAAGAGGTTGGAAATCATCCAACCTCTTTTTTATGAGCTACAAAAAAAGACTGATATGCGACTAGCTTGGCTTTCAGTGACTGTTCCTTTTTATATTGCCTCAAGTATGGTACAATAAAAACATGAGAATTCAACAATTACACTATATTATCAAAATCGTAGAGACTGGTTCCATGAATGAGGCTGCCAAGCAACTTTTCATTACACAACCGAGTCTATCAAATGCCGTTCGTGACCTAGAAAATGAGATGGGAATTGAGATTTTTATCCGCAATCCTAAGGGAATCACCCTCACACGTGATGGGATGGAGTTTTTATCCTATGCTCGTCAGGTTGTCGAGCAAACTCAACTTCTAGAAGAACGCTATAAGAACCCAATCGCTCATCGCGAGCTTTTTAGTGTGTCTTCGCAGCACTATGCCTTTGTGGTCAATGCTTTTGTTTCCTTGCTTAAGAAAAGCGATATGGAAAAGTACGAGCTTTTTTTGCGTGAGACGAGAACTTGGGAGATTATCGATGATGTCAAGAACTTCCGAAGTGAAGTGGGAGTTCTCTTTTTAAATAGCTATAACCGGGACGTTCTTTCAAAGATGTTAGATGACAACCATCTAGTTGCCCACCATCTCTTTACAGCCCAACCCCATATCTTTGTCAGCAAGTCCAACCCTCTTGCTAAAAGAGATAAGGTGCAGTTATCCGACCTGGAAGACTTCCCATACTTGAGCTATGACCAAGGTACCCATAATTCTTTCTATTTCTCAGAGGAGATTTTGTCACAAGAACACCATAAGAAATCCATCGTTGTTAGTGACCGTGCGACCTTGTTCAATCTCTTGATTGGTTTGGATGGCTATACCATCGCGACTGGTATCCTTAATAGTAACCTCAATGGAGACAATATTGTCTCGATTCCACTTGATATTGATGATCCGATTGAGCTGGTTTATATCCAGCATGAAAAGACAAGTTTGTCCAAGATGGGTGAACGCTTCATCGAGTACCTACTTGAAGAAGTTCGCTTTGACAACTAATGCAACTCTATTAGAAAAGAAAAGGAAAAATGACACCAATGAATACCAATGATTTTGATTTTCACTTACCAGAGGAATTGATTGCTCAGACTCCTTTGGAAAAGCGCGATGCCTCTAAACTCTTGATGGTCAATCGCAAAACAGGTGAATTTCAAGACCGCCACTTTCACTCCATTATCGAAATGTTAGAGCCAGGTGATGCCCTGGTTATGAATGATACCCGTGTATTGCCAGCTCGACTTCATGGTCAAAAAGAAGAAACAGGGGGCCATGTTGAACTCTTGCTTTTGAAAAATACAGCTGGAGATGAGTGGGAAGTCTTGGCTAAACCAGCTAAACGTCTCAAGGTCGGCACCCGTGTTATCTTTGGTGATGGTCGACTTAGCGCAGTCGTGACTGAGGAATTAACCCATGGCGGTCGTATTGTCCGTTTTGAGTATGAAGGAATTTTCTTAGAAGTACTTGAAAGTCTTGGAGAAATGCCTTTACCTCCTTATATTCACGAAAAATTGGATGACCGTGAACGTTACCAGACAGTCTATGCCAAGGAGAGTGGATCAGCCGCTGCCCCAACTGCAGGTTTGCATTTTACCAAAGAATTACTAGAAGAAATCCAGCAAAAAGGCGTTCATCTAGTCTACCTGACCTTGCACGTTGGACTTGGGACCTTTAGACCTGTTTCAGTAGATAATTTGGATGAGCATGAGATGCACTCAGAGTTTTATCAATTGTCTGAGGAAGCAGCAGCGACCTTGCGTCGGGTCAAAGAAAATGGTGGCCGTGTCATTGCTGTGGGGACTACCTCTATCCGTACGCTAGAGACTATCGGAAGCAAGTTTGATGGGCAAATCCAAGCAGACTCTGGCTGGACCAATATCTTTATCAAACCAGGCTATGACTGGAAGGTTGTGGATGCTTTTTCTACTAATTTCCATTTGCCGAAGTCTACCTTGGTCATGCTTGTCTCAGCTTTTGCAGGCCGTGAATTGGTCCTCAAAGCCTACCAGCATGCTATCGATGAAAAATACCGTTTCTTTAGTTTTGGCGATGCCATGTTTATCTACTAAAAAGCGAGCAAATCAAAACTAGAAATAAAAGGGCTAATTCCTACTTGGATTAGCCTTTTTTCGATATATGATAGCTGTTGAATTAAAAGCAAATAAATGATACACTGAAGACTACGATACAGCCGTCAAATATATGCAAAATCTGACGAGCTACTTTTATCTGAGTCTATTTCAAAGGAGATTTTTATGAAAAACAAAACATTGCGCTATACGAGCCTATCAGTCCTGACCTTGTTGGCTGCCTTGACCTTGGTTGCCTGTGGTGGAAAGACTGACAAGAATACGTCATCTTCAAACCAAAAGGTGACAACAAGCAAGGTAACTACAGAGTCCGCAAGTAAAACTGAAGCAGGCCAAAAAGAGGAGCAGAAGTCAGAAACAAATAGTGCGACAGAAGCTACAACCACTCAAGCAGAACAAAAGGAAGATAAGCAAAAATCACAAGAGGCTTACGCTAAATTTGTAGGGACTTGGGAAAACTACGCGGGAACAACTGCAACAGTCACAGCAGATGGAATTGTAACGATCCAAAGTTCAAATGGAACCTTTAAATACGAGATGGGTCAAGTAGAGGAAAAAGACGGCTACTACTCAACAGGTATTCATCTTGTCGGTGGTGGACAAGGGGCACGACTGATCTTTACCCCAGCTGGTGTCCAAAACGAAGTGACAGGTACAGATGGCAGTCAAGATGTCTTGTCTATCGGTCAATCTGTAAGCGACAAAGATAACCAGTTTTACCGTAACTAAGAACATCAATCAGAAGTAAGGGTGGAGAAATGTCCTTGCTTTTCTATGTTCTCAAAGCATAAATTTTTTATCATTCAACTATACACGACGTTTAAGTTGGACGATAAACCTGCCCACTTTGAAGCGCAAGTACTAAATCGCTAACAACACAAAAGCCCTGATGTAGGGCTTTTTTTACTTGCTAGTATAAGAAATCAATGCCGTAGTTTTCTTTTAGATAGGTTGCCAACTCGGCTTTTTCTTCCTCTCTAAATCGACAGAGGCTAAGAGCGAGTCGCAATATCAGGGCACTTGTATTGATGATAACATTTGACTTAGAAATATCTTCTAGCTGGGTGACCTCTCTCAGATCAAAATCTAAATAGTAAGCTTTGCTGTTGGTATGGTCAGGGTCACTGACATCCACTTCAACATAAGATGCTCGCAACAATTCTTCTTTTGGGATGAAAATTTCCTTGGAAAAGAAGAGCCCAGGATAGACATAAATACCTTCAAAGGTGAATTCAAAGGAGAGTCTGCGACTAGAAAGTCTTTTGATGCCTGCAATCGTTGCATAGATAGCAGTGAAAAAGAGGATGGTTGGTACCACAGTGAGAAGACTGAGCTGAGAAAAGTCGATCAATCCATGCGCGAGAAAAAAGAAAAATTGAAAGAATATACCTACCGCAAAAACTAGATAGCCGACACCGACAAATTTTGAATAATAGATTTTCATAGAAACCTCCAGATATAGAATTGAACTCTCCAACGCTTTTTCAGTAGAAGTCGTAAAGATCATGCAGAGTTAAAATTTTAGGTATTCCCATCATATCCTATGGAGCGAAGTTCTGTCAACCTTTTAGCAAGATGTGGCTCTTAGCTATCTTATGACCTAGCAAGTTGGTTTATGGTATACTAGGATAATAAAATTCCAAAATTTGAAGACTTGTTTTCATAAATAGAAAGAGGTCAATATGTTTTTTCTCGGACGCCGTCGTGTCTTTATCGGCGAATGCAATGGTCAGGCTGTTTATTATGACCAAAAGACAGGAGAGGCTTTAGCTGCTCCAAAGAGTAAGTTGCTCAATACTGAAAAAGCTGGTGAAACGAATTCTTTTATTCCTGAATTGGTAATTCTCTTACTAGTAGGTGGACCTGCAATTTCGGGCTTCTTTTCCCTCAAGTTTATTGGTGTCTATAACTGGTTCAGTCTAGCCTGTATTCTTCTATTTTGGTTGATGCAGTTTTCCTTGTTGGTTGCTATACTTGAACGAGCACTTTATAAAAATGTTCGAAAGGCCCAGCCAACGACAGAGAAAGTCTTTTTCTTTGCAGCATCTCATAATTTGTTTGTAAAAAACCAGTTTGATCCTAGACAACTGTCTGCTTTACCTTATCGATTTGCCCGCTTTGTAGTAAATATAGTGTCTATCTATTACTTTTTGTATTTCTTGATTCTTCCTCTAAAATTTGGCCAACCGATTGGTGATGAAGGCTATGGTTTGTGGTTTGCTGGCTTGTTATTCTTTTCAGTATTTCTTTTGTATAACCAAAACAATCCAGTTCGCTTTGTGAAGATTATGAGATTATACAGCCAAGGAAAAGTACGATTTAAGGAAGAAGTGGAACATTGAGAAACTATCTTGGGATTCTGCTAAATATCTAGAGAAAATCTTTTAGAAAAACAAAAAAGCCTTGTAAATCAAGGCTTTTTCCTGTTGTTTAGATGCCCCCTGCAGGCTCTTTGAAAGAAACTTAGAAAAATCTAAAATGAAATTATTTCAAAATGGGGTAAAAGCAAAATTTCCCTCCCTACTTTCTCAATTATTCCTAATTTTAGTTCCAAAAAGCTTCAATTCATAATCTAATTATAATATGGGTAATGGGTACTATCTTATTACATTCAGATTTTTGTTCTCTTCAAAGAGTTATGTAGGCTTTATGGTTTTAAATAGGTAAAAAGTTGAATTATAGTGAGTATTGTGTCACAATAGGTAATATATAAATAATTAATGGAATGGATATAATTCTTTCCTACCTTTACAAGAAGGATTGGTTGCACCTTTTTTATCTAGCAATTATGGTTAGCTTTCAAGTTTAGCTAGTTTTTAAAAGCTCTGATTTCGACTCAATAAAACAAATTTCAGAAGTGCAAAAGACAAGATGGTGACATTGCTACAGTCAGTCGCCATGTCTTGCTGGCACAGGCTGTTTGTGCCGTCAGCTATTTACCAGTCAATTTGATCAAAGGGCTTAATTATTATTTTTGAAAGGTCTTTTATGGAAAAAATTCTTTCTTTAGGTCTGACAGGTAAGAAATTACTTGTTCAGGGTTTCTTGTTTGTTCTGCTAGGTCTTATCTTGATGGTCACGGGAACTTGGTTGCCAGTGACGGTTATTCGACTGGTTCTGTTTTTAGCTTGGATAGCAACGGTCTTAGATTTAGTATTACGTATTTTCAAAAAAAGTCAGTCAACGGACACCTTGGGAGTTGCACTGGTTAAATTGTTAGTGATGGGATATTTGCTAGGCTCGAATCTTGCGACTGATATACCGATTTATGTTCTGGCTCTTGTGATTGGAGTTTATCAGATTTTTAGGGCCACGATTAATCTTGTCACCTATGTTCTCTACCGTAAAAATAATATTCGACCTCGTTTTCGTCTCTTACTAGATGGTCTCGTACTAGTTTTTCTTGGTGGGACTAGTCTTTTGTCCTCTACGGGAAATTCTGTCTTTCAACTCTTTGTTTTAGGGGCTTATTTTTTCCTTTATGGTCTGTCCAATATCCGTGACGGTTTCTTATTTGAAGGGGAAATTGGGAAAAACCATCTCAAACGTCGCATTAGAATTAGCTTACCTATTGTCCTAGCCGCTCTCATCCCTGCAAGAACTTTAGCAAAAATTAACAAATTTATGCTGGAAAATGCTGATGAGGAAGAAGATATCCATCTTGGAATAGTGAAGTCTGGTAAGACAGCAGAGCTAGAAATTTTTGTTCATACAGCTGAGACCTCCCTGTTTTCAGCTATTGGTCATGTGGATATCTGCTATCAGGGCCGTGTTATTTCTTATGGCAACTATGATCCGTCATCTGAGACCTTATTTGGTATGGTAGGAGATGGTGTCTTATATTTCTGTGACCGTGATAAGTACATTGACTTATGTAAACGGGAGAGTCAAAAAACGCTATTTGGTTACGGAATAGATTTGACACCGGAAATGGAAGAAGCGGTTCAGGAAAAATTAGCTGAATTAAAACAACTAACGATTCCTTGGGAGCCAAGCGCAGATAAAATTAAAACGGAAGATGGTAAGGAAGACTACACCTACGCTTATAAAATCAGACATGAGACGGATGGGGAACTTTATAAATTTATCAAATCTAAGTTTAAATCCTACTTTGTCTTGTCCACAAACTGTGTGCTCTTGGCTGATACCATAGTCGGTCAAGCTGGAACAGATATCCTCTCACCAAAAGGATTTATCGCACCAGGAACTTACCAAGCCTACCTTGATCGAGAGTTTGAAAAACCAAATAGTATAGTCGTATCTAAACATGTTTATTAAGGAGAATTTATGAACTTAGTTAAAAAATATACCCCGTTAATCCTTTTTATAGGGCTGGTTGCTCTTGTAATTCTGAATGCATCGAGCTTTATATCAGGAGCAATCTCTCTCTTTGATGTAACATCAACCTTGATTTATGGTGCTGTTATTGCTTTTGTGCTTAATGTTCCTATGAAAAAAATTGAACAGTACTTAGTTAAATTGAAGGTAAAGGCAGAGTTGCGTCGTCCGATTGCCATGGTACTTGTTTTCCTAGCTCTTATCTTAATCGTGATTGCTCTTTTGGTTTTGGTGCTGCCAACCCTAGCTCAGACTATTAGTCAGCTGGGAACAGTCCTTTCAACAGTCCTTACTCAACTTGGGAAATTGCTAGGCAGCTCGGAATTTGTAACCAAAGACATGTTGTCAACTATCGTATCAGGCATACAGGGACAATCTAGTTCTATTAGCCAAGCTTTGATAGGTTTTTTATCAGGTCTGACTAGTAATATCGGCAATATTTTTTCAAGTTTGATGAATGCCTTTTTGATTATAGTCTTCACCTTTTTATTTTTATCCAGTAAGGAACATTTGGCAGCGATGACGAGTCGACTTCTAAAAGTTTTTCTTCCAGAGAAGGTGGTGATAAAGTTGACTTACATTGGACAAGTAGCACTAGAGACTTATGACCAATTTTTGATGAGTCAGCTGATTGAAGCAGTTATCATAGGAGTTATGATAGCGGTTGGTTACAGCGTGTTTGGGATACCCTATGGAGTAATGACAGGTATCTTTGCAGGAGTGCTATCGTTCATTCCTTATGTAGGGCCTATGATTGCTTGTGTTGTGGGAGCGATTTTTATCTTCACAGTGAGTCCTACTCAAGCCTTACTTTCTCTTCTTCTATATCAAGTTATACAGCTGATTGAAGGAAACCTTATTTATCCTAGAGTTGTAGGTCAGTCTATTGGTTTGCCAGCCCTTTTCACGCTTGCGGCTGCTAGTATTGGAGGCAATCTCTTTGGCTTACTTGGGATGATATTCTTTACACCCATATTTGCTGTTATCTATCGATTGGTTAAAGAATTTGTCGTTGCAAAGGAAAATCAGGTAGATTGAGAAAGACTGAATTTAATAAGATATACTAAGAAGAGAGTGAAAGATTCTCTTCTCTTTTATTTCTAAATGACTTGCTCTTGTTCTGTTGCGAAAATTTATGAATTCATAATAGCCCATTTTAATCTCTATGCGGATTGGCCATGTAATATGGGCACAAATTAGTATAGTTTAGTTAATTATAGACTAGCTCTGTACTGTAAAAAACAGTTGGTCTTATCAAATATTGCTAGCAATTGATTGAGAATAAATGATAAGTTTGATAAGGTTGGAAAACCTTTATAATGATTTGCTACAAAAAGTTATTTGACATCAAAAAAGCCTTGAAATCAAGGCTTTTTCCTGTTGTTTAGATGCCCCCTACATGAATTTGTAAGAACTTTTCATATTGAAAATAAACAAAAGTGTTGAAATATAGCTGATTTTAGGGAAATACTTTTAGGTGTTTTCAATGTCAGGCTTTAAAAACGTGGCAAAAGTGGGGCAAAAACGAATGACTCACATTTGGTTTGAAAATCTATAATACCTAATGATTATGCCATACTAGATATATAGTGTTGTTATAAATAAATGTCAGTGCGAGTTCAAATCGGAGGATAAAATGGAAAAACAAATTAATGAAAAAAAGCCTTGGTTCCCAAAGCTTTTTTATGTTATAAACTCATTAAAAGAACACCCAGTTAGATTTGGAATATTTTTTATTCTGTGTCATATAAAAATAAATAAAATGAGTGGCTATAGCTAGAGCTAAAATGGTTGTTATACTCACTACTATTATAGGATTAGAAGCAAAGATTAAAGAGAGAATCAAGGCAGCCAGATAGAGTGTCGCTTGGACACAGTAGTAACTTTTCGAATAGCGAAGATAGTGTTTGTTATGGGGCCCATTTACTAGGACAGCAGCTTGAAAGAGGCCAAATCCGATATAAGAGAAGCTGGTTGCAAAGAGACGATTAGCTTCAGGATTCAGAAGAAAACTCATCGATACAGTCATCATCATAAGCCCAATGAAAATAGGATAGTGACTGTAAATTAGAAATAGTCCCTTTTGATTAGATTTTTGATCAATAGCATGGTCGAATTGACCAAAATAAAACAAGAACAGAGAAATCATAATTATGAAATAAAGAACCGAATAAATCGAGAAATTCTCGATTGTAAAGAAGTTAGCTAGCCCCATAATCATCTCTCCAAACGTAATAATGACAAGAAGGGAGATGCGCTCGATTAAATGGGGGAGATTTACCTGGTAATGCTTATCTTTACTAAGCAAGATAATTGGCATAATAAATGTTAGCAGAATACTAGCAAATAAGATAGAGACCCCAACGTAAATAGGAAGAAGAGCTGCTAGATAGACTCCTAAACTTCCTAGACCTGTTATCCATAGAAAACCTTTGATACTTTCCCGATTAGCATTATCGGTTGATTTTCTAAAAAATTCAACCAAATATTGTAAAAATAAGGTAAAGGTTAATGTACCAATAGCCCAACAGAGATAATGAAAATATTGTTGCCAATCAGGTCCCATCATATTGGCTATAAAGAGTAAAATTCCCATTTTGATAAACATGATTACCATGTTAAATAAAGAGTTCTTTCCATAGCGATTGGTATAAAGGGTTTGAATCATCCAGGAATCGGTGAGAACCAAGACAGCTATGAAAAAATCAAGGAAAGAATTCCAAGTCAAAATACCGTTATGAAGATGCTCAATTAAAGTAGTTACTTTTGAAATTGCAAAAACAAAAACTAGGTCATAAAAAAGTTCTGAAAATTCTACACGTTTATGTTTAATAAGAGTTGTCATATTAATACCTTTCTATTTTAGAAATACAATTCATTATAACAGAAAATGGTAATGAGAGAAAAGGATATGCTTAAATAATTTCATGTGGCGCGAATTGTCAAAATCTTGGAGCACATTTACCTCATGTACCAGATTACAGGCGGAGTGTTTGATGATTGATAATGAAGTACGTGTATTCTGAGGCAAAAGATTTCGAGACTCCATTACGTAACTCCCATCTATAAATAAAAAATGATAGTTTCATCATAGCAAATCTAAAGAAACACGCTAAAAAGCAACCCTGACGAGTTGCTTAAAATCCTATTAAAAATTAACTGTGTCAGGATCATTCTGAGTTTTGGTGCCTTGAATCTTATCCAAGACTGCCATATCTTCCTCTGATAAGTCGAAGTCGAAGATATCCAAGTTACCTTTTATATTTTTAGGTGTCACAGACTTAGGTAGTGGCAAGAAACCTTTTTGGAGGCTCCAACGCAGAGCAATTTGTGCCACAGATTTACCGTTACGTTCAGCCACTGCTTCAACATCTTCATTTCCAAAAATGCTACCTGTACCTAGTGGACTATAGGCTTCAAGAAGGATATCGCGCTCTTGGCAATAGTCAACTAAGTCTTCTTGGTCACAACCTGGAGCCAAGAGGATTTGATTGACATGTGGAACAATTTTAGCTGTTTCAAAAAGAGCTTCTAGGTGATGTTGCATAAAGTTTGACACACCGATAGCACGCACCTTACCTTCTTTGTAGGCTTCTTCCATAGCCTTCCATGCACCCGCATTGCCAGCCTTCCAAGCATCATTCTCACGAAGCGCCTTTGGATTAGGCCAATGGATAAGCAAAAGATCCAAATAATCCACACCAAGTCTTTCGAGAGACTCATCGATAGAAGTCTTAGCCAACTCGTAATCGTGCTTATCATTCCAAAGTTTGGTGGTTAGGAAAATATCCTCACGTGCCAAATCACTATCAGCAATCGCCTTACCTACGGAAACCTCGTTACCGTAAATTTGTGCGGTATCAATATGTGTGTAACCCGCCTTAAGTGCGAAGCTAACGCTGTTATAGGCTTCTTCGCCTTCAGCAATTTGCCAAGTTCCAAAACCAATTTTAGGAATAGCAACCCCATTTGCAAGTGTATATGTTTCCATGATTTTCACCTTTTCTTTTTTTAATAGTACTATCTTAAAAAAGATAAGACAAAAATGCAAAGATTTGCTACGGCTATTATTATGAATAGTTCCTTACTTCTTTTTCCGATGTTCGTAACAGCCTTTGGAGATATTATTACTTGGGAAGAGAATGAATTTGTTGGTATTGTAAAATAAAATCTTCAAGACTGCGACATTATTATCAAGAGCCTGAAATATTTTCTTCAGTATTTAGATAACTCATATGTGACTGATAACTTTGAACTGGATTTATATAGACAGGCTGTGTTAAAACATGGTCCCTTGTCTTATAACCAATGTTTCGGTTTTGTTCCTTTACTAGCCTTGGGAGGCGTAAAAGATGTGGATCATATGGATAAGGTAAAAACCTTGGAACACATTTACCTCATGTACCAACTCACAGGCGGAGTAATGGACGATTGATAATAAGTAATCACCGTGAGGTGTTTTTTTCTATTAAATCGAGGTGTTAGATAAATAGCGAGTCTTTGATGAGAGTCGCTTATTTTGTGAATATAAACTTTTTGGTACAAAAAACAAAATGACAAGCAAAAAAGCCTTATAAATCAAGGCTTTTTCCTGTTGTTTAGATGCCCCCTACATGGATTTGTAAGAACTTTTCATATTGAAAATAAACAAAAATGTTGAAATATAGCTGATTTTAGGGAAATACTTTTAGGTATTTTCAATGTCAGGATTTAAAAATGGGGCAAAAGTGGGGCAAAAACGAATGACTCGTATTTTGTTTGAAAACCTATAATACCTAATGATTATGCTATTCTAGATATATAGTTTTGTTATAAATAAATGTCAGTGCGAGATCAAATTGGAGAATAAAATGGAAAAACAAATTTCTACGCAGAATGGAATGCGAAAAAGTGATAATTAAAGAGACAAAAAAGCTGAGAATATGATTTCCCAGCTTTTTTGAATGCGATAGAAATAGCAACTAGACTATTTACGAAAGGCCTCAATAATGTAGGTGAAGCCAGTAACTAAAACTGAAAAGGCAATGACATAAACGACAAAGACACCTGTAGCCACTGGATTGAACAGAATCACTAGACCTAGTAAAAATTCAAGCAAGGCTACCCACGTGATATTGCTACCAATAATAGGGAAAATCAATCTTAGACGATTGCCTTTAAAGAAAGCAATAATGGCTTCTACAATTAACCAAATTCCTACAATGGTCGGAATGACGACCGGCAGGGTCACAAAGCCATAAGCAACGAGGTAAAGAGCTAAGAGAAGACTAACAAATCCTTGGAAAAGATAAACAGGTGAGCGAAGCTCTTTTGGTGCAGAGAAATAGCCTAAAATAGCTGCTATAGAAGAAACCAGTAAACCAAATGAAATCCACCAGCTGTAAGCAACAAGATTAGCTACTGGGTTTGTAAATAGGAAAAGTCCTAAAAGGACAAAAACAACTCCTGCAAGGAATAGCAGTAAACGATTAGAAAATTTCATTTCAATACCCCCTATATAGTATAGTTTTCTAATAAAACTATTGTACTTATTTTTATAGAAAATGTCAATAAAATAAATAAACAATTTGGAAGTTTCAGTCTGACTTACAAAAAGAAAAGGAGTTTTCACTCCTTTTCACAGATTGAAGACAAAGTCCTTATAAAAGTGTCTTCTAAAGATTTTAACTTCAATCTGAAGCGAGGTTATCCTCGCTTTTTCTATTTATCAAACAATTCCTTATTTTCAATTAAGAGTTCTAGTGGAGATTTATCCCTTGCTTCAATAAAACCAGGTTCATATTGGTTATGAAGTGTTCTTTTCTGAGAAGTTGGATCAATATACAACTCTTCTCCATCTTCTGTGTATAGTTGGTTGCCTCTTGTTAAGTAAAGTAAATCCTCTAAGTACTGTCCATCAGTTTCTAGAAAATCTTCGATGTATTTGACAGCTTTTAAAATCTCACTTACTTTATCAGAGTATTCATTAGATTCAAGAACACTCTTTTCTAACTCAATCTCTTTACTAGTTCCAAATAGTTGGGTTGGAGTTGCATTAAAATATTCTGCTATCTTATCCAAATTTGCAAAGGTAGGATAGCTTTTTTGTTTTTCGTAATCAGAGATGTTTGGAAAGATTGCTCATAAAAAAATGTGGGGCAAATGATGGGGCAAATCAGTTATAGACAAGCAAAAAAGCCTTATAAATCAAGGCTTTTTCCTGTTGATTTAGATGCCCCCTACAGGGCTCGAACCTGTGACCCATAGATTAAGAGTCTACTGCTCTACCAACTGAGCTAAGGAGGCAAATAAAAAGCTGTATTGGTGCCGAAACTTCACGGTTTGTATTGAACCCGCGCAATTAAGCAGGTGGGCAACTCGCTCTAACTGAAGCTGTTTCCGTGTGAGACGGCCTACATGCTGTTAGAAGACTTTTGTTTCCCTAATAATACAAAAAATAGTCGGTCAACACTTAAATGTGAAGTCGTACACCACAGCGTTTCTATGATTATATGATACCACTTTTTCAAAAAAAATCAAGGGAAAATTAAAATTTTTGAAAAGGATTTCACAAGTTTCGTAATTTATCAATGGTTTCCTTGCGTTGAGCCAGGGCGCGTTCGTATTTTCCACTATCTTCTGGAGAAAAGTAGTGATGGTCACGAATTTTTTCTGGTAGGTATTCTTGCTTGACCCAGTGACCAGGATAATTATGTGGATAGAGATAATTTTGGGCGTTACCTAGTTCCTTGCTGCCGCTATAATGTCCATCTCGCAAGTGACGTGGAATTGGCAGATGACCCGATGTTTTAAGGTCAGATAAGGCCTTATCTATAGCCACGTAGGCTGAGTTAGACTTAGGTGAAAGTGCCAGATCAATGACGACATTGGCAATGAGGATGCGGGCTTCGGGGAATCCGATCCTTTGCGCAGCATCCAAAGCAGTTACGGTATGAATCTGAGCTTCGGGATTGGCTAAGCCAATATCTTCATAAGCAATCACAGTCAAACGACGAGCTAGGCTAGGAAGATCACCAGCTTCGATCAAGCGAGCAGCATAGTGGAGACTAGCATCGACATCGGATCCACGGATGGATTTTTGCAGGGCAGATAGAACATCATAGTGTCCGTCTCCATCCTTGTCCATAGTGATGTAGCTTCTCTGAAGACTATTTTCCATGATGTCGAGCGTGATGTGACGGACACCGTCATCATTTTCTGGGGTGGAGAGAACTGCCAAATCAAGCGAATTGAAGGCAGAACGGAGATCTCCATTGGTAGATGTTGCGATAAAATCAAGGGCATCATCATCTAACTCAACTGGGAAATCAAAACCTCTTTCAGGGTCAATCAGGGCTATTTGAACGGCCTCTTTAACATCTTGGTTAGACAGGGGTTCCAACTCAAAAATCTGAACACGACTGCGGATGGCTGGAGTGACAGAAAAGAAAGGATTTTCAGTTGTCGCACCAATCATGATGACTAGACCACTTTCTAAGAGAGGAAGGAGGAAGTCTTGCTTGGTCTTGTCAAGACGATGAATCTCGTCTAGTAGCAGTACAAGGCCACCTGAGAATTTAGCTTCTTCAGCAATTTCTTGGAGACGTTTTTTACTATCAACAGTTGCATTGAAGGTTCGAAAGGCATATTTGGTCGTTCCAGCGATGGCCGAAGCGATACTGGTTTTTCCGATACCCGGAGGCCCATAGAGAATCATGGAAGACAGGCGGTTAGCCTCTACCATGCGGCGGATGATTTTTCCTGGGCCTACCAGATGCTCTTGACCGATGACCTGGTCGATGGTTTTGGGGCGCATACGAAGCGCGAGATTGTCTGGCATAGCAGTCCTTTCTAACATGGATTTTCTGATACGAATGTGGTAATATGGTAGTATCTATTTTAGCATATTTCCGAGTATTCGGGGCGATTAAAGAGTCGTATAGAAAGAGGACAAAATGGCAACATACGGATTTTTAGATGTTTTACAAGAAGAGTTGGACAAGAACTTTCCTTTTGACTATGAGATTAGCTGGGACAAACGCAATCATGCGGTTGAAGTGAGTTTTTTGCTAGAGGCACAAAATGCTGCAGGGGTGGAGATGTTAGATGAAGACGGAGAGGTTTCGTCAGATGATATCCTTTTTGAAGAAGCGGTACTTTTTTACAACCCTGCCAAGTCAACAGTTAATGCAGAAGACTATCTCACAGTCATCCCTTACCTGCCGAAGAAAGGTTTTTCTCGTGAATTTTTAGCTTATTTTGCGCTATTCCTTAAAGATACTGCAGAGGTTGGACTAGATGCCCTCATGGACTTTTTGGAAGACCCAGAAGCAGAAGAATTCGTCATGGAATGGAACCAAGAAGTCTTTGAAGAAGGGAAAGTCGGTTTGGAAGAAGGAGAATTTTACCCTTATCCGAGATATTAGGAGTCCAGCATGGAAATAGAAGTTACTGATTTCCAAGGTTGTAAGATTGCCTTGATTTGTGGGGATAAAATCCTGACTATCTTACGTGATGACAAGGACGATATCCCTTGTCCCAACATGTGGGAGTTGCCAGGTGGTGGTCGTGAAGGAAACGAAAGTCCTTTCGAGTGCGCAGCGCGTGAAGTTTATGAGGAACTGGGAATTCATTTAGATGAAGACTGTCTGCTTTGGAGCAAGATTTATCCTAGCGTAATCTTTAAAGACAAGCAATCGGTCTTTATGGTTGGTCAGCTAAGACAAGAACAATTTGACAATATCACCTTTGGAGATGAAGGGCAGGCCTATAAACTGATGAATATTGAGGAATTTTTGAAGTCTAGACAGGCAGTACCTCAGCTACAGGGGAGATTGAGGGATTATTTGGAGGAAGAAAGGTAGATGCCAAATCTTAGTAAGAATATCAATATGTTTCTCATGAATGGAGAAGTTACTGGGATAATTAAATGTACCTTGTCGAATTGGACAGGGGTGATTTATAAAATTCCTCGAATTCAATTGGCAGATTTAAAATCACGTGATGAAATGAAGCAAAGCGGCATTTATTTTCTATTTGGTCGTAATGAGGATAAGCAAAAGGATGTTACCTACATCGGTCAGGCGACGAATCGCAAAAATGGTGAAGGTGTCCTTTTACGTGTTCAGGAACATACTCGTGACAACCATGCAGATTATTTTAATGATGTCATTATTTTGACGACGCAGAATAACTCCTTTGGACCCACGGAAATTAGTTACTTGGAAAATAAATTTACACAACTAGCAAAGGACGCGGGGCGCTTCATTGTAAAAAATGGGAATGAGCCCAATTCTGGGAATGTAACAGAAGAAAAGCAATCCGAGTTGGATGAGGTTGTAGAAAATACTTTGATGATTGTAGGAACCTTAGGGTACCGAGTGTTTGTTCCTATGACCAAGAAAACAGGTCAGAATGTTTCTGATGAAAATTCAACTTATCTCTATTTGAAGCGAAAAACAAAGAAATCAAATCGAATGATTGAAGCTATCTGTGAACATACTTCAGAAGGGTTTGTTGTTTTAGAAGGAAGTCAAGTTGATGAAGTTGATTCACCCGCAATACCAGCAAGTCTAAAAGAATTGCGTGAGGAATTAATCAAATCAAATGTGATTAAAGATGGTGTTTTACAAGAAAAACAACTGTTCTCCAGTCCATCTTATGCAGCTGCTTTTGTGCTAGGAATGACTACGAATGGACGAACGGATTGGAAAAATAAGGACGGCAAGACTTTAAAAGAATTAGAAGAAACAATGGATTGTTAAGGAGAATCAGATGGAAACATGGCAAGAGTTAAAAGTTACAGTCAAGCGTGAGGGGGAGGAATTAGTTTCCAATCTCTTGATTGAGTTAGGTGCCCAAGGGGTAGCAATTGAAGATAGCATGGACTATGTGGGAAATGTGGACCGATTCGGTGAGATTTTCCCAGAAGTTGAGCAACAGGAAGATATCGTGGTGACGGCCTACTACCCGGACACGGTTGATGTAGCCGTTGTTGAAGCGGATTTGCAGGCGCGTCTAGCAGAATTGACGGACTTTATGGATTTGGGTGAAGTCAAGATTGGCACCACTGCCTTAGCTGAGGAAGATTGGGCAGATAATTGGAAGAAATACTATGAACCAGCTCGTATCACCCATGACTTGACCATCGTACCGTCATGGACAGACTATGAGGCGACTGCTGGCGAGAAGATTATCAAGCTAGATCCAGGTATGGCATTTGGGACAGGAACTCACCCGACGACCAAGATGAGTCTCTTTGCCTTGGAGCAGGTTCTTCGCGGTGGCGAAACGGTGCTAGATGTGGGGACAGGTTCCGGTGTCCTTTCTATTGCTAGCTCACTTCTGGGTGCCAAGGAAATCTTTGCCTATGATCTGGATGATGTAGCGGTTCGAGTCGCTCAGGAAAATATTGAGCTCAATCCTGGCATGGAAAATATCCATGTGGCGCCAGGTGATTTGCTCAAGGGCGTGGAGATTGAGGCAGATGTCATCGTGGCTAATATCTTGGCGGATATCCTCATTCATCTGACGGATGATGCTTATCGCTTGGTCAAGGATGAAGGCTATCTCATCATGAGTGGCATTATCAAGGACAAGTGGGAGATGGTGCGTGAGTCAGCAGAAACGGCTGGATTTTTCCTTGAAACCCACATGAACCAAGGGGAGTGGAATGCCTGTGTCTTCAAAAAAACTAAGGATATCTCTGGTGTGATTGGAGGCTAGCATGCAACAGTATTTTGTAAAAGGTTTGGCTAGCTCACCTGTCACCATCGAGGACAAGGAAACCAGCAAGCACATGTTTCAGGTTATGCGCTTAAAAGAAGAGGATGAGGTGACTTTAGTTTTTGATGATGGGATCAAGCGATTGGCGCGCGTGGTTAATGTAGAGGCGCGTCAATTGGAGCTGGTTGAGGAATTAGCTGACAATGTAGAACTGCCAGTCCAAGTGACCATCGCATCAGGCTTTCCCAAGGGAGATAAGCTAGAGTTCATCACTCAAAAGGTGACAGAACTGGGTGCTAGTCAAATCTGGGCCTTTCCCGCAGACTGGTCTGTCGCAAAATGGGATGGCAAGAAATTGGGCAAAAAGGTTGAGAAGTTAGAAAAAATAGCCCTTGGAGCAGCCGAGCAAAGCAAGCGGAATTTGGTACCGAGCATTACCCTTTTTGAAAAAAAGGCAGACATTCTAGCTCAGCTCGACCAGTTTGACCGCATCGTGGTGGCCTATGAAGAGTCAGCTAAAGAAGGAGAATCAGCTGCCCTCATCCAAGCTGTCGCTGGACTAGAAAAAGAAGCTAAACTGCTCTTTATCTTTGGTCCAGAAGGTGGTTTATCCCCTGCAGAAATTGAAAGTTTTGAAACCAAAGGAGCAGTCCTAGCAGGACTTGGCCCTCGCATCCTACGAGCAGAAACAGCGCCACTTTACGCCTTATCTGCCATAAGTGTTTTGCTTGAATTGGAAAAATAAGAGACTATGAAAAAATCACCTAGAAAAGGTGATTTTTTGTTATGATAAAGCTTACTCAAATTTTCCTTTATTGGCTTCATTTGAAGCCTTCATGTTAATTTGTAAAAGGTTGGCGAGATTTTCATTATCAAGGCTAGCATCTCCGTTGCTATCAACTTTTATCGCTAGATAATGTGGATTTCGATCAAGATAGTCCATTCCTTCTAAATCTACGTAATTGTCTGCATTAAAATCAAGAGCGGCCAATTGATATACAAAACGAATATTCATGGCTTTAGCATAGTCTGTTTCAAGAACCTTTTGTTGTTCTTCCACCAGTCCTTGAAAGAATTCGAGACTGGCTGTGTGATAAGAGGCTTTCACTTCGTATTGGTAGGTGTCTACAGCTGGGGACATAAATTTCAAATAAACCATGTCACCTTCTACTTTATAATCTTCAAGAGTATAGGCTCCGGCTTTTCCTAGAGCATTGGTGTTGACCTTGAAAAACATTGGTGCATAAATTTTAAGAGGATATTTTTCTCCCTTATACTCAAAGACCGTATCATTTGAAAAATTCGGACGGATTTTAGTTAACTCAGGGACTAAATATTCGTTCCAAATCTTATCAAATAACTCTTCTTGATTGCTAGCACCCGCTGCTTTCACAACTAGGTCAAGATTTTCTTGATTGACAAAGACGGCATCCACTAATTTGAGGGCTGTTTGAACCTTAGGATCCGAAATTTCCTTTTTCTTTTTTTCAAGATTCTCAGCTGCTTCTTTAGTACGGTCTAAAGTTTTATTAAATTGACTGCCACTGTTGGTTTCAACAAAGGTTCTCTCATAGTTCGTAGGTTCAACTTTGGCATTCCAATCAAATGAAGCAGCAGGACCAGTTACATCTTTCTTATGGTATGTGGAAGCCTGATTGTTTGAATTATTTGTAGAACTAGTAGATGGCTTTGATGAGCAAGCGCCAAGGGCCAAAGCTAGTGTTGTCACACAAGCTAGGCAACAAAGTCTAAACGATTTTTTCATACATTTCTCCTTTAAGTAATGCTTGTTATTCACTGCCTATTATATCATGACTTTTAGGATTACAGTGCTTTAAAATGAATTAGACAGGGATTCTACGTGAGCGAGGGAACAGTCATATCAGTCTTTTATGATATACTATATGGGAACTACGGTTAGCTGTTTTATTGAATATCATAAATAAGGAGAAGGTTATGAAAAAACGCATATTTCTCACAATGGTACTTTTAGGAGGATTGATCATGATAGGATTGGCAGGGTGCGGAGAAAATAAGAACAGCCGAGAATGGATTGAGAATAAAGTCTCTGAGGTCAGTCGTGTTTATCCAACTGAAAATCTCTTTGATTTGTTTAAGCAATTTCCAGAAGGGTTCAACATTACTCAAACATTCTATAAGGATTCGCTCAGAACAGTAGTTTCTTTAGATGGAGATGCAGAAAATCAAACCATAAAAGGAAAGATAGAGACTATACAAATCTCTACTAATCCATATAAAGAAGAAGTGAAAGAGCATGTTGATGTAGAATATAAAGATGGTGAATTTATATTTTCTAACAATGAGGTAGCGGAAAAAATTTGGGATTATAAAGGTTTTCTATTCCAAAAATTAAGTTTGAATAGAGATGTTTTATCTCAAATGAAGCTTGAAAAGTTTCATTATTTTTCAAATCGCAATGTGTTTGAAATCTATTATTTTAGTGATGACTCTACGATAAATAATTTCCTTAATTCAAAAGGAGAACACATCTTATCAATAAGTGGAGCGGAATCTTATAATAATACAAAAGGTTATCGATTGAATGTTAATATTGCTTTTAAGGATAACCCAAATGATGGAATGAGTGAGATAGTTTCAAGTTGGATAGATGATAGAAATAGTGTTTATAATTAATTTGCTAACTTTTAAAACATCCTGATTGACCTGATTATAAATAAGGAGCATGCGAAAGAATGAGAGAAAAAGAATCGGTTAACAGTGGAATTCCAACCTTAGATGTGTCTAATCTGACTTACGAATTTGAATAAGATGCAAGGGGAAATTGCTTTTATGGTATATTATAAGGGAACTACGGTTAACTGTTTTATTGAATATCAAAAATAAGGAGAGGGTTATGAAAAAACGCATATTTCTCACAATGGTACTTTTAGGAGGATTGATCACGATAGGATTAACAGGATGCGGAGAAAATAAGAACAGCCGAGAATGGATTGAGAATAAAGTCTCTGAGATCAGTCGTGTCTATCCAACCGAGAATCTATTTGACTTGTTTAAGCAATTTCCGGAAGGGTTTGAGATTAGAAGTATTGATACTTACGATGAGACGAAGGACTATTCTCGTTATCAGAAGATTGAACTCGTAGGAAATGCAGAAACAAAAGAAATAACTGGCAATTTTAAAAGAATTGAAGCTCGAGGTAATCCTTATGAAGAAAAAGTGCTTTTAGAAAGCCGTATTGTGTACACTGAAAAAGGATTAGAATTTTTGAATCTAGAAGTTTCTAAAGATGATTTGTTTTATGATGGTTTTTTATTTCAAAAGTTAGAACTAAATAAAACAGCTCTATCTCGATTTGAGCTCAAAAAAACGTACTATAATTGGGAGACTGGTGATGCTTCTATTACTTATAAAAATGTAAATAGTAAAATTATTCAGGACTACTTCCATATACAATCAAGCGAGTCGTTAGATCTTTTTATTAGTGCAGATCGCTCTGCAACTATTGGCTATGAATACGGTTATCCTGTGGTTTTTGACGGAGAAAATATATCTCATTCAGAACTTATAACAGGAAAAAGTAAAAATATGGAGTAGATAGATGCCAAATAGTAATGTTCCACCTCTGGATGCGTCGAATCTTTGAGTAAGATATAAGGAAATGTTGCTTTTATGGTATATTATAAGGGAACTATGATTAGCTATTTTGTTGAATATGATAAATAAGGAGAAGGTTATGAAAAAACGCATATTTCTCACAATGGTACTTTTAGGAGGATTGATCATGATGGGATTAACAGGATGCGGAGAAAATA
>NZ_KE150465.1:140349-141155 GCF_000411475.1 Streptococcus sp. HPH0090 | reverse complement strand
AATAAGAACAGCCGAGAATGGATTGAGAATAAAGTCTCTGAGGTCAGTCGTGTTTATCCAACTGAAAATCTCTTTGATTTGTTTAAGCAATTTCCGGAAGGGTTTGAGATTGAGCAGGTTTATTTTAAAGAGAAGAGTGATGGAATAGATGATTTCATTACGGAAATTAAACTGAAAGGAGATGCAACATCGCATACAATAACGGGTACTCTTGCTAAAATTCCAGCGAAGGATGATGCACCAAAGAGCGATGAAGTGGTGGTAAGTGTTCAATATGTAGACAACAAATTTATTTTTTCTGATGAAGAAACCGCCAAAAAAATATGGAAGTTTGATGGTTTCTTGTTTCAAAAACTAGCTTTAAATAAAACTGAATTGTCTAAGCTAAGATTAAAAGAGAAATCGTATGATAGTATAACTAATGGTTTTAGTATTTTATATTTTATGGAAAATAAAATAAATAATAATTATTTTCATAAAAACGATTCTGAAAAATCTACACTTGAAATTGGAAGTTCTCTACAAAATGAGGGTTATTACTATTACTCAATTTTAGTAGATTATAAAGACGGTTATTATTTTAGAGAAACGGTATCAAATGCGGGGGTATATAATGGCCAATAGCGGAATTCCAGCTCTGGAGGCAGCGAACTTGACTTATGAATTTGAATAAGATGCAAGGGGAAATCGCTTTTATGGTATGCTATATGGGAACTACGGTTAACTGTTTTATTGAATATCAAAAATAAGGAGAAGGTTATGAAAAAACGCATATTTCTCACAATGGTACTTTTAGGAGGATTGAT
>NZ_KE150465.1:60119-139274 GCF_000411475.1 Streptococcus sp. HPH0090 | reverse complement strand
GCCGAGAATGGATTGAGAATAAAGTATCTGAGGTCAGTCGCGTTTATCCAACTGAAAATCTCTTTGATTTGTTTAAGCAATTTCCGGAGGGATTTGAGATTGAGCAGGTTTATTTTAAAGAGAAGAGTGATGGACCAGATGATTTCATTACGGAAATTAAACTGAAAGGAGATGCAACATCGCGTACAATAACGGGTACTCTTGCTAAAATTCCAGCGAAGGATGATACACCAAAGAGCGATGAAGTGGTAGTAAGCGTTCAATATGTAGGCAACAAATTTGTTTTTTCTGATGAAGAAACCGCTAAAAAAATATGGAAGTTTGATGGTTTCTTGTTTCAAAAACTTGATATAGATAAAGAATTTTTAAGCAAATTATCATTAAAAAACAAACATTTTAACGGAAACAATGGTTCTTTTGATATAGATTATATTATTAAAAACACAACGATTAACCAATATTTTAATAAACAGCAACAAGCTGAAACAGTGCTAGGATTTGGTAGTTCTTTGAGATTAGATGATTTTTATTACTATTCTATTACTGTTGATTTTAATGATGGCTATTATTTTAGAGAAACGGTATCGAATTAAGGGGAAATTAAATGGTAGATAAAAGGATTGTGAGTAGTGGGATCGCTACTTTAGATGCTTCTAATCTAACTTACGAATTTGAACAAGATGCAAGGAAATGTTGCTTTTATGGTATACTATAAGGGAACTATGATTAGTTGTTTAATTGAATGTTATAAATAAGGAGAAGGTTATGAAAAAACGCATATTTCTCACAATGGTACTTTTAGGAGGATTGATAATGATAGGATTGGCAGGATGTGGAGAAAATAAGAACAGCCGAGAATGGATTGAGAATAAAGTCTCTGAGGTCAGTCGTGTCTATCCAACTGAAAATCTCTTTGACTTGTTTAAGCAATTTCCGGAAGGGTTTGAGATTGAGCAGGTTTATTTTAAAGAGACAGGGTGCGGAGAAAATAAGAACAGCCGAGAATGGATTGAGAATAAAGTCTCTGAGGTCAGTCGTGTTTATCCAACTGAAAATCTCTTTGATTTGTTTAAGCAATTTCCGGAGTGACTTGTTTAAGCAATTTCCGGAGGGATTTAAAGTAAATCAAGTGTATATAAAACGTGGAACCTATCTTATCGAAATCACTTTACAAGGGGATAGTAGCAATCAAACGATTTCTGGAGTTCTAACTAAGACACGTGCTTCTGAAGATATTACTGAAAAGCCCGAAGAAACTATAAAAGTAGATTATATTAACGGGGAATTTATCTTTTCTGATGAGAAGAAGGCGAAAGAACTGTGGCCTTTTGATGGATTTTTATTTCAAAAGCTAACAATTGATCACTCTTTTCTGTCTTCGTTATCTATGAAAGCCAAAAGTTATAATGGGAACAATGGAGCTTTTGATATTGATTATTTAGTTCGAAATCAAACTATTAATCAGTATTTTAAAAAAGATGAAAATGAACAAGCAACATTAGGTTTTGGAAGCTCATATCGAAAAGACGATTATTACTATTATTCTATAACTGTTCACTATGATAATGTTTATACATTTATAGAAACGGTATCAAATTAAAAGGAAATAAAATGAAAGATGAAAAATATGTGAACAGTGGAATTGCTACTCTAGATGCAGCAAATTTGACTTATGAGTTTGAAAAAGGGAGAGCTGAACGTCCTGAATTTGCATTTCCAGATATTTCTGCTCAAGAGCGAGTGAAAGATGCACAAAGAAGGAAGGTTATACCTGATAATCTAGAATATCTTGATGATTTCAGAGATGCATTAACTGGGACTAGTGGGACAGCCTTTTTAGATAAAAATAGTGGAGAGGTGATTATTGCCTACACTGGTACGAATCCTAGCACCGACTTTCCTACAGATTTTAAGACGGATATTATAAGTATTGGGTTGGCAAGAGGTTATCATTATGATGAAGCTTTCAAATTTTATGAGAGGATTCGACAGAGATACGGGGATAATATTACCCTAACTGGACATTCTTTAGGAGGCAATGTTGCTCAGAGGGTGGCCTTAGAGTATAACGCTCGGCGTACTGTGGTATATAACTCAGCGCCTCTCTATTTAGAGAGTCTTATCGGGCCAAAAGAAAGAATTTCAGATTATCTGACTCCCTGGGATTCAGCAAGGGAGAAGATAATCAATAAACAAAAGACATTCACAGGTCAAGTAGTACGAATCCGTACTCAAGATGATTTTCTTAACAATACTTCTATGCCTCTTTTAGGAGTATATTTGGGAGAAGATTATCTGCTTAAAAATTCTGGTGGACACAGCCTTGATCCGGATATTACGGATGATAAAAATCAAATTAACCAAATCAAGGATATTTTGGAAAATCAGAGTCCAGAGAAGATGACTGGACTTGAAAAGAAGAACTATGAAACTCTGAAGAAACTACAAGGCGTCAAAAACGGACTTTTAAAGCAGTTGAATACTCAATTTTTATCAGATGGTAGTATAAGTATCCATGAGATGTTTTTCTTGGATAGCGTCCAAGCAACAGCTGTTGCGACAGCAATGACAGAGAGCGTCAGCAACGGACACAGTGAGATTGAGGCAGTGGCGAAAAAAGCAGTTGCGGATGCTGAAACACTCTACGATAAAAGTAAGGAAGTTCCTTGGTTCGTCACAGAGTTAACTTATGATGAGATAGAGGATGTCTATGCAGAAGCTGGGGTAACGCATGATAGTATTGTGGGGGAGACTCAGAGACATTTTGATAAAAAAGTAAGTAAATCAGCTGAGATTGTAAAAGCCTTTACGGATTTGGAAACGAATATTCAGAAGGGTGTTGAACAAGCAGTTGAAGGAGATGAAAGCTTGGCAAGGGATATTAATCAATGGACAAACTAGAAGAAATTCAAATTAAAATAAAAAAGCAAGAAGATGGTCTTTTGTCCTTGGAGGATGACTATAGAACTGCTAAGAAGAAACTAGAAGAATCCTATGAAAATTTGGATGATAATCATTCTCAGTTGACCAGATTATATGAGGAGTTTGAAAACATTGCTTATGATTTTGGTAAAAAGAATTCTGGAGATGAGAGAGAGCGCCACCAATTTCTGATACTCTTAGAATCTTATGCAGTTGAGACCAGGAGTGAGTATTTACGTCAATATGCTAAAATAGAGGCAAAAGATGAAGAATTGCAGACTCAGTACCGAAAAGAGCGCTCTCGCTTAGAAAAAGAGTTAGAAGAGAGTTATAGTCGAAGAAGAAATCTATACGAGTTAGGAAGGGAGCAGAAAAAATGCTAGTGGATTTAGTCATAGATGCTTTGATTGGCCCCATGTCAGAATCAGCCATACGAGAAATCAAAAAAACATTGGAAAGAGCAGCTATCAAAGCATTTTGCGCTCCTCCGATAATATCAGGTAGAAAGGATATTGTAGATAAGTACGATGAGGAGATAGGGATTCTTGCTATGACAAATAAGACAGCTGTAACGACTTTAGCAGCACAAATGGATAGCTCAATTAATGGTTTAGGACAAAAAGCAATTAGCGAGACTATTAGTAAAAATAGTACATCTTTTGAAGATTTAAATCCGAAGAAGAAAAAATAGTGTTTTAATCATGCCATGTTCCTTTCCAATTATTCCTAGTCTTGAAGAAAGATTATTTTCACTAACAAAAAAATGACTCTGGAAATTGGAATCATAGAGATGATAAAAGAGGTTGGATTATTTTCCAACCTCTTTTTTTATCTTAATGGAATTGCATACCACCATCGACGATAATGGTTTGACCTGTAATGTAGTTTGAATCTGGTCCAGCAAGGAAGCTAACCGCTGCAGCGACATCTTCTGGCTCAGATAGGCGTTTCAATGTAATATCTTTTGCGAATGTTTGCATACCCCATTCGTCGTCTTTTCCTGCATTTTTCCCAACTTCGTGAGCGATATCATACATCATTGGTGTTTTAACGATACCTGGAGCATAAGCGTTAACAGTGATGCCTGAGTCAGCTAAATCACGTGCTAATGTTTGAGTAATACCGCGAACAGCGAATTTTGTACCGCCATATACAGCCAAGTTTGGATTTCCGACAACACCTGCTTGGGAAGTAGCATTGATAATTTTACCACCGTGACCTAGTGCTTTGAACTGAGCCTGAGCAGCTTGTGCTCCCCAAATCACACCACCGACGTTAATAGCAAATGTGCGGGCGAATTGTTCCTCTGTAATTGTATCCAGAGGTGTAGTAGGAGCGACACCAGCGTTGTTTACCACAACGTTCAAGTCTCCGAAATGGTCTACAACTTTTTGGAAAGCTGCAGCAACCTCTGCTTGTTTAGACACATCTGCTACAACAGCTAAAGCATTCTCTGATGACAATTCAGCAACTGCTTTTTCAGCTGTTTCAGCATTATAGTCTAATACCCCAACCTTAAAACCATCTTGGACCAAGCGTTTTGCGATTGCAAAACCGATTCCTTGACCTGCACCTGTAACAATAGCTACTTTAGACATATGATTCCTCCTTTGGTATCCATGATACCGTTCAAACGTTCAAAAAGAACAGCAAAAGGTTTATAAGTGAGTAGTGATAAGTTTCCGAAAGAAGCCCTATCACTTTTCATTATACAACTTTGTGAAATTTGTGTCAAACAAAGACTGGTTTTAAGAGAAATTAATATTTTTCAAGAATAAAGTATCGAAGGGTCTCCTTTATAGAGTCAGAGAAATAAAACGTTGGTTTAAAAGTAAAATGCGCACAATATTTTCCAAGCACATTTCTTGAAACCCTTTCCTTCATTTGATAGACTAATACATAGTTTGAAATAAAGGAGACTAATTATGAAAAAATTTGTTGCTGAATTAATCGGTACATTTATGCTTGTGTTCATCGGAACAGGAGCTGTTGTTTTTGGAAATGGTGTTGAAGGACTTGGGCACCTTGGGATTGCTCTTGCCTTTGGTTTGGCAATCGTAGTCGCAGCCTTCTCAATCGGAACTGTTTCAGGTGCTCACTTGAACCCAGCTGTTTCTATCGCTATGTTTGTAAACAAACGTTTGTCATCTTCAGAGCTTGTAAACTACATTCTTGGTCAAGTAGTTGGTGCTTTCCTTGCATCTGGAGCTGTATTCTTCCTCTTGGCAAATTCAGGTATGTCAACTGCAAGTCTTGGTGAAAATGCCTTGGCAAATGGTGTCACTGTCTTTGGTGGTTTCTTGTTTGAAACAATCGCAACATTCTTGTTTGTTTTGGTGATCATGACTGTGACTTCAGCAAGCAAAGGTAATGGCGCAATCGCTGGATTGGTGATCGGTTTGTCATTGACAGCTTTGATTCTAGCTGGTTTGAACGTCACTGGACTTTCAGTAAACCCAGCTCGTAGCTTGGCTCCTGCTGTATTGGTAGGTGGCGCAGCTCTTCAACAAGTTTGGATTTTTATCCTTGCACCAATCGTTGGTGGAGTTCTTGCAGCTCTTGTTGCTAAAAGTTTCCTTGGAACTGAAGAATAATTGAAACTTAAAAAGCCTTGCTCCTCATCTTGAGGAACAGGGCTTTTTCGTATGATACTCTTCGAAAATCTCTTCAAACCACGTCAGCTCTATCTACAACCTTAAAGCAGTGCTTTGAGCAACCTGCGGCTAGCTTCCTAGTATGCTCTTTGATTTTCATTGAGTATGAGTTTAGCGGTTGTCAATTTTTTCTGGATAGAGGTCATGTTGGAAGAGGCGTTGTTCTGCCAAGCCTTCATACTTGGTTCCAGGTCTACCGTAGTTGTAGTAGGGGTCGATTGAAATGCCACCGCGAGGTGTAAATTTTCCCCAGACTTCTAAATAGCGAGGGTCTAGCAAGTTGACCAAGTCTTTCCCGATGGTGTTGATACAGTTTTCATGAAAATCTCCATGGTTTCGGTAGCTAAAGAGGTAGAGTTTGAGGGATTTTGACTCGACACAGAGCTTGTCAGGAATGTAGGAAATATAAATAGTTGCAAAGTCTGGCTGAGCAGTGATGGGACAAAGTGAGGTAAATTCAGGGCAGTTGAACTTGATGAAATAGTCATTTTCCACATGACGATTGTCAAAGGATTCGAGGACTTCGGGTTGATATTCGAAAATGTAGTTGGTTTCTTTGTTGCCGAGGAGGCTGAGGTTTTTCATTTCTTCTTGTTGTGACATGATTTTTTCTTTCTAATCTTAAACACCACGTTGGTTGTCGTAGAGGAGGGTATGGAGTTGAGGAAGGACGCGGACATTGCCCCAGCTATCGTCGGTAGCGACACGTTCCCAGAGTTCTTTGAGGCGGTCCAGTTGGTCTTGGACAATATTGCCTGTAGCCTTGGGCTCAGGATTTCCCGCCGATAAGAAGAGGACATCTGGTTGGTAGCGTTCTTGAATACCCTTGGCAAAGGCTAGATCGGCATCATCAAAGACAGGGATTTTAAAGGTTACTTTGTCTGGGTCTAGTTGGGAAACGATAAAGTCCAAGGTCTCAAAGTTGACTTCCATCTTGGAGGAAGGAGGCTTAGGACTCAGAGTGACTTGGTCGATATCTTTTAACCAATTTTGCCAGCGGGATCCCTGGGTCTCAACAGCAAGAGTGATACCACGTTCCTTGAGCTTGGTGACCAATTCGGCCATGTTGGCTGCTAGGATAGCAGGATTTCCCCCAGATAGGGTGACATAGTCGTAGCTTCCTAGTTTGTCTAACTCAGCGATTACTTCGTCAGCTGTCATGCGAATTGGTTTTTCAGAACCGTCCCAAGTAAAGGCGGAATCGCACCAGTCGCAGTGGTAGTCGCAACCAGCAGTGCGGACAAACATGGTTTTCTGGCCAATAGCACGACCTTCGCCTTGAAAGGTTGGGCCGAAAATTTCCAGAACTGGTAGTTTGAGGACACGTTCCTTAGTCATCTAACCACTCCCGTCTAAACTCCGCAAAGGCAGTCGGAGTTTCATAGAGGCGAACATATTCCAAACGGAGACCGCGCTCGTCTGGCAACTCTTGGCTCATGGTTTGGAAAATCCAGTAAACCATATTTTCAGCAGTCGTATTCATGTAGGGCAGGGTTTCATTGAGATAGCGATGATCCAAGTGGGGCTCTAAGTAGTCCTTGTAGATAGCTTTGATGTCTCCGAAATCGTAGGTCATACCTCTATCATCTAAAAATCCACTGACAGCGATTTGCAGATGATAGGTGTGACCGTGTAGGGATTTGCATTTTCCTTCATAGTGAAAGAGGTGGTGGGCAGCATCGAAGGTAAATTCTTTTGAGACTAAGGTTCTGTGAGGATTGTAGACAAGAGATTCCCCAGTTTCTTGTTTGATTTCTTTGGGGGCAAAAAACATCAGGCCTCTCCTTTCTGAGAGAGATAAACCTCTAAACCATGTTGGCGTAGATGGCAGGCAGGACAATCTCCACAACCAGTACCGATAATCCCATTGTAGCAGGTCAAAGTCTTCTCACGAACGTAGTCAAAGGCACCAAGTTGGTCAGCTAATTCCCAAGTTTCAGCCTTGTCTAGCCACATGAGAGGCGTTTGGATCACAAAGTCGTAATCCATAGCAAGGTTGAGCGTGACATTGAGTGATTTGACAAAGACATCCCGACAGTCAGGATAACCTGAGAAGTCTGTTTCGCACACTCCTGTCACGATATCCGTAATTCCACGCTGCTTGGCAAGAACTGCCGCAAAGGACAGAAAGAGATGATTGCGACCGTCAACGAAGGTATTAGGAACCTCTCCTTCTTTTTGCTCAATTTCTAAATCTGAAGTCAAGGCATTTTCAGTAATTTGTCCTAGCAGAGACATATCTAGGATATGATGACGAATTCCTTGTTCCTCAGCGATTTCTTTGGCCACTTGAATTTCTAAATGGTGGCGTTGACCGTAGGCAAAGGTAACGGCTTCGACCCTTTTATAGTGTTGCTTGGCCCAGAAAAGGCAGGTTGTTGAATCTTGACCGCCACTAAAGACGACCAAGGCTGATTGACGTTTCATAGTACTCCTTCCAAAATGGGAAATGTTCAGAGCACGCAAAAAGCTCCCTAGAGGGAGCTAAAAAATACCAAGTAGAGGTTTTTTTTAGCGATGGCATGTCCCAAACATCGTAATATTCTAGTTACAGTCTAGCATATTTTTTGAAAAATGGCAAAGGGCAAGAAAAAAGAGACCAAATGAATGCATTTGGTCTCTTTTTTGATTAGCTTAATTCAGCAACGATGGCTTTGATTTGTTCAGCTGTGTGGACACCTGCCACTTGTTTAACAACTTGTCCATCTTTCTTGAAGAGAAGAGTAGGGATAGACATGATGCCGAATGAACGAGCTGTGTTTGGATTTTCGTCAACATCCATTTTAACGATTTTCAAGACATCTTCTGAAAGTTCTTCAGACAATTTGTCCAAGATTGGACCTTGCATACGACATGGACCACACCAAGTTGCCCAGAAGTCTACCAAGACCAATCCGTCTTTAGTTTCTTGTTCAAATGTTGCATCTGTAATTGCTTTTGCCATAGTATTTCTCCTTTTTAATTATATTGGCTTAAATCTTGTTTCATGAGATAGAAGAAGACATCTCCATAAGTCCCATGGTAGTCCAAAGTATGTCCCTTATAGGTTAACTTTTGAACTGGGTAGTAGTCTGCGACACCAATCAAACAGGCTTGCTGAGAACGCTCAAATTCTTCGTATGACTCGAAGGTCATGGTTCTCTCTTGCTTGCTGGCATCTAGATAAGTGATTTCAATCATAGGATTCTCCTTTGCTAAATTATGTTTTCATTTTACTCCTCAGAAAAAGGAATGTCAAGAAAATTGATTGCGCACGCAACTTTTTTTGAAAATCTGATTAAGAAATGAAATCAAGACTAGTTTCCAGTCTTTCTTCTACAGCCTTTTGTAGATAGGCAAGAGTTGTCTGACCCTCCTTAGTGAGGCAGATAAAACTAGCTCGCTTATCCTGGTCACAACATCTCCGACTAAGTAAAGCACAGTTTTTGGCTTCTAGGCGTGCCACCATTCGTGATACAGCACTTGGACTCAGATGGAGTTTGTCAGGCAGGTCAATCTGTCTCAAAGATTTTTCTTGAGACTGATTTAAAAAGTGCAAGAGATAGAATTCTTTAAGCGTTAGGCTTTGGTCACTCTGCTCAGCAATCGTTTGCTCTAAAAGAGCTTCTAGCTCTACTTGTCGGCGGTTGAAGTCAAACCATTTTTCTAAGTAAGTCATATCAATCTCCTTTCTATATGGTAGTTATAAACAGATTTGCCTATCTGAGATGCTTGCGCACGCAATTAGTATACAACTTTTTCCATGAGATAGCAAGAAGGATGTTTCTTGTGTATTTCCTTGAAATTTTCTGAAAAAGGAGTAAACTGGTATGCAGAAAGTCTATTTGTGGAGTAAACGATGAAGTTATATGTTCAGTTAATGATTCTCTTTGTGATTTCGCTGATTGGTGAGGGAATTTCTGTTCTTTTCCATTTGCCTATCCCTGGAAGCATTATCGGTTTGATTATTTTATTTCTGGCCTTGCAGTTCAAGTGGCTGCGGGTACGACATGTCAACATGGTTGGGAATTTTCTTCTCGCCAACATGACCATCCTCTTTCTGCCTCCTGCAGTTGGGATTATGGAGAAATTTGATGTGATTGCTCCTTATTTATTACCAATTATCTTGATTGTCTTTTTTGCGGCAGTCATCAATATCATTTTGATTGCGTTGGTCGTTCAGTTTATCAAAAAGCGTTATGAAGGTGATTACGAAGAAAGAGGTGCCAAATGAGCGAATTTGTATCCAATCCACTTTTTGGGATAGCTCTGTCTATCCTAGCCTATCTCGGAGGCATGATTATCTTTAGACGCTACCCTCATCCTCTGACAACTCCTTTGCTACTAGCGACCTTGTTTATCATAGCGTTTCTGAAATTGACTGGTATTTCTTACGCTGCCTATTATCAAGGTGGGGTTTATCTGAATAACCTGATTGTACCCTCAACAGTAGCACTCGGTATTCCACTCTATAAGAGTTTTCACCTCATGAAGCACCATGTTAGAAGTATTCTGCTAGGCAGTCTTCTAGCAGTCATTGTGAATACCACTTTTACAGCACTAGTCGCCAAATTTTTCGGCATGGATTTCTTCTTGGCGATTTCACTTTTTCCAAAGTCAGTAACGACTGCGATGGCGGTTGGAATCACGGAAAAGCTACAAGGGATCACAACAATTACCTTGGTCGTAGTAGTAGCGACTGGTATTTTGACTAGCGTTATCGGACCGACACTTTTGAAATGGCTGAAAATAGATGACCCAGTAGCTGCCGGTTTGGCTCTAGGAGGAACAGGTCACGCCGTTGGAACTGGGACAGCCTTCCGTTATGGATCAGTGGCTGGTGCCATGGCCGGCTTGGCAATCGGTGTCACAGGTTTGCTTTATGTCTTTATCAGTCCCATCGTAGCTGGTTTAATATTAAGTTAAAGGTCAAGTATCTCTTGGCCTTTTATCTGTTTAACAATAAAAATCCCCTAGCAAAACTTTATCTGCTAGGGGTTATTGATTATTGAAGGTTGACTTTATTCTTCAAGATGTAGTAGGTACCGATATAGTAGACAACAATCAAAATGATATCTTTAACGATTTCATAAGTGAGCAAAGAGGTGTAATTTACACTAATATTTAAGAAAAGATCGCTAAATCCAATGAGAGTTTGAATGACAATATAGGCTACAACAGCTAGAGCTGTACGGTATTCATCAAATAGTTGACCGATAGAAATAGACAAGTAGATACAAAGGATGCTGGCAAGGGTATTTAAGATATAGGTTGTCAGGGTTAACCATAAATTGCCTAGATAGTAGTCGAAAACATCTTTGAATAAGGACGATATGAAAACATCTGGGCTAATCATGGCAATGATGATGTAAAGACTCAAAAGAAAGACCACTGTACTTGTCAAAGACCAGACAAAGGCTCCAAGGATTTTAGCAGAGAGAATCTGGTGTTCAGATACTGGAAGGGTGAGAGTCAGATAGCCACGACGGTCGTAAACGCTCCCCTTAAATCGTTGAATGATCAAAATTAAGGTTGAAATACTCAGAGTAATAACGAGGCCCCCAAAAACCAGAGCTAGAAAGAATAACATGACAACACCCTTGTCTTGGTAATAGGTGTTTGATAAGGCACTACCATGAATTCCTATGATGACAGATAGGGATAGTACAGCTGCATAGAGGGCAAAAAACCATTTGTTGACATTTTTAAATTCATAACGAACTAAATTCCAAAACATAAGAATCTCCTTTACCTAAGCTTTGAATTCGTGACGGAAGAGCTGATCGATAGACTCTCCAGATTCGTAGCGAATATCATCCACATTTCCTTGACGGACGATTTTTCCATCCTTGAGGAAAATAATCTCATCCAAAATTGGCTCGATGTCTGAAATCAAGTGTGTTGAAATCAAGACAGTCGAAGTTGGAGAGTAGCTGTTGATGATGGTGTTCAAGATATAGTCACGAGCTGCAGGGTCAACTCCTCCGATGGGCTCGTCAAGGACATATAAGCGAGCATCACGACTCATGACAAGAATCAATTGGACCTTTTCTTTGTTCCCTTTGGAGAGCTTTTTAAGGCGACTGTTTTCGTCGATACCCAGGTCACGAAGTAAGTGTTGAGCACGATCAAGATTGAAATCCTTGTAGAAGGTTTTAAAGAAGGTGAGAGCTTCTTTGACTTTCATTTGCTCGTTAAGATAGGTCGTGTCAGGTAGATAAGACACAATGGCTTTTGTTTCGGGACTAGGCTCGGTGTTGTTGATAAGAATACGTCCTTCATCCGGTTGGAGCAAGCCATTAATCAACTTAATCAAGGTTGTCTTTCCAGAACCATTTGGGCCAAGGAGACCAACAATCTTACCAGCTGGGATTTCAAAGGAAACATTTTTTAGGGCAGGATTTGGTCCATAGGATTTTGAAACATTTTCAAATTCTAATAAGGTCATAGTCTAAACTCCTTCAATATAATCTCTCAAAACAGTAGGTAGTTCTTCTTTTTCATAGCCAAATTCTACCATGGCTGTGACAAACTGTTGCAGTTGTTCTTCGGATAGTTGTTTGCGGGATTGGAAGATCAAGTCCAAGTCCTCTGTGACAAAGCGGCCAGCAGTCCGCTTGCTGTATACAAAGCCTTCTCTTTCCAGGTCTGATAGGGCGCGTTGGATGGTGTTTGGATTGACACCAGCTTCACTTGCCAATTCTCTAACAGTTGGTAGTTGTTGACTAGGCTCAAGTTTGTGGGAAATAATTTGCAGTTGGATTTTATCCATAATCTGCAAATAAATGGGTTTGTTGTTATCAAATGTCCAGGACATCACGGTCTCCTTTCTATTTTTCTCTTGTGTTAATTAAATAGTACAACTAAACAAAAAACTTGTCAAGCCAAAAGGAGAATTATTTTGGGAATTGCTCAAAAAATGGTATAATGAAAAGAAAACGACAAGGAGGGGAAGGCATGCGTTGTCCAAAATGTGGCGCTACTAAATCAAGTGTTATCGATAGCCGTCAGGCTGAAGAAGGAAATACGATTAGAAGAAGACGTGAGTGTGAAGAATGCCAACATCGTTTTACGACCTATGAACGTGTAGAAGAAAGAACGCTAGTTGTGGTCAAAAAGGATGGCACACGGGAGCAGTTCTCCAGAGATAAAATCTTTAATGGGATTATCCGTTCAGCTCAAAAACGTCCGGTGTCTAGTGATGAGATTGGTATGGTGGTCAATCGTATCGAGCAAAAACTCCTCAGTCGCAATGATAATGAAATTCAAAGTGAAGATATTGGTTCTCTTGTTATGGAAGAGTTGGCTGAACTAGACGAAATCACCTACGTTCGTTTTGCTAGTGTTTATCGTAGCTTTAAAGATGTGAGCGAGCTCGAAAATCTTCTCAAACAAATTACGCAATCTTCAAAGAAGAAAAAGGAAAAATAAATGAAGCCTAATGATCGTTTTTCTTTTCTAAAGAATAATCGGGTGTCGCAAGATCCCACAACTTTGGTGCAGTGCTACCTCCCGATTATCGGTCAGGATGCGCTGAGTCTTTACCTTTATACCTTAGCTTTTTGGGATGATGGACAAAAAGAACACCTTTTTGCATCAATCCTCAACCACCTCAATTTTGGGATGGACAGACTCTTAAAGGCTTTTAAAATCTTAACAGCCTTCAATTTGGTTACCCTCTATCAAAAGGGTGACGGCTATGAACTTGCTATTCATCCAACACTTTCTCAATCTGACTTCTTGCATCATACAGTGTATCGTACTTTGTTGGAGAAAAGGATTGGCGATACAGCAGTTTCTGATTTACGTCAAGAGGTTGCAGACGGAGAAGCTTTGACGGTTCATTTGAGTCAGGCCTTTCCAGAGATAGAAGAATTGGCTAGTCATGATGAGACACCAGTAAAAGCTGATTTTAAAAATGATTTTGATTTGGAGCATTTTCGTCAGCTCATGGCGAGAGATAATCTCCGTTTCCAAGATGAACAGTCAGATGTTTTAGAGTTATTTAAAATCGCTGATGAGAAAAAATGGACCTGGTTTGAGACCTATCAGCTAGCAAAAGGAACAGCAGTTTCTCAAGTCATTTCTATCAAGCGTATGCGTGAAAAATTAGCGCAAGAGTCTGTTTCATCGGATTTTAGTCCTAAGGAAGCGACCATTATCCGAGAAGCTAAAAGTAAAACGGCCCTAGAATTTTTAGCGGGAATCAAACAAACCCGAAATGCAGGAATTATCCAAGCTGAACGCGATTTGCTAAAACAGATGGCAGACCTAGGCTTGCTTGATGAAGTTATCAATGTCGTTATACTTTTGACCTTCAACAAGGTTGATTCGGCCAATCTCAATGAAAAATATGCCATGAAAGTGGCCAATGATTACTCTTATAACAAAGTCAGAACTGCTGAAGAGGCTGTGCTTCGAATTAGAGAAAAAAATCAAAAGGGGCAAGAATCAAAAACAGCGAAGACAAGCCAGGCAAAAACCAATGTTCCTAAATGGAGTAATCCAGAATATAAAAATGAAACCAGCGAAGAAACTCGCTTGGAATTAGAACGCAAGAAAAAAGAAATGTTAGCTCGATTAGGAAAAGGAGGAGACTAGATGGAAAGTGTAGGAGATGTGCTTAAGGGTCATCCCAGCCGTTTTCAATACCAGGACTTGGTCCAGCAGATTGTAAAAGATCCAGATGTTGCGGCTTTTATCCAGAAGGAATCTCTCAGTCAAGAGGAATTGAATCGTAGTATCTCTAAGTTTAACCAATACATCACCGAGCGTGATAAGTTCCTTCGAGGAGATACCGACTATATTGCTCGAGGTTATAAGCCAATTTTAGTCATGAATCATGGTTACGCGGATGTATCCTATGAGGAAACCCCGGAACTGATCGCGGCTGAGAAGGAAGCGGCTATCAAAAACCGTCTCAGACTGATTAATCTTCCAGCTAGTCTTAAAAAAGCTAGCCTAGCTCAAGTTGATTTGGATGATTTAGGACGCTTGCCAGTTTTTGAAAAGCTCTTAACTTTTGTTGAACAATATCCAGAAAACCGTAAAGGTCTCTATCTCTATGGAGATTTTGGGGTAGGAAAGAGCTTTATGGTGGCTGCCCTAGCCCATGATTTGTCAGAAAAACGTGGCGTTTCATCAACTCTTCTCCATTATCCGAGCTTTGTCATTGATGTCAAAAATGCTATCGGTGATGGAAATGTCAAGAATTTGGTGGATGAAATCAAGCAAGCGGAAGTCTTGATTTTGGATGACATTGGTGCGGAACAGTCAACACCTTGGGTCCGTGATGAAGTCTTGCAAGTCATTCTTCAGTATCGTATGCAAGAAGATTTACCAACCTTTTTTACTTCCAACTTCAATTTTGAAGATTTGGAAAAACATTTTGCAAAAGGCAAGAACGGAAACGATGAAACTTGGGAAGCCAGACGTGTCATGGAGCGTATTCGTTATTTAGCAGAGGAAACAAGATTAGAAGGAGAAAATCGTCGATGACAGAAACGATTAAATTAATGCAAAGCCACTCATCAGTGCGCAGATTTAAGGAAGAAGAGGTTCCACAAGAGGACTTGAATGAGATTTTAACAGCTGCCCAAATGGCTTCTTCTTGGAAAAATTTCCAATCTTATTCTGTGATTCTAGTCAGAAGTCAAGAAAAGAAAGATGCTCTTTTTGAGCTGGTTCCTCAGGAAGCGATTCGTCAGTCTGCCGCCTTCCTCCTCTTTGTAGGAGATTTAAACCGTGCAGAAAAAGGGGCTCGTCTCCATACCGATACTTTCCAACCTCAAGGAGTGGAAGGTCTCCTAATCACTTCAGTAGATGCAGCCTTGGCTGGACAGAATACTTTGCTTGCGGCAGAAAGCCTTGGCTATGGAGTAGTAATTATCGGTTTGGTGCGTTACAAATCTGCTGAGTTAGCAGAATTGTTCAAGCTTCCTGACTATACCTACCCAGTTTTTGGGATTGCACTGGGTGTGCCCAACCAAAAACATGATGTAAAACCAAGATTGCCACTAGAGAATGTTGTTTTTGAGGAAGAATACCAAGAACAAACAACTGAGGTTATTAAAGCCTATGACCGTGTGCAGACCGAATATGCAGGAGCTCGTGCGACGACCACTTGGAGTCAACGTCTTGCAGAGCAATTTGGTCAGCCTGAACCAAGCTCAACTAGAGAAAATCTTGAACAAAAGAACTTAATGTAGAAAGTGAGAAAACATGGCCTTACCAACTGTTGCCATCGTAGGACGTCCCAATGTTGGGAAATCAACTCTGTTTAACCGTATTGCAGGGGAACGCATCTCAATCGTAGAAGATGTCGAAGGAGTAACACGGGACCGTATCTATGCTACTGGTGAATGGCTCAATCGTTCTTTTAGTATGATTGATACTGGCGGGATTGATGATGTCGATGCTCCATTTATGGAACAAATCAAGCACCAGGCAGAAATTGCCATGGAAGAGGCAGACGTCATCGTCTTTGTCGTTTCTGGAAAAGAAGGAATCACAGATGCAGACGAATACGTAGCTCGCAAACTCTATAAAACTCATAAACCGGTCATCCTTGCAGTCAACAAGGTTGACAATCCGGAAATGAGAAATGATATCTATGATTTCTATGCTCTTGGATTGGGAGAACCATTGCCAATTTCATCTGTGCACGGGATTGGTACAGGGGATGTATTAGATGCCATCGTCGAAAATCTTCCACATGAAGTCGAAGATGAAAATCCAGATGTCATTAAATTCAGCTTGATTGGTCGCCCGAATGTCGGGAAGTCTAGCTTGATCAATGCCATTTTGGGAGAAGACCGCGTGATTGCCAGTCCTGTTGCTGGTACAACTCGTGATGCTATTGATACCCATTTTAAAGATGCGGATGGCCAAGAGTTTACCATGATTGATACGGCTGGTATGCGTAAGTCTGGTAAAGTCTATGAGAACACAGAGAAATACTCTGTCATGCGTGCCATGCGTGCTATTGACCGTTCAGATGTAGTCTTGATGGTCCTCAATGCCGAAGAAGGCATCCGTGAGTATGATAAGCGTATCGCTGGATTTGCCCACGAAGCTGGTAAAGGGATGATTATCGTAGTCAATAAGTGGGATACTCTTGAAAAAGATAACCATACCATGAAAAACTGGGAAGAGGATATTCGTGAACAGTTCCAATATCTACCTTACGCACCGATTATCTTTGTTTCGGCTTTGACCAAGCAACGTCTCCACAAACTTCCAGAGATGATTAAACAAATCAGCGAGAGTCAAAATACCCGTATCCCATCAGCAGTCTTGAATGATGTCATTATGGATGCTATCGCCATCAACCCAACACCGACAGACAAAGGGAAACGCCTCAAGATCTTTTACGCGACACAAGTGTCAACCAAACCACCGACCTTTGTGATTTTTGTCAATGAAGAAGAACTTATGCACTTCTCTTACTTGCGTTTCTTGGAAAATCAAATTCGCAAGGCCTTCGTCTTTGAAGGAACGCCAATCCATCTGATCGCAAGAAAACGGAAATAAAATGATAAAAAGAAGAAGGTTAACAGACCTTCTTTTTTGTAGAGGATACCAAGAGCGTAGATCTAATTTGTCATCAAATTAACATCATTTTCCTAGCCCTTGTCACAGTTTTGTAATGGAAACGTACTTTCTTTGTAAGATTCAAAATGCTATAATGCTCTAAACAATTTTCCTTGCATAAGGAGGTTATTATGAAAAAAGATAGATTGTTAAAGAATCCTTTCTTGGTGCGTCTACTTGGATTGCTGATGGCATTTTTCTTCCTATCAGGATTTACGGCACCTGAAAAACCAGACTATGGTATCTATGACCCAAATCATTATTTGACAGAGGAAGTAGTTACTCAGATTCGTGATTTGAATGAAGCCAATAGTCAAAAGGCAGAAAAGCTCCAAATAGGTGTCTATATCGTAGATAGTCTGGAAGGAGAAAGCATTGAAACGGTGGCTAATGAAACTGCCAGGGCTTGGAAGATTGGCTATTCAGGAGATAATTTTGGAAGTCTCATTGTAGTAGCTGTTCAAGACCGTAAATCAAGAATTGAAACCAGTAATAACACAGCCATTAGAATAACGGACTATCAAACCAAACAGATCTTGGCAGCTAGCCGTACGGATTTTAAAAATGGAGAATATAGTAAGGGTATCTTAGCGATTGCCAAAGGCTTGGACAATCAGTTTTATAAAGGAACGGGAACCTTCTCGTCTGATGAATCCTCTGAAATCAAACGTTATTCTGAAAGCATCAGTGGAAAAAAATCTAATCGAGAAAGAAGCGATTCATCAAGTCGCCGACAAAAGAATGACCCCATAAAAGATTTCTTTATGTTCCTGACGGTAATATATTTCATTGGAGTCATTATTGCCATTATCAGAGGTAGAGGTGGAGGAGGAGGAGACTCCTCTGACGGCGGCTGGTGGTTTAGTGACTCATCCGATTCGGGTTCATCTTGGTCCGACTCAGGCTCAGATTCTTCTAGTAGCTGGGACGGCGGTGGCTTTGATGGTGGTGGTTCATCTGATGATTGGTAATGTTCGTATGTAATTTAAAGAAATAAGTAGGTTTAAGAAATGAAAAATAAAGGAATTATTTATGTATTAAGCATTTTACTGGCTATTCTCTTGCTAGGAGGATGCTCAGTAGTAGGTACCTATAATGGTCTTGTATCAGAGCAAACCAAGGTTGAACAAGCACAGGCAGATGTAGCGACAGCCCTTCAACGTCGTTCGGATTTGATTGGAAATCTGGTAGAGTCTGTAAAAGGACAAATGAACCATGAAACAGAGGTCTTTACCCAAATCGCAGAAGCGCGAGCAAAAATTGGAACTGGATCAGTCACCTCTAAAGAAAACCAAGAAGCTCAAGGAGAGTTGAGTTCAGCTATTTCACGTTTGATTTCGCTAACAGAAAACTATCCGGAATTGAAGAGCAATCAAAATGTAGAACAACTTATGACGGAGTTGGCTGGAAGTGAAAACCGTATTTTTGTAGCCCGTAAGGATTATAACCAAGCTGCAACGGAATACAATCAAAAATTAAGAAGCTTTCCAACAGTTCTCTTTGCTAACATGATGAATTTTAAAGAAGCAGAAACCTTCAAAGAAACTGAAGAAGCTAAGACGGTTCCAAAGGTCGATTTTAGTAATTCTACAACCAAAGAATAGATTTGATATTTTCAAAAGAAAATCGAGGACTTAAATAGTTTGATTTATCATGAAAAAGAGGCTCAAAATGGGCCTCTTTTAGCATGCATAAACACGGATTCTTTCTTGAAAAAACTTGGCAAATATGCTACAATAAAAATAACATTCTAAAATATTCAGAATTTAAAGTAAGGAAACAAATGGCAAATTTACTAAAAACTATCATCGAAAATGATAAAGGGGAACTCCGCCGCTTAGAAAAGATGGCTGATAAAGTCCTCCAATACGAAGATGAAATGGCTGCATTGACAGACGAGCAGTTACAAGCAAAAACAGAAGAATTCAAACAACGCTATCAAAATGGCGAAACTCTTGATCAACTTTTATACGAAGCGTTTGCGGTCGTACGTGAGGGAGCGAAACGTGTTCTTGGGCTCTTCCCATACAAGGTTCAGGTTATGGGTGGAATCGTTCTTCACCATGGTGACGTTCCTGAGATGCGTACAGGTGAAGGGAAGACCTTGACAGCGACAATGCCGGTTTACCTAAATGCCCTTTCAGGTGAAGGTGTGCACGTAGTTACCGTCAACGAATACCTTACAGAACGTGACGCGACTGAGATGGGTGAGTTGTACTCATGGCTTGGTTTGTCAGTAGGGATTAACTTGGCTGCAAAATCTCCAATGGAGAAAAAAGAAGCCTACCTCTGTGATATTACTTATTCAACAAACTCAGAGATTGGTTTTGACTACCTTCGTGATAACATGGTTGTACGTGCAGAGAACATGGTTCAACGTCCACTCAACTATGCCTTGGTCGATGAGGTTGACTCTATCTTGATTGACGAAGCTCGTACACCATTGATCGTTTCAGGAGCTAATGCTGTTGAAACAAGCCAACTCTATCATATGGCAGACCACTTTGTGAAGTCTTTGGATAAGGATGATTACATTATCGATATTCAGTCTAAGACAATTGGTTTGTCTGACTCAGGTATTGATAAGGCTGAAGAATACTTCAAGCTCGAAAATCTCTATGATATTGAAAACGTAGCATTGACTCACTTTATCGACAATGCCCTTCGCGCCAACTACATTATGATTCTTGATATCGACTATGTGGTGAGCGAAGAACAAGAAATCTTGATTGTCGACCAATTTACTGGACGTACCATGGAAGGGCGTCGTTACTCTGATGGTTTGCACCAAGCGATTGAAGCTAAAGAAGGTGTGCCAATCCAAGATGAAACGAAGACTTCAGCTTCTATTACCTACCAAAACCTTTTCCGTATGTATAAAAAATTGGCAGGTATGACTGGTACTGGTAAAACAGAAGAAGAAGAATTCCGCGAAATCTACAACATCCGTGTTATTCCAATTCCAACCAACCGTCCAATCCAACGTATCGACCATTCAGACCTTCTATACGCAAGCCTCGATGCAAAATTTAAGGCTGTAGTAGAAGATGTTAAGGCTCGTTACCAAAAAGGTCAACCAGTCTTGGTAGGTACTGTTGCCGTTGAAACCAGTGATTTTCTTTCTAAGAAATTGGTTGAAGCAGGCGTACCACACGAAGTGTTGAATGCTAAAAACCACTACAGAGAAGCACAAATCATCATGAATGCTGGCCAACGTGGTGCAGTTACAATCGCAACAAACATGGCCGGTCGTGGTACCGATATTAAGCTTGGTGAAGGTGTTCGTGAGCTTGGTGGACTTTGTGTCATCGGTACAGAACGTCACGAGAGTCGTCGTATCGACAACCAGCTTCGTGGTCGTTCAGGTCGTCAAGGTGACCCAGGTGAATCACAATTCTACTTGTCACTCGAAGATGATTTGATGAAACGTTTCGGTTCAGAACGCTTGAAGGGTGTTTTTGAGCGTCTCAATATGTCTGATGAAGCCATTGAATCTCGTATGTTGACACGTCAGGTCGAAGCGGCACAAAAACGTGTTGAAGGAAATAACTACGATACTCGTAAACAAGTCCTTCAATATGACGATGTAATGCGTGAACAACGTGAGATTATCTACGCGCAACGTTATGATGTCATCACTGCAGATCGTGACCTGGCTCCTGAGATTCATGCGATGATTCGACGTACGATTGGACGAATTGTAGATGGCCATGCTCGTTCTAAACAGGATGAAAAACTCGAAGCAATCTTGAACTTTGCGAAGTACAACTTGCTTCCAGAAGATTCGATTTCACTTTCAGACCTAGAAGGTTTATCAGACCAAGCTATCAAAGATGAGCTTTATCAACGTGCGTTGAAAGTCTACGATAGCCAAGTTGCGAAGCTTCGTGACGAAGAAGCTGTGAAAGAATTCCAAAAAGTATTGATTCTACGTGTAGTTGACAACAAATGGACAGACCATATCGATGCTCTTGATCAGTTGAGAAACGCTGTTGGTCTTCGTGGGTATGCCCAAAACAACCCTGTTGTGGAATATCAAGCAGAAGGCTTCCGCATGTTTAACGATATGATTGGTTCGATTGAATTTGATGTGACTCGCTTGATGATGAAAGCACAGATTCATGAACAAGAACGACCACAAACAGAACACCATATCAGTACAACAGCAACTCGCAATATCGCTGCGCAACAAACAAGTCTTCCAGCTGATTTGGACCTAAGTCAAGTAAAACGCAATGACTTGTGTCCATGTGGTTCTGGTAAGAAATTTAAAAACTGTCACGGTAAACGACGTTAATATTGACTAATTTTCAGGCGGATGCCTAGTGAAAAGTGAATTTTCGCTTGGCGTCCGTTTGCTTTATAAGGAGATGAATAATGGTATTTACAGCGAAAAGCCCTAAAATTAATATTGAAGAAGTCCGTAGTTTGTCTAAATTAGAAGGACAAGCACTGGACAATAAACAGCAACGCGATCAAGAGCTTGAAGCGATTATTCGTGGTGAAGATCAGCGTATTTTGTTGGTAATTGGTCCTTGTTCATCTGACAATGAAGAAGCAGTTCTCGAATATGCTAAGCGTTTGTCAAAACTGCAAGAAGAAGTCAAAGACCGCGTCTTTATGGTGATGCGTGTCTACACTGCTAAACCACGTACCAACGGTGATGGCTATAAGGGATTGATTCACCAGCCAAATGCCAAAGAAGCACCTAGCCTCATCAATGGTATCAAAGCAGTTCGTCATTTGCATTATCGTGTTATTTCTGAAACAGGAATGACAACAGCAGATGAAATGTTGTACCCAGAAAACCTTCCTTTGGTAGATGACTTGATTTCTTACATGGCAGTTGGAGCTCGTTCGGTTGAAGATCAACAACACCGTTTTGTAGCCAGTGGAGCAGATTTTCCAACAGGATTTAAAAATCCAACATCAGGAAATCTCAATGTGATGTTCAACGGTATTTATGCAGCTCAAAACAAGCAGAGTTTCCTTTTCCTAGGGAAAGAAGTCGAAACTACAGGGAACCCTCTATCGCATGCTATTCTCCGTGGTGCCCTCAATGAATACGGGAAAAACATTCCGAACTATTACTATGATAATTTGATGGATACTATTGCCCAGTATGAAAAAATGGGACTTGAAAATCCATTTATCATCATTGATACCAACCATGACAACTCTGGCAAGCAGTACATGGATCAGATTCGTATTGTACGTCAAACTTTGATTAATCGCGACTGGAATGAAAAGATTAAAAAACATGTTCGTGGCTTCATGATTGAGTCTTATCTAGAAGACGGTCGTCAAAATGAACCAGAGGTCTTTGGAAAATCTATTACTGACCCATGTCTTGGATGGGAAAATACTGAAGCTCTTGTTCGCGAAATCTACCAAAGACTAGGAGAATAATATGGCATTTATCGAGAAGGGTCAAGAAATCGATATTGAAGCAATCAAGGCGGAAACACAACTATCTGCAGAAGTCTTGCAACATAAGGAAATTCGTGACCAGGAACTAGCTGATATCCTTTCAGGAAAGGATGACCGTATCTTGTTGGTCATTGGGCCTTGTTCGTCTGACAATGAAGAAGCAGTTCTTGAGTATGCTCGTCGTTTGGCAGACTTGCAGAAAAAAGTGGCGGATAAGATTTTCATGGTCATGCGTGTTTACACAGCCAAGCCACGTACTAATGGAGATGGGTACAAGGGTTTGGTTCATCAGCCAGATACTTCTAAAGCCCCAAGTTTGATTAATGGTTTGCAGGCTGTTCGTCAACTTCATTATCGAGTGATTACAGAAACTGGATTGACTACAGCGGATGAAATGCTTTATCCATCCAATCTAGTCTTGGTTGATGACTTGGTTAGCTACCATGCCGTGGGTGCACGTTCGGTAGAAGATCAGGAACACCGTTTTGTAGCTTCAGGGATTGATGCACCAGTGGGAATGAAAAATCCAACCTCTGGAAATCTGTCTGTTATGTTTAATGCTATTTATGCAGCACAAAACAAACAAACCTTTCTCTTCCATGGCCAAGAAGTTGAAACTTCAGGGAATCCCTTGGCTCACGTTATCTTACGTGGAGCTGTAAATGAATATGGGAAAAATGAACCAAACTTCTACTATGAAACTCTCTTAGATGCTATTGGACGTTACGAGTCTATGGGTCTTGAAAATCCTTTTATCATGATTGATACCAACCATGATAATTCAGGGAAACAATATATGGAGCAAGTTCGAATTGTTCGCCAATCTTTGCTCAATCGTGACTGGAATGAAAAAATCAAAAAAACAGTTCGAGGCTTCATGATTGAGTCCTACTTAGCAGATGGTCGTCAAAACCAGCCAGAAATCTTTGGACGTTCCATTACAGACCCATGTTTGGGCTGGGAAAACACAGTAGCTCTAGTAGAAGAAATCTATACTACCTTAACAAAATAAGTGAAAAGGATGGAGTTGGGGGTATCTCAACTCCTTTTGAGGAAAATGATAGTTGGACACGGAATTGATATTGAAGAATTAGCTTCCATACAAAATGCAGTTGAAAAAAGAAAAGGTTTTGCCCAGCGTGTCTTGACAGACAAGGAAATGGAGCGCTTTTCTAGTCTCAAAGGTCGCAGACAGGTCGAGTATTTGGCTGGTCGTTGGTCAGCTAAAGAGGCTTTCTCAAAGGCTATGGGAACGGGAATTGGGAAGTTGGGCTTTCAAGACTTGGAAATCTTGAACAATGAAAGAGGAGCTCCCTACTTCAGCAAATCCCCGTTTTCAGGAAAAGTTTGGCTATCAATTAGCCATACCGATCAGTTTGTGACAGCTAGTGTTATTTTGGAGGAGAATCATGAAAACTAGTCCACATAGACCAACCAAAGCCCTCATCGATCTGGGAGCTATCCGCTACAATATCCAACAAATGGGAGCGCACATTCCCAAAGATACCCTCAAATGGGCAGTTGTAAAAGCCAATGCCTACGGGCACGGAGCAATAGCTGTTGCAACAGCTATTCAGGATGATGTTGACGGCTTTTGCGTTTCTAATATCGATGAAGCCATTGAACTTCGTCAGGCAGGAATTTCTAAGAAGATTCTTATTTTAGGAGTATCTGAGGTTGAATCTCTTTCATTGGCTAAGGAGTATGCCATTACCTTGACAGTGGCTGGCTTGGAATGGATCCAGAAACTCATAGCTACAGAGCCAGACTTATCAGGTTTAACCGTTCATCTTAAAATTGATTCAGGTATGGGGCGAATTGGTTTTAGAAGTGCAAGCGAGGCGGAACAGGCTCAAACTTTGCTCAAGGAACATGGAGCCAATGTTGAAGGGATCTTTACCCACTTTGCAACTGCAGATGAAGAGTCAGATACCTACTTTAAACAACAGTTGGAATGTTTCAAGGGAATAATCGCAGGCTTGCAAGAAGTCCCTGAACTAGTCCATGCGAGTAACTCTGCGACTACTCTATGGCATGCGGAAACGATTTTCAATGCGGTTCGTATGGGGGACTCTATGTATGGTCTCAATCCAAGCGGACAAGTTTTGGAGTTGCCTTATGAACTAAAACCAGCCTTGACCTTAGAAACTGCTATTGTTCATGTTAAAACAGTCCCAGCTGGGGCTTGTATGGGCTACGGAGCAACCTATCAGGCAGACAGTGAGCAAGTCATTGCTACTTTGCCAATCGGTTATGCGGATGGTTGGACACGCGATATGCAGAATTTCTCAGTTCTGGTGGATGGACAATTGTGCCCTATCGTAGGGCGGGTATCTATGGACCAGATTACGATTCGCTTACCTAAGCTGTACCCATTGGGTACCAAGGTAACTTTGATTGGCTCAAACGGTGACAAGGAGATTACTGCAACAGATGTAGCAGTTTACCGAGGAACTATTAATTATGAGGTGGTTTGTCTCCTCAGTGATCGAGTTCCGAGAGAGTATCATTAAGAAACAAAAGGAAAGGAGAGGAGCATGAATTTACATCAACCCTTGCATGTCTTGCCTGGCGTGGGACCAAAATCAGCAGAGAAATATGCCAAACTAGGAATTGAAAATCTGCAAGATCTCTTGCTCTACTTTCCTTTCCGTTATGAAGATTTTAAGACCAAGCAGGTGCTAGAACTAGAAGATGGTGAGAAGGCGGTCCTATCTGGTCAGGTAGTGACGCCAGCTAGTGTTCAATATTATGGTTTTAAGCGCAATCGACTGCGTTTTAGCCTCAAGCAGGGTGAGGTTGTGTTTGCGGTGAACTTCTTTAACCAACCCTACCTGGCTGATAAGATTGAGCTAGGAGCGACTCTAGCTGTCTTTGGCAAGTGGGATCGCGCTAAGGCTAGCCTCACAGGGATGAAGGTCTTGGCCCAAGTAGAGGACGACCTTCAACCTGTCTATCGTCTCGCACAAGGAGTCAGTCAAGCAGGCCTTGTTAAAGTCATTAAAACCGCCTTTGATCAAGGACTGGATCTCTTGATAGAGGAAAATCTCCCTCAGTCCTTGCTAGACAAATATAAACTCAGGCCCCGAAGTCAGGCTGTGCGTGCCATGCATTTTCCTAAGGATTTGGCAGAATACAAGCAGGCTCTTCGTCGAATCAAGTTTGAGGAACTCTTTTATTTCCAAATGCAATTACAGACCCTCAAGTCTGAAAATAAGGTTCATGGAAGTGGATTGGTTCTGAATTGGTCCCAGGAAAAACTAAGGGCGGTAAAAGAAAAGTTACCCTTTGCTCTGACCCAAGCCCAAGAAAAAAGCCTGCAAGAAATCCTGACAGATATGAAGTCGGACCATCACATGAATCGACTCTTGCAAGGAGATGTTGGTAGTGGGAAAACAGTGGTAGCAGGTCTAGCGATGTACGCAGCCGTAACGGCTGGTTACCAGACCGCCCTCATGGTTCCGACAGAGATTCTTGCAGAGCAACATTTTGAAAGTCTAGAGAGTCTCTTTCCTGATTTGAAATTAGCTCTCCTAACAGGTTCATTGAAAGCTGCAGAAAAACGCAAGGTCTTGGAAAGCATTGCTAAGGGTCAAGTTGATGTAATCATTGGTACCCATGCTCTTATACAGGATGGGGTGGACTATGCTAAACTCGGCTTGATTATCATCGATGAGCAACACCGCTTTGGTGTAGGGCAAAGGCGTATTTTACGGGAAAAAGGAGAAAATCCAGATGTCCTCATGATGACGGCGACTCCGATTCCACGAACCTTAGCCATCACAGCCTTTGGAGATATGGATGTTTCCATTATTGACCAGATGCCAGCTGGACGTAAACCCATCGTGACACGTTGGATCAAGCATGAGCAATTACCACAGGTTTTGACTTGGTTGGAAGGGGAGATTCAAAAAGGTTCTCAAGCCTATGTTATTTCGCCCTTGATCGAAGAATCTGAAGCCCTGGATCTTAAAAATGCCATTGCACTCTCAGAAGAGTTGACGACTCATTTTGCAGGGAAAGCAAAAGTTGCTCTCTTACACGGGAAGATGAAGAGTGATGAAAAAGACCAGATTATGCAGGAATTCAAAGAGAGAAAGACAGATATCTTGGTTTCTACGACGGTTATCGAGGTCGGGGTTAATGTTCCAAATGCAACAGTCATGATTATCATGGATGCTGATCGTTTTGGTCTTAGTCAACTTCATCAGCTCAGAGGGCGTGTAGGTCGTGGTGACAAGCAGTCCTACGCAGTTCTCGTTGCTAATCCAAAAACTGATTCTGGGAAAGACCGCATGCGTATCATGACAGAAACGACCAATGGTTTTGTCCTTGCGGAGGAAGATTTGAAAATGCGAGGCTCTGGAGAAATCTTTGGGACCAAACAGTCGGGGCTACCAGAGTTTCATGTGGCCGATATTATTGAAGACTTCCCGATTTTAGAAGAAGCTAGAAAGGTAGCCAGCTATATCAGTTCTCTCCCTAACTGGCAAGAGACCCCAGAATGGCACATGATTGCCTTGCATCTAGAGAAAAAAGAATTCCTGGATTAAGCTTTTTCTAAGAAAAATATAAGTTTGCTTTTAGGATTGTTATCTATACTTGAGTCATCAAAAAGAAACGAGGACTCTCTCATGACTATTAAAGTAAATTACCCAAAGACATTTCAAAAAGAAATTCAACCTTCTCCTAAATACTAAGAAAAGAGCGAAATCGCTCTTTTTTATTTTTTTAAAACTACTTTCAGAGGGATTCTTGCAGGGGTCGGACAGTAAATCCACTTTCCGTTTCCCTTTCTTTCTTGCATTGCTTCTCCATATGTGCTACAGTTATGATAACGTTTACAAAATAAAGGAGAATTCTATGAGAAATCCAGCATTAGTAGAAGAAATGAAAACATATAAAGGAAGAGATGAAGTTCCTCAGGATTTTGATGCTTTTTGGGATGGTGAGATTGACAAGGTTTCGGTCTTACCTGAATACCAACTAGAGGAACGTGATTTTCATATTCCTAATGTGAAGTGTTATGAGTTAACCTTTAAAGGTACACGTGATGGTCTCGTTTATGCGCGTGTAGTTTTACCAAAATCAGAGCAGAAAGTTCCTGTCATTTTCCACTTCCATGGCTATATGGGACGTTGCTGGGATTGGACAGATATGCTCGCATTTACAGTGGCTGGCTATGGTGTCGTATCGATGGATGTTCGTGGGCAATCTGGTTACTCACAAGATGGTCTGCGTTCTCCACTAGGAAATACAGTAAAAGGCCATATCATTCGTGGTGCTGTTGAAGGAAAAGATCAACTCTTCTACAAGGATGTCTATCTTGATATTTATCAATTGGTTGAAATTGTAGCTAGTCTGCCTCAAGTAGATGAAGAGCAGTTGGCTAGTTACGGAGCTTCACAAGGTGGAGCGCTGGCTTTAGTGGCTGCAGGGCTCAATCCACGTATCAAGCGAACAGTGGCTATCTATCCATTCTTGTCAGACTTTAGACGAGTATTAGAAATTGGGAATACCAGTGAAGCCTATGACGAGCTCTTCCGTTACTTTAAGTTCCATGATCCATTCCATGAGACAGAAGAACAAATCATGGAGACGCTTAGCTATATCGATGTGAAAAATCTTGCCCATCGAATCAAAGGTGAGGTGAGAATGATTACAGGGCTAGATGACGATGTCTGCTACCCAATCACCCAATTTGCTATCTACAATCGTTTGACGTGTGAAAAGAGCCATCGTATCATGCCGGAATACGCTCATGAGGCTATGAATGTTCATGTCAACGACCAAGTTTACAATTGGTTATGTGGTAGTGAAATTCCCTTTACCTATCTTGGTCGTTAGAAATATGTAAAAAGAGTCCTGTCAAAATCAGGACTTTCTTTTTGGAAGATTAAAGAAAGTAGTTTCAAAAAGTTCGAATCATAGAAATATATCTGAAAGTAAATTCTATTATAGATTACTAATGCTATAATTAAGAATATTTATTATATAATAAGTATAACATCAAGGCGAAAGGAGTAAAATGGTTGCTTACTGGAAGAAAGTAAATAAAGGCAATCACAATTCAGATGAAAAAGAATGGGGAAACCCATCAACAATACAGTTTCTTTACATGCTTTTAGCCCTAGGGCTAAAAATTTTAAGCGAAAAAGAAAGCGCTTTATTTTTGTGAAAACGAAAGGAAAAATATGAGACAGAGAGAATTTAATCGAAAAGAACGCTATGGAATTCGCAAATTTACAGTAGGAGCAGCATCCGTAGTTATTGGAGCAGTTGTTTTTGGCGTATCACCAGTTTTAGCCCAAGAAGCTCCAACAAACACTGGGGAAACAGCTGGTCAAGCTTTACCAGAATTACCGAAAGAAGTAGAAACAGGAAATCTAGCTAACCTTGATAAAGAACTTGCTGATAAGTTGGCAACAGCTACAGATAAAGGAACTGAAGTCAACCGTGAAGAGTTGCAAGCAAACCCAGGTTCTGAAAAACCAACAGAAACGACAGCTACTACAGAAGCTGCAACGACTTCAGAAACTCCGACTGAGACAACTACGGCAGAAACTGCTAATACTGAAGAAACAGATAATCAAGGAGCCCTTGCTCGGGATTATTACTCAAGAGAATTGGAAAATGTTAATACTGTTGTAGAAAAAAATGACATTGCCACTAATACAGAAAATAACCAGCGAGTTGATCTTACAAGCAACCTAGGAAAACTCAAGGAACTCCAAGATGCAACCGTTCATATGGAGTTCAAGCCAGATGCATCTGCACCACGCTTTTACAATCTCTTCTCTGTATCAAGCGAAACCAAGGAAAATGAATATTTCACCATGTCAGTCCTCGATAATACAGCTCTAATCGAAGGTCGTGATGCAAATGGTGCACAATTCTATGATAAATATACAGATGCACCTTTGAAGGTTCGCCCAGGTCAGTGGAATTCTGTTACCTTTACGGTTGAAAAACCAACAACAGAACTACCTACTGGACGCGTTCGCCTATATGTAAATGGTGTCTTATCTAGAACAAGTCTAAAATCTGGAAAATTCATCAATGATATGCCAGATGTAAACCAAGTTCAAATCGGTGCTACAAAACGTGGAAATAAGACAGTTTGGGGATCAAATTTACAAGTTCGTAATCTAACAGTCTATGATCGCGCCTTGACACCAGATGAAGTTCAAACACGTAGTCAATTATTCGAAAGAGGCGACTTGGAGCAAAAACTCCCAGAAGGCGCTGAAATTTCTAATAAAATAGATGTCTATACAGCAGGTAGCAATGGCAAGACTAATTCTGATGGAATTGCAAGCTACCGTATTCCAGCTCTGCTCAAGACAGATAAGGGAACCTTGCTTGCTGGAGCAGATGAACGTCGACTACATTCGAGTGACTGGGGCGACATCGGAATGGTTGTTAGACGTAGTGAGGATAAGGGTAAAACATGGGGTGACCGGATTACGATTACGAATTTAAGAGATAATCCGAAAGCCAAGGATCCAAATATTGGTTCGCCAGTAAACATCGATATGGTTCTAGTCCAAGATCCTGAAACCAAACGAATCTTCTCAGTATACGATATGTTCCCAGAAGGCAAAGGAATTTTCGGAATGTCTTCTGAAAGGGAAATTGCCTATAAGGAAATCGATGGAAAAACATACCAAATTCTCTATCGTGAAGGAGAAAACGGAGCCTATACGATTCGTGAAAAAGGTGTTGTGTATACGCCAGACGGAAAGGCAACGGATTATCGAGTTGTAGTAGATCCTGTTAAACCATCTTATAGTGATAAGGGTGACCTTTATCAAGGTGACCAGTTGCTCGGTAATGTTTACTTCACAACTCAAAAAACGTCTCCATTTAGAGTTGCTAAAGAGAGCTACCTATGGATGTCTTACAGTGATGATGATGGTAAAACATGGTCAGCACCACAAGATATTACTCCAATGGTAAAAGCAGATTGGATGAAATTCTTTGGTGTCGGTCCTGGTGTGGGAATTACACTACAAAATGGTCCACATAAAGGCCGTATTATCGTTCCTACTTATACTACAAACCGCACACATCACCTTAATGGTTCACAATCTTCCCGTGTTATCTATTCTGACGATCATGGTAAGACTTGGAAACTAGGTGGCGGTGTCAATGACAATCGAAAACTTACAGACGGTAGAGTAATTGATGCAAGTACCATGAGCGATTACTATGCTCAAAATACAGAGTCTTCAGTAGTTCAACTCAACAACGGTCAATTGAAACTCTTCATGCGTGGATTGACTGGTGACCTTCAAGTTGCAACAAGTAATGACGGTGGTCAAACTTGGGAAAATGATATCGAACGTTACGATGTTCCAGATGTCTATGTTCAGATGGCAGCAACACATACGGTTCAAAATGGTAAAGAGTACATCCTTTTAGCTAATGCCAATGGTCCAGGTCGTAAGAATGGGTACATCCGTGTAGCGCGTGTGGAAGAAAATGGTCAATTGACTTGGCTTCATCACCATTTGATCCAAGAAGGAGAGTATGCCTATAACTCACTTCAACAAGTTGGACCAGACGAGTTTGGACTCTTATATGAACACCATGAAGCAGGTGGCAATCCATATACTTTATCATATAAAAAATTCAACTGGGATTACCTCACTAAAGAGAGACTTGCTCCTAAAGAAGTGACTGTTACACAGGCTTTGGAAAAATGGCCAGGAATCATTGCGATGGAGTTTGACTCAGAAGTATTGGTAAACCAAGCTCCAACACTCCAATTAGCAAATGGTAAGACTGCTACCTTTATGACTCAGTATGATACGAAGACTCTTCTATTTTCAATAGCTCCTGAGAATCTTGGTCAAAAAGTGACAGGCCTTGCAGCTGGTGCAATTGAAAGCATGCATAACTTACCAGTATCTGTGGTTGGTACTAAACTGACCAATGGTGTGAATGGTGAAGAAGCAGCTATCAATGAAGTTCCAGAATTCACAGGTGGCGTGAATGGTGAAGAGGCGGCTGTCAATGAAGTCCCAGAATTCACAGGTGGTGTGAATGGTGAAGAAGCAGCTGTTGCTGAAGTCATAGAGTACACAGAGCCTATTGCTACAGTAGGTGACGAAGCAGCACCGATAGTAGAACTACCTGAATTCACAGGCGGAGTTAATGCAGTCGAGGCTGCTGTCAATGAAGTCCCAGAATTCGTAGGTGGTGTGAATGCAGTTGAAGCCCTCAAACATGAAGTCCCAGAGTTTGTAGGCGGTGTAAATTCAGTCCTAGCCCTCAAACATGAGCTTCCAGAATACGTAGGTGGCGTTAACGCAGTCGAAGCAGCTATTAATGAAGTCCCAGAATATAAGGTTGAGGATCAACCACTTGTAACTCTAGTAGCACAACAAGATAAGACTTACCAAGCTCCTGCAGCTCAACCACAACAACCAGCTCTCCCTGAAACAGGAAGTGAAGTTTCAACTTCTCTAGTATCTCTCGGTCTTGTTGGTATGTTCTTGGGATTGTTTGGAATGGCCAAGAAAAAAGAAGATTAATCTACTATTAAATCTTAAAAATATCTAAGAAAAAATAGTGAAATTGAAAGGGTCTGTGACGGTGATTTGTTACAGGCTCTTTCATTTATAGAAATGTAGAAAGCGTAGAAAGTGATGGAATAGTTAGAACGAAGATGATTCAAGCGGAAGCCTCCCCTCTGAAACTACTTTCAGCAGAATCTGTTTCAGAAAATTGTTTTGAAACTTCAATCTATTCTAGTACAAGTTATTGAAAGCGCTTTAAAAATGATATATAATAGGCTCATAAGAAAAAAGAAAAGGAGGAAAGTAGATGCCACAAATCACTAAAGAAGCTTTGATTGAGCAGATTAAAGATGGAATCATCGTTTCTTGTCAGGCACTTCCTCACGAACCGCTTTATACAGAAGCGGGAGGTGTTATGCCCTTGCTAGCCAAAGCAGCTGAGCAAGGTGGAGCAGTCGGTATCCGAGCAAATAGTGTTCGAGATATCAAGGAGATAAAAGAGGTCACAAACCTTCCGATTATCGGGATTATCAAACGTGATTATCCGCCACAGGAACCATTCATCACAGCTACTATGAAAGAGGTTGATGAATTAGCAGCTCTAGACATTGAGGTTATCGCTCTTGATTGTACCAAGAGAGAACGATATGATGGTTTAGACATTCAAGAATTTATCCGTCAAGTCAAAGAAAAATATCCAAATCAATTATTGATGGCTGACACAAGTACCTTTGAAGAAGGTCTAACAGCAGTTGAAGCTGGAATTGACTTCGTCGGAACAACCTTGTCAGGCTACACATCCTACAGTCCAAAAGTAGATGGCCCAGACTTTGAATTGATTAAGAAACTTTGCGATGCAGGAGTAGACGTTATCGCAGAAGGTAAGATTCATACACCAGAACAAGCCAAGCAAATCCTAGGTTACGGAGTGCGAGGAATCGTAGTTGGTGGAGCTATTACTAGACCAAAAGAGATTACAGAACGATTTGTTGCTGGACTCAAATAAGACAATTAAAACACGAGGAGAGTGGTTGATTCGTAGAAAAAAATGAAAACGTATACAAAGTCGCCAATACTCATTATCCGCTTCGGATACGCTTATCATCATTTAGGAGAATACTAATGAAATTTAAAAAACTAGCTTGTACAGTACTTGCAGGTGCTGCAGTTCTATCTCTTGCTGCTTGCGGCAAATCAGACGCTAAAAAAGACGCTGCAAGTGATTCAGGAAAAACAGAAATCACTTGGTGGGCATTCCCAGTCTTTACTCAAGAAAAAACTGGTGACGGTGTAGGAACTTATGAAAAATCTATCATCGAAGCTTTCGAAAAAGCAAATCCAGATATCAAAGTTAAACTAGAAACAATCGACTTCAAATCTGGTCCTGAAAAGATCACTACAGCAATCGAAGCAGGAACTGCTCCAGACGTACTCTTTGACGCACCAGGGCGTATCATCCAATACGGTAAAAATGGAAAATTGGCTGACTTGAACGACCTCTTTACAGATGAATTTGTGAAAGATGTTAACAACGAAAACATCATCCAAGCAAGTAAAGCAGGCGACAAAGCTTACATGTATCCAATCAGTTCTGCACCATTCTACATGGCTATGAACAAGAAAATGTTGGAAGACGCAGGAGTTGCAAACCTTGTAAAAGAAGGTTGGACAACAGATGACTTCGAAAAAGTATTGAAAGCGCTTAAAGATAAAGGCTATACACCAGGTTCATTGTTCAGTTCAGGTCAAGGGGGAGACCAAGGAACACGTGCCTTCATCGCTAACCTTTATGGCGGATCTGTAACTGATAAAGAAGTAACTAAATACACAACTGACGATCCTAAATTCGTTAAAGGTCTTGAAAAAGCATCTAGCTGGATCAAAGACGGTTTGTTGAACAATGGTTCGCAATTTGACGGTGGTGCAGATATCCAAAACTTTGCAAACGGTCAAACTTCTTACACAATCCTTTGGGCTCCAGCTCAAAATGGTATCCAAGCTAAATTGTTGGAAGCAAGTAAAGTTGAAGTGGTTGAAGTACCATTCCCATCTGATTCAGGCAAACCAGCTCTTGAATACCTTGTAAACGGATTTGCAGTATTTAACAACAAAGACGAAAAGAAAGTCGCAGCAGCTAAGAAATTCATCCAATTCATCGCAGATGATAAAGAATGGGGTCCTAAAGACGTAGTTCGTACAGGTGCATTCCCAGTTCGTACTTCATTTGGAAAACTTTATGATGACAAACGTATGGAAACAATTGGTAGCTGGACTCAATACTACTCACCATACTACAACACAATCGACGGATTTGCTGAAATGAGAACACTTTGGTTCCCAATGTTGCAATCAGTGTCTAACGGTGACGAACAACCTGCTGCAGCTTTGAAGACATTTACTGAAAAAGCTAATGAAACTATCAAAAAAGCAGCTAAACAATAAGCTCTAATTAAAAACTGAAATCCCCCTTTTCCCTGTGCACCTCTGTGCACGAAAAGGGGGACTTTTGTTTAAAAATGTAAGGAACTGACAGGTCAAAATTAAAATGAAGTTCTTACATTGTCTAATCTTTAAAAGAATTTCATTTTGATTTTAGATCAATGTCAGATGACAGTCAAAAAAACAAAACTATTTGAAAGTGAGGTGCCAACTGTGAAAGTCAATAAAATTCGCATGAGGGAAACAATTATTTCATACGCGTTCCTAGCACCAGTATTAATCTTCTTTACCGTCTTCGTTTTAGCTCCAATGATCATGGGCTTCATTACTAGTTTCTTTAACTACTCGATGACTAGCTTTGAGTTTGTGGGCTTGGACAACTACATTCGTATGTTTAAAGACCCCGTCTTTACAAAATCTTTGATTAATACCGTAATCTTGGTAATCGGATCTGTACCAGTCGTAGTACTCTTCTCGCTCTTTGTAGCATCTCAGACTTATCAACAAAATGCCGTTGCTAGATCTTTCTACCGCTTCGTTTTCTTCCTTCCTGTAGTTACAGGTAGTGTTGCCGTAACAGTAGTTTGGAAATGGATTTACGATCCACTATCAGGTATTTTGAACTTCGTGCTTAAGTCAAGCCATATCATCAGCCAAAACATTTCTTGGTTGGGAGATAAAAACTGGGCTTTGATGGCGATTATGATTATCCTTTTGACAACATCAGTTGGTCAACCAATCATTCTTTACATCGCTGCAATGGGTAATATTGATAACTCACTTGTAGAAGCAGCCCGTGTTGACGGTGCGACTGAGTTCCAAGTGTTCTGGAAGATTAAATGGCCAAGCCTCCTTCCAACAACTCTTTATATCGCAATTATCACAACCATCAACTCATTCCAATGTTTCGCATTAATTCAGTTGTTGACATCTGGGGGTCCAAACTATTCAACAAGTACACTTATGTACTACCTATACGAAAAAGCCTTCCAATTGACTGAATATGGCTATGCTAATACTATTGGTGTATTCTTGGCAGTTATGATTGCCCTTGTCAGCTTCGCTCAATTCAAGATCCTCGGAAACGATGTAGAATACTAAGGAAAGGAGACAGCTATGCAACCTACACAACAAAAGAAACCATTAACAGCCTTTACTGTTATTTCAACAATCATTTTGCTCTTGTTGACTGTACTGTTTATCTTCCCATTCTACTGGATCTTGACAGGTGCATTCAAATCACAACCAGATACCATTATGATTCCACCACAATGGTTCCCTAAAGCTCCAACAATGGAGAACTTCCAACAATTGATGGTGCAAAACCCAGCCTTGCAATGGATGTGGAACTCAGTGTTCATTTCTTTAGTAACTATGTTCTTGGTTTGTGCAACCTCTTCACTAGCAGGTTATGTTTTGGCTAAGAAACGTTTCTATGGACAACGCATTCTCTTTGCAATCTTTATCGCTGCCATGGCTCTTCCAAAACAAGTTGTCCTTGTACCATTGGTACGTATCGTCAACTTCATGGGAATCCATGATACTCTTTGGGCAGTTATCTTGCCTTTGATTGGATGGCCATTCGGGGTCTTCCTTATGAAACAGTTTAGTGAAAACATTCCGACAGAATTGCTCGAATCTGCTAAAATCGATGGATGCGGCGAGATTCGTACCTTCTGGAGCGTAGCTTTCCCTATTGTGAAACCAGGATTTGCAGCTCTTGCAATCTTTACCTTCATCAATACATGGAATGACTACTTCATGCAATTGGTAATGTTGACTTCACGTCAAAACTTGACCATCTCACTCGGGGTTGCGACTATGCAGGCTGAGATGGCAACAAACTACGGTTTGATCATGGCAGGGGCTGCCCTTGCAGCTGTGCCAATCGTAACAGTCTTCCTTGTCTTCCAAAAATCCTTCACTCAAGGGATTACTATGGGAGCTGTCAAAGGATAGTACTCTGCGAAAATTGAATATAGTACAAACTGTTTATCAGTATGCAGAAGTATAGTTGATAGACTAAGAGAATACAGGATATATAAGTGTCTACAAAATTGAGAGGAGTTGCTTGCTTCACGAAATTTTGTTAGACACTTATAAACTTACTGGCTAGACATCTTAGGTCTGAAGGTAACAATCAGGTAAAGGAAATTACTATGATTTTTGATGATTTAAAAAACATTAGCTTTTACAAAGGAATTCATCCAAATCTCGATAAGGCCATCGATTATCTCTATGAGCATCGTAAGGATAGCTTTGAATTAGGCAAATACGAGATTGATGGGGATAAAGTCTTCCTAGTTGTACAAGAAAATATTCTCAATAAAGAAGAAAATGATCGCTTTGAGCATCATAAAAACTATGCAGATTTGCATTTGTTGGTTGAAGGACATGAGTATTCTAGTTACGGTTCTCGTGTAAAAGATGAGGCTGTAGCCTTTGACGAAGCTAGCGATATCGGCTTTGTTCATTGTCATGAACAATACCCACTTTTATTGGGTTATCACAATTTTGCAGTCTTTTTCCCAGGTGAACCTCATCAACCTAATGGTTATGCAGGTATGGAAGATAAAGTTCGCAAATACTTATTTAAAATTTTAATCGATTAGTCAGTTAGGAGGAGCAAACAATGGCACATAAAGGATCTGGATTGATAAAAGCAGCATTCGATACGGATAACTTTCTTATGCGATTTTGTGAGAAGGTTTTAGACATCGTGACGGTTAACCTACTCTTTGTGGTGTCTTGTTTGCCTATTGTGACAATCGGAGTAGCAAAGATCAGTCTCTATCAGACAATTTTCGAAGTTAAGGGTAGTCGACGTGTTCCTGTTTTTAGAACGTATATGAGAGCTTTTAAGCAAAATTTGAAATTAGGTCTCCAGTTAGGTTTGTTGGAACTAGGAATTTTTCTGATTAGCGTGGTTGACTTATCTCTATTCTGGGGGCAAACCAGTCTAGGCTTCCAGCTAATTAAGGCTATTTGCTTGGGAATTCTGATATTTTTAACCCTAGTTATGTTGGCTAGCTATCCAATTGCAGCACGCTATGACTTAACTTGTAAAGAAGTTCTTCAAAAGGGCTTGCTCTTAGTTAGCTTTAATTTCGTGTGGTTCTTCTTGATGCTTGCGATTATTTTATTAATCATGATGCTTCTCTATCTATCAGGCTTTACGCTCGTACTTGGTGGTTCAGCATTTCTACTTTTTGGCTTTGGCCTTCTTGCCTTTTGCCAAGCTGGATTAATGGAAAAATTGTTTGCTAAATATCAAGCAGATTGAAAATGATATGAAACTACTTTCAAACATGAAAAGCTATGGGAGATGAATAGAAATTAAAATCTAAGTGGCTGAGATGTATTGAAAGCGCTTTTTACAAGGTGTATACTAAAATAGTAAAAAATCATCTGCTCAGAGCAGAAAATAAGAAATCTTAGGAGAAATCTATGTCAGATTTAAAAAAATATGAAGGCGTCATTCCTGCCTTCTACGCATGTTATGATGATGCGGGCGAAGTAAGCCCAGAACGTACTCGTGCTTTGGTGCAATACTTTATTGATAAAGGTGTTCAAGGACTTTATGTCAACGGTTCTTCAGGTGAATGTATCTACCAAAGCGTAGAAGACCGCAAATTGATCTTGGAAGAAGTCATGGCAGTTGCCAAAGGTAAATTGACCATCATTGCTCACGTAGCTTGTAACAATACCAAAGATAGTATTGAACTGGCTCGTCATGCAGAAAGTTTGGGAGTAGATGCTATCGCAACAATCCCACCAATTTACTTCCGTTTGCCTGAGTACTCAGTAGCAAAATACTGGAACGACATCAGTGCTGCAGCACCAAATACAGACTATGTTATCTACAACATTCCTCAATTGGCAGGTGTTGCTTTGACTCCAAGTCTTTACACAGAAATGTTGAAAAACCCACGTGTTATCGGTGTTAAAAATTCTTCAATGCCAGTTCAAGATATCCAAACATTCGTTAGCCTTGGTGGCGATGACCATATCGTCTTTAACGGTCCAGACGAACAATTCTTAGGCGGACGTCTCATGGGAGCAAAAGCTGGTATCGGTGGTACTTATGGTGCTATGCCAGAACTCTTCTTGAAACTCAACCAATTGATTGCGGATAAAGACCTAGAAACAGCGCGTGAATTGCAATATGCAATCAATGCTATCATTGGTAAATTGACTGCTGCACATGGAAATATGTACGGTGTTATCAAAGAAGTCTTGAAAATCAATGAAGGGCTTAATATCGGATCAGTTCGTTCTCCACTTACACCAGTGACCGAAGAAGATCGTCCAGTTGTTGAAGCAGCTGCTCAATTGATTCGTGAAACTAAGGAGCGTTTCCTCTAATCAATAGGAGGCTTTATGACTAATTACGTTGCAATTGATATTGGTGGAACTAATATCAAATATGGTTTGATTGACCAAGATGGACAACTGGTAGAGTCTCACGAAGTAGCAACTGAGGCACATAAGGGTGGTCCGCATATCTTACAAAAAACAAAAGACATTGTAGCTAGCTATCTCGAAAAAGGTCCAGTGGCAGGTGTGGCGATTTCTTCTGCGGGAATGGTTGACCCTGATAAAGGTGAGATTTTCTATGCTGGTCCACAGATTCCGAACTATGCTGGGACTCAATTTAAAAAAGAAATTGAAGAAAGTTTCCAAGTTCCTTGTGAGATTGAAAATGATGTCAACTGCGCAGGGCTAGCAGAAGCGGTATCTGGTTCAGGAGATGGTGCAGGCATAACGCTATGCTTAACCATTGGGACAGGTATCGGTGGTTGCTTAATCATCGATGGTCAGATTTTCCACGGATTCAGTAATTCAGCCTGTGAAGTTGGCTATATGCATATGCAGGATGGAGCCTTCCAAGATTTAGCATCTACAACTGCCTTGGTGAAGTATGTAGCTGATGCTCATGGTGAAGATGTAGAACATTGGAATGGTCGTAGAATTTTCAAAGAAGCTACCGAAGGTAATAAACTCTGTATGGAGGGAATTGACCGTATGGTAGATTATCTTGGTAAAGGTTTAGCAAATATTTGTTATGTGGTTAATCCAGAAGTCGTCATCCTTGGCGGTGGCATCATGGGACAAGAAGCAATTTTAAAACCTAAGATTCGTAAGGCTTTGAAAGATGCTCTCGTTCCAAGCTTGGCAGACAAGACACAACTTGAATTTGCCCACCATCAGAATACTGCCGGTATGCTCGGTGCCTACTATCATTTTAGAACCAAACAAACCTAAATTGGCTTTGCCAATTTAGGTTTTTTAATAGGAAAAAGTTCAGGTAAAACTTTAATAAAATTTTGGAAACCCTTGCATTTTAAAGGATAATATAGTATATTTATTATACTGAGAAATCTCGAAAAGACATTCCTAAAAATCAAAACATTTTTTTATTTCGAAAAAATGTAAGCGATTTCTAAAATGGATTTGAACAGAAAATAAGGCTGGGAGGAAGAGGATTTTTAAGGTAGATAAGAAGAACCAAAGTTGTCGCCAGCATAAACTGGGCTCCTGCAGTAGCTGACTGCTTTTGAACATTAGGAGAATTTGATGAAACATTATTTTTTAGAAAGAAGCCGAATATTCAGTATTCGTAAGCTAACAGTCGGTGTTGCTTCAGTGGCTGTTGGGCTGGCTTTTTTTGCGTCTGGAAATGTTGCTGCTAATGAAGTCGTGACAGAACCAAAACTCGAAGTAGATAGTCAAGCAAAAAATGTGACAGATAAGGAAAAAGAAAAGGTAGAAGCAGTTAAGGATGTCAAAGAAGTAGCCACTACTCTTAAAGAAGAAGTCACAGCAAAAGAAGCCCCTGCGACAGAAAAAGTAACAGAAGAGCCAAAAACAAGTGAGGAAGCTGGAGATTTACTCCCGTCAGAAATTCCTGACCGTGCCTATCCTGACACTCCAGTCAAGAAGTTAGATACTACTGCAATTGTGTCAGATAAAGAAACTCCCAAAGTTGAGACTAAAAGTATTCTAAAAGCTGAAGAAGTAAGTCCAGCTGAGGGTGAGAAAGAAAATAGAGCCATTATCAATGGTGGTCAGGATCTCAAACATATTGATTATGAAGGTCAACCAGCTACCTCTGCGACGATGGTTTATAGCATTTTTAGCTCTCCACTTGCAAATGGCGGTAAACAGGATTACCTTAACTCAGGTTCAGGTATCTTTGTTGCTCCAAACATCATCCTGACAGTAGCGCATAATTTCTTAGTCAAGGATGCAGATACCAATGCGGGCTCTATCCGTGGTGGTGATACTGCTAAGTTCTACTACAATGTCGGTTCAAATAGTCCAAAGGTCAGATCTCTACCAGATTCAGGAAAAACAGTTATTTTCAAGGAAAAGGATATCCATTTCTGGAATAAAGAAAAGTTTGGTGAAGGTTACAAGAATGACCTAGCCTTGGTCGTAGCACCTATTCCACTTCAAATCGCTAGTCCAAATAAGGCTGCGACCTTCACTCCTCTAGCAGAACATCGAGAATACAAAGCCGGAGAACCTGTTAGCACAATTGGTTACCCTACAGATTCAAGCTCTCCAGAATTGAAGGAACCAATCGTACCTGGTCAATTGTATAAGGCTGATGGTGTTGTTAAAGGTACTGAAAAATATGATGATAAGGGAACAGTTGGTATTACTTATCGTTTGACTTCTGTTTCTGGACTTTCTGGTGGTGGTATCATCAACGGTGAAGGAAAAGTTATCGGAATCCACCAACGTGGGACTGTTGACAATATGAATATTGCTGAAAAAGACCGCTTCGGTGGAGGTCTAGTCTTGTCTCCAGAACAATTAGCATGGGTTAAAGGCATCATTGAAAAATACGGTGTCAAAGAAGGCTGGTATCAAGGTGATAACGATAATCGCTATTACTTTGATTCAAAAGGACAATTACTCAGAAATACCACAGCTGTCATTGGTGGAAACAAGTATGCCTTTGACAATAGTGGCCTTGCTACTCTTGTTGAAGGGGTTGACTATGGTCGTGTGGTCATCGAACATGTGGACGAAAATGACAACCTCGTCAAAGAAAATGATACCTTTGTTGATAAGGCTGAAGTTGGTGCTCCATTTAGCTATAACTACAAATCAGAAATTGAGAAAACCGACTTCTACAAGAAGAATAAAGAAAAATACGAAATTGTTTCAATTGGCGATGCTCCTGTTAATAAACAATTGAAAGATGCTTGGACTGAGGACCATAGTGTTGTGAGCAAGGCACCTGCCGGAACTCGTGTTATTAAGGTTGTCTACAAAGTCAATAGAGGTTCTTTTGAAGTTCACTATCGCTTGAAAGATTCTGATAAAGAGTTGATTACTGCAGATGTGGATAATAATGAAGGGAAGGAATATGATGTTTCTTTCGTTCATAAATTCCAAGCCAAAGAAATTGCAGGCTATCGTGCAGTCAATGCAAGCCAAGAAGCAACAATCCAACACAAAGGGGTGAATGAAGTTATTTTTGAATACGAAAAAATTGAAGATCCAAAACCAGTAACTCCTATAACTCCGGTAGTGGATCCAAAGGACGAAGAAACAGAAATTGCTGCCTACGGTCCACTACCAAGCAAGGCTCAATTAGATTATCATAAGGAAGAATTGGCTGCCTTCATCCACTATGGTATGAATACCTATACCAACTCTGAGTGGGGAAATGGTAGAGAAAATCCTGAGTACTTTAATCCAACAAATCTTGATACAGACCAGTGGATTAAGACCTTGAAGGATGCCGGATTCAAACGAACTATCATGGTTGTCAAACACCATGACGGATTTGTCATCTATCCTTCTCAATACACAAAACATACCGTAGCTGCTAGTTCATGGAAAAATGGTAAGGGTGACCTTCTCGAAGAAATCTCAAAATCAGCAACTAAGTATGATATGAATATGGGTGTGTACCTATCACCATGGGATGCAAACAATCCAAACTATCACGTGAATACTGAAAAAGAGTACAACGAATACTACCTCAACCAACTCAAGGAAATCCTTGGTAATCCTAAATACGGAAATAACGGTAAGTTCATCGAAGTATGGATGGATGGTGCGCGTGGTAGCGGGGCTCAAAAAGTAACCTATACCTTTGATAAGTGGTTTGAGTACATCAAGAAAGCTGAAGGAGATATCGCTATCTTCTCTGCTCAACCAACAAGTGTACGTTGGATTGGTAATGAACGTGGTATTGCTGGTGATCCAGTTTGGCATAAGGTTAAGAAAGCTAAAATCACTGACGATGTGAAGAATGAATATCTCAACCATGGGGATCCAGAAGGAGATATGTACTCTGTCGGTGAAGCAGACGTTTCTATCCGTTCAGGTTGGTTCTACCATGACAATCAACAACCAAAATCAATCAAAGATTTGATGGATATTTACTTCAAATCTGTTGGTCGTGGAACGCCACTTCTACTCAATATTCCACCAAATAAAGAAGGTAGATTCGCAGATGCAGATGTAGCTCGCTTGAAAGAATTCCGAGCAACCTTGGACCAAATGTATGCGACTGACTTTGCTAAGGGTGCAACAGTTACTGCAAGCTCTACTCGTAAGAATCACTTGTATCAAGCAAGCCACCTAACAGATGGTAAGGATGATACCAGCTGGGCGCCAGCAAATGATGCTAAGACAGGAGAATTCACTGTTGATTTAGGTCAAAAGAGACGCTTTGACGTGGTCGAACTCAAAGAAGATATCGCTAAAGGGCAACGTATCTCTGGATTCAAGGTTGAAGTGGAGCTCAACGGTCGTTGGGTACCATACGGTGAAGGCTCAACTGTTGGTTATCGTCGTCTGATCCAAGGTCAGCCAGTAGAAGCACAAAAGATTCGCGTGACGATTACTGGTGCACAAGCAACACCTATTTTGACAAACTTCTCTGTTTATAAGACACCAAGCAGTATCGAGAAAACAGATGGCTACCCACTTGGATTGGATTACCATTCAAATACCACAGCCGATAAAGAAAATACAACTTGGTATGATGAATCTGAAGGTATCCGTGGAACATCTATGTGGACCAACAAGAAAGACGCTAGCGTAACTTACCGCTTCACAGGAACAAAAGCATATGTTGTTTCTACCGTCGATCCAAACCACGGGGAAATGTCTGTTTATGTGGATGGTCAAAAAGTTGCAGATGTTCAAACCAAGAATGCAACTCGTAAACGTAGCCAAATGGTCTATGAAACAGATGACTTGGCTCCTGGTGAACATACTATCAAACTTGTCAATAAAACTGGCGAAGCCATTGCAACTGAAGGTATTTACACCCTCAACAATGCAGGCAAGGGTATGTTTGAGATGAAAGAAACAACCTATGAAGTTCAAAAAGGTCAACCGGTAACTGTAACCATCAAACGTGTTGGTGGAAGTAAGGGTGTAGCAACAGTCCATGTCGTAACAGAGCCAGGAACTGGGGTTCACGGTAAGGTTTACAAGGATACAACAGCTGACCTAACCTTCCAAGATGGTGAAACTGAAAAAACTATCACGATTCCAACGATTGACTTTACTGAGCAAGCTGACTCTATCTTTGACTTCAAGGTGAAAATGACCAGCGTTTCTGACAATGCTCTTCTTGGATTCGCTTCAGAAGCAACGATTCGAGTGATGAAAGCAGAATTGCTTCTAAAAGACCAAACTAGCTATGACGATCAGGCTAGTCAGCTTGACTATAGCCCAGGTTGGCACCATGAAACGAATTCAGCAGATAAATATCAAAATACTGAATCATGGGCATCATTTGGTCATTTGACAGAAGAGCAGAAGAAAAATGTTAGTGTAACAGCCTACTTCTACGGTACAGGTCTCGAAATTAAAGGATATGTGGATCCAGGACATGGTATCTACAGAGTAACGCTAGACGGTAGAAAAGTCGAGTATCAAGATGGTCTAGGGAATGCGTCTGAATACAACGGTAAGAAGTACTTCAGTGGTACAGCTACTACCCGTCAAGGTGGTCAGACTCTCGTTCGTTTGACTGGACTCGAAGAGGGTTGGCATGCTGTAACCTTGCAATTGGATCCAAAACGTAATGATACTACGAGAAATATTGGTATCCAAGTTGACCAGTTCATCACTCATGGTGAAGATAGTGCTCTTTATACCAAAGCAGAGTTAATCCAAGCGATGAAGAGTTGGAAGGATGAGTTGGTTAAATTTGACCAAACAAGTTTGAAGAATACACCAGAAGCGCGTCAAGCCTTCAAGTCGAACTTGGACAAATTATCAGAGCAGCTTGCAGCAAGTGATGCGAAACCACAAGAAGTCCTCAAAACAGCAGCTGTCTTGCAACATATCCTTGATAAGGAAGATAATTATGGTGCAGATGACACACCTACACCTGATCAGCCAGAAGAGCCAAACTATGACAAGGCTATGGCAAGTCTGACAGAAGCAATTGAGAAAAAAACAGCTGAGCTAGGTGATGACAAGGAAGCTAAGAAGAAACTAGTTGCATTAACAGAGCAAGCCTTAACAGTTATCCAAGAGGCTAAGACTCAGGATGCAGTAGATAAGGCCTTGCAAGCAGCATTGACATCCATCAATCAGCTTCAAGCAACTCCAAAAGAGGAACCAGCTCCTGAAGAACCTGCACGTCCAGAGGAGCCAACTAAGCCAGAGGAACCAAACAAACCAGAAGAGCCTAAGATTGACTACGATAAAGCTATGGAAAGCTTGTCCGAAGCGATTAAAAATAAAACAGCTGAGCTAGGTGATGACAAGGAAGCTAAGAAGAAACTAGTTGAACTTGCAGAGCAAGCCTTGGGAGCTATCGAAGAAGCCAAAACTCAGGATGCAGTAGATAAGGCCTTGAAAGACGCTTTGACATCTATCAACAATCTTCAGGCGACACCAAAAGAGGAACCAGCTCCAGAAGTGCCTGCAAGACCAGAGGAGCCAAGCAAACCAGAAGAGGAAGTGAAACATTCAAATCTTCCAACTGAAGGTGTTAAAGAATTGAGTGTAACTCAACCAAGCCTTGAAGTAACGACAGAGCCGATTGCCTTCAACACTATTCGTCGTGAAAATTCTCTTCTACCTAAAGGTAAGGAACAAGTCGTTTCTGAAGGAAAAGACGGACAAATAACGACCTATGTAGAAGTTGATGGAAGCGATCGTAAGGTTGTTAAGGTTGAACGTGAGGAAGCTCAAGACCGCATCGTTGAAGTCGGTACTCAAGAAGGAACTGCTATGCCGACAGAAGGCGTTATGAATTTGGACTTTAATCTACCAAATCTAAAAGTAGAGAAAGAACCAATCGCCTTCAAGACTGTTCGCCGTGAGAACGCTGATTTAGCTAAAGGTAAAGAACAAGTTATTTCCGAAGGAAAAGACGGACAAGTGACTACTTATGTAGAAGTCGATGGTAGTAAACGTAAGGTTGTCAAGGTTGAACGTGAGGAAGCCCAAGATCGTATTATCGAAGTTGGTACCAAGGAAGAAAGTCCATCAACTGATAGCACATTGAAGGTTTTGAAAGATGCTTCAACAAACGTGAAACTAATTGCCCGTGAAGGGGATCTCAATGGAGGTTCTGTTCTTGAGGTTGATAAGGTTGCTGATCAAGTCTTGGAAGGTCGACGTTTCGATGCGTATCAAGTTCAATTGAAGAATGAAAAAGGTGAGCTTGTTCAGTTGAAAGGTGCAGCTCTTGTGCAAGTCTTAGTATCTTCAGACGTAGCTAATGTCTATGCTATGAATGCAAATCAAGAATTGCAGGAAGTCAAGTTTGAACAGAAAGGTTCAGCACTTGAATTTGTAGCTCCACATCTGGGTGTCTATGCAGTCGTCTACAAAGATGCCAATCAACCTGATACACCAACAAATGTAGAAACTCCTGCACCACAACCTATGGGAGAAGACAAACTAGAGGCGAAGGGAACTGCAGCTGATTCAGCTGGCAAACAGTTGCCAGCAACAGGAGAAGAAGCAACTTCAGCTCTCTTACCTGCTCTCACTCTTGTTTCAGGAATGATGCTATTCTTCTTCAAAAAAGATGTGAAGGATTAGCATAGAGAAAATCAAATAAAGTGTGATGTAGCACTATAAAAAAAGGGAATCCATTGAGGGTTCCCTTTTTTATCGATAGTGACTAGAAATAGAAAACCCTGAATAGTTTTCTATTTCAGGGCATTCTATTTCTTTTGTTTCTACGATAACCATTCAATTTCTTATTTTCCCAGTAGCTATTAAAGATTTTTTCTTTACTTTCGCGATCAATTTCTAGGAAATAAGCATAGAGTAAATCAATGATAATTAGCATTGGGATTTGCGCAGAGATTCGTTGGATATAAGGAGCCTGGTTCTGGCTCGCCACCAATATTGTCTCTGTAAATTCTTGGGTTTCCTTATTGGGAGAACTTGTAAAGAGAACAGTCTTAGCTCCCATATCTTGTGCATCTAGTAAACTGTCGATGATAGATGGTGTTGTTCCTGAGAGGGAAAAACCAAAGACCAAACATTTTTCATCAATAATACTAGTCGTCCAGGCAAAACCGTCCGGATCTGTCAATGCCTCACAGACGACACCCAGTCTCATGAAACGTAGCTTCATCTCACGTGCTACCAAACCAGAACTTCCTGTTCCGAAAAAGTATACACGTTCTGACTGGTCAATCATCTGAGCCACACGCTCCAGTTGCTCATCGTCAATCAAACCTTGAGAAATTTCTCGTAGATTTGCATAGCTTCTGAGAACTCTCTGAGTCAAAGGGTTCATATCCTGTTGAGGAGTGGAAAGAGTGTCTTTCTGTTGTTGGTATTTGAAGATAAACTCTCGATAACCCTTAAAACCACATTTCTTGGCAAAACGAGTGAGCGCTGCTTGAGAAATATGAAGTTTTTGAGTGACTTGCTGAGAGGATAAGTCATCATTTATCGTATCTGCCTGCAGAAAATAGCGGGCAATCTCTTGCTCCAAATCGGTCATTTCTTCAAAGTGAAGATCAATGATCGTAGAGATATCTTGCTTATTCATGGGACTCCTTTTATAGCTATTTGCCAGAATTACTTTGATAAATCTAACAAATAATATAGCGCTTACTACCATTATATCATAGAAAATAATTTTTGGACCAAAAAGGAAAAGTCTTTTCTTTTTCCATAATTTTCTCCCTAAATTATGGTACAATGAAAAGTAAGATTTTGATTAGAAACGAGACTGATTTGTATGAGAAAATTCAATAGCCACTCGATACCGACACGGCTTAATTTGTTATTCGCAATCGTCATTTTGCTCTTTTTAGCAATTATCGGCCGCTTACTGTATATGCAAGTTCTTCACAAGGATTTCTACGAGACTAAGCTAGCTTCAGCGAGTCAAACACGGGTAACCATGGGTTCTGCTCGCGGAGAAATCTATGATGCAGCAGGAAAGCCTTTGGTTCAAAATACTGTGAAGCAAGTTGTTTCCTTCACACGAAGCAACAAGATGACTGCGGCGGATTTGAAAGACATTTCTAAAAAATTGTTGGACTACGTCACAGTTACTTCTCCAGAGTTGACGGACCGTCAAATGGCTGACTACTATTTGGCTGATGCAGAAGTTTATAAGAAGACAGTCGAAGCTCTTCCAAAAGATAAACGGTACGATTCAGATGGCAATCAACTTTCTGAATCGGATCTCTATAACAATGCTGCTGAGAGTATTGCAGGCAATCAGCTGGATTATTCAGAGGATGAAAAGAAAGCAATCTACCTCTTTAGCCAACTCAATTCAGTAGAAAATTTTGCGACAGGGAATATCCAAACCGATCCTTTGACGGATACGCAGGTAGCTCTGATTGCATCTGCATCTAAGGAATTGCCAGGTATTTCGATTTCTACTTCATGGGATCGAAAAGTCCTAGAAACTTCTCTTGCATCTATTGTTGGAAGTGTTTCTAGTGAAAAATCTGGTCTTCCAGCAGAAGAGGTGGATGCTTATTTGAAAAAAGGATATTCGCTCAATGACCGTGTTGGGACTTCTTATCTTGAAAAACAATACGAAGAAGTCTTGCAAGGAAAACGGACAGTTAAGGAAATCCATTTGGACAAGCATGGAGATATGGAGAGTGTAGAAAATATTGAAGAAGGAAGCAAGGGTAAAAACATTAAATTAACCATTGATTTGGCCTTCCAAGATAGCGTGGACAGTCTCCTAAAAAGTTATTTCAACTCAGAACTTGCAAATGGTGGAGCTAGATATTCAGAAGGTGTCTATGCAGTAGCCCTCAATCCTAAGACAGGAGCTGTATTGGCTATGTCAGGAATGAAGCACAATGTAGAAACGGGTGAATTGACCTCAGACTCACTCGGAACTGTCACTAATGTCTTTGTTCCAGGTTCTGTCGTCAAGGCTGCAACCATCAGTTCCGGTTGGGAAAATGGAGTCTTATCAGGTAACCAAACCTTGACGGACCAACCAATTGTTTTCCAAGGTTCTGCACCGATTAATTCTTGGTACACACTCTCTTATGGCTCCTTCCCGATTACAGCTGTTGAGGCTTTGGAATATTCATCCAATACCTACATGGTTCAAACTGCCCTCGGAATCATGGGACAAACCTATCAGCCGAATATGACAGTAGGAACCAACAATCTTGAGTCTGCTATGGGCAAACTACGTTCAACATTTGGTGAATATGGTTTGGGAGTTTCTACAGGGATTGACCTACCAGATGAGTCGACAGGATTTATTCCTAAAGACTATGATTTGGCCAACTACCTAAATAATGCCTTCGGACAGTTCGATAACTACACACCAATGCAGTTGGCTCAGTACGTTGCAACCATTGCCAATAATGGAGTCCGTTTAGCTCCTCACATCGTAGAAGGAATCTATGACAACAATGAGCAAGGTGGTCTTGGAGAGCTCATTAAGCAAACGGACAGCACAGAAATGAATAAGATCAATATTTCTGAGTCGGACATATCTATTTTGCAACAAGGATTTTACCAAGTATCACACGGAACAAGTGCTCTTACGACAGGTCGCGCATTTTCAAATGGAGCAGCAGTCTCTATCAGCGGAAAAACTGGTACAGCCGAAAGTTACGTCAATGGTGGTCAAAAAGCCAATAATACCAATGCCGTGGCCTATGCACCAACAGATAACCCACAGATTGCGGTTGCGGTCGTATTCCCGCATAACACCAATCTAACTAACGGTGTTGGACCTTCGATTGCTCGCGACATTATCAATCTATACAATCAACACCATCCAATGAACTAGAAAGGAAGCCATGCTTTACCCAACGCCTATAGCTAAGCTGATTGACAGTTATTCTAAACTTCCAGGTATCGGGATTAAGACAGCAACCCGACTGGCCTTTTATACCATTGGGATGTCGGATGACGACGTCAATGAATTTGCCAAAAATCTTCTTGCAGCCAAGCGAGAATTGACCTATTGTTCTATTTGTGGACGTTTGACAGATGAGGATCCATGTTCTATCTGTACGGATCCTAGCCGTGATCAATCTACGATTCTGGTTCTGGAGGATAGTCGAGATGTCGCTGCCATGGAAAATATCCAGGAATATCACGGGCTTTATCATGTCCTACATGGCCTTATTTCGCCTATGAATGGGATTAGTCCAGATGATATCAATCTCAAAAGTCTTATGACTCGTCTCATGGATAGCGAGGTTTCAGAGGTTATCGTAGCAACCAATGCGACTGCTGATGGTGAAGCGACCTCTATGTACATCTCTCGACTTCTCAAACCCGCAGGGATCAAGGTTACTCGCCTAGCACGAGGACTAGCGGTAGGAGCTGATATCGAATATGCAGATGAAGTAACGCTCCTGAGAGCCATCGAAAATCGTACAGAACTCTAGTCTGTAAGGATATAGAACAGGCAATTAGTTAGCATATAAGATTTCAAGAAATCAAGAGACTGGATTTATTTTTAATCCAGTCTCTTTTTTGCTATTCAAGTTTAAAAAAATAAACAAATGTGATATACTAAAAAGCGAGTATTCTAGTAGAAATAGGACAATCATATGAAACAAACAATTATTTTATTATATGGTGGACGCAGTGCAGAGCGTGAAGTGTCTGTATTGTCAGCTGAGAGTGTCATGCGTGCGGTTAATTATGATCGTTTTGCGGTCAAAACTTTCTTTATCAGCCAGTCTGGTGATTTCATCAAAACCCAAGAATTTACCCAAACTCCTGGTCAAGATGAACGCCTCATGACTAATGAAACGATTGATTGGGACAAGAAAGTTGCTCCAAGTGCCATCTATGAAGAAGGAGCAGTTGTCTTTCCAGTTCTTCATGGACCTATGGGAGAAGACGGTTCTGTTCAAGGTTTCTTAGAAGTCTTGAAAATGCCTTATGTCGGTTGTAACATCTTATCTTCAAATCTTGCCATGGATAAAATCACAACTAAGCGTGTCTTGGAATCTGCTGGAATTGCCCAAGTCCCTTACGTAGCCATTGTTGAAGGGGATGACTTGGCTTCTAAGATTGCTGAAGTTGAAGAAAAATTAACTTATCCAGTCTTTACCAAGCCATCAAATATGGGTTCTAGTGTTGGTATTTCTAAGTCTGAAAATAAAGAGGAACTCCATCAAGCTCTCGAACTCGCCTTTAAATATGATAGCCGTGTCTTGGTAGAACAAGGCGTCAATGCGCGTGAAATCGAAGTTGGGCTTTTAGGAAACTATGATGTCAAGAGCACGCTTCCTGGTGAAGTTGTCAAGGACGTAGCCTTCTATGACTACGAAGCAAAATACATTGATAACAAGATTACTATGGATATTCCAGCCAAGATTAGTGATGATGTAGTAGCAGTCATGCGTAAAAATGCAGAAGCTGCCTTCCGTGCCATTGGTGGACTTGGATTATCACGTTGCGACTTCTTCTATACAGATAAGGGTGAAGTTTTCCTAAACGAGCTTAACACCATGCCAGGATTTACCCAATGGTCTATGTATCCATTACTTTGGGACAACATGGGGATTAGCTATTCAGAACTAATTGAGCGTTTGGTGGACCTTGCTAAAGAGAGTTTTGATAAACGCGAAGCACACCTATTGTAAAGACAACTATAAGGGCGGGGCAAGACTCCCTGCCCCTTTTTAAAGGAGTAAACATGAAACTTACGATTCACGAAGTTGCGCGTGTCGTCGGTGCAAAAAATGATGTGACAAGTTATGCGGATAGCCCGCTAGTCAAGGCTGAGTTTGATAGTCGTTTGATTGGACCTGGGGATTTATTTGTTCCTCTAAAGGGGGCGCGTGATGGTCATGACTTTATCGAGACAGCTTTTGAAAATGGCGCTGTTGTAACTCTGTCAGAAAAGGAAGTAGAAGGTCATCCTTACATTTTAGTAGATGATGTCTTGACAGCCTTTCAAGCTCTTGCGGCCTATTACCTTCAGAAGACAGGAGTCGATGTCTTTGCTGTTACAGGTTCAAATGGGAAGACAACGACCAAGGATATGTTGGCCCATTTGCTTTCAACAAGCTACAAAACCTACAAAACACAAGGGAACTATAATAACGAGATTGGGCTTCCCTACACGGTTCTCCATATGCCAGATGACACTGAAAAGTTAGTCTTGGAAATGGGACAGGATCATCTAGGAGACATCCATCTCTTATCTGAACTAGCTCATCCAAAGACAGCTATTGTGACTCTGGTCGGAGAAGCTCATTTGGCCTTCTTTAAAGACCGTTCTGAAATTGCCAAAGGGAAATTGCAAATCGCTGATGGGATGGGAAAGGGTACCTTGCTTTTAGCACCAGCTGATCCTATTGTAGAGGATTATCTACCTACTGAGCAAAAAGTGGTCCGTTTTGGTCCAGGTGCAGAACTCAAAATTACAGAATTGATTGAGCGTAAGGATAGCTTAACTTTCAAGGCTAATTTCTTGGAACAGGCTCTCGACTTGCCAGTAACTGGTAAGTACAATGCGACCAATGCCATGATTGCATCTTATGTTGCTTTGCAAGAAGGAGTAACTGAGGAGCAAATCCATCAAGCCTTCCAAAATCTTGAATTGACCCGCAATCGTACCGAGTGGAAAAAAGCTGCCAACGGTGCAGATATCTTGTCAGATGTCTACAATGCCAATCCAACTGCCATGAAATTGATTTTAGAGACTTTCTCTGCCATTCCAGCCAATGAAGGTGGTAAGAAACTCGCAGTTTTGGCAGATATGAAAGAACTTGGAGACCAGTCTGTTCAACTCCACAATCAAATGATTTTGAGCATTACACCCGATGCCCTTGATACCGTAATTTTCTACGGTGAAGATATTGCGGAATTGGCCCAACTAGCCAGTCAAATGTTCCCAATCGGTCATGTTTATTACTTTAAGAAAACAGCTGAGGAAGACCAGTTTGAAGCCATGGTCAAGCAAGTTAAGGAAAGTCTTGGTGCACATGACCAAATCTTGCTTAAAGGTTCTAACTCTATGAATCTAGCTAAGCTAGTAGAAAGTCTAGAAAATGAGCACAACTGATTTTGCAAGGCTCTGCAGAGAATGTTAGCCATTACCGATACTGGTTTGACCTATACAAGGGATCCTTTTGACCGTGAACGTTATGAGGATTTACGTCAGATTTTATGGAGTGTTTTGCAGGATCAAACAGAGCTCAATCAAGAGGAATTGACTGCAATTTTTCAGCCGTCAGGTAGCTATGCAACTCCCTTGATGGATGTGCGAGCTTGGATTGTTCAAGACCAGAAGATTTGTTTGGTTAGAGGACAAGGAGAGGATACTTGGGCATTACCTGGTGGCTTTGGTGAGATAGGATATTCTCCCAAGGAAAATATTCGAAAAGAAGTTCAGGAAGAAACAGGATTTTCAGCAGAAGTAGGCTCTTTATTGGCAGTTTTTGATACCAACCGCTTTCAACTTCAGAACAAGCAGTATGCAAAGTTCGTCTTTGACTGTCAGTTATTAGATGGACAATTTCAAGAAAATCAAGAAGTTGCTGAATTAGGATTTTTTGACATTTCGGCTCTCCCTCCCTTATCTGAAAAAAGAATAACTAAGGAACAAATGGATATTCTTTGGCAGGTTTATCAGGGTGAGCGGGAACAATATATTGATTAGAAGCTTGGCTTTATCTTAAGGCCGATAGCTACTTTGGAACACAAAAATATAAGAAATAAATGTAAGCTAGGCTCTATAGAAATGAGTAAGAGGTCTGCTTATATGAAAATGAGGAAAGTTACATGAATGTTTGGGATGCTTTATTTAGCACGAAGCCGACAGAGCCACCCCAATTTGATCTTCTTTGGTATGGAAGTCTATTTAGTTTATTGGCATTGACTGTATTTCTTGCCTATCGCTATGGTAATAATAAGATTTGTCAGCGATTTTTCCAGATTTTACAGGCGACCCAGTTAATCCTTCTCTACGGTTGGTATTTGGTCAATCAGATGCCTTTAACAGAAAGCCTACCCTTTTATCATTGCCGTTTAGCAATGTTTGTAGTGCTTTTGACCCCGGGTGTCTCTAGAGTCAAACAGTATTTTGCTGTTCTCGGAACCTTTGGGACTTTGGCAGCCTTTGTTTATCCAGTACCAGATCCTTATCCCTTCCCACATATTGCCATTTTGTCCTTTATTTTCGGACACTTAGCCCTTCTTGGAAATTCCTTTATTTATCTCTTGAAGGACTACGATGCTAATTTATTGGATTTCAAACGAATCCTAATCATCACATCTTCGCTTAATGCGCTGATCTTTATGATTAATCTAATGACGGGTGGAGATTATGGCTTTTTGACAAAACCACCATTGGTTGGAGACCACGGTCCTTTGATCAATTATCTAGTCGTTACCCTATTCTTGACTTGTGCCATTTATTTAGTCTCTAAAGCTTTTCAGACTATGCTTGAGGAGAAGGGGGAAAGAAGACTACGAATCTGGCAGAAATAAAAAAATATTTTCCCAACCGCTTGACTTTTATCTGAGAATTTTGATACAATAGTAGGCGGTATTGTTTACCCCATTTGTAAGGCCCCGGAACCTTTCAAATAACTTGCGGACCGGAACATCCGCCCTGTAAACAAAAACGACATTCATATAGGAGAAATCATGAACAAAACTACATTCATGGCTAAACCAGGCCAAGTAGAACGCAAATGGTACGTTGTTGACGCAACTGATGTACCTCTTGGACGCCTTTCAGCAGTTGTTGCTAGCGTGCTTCGCGGAAAAAACAAACCAACATTCACACCACACACTGATACAGGTGACTTCGTAATCGTTATCAATGCTGAAAAGGTTAAATTGACTGGTAAAAAAGCAACTGATAAGATTTACTACACTCACTCAAACCACCCAGGTGGATTGAAATCAATCTCTGCTGGTGAACTTCGTTCTAAAAATGCAGTACGTTTGATTGAGAAATCAGTTAAAGGTATGCTTCCACACAATACTCTTGGCCGCGCTCAAGGTATGAAATTGAAAGTATTCGTTGGAGCTGAGCACACTCACGCTGCACAACAACCAGAAGTTCTTGATATTTCAGGACTTATCTAAGGAAAGGAACAATAAAGTATGTCACAAGCACAATATGCAGGTACTGGACGTCGTAAAAACGCTGTTGCACGCGTTCGCCTTGTTCCAGGAACTGGTAAAATCACTGTTAACAAAAAAGATGTTGAAGAGTACATCCCACACGCTGACCTTCGTCTTGTAATCAACCAACCATTCGCAGTTACTTCAACTGCAGGTTCATACGACGTTTTCGTTAACGTTGTAGGTGGTGGATACGCTGGTCAAGCAGGAGCTATCCGTCACGGTATCGCTCGTGCCCTTCTTCAAGTAGACCCAGACTTCCGCGATTCATTGAAACGCGCAGGACTTCTTACACGTGACTCACGTAAAGTTGAACGTAAGAAACCAGGCTTGAAAAAAGCTCGTAAAGCATCACAATTTAGTAAACGTTAAAACTTATTTAAACTTATTGAAAGCATTTCGTATCAAAAATACGGGATGCTTTTTCTGTTCACCCCAAATTTTTGTAACTAGGTGATACTTGAAATTAATACAAATTTGGTTGTTTTTGATAAATCTAAGCAACACTACATGATGAAGTGAAAGGGGATGAATCTTTGATAGTATTCACTTATTGTGAAATATGATATATTTATTAATTAGATGGATGAATACTTCTAGAGTTAAATATAGTATAATAGGGACATACTTTTTGGTTTATTTTTGTTTGTAGTCGGATTATGAAAGAATATCCAATATTATGCGATAAGATAGAATGTTACAAAAAAGAAAGGGGATGCAATCCGATGAAGAAAGACAGATTAATTGTATTGACAGATGCTGTTCTAGCAATTATTATGACCATCTTGGTTTTAGAGTTAGAAAAACCAACAACACCAAGTCTTGAAGCTTTTTGGGATTTACGGCAAAATTTCTTTGCTTGTTTTCTTTCCTTTTTCTGGTTGGGATCGTTATGGATGGCACTAAACACATTATGGGAAAAGGTTGAGAAAATTTCCTCAGAAATTATTTGGTGGAATTTGTTTCTACTCTTGGAGCGGCAGGAGTTCTCTTTGGAGAATTTCATGCCATCCAAGATACCAGTCTGAATGATGTGGTGGACCGGATCTATATAAATGTCAAGGATTTACCGTTTCAGTCCTTGGGAGCTTTAGCTAATATCCTGTCTGATATTAAGAAGGGACTGATTCAAGACAGTCATATCTGATCTTTCTTCCAGTCATTTTTCAAACAATATCAGTTGATAATCAGCTTAAATCAGATCTATCAGTTTGTCTATCTTTCTCTGATGGAGATCATGTCCTATCTTCACTTTGATTATTGGAAAAAAACGGCTCGGTCAGGAGCTAGTATGAATAAGGAGAACAAATGAAACGTTTAAAAATGTTATGGCATATTATGCAGGTTACGGGTTTTACTCGGTTTGCTCTGAGTTTTGTGACCTTTGTTTTTGGGTCAGGAGGCGTGCTTTTCCTAGTTGAACCTGCTATCACAAATTACGGAGACGGTCTTTGGTATGCTTTTGTGACTTCGACGACTGTCGGCTACGGGGATCTCCTAGCTGTGACCTTGATTGGAAGGATTACCAGTGTCTTCTTGACGATTTATGGGCTCATATTTTTTGGCTGTTTATCAGCTGTTATTTTTAATTATTATACCAATTTAAATAAGGAAAGAGGAGAGGACAAATGACTGCCAATTATTCAACACGGGAATACCGTGAGAAATTATACGATGACCTTCATGTTCGATTGAGAGATACAGCGATTTTGATGTGTGCAATTTTTATTGCCTCTATCGGACTAAATATGAATTCAACAGCTGTCATTATAGGAGCCATGTTGATTTCACCTCTCATGACACCGATTGTTGGACTGGGATTCGGTTTAGCTATTTTTGATACGCGTTTAATCAAGCAATCTCTAGAGGTTTTATTGACTCAAGTGTTGGTCAGTTTGCTTGTCTCGACTCTGTATTTCTGGATTTCTCCCTTGTCTTATGCAAGTAGCGAGTTGATTGCACGAACCTCTCCAACCATTTGGGATGTCCTCATTGCTATTGCTGGTGGGATTGCTGGTGTGATCGGTTCAAGGAAAAAAGAAGCAAACAATATCGTGCCAGGAGTAGCCATTGCTACAGCTCTGATGCCGCCTATCTGTACTGCTGGCTATGGTTTAGCTAATGGGAATGTACGATTTTTATTGGGGGCTCTCTATCTTTTCTTGATCAACTGTGTCTTTATCATGCTAGCCAACATTGTTGGAACAAGAATTTTGATGAGAAAATCTCCTTTAACTTCATTTAAAGAGCTGAGCATTAAAATGAGAATTGGCTTGATATCTTTGATTGTATTGTTGATTCTTCCAGCTAGCTATTCGGCAGTTACTCTGACAATAGAACAAGCGCGCAAAGAAGGGATCAAACAGTTTGTAGGAAAAGAGTTCGCCAATTATACGGTTATTAATCAAGTCTACAAGTCAAGTAACAATGAATTGGTCTTGACGGTTGTTGGAGATCCGATTTCAGAAGAAGAATTAGAAACACTCCACCAAAAACAAGCCTCTTACGGTATTCAATCTGTTCAATTGAAAGTGAATCAAGTTCAGAACTCGCCAACATTAGATAGTGAAGCGACCAAGGAATTTTATGAAAACATTGACAAGTATATTGATCAAAAACTCTCTGAAAAAGATTCACAAAACGATCTCGTAAAAGAAAATGAAGCAGACAAGGATTGAGGACAATGAACTGAATCGGTTTTTACGCCGTGTTTTTCTTGTATCTTCCTCTTTCTTACTTATAGCAGGTTGTTTTTGCTTGAATAAGAAATAAATTAGAAGTTCTATCATCTAAGAAAAATGATGAACAAAAAATCATTTAACTAATGGTGTGAACGTTTAGTGTTTATCAGCTCCATTCTCTGTAATTTTGGGGGTAAAATCCACACCATTCGGATAAAATTAGTTGAATTTGATTGGAAAAAAGCTTTTATAAAAGCGGAGAAAAGTCTTGATATTACGCTGTTTTTAGTCCAACTGAAATTCATACTTTCCAAACCAGGCTTGAAAAAGGCCCGTAAAGCGTCACAATTTAGTAAACGTTAAAACTTATTTACATTTATTAAAAGCATTTCGTATCAAAAATACGAGATGCTTTTTTTTAGCTTAATTTTACAAATTGGATTTTGAAGGACACCATGGACCTATTTTCAAGTTGATAACGACTACAAATTTGTTCTGGAGACCATGAAGATTGTAATCGCTCTTTAATTTCCTACTTCAATTCACAGGAGTCTAACTCGATTTTCTTCCCTTCTGCTTCGCCAATTGTTCATTGTGTGTTTGTGCTGCTTGTGCAGAGTAAGTGTCATTACCACACTTAATTCTCTTGAGAAGGTTGATTTGTGAACGCCTAATTTTCTAGCTATTTGGCAGGGTTTGAGACCTAATTCTAGGTAAGTCTCTATCTTAATTCGCTCAATTATGGTAATATGATGGTAGCTTATAGATTTCTCCCGTGTTCTGTTTAGTGTGGTTACTTACAGTTTACACGAGATTGGGCTCTATGAGTTTTTTGTTGCACTATATTTTACCATTTATCAAATATAAAAAAGTAAGCTCAGAAAATCTCTGATCTTATTCTCATATCTCTCCAAACAACTTCCGTAAAATTTTCGGTGTGATACGTTGTCCTGGCCCTACGTAAGTATAGGCGTGCAGGTACATGGCAGGATTGAAGTTGAGTTCGATACAGGTGCAATTTGGTAGCTCCTTACTAGCAGGCTTGGTGTAGTCTGGGATAATCAAATCGACTCCACAGGCCCAAGCCCCCATAGCAGTCGCCATATCGGCAGCTAGTTGTTTGTAACTCTCGCCCATCTGGTCAGTCATGTCAATGGAGTCGCCTCCAGTTGAGATATTAGAATTACCACGCAGAAAGGTTTGGCTACCTTTAGGCAAGACTGTATCAGGTGTGTAACCCTGCTGTTCCAACATGAGTAATTCAATATCACCCAGATTGATGATTTCAAGAGGTGAGCGATGGTCGCGACCACGCAGAGGGTCTTGGTTTTTCTTTTCGACTAATTCTCGGATGCTTGAGCTTCCGTCGCCTACGACATTGGCCGCGACGCGGAGCACGACAGCCTCGCATTTTCCATCCAAGATAAAGAAACGGTACTCGGTCCCTGCCACAAACTCCTCGACTAGCACATGGCTATCTTCCGAAAAGGCGATGTCTAGGGCTTTTTCATAGCCAGAAAGGCTTGTTGACTCTTGGAAGATGGAAATGCCCAGACCGAAGTTGGTGGATTTGGGTTTGACAACAATAGCAGAGTTGGCTATTTGTCCGTAGTACCGCAAGGCATCGTCCTTGTTAGCAAATTCTGCTCCCGCAGGTACTGGAAAACCAGCCTTGTCCAAAATCTTTTTGGTCACAACCTTATTAGCCATGGCCAGTGGAATTACGTAGTTATCTTTGGATGTCATGTTGCTATTTTTAATGTACTCCACATGGTCACCATGCCAGAGTTTGAGAAATTGGTCTTCCTCATCTAAAATTTCTACGTTCAAGCCCAGCTGAATGGCGTCAAAGAGAATCATTTGGGTGGAGAGTTCCATGTTTTCATAGCCTTTGAGGGCATAAGGTGCTGTCCAAGCATAGTCATGAAAGGCTTGTCCTTGTTGTTGGCCAAATTTTTCAAGGGACCCTTCTTCAACCTGCTCTGCTATTTTTCCAGAAAGGGTCAAACGTGGATCAAGAAGAGAGGCCTCCACCTTAGTGATAAGCTGGCTATAATAGTCATCCAGTCCAAAGTGAGCGACGATGTCCTTCATGGCTGTCACGATAGGTTTAGGGTCAGCCTCTTTAGGAAGTGGTGTGTGGGGATGGCTGAGAGCGATTTGGTTGTTGAGAGTAGCAGCTACTGCCAATTCTTCGTCGACTTGCTCCATGTCGTCTAGCCACAAGAGTGCGAGTGCAAAGAGGTGGGTGGTGTCTAGTGTTTCTTGGCTGATTGCCAGTGGCTCAAAGGGGTTGAGGTCAAAGTTGCGGAACTCTAGATAGGAGATGCCCTTAGTCAAAAAGTCCCGGCTAGTCTTAGCACCGCGTAAACGGATGGCAGAGTAAAATTCTTTTTCAGAGGACAGTTGCCCAGATCCAACAGCGTTTTCGATGTCGGTCACGTATTGCTCCAGTGAAGAGAAGGAAATGTGAACATCGGGGGCATTGACATAGCCGTAGTTGGAGTTACGAATCGACCGCACGCAACCAATTTCATCTGTCAAAAACCCTTTTTCTGCTAGCGGGCTTGCTCCGTAAAGGTAGGTCAAGAGCCAGCGATAACACAAGAAGTTCTGAGCTAACTTGAGATAGAGGGCATTCTTGAAGGTCAGTAAATCGTCATAGTCACTGACTTCAAAGAGCTGCTGGGTCAGATCTTTGCCGAGTTCAAAATTATAGTGAATTCCAGATATGGACTGGAGCAATTTGCCGTAGCGTTCTGCCAAACCAACTCGGTATTGATACTCGTAGTCACTTTCCAACTGGGCAATCTGAATCTCTTCTTCTACAATCACAGGTGGCATGGATAAAGGCCAAAGATATTCTGACTTATCCATTGAGCGAATAGCCACATCGGTGATGGCCCCGAGGAAGCGACGAGCTTCCGTGGTCGACTGTGCTATCGGTGTAATGAGCTCTAGTTGAGGTTCGCTATAATCTGTCTGGATATAGGGATGGAAACTGCGAGAACCCAATTTTTCAGGGTGTGGCGTTTGAGCGACACGGCCTTCAGTATTGATTCGTAGAGATTCGCGCTCCAGACCAAAGGTAGCTTGTAAGATGGGAGTATTTGGGGATAATTTTTGAAATACGTTTGATAGGTTCATGATTGGGCCTCGAAATAACTAGTTTCTCTATTATTTTATCATTTTATCATTTTGTTAAATAAACTCAACTTTCTGCTACGGAGATGGAGAAGGAAATGCTCGGACGAATTGTCTATTTACTTGCATTAAATATAAGCAAAAGCATTAGTAGAAGTATTGAAACTACACCTAATAGTTTTTTCCCCACACTCAATCTCTCATTTCTGTCTTTTTTTCGTAGACAGTTATAAAGTCGATCAGAATAAACCTTGTAAGTGTATAAGTTAATTCTTACAGACCTAAACTATTCCCCTATTTAAAAAATAATGATTCATATTTTATGAAATTAATTAGTAGATATAGTTCTGAAAAGCCGTTATATTACGCTGTTTTTAGTCCAACTGAAATCCATACTTTCCCAACCAGGTCTTAAGAAAGCTCGTAAAGCATCACAATTTAGTAAACGTTAATTCGAAAGAATTACTGTACTTACAAAGAGCACCTTTCGGGGTGTTCTTTTTTATGCTTCCATACTAAATTGGTGCAATTGACACAGTTGTTGCGACTTTAGTCGCTTACAAATGTGGCTGCAATCTGACAAAGTCAGTTGCCTCAAAACGTTAATCAATACGATTATATCAACGTTTCAAAGCACTCAAGAGTTTACCTCATGGGTGCTTTTTTTTTATAATTTTTACTCAAATTTAACATCATTCATTCCCTACTGACTTACAATACTTGCTAAAAGTATTTTTTTTTACATTCATGATATAATATACATAGATTCCGCTATATAGGAGGAAAGGGATGAAAAAACGTACTTTACTTTGGCTAGTTTTAGCTCTTGTAGTATTTGGAGGAGGCGCATGGATGGCACAGGAAACAAATCTATTTGGAGGGATAACTCTAAGCCCACGGGCTAAGCAGTTGGCTTATTTGAAGGAGCATGAACAAGAGATAGAAGATTTTGTAAAGTCTAAAAATTCAAAGATTGAATCTGTTCAGATTGCTTGGGATGAAACCAAGTGGGAAAAAGTTGGGAATGGGACTCCTCAAGGAGGAGGAGAAATTGTAAATGTATATGGTAGCTTTAATCATATTGAGTCCTCTTCCTGGAATGTAACTTTTGATATTGAGAATGGTGAAATTATTCCTAATTCAATGGCTTTAGCCAATTATTTAAGAGTGGGGGGAAAGATTTTTGACTAACAGTAATCTAAAAACCTTTGATAATTTTTACTCAAATTTAATATCACTCATTCCCTACTGACTTACAATACTTGCTAAAAGTATTTTTTTTTACATTCATGATATAATATACATAGATTCCGCTATATAGGAGGAAAAAGATGAAAAAACGTACTTTACTTTGGCTGGTTTTAGCTCTTGTAGTATTTGGAGGAGGCGCATGGATGGCACAGGAAACAAATCTATTTGGAGGAATAACTCTGAGCCCGCGATCTAAGCAGTTGGCTTATTTGAAAGAACATGAAGAAGATATGGCTGATTTTGTCAAGTCTTTAAGTCCTAAAGTTGAAAGTGTTCAGTTTGATTGGGATAGTATGAAGGTTGGTCAAGTAGGAAATGGAACTCCACAAGGTGGTGGCTATATGTTGACACTTAGAGGAAAGGTAAATAATAATGATAAGACGAAATTCATGGTTGGATTTTCTTTAGACAATAATGCAAACAGTATACCAAAGGAATTTGGAATTTATGAAATGCAGCCTATAAGAATTTATAGGGATGGGGGATGGTATTATTATGACTAATAGTAATTTAAAAACCTTTGATAATTTTTATGCGGATTTAGCACAATCTGCATATAATGGGCGCCCCAATAATTTTCCGCCAGATAATAATGCTCTTGATTATCAGCTGTTTGATTTCTCTAGAGATAATAAATTTTATAATAAAGATAAAAGAGAATGGGAATCACCCCCGGAGGGAAAAAACTTCCTCATGATGGTAAAGTCTATTTGCAACCGGATCCTGATTTAAGAGATACTTATAAAGTCACATCGACACCAGTTCCTGATACAAATGGGATGAGGCAGGATACTCATCACAAACGTTATCAAAAAGGATTGTTAACTGATGATGAAGCTGGTTTCAGTGCCTACTACTTAACGGATACGCCTACCTTAGGGTCAGATACTACGAAAACCTATATGGCTATCCGCGGGAGCGATGCCATCAGTTTGGAAAATCGGAATGACTGGGTTGACAATGATGCGAAGTTTGCCCTTAACCATATCCATATACCGCAAGCCAAGTTAGCGACGGCAGGTATGAAAGCTAAAATCGCAGCGATGCGTGAAAAAGCTCCGCATGCTACGATGGACATCACAGCTCACTCCCTAGGAACCATTGTCTCTGCGCAAGGGGTCGCTGGACTCACTGATGAAGAACTGAAGAAAATCGGCAAAGTTGTTCTCTTTGACGGTCCAGACACGACAAAGAGTTTAAAGAAAATGGGCCTCAGCGATGAGAAAATCCAAAAGATTAGCGAAAAAATCGAGTATTATGTCAATCCTTTTGATATCGTGGGTATGCTTAATCGAGAGCACACCATTACTAAATTACCTGAGGATTCCGATGAACCCCTCAAAAAACCAGTCGGTAAAGTCAATGTCCTTGTTCCCTTGCACTATACCCAGATTTCTGATCCGGAAAGTTCCCATGACTTTGGTGTTTTCCAATCGGATGGGAAGGGAAATTTATTGACTGCTTCAGAGGACTTTCACCCAGAATTGCTCAGGGCAGGTGAAAAGCTAGCTCGATTGATTGCGACATCTTTGGATTCTCTCAGGGCTTTAGGAGTTGATGAAAATGTAGCAACCAATGTTTTAAATTCCATTATGAAAGGTGAGTTTAAAATAAAGGCAGCTATTGGTTATGCCGTTTACGAGAATTTTACAACTGAATATAGTAAGATCGTCGAAGAAGCCCGTCAGGAATCTATAAAGTGGGATCGTGAGGCTATTCCTCGTTATCAGGAACAACTGAGAAACGGCAATCTTTCAGGAAATCAAAGAATCTTGGTTCGAGCTCAACTGCTTCAGACAGCAGCCCAGTTGGCAAATTTTGATATGGAAGATAAAGTTAAAAATGTGAAAACCTTACTTTCAGATGCTAAGGAAGATATTCAAAACATGGTAAAAGAAACAAGACAGACAGCGTTTGACATGGTTGGATACTTGTCAAGTTCAGAAGTTACGAATCTACTTTCTGGTTTTGATATGACAAGTTTTTGGGATGAAGGTCTTGCGAGTGATACGGAGAAAGCAGCCAAATCCTTCCTGACACAAATCGAGCAACTAGGGGAAAGCCTGGTTAAAGCTAGTGGTTCCTTTGAGACTATAGATACGGAAAGAGCTGAGGATTTTAATAATCTATTGGCAGATGTAAAACAAACATGGAGGGGGAAAAATGTTAGTCCTAACGGATGAAGATACTTTAATTACAAGAGAGCAACTCGACAGAGGCTTCAAAGAAAGAATGAAAGAACAAGAACGACAAGCAGTTGGGGCCTTGGTAAGAGCAAAAGAACTATCTATCCTTGCAAAAGGAGAAGAGTTAGCTAAAAAGTTACAAGAAGCAGCCTCTGATATGCAAGAGTATGCTTCTAAGACCTATGTGAACAATATTAAAGGTGGGTTTGAGGGCAAGGCTACTGAAGCAGCTGAAACTTATCTGACCCAGACCTTGCAAACCCCTACTTTACAAAGTCCAATCAAAAACTAGGAGAAAACTCGTCATGGATAAAAAGGAACTTCAGAAACTAGAGGATGAGCACAATCGTAAATTGCGAGACTTAGAGCGTTTGGAGATGGATTTGGATGACGATTTCCACAAGTTTAGTAGGGAGACGGATCATCTCCTAGAGGCGCTTTCCTATGCATGTAGAGATTGTAGCTTTGCTGAAATTCAACCTTATATTTACGAAATCGAGAATAATTTGGATGGCTACCATCAACTTTATAAGAATCGTATAGAGAATGTACTAGAAGCTCGACATCAAGAGAATAAAAACTATTACAAACAGGTAGAAGAAAGAAAAGTCTAATAATATACTCTGTAAAAAAAGAAGTTGGTTTCTATAGTTTTTAGTTAGAAACAAAAAAGTAAGGATGCAAAGAAAAACTGTCGATCGATAGTTTTTTCGTTTGTTCAAAAATAATTAAAATAAAACAGTTTAAAAATGAATAAAAGCTTGCAACCGTCAGCATTTATTGATATAATAAACCTATAAAACTAATTTAAAGGAGTTTCACATGGCTTTAATTCAATTAACAACAGAAGAACTACGTACTTCTGCTCAGAAATACACTAATGGTGCTGAAGAAGTAAGACAAGTGCTTCGTACATTGAGTAGCGAACAAGAAGTTATCAGAGAGAACTGGAAAGGTTCTGCTTTTGAGAGCTTTGATCGCCAATTTACAGAATTGTCTCCAAAAATTGAAGAGTTCGCTACTTTGCTCGATGAAATTAATGCACAGTTGAATAAAGTTGCTGAGATTGTTGAACAAAACGACCAAGATCTTGCAGCACAAATTTAATTTGTTATAAGTGGCTTTAGGAGGGCGAGAGCCTTCCTATTTTTGTTATGGAGATGATTAAAAGGGATAATGGGAAAGAATAAGATTTTTAAGTATGTAGGAAGTAGTCTGTTAGCACTATTATTGCTCGCTTCGATGATTTTTTTGAATCTGTCTGTTCAAAAAAATACTACTATTAGCAATGAAAGCAATCAAAAAGCAAACCAACAGACTAAATTAAATGTGGCTATCGTAAATGAAGATAAGCCCGTTTATATGGATACGAAAGAGTATAACCTAGGTGCTAGTTATGTAAAAAACATTGAGCGGGATAATTCGCAAAATTGGTTCGTTGTACCTCGCGGAACAGCAGATGCTGGATTAGAAAGTGGGAAATACCAACTAGTTTTAACGATTCCTAGTGACTTTTCTGAGAAAGTATTGGATATCAATAAGATTAATGTAGACAAGACCATTATCAATTATAAGATCAATGCACAAGGAAATTTGCAGGTTGAGAATGATGCCAATAAACTAGCAAAAGATATTGTAGCAGATCTGAATAGCCAACTAGTAGATATGTATATGGCTAGCATTTTGAGTAATCTTTATACTGCACAAAAAAATGTCCAAGCTAGCTCACAGATACAAGCGACCAATATCGGAAGTTATCGTACCAACTTATATGGGACAGCTATCAACTCGAAAAATCTTTTTCCAACCCTTTATAGCATGTCTAGTTCTTCAGTAGAATCAAACAATGCTTTAAAGACAGGTTTGGAAAGCTATACGCAAATTTTTGACCGCTATGATACCTCACAGATTGCTTATGGTAATAAAATTGCTGATTTGCTTAAAGCAAGGGTTTCCGAGAAGGAAAATCATGCGGATATTATTACGGGATTAATCGGTCAAAGTCACACAGAAGTTCAGAATCAAATTGAAACTTATAAGAAATTAATTGAAGCTCAAGGTAGTCTGACTTCTAATATAGATGGAACAACAGCCTCTTCTGATGGTACGTCATCAGAAGTTGGATCTTCCTATAAAGCAGTAGCAGAAAATATCAGAAAAGAAATTGATGCATTACAAACTAATTTGACTGAAGAGCGAACTAAGTTTGAAAATCATAAGAAGGATATTAATAACTTTATCGATGAAAAATTAGTGGCTTATTACGGAACAACTGAAAAGGGCAACATCACTCTTGAACAATTCCTAGACAAAGCTGGGAATAAGGATCTAGAAAATGCTGAAAAAACCATTGAAGGATTGTTGGGAACTGCAATATCTGAATTACCAGCAGAAGATTTTAGTGGAAAAGTATTTAATGGTTTTGGAATTTCACCTGTAACTATACCTTCCTTAGACTATAGCAAATTAAAAAGTTTGGGCACTCCTAGTGAGGGGACAACTTTAACGGATTTGAAAAATCTGGAAAGTGAAGCCATTACAAGTACAACTCCTGTAGGTACAACTGGTACAAAAGCTAAAGTTACATGGAAATCCGAAACGGGAGTGACGGTTGCATCAGTTACCTATGATGGCACTCCGGTAATGCTTGGTCAAGAAATTGATTTGAAGACTGGTGGGACCTTTAAAGTAGTATACAGTGTAACTGAAACATCTTCAGCTGCAACTCCAGCCCCAGCCCCAGCTCCAACATCTACACCAAAATCAATCGATATTTCATTAAATGATGTTCAAGCAGTAAGTGCTCCAGTAGATGTGGCAAATGTTCAAAAAGCTGCGGTTTCTTATGGACAAAAGGTTCAGAAAATAGAGTCTACTTATCAAAAAGTGGATTCACTATTAAAAGCATATAATGCTATTAAAGGATTGCGAAACAGTAATGTTTCTACAGCTTTAACAAATATTTGGTACGAAGCGATTACTTCAAATCTGAAGAAATATGAAGATAGTCTATCTGCTCCTGCCAGTGCTACAGATACGGATGGTGCTAAGGACAAAGTGGATAAGGCCTTAACAAAATTGACTGATTTGAAACCTGTATTAGAAAAAAATGTGCGAGATGTTTTGGATACAAACAAGGAATTGGATACCAAAATCAAGGACCAACTTGAGAAGTACAAACAGTTAGAAAAGGAACTAGAGAATTTGGAAAAGGCTCAAGACGGAGGAAATACTGCTTTTGAGACTACTAATACGCAATTGACAACTCTAAATACTGATTTTGCAGCTCTTTTAGCAGAAACAGCAGGTGTGAAGACTTCTTCTCAAAGCAATGTGAAGGTGGCTGAATCAGTGAATGAGACTTTGAGTAATTTTAATCGTGAATTATCAAATGCTCAAACTAGTACTGAAAAACTTTCACAGGATGCTGATTCGTTGATGACACAATTTAACGAGGAATTAACAGCTAATGGCAACTTTGTTGAATCTTTCTTGAAAGTTTTAAATAATGCTTATGAAAATGGAGTGCCAAATGAAGTCTTGCTCAATTTCCTATCAAATCCAGTTGCGCAAAATTCATCTTCAGTAAAAGCAACAGTTAATGTATATCGTCCGTTTACATGGATTCTACTTTTGGAAATTGTAAGTCTCTTTACAGCTTATCTCTTTGCAACTCAAAACATTATTCGTAAGGTTAAAGATAAATTTAAATTAGATAAACTACATGATACAGATCTTGTGACTGTAACGATCTTATCTGCTCTAAGCCTTGTTGTTGGTCTAGTAGTTGGTATCGTTTCAAATATTCAGCTACAAGTTGGTCGTGAGTATCAACCATCATGGGTTTTATTAATTGTTTTAGCGGGATTTGTGCTGATTCAAGGACAATATTTCTTACTTAAACATTTTCGTGTCATTGGTATGGGACTTGCCTTCTTTATGATGATTAGCTTTGTCTACCTATCAAATGCTATCGGTACAACAGCTAGTCTAACAGGCTTCCCAGCATTTATCAAAAACCTTAATGTTTTATCAATATTAGAAGGCTTGCTCTCAGGATATTTTGATGGACATCCAGCCACAATTATAGTTTTTGTCGCAACAATTTTTGTGATAGCAATTCTAATTGTTATGAACGTTTTTATCAAAGCAGGAAGTTTGTGGTTTCAAGTAAATCAACCTGAGAAAGTATAGAAATTAAGAATATGAAAAAAATATTTCTTTTGCTTCTTACCTTGGTAGCGTCTGCAGTAGTTTCAACAGCTACTGCAGATGATATAAAGGATAACAGTCTGCAACTTGACGATTCTCGAATTGAGAAGAAAGAAGGATTGAAGTTTGGTATTCAATCTGAACAAGTCAAAGACCTTTTTAATGAAGCGACTCAAAAGAAGTTGCAGGAAATGCAACATTATCAAGAGGAACAGTTGATCACAGAAAGGGGCCAACTGTTTTCTGCTATACAGGGACCAGTAAAAAATAATTTGCAAGAACAACTATTTCAACCAAATTCCAACAAATTATCTAAATTTCAAACAAATTTAGATAAGACTACTGGAGGAGAATTGAATAATTTTATGCCAGAGATGTTCTATGTAGGAGTCGTTCTATTGCTGATGGGTGTCACTGGTTTGATGAGTTACCGAGTGATGGCAGATAATTTGGATTGATGTTTTAACAGTTCGTCCAAGAAACATAGAAAAAGGATAAATCAGACAGGAGATACAAAAAGTAATGGAGCAACATATCAATATTACCCTGCGCTTGAAAGATAGGGATGTGGATATTCGAATTCCCCGAAAGATTGAAGTACGTCGGCTAATCCGAGAAATTGATACGATTTTTAATCCAGGAATAAAGAGAAAAAAATACCAATTAAGAATAGTCAATAAAGGTTTGTTGATTGATGAAGGAAAACATCTGTCTGATTATCCAATGACGACAGGAGATTTAGTAGAAATTGAGGAAATATAGGTGACTGAAGAAAAATTTGTATTTGGTGGACAACCATTTATTTATGAAAAAAATGAAACTACCTGGGAATTAAAACTCAAACGTTCAGATGTAGCTAGTCAAGATCTACGAGAGCTTTTGCTGTTGGATTTACACCATCCATTGTTCTTGGAGCAATCCATGGTATCTGATGAGGACAGTGTGACTTTTTCTTACCAAGTAGAACCTTATGGATTAAGTTATGATGAAGTGAAGAATCGTACAATCTCAGAGAGAATTCGTTTAGCTCTAAACGTTTTTAGTCTAGAGGGAGCTTTAGAGTTGCCAGTAACGTTTCTTTTGCATCCAATGAATCTGTTTATTACGAAAGATGCACAAGCTAAAATTGCTTATCGTGGAATTCCAGATTTGATGGTTCCTCAGGCTATATCTCCAGAAGATTTTCTACGCCAAGCCAAGTGTTTTACAGTAACTTTATTTACCGATTTGGATTTTATGGATCTCTACAATGGTTCTCTGGAACTAGAAACGTTACCAGATTTCCTAAATGATTTGTGCCAAGCTAATGATATTGCATCTGCAGTTTCAATTTTGGAAAAATATTATGTCGAGAAACATACGAAAGAACAGGCTGATTTGGTATTAGTTCCAAGTAGAAAACATCGTGTTTTTAAGTTGGCTACAATCTGGTTGTCAGCTAGCGTAGTTTTGTTGGCTATTCCACTTATTTATTTGATTTTTGTGCAAAATCCATTCAAAGAAAAAATGCTACAGGCTGATACTGCCTTTATAAAAGTGGATTATAGTGGGGTTATTACGGAATTGGAGGGTGTTACTCCGTCTAATTTACCAAATACTCAAAAGTATGAACTGGCATACTCTTATATTCAGGGATTGGAATTTTCTGATGATCAAAAGAAAGTCATTTTGAATAATGTGACTCTCAAGTCAGATGAACTTTATTTGACTTACTGGATCCAAATTGGGCGCAACCGTTTTGAAGAAGCTCTCGATATTGCCAAACGGATTAATGATAGTGACTTGATTCTCTATGCGTTGACTCAAGAAATCAAGCAAGTTCGAGAAGACGATAAGTTGTCAGGAAAAGATCGAGAAAGTAAGTTGAATGCATTGGAGAGTGAGTACAAGAAATACTGGGATAGTCGAAGTCAATTATTGACAAATGAATCTAGTGCTAACAAGTCCACTACTACAAATCAACAAGGTAAACCTTCTGAAAGTAAACCTTCTTCAGAAAAGAAATCTAGTCCTAGCACTTCCTCTAACAATTAAAGGAGACCAGGAGAGAAATTATGAAAAAACAAATCATTTTCTACAGCCAAGGTCTACGTTATGAAGTAGAATTAGGTGCAGATAAAACTGTCTTGATCGGTGCAACTGAAAAGGCTCAAGTGTATCTTTCACAACAGGAAATGCCAATTCAACTTAAAGTTGATGGTGAAGAGGTGTTTTATCAGTATGGTGACGAAGTAGGCCTGCTGAAAAACGCTCTAAGCTTGGGGGAAGTCGTCTTCTATCTCCGAGAAGGAGAAACAAAAATTTATGATCTTTTGGATCTGTCAGAAATTCAGATAGGTTCTCATAAGGGAGCTCTTATCACTCTAGATGCAGAGATTGAGCTATTATTGCAGAAAACTCAAAATCAATGGATTTTGACTCGAATGCAAGGGGAGTTCTATAGAAATAATCATTTGGAGCAAAACGACCAACAACTCATTAGTTTTGGGGATGAGTTGAGCTTAGGAGCTGTGACAATTAAACTCTATCCAGATGAGATTTGGATTCAAGGACCAGCTCAAGTTGGGAAACAATTGACATTGAGAGAGCCATCTCGTTATGCCTTTTATGAAGAGTATCCAGATTATCATCGTTCTCCAAGAATCATCTATCGTGGTAGTGAAGATAAAATCTTGATAAACCCTCCAGGTCAGGAACCGGTTAAACCTAGTGATGAACTATTGAAATTGATCATTCCACCTCTTATGATGATTGGGGTAACAATCCTGATTACGTTGATTCAACCTCGAGGAATTTATATTCTTGCGACAGTAGGGATGTCAATCACTACATTGATTTTCTCTATCCGAGGCTTTTTCAAAAATCGGAAAAAGTACAAGGCTGATAAAAAAGAGAGAATTGATCTCTATCACCTTTATCTAAAGGACAAGGTCATGGAATTGACTCGTCTGGAGCGGGAACAAAAAGAAGGGATGAACTACCATTTTCCAACTGTTTTGGAGTTGACTGACCTCGTTGAGAGTTATAATCACAGAATCTATGAAAAGACCCCCTTGCACTTTGACTTCCTTTATTATCGTCTGGGCTTAGGAAAACTCCCAACTAGCTATGAGTTAAATTATGGGCAACGAGAACGAAGTGGGAAGAAAGATGCTTTAGAGGAAGAGGGATACGCCCTCTATAGTCGACATAAAAAAATCCCGGATATGCCGATTCCAGCCAATCTAAGCCATGGGCCGGTGGGGTATATTGGTCCAAGAAATCTAGTTTTAGAACAACTTCAGTTGTTGGTCATGCAGATAGCTACTTTCCATTCTTATCATGATGTGCAATTTATCACCATCTTGCCTGAAGAGGAAAAAGAACAGTGGTCTTGGATGCGTTGGCTTCCACATGCCAAGCTTCAAGAGCTCAATGTGCGAGGATTTGTATACAATCAACGAACACGGGACCAGGTTCTCAATAGCTTGAACCAAATCTTGAAACTACGTCGTAGTCAAAAGGAAGAAACATCACATAAAGAAAGTACACTTTTCCACCCTCATTACGTAGTTTTAGTGACAGATGAAAAGCTAATATTGGACCATGTCATTATGGAATTCTTTACAGAAGATCCAACAGATTTGGGTTGTTCTCTCGTTTTTGTAGAGGATGTGATGAGTTCCTTGTCTGAAAATATTCAGACAGTGATCAACATCAAGGACCGCAATACAGGACAACTTGTCATGGAAGAAGGAGTTTTGAAAGAAACAGACTTCCGCTTGGATCATTTTCCAGTCGATTATGACAAGGAGCGCATTGCTCGAACCTTGGCACCTCTCAATCACCTTCAAAATCTCAAGAGTTCGATTCCGGACTCGGTTACCTTCATGGAGATGTATGGGGCGGAAACATTTGAAGACTTGCAGGTATCGAGCCGCTGGGAAAAGAACGCGCCTTACAAGAGTTTGGCTGTTCCGATTGGTTTACGAGGTCAAGGTGATCTGGTTCAACTCAATCTTCATGAAAAAGCTCATGGGCCTCATGGTTTGATTGCAGGGACGACTGGTTCAGGGAAGTCAGAGACCATCCAATCTTATATCCTGTCTCTAGCTGTCAACTTCCATCCTCATGATGTAGCTTTCTTGCTAATTGACTATAAGGGTGGTGGGATGGCCAATCTCTTTAAAAACCTACCCCATCTCTTGGGGACCATCACTAACTTGGATGGTGCCCAATCCATGCGTGCTCTAGCTTCAATCAATGCAGAGATCCATCGTCGTGAGCGACTCTTTAGGGAATTTGAAGTTAATCATATCAATCAATATCAGAAGAAATTTAAAACTGGAGAAGCCAAAGAACCTCTCCCTCATCTCTTTCTCATCTCGGATGAATTTGCGGAGCTCAAGGCCAACCAGCCAGACTTTATCAAGGAGTTGGTATCTATCGCTCGGGTCGGACGTTCTCTAGGGGTCCACTTGATCCTAGCAACGCAGAAGCCATCAGGAGTAGTCGATGATCAGATCTGGTCTAACTCTCGCTTTAAGATTGCGCTCAAGGTGGCGGACCGCTCTGACTCCAATGAAATGCTTCATACGCCTGATGCAGCTGAAATTACGCAGACTGGACGCGCCTATCTGCAGGTCGGAAATAACGAAGTCTATGAACTCTTCCAGTCAGCATGGTCAGGAGCAGATTACCAGCCAGAAAAGGATGATATGGGGATTGAAGACCATACCATCTACCTGATCAATGAATTGGGACAATATGAAATCCTAAACGAAGACTTATCGGGCTTAGAGGATGCGGATGAAATCAAGGAAGTTCCGACAGAGTTAGATGCGATTGTGCACAACATTCAACTCTTGTGTGAAGAAAAAGAGATTCCTCCAGTACCGCAACCATGGTTGCCACCGCTCAAAGAGCGCATTACGCTTGAGGAGTTAGAAGAAGTGCAACCGACAGTAGCCTGGGAACAAGAGAAACCACTTTCTGTACTACTTGGGATGGCAGATATTCCACAGGCACAGAAACAGGAAGCTGTCTCTATCAATCTCGCCAAAGACGGTCATGTCCTTCTCTATGGAAGTCCGGGTACTGGGAAAACAACCTTCCTTCAGTCTGCAGGTATGGACTTGGCTCGTAAGTTCAGTGCTAAGGACCTTACTATGTACTTGATGGACTTTGGAACCAATGGTTTGGCTCCACTATCTAAACTTCCGCAGGTGGCAGATACCATGCTTTTGGACCAAACGGAGAAAATCTCTAAATTTGTACGAATCATGGAGAAAGAACTCAATCGTCGGAAGAAACTTCTCTCTGACTATGGCGTAGGGACATTGGAACTCTACCGTCAGGCCAGTGATCAGAAAGAACCAGCTATTGTCATTCTTTTAGATAGTTATGAAGCCATCAAAGAAGAGGCTTATGAGGCAGAACTCTTCAAGCTCCTAGTGAGAATTTCTCGTGAGGGTCTCAGCATCGGTGTTCATCTCTTGATGACAGCTGGTCGTCAGACCAACCTGCGAGCTCAACTCTACTCGAACTTCAAGCATCAATTGAGCCTACCACAGAATGAAGCAAGTGAAGTGCGTGTGATTGTGGGAGCTACACCACTTGCTATGACCATGGAGGACATCAAGGGACGTGCTCTTATCAAGCGTGAGGAAGTCGATGTCATCCAATTGGCACTTCCAGTTTCTGGAGCCAATGACACCCAAGTCCTCAACAACCTACGCAAAGCAGTCGCTTCGCTCCAAGAAGCCTGGACAGGTCAACGTCCAAGTGCCATCCCGATGGTACCAGAGGAGTTGACGATGGATGCTTTCCTAAATCTACCGACAACTCAGGAAGCAGTTCAAAATAATGAGTTGCCAATTGGTCTAGAGTTCGAAGAAGTTCAAACTATAGGCTTGCCGTTTGATAGATTCAAACACTTGCTTATTTTGTCAGACAAAGATGCTGCTATGAACGCTGTAACTAACCATATGATAAAACTTCTTCTACATTTATTTGATAAGGAAATCGTTACGATTTTTGATCCTATTGATGAATATCGTTCATTCAAGGATAATGTAGGGAACTACCTAGGGAATGGTATGTCTTATCGTACTATACTTGATAGTTTGAAAGAACGAGTTCTTATGGCTAGAAAACAGCGTAGAATGTTTGAACAATTTGTTGTAGTAACGGATCTTGGACAATTTGTAGCTGACAGTAATATTGAACCGAATGAACTTGCCCTTCTGATGGAAGAAGGACACAGAGTTGGTCTTCATTTTATCTTTGCTACTCATAAAGCGTATTTATCTAGTTATGCGGATATACCGAAATATATGAAAACTCAATTAGATACAGCTATCGTAGCAATGAAGATGTCTGATCAATCGATCTTCACTCGCTCTACTACAGGGCGTGAAGAACAGTTGCTAGATGATCAAGTTTATCTTCACTATCAAAATGCCCAAATGAAATTGAAGATTACAAAATAATGGGAGAAAGAGGAAATTGATTAGATGACCCAAGAAGAATACCTTCAACTAAAAAAAGAATATAAAATTCGACTAGTTTTAGTAATAGTTCTATTCGTATTATTTTCTATACTAAGCATCGTCCTTATCGTAAATTCAAATAGATTCATTCCACTGGGAGCGACAGCTATGGCTACAGTTGTGCCCTTTAATCACTTTTTACTCGTTCCACTTTGGGAAGCGAAGAAAGCGATAGAAGCAGAGCATCCTGAATGGAAAGGACTTAGTACCAGTGGAGCCAAGGTGGCTTCGTCAGAAACGAGTAAACGGAACTTGGCAGCTGTTGGAAGTGTCATTGCTTTGTTCTTCTCGTTCGCTTTACTCTATAGACCTGCTAAGGTGTACCAGAAGGTCCCTACTGCCAATGAAATAAAGAATCTTCCCAATATTGAAAACAAGAATATTCCTAAGATTGAAAAAAAATCAGAGGAAGCGGGTTCATCTTATACAACTTCTTCAGAATCTGATTCATCATCTTCCACTGAAGAAGTTCCTAAAACGGAAGCTTCAAATACAGAGACTCGTAAGTATAATTTTCATGTTTATGGGATTGACGACGACGAACTTGATAGAGTGATTGATAAATCTTTGAAAGATATAAGAGAAAATCATGCTAAAAAACAGGCTACAGAAGACGTGGAGGAAAAAAATGAGTGATGAAAGTTTAAGGGCACAAATTGATAGCGATAAAGCTAAAAAAGCAAAGTATCAAAGAGTTCGTAATTCTATTCAATCACATGGCCTAGATTCAGATGTAGATCTTAGTCGTTTTGAAAGCTATGTTGAACTTTGTGACAAGGCAATCAATAAGATTGATGGGAATGAGGGATATCATTATCTATCATCTCTCAAAACAAAATTAGAATCTGATAAAAAGACACTCAAGGAATACATTGATTTTGTTAAGGATGCCAACTCATCTTTTAAAGATTTATATGTAACTCTGGGTGAAAAAATATCAGATTTGGATTACGCAATAGCTAGTAACAGAGCAGCATACAATAAAGGAAAACCTTTATGGGAACAATTATGGTGGTAAGAGGAGGTATCTATGGATACGGATATTAATACTATTGATAGTAGCTATACAAGTGATGTTGTAACATACGATGATAGTCAATTGGACACAGTTATCAAAGAATTAAACGAAATTATTAGTCTTCTTTCCAGTATAGATACTGAAATATCTGGTCTAAACTCAAATGATACAGAGTGGAAAGGAGAGAGTAAAAATCATTATTTAGACTTGAAGGACTTTCTCCAAAAATATCAAGAAGATTATAGTAAGAGTGTTAAAGAGCTAAAAACAGTTGTATCAGGTCTAAAAACTTTACTTGGTTCTATCTCGAGTTCCAATGTCATAAAGGAGATTGACAACGCATGATATTCACACTAGAAGCTTTATATACACTACATATATTTAATAACTATTCAGATGATCTGGTGTTTCTTCCACTTCCAGTAGGAAGTAGCAAAAATCGAAAAGAAAATCTCTTATCAGTAATAGAAAAAGGTTTTGAAGATCTAAAAGAAATGGGACTTATCGTTGATAACCAACCTACAGAAGAATGTGCGCAATACGGAGCTTATCTGAAGGAATATCATGATGCAAACTATCATTGTCAGGTGGATCAACGCTTATCCTATGCACCTGGAGTTGATGCATATAAGCGAATGGCTATTATTATTATGGAAGTTGGTGATAATCAATTTCAACTGGATCGTGCTGGAAGCGCGGTTTTCCTAGCCTTCTTGATGGAGATGCATCCTGTCTTGCAAGATGTTGATGATACCATTAAAGATTATATACACTCACAATGGGAAGTGGAAGCATTTATGCGCCTAATGGTCCACCATGGAAATGATGAGGCCATTCGTATCCGAATCAATGAATTTTCAAAAGATACACAAGATACTGTTTACTTGACAAGTAATGGTCATTTATATGAATATGATCTATTTACGCAGATGCGTCGTTCGATAGATAGTGAACAACTAAAAACAGAACTGATTCAAAAATTGAAAGTGAGGATGTGATATGGGGGTAGATTTTAAACTTGTTTTGAATGATCAAGAACAGCTTATTTACCATTGTCTTAACATAGTCCATTATACAAATCAGGTCAAGACCAAAATTCAACATGTCGTTTCAACTCTCCCCGACCTGTCCTCTGAAGGTGCCTATCATGATTTGATAGCCAATAGTGAGACTAATGCTGGTTTGGGCCTATTTTATCAAAAAGCACAGGAATTTGAAGCAGTCAGCGAGGTGCTCTATAGACATGCGCAGAATACTTATGAAAAAATGGTGAATACGGATAAGGTTTTAGCGACAGCGATTGCCAACTTTTTATTGAATGAGCCAACGACAAGTGCTGCAGATAAAGAAACCATTAGAAAAGATCCAAAAGGATCCGTTGAACAAATTATGAAAAACCGCCAAGCAGAGGCTCAAGGAAGTGGGGCGAAATGACGAAGTATTATACGAATAAACCTGATTTTTCTGGTGATCCAACTTATCCTCTGGTTTCGTCCGATAGTTATTTCAAGTCGATGAGTTCTATCATGGATGATATTGAAGCAGCAGGTAAAGTTGTAAAAGATGAAGGGGTCGAAGACTTATACAGTCAAACAGGTGAAGCATCATTAGGAACGACCAAAGATAGTACGACATTTGATAAGTCCCTGAAACGGATCTACAACATGTTAACGAGTGCCAAGAAGATTCATTCGGATATCATGCAGAACATCGACAGCAAATTCACCAAAGGGATGGATGAGGCCTTCACAACCTTAAATAATGTTAATAGTTCGAGTAAGCCGTATAAAAGTAAATACACGAAAAAAACAGTGTCAAAGAAAGTCTTAGCCGGATATAAGGCAGACGGTAATGCTGTCTATATAGACTCCACTGAAGTGAAGTCCTATAACCTGTCAGAAATCCTAGATGGGAAGGCAAGCCCTCTTCAAGCCGCAAAGGATGTCTATGATGATCGTATAAAGGCTGTCAAAGAGATGATGGCCAAGAAGGATCAATTATCAGATGAGCAGATCAAGGCCATAGAAGGCAAGAGTGCGGAGGAAGTCGTGGCTGTTCGCTACCCTGGACAACTACCAGACTACCAGAGACTCAAGGCAAGTCGCTATTATGAGGAGAATAAGGAAAGTCTCCAGTATTTAGATATTGGGCTTAAAACACTAGCGGTATTAAGTATGATAGGGGGAGCTGCCTTAGCCCCTGCGACAGGTGGTACATCACTAACAGCCACCTATGCGGGAGGTACTTATCTAGCCGCAGACAGTGCCTATTCAGCAATAGAGGGACACAGCTTTATTACTGGAACGCAGTTGACAAATGAGGAGCGAATATGGGCAGGTATTGATTCGGTAGTAACGATTGCGAGCATGGGTTCGGCAGCTTATCTGACGAAACTAGCTAAGAGTGGGGCCGAAGGCTCTACCCTATTAAAAAACCTAGCGACGGCAGGGACACATGCGGACGATGTCAACGATTTCACTAAGGTTGTCTATGCGGTAGGGACAGGAAAGGATCCAAGTTCAGACATTCAAAATCTCATGTTTGGTCAAATCATGGGCTTTGGTATGAAGCAGGCAGGAAATTACGTTGGTAAGAAGTTTGGTGCACCATCTGTAGATGTGTCAGGCACCAAACCATCTCATCTGGATGTCCCACTTCAAGGCAAGCAAATACCTAAGCTGGATCCAGACAGTGTTCGCTTTAACAGTCGGCAAGATCTGCATCTAAAAGCAAGTCCAGCTGATGGGACCCTCGCCAAGCTAAAAAATCACCCAGCAGTCAGCCTGGATGTACCGAAGGTCAAACAAGTATCAGGCGACAGCGCAACTAAGGCTATTGGCGGAATTAAGCCAAGTGATGTGGACGTACCGAAGGTGAAGGGAACAGCGAATCCATCACCAAGTCAATCAACAACACCGCCAATAAAAAATATGCCCCTGGAAGAGTATGAAATGTATCGGACGAAGAGTGTTATCAACCCTGACTCGGATACAATGACATTAGGTAAATATGAACCTACAATTAGACCTGA
>NZ_KE150465.1:55765-56994 GCF_000411475.1 Streptococcus sp. HPH0090 | reverse complement strand
TTCTCTATTGTTTTGAATGATGAATTTGGAGCGTCGCTTGAAAGCAAAATGCGTAGCTATATGGGAACAAAGGATTGGGATAACTACTTAAAAGAAATCATGTCAGAGATTGAATTACGCATCCCGGATGAGTTCTTAGAAGCTAAGGGTTGGTTGTAAAATCTGTTTAAACTATGCTTTTACAACAGGCAAGTTCGCCTTTCTATGATAGAATAAATGAAACAAGAGTTTACCAATAAACCATTGGTAAACTCTTACTGTACAAGGATGGTTACTACCAGATTGATGGTCATCTTTATACATCAGCAAGGCTGGAGATACCACTTACTTCAGCTTAGGGGATGATTGGAATAAATTGACGGAAGCCTATCATTTAGACAGCCGTGGAGAACAAATGTTTGAAGCATTTAATAAACCAGCATTGGATGATGCGGTTGCGCAAGGCAAGACCATTCGATTTTCTCATGACCCGGAACTTCCTCAGTATGAAGACTCAGCTATAAGATGGGAATGGGATTATTTGCAGGAACAACATGGATACACAGGGCCATTTAAGATAGGAGAATTTTGGTATGCAATTAAATGAAACAGGGACTATGGCGGTACAAACAAGTAGAATAATTAGAAATGTATTTGGTGATAGAATGTATGGTTCTGGAATTTATGATGTTATTGATGAACCAAATCATCATACTTTCAAACTGAAGTTCCGCGTCTATAATTTTGCAGGGGTAAAATTTCAGTACGAGAATGATTTCTTTGAGATTTATCTGTTTTTAAACGGCGAGGAAGGGTTATTGCTTTCTAAGCCGAACAGTCGTTACAGCGAAATAAGCGATTGGGATAGTTATTTAAAAGAAATCATGACAAAAATCGAGTCTCATATCCCAGAGAAATATTTAAAAGCTAAAGGTTGGCGATAAAAGAGAAAGAGGTGTTGATATGGCTCAAGAAAGTATGGAAGCTATAAAACAAGAAGTGATTGAACGGATTCAGCGTTCCTTTGGAGATAGGGCCTCTGATGTAACCATTTGTGAGTTGGTTGATGTCCCAAATCATTATATATTACGTCTCATATTTAGAGCCTATGATTACTATTGGGTTCAATTTAATTACGATAATGATTTATGCGGATTCTCTATTGTTTTGAATGATGAATTTGGAGCGTCGCTTGAAAGCAAAATGCGTAGCTATATGGGAACAAAGGATTGGGATAACTACTTAAAAGA
>NZ_KE150465.1:7500-54550 GCF_000411475.1 Streptococcus sp. HPH0090 | reverse complement strand
AAGGGAACAGCGAATCCATCACCAAGTCAACCAACAACTTCTCCAATAAAAGATATGCCACTGGAAGAGTATGAAATGTATCGGACGAAGAGTGTAATCAACCCTGACTCGGATACAATGACATTAGGTAAATATGAGCCTACAATTAGACCTGACGGGACTCAAGATTGGAGTACACCTGGTCCAAATTCATACATCAGCAAGGCTGGCGATACCACTTACTTTAGCTTAGGAGATGATTGGGATAAAATTACAGTTGAATATGGTTTGGATACAGAAGGCAAAGAAATGTTCAAATATTTCAATAAACCTGCGCTAGATGATGCGGTTGCACAAGGCAAGACCATTCGATTTTCTCATAATCCGGAACTTACTCAGTATGAAAAGTCAGCTATAAGATGGGAATGGGATTATTTGCAAGAAAAACATGGATATAATGGATTAAAACCCAAAGGGGGGTACTGGTATGGAATTAAATAATATGGATATTTTATCAGATGAATTTTTTGATATAGTTAAAAGAGTATTTAAAAATAAGATTAATGGTATAGTGTTTGATGATATAGTTGATGAACCCAATCGTCATACATTCAAACTGAACTTCCGCATCTATAATTTTGCTGGGGTAAAATTTCAGTACGAGAATGATTTCTTTGAGATTTATCTGTTTTTAAACGGCGAGGAAGGGTTATTGCTTTCTAAGCCAAACAGTCGTTATAGCGAAATAAGTGATTGGGATGCATATTTAAAAGAAATCATTGCAAAAATCGAGTCGTATATCCCAGAAAAGTATTTAAAAGCTAAGGGTTGGCGATAAAAGAGAAGGAGGTGTTCATATGTTGAAAAAAAGTATGCAAGAGCTAGCGACAGAAGTGAGTGAGCGTATTCAAAGAGCGTTTGGAGATAGGGCTTCAGACATGACCATTTACGATGTGGTAGAAGTACCAAATCATCAAATGTTTAGTATTAAATTTAAAGCCTATGATTATTATGAAGCTCATTTTGGTTATGAATTAAGTTTTACAGATTTTTATATTGTGATTAGTAAAGGGATTGGAATCTCACTCCCTAAAGAAAAATATGATTTTGGAAGTATAACAAATTGGGACAGCTACTTAAAAGAAATCATGGCAGAGATTGAATTACGTATCCCAGATGAGTTCTTACAAGCTAAGGGTTGGTTGTAAAATCGGTTTAAACTATAGTTTTACAACAGGCAAGTTCGCCTTTCTATGATAGAATAAATGAAGCAAGAGTTTACTAATGTTTTATTGGTAAACTTTTACTTTACAAGGACAACTACCAGAGACTCAAGGCAAGTCGCTATTATGAGGAGAATAAGGAAAGTCTCCAGTATGTAGATATGGGGATTAAGGCCTTAGCTGTTCTAGTAATGGCTGGGGGAACCGTACTAGCGGGTCCAACTGGTGGAGCATCACTAACAGCCACCTATGCGGCAGGTACTTATCTAGCCGCAGACAGTGCCTATTCGGCCATTAAGGGTCATACCATGCTTACAGGAACGCAGTTGACAACTGAGGAGCGAATATGGGCAGGTATTGATTCGGCAGTAACGATTGCGAGCATGGGTTCGGCAGGTTATTTGGCGAAACTAGCTAAGAGTGGGGCCGAAGGCTCTACCCTATTAAAAAACCTAGCGACGGCAGGGACACATGCGGACGATGTCAACGATGTCACTAAGGTTGTCTATGCGATAGGGACAGGTAAGGATCCAAGTTCAGACATTCAAAATCTCATGTTTGGTCAAATCATGGGCCTTGGAATGAACTCGGCAGGGAATTATATTGGTAAAAAATTTGGAGCACCGACCGTAGATGTGCCAGGCACCAAACCATCTCATCTGGATGTCCCACTTCAAGGCAAGCAAATACCTAAGCTGGATCCAGACAGTGTTCGCTTTAACAGTAGGCAAGACCTACATCTAAAAGCCAGCCCAGCTGATGGGACCCTGGCTAAGCTGAAAAACCATCCAACAGTCAGCATGGATGTGCCGAAGGTCAAGGATATATCAGGTGACAACGTATTCAAGGCTGTTAGCGGAGTCAAGCCAAGTGATGTGGACGTGCCGAAGGTGAAGGATGTCCACGATGTCGAAGCATCGAAGTATGATATCGAACGGATTAAAGAGAATATTAAAGAAAGCAAACTTGCGAGGGAATCCAGTAACTTTGACCAATATCTAGAGAAGGAGAAATTCCAGAAAACCTTGATTGGTATGGATCCTATGGACCGTCAAAGCTATCTTCAATGGCATGAATATGCGGAGGCAGGTATCGAACCATCCGATAGAGTCAAATTAAGAAATTGGTCAAATCCACCTGAGCCAGAATTTTACCTTAAAAATAAAAATGTGTATGATAATCCGGATTATTTTAATCAGTTAACAGGTGGTGCAATTTATCCAGGAACTCCTGAAAGTTCCTTAGGGAGAGTTGACGGCAGTATACATAAATATGGATTTTTGAATGGAAAATATAAAGAATCCGTAATATTACCTGGAACGAGAATAAATAGAATTGGTTCTAATCCGACAGGAAGGTATTTCTCTCCTGAAGGAGCAACATTTGGCGAGAAAGCTTTACCTCCGTTTATGAAACTCCAACCGAATTCAGATTACATTGTTCTGAAAGAAATACCAACAAAAGAAGGATTGGTTGCCCCTTGGTTTGATGAACCTGGTATGGGTATTCAACATTATACATACTTAACAATTGATGAATTAGAAAAAGGTAGATTTTTACTTAGATTGAAATAGGAATAATAATATGCTAATGAAATTAAAAAACAAAATTGAATCCGAAGTTGCAAAAATTGGAAATATAAAATTAGGTGAATTTGGGATTCATTTTTCCGAACAACCTCCCTATTTTCCAGAAGGAATTTCTATAATAGAAGATGGAAATGGGAGATATAATCTAGTTTTTACTGAACGAGGGAGAATAACATCCGAGATTTCTAAATTAGATGATAATGAAGTAACTTATCAAATTTTAAAGATAATCGTTAAAGATATTTCCTCACATAAAACTGATGAAAAGGATATAGATTTAATTGATAAATTGATCAAAAATAATGAATTTGAGAAAGTTAATCAATTAGTTGAGAAAGTACAAGAGAATAGATATCGATACGAAAAGGAATTATTTGAAAAGATCAGTCCATTATATACCTTATGGTTTGAAAAAGAGCACTAATAATTAGCATAAATCCCTTGTTATTTCAGTTCAAAACCCAAGAATTCCAAGTGGAAATGAAGATTCTGCTTTTGAAGGATTTTGGAAACCAGGAGGACAAACCTTCCCAAGAAATATGCCAGAAGCAGTCATTGACGAAGTTCCATGGGGAGAATTTACAATTAGAAAATTAGGAGGCGATTAAAATGAGTTTAACTAGAATAACATGGGAAGAGTTTGATACCTTTGAAAAGATTGAATCACCAAAAGGATATGATTTTCGAACACATGAAGGGAAATACTATACTTTTGGAGAGTTTGGAGTAGCTTCAGTTCGTCGTATCTTTGAGATTAATCCTTCTGATTTTAACGAATATTTATTAGGCAGGAGGACGGCAAGTGAAATTGATTTTAAAGCGGAGACCAATCGTTGGCCACCGACGGAAGAGGAAAAGAAAGCTAGTGAGAAACGATTCATAGAAGAGAGTCCTACATCTTTAAGTGATTTACCTGAAACTAGAGATTTATTTACTAAAGAAGAACTTGAAAAATTAATTCCGATTGCTGAGCAAATGTGGATTGACTGGAGAGGTAAACTTCCAGATGATTATGTGTCACCACTTAAGTAAAAGAGATATAAAATGAAACCAACTAACTTACAATGGGACGATGTCATCCAGTTTGAAGAAGTAAAAGGTTATGGTCAGCACATTTGGAGAGATGGCAATACTCTTTATTACGTTACTGAGGAAGGAGGAATTGCCCCTCAGCGTGTTGTTTATGAATTACCAAACGAGTTATTTGCCTTACTAGAGAGTGGTGATAGAACGATACGCGAAGTTTCTTGGAAGATTCAGAATGATTGTTGGCCACCAACGGAAGAAGAAAAGGACGAAATAAGAAAAAAAAGAGCTAGAGAAAAGCCAATTGTGCTGATATCAAACCGTAAAAATCAGTTGCTTTTTAGTAATAAAGAACTCGAAATACTTATTCCTCAAGCCGAACAACAATGGATAGAATCAATGGGTGAACTTCCAGACGATTATGTATCACCACTTAAGTAAAAGAGGTTTAAAATGAAACCAACAAAACTAGGCTGGGAAGATGTTATCCAGTTTGAAGAAGTAAAAGGTTACGGTCAGCATATCTGGATAGATGGTAATCATTTTTATTACGTTACTGAGGAGGGAGGAATTGCCCCTCAGCGTGTAGTTTATGAATTACCAAATGAGCTGTTTGCCTTATTAGAAAGTGGGGAGAGAACGGAGTTAGAAATATTAAGTAAACTTCAGACCGATCGTTGGCCACCGACGGAAGAAGAAAAGAAAGCTAGTGAGAAACAATTTATATTAAAAGGCTTAACTCCTTTAATAGCTAATCCTAAGAGTTGGGAATTATTTACTCAGGAAGAGCTTGAAAGATTAATTCCGCTTGCTGAACAGAAATGGATTGACTGGAGAGGCAAACTTCCAGATGATTATGTATCGCCACTTAAGTAAAAGAGGTTTGAAATGAAACCAACAAAACTAGGCTGGGAAGATGTTATCCAGTTCGAAGAAGTAAAAGGTTACGGTCAGCATATCTGGAGAGATGGTAATCATCTTTATTACGTTACTGAGGAGGGAGGAATTGCCCCTCAGCGTGTAGTCTATGAATTACCAAATGAGCTGTTTGCCTTATTAGAAAGTGGAGAGAGATCACTACTCGAAATATCTTACAAGATTGAGACCGATCGTTGGCCACCGACGGAAGAAGAAAAGAAAGCTAGTGAGAAACGATTCATAGAAGAGAGCCCTACATCATTAATTGATTTACCTGAAACTAGAGAGTTATTTACTCAGGAAGAGCTTGAAAGATTAATTCCAATTGCTGAGCAAATGTGGATTGACTGGAGAGGCAAACTTCCAGATGATTATGTATCGCCATTGAATTAGCCTGTGAGGAACTTGTTTATACACTGTTAGTTGTAGGCAAGTTCCTGTTTTTGCATTGAGGGCCTTGGGATGAACTCGGCAGGAAATTACTTTGGTAAGAAGTTTGGTGCACCATCTGTAGATCTACCAGGAGCTAAAGCATCTCATCTGGATGTCCCACTTCAGACCAAGCAGATACCCAAGCTGGATCCAGCTAATGTTCGTTTGGACAGTAGGCCAGACCTGCATCTAAAAGCCAGCCCAGCTGATGGGACCCTTGCTAAGCTAAAAAATCACCCAGCAGTCAGCATGGATGTACCGAAGGTTAAGCAAGTATCAGGCGACAGCGCAACTAAGGCTATTGGCGGAATTAAGCCAAGTGATGTGGACGTACCGAAGGCAAAGGGAACAGCGAATCCATCACCAAGCCAATCAAAAACTCGAGCAATCATTGATCAAAAACTACAAGAGTATGGTGTTTCTTGGGATGAGTTTAATCGACTAAGGAATACGCATGTGACCCAAATGACACAGTCTGAATATGATATGATGATTGATATTCGTAATACAATTCCGTATCCAAATAATTCAACAGTCATGCAAAAAATTATGCCTATTGAAGATGAGGTTTGGCTATTCAATAGGAAGGAAAAAGCAACAGTAGGTGGCTATGTAGCAAAACGTTCGGATGCCAAAAATATTACTACTATCCAAGAAGCTGTAGAAGGCTTGCGACTGGACTATGAAGGATCTCCATTTGTTGAAACTATGATTGATGCAAATGGCAATAGGGTTGCAGTACGTGATCAGAATGGTAATTTAGTTCTTAAAACCGATGCATACCTTCGTTTAGAGTATACTACTGATGAGACGGGCTATATTCAAATTCCATATGGGGATATGGATGGGAATTCAATCGATATCGATGGTAATATTAGAATGAATAGCTCTACAGGCAAGCCTGATAAAGTAATAGATCCTGCAAGCGGAAATGGCTTCATAAAATCAGATTCAGACGAGTTTTTGGTTCCAGAATATCGTCATTCAGATAGAAGTAGACTCAAGGAAGGCTCTAAATTGTATCTAAATGTCGGAGGAGAAGAAGTATTGGTTGGTAGGGTCAATAAAGATGGTATAATGGAATACGTGGAGGGATAAAATGCGTAAAGAATTTCTAGTTTACCAAAACAAAGTATATTCTAATTTTGTGAATTATATAAATGATTATATCCTGCTCTCGGAAGATCCAGCGATGTTGGAAGAAGGCTACGTTCCCTATAGTAATTTTGAAGATGAAGTCGAAGATGGGGTATATGGGAAGCTTATTTCTTATAGTGAGGTTAGTCAGAGGTATTCGGTTTATGATCGTGTCCTTTATAAAGGTCAGGAATTTGCAATGGCTGGTCACAAGCGTGGAGATGATGATTTTACAGCACCCGATTCTTATGTGCGAATATTGGTTTCTGATAAAGAATTTTTAAATGAAAACAATATAGCAGATGGTGCGGAATTGATGGATGATAAGTACGGTCTTATCACGTATGCATCAGGAAAAATCCCTGTCAGCGAAGTAACGATTCTACGTCGTAGAAAGGATTTGCCAGTAGACCGAAGGAGAAAAATATGAAATCAGTTAATTTTACAATAAAAAGCAACCAATCACTAAGAATTGGTGAGGTGCTTCAAGCAGAACTTTTTAAATGTTACAGCGTTTCCGCTAAGGATGCAGGATTAAAGCCATCTGCAGACTCTCTTATTTCGGATTTCCATTCTGTTCAGTTTGGGGTCAAAGAGAAGTCTAGTTTAGGGTTCCGTCTATCTTTTGATGATCAAGCCTATCAGGTATCTGTTCCAGATTTGGCGACAGCTTCTGACTGGACTGGGGCCTTGATGTTCTTGAAAACATTGCTCCTTCTCTTAGATGTAAGTGTGTGCGAACATGATGGTGTTGAGTATGATAAAGATTCTATTCTAGAATTTCATTTCACAGATATTTTCTTATCAGCTCTTTCAGAATTGACCAAGGAAGTAAAAGTCCATCCAATAGTAGAAGTTATGGGAGTGAAACGTCCTATTTACATCAATGAACTTTACCTAGGGCAGATTATCCATGTACCGGATGATCAACTCTTAAATAGTTATGACCAGCGTTTGCGCTTTACCCAACAGCTAAATGCTTATTACTCTGAGCAGCAAGTTTTTAAAGTAGAGCAAAATGGTGAGGATATCATCATTCCTATCAACTATCTAAATAGTGAAGGACGAACAATTTTGCCGGCTCAACCAGAGCTAGAACCTCAATATTTGCAACAGTATCGAGGAAGTAAGGTTGCAGTTGCACGACTATTTATCATGACAGCTGATGGGGAAAAACTAGCCGAGGTTCCTTATCGGGAATTCTTAGAGTCGTTGACGGAAGGTATTTATATGTTGGATGCCAAGTATGTTCTGGTCGACCCAATTTCACCGGAAACTCTGAAAAATCTAGAGTTTTAATACCATAAAAAGAGAGCGAACTCGCTCTTTTTTTATGATATAATGAAGGAGAATTCTTCCTCATCTCGGATGAATTTGCGGAGCTCAAGGTCAACCAATTAAAAAAATGATATGGTCATTGAGGACTATACTATCCATATCATGAATAAATTGGGTTAGTATAAAATGCTGAATGAATACTCATTAAACTAAGGTTATTCGTTTAAGAATTTCAAGTTGCTGAAATACTCTTATAAAAGAACACTAAAAATCACCAATCAGCAAAATATAATCAGTGATTAGATTGATGGTTTGAACTTATTGGTAAAATCTAGCTCAATTCGTGTATTTTTAGGGTAAAATTCACCCCAGTGTTCTTTGTCTTATACAATTTCTTCTTAGTATCAGTTTAGTATGATATAATTAAAAAAGAATAATTTAAAGGAGTTATAAATGAAAATAGGAAAAGGCATCAACTGGCTGTTGATTTTGTTATGTTCCTTAGTCCCGGTAGTGCTGATAAGTTCTCTCTTCTTCTTTAATCATAAGAAGCAAGATACAGAAGCAGTAAATGCTCCCACAACGGAACAGAGTTCTACTACTAGTGCGGCTACGACTAGTTCAACAACCACTAGTTTATCGACTACCCAAGATAGTGTTACGACTACGGAGGAAAAGCTTTCGACACAAGAAGAGCAAACGAATGCTAGATCACAAAAAATAGATGATCAAGCAATTCTAAACGGAGATTACTCTACTCTAGTTGGAACTTGGAGAAATGGACTCGGGCAAGAGTTTACATTCGATAAAAATGGACTAGTAAACAGTGGAAATATTGAAAAAGTGCGCATAGGAAACCATGGAACGATTGAATTCAGCATTAGAGATGGTATCTCAGGCTATGGAATGAGTATTTATCCTGCTGGGCTTATTATGCCTGGGTTAGATACTGATTTAACTAAAAATAGGCTGATTGCTGGTCAAGCTGCTCCAACTAGTTCAGAACAAGTTTTTTATAAAGTAGACTAAATGATTAACCATCTCATCAAATTTGAGATGGTTTTCTTCTTTATTTGTGAGTCATGATCATTTTATGAAGGTGAAGTAAACAGGGTTTAAAGTTGGATTTTTCCACTAGACATTCGTCTACTTTTTTTATATAATAAAACTAAAACAAAATGGTTGAATTTTTAAAATAAAGTCAACCTGCAACGAAAGCATCACGCTAGGAGGTAAAATATGTACCAACCAGAAAAACTCAAGGCTCGTAGGAAAGAGCTAAAACTAACACAAAAAGAGATTGCAGAGCAACTTGGGATTAGTTTTCAGGCTTATTCAGCTTGGGAGCGTGGAGTCAAGGAGCCTTCTAAAGAAAAGGTTAGTCAGCTAGAGAAAATCTTAAAAGTACCAAAAGGCTATTTTACTCAAATCGAAATTGTCCGTCTTTATAACAGCCTTTCCAATAAAGGAAAAGAGAAGGTAGTGCTCTATGCTCGCAACTTGGCTCAAGAAGAACAAGCCAAGAAGGTGACTGCTATTTCAGAAAAACTCTACGAGTATCATGTCTACGAACGCATGTCGGCTGGTATCGGAGCTTCAGTTTATGATGATCGAAACTTTGATACGGTTTATTTCAATGAAGAACTGGCTCACGATTTTGCTTCATGGGTGTCTGGAGATTCCATGGAACCCAAATATCAAAATGGTTCCGTGGCTCTGATTCGAGAGACCGGATTTGATTACGACGGTGCTGTCTATGCAGTGGTTTGCAATAACCAGACCTATATCAAACGGGTCTATCGAGAAGAAGATGGCTTACGTTTGGTCTCCATCAATCCTAAATACAAGGATATTCACATCTCTTACGAAGAAGATCCGCGGATTGTAGGCATTATCGTGGGTAACTTTGTGCCAATGGAGGGATAGTCTATGGGCTACTTTGATTATTCCAGAGAGCCCAAAAGTGATATTGCCTTTGTCGATATGAAGTCCTTTTATGCTAGCGTTGAGTGTGTAGAAAGAGGACTCCATCCCCTTAAAACCTCCCTTTGTGTTATGAGTCGGGCGGATAATTCTGTTGGACTGATTCTTGCCTCCTCGCCGATGTTTAAAAAGGTCTTTGGGAAAGCAAATGTTGGTCGTGCCTATGACCTCCCCTTTGATATCAAAACGCGTAAATTTTCCTACTACAATGCCAAGAAACAAGGTTTACGGACAGATCCAGCCTATGTGAAATTTATCGAAGATTGGGCTCGGGTGACCGTCATTGTCCCTCCTCGAATGGATAAGTATATCGCGGTCAATATGGAAATTCAGCGCATTTTCCAGAACTATGGCAGTCCAGATGATATTTATCCCTACTCTATTGACGAAGGCTTTATTGACCTGACCAGTTCGCTCAATTATTTTGTCCCAGATCGACAGATTTCTCGTAAAGATAAGCTGGATATGCTTTCGGCTCGTATCCAGCGAGATATTTGGCGGCAGACAGGGATTTACTCGACGGTCGGCATGTCTAATGCCAATCCTCTGCTTGCTAAGTTGGCCTTGGATAATGAAGCTAAGCGAACACCAACCATGCGGGCTAACTGGTCTTACCAGGATGTGGAAGAAAAGGTCTGGGGTATTTCTAAGATGACTGACTTTTGGGGGATTGGGCATCGAATGGAGAAGCGCTTGAATGGTTTAGGGATTCATTCGATTAAGGAATTAGCCAATAGCAATCCGGATGTTCTGAAGAAAGAACTTGGTCAAGCTGGGTTGCGCCTGTGGTTTCATGCCAATGGGATTGACGAGAGTAATGTTCATAAACCTTATAAAGCTAAATCTCACGGCTTGGGCAATTCACAAATTTTACCGAGAGACTATGTCAAACAACGAGATATCGAAATTATCCTTCGAGAGATGGCTGAACAAGTGGCTATCAGACTTCGAAGGGCCAGAAAGAAGACGACAGTGGTGTCTATCCATCTTGGTTTTTCTAAGCAGGAACAAAAACGCTCCATTCATACCCAGATGAAGGTGGAGCCGACCAATAACACCAGTATTTTGGTCGGCTATGTTCTGAAATTGTTCCATAGCAAATACACTTCTGGGGCGGTCAGAAGTATTGCTGTTAGTTATTCAGGATTTGTGGACGAATCCTTTGGATTGATTTCCCTTTTTGATGATGTTGACAAAGTAGAAAAAGAAGAAAGGCTCCAGACTACCATTGACTCTATTCGAGAGCAATTCGGCTTTACTTCTCTCTTGAAGGCGACTGCCTTAGAGGATGCATCGAGAAGTATTGCCAGAAGTAAGCTCATCGGAGGACACTCTGCTGGAGGATTAGATGGACTAAAATGATTGATCGCTCTTATTTGCCCTTCCAATCCGCGAGGGACTATCAGGATCCAGGCATGCAGAAGTGGATGGGTTTTTTTCTATCGGAGCATACGAGTTCACTTAGTGCAGAAAAAAATCGTGTCGATTTATCAACAGATTTGAATCCAGTCGAGAAGTTGCTCTTGCTATCTCAACTCTATATAAATCGACTAAAAGGGTATTTCGTGGTCAAGGAGAATAATCACAAAAGCACGATATTGGGTGAAGTAAGAGAATTATCTCCTCAAGAAGTCTCTGTTAAAACGGATGAGGGCTATAGATTAATAAGGGTAGATGATATTCTCTCAATCCAACTGTGTCAGGAGGAAGTTTATGACTAGAAAAGAGCTCTATGAAAACAAATTGCAGATGGATTATTTTTCAGATGACTACATTCGTTTTGAGGAAGATTTTCAAAAATACTCTGCCATGAATGTACCCTTGACTTTCTTGATTGATGATATTCTACGAACCATGGCTATGAACCAAAAGGACTACTTTGTCTTGAACAAGGAAAATGCCAAGGACGGAAGGGAACATCGGTTTTATTTTAGAGTGAAGATGGAAAAAGATTGTCCACGTACTCGAACCTATGCTTATCTTGGGCTGAAACAAAACTGCCCGTAGATTGCATAGGAAATACCGAAACATTAGTAAACATGGTATAATGAAGGAAAATCAGGAAGTATTACCTGGGAACAGGAGAAAAGCTTCTAGGAGGTAGCTTATGCTAGGAGCAATTATTGGAGATATTATTGGTTCTCGATTTGAGGCGGACAATCGTAAGAGTAAAGAATTTGATTTGTTCACTCAGGATTCTTGTCCGACTGACGATAGTATCATGACATTGGCGATTGCCAAAGCTTTATTGGCTAGTAGGGAAGATTGGAGTCAGCTCTCGAAAAATGCTGTGAAGTACATGCAAGAGATAGGGAGACAATATCCAGATTGTGGCTATGGTGGTCATTTTTTCTACTGGATCTTTTCAGATGATCCTCAACCCTATGGGAGTTATGGGAATGGCTCTGCCATGAGAATCAGCCCTGTTGGTTTTGCAGCAGAAAGCATAGAGCAGGCAAAAGCCTTGTCGCAAGCAGTGACAGAAGTGAGTCATGACCATCCTGAAGGACTAAAAGGTGCAGAAGTAGTTGCAGTAGCGATCTTCTTGGCTAGAAATGGTTCTAGTCGCCAAGAAATCAGAGACTATATCGATAAACATTACTATCCGATGGACTTTACCCTAGACCAAATCCGTGAAGACTATAGCTTTGATGTGACTTGTCAAGGGTCGGTTCCTCAGGCCTTCCAAGCCTTTTTCGAATCGCAAGATTTTGAAGATGCTATCAGAAATGCTATTTCGATCGGAGGAGATAGTGACACCATCGCTGCCATCTGTGGTGGTCTTGCGCAAGCCTACTATGGAATTCCTACTCCAATCAGAAATCAAGCAATGACCTATTTAGATGATCATTTAGTAGAGATAGTAGAAAGTTTTGAAAGTACCTATCCCTTCCAACCTAATAAATAATAGGTTGTGGGGAGTGAGGGTATAGGTATAAGATAAAAAAGTATCATTTCCAGCCATTCAGGAGCTATTTCTTGAATGGTTTTTTGTTTGTGTCTTGAAAGCAATTGAACTATACCAATTTTTATTCTTGACAAGCGAGAGAAACAAGTATATACTGTTTTTGCTGATTCGGCAAAGCGAGAATTAGACTATACCAATTTAAGGAGAAAGCACAGCTTGTCTGTGTCGTATATACTATGTGTGGAATTGTTGGTGTTGTTGGAAACACAAATGCAACTGATATTTTGATTCAAGGGCTTGAAAAGCTCGAATACCGTGGCTATGATTCTGCTGGAATTTTTGTCCTAGGTGGTGCTGAAAACCATTTGGTTAAGGCTGTTGGTCGTATTGCAGAATTGTCTGCTAAAACGGCTGATGTTGAGGGAACAACTGGTATCGGACATACTCGTTGGGCGACTCACGGGAAACCAACAGAAGACAATGCTCACCCACACCGCTCTGAGACAGGACGTTTTGTCTTGGTGCACAATGGGGTGATTGAAAACTATCTCGAAATCAAAGAAGAATACCTGGCAGGTCACCACTTCAAGGGACAAACGGATACTGAAATCGCCGTTCACTTGATTGGGAAATTTGCGGAAGAAGACGGCTTGTCAGTACTTGAAGCCTTCAAAAAAGCTCTTCACATTATCCGTGGTTCATATGCCTTTGCCCTGATTGACTCTGAAAATCCAGATGTCATCTATGTCGCAAAGAACAAATCACCACTCTTGATCGGTCTTGGCGATGGCTACAATATGGTCTGCTCTGATGCCATGGCCATGATTCGTGAAACCAACCAATACATGGAAATCCATGACCAAGAGTTGGTCATTGTCAAGGCTGACAGCGTTGAAGTGCAAGACTATGATGGAAACGTCAAAGAACGGGCTAGCTACACGGCTGAACTAGACCTTTCTGATATTGGAAAAGGGACTTACCCATACTACATGCTCAAGGAAATCGATGAGCAACCAACGGTGATGCGTAAGTTGATCCAAGCCTACACAGATGAGGTTGGTCAAGTTGTCGTAGATCCAGCTATCATCAAGGCTGTTCAAGGCGCGGACCGCATCTACATTCTTGCAGCTGGAACTTCTTACCATGCAGGATTTGCTTCTAAGAAGATGCTAGAAGAATTGACAGATACGCCTGTTGAACTTGGGATTTCCTCTGAGTGGGGCTACGGCATGCCACTTCTCAGTAAGAAACCACTTTTCATCTTTATCAGCCAGTCTGGTGAAACAGCTGATAGCCGTCAAGTTTTGGTTAAGGCCAATGAAATGGGAATCCCAAGCTTAACAGTTACAAACGTGCCAGGGTCAACTCTGTCACGTGAAGCCAACCATACTATGTTGCTTCACGCAGGTCCTGAAATTGCCGTAGCATCAACTAAGGCTTATACTGCCCAAATCGCAGCCCTTGCCTTCCTCGCAAAAGCGGTTGGTGAAGCAAATGGCAATGAAAAAGCCAAAGCCTTTGATTTGGTTCATGAGTTGTCTATCGTGGCTCAGTCTATCGAGTCAACCCTTTCAGAGAAAGAAATGATTGACGCTAAGGTTCGTGACCTTCTTGAAACAACACGCAACGCCTTTTACATCGGACGTGGTCAAGACTACTATGTGGCTATGGAAGCTAGTCTCAAACTCAAAGAGATCTCTTACATCCAATGTGAAGGTTTTGCGGCTGGAGAACTCAAGCATGGAACGATTGCCTTGATCGAAGATGGAACACCTGTTTTGGCCCTCTTGTCAGATCCAGTTCTTGCTAACCACACTCGTGGAAATATCCAAGAAGTGGCAGCTCGTGGTGCTAAGGTCCTCACCATCGCAGAAGAAAATGTTGCCAAAGATACAGACGATACCGTTCTTACGACCGTACACCCTTACCTCTCACCAATCTCAATGGTCGTACCAACACAATTAGTCGCTTACTTTGCAACCCTACACCGTGGACTCGATGTGGACAAACCACGTAACCTTGCTAAGTCAGTAACAGTAGAATAATAAAAAAAGTCTAGTTTAACTAGACTTTTTTTATTATAAATCTTGCATAGAAATCTTATTGAGTTCATTGACTACTTGCAGGATAGATAGTCGACTGATATTGATGACGAGCATATCTTCGAGACCTTTGATATCAAAATTAGTGATGATTGCATCATACTCACAATCTAAAATTTCTTCAATATTAAGAGTTTCCTTATCCCAAGTTTCATACTGGATGTTGTTAGAAGTATGGAATTCGTAGAGGGATATCAAAAACTGTGGATGGGCAAAGTCATACTCACTTAGGACTAAGACTTTGACTTTCTTTTTATGTTCAAACAATTGATCTGTAAGGCCCTCGGCGTGAGTAAAGAGAGTGTAGATTAGGTGAGAAAGGGCCGGAGTTTTCTCCTTTTGCCCCATAATACTCTTGTATCGCATCATTTCAAAGACTGTTGCCTCATAAAATTTGGGGAAGAATTTTTTTATCTTTCCAAGCGTGTAATCTTTATTTTGTGAAATGATTGATTCGGAGTTGATTTCTCTTCGCTCAAGCAAGGCAGTATTGTGTAAGTTCCAAATCAAGGTATCAGTATTTGAAAATTGAACACCAAATCTTCGAGTCAAGTTGTCTAGAATGTCTCGTGCAGCGTGGTAAGAACGATCCACTTGTTCGTAAGACTGACGGGCAACTAGGAAATCTTCAACTGTAAAGAAGAGGGCAGGTTCTGCAAAGGGACTGAAAATCTGATTGAGGTTTTCTGGTGTAATTTCAACATTGAGCCCTTGAGCCAATTCTTGCAGTTGCAGTTGGAAATCATCAAGCTGGTCGTAGATCGGACTCAACCAAGAAGTGCTTTGTTTTGGTAAACGGACAAAATAGCCTCTCTTCATTCGGTGCAAATCGACTGTAGCCTGCGTTCGGATTTGGTAGAGATTTTGATATTTTGCAGGGAATTTTGCTAAATTGATAAAGAAAGAAACAAAGTTATCAATATCTACTTCTTTGATTTCTGTGAAAGGCCACTCTAAAAAGCTATAGGCTTCGTGGAAATATTGGGAGAAGAAAAAACGAATATCTTTTTCGTCTCCAATGATAGAAATAGGAGTTACCTTCAGCTTAAAGCGATAGGTCCCGTCAAGTATCTTGTTAATATCTGCAACCTTCTTTCGTAAGGACGGAAGTGAGATATCTAGAGTTTCAGAAAGATGTTCATAGGTAAAGGGACTGTCTAGGAGGAAAAAGGCCTTTAAAATTTGAAAATAATCAGATGTTTGTAAAAAATATTGGTAGATTCGCTCGATGCCATTATTCTGGACATTGACCATCATAATCCCTGCAGTTGAGTGTCTGATATCAAAGTCAGGAAAGATTTCACGTAATTCCTTGATATCACTCTTGATGATGCGAGCATTGTAGTCAATGATTTTAGATAAATCATCAAGATAAATCCAGTCGGGATTTTCAAACAAATATTCTAAAATCTTTAATTGTCTTTGCTCTTTTTGACTGAGTAATTCTCTCATTATAAATAAACTCCCTAAGTAATGTTAGAATAATTAGAAAAAAAGATAATCGTAGATTGCCAGAGTTCTTATATAAAATAAAGTCACCCCTTAAGAGAGATTTGAAATCTATCGAAGAGGGGTGATACTTGGTAAGAAGTTTCTACTAGTCTTCAATCTACTTACGATATAAACGATCGTATTGGTAGTAGGGATCAAAGGTTACGTTAATTCCTAATTTACGGAGAACATTCTTGTCTTCATCTGTTAAGATAATCGTAGAATGAGCTTCGCTACCTTTGAGATTTCCGAGTTCTTTCATAGCGCGGTCTGCATCAGGATTCTGCATAGCTGTGATTGCAAGAGCGATAAGAATCTCATTAGAATGAAGACGTGGATTGCGACTACCTAAGTGATTGATTTTCAAACCTTGGATTGGTTTTACCACTTCGGGTTCAATTAACTTGGTTTCGGCATCGATGTTCGCTGATTTCTTGATAGCATTGATCACGGCAGCAGCTGTCGGACCAAAGAGTTCTGAATTCTTACCAGTGACGATTTCACCAGAAGGTAACTCAAGTGCTAGAGCAGGTCCATCGGTTTCTTCAGCTTTTTGTCGAGCAGCAACAGCAACCTTACGGTCAGCTGGCGTAATGCCGAGATCATTCATGAGAAGTTCGATTTTCTTGACAGCAGACTCAGCAACTTTTTCAGCCTTGAAGTCGAGAACTGTTTGGTAGTAGCGACGGATAATCTCTTGTTTTGATGCTTCAATTGCAGCATCGTTATCAGTGATTGCAAAACCAACCATATTTACACCCATGTCAGTTGGAGATGCATAAGGAGATTCACCCAAGATACGTTCGAGCATACGCTTGAGAACAGGGAAAATCTCGATATCACGATTGTAGTTGACTGTAGTTTCTCCGTAAGTTTGGAGATGGAATGGGTCAATCATGTTGACATCATCAAGGTCTGCTGTAGCAGCCTCATAAGCCAGGTTAACTGGATGATGGAGAGGGAGATTCCAAACTGGGAAGGTTTCAAACTTAGCATAACCAGATTTGATACCATTCAGTTGGTCGTGGTACATGTTGGACATACAAGTTGCCAACTTACCTGATCCAGGTCCAGGAGCAGTCACGACAATTAAATTGCGACTCGTTTTGATATAGTCGTTTTTCCCCATACCTTCAGGAGAGATGATATGGTCCATATCTGTCGGATAACCCTTGATTGGGTAATGGAGATAAGAGTCGATCCCATTTTTAGCTAATTGATTACGGAAGGTATCTGCAGCAGGTTGACCGGCGTATTGTGTGATAACGACAGAGCCGACAAAGATACCAAGTTCGTTGAATTTGTCAATCAAACGAAGCACTTCTTGGTCGTAAGAAATACCCAAGTCACCACGAGCTTTTGAGTGCTCGATATTGCTAGCGTTAATGGCAATAACAACCTCGACTTGTTCTTTCAACTCTTGCAAGAGTTTGATTTTGTTATCTGGCTCATATCCAGGAAGTACACGGGCAGCGTGGAAGTCCTCCAACATCTTGCCTCCAAACTCCAAGTAGAGTTTGCCGTCAAACTGGTTAATACGCTCCAAAATATGGTCGCGTTGTAAATTTAGATATTTTTCAGAACTAAAAGCTTGTTTTTTCATTTTTTTACCTCTATTTTCTATTATATAAAAAAAATAGAAGATAAGAAACTACAGAGTAATAAAAGTAAGAAAAAAGATAACGCAAACGCTTGCATAAATGATAAAAAAAGTCTATGATGGAGTAAAGTGAATTTAAAAGAGGTGAAAAGATGCAAGAAAAATGGTGGCATAATGCAGTTGTCTATCAAGTCTACCCTAAAAGTTTCAAGGATAGTAATGGAGATGGGATTGGTGATTTGCCTGGAATTACTAGCAAGTTAGACTATCTAGCTAAGCTTGGGATCACAGCGATTTGGCTTTCTCCAGTTTATGACAGTCCAATGGATGATAATGGCTATGATATTGCCAACTACCAAGATATCGCTTCTATCTTTGGAACCATGGAAGATATGGATGAGCTGATTGCTGAAGCCCAAAAACGAGATATTCGAATCATCATGGACTTGGTTGTCAATCATACATCCGATGAGCATGCTTGGTTTGTTGAAGCGCGTGAAAATCCCCAAAGTCCAGAACGTGACTACTATATTTGGCGAGATAAACCCAATGATTTAACCTCTACTTTTAGTGGTTCTGCATGGGAATACGATGAAAAGTCTGGTCAATACTATCTACACTTTTTCAGTAAGAAACAGCCAGACCTCAACTGGGAAAACGAAGAGCTCCGTCAAAAAATCTATGAAATGATGAATTTCTGGATTGATAAAGGGATTGGTGGATTCCGTATGGACGTTATTGACATGATTGGGAAAATTCCTGATCAGAAGATTGTCAACAATGGTCCCATGCTTCATCCCTACCTCAAGGAAATGAATCAGGCTACTTTCGGCGACAAAGAGCTCTTGACAGTAGGGGAGACATGGGGAGCAAATCCAGAAGAGGCCAAGAAATATTCGAATCCAGAAGGTCAAGAGTTGTCTATGGTCTTCCAATTTGAACATATCTGTCTTCAGTATCAGGAAGGACAACCTAAGTGGCACTACCAAAAAGAGTTAAATGTAGCGAAATTAAAAGAAATTTTCAACAAATGGCAGACAGAATTAGGAGTTGAAGATGGCTGGAATTCTCTCTTCTGGAACAACCATGACCTCCCTCGTATCGTCTCTATCTGGGGGAATGATCAAGAATACCGAGAAAAATCTGCCAAAGCGTATGCAATCTTGCTTCATCTCATGAGAGGAACACCTTATATTTACCAAGGAGAAGAAATTGGGATGACCAATTTCCCGTTTGAAACGCTGGACCAAGTAGAGGATATTGAATCCTTAAACTATGCGCGTGAAGCTCTTGAAAAAGGCGTTCCAATGGAAGAAATCATGGATAGCATTCGCGTGATTGGTCGTGACAATGCCCGTACTCCAATGCAGTGGGATGAGACAAAAAATGCTGGTTTCTCAGATGGTCAACCTTGGCTAGCTGTCAATCCAAACTATACAAAGATAAATGTAGAAGAAGCTTTAGCAAATCCGGATTCTATCTTCTATGCCTATCAAAAATTGGTAAAAATTCGTAAGGAGAATAGCTGGTTGATTCGTGCTGACTTTGAACTGCTAGAAACGGCTGAAAAAGTTTTTGCTTATACCCGTAAAGATGGAGATCGTCGTTTCCTTGTGGTGGCTAATTTGTCCAATCAGCAGCAAGAGTTTACAGTAGAAGAGCCAGTTAAGTCTATCTTGATTGAAAACACCTCGGTAGAAGGTGCTTTAGAGAAACAACTCTTGGCTCCATGGGATGCTTTCTGTGTCGAATTAGCTCATTAGACCTAAAAAACTCAAGTATCTAAGATGCTTGAGTTTTTTCTAAAATAAGTGTAGAAATTTCTTTAAAAAATATTAGTTTGAATTTTCTGAAAAAATTCCATGAAACCTCTTGCTTTTATATAAAAATAGGGTATAATGGTGAAAAATAGTATTTTAAAGGAGAATACCGATGAAATCGAAAAAGTTGCTCGCAGTAGCAGGGATAACGATGAGTGCAGCTCTTCTTTTAGCGGCTTGTGGAAAGACAGAGAAAAAAGCAGATGCTCCTACAACATTTTCATACGTATATGCCATCGATCCATCAACATTGGACTATAGCGTTACTAGTAAAAGTTCAACATCGGACGTCATTGCTAACTTGGTCGACGGACTCTTGGAAAATGACAAATACGGAAACTTGATTCCATCTCTTGCTGAAGACTGGTCGGTTTCACAAGACGGTTTGACCTATACTTACAAACTACGTAAAGGTGTCAAATGGTATACTTCTGAAGGTGAAGAGTACGCCGAGGTCAAGGCTCAAGACTTTGTGACTGGTTTGAAACATGCTGCTGATGGTAAGTCAGATGGCTTAAGTTTGATCCAAGATTCTATCAAAGGTTTAGCAGAATATGTCAGTGGTGAAAGCAATGACTTCTCAACAGTTGGAGTTAAAGCAATTGACGACTACACTGTTCAATACACCTTGAACCAACCAGAAAGTTTCTGGAATTCTAAGGTAACAACAGCGACTATGCTCCCAGTTAATGAAGAATTTCTGAATTCTCAAGGTAAAGATTATGGTGCAGCAACACCTTCAGGTATTCTCTATAATGGACCATATATTTTGAAGAACTTCACTTCAAAATCAGTGATCGAGTACGAAAAAAATCCAAATTATTGGGATAAAGACAATGTTAAGATTGACCACATCAAACTTACTTTCTACGATGGATCTGACCAAGAATCATTGATTCGTAGTTTCTCATCAGGAGCTTATACAACAGCTCGTCTCTTCCCAACAAGTTCAAACTTTGATTCAACTAAGCAAGAATACGGGGATAAGATTGTCTATAGTCCGCAAGAAGCGACCAGCTATTACTTTACTTTCAACGTGAATCGTCAGTCTTACAATAAAACAGCAAAGACAGATGAAGCACAAAAGACTTCTACAAAAGAAGCGCTTCTCAACAAAAACTTCCGCCAGGCAATCAACTTTGCTCTAGACCGTCATGCCTACTCTGCACAGATGAATGGTGAAGAAGGTGCAGACAAGATTATCCGTACTAGCCTTGTGCCTTATGACTATGTACAGGTCGGTGAAAAGACCTTCGGTGAATTGGCGCAAGAACAATTGGTAACATACGGAGATCAATGGAAAGATGTTGCTTTGACAGATGGTAAGGATACTATTTACAATCCAACAAAAGCAAAGGCCGCCTTTGAAAAAGCAAAAACAGAATTGCAAGCCAAAGGTGTAACCTTCCCTATTCATTTGGATATTCCTGTTGAACAGACAGATGTTATTGCTGTGCAACAAACCAACTCTCTCAAACAGTCTGTCGAAGCAGCACTTGGAAGTGAAAATGTTGTTATCGATGTACTTCAAATGACTGACAATGAGAAAATGAGTATCACATCTCAAGCCAAAGTGCCTTCTCAAAAAGACTATGACTTGAATGGAACTGGATGGGGGCCGGACTATCAAGACCCAGCAACCTACCTCAATATCTTAGATGCTAAGAAGGGTTCTGCCCTTAAACACTTGGGTATTACAAAAGGTAAAGATCCAGAAATCATGGCTCAAGTTGGACTTGATGAGTACAAGAAACTCTTGGATGATGCAGCATCAGAAACGAGCGACCTCAACAAACGCTATGAAAAATATGCTAAAGCACAGGCTTGGGTATCAGATAGCTCACTTCTTATCCCTGTAGCTTCTTCAGGTGGTTCTCCGACAGTTAGTCGTACAGTGCCATTCACAAAAGCTTACTCTCAAGTTGGTATCAAGGGAGATCCATTTGTATTCAAAGGCTTAGAATTGCAAAATGATATTGTAACTGCTAAAGAATACGAAGAAGCTCTCAAGAAATGGCAAAAAGAAAAAATCGAAACAAATGCCAAATACCAAAAAGAGCTAGCTAATCATGTTAAATAATTTTTGACTACCCATAAAGAAATCTTGTTTTTAGCAGGATTTCTTTCTTTTTTCGATTGCAATTAAGAGGTCGAATAGTATATAACTTTACTTTTAGGCTAAAATTTGATAATATAGTTATATGTCATAAAACCTAACATACAAGGAGAAATGAAACATGAAGCTTAAAAAACGTTTGATTGGAGCGGGGTTGACGCTTGCTGCTGTGGTCCTATTGACAGCCTGTGGCCAGTCAGCATCAGACGGCAAGACATACTCGTCTACCTTTGGTGCAGATCCGACAACCTTTAACTATCTCTTGGATTACGCTGGTGACAACACTGCCATTGTAACCAACTTGGTAGATGGTTTGCTTGAAAATGATAACTACGGGAACCTCATTCCTTCCCTTGCAAAAGAGTGGAGTGTTTCTAAAGACGGTTTAACTTATACCTACAAACTCCGTGAAGATGCTAAGTGGTATACTTCAGATGGAGAAGAGTATGCTCCTGTTAAAGCGCAAGACTTTGTAACTGGTATCAAGTACGCTGCTGATAACAAGGGTCAGGCCCTGGATTTGATTCAAAACTCTATTAAGGGTTTGGATGATTATGTAACAGGTGCTAATACAGACTTTTCAAATGTTGGTGTGAAAGCCTTAGATGATTACACAGTCGAGTATACTTTGACACGTCCAGAGCCATTCTGGAACTCAAAGACGACTAACAGTATTTTGTTCCCTGTAAATGAAGAATTCCTAGCTTCTAAAGGAAAAGACTTCGGAACTTTGAAACCTGATAGCATCCTTTATAGTGGACCATATTTGTTAAAAGATTTCACATCTAAATCATCTATCGAGTATGTGAAAAATCCACATTACTATGATCAAGAAAAAGTAACGATAGAAAAGGTAAAATTGGCCTACTTTGACGGTTCAGACCAAGACTTGACAATCCGTAACTTTGAAAGTGGTGCTTATTCATCTGCAGGTGTTTATCCAAACAGCTCAAACTTCGCTAAGACCAAGGAAAAATACAAGGACAATATCGTTTATAGCTTGCAAGATGCGACATCTTGGTACTATAACTTTAACGTCAACCGCGGTGCTTATAACCATACTGCAAAAACAAGTGATGAGCAAAAACAAGCAACTCAAGCTGCAGTTTTAAATAAAAACTTCCGTCAGGCAATCAACTTCGCCATCGATCGTACTGCCTACTCAGCACAATCAAACGGTGAAGAAGCAGCGAAAAATACCCTCCGTAACACACTTGTGCCACCAACTTTCGTACAAGTCGGAGACAAGACTTTTGGTGAAACAATTGCTTCAAAATTAGTCAACTATGGCACACAATGGTCAAATATGAATCTTGAAGATGCTCAAGATGGTTATTTCAACAAAGAAAAAGCGCAAGCTAAGTTTGCTGAAGCTAAAAAAGAATTAGAAGCCCAAGGTGTGAGCTTCCCAATTCATTTGGACTTGCCTGTGGACCAGGTTAACAAGACTTTGCTTTCAGGTACAAACTCAATCAAGCAATCAATCGAATCAACACTTGGTTCTGAAAATGTAGTGGTTGATGTTATTCAATTATCGACAGATGATTATACAAATGCAACAGCTCAAGCGCCAACTCCAGCAGATCATGACTATGATTTGAATTTGGATGGATGGTCAGCTGACTACCAAGATCCTTCAACCTACCTCAATCCTTTCAATTCTGAAGATGGATTCTATCTCAAGATTTTGGGACTTGATCCAAGCAAGGATGCAAATAAGATTACTAGTCTAGATTTGGACCAATTTACTCAAAAATTAAAAACAGCAGATGCAGAAAATACAGATGTAGCTAAGCGCTATGAAAACTATGCAGATGCACAAGCTTGGTTGATTGATAGTTCCCTTCTAATCCCAGTTGTATCAAATGGTGGTGGTGCTTCAGTGACACGTGTGACACCATTTACACGTGCTTACTCACTAGTTGGTATCAAAGGAACTGGAAGTAACTACAAGTACATGAGATTGCAGACAGATGTCGTTACAAGCTCTCAATTTGCTGAAGCGAAGGCTAAATGGGAACAGGAACGTAAAAATTCTGTCGAAAAGAGCCAAAAAGAATATGAAAGTCACGTTAAATAGTAAAAAATAGAGCTTATAAAAGCTCTATTTTTATTTTAGTTGTTTTTTAAAAACATTAAAGTTGATAAAAACAAAGATAAAGATGTATGCAATAAATACATCTTTTAAAGTAAGCGCTTCCTTGGCGAATATAGATAGCCTTGGAGGGTAGTTTATGATATAATTAAATTAAATTAATATGCAGAGGTATGCCATGAAAAGTAGACGAGTAAGAAAAAGTAAAACCAATAAATTTCAGCAAAGTTTAAACGTAGGTTTATTGTTAATCTACGTTGTTTTAGCTGTTTTTTTAGTATTTTTGATTTTTAGATATCAGATTTTAGCCGTAAACTATCTCAATATTATCCTGTCAGCAGTTCTTATCCTTGTGGCTTTGCTGTCCCTATTCTTAATAGTCAAAAGAAAAGCAAAAGTTTTCACTTTGATAGTGCTACTTGTTTCAGTATTATGTAGTTCGGTGGTTTTGGTTGCTGTTCAACGATTTGTGGGTCTTGCAAATCAATTTAACGCAAGTTCAAACTACTCAAGCTACACGATGAGCGTTGCGGTTCTTGCAGATAGTGAGATTAACAATGTTTCAGAACTATCAAGTGTAACTGCTCCAACAGGTTCAGATGCTGAGAATATTCAAAAATTGATGGATGACATTAAAACAACTCAAAGCAAAGACTTAACGGTAGAAGAAAGTTCTTCTTACTTGGCTGCCTATAAGAGTTTGTTAGATGGCGACACCAAAGCGATTGTCTTGAATAGTGTTTTTGAAAATTTGATTGAGCAAGAATATCCTGATCATGCTAAAAAAATCAAGAAAATCTACACTAAAGAGTTCAATAAGAAAGTGGAAGCACCAAAGGTAGCTACAGGAAATTCGTTTAATGTCTATATCAGCGGAATTGATACTTATGGTCCTATCAGTTCTGTTTCACGCTCAGATGTCAATATCATCATGACAGTCAATCAAGATACCAAGAAAATTCTCTTGACAACAACTCCGCGTGATGCTTATGTGCCGATTGCAGATGGTGGAAATAACCAAAAAGATAAGTTGACGCATGCCGGTATTTATGGTGTGGATGCTTCTATCCATACCTTAGAAAACCTCTATGGCATTGACTTGAATTACTATGTTCGTCTTAATTTCACTTCTTTCTTGAAATTGATTGACCTTCTTGGTGGTGTTGATGTTTATAATGACCAAGAATTTACGGCGCATACAAATGGTAAATTTTACCCAGCTGGGAATATCCATTTGGATTCAGAATTAGCTTTAGGTTTTGTCCGTGAACGCTACTCTTTGACAAATGGTGATGGAGACCGCGGTCGTAACCAACAAAAAGTTATTACAGCAATTATTCAAAAATTGACGTCGACTGAAGCTTTGAAAAACTACGACAGCATTATTCAAAGTTTGCAAGATTCAGTCCAGACCAACATGCCACCAGAAACAATGGTTAGCCTTGTTAATACACAGTTGGCTAGTGGTGGTAAATATACCGTTACCAATCAAGATTTGAAAGGTACTGGTCGTATGGACCTTCCGTCTTACGCTATGCCAGATAGCAATCTCTACATGCTAGAAATTGATCCAACAAGCTTAGAAACCGTTAAGGCGGCTATTAAAGATACCATGGAAGGAAAATAAAATGATTGACATCCATTCACATATAGTTTTTGATGTCGACGATGGTCCTAAAAATAGAGCTGAGAGCAAGGCACTTCTAGAAGAAGCCTACGCTCAGGGTGTTCGGACGATTGTTTCAACCTCTCATCGTCGAAAAGGGATGTTTGAAACACCTGAAGAAAAAATTGCGACAAATTTTAGTGAAGTAAAACAGTTAGCACAAGAAATCGCTCCAGATTTAACAGTAGTATATGGGGCAGAGATTTATTTCTCAAGTGATGCGTTAGAAAAACTTGAAAAGGATATGATTCCCAAGCTAAATGGAACACGCTATGCCTTGATCGAGTTTAGTATGAATACTCCTTACCGAGATATTCATAGTGCCTTGTCCAAGGTTCTCATGTTGGGGATTACGCCTGTGATTGCTCATATTGAGCGCTACCACGCTTTAGAAAATGATGAGAAAAAAGTGAGAGATCTCATCAATATGGGTTGCTATACTCAGATAAACAGTTCTAGTGTTTTGAAGCCTCGACTTTTTGGAGATACCTATAAGTTCATGAAAAAACGGGCTAAGTATTTTTTGGACAAAGACTTGGTTCATATCGTGGCTAGCGACATGCATAATCTAGATAATCGCCCGCCATATATGAGAGAAGCTTACGAACTCATTACTAAAAAATATGGAACAGAAAAAGCTCGAGAACTTTTTAAAACAAATCCTTCGAAAATCATAAATGACCAACTAATCTAGGAGAAATGATGAAAGAACAAGAAAAAATTGAAATTGATGTACTGCAATTAGTAAAAGTACTATGGAAACGCAAATGGATCATCGTGTTAGCGTCTCTTGTTGCGGGAGTGGTTTCCTTTGCTTATAGCTCGTTTGTGATCAAGCCTCAATACACGAGCACGACACGCATCTATGTTGTTAATCGTAACCAAACCGACAAGCCTGGTTTGAGTAACCAAGATTTGCAGGCAGGTGCATCTCTAGTAAAAGACTATCGTGAGATTATTCTCTCACAAGATGTACTTGAAAAAGTGGTAACAGACCAAAAGTTAACGATGGATGCGAAAACTCTTGGGAAAAAAGTTTCAGTGACTGTACCTACAGACACTCGTATCGTATCTATCTCAGTTCGAGATGGCAATCCTGAGGAAGCGAGTCGTATTGCAAATGCACTTAGAGAAGTTGCTGCCCAAAAAATCATTTCTATTACACGTGTTTCGGACGTAACGACCTTAGATGAAGCGAGACCAGCTACTTCTCCGTCTTCACCAAATATCCGTCGCAATGCAATGATGAGTGTTATCGTAGTCACAGGACTAGTGATTCTGGTCATCCTATTGGTTGAATTGTTGGATGACCGAGTAAAGCGCCCAGAAGACATTGAAGAAGTGATGCAATTGTCACTACTAGGTGTAGTTCCAAATCTTGAGAAACTATAGTAAAGAGGGAAAAATGGCAAAGTTAGAACTATCAGAAAAACGAATAAATACTGCAAAAAAAGCAGAAGAGTACTACAATGCGCTACGTACCAATATCCAGTTAAGTGGAGATGAGCTTAAAGTTATTGCGCTTTCTTCTGTAAGGCCTGGAGAAGGTAAGTCTACAACCTCGACGAATATCGCTTGGGCTTTTGCGCGTGCTGGATATAAAACACTTCTTATCGATGCAGATATCCGTAATTCAGTCATGTCAGGTGTTTTCAAGTCTAGAGAAAAAATCACAGGTTTGACAGACTACTTATCAGGGACTAAGGACTTATCGCACGGTTTATGTGAAACGAACGTAGAAAACCTATTTGTAATTCAATCAGGACCAATTTCACCCAACCCAACAGCACTTCTCCAAAGTGAAAAGTTTGAAGCGATGATTGAGACCTTGCGAAAATACTTTGACTATATCATTGTGGATACAGCTCCTATCGGGGTTGTCATTGATGCAGCCATCATCGTTCAAAAATGTGATGCCTCAATCTTGGTGGCAGAAGCTTCTTCAACTAGACGTAAAGAAATCCAAAAAGCTAAATTCCAGCTTGAGCAAACTGGGACACCTTTCCTAGGAGTTATCTTAAATAAATATAACGTGCATCTTGATAAATATGGTTCCTATGGAAACTACGGAAACTACGGGAAAAATAAGAAAAAGTAAATTTCAAAAATAAGATTATATGAAAAGTAGGTGGAGTTTAAGTGGAGATACGTGAAGTCTTATATAAAAGTTTTAAGCAACTTGCAGACTTCTTTATTGGATTGGTAGGGACGGTAGTATTAGCTTTTCCGGCTTCCGTAATTATTTTTATTATTTATAAAGCAAAAGGGTATAAGGGTAGCATTTTCTTTACTCAGTACAGAGTAGGACTACATGGAAAGAAATTTAAAATTATTAAGTTCCGTTCCATGGTTGAGAATGCTGAGGAAATTCTCTTGGCAAATAAAGAGCTACATCAAAAATATATTGAGAATAGCTATAAGTTGCCACCTAACGAGGATCCTCGTCTAACGATTATTGGGAACTTTATCAGAAAAACAAGTATTGATGAATTTCCTCAGTTTGTAAATGTATTACGAGGTGATATGAGCTTTATAGGTCCCAGACCGATTCTGGATAAGGAATTAAAAGAATATACCGAAGACGAACAGAAACTATTGCTTTCGGTGAAACCAGGAATAACTGGTATGTGGCAAGTTTCTGGGAGAAGTGAAATCTATTATCCTGAACGTTGCGAGATGGAGTTGTACTATCCTAGACATCAATCTTTTAAATTGGATGTAAAAATATTTTTATTAACCATTAAGCAAGTTTTGTTAGGAAAAGGGGCTCATTAAAGAACAGATATGTTTTGTTAGGATTTTGTTATCTGTTGATGAGTATGAAATGCAAATTATATGAAATCAAATACTGGTAGTCATGCTTTAGAGTTTTGAATGGGATTGCTGCCAACTCTAAAATTTGGTAGATAATTCTTTCAAGGTTATTTAATCTGAATAGTCTATTAGACGCGTGGCAGAAGAGTTAACTAGTTTCTAAGGTGAACTCTGCGAAACTAGAGTGCAGGTGTTTGATTTCTTTTTTAGCGTAAACAGTTTAATCTAAATGAAGGGGGTTATAATGACAAAGAATTATAAAATTATCGTAGCAACGCACAAGCAATTTACAATGCCTGAAGATGCTGAGCTTTATCTACCCATCCATGTCGGTAGTGAAGGAAAAGAAAAATTAGGATACCAATGTGATGATGAAGGAGATAACATTTCTAGCTTAAACCCCTATTATTGTGAGTTAACTGGACTTTATTGGGCGTGGAAAAATTTAGACTGCGATTATCTTGGATTGGTACACTACCGTCGTTATTTCACGTCGAAAAGCCAATCGTATAACGAATCGCTTGACATGAATGATGTCATCTTATCGAACTCAGAAGTGAAAGATTTACTGTCAAAATATGACGTTATTGTTCCTAAAAAACGGAAATATTACATTGAAACCTTGTACTCACACTATGCACATACACATGATGCTAATCATCTAGATGTGACGCGCCGAATTATTAGTGAGTTGAGACCAGACTATATCGAGGCTTTTGATCGAGTTATGAAACAGCGCAGTGGTTATATGTTCAACATGTTTATCATGTCAAAAGAAAATGTAGCAGCCTATTGTGAATGGTTGTTTCCGATTATCGATGAGTTATACCGAAGACTGGATATTACAGGCTATTCTGCTTTTGATGCTAGATTATTTGGTAGGGTCAGCGAACGCTTGTTCAATGTTTGGTTGGCAAATCAAGATTTACGGATAAAAGAGGTTCCGTTTATCTATATGGAAAAGATTAACTTATTCCAAAAAGGGAAATCTTTCCTTCAAGCAAAATTCTTTGGAAAAAAATATGGACAGAGTTTTTAGATAGGGATAAAACATAGGGATGAAATTAGTAATAAAAATAAAATCTGTACCAGAACTGTTACCTCTTAGTGCATTAGGGATATTTTTGACGGTATCGATATTAAATACAACTTTTTATGTTCAATTTATACCTATATTAGTTTATAAATTAGTGATAGCTTTTTCGCTCTTTCTTTTAGCCATAAAGGAATCATTTAAAAGAAAGTACGATTATAGAGCTCTCTTAGGGTTATTTGCAACAATTTTAATTTATGTTGCTGTTGGTAAAACGACTGCCCTAAGTACAAATGTCGCAGTAGGTATCTTATTTATTTATACTTTACGAGATGTTCCTTTTAAAAAGGTGGCTACAACCTCTTTATTTGTCAGTACATGCTTGCTCTTATTTGTGATTATGAGTTCAAGATTGGGAATAATACCTAATTATCTAGAAATTTCTGGGCCTCGAGTACGTAGTTACTTAGGTTTCAGATATGCATTATATCCTTCTATCTTACTGATGAATATTGTTGCTATCGTATTCTATTTAAAGCAAAGTAAAATACAATATTGGCAATGGATTTTGTTGTCATTGTCTGTGTATTGGTTGTATAGCAAGACAGATTCTCGTTTGACATTTTATAGTTCTTGTATTTTGTTAGTTTGCAGCTTATTAATAAAGTGGTTTCCAAATATATTTTCTAAGTTGGGAAATGTATTTAGAATCTTTAAACTGACCTTTATTGTAAATGCAATCATTAGTTTTTGGGTATCCTTTACATTTCCCAATTCCGGTTATCCTCTGATCAATGATTTTCTTTTTAAAGCAAACCATATGTTAGGTGGTCGTTTATATCTAGCAAATAAATCTTTAAACTTATATGGTTTTGGATTGATTGGACGCCCAGTCGAATGGAACGGGAATGGTCTGACTGTCGAAGGGGTAAAAAATAATCAAACGTATCTGTATGTGGATAATTTATATGTTCAGATTTTACAAAAATATGGTTTATTGATCCTGTCAGTGATGCTCTCTGTTTTAACTTTAACGCTATTTAAAGTAATTAAGAAAGGCCAATGGGTTCTTGCTCTGATATTGATTTTGATGAGTTTTCATTCTATGATTGATGATTTGAATTTGTACCTTCATAACAATATTTTTTGGGTTTTGATTGGGGTTTTAATCTACCCAGATTATCAGTTTGCTGATGAAAATGATGGTAATAATTCGTTTGAAACAATCGTATAGTCGAACACAAAGGAATATTGGTTGGTTTCAGACTAAACAGCTTTCAAAATGTAGATAAGAAAGATATTCTAAACCTGTTTTTGTTAATTTATAGGACTGGAATGGATGGTCAGTTTATCTACTTCTTTACAGATTATTTATGGTATTTTTTATGAAACAAAACTTAATTTCTATTATTATTCCTTTACATAATGGAGCGGATACGATTAATAGAGCAGTAAAAAGTGTACTAAATGGTACATTTTATCACGATATGATTGAAGTGATTATTGTTGAAAATGGTTCGACAGATCAATCATTCGAGATTGCCAAAAAATTAGCAACAGAACATTCAAATATACGAGTCTATCAATCGGATAAAGGGACTAGTTTTGCTAGAAACTTGGGAATTGAAAAATCTAAAGGGAAGTGGCTGATTTTTTTAGATGCAGATGATTATTTGGTGGAATCGAATCTGAACATAATTATTGAAAATTTAATAACCAATCCTACAGATTTATGCGTATATAACTATGAAAAAGGCTCTAAAGAAATAGAACTTTTTTCAGAAGAGGTAGAATTGATAAATGATCTTAACCCGTTTATAGTTCGATTTCTTTCTGAGCCAACCAAATACATGACAGTATGGGGAAAGGTGTTTAATAAACATCTAATTGACGAACTTGGGTTAAAATTTAATACAAATTTAAGAGTTTCAGAAGACAGTGATTTTTATCTTCGATTTCTATTGGCGATGCACAGTCTAACCTTATACCCTCAAACTTTATACCATTACTCAATCGATTCACCTTCAACAATGAGGACATTTTCTTCCGATAAATTAGAAGGTTATATTGTTTCGTTGGATGAGAGTTCAAAGGCGTTAGAAAATGTTGATGATGCTATTCGAGAAGCTTTTTCATTATATAAGTTGGCGCATTTTAATTTAATAATGGTTAGAGAAGTGTTCCATTTTGATAATGCAAAGAGTTTTAGAGAAAAACTCAGAGAAATGATTAGGCTTTATAAGATGCCTATGTTTTCTGAGCCTATACAAAATTTATCTATCTCTGATGTAAGGAATTTATCCCTTGTACCTCTATTTTTCTTGAAAATACATTTGTATCATTTAGCGGCATTGGTTTACATTATTCGAGTGAGGCAAAACAAATTCAAAGAAGGAAGAAAAAGTTAATGAAAAGAATTCTAGTATTTGGGATGAATCAAAATCCTGGCGGAGTCGAATCATTTATTATGAATTATTTTCGTGAATTTAATCGCGAAAAGTTAGCCTTAGATTTTTTATGTAATTCAAATGATAAAATAGCTTATGAGGATGAACTTATTTCTAAAGGAGCAAGAATTTTTCATCTAACAGCGAGAAGTAAAAATCCGGTACGATATTATTGGGAAATGTATAGATTCTTCAAAAAATATGCATCGGATTATCAGGCAATTTGGGTTAATATTAATAGTTTGGCAAATATTGACTATTTAAAATTTGCAAGATATTTTGGTATTCCGGTTCGAATTGTACACAGCCATAATAGTCAAAATATGGATACCAAGCTTCGCGAAAAATTACATAATCATAATAGGGACAGAATTGAAAAGTGGGCAACCGATTTCTGGGCTTGTTCGCACGAAGCTGCAAAATGGTTTTACAATCAAGAAACTATTGGAAAAGTTAAGATTATACCAAATGCTATTAATATGAATGCTTCTATTTTTTCTTCTGAAGCACGAAATAAAATTCGAACTGATTATGCATTAGATAATAAATTTGTGCTAGGTCATGTAGGACGTTTGCATTTCCAGAAGAATCAAGAATTTATGATAAGAGTATTAGCTAAATTACAGGAATTTAGAAATGATGTCTGCTTAGTTCTAGTTGGTCAAGGCGAAGACTTGGATAAATTAAAGTTATTGGCTGAGGAGCTATCTGTTCAAGATAAAGTTTACTTTGTAGGTGTTCAGTCGAATATATCAGAATGGTTAAGTGCTTTTGACTTATTCTTTTTCCCTTCAAAATTTGAAGGCCTGCCATTAGCTCCTTTAGAGGCTCAAGCGAACGGTCTTCCTATACTATTGTCGGAAGAAGCTATGCCTCAGGAGGCAAAAATTAATGAAAATATTTTTTATTATTCATTGAAAGCCGATGAAGAAAGATGGGCAAAATTCCTTGATGAAATGATTCGTACAACAACTCGTTTAGATTATGAAGATATACGAGATAATTTTGAGAAATCTGGCTACGACATTAAGATAGCTGCTCAAAACCTTGAAAAACAATTACTAGAATTAGTTTAGGGAAGATAACATGGAGAATAAAATTGATTTTGTAGTTACTTGGGTTGATGGGAATGATCCAAAGTGGCGAGAGGAAAAGAGGAAATACGAAACTCAAGATGGTAGTCCGAACTTGAATGATGAATCTAGGTTTAGAGACATGGATTTGTTTCAATACTGGTTTCGATCAGTAGAAAAATATGCTCCCTGGGTCAATAATATCTATTTTATTACATATGGACATTTACCTGAGTGGCTGGATACAAATCATCCTAAATTGAAAATAGTAAAACACGAAGATTATATTCCGTCCGAGTATTTACCGACTTACAGTTCAAATGTGATTGAACTAAATCTTTTTAGGATTAAAGATTTAAGTGAGCATTTTGTTCTGTTTAACGATGATATGTTTGTTAATACGTTTTTAGAAAAGGAAGATTTGTTTAAAAATGGCTTGCCTCGATTGTTGAGTATATATCGACCGTTAGTCCCAACTAAAGAATTTGATTATATCAATTTTAATCATTTACTAATCATGAACAAATACTTTTATGATAAAAAAACATTCTCACAACATAGAAGAAAGTTTTTGAATACAGGTTATGGGAAATTTAATCTGTATAATCTATTTAGCATCTTTTATTCAGGAATTATTGGCTATCATGATGCACATGTTGCTGTGCCTCATCTAAAAAGTACTTTTGCTGAGATTTGGGAAAAAGAAGGAGAACTTCTACATCAAATTTGTAAAAATAAATTCCGTTCTACGAAAGACGTTAATCATTGGTTGATGAGCTATTGGAACATTGAAACAAATTCATTTATGCCACAAACTATTCGTGTTGGTGAATATACACCTCTTGCATTTTCGGATAAAATTGAATCGATTATTCATAAAGGAAAAAATAAATTTCTGTGTATAAATGATGATGAACATACTAAAGATTTCAATACCGAAGTCAATTTTGTTCGCAAAATATTTGAGAAAAAATTTCCTGAAAAGTCTAAATTTGAAAAGTAGAGGAATCTGGATTGAAAGAACAAGAATTACATAAAATGACAATTCTAGCCTGTAAAATAGTTTTATTTAAAAAAGAGATTTTAGGGATAGTAGATAGGACGGGTTGAGATGAAAGTATTAAAAAACTATGCCTACAATCTTTCTTATCAATTGTTGGTGATTATACTCCCAATTATTACGACTCCCTATGTAACACGGGTTTTTTCATCGGATGATCTAGGAACGTATGGTTATTTTAACTCCATCGTTACGTATTTTATCCTCTTAGCAACACTAGGAGTTGCCAACTATGGAACAAAGGTCATTTCAGGGCATCGCAAGGAAATTGAAAAAAACTTTTGGGGAATATATTCCCTGCAACTGAGTGCGACTATTTTTTCTCTATTCTTATACATTGTTCTTTGTCTGGCACTTCCTTTTATGCAAAATCCAGTAGCCTACATTTTAGGTTTGAGTTTGGTTTCGAAAGGTTTGGACATTTCCTGGCTCTTTCAAGGGTTGGAGGATTTTCGAAAGATTACCGTTCGAAACATCACGGTAAAACTCGTTGGTGTCATCTCTATCTTCCTCTTTGTTAAATCTGCAAGCGACCTTTATCTCTATGTCTTTTTGCTTACCATATTTGAACTTTTGGGGCAACTCAGTATGTGGTTACCAGCAAGAGAGTTTATTGGAAAACCGCATGTTGATTTAGAGTACGCCAAGCGTCACTTGAAGCCAATCATTTTATTATTTCTACCTCAAGTTGCTATTTCTTTGTATGTCACGTTAGACCGTACCATGCTTGGAGCACTAGCGTCTACAAAAGATGTAGGGATTTATGATCAGGCTCTAAAGTTAGTAAATATCCTCCTGACTTTGGTGACTTCCTTGGGGAGTGTTATGTTGCCTCGTGTTGCGCACCTCTTATCATCGGGTGAACACAAGGCGGTTAATAAAATGCATGAGATGTCCTTCTTGATTTATAATTTGGTCATTTTCCCAATGATGGCAGGGATTTTAATCGTCAATGATGATTTTGTTCAATTTTTCCTTGGGCAAGATTTTCAAGATGCGCGCTATGCAATTGCTATCATGATTTTCCGTATGTTCTTTATCGGTTGGACCAATATTATGGGTATTCAAATCTTAATCCCTCATAATCAAAACAAGGAATTTATGATTTCAACAACAGCTCCTGCGATTATCAGTGTAGGATTAAACTTGCTTTTCCTACCAAAGCTTGGTTATATCGGAGCAGCCATTGTCTCTGTCTTGACTGAAGCGCTTGTATGGGCAATTCAATTGTTCTTTACTCGCAGATACATAAAAGATGTTCCGATTATCGGATCGATGATGAAAATTATTCTGGCATCAGCTATCATGTATGGACTCTTGCTGGTTTCAAAAACAGTTATACATTTTTCGCCAACCATAAATGTTCTAGCATTTGCTGTGCTTGGTGGAATCATTTACTTAATTGCAATTCTATCTCTGAAAGTGGTAGATGTGAGAGAATTAAAACAACTTATTAAAAAATAATGGAGTGAATTATGTACGATTATCTGATTGTTGGTGCAGGTTTGTCTGGGGCAATCTTCGCACACGAAGCAACGAAACGCGGTAAAAAAGTAAAAGTGATTGACAAGCGTGATCATATTGGTGGAAATATCTACTGTGAAAATATTGAAGGCATCAACGTTCACAAGTACGGTGCCCACATTTTCCATACGTCCAACAAAAAAGTATGGGACTATGTCAACCAATTCGCTGAATTCAATAACTATATTAACTCACCAGTGGCTAACTACAAGGGCAATCTTTACAATCTTCCCTTTAACATGAATACTTTTTATGCTATGTGGGGAACCAAGACTCCTCAAGAAGTCAAGGACAAGATTGCCGAGCAAACTGCTGACATGAAAGACGTTGAGCCTAAGAACTTGGAAGAACAAGCTATCAAGTTGATTGGCCCAGATATCTATGAAAAGTTGATTAAGGGCTATACAGAAAAGCAATGGGGACGTTCTGCAACAGACCTTCCTCCGTTTATCATCAAGCGCCTCCCAGTGCGTTTGACCTTTGATAATAACTACTTTAATGACCGTTACCAAGGAATTCCAATCGGTGGTTACAACGTCATCATTGAAAATATGTTGGGCGATGTAGAATTAGAACTTGGAGTTGACTTCTTTGCTAATCGTGAAGAGCTGGAAGCTTCAGCTGAAAAAGTTGTCTTTACAGGGATGATTGACCAGTACTTTGATTACAAACATGGGGAGTTGGAGTATCGCAGTCTTCGTTTTGAACATGAAGTTTTGGACGAAGAAAACTATCAAGGTAATGCCGTGGTTAACTACACTGAGCGTGAGATTCCTTACACTCGTATCATTGAGCATAAGCACTTTGAGTATGGTACCCAACCGAAGACAGTTATCACACGTGAATACCCAGCTGACTGGAAACGTGGAGATGAACCCTACTACCCAATCAATGATGAAAAGAACAATGCTATGTTTGCCAAGTACCAGGAAGAAGCCGCTAAAAATGACAAGGTTATCTTCTGTGGACGTTTGGCAGACTATAAATACTACGACATGCATGTGGTTATTGAACGTGCTTTAGAAGTCGTAGCAAATGAGTTTGACTAAGAGAAACGATAATCTATGAAATACTACTTAAAAGAAGAATTTCTTCATGACAATAACGCTAAAAATGCGGGAAATAAGGCTCGCAATGATGTTGAAGAGATTGTAAAAAAAGAAGGTTACCAGCCATTGATTCTATCGGTTGATGATTGGTACCAGATGAATATCCTAAAAGCTCAGCGACATAAAGCAAAGGCTTTTGCTCAAGTTTTGAGTCAAATGAATAAAGGGGATATACTTTTGATTCAATTCCCTATGTTACATCATAGTTTTTTTACCACAGGACTTGTAAAAAAAGCGCAAAAAAGAGGGATAAAAGTCTATCTATTAATCCATGATTTAGAAGTGCTTCGTCATGCAAATTCAACTTCATTGCCTCTAAAGTACCGAATTCGCATGCATCTTCAAGAAGGAAGTTTGCTTAAAGCAGCGGACGGAATCATCGCGCATAATCCTGTCATGAAATCAGTTTTGGTTGAAAAAGGCATCGCAGAAGATAAGGTCATCAGTCTTGAAATTTTTGATTATTTGATTCCGAATTTTCAAGAAAAAACAATCCAAACAAAAGACCAACCAATTATTGTAGCAGGTAATTTGGCACAGGAGAAAGCTGGGTATCTCTATGCTCTTCCAGAAGCTCCAGTCTATAACCTCTATGGTGTCGGTTTTGACGAGAGTAGAGCTCTTGTAAATGAAACTTACTTTGGTTCCTTCTTGCCAGACGAACTTCCTGCAGCTCTTGAGGGTGGTTTTGGACTTGTCTGGGATGGTGACAGTGCGGATACCTGCAGCGGACTATTTGGCGAGTACCTTCGTTACAATAACTCACACAAGGCGTCTCTTTATTTAGCGTCTGGTTTTCCACTGGTGGTATGGAAACAGTCAGCCTTATCTCACTTTGTTCTTGAGAATGGTTGTGGGATCGCAGTGGAATCACTTCATGATTTGAAGAAAACGATTGAAAATCTTTCAGATGCTGATTATCAAATTTTGGTTGAAAAATCTAAATATATTGGTAAAAAAATACGAGATGGTTTTTATCTAACGAATGCTTTGAATGAATTAACAAAATAAGAGGTCGTTATTGACCTCTTTTTTATTAAAAATCCGAACATAATATACAGTTTTTTTACAAAGGGATTAAATATTAATTCCTATTACAAAAATGAATGTTTCATGAATGGATTTGGATAAAATTTCTATGGGAAATGGTTGATTTTCAGAATAATTTTCAGGATTTTTAATAGTTTTACACTATTTTTTGACAAAAAAATATAAAATTTAGGACTTGTAATGGAATATTAAAATAAATTTAATGAAAAACCTTCGATAAAATCATAAAAAAATAGCCACGAATCGGATTTTTGTGATATAATATTCTGTGAATAGCTATGCCTTCTTGTAGCTATTAAAAAAATCAAAGTGTGAAACTTGGAAGATAGAGAGGACGCAATGTAATGACTAGAAATGGTTTTTTTACAGGCTTAGATATTGGAACGAGCTCAATTAAAGTGTTAGTTGCTGAGCTTGTAGATGGTGAAGTAAATGTAATCGGTGTTAGCAACGCCAAAAGTAAAGGTGTCAAGGATGGAATTATCGTTGATATCGAAGCCGCTGCGACGGCTATCAAATCTGCTATTTCTCAAGCAGAAGAAAAAGCAGGGATTTCAATCAAGTCTGTAAACGTTGGACTTCCAGCGAACTTGTTGCAGGTTGAACCAACTCAAGGAATGATTCCTGTAACGTCAGACACAAAAGAAATTACAGATCAAGATGTTGAAAATGTTGTTAAATCTGCTTTGACAAAGAGCATGACGCCAGATCGCGAAGTAATCACTTTTGTGCCAGAAGAATTTGTGGTTGACGGTTTCCAAGGTATTCGTGATCCACGTGGCATGATGGGTGTTCGTTTGGAAATGCGTGGGCTACTCTATACAGGTCCAAGAACTATTTTGCACAACCTTCGTAAGACTGTTGAACGTGTTGGTGTTCAAGTTGATAACGTGATTATTTCACCACTTGCTATTGTTCAATCTGTTCTGAATGAAGGTGAACGTGAATTTGGAGCGACTGTTATTGATATGGGTGGTGGTCAAACAAGTGTTGCAACCATCCGTAACCAAGAGCTTCAATACACAAATGTTTACCAAGAAGGTGGCGATTACGTTACAAAAGACATTTCAAAAGTTCTTAAAACTTCTAAGAAGATCGCAGAAGGCTTGAAACTTAACTACGGTGAAGCTTACCCTCAACTTGCAAGTAAAGAGACTTTCCAAGTTGAAGTTATTGGGGAAGTAGAACCTGTTGAGGTTACTGAAGAGTACTTGTCTCAAATTATTTCAGCTAGATTGAAACACATCTTCGAACAAATCAAACAAGATTTGGAAAGAAGACATTTGCTTGACTTGCCAGGTGGCATTGCTCTTATTGGTGGAAATGCTATTCTTCCAGGTGTTGTTGAGCTTGCCCAAGAAGTACTTGGTGTACGTGTGAAACTTTACGTGCCAAACCAAGTAGGTATCCGCAATCCAGCATTTGCTCATGTGATTAGTTTATCTGAATACGCTGGAAGCCTTACAGAAGTTAATGTTTTGGCTCAACGGGCTATCAGAGGAGATCAAGTTTTACGTCAACAACCAATTGACTTCAGAACTCCAAGCCAGGAAAAACCTGCAGCTTCTCAACGTTCAGTATTTGGAACAACTTCGACTGAGTCAGTGGAACCAGCTTATACAACTGAATCAACACTTCCAAATCAATCAGAAGAAAAACCAAAAGGTAAGTTAACTGAACGTTTCCGTAGCTTGATCGGAAGCATGTTTGATGAATAGGATAGAGGAATAAAATATGACATTTTCATTTGATACAGCAGCAGCACAAGGTGCAGTAATTAAAGTAATTGGTGTCGGTGGTGGCGGAGGAAACGCCATTAACCGCATGGTTGACGAAGGCGTTTCAGGTGTTGAGTTCATCGCAGCCAACACAGATGTACAAGCTTTGAGCAGTACAAAAGCTGAAACAGTTATCCAGCTTGGCCCTAAATTAACTCGTGGACTTGGTGCTGGAGGACAACCTGAAGTTGGTCGCAAGGCTGCTGAAGAAAGCGAAGAAGTAATCACTGAAGCAATCAGTGGTGCAGATATGGTCTTCATCACTGCTGGTATGGGTGGTGGTTCTGGTACAGGTGCTGCACCAGTTATCGCTCGTATCGCTAAAGGTTTAGGCGCTTTGACTGTTGGTGTGGTAACACGTCCATTCGGTTTTGAAGGAAGTAAACGTGGTCAATTCGCAGTTGAAGGTATTAACGAACTTCGCGAACATGTTGATACTCTTTTGATTATCTCAAACAACAATTTGTTAGAAATCGTTGATAAGAAAACTCCACTTCTTGAAGCTTTGTCTGAGGCAGATAACGTTCTTCGCCAAGGTGTTCAAGGGATTACAGATTTGATTACAAATCCTGGTTTGATCAACTTGGACTTTGCAGACGTGAAGACAGTAATGGCAAACAAAGGAAATGCCCTCATGGGTATCGGTATCGGTAGCGGAGAAGAGCGTGTTATTGAAGCGGCTCGTAAAGCTATCTACTCACCACTTCTTGAAACAACAATCGATGGAGCAGAAGATGTCATCGTTAACGTAACAGGTGGTTTGGATATGACCTTGATTGAAGCTGAAGAAGCTTCAGAAATCGTCAATCAAGCTGCTGGACACGGTGTAAACATCTGGCTCGGTACTTCTATCGATGAATCAATGAAAGATGAAATCCGTGTGACTGTTGTTGCAACTGGAGTTCGTCAAGATGCAGTAGAAAAAGTTGTAGCACCACAACCAAGACAAGCATCATTCCGTGAGCCAGCAAGAACTGGACACACTCACACTTACGACCGTCATTTTGATTTGGCTGAAACAGCTGAACTTCCAACTCCTTCTCAACGCCATACTGAAGCACCTAAAGCATCAGCATTTGGTGATTGGGACTTGAGACGTGATTCAATTGTTCGTCAAGGTGAATCAGTTGTATCACCGGTTGAGCGTTTTGAAGCTCCATCTTCTGATGAGGATGAGTTGGAAACACCACCATTCTTTAAAAATCGTTAATAAAGATGGATTTAAAAGAAAATACAAATCAGGTATTTCAACAGGTTACCAAAGCAATTCAAGAAACCGGCCGTGAAGACGGTTCGGTTTCTGTAATTGCCGTAACAAAATATGTTGATATTGCAACTGCAGCTAATTTGATCGACCAAGGAGTTAAACACATCGGTGAAAACCGTGTCGACAAATTTCTTGAAAAGTATCATGCTTTAAGTGATAAAGATGTTACTTGGCACTTGATTGGTAGCTTACAAAGAAGAAAAGTGAAGGATGTTATTCCTTATGTAGATTATTTTCACGCTTTAGATTCTTTGAAATTAGCTCAAGAAATTCAAAAACGTGCCAATCGTAAGGTTAAATGTTTTTTGCAGGTCAATATTTCTGGAGAAGAAAGCAAGCATGGTTTTTCGAAAGAAGAACTTTTAGCAGTCTTAACAGACTTGTCTAGCTTGGATCAAATAGAGTATGTCGGTCTTATGACCATGGCTCCGTTTGAAGCTCAAACAGAAGAGTTGCAAAAAATCTTTAAAGAAACGCAAGAGTTGCAACAATACATTCGTGAACAACAACTCCCCAATATGCCAATGACAGAACTAAGTATGGGAATGAGTCGTGACTATAAGGAAGCGATTCAGTGTGGCTCGACTTTTGTTCGAATTGGTACAGCATTTTTTAAATAGGAAATAATCATGTCATTAAAAGATAAATTTGATAAATTTATAGATTACTTTACAGAAGATGGAGATGAAGTTGCTTCAGATGTTGTAGCCGCACGTTCTGAACGTCCACTAGCTTCAGTTCCTCCAAAAAGAGAATTACCTCAGCAAGCTTCTGTTGCTCAAGAATCTTCTCCAGTTGAAGCAAAAGAAAAAAACATTACAAAACTTCATGCTCGTCAACAACAACTAGCAATTGAAAGTCATCGTAGCACTGAAAAAGTTACTATCGACGTTCGTTACCCACGCCGTTACGAAGATGCAACAGATATTGTTGATTTATTGGCGGGGAATGAGAGTATCTTGATTGACTTCCAATATATGACAGAAGTTCAAGCTCGTCGTTGTTTGGATTACTTGGATGGAGCACGTCATGTTCTTGCTGGTGAGTTGAGAAAAGTCGCACATACAATGTACCTTTTGACACCAGTTGGTGTTGTGGTTAACATTGAAGATATCCGTTTGCCAGAGGAAACTCAAAGTGAAGAGTACGACTTTGACATGAAGAGAAATAGAGTACGTTAATGTTTCTAATAATTCGTTTTATCCAAAATGCTACAGATATCTATTCGATGATACTTGTAGCTTTTGCTCTATTATCATGGTTTCCAAATGCTTACAACACCCAGTTGGGTAAGTTTTTAGAGACTTTGTGTAAACCAATTCTTGAACCTCTGAAACGTCTACCTCTTCAAATTGCAGGTTTGGATTTCTCCGTTTGGATAGCTCTAATTCTTATCCGTGCAATCAGTCGCTATCTTATCAATTTGCTGGTTATGTTATGAGTAAAGAACTTTACCAACATTTTGCAACTGAGGATATTCCATTTATTGACAAGGGCCTAGAATGGATAAGGCAGGTAGAAGAACATTACGCACCAATCTTAACTCCTTTTATAAACCCCCACCAAGTTTTTATCTTGGAGACGCTGGGAAATAATAGAGGAGTAAAGACGTTTACTAGTAGCAGTTTTGTTCCTACAGAGTATGCAAGGGTGATACTTGCACCGGATTATTTTACGCCGAGTTTAGAAGATTTTGAAATGACCCTGCTTGAGATTGAGTACTCCGGCAAGTTTCAACAGCTAACCCATTCAAAAATTCTGGGTACAGTTCTCAATCGATTGGGTATCGATCGTAAGTTGTTTGGGGATATCCTTGTGACTGAAGAAAAGGCTCAGATTGTAGTGGATCAAAGATTCACTACCTTGTTTCAGGATGGCATTCAAAAAATTTCTAAGTTGCCTGTAAATTTAGTGGCGCATTCTTTTTCGGATATGATAGAATCAAAAGATGAGTATCAAGAAAAAGAAATATTAGTTTCAAGTTTACGTTTGGATACCTTCTTATCAAGTATATTGAAATTATCACGTTCTCAAACTTCAGCTCTGGTTGAAAAGAAGTTAGTTCAGGTCAATTATCATATAGTTGAAAAGTCAGACTATCAGGTAAAACTTGGTGATTTGATCAGTGTTCGACGTTTTGGGCGAATTGTTTTGCTTAAAGAAAACGGTCAAACAAAAAAGGATAAGAAAAAATTAACAGTCCGACTACTATTAAGTAAGTGAGAAGAAATATGTCAATTACACCACAAGATATTGTTGATAAAGTTTTCTCAACGAAATTCCGAGGCTACGATAAGGAAGAAGTTGACGAATTTTTAGATAAGATTTATATTGACTACGAGGAATTAGTTCGATACAAGGATGAGACAGAACCTTATATTAAAAGACTAGAAGAACGTCTTTCCTATTATACGAATGATATTCCTAAGAGAACAGTAACAAATGGCGAAAAGCAAGAGCAAGAACCAGAAGCAATACATGATTCTATTTTTTATTAAATAAGTGAGGAAAAATATGCCAATTACATCGTTAGAAATTAAGGATAAAACCTTTGGTGTTCAATTTAGAGGTTTTAATCGTGAAGAAGTTGATGAATTTTTAGATATTGTTGTTCGTGACTATGAAGATTTGGTTCGTAGCAATCATGAAAAAGATCAGCATATTAAAAATTTAGAAGATCGTCTATCTTATTTTGATGAAATCAAAGATTCGTTGAGCCAGTCAGTTTTGATTGCTCAAGATACAGCTGAGCGTGTAAAACAAGCAGCAAACGATCGTTCTCACAATATCATCCAACAAGCTGAACAAGATGCACAACGTTTGCTTGATGAAGCTAAGTACAAAGCTAATGAAATTTTGCGTCAAGCTACTGATAATGCTAAGAAAGTTGCTGTAGAAACTGAAGAATTGAAGAACAAGAGTCGTGTCTTCCATCAACGTTTGAAATCAACTATCGAAAGCCAATTGGCTATTGTGGATTCATCTGAATGGGAAGAAATTTTACGTCCAACTGCAACTTATCTTCAAACAAGCGATGAAGCATTTAAGGAAGTTGTCGAAGAAGTATTGGGTGAAGCAGCATCTTCATATCATGAAGAAGAGCCAATTGACATGACTCGTCAATTTTCTCCAGAAGAAGTTGCAGAACTTCAAGCACGTATTGAAGCAGCCAACAAAGAATTGTTAGAAGCAGAGCAAGCTGCTGAAGAATCAGCTGAAACAGAAGTTGAAGTTCAACCAGTTGCTGAAACTCCTGTTGAACCAACTCATGAGGAAGAACCTCAAGACGATGCGAACACTCAACAAGAGTCAGTCCTAATTTTATAAGAGTTTAATAAGAGAACAAGAATTTATCAAATATATTTCTAGCGAGTAGGAGATGGTGGAAGCCCTACAATCCCTGTTGGTAAATTTATCCTCTCTTAGCATCAAGTCTGAAAATAGTAAGACTTGACGTTGCCCACGTTACGGGAAAAGAGGGAAAAAGACCTAGTCTTTTTCCGAACAAAGGTGGTACCACGATTTTCGTCCTTTTTGCGAGTCGTGGTTTTTATATTGTCAATTTAAATAAAAGGAGTAATAATGAAACTAAAAGAAACCCTCAATCTTGGGAAAACAGATTTTCCAATGCGTGCCGGTCTTCCAACCAAAGAGCCAGTTTGGCAAAAAGAATGGGAAGAAGCAAAATTGTATCAACGTCGTCAAGAGTTAAATGAAGGAAAACCTCACTTTACTCTTCACGATGGTCCTCCGTATGCAAACGGAAATATCCACGTTGGACATGCTATGAACAAAATCTCAAAAGATATCATTGTTCGTTCAAAATCTATGTCAGGTTTTTATGCACCTTACATCCCGGGTTGGGACACACACGGTTTACCAATTGAGCAAGTCTTGGCTAAACAAGGTGTCAAACGTAAAGAAATGGACTTGGTTGAATACTTGAAACTTTGTCGCGAATACGCTCTTTCTCAAGTAGATAAACAACGCGAAGACTTTAAACGTTTGGGTGTTTCAGGTGACTGGGAAAATCCTTATGTAACTTTGACGCCTGACTATGAAGCAGCGCAAATCCGCGTCTTCGGTGAAATGGCTAACAAAGGCTATATCTACCGTGGGGCTAAGCCGGTTTACTGGTCATGGTCATCTGAGTCAGCCCTTGCTGAAGCGGAAATCGAATACCACGACTTGGTTTCAACATCTCTTTACTATGCCAATAAGGTCAAAGATGGCAAAGGTGTCCTAGACACTGACACTTATATCGTGGTCTGGACAACAACTCCATTTACTGTTACAGCTTCTCGTGGATTGACAGTAGGTGCAGAGTTTGATTATGTCGTAGTGAAACCTGCTGGATCCGACCGCAAGTATGTCGTAGCATCTGAGCTCTTACCAAGCCTTTCTGAAAAATTCGGTTGGGAAAATGCTGAAGTTCTTGCGACTTACCAAGGAAAAGAATTGAACCATATCGTTACAGAACACCCATGGGATACGGAAGTTGATGAATTGGTGATCCTTGGTGAGCATGTAACGCTTGATTCAGGAACTGGTATCGTCCATACTGCTCCTGGTTTTGGTGAGGATGACTACAATGTAGGTATTGCCAATGGCCTCGAAGTTGCTGTTACTGTTAACGAACGCGGAATCATGATGGAGAATGCTGGTCCTGACTTTGAAGGTCAATTCTATGACAAGGTTGTACCAACGGTTATTGAAAAACTTGGTGATTTGCTCCTTGCTCAAGAAGAAATCTCTCACTCCTACCCATTTGACTGGCGTACGAAAAAACCAATCATCTGGCGTGCAGTTCCACAATGGTTTGCCTCAGTATCAAAATTCCGTCAAGATATCTTGGATGAAATCGAAAAAGTGAAATTCCACTCAGAATGGGGTAAAGTACGTCTTTACAACATGATCCGTGACCGTGGTGACTGGGTAATCTCACGTCAACGTGCCTGGGGAGTTCCTCTTCCAATCTTCTATGCAGAAGACGGAACGCCAATCATGACAGCTGAAACAATTGAACATGTAGCTCAACTCTTTGAAGAGCATGGGTCAATCATCTGGTGGGAACGTGATGCTAAAGACCTCTTGCCAGAAGGATTTACGCATCCAGGTTCACCAAATGGGGAATTCAAGAAAGAAACTGACATCATGGACGTTTGGTTTGACTCAGGCTCATCATGGAACGGAGTAGTGGTTAACCGTCCAGAACTTAAATACCCAGCGGATCTTTACCTTGAAGGTTCAGACCAATATCGTGGTTGGTTCAACTCTTCTCTTATCACATCTGTGGCGAATCATGGTGTGGCACCATACAAGCAAATCTTGTCACAAGGTTTTGCTTTAGATGGTAAAGGAGAGAAGATGTCTAAATCTCTTGGGAACACCATTGCTCCAAGTGATGTTGAAAAACAATTCGGTGCTGAAATCTTGCGTCTTTGGGTAACCAGTGTAGACTCAAGCAATGACGTACGTATCTCGATGGATATCTTGAGCCAAGTGTCTGAGACTTACCGTAAGATCCGTAACACGCTTCGTTTCTTGATTGCTAACACATCTGACTTTAACCCAGCTGAGGATGCCGTCGCTTACGAAGAACTTCGTTCTGTTGATAAGTACATGACCATTCGCTTTAACCAGCTTGTCAAGACTATCCGTGATGCTTATGCTAGCTTTGAATTCTTGACTATTTACAAGGCACTAGTAAACTTTATCAATGTTGACTTGTCAGCTTTCTACCTTGATTTTGCCAAGGATGTTGTTTACATTGAAGGTGCTAAATCACTTGAACGCCGTCAAATGCAAACAGTCTTCTATGATATTTTGGTGAAAATCACTAAACTCTTGACACCAATCCTTCCTCACACTGCCGAAGAAATCTGGTCATATCTTGAGTTTGAGGCAGAAGACTTCGTTCAATTGTCAGAATTACCAGAAGCTCAGACTTTTGCCAACCAAGAAGAAATCTTGGATACCTGGTCAGCCTTCATGGACTTCCGTGGACAAGCTCAAAAAGCTTTGGAAGAAGCGCGTAATGAAAAAGTGATTGGTAAATCACTTGAAGCTCACTTGACAGTTTATCCAAACGAAGTCGTGAAAACACTTCTTGGAGCTGTTGATAGCAATGTTGCTCAACTCTTGATTGTTTCAGATTTGACTATCGCAGAAGGACCAGCTCCAGAAGATGCAGTGGCCTTTGAAGATGTAGCTTTCACGGTTGAACGTGCAGCTGGTGAAGTTTGTGACCGTTGCCGTCGCATCAATCCAACAACGACTGAACGCCACTACCACGCAACCATCTGTGATCACTGTGCAAGCATCGTCGAAGAGAACTTTGCAGACGCAGTCGCAGAAGGATTTGAAGCTAAATAATTTAACAAAAATACAGGAGTTACTCCTGTATTTTTTTAAAAATTAAAACTTTAATAAAAATATGGTATAATATACTTTATTAAAATAAAAGGAGATATTTATGAAGACAAAAACACTTGCACAAGTAGATGGATTTATTGGTATCATTGCAGGAGCT
>NZ_KE150465.1:0-2500 GCF_000411475.1 Streptococcus sp. HPH0090 | reverse complement strand
TTGTAGAATGAACCGGCGAGTTACGATATGATGCGAGGTTAAGTTGAAGAGACGGAGCCGTAGGGAAACCGAGTCTGAATAGGGCGCCTTAGTATTATGTCGTAGACCCGAAACCATGTGACCTACCCATGAGCAGGTTGAAGGTGCGGTAAGACGCACTGGAGGACCGAACCAGGGCACGTTGAAAAGTGCTTGGATGACTTGTGGGTAGCGGAGAAATTCCAAACGAACTTGGAGATAGCTGGTTCTCTCCGAAATAGCTTTAGGGCTAGCGTCGACATCAAGATTCTTGGAGGTAGAGCACTGTTTGGGTGAGGGGTCCATCCCGGATTACCAATCTCAGATAAACTCCGAATGCCAATGAATTATGGTCGGCAGTCAGACTGCGAGTGCTAAGATCCGTAGTCGAAAGGGAAACAGCCCAGACCACCAGCTAAGGTCCCAAAATAATTGTTAAGTGGAAAAGGATGTGGGGTTGCACAGACAACTAGGATGTTAGCTTAGAAGCAGCTATTCATTCAAAGAGTGCGTAATAGCTCACTAGTCGAGTGACCCTGCGCCGAAAATGTACCGGGGCTAAAACAATTTACCGAAGCTGTGGATACCTTTATAGGTATGGTAGGAGAGCGTTCTATGTGTGGAGAAGGTGTACCGTGAGGAGCGCTGGAACGCATAGAAGTGAGAATGCCGGTATGAGTAGCGAAAGACAGGTGAGAATCCTGTCCACCGTAAGACTAAGGTTTCCAGGGGAAGGCTCGTCCGCCCTGGGTTAGTCGGGACCTAAGGAGAGACCGAAAGGTGTATCCGATGGACAACAGGTTGATATTCCTGTACTAGAGTATGTAGTGATGGAGGGACGCAGTAGGCTAACTAAAGCAGACGATTGGAAGAGTCTGTCTAAGCAGTGAGGTGTGAATTGAGTTAAATGCTTAGTTCTATAACATTGAGCTGTGATGGGGAGCGAAGTTTAGTAGCGAAGTTAGTGACGTCACACTGCCAAGAAAAGCTTCTAGCGTTAAACATACTCTACCCGTACCGCAAACCGACACAGGTAGTCGAGGCGAGTAGCCTCAGGTGAGCGAGAGAACTCTCGTTAAGGAACTCGGCAAAATGACCCCGTAACTTCGGGAGAAGGGGTGCTGACTTTACGTCAGCCGCAGTGAATAGGCCCAAGCAACTGTTTATCAAAAACACAGCTCTCTGCTAAATCGTAAGATGATGTATAGGGGGTGACGCCTGCCCGGTGCTGGAAGGTTAAGAGGAGTGCTTAGAGGTAACTCGAAGGTATGAATTGAAGCCCCAGTAAACGGCGGCCGTAACTATAACGGTCCTAAGGTAGCGAAATTCCTTGTCGGGTAAGTTCCGACCCGCACGAAAGGCGTAATGATTTGGGCACTGTCTCAACGAGAGACTCGGTGAAATTTTAGTACCTGTGAAGATGCAGGTTACCCGCGACAGGACGGAAAGACCCCATGGAGCTTTACTGCAGTTTGATATTGAGTGTCTGTACCACATGTACAGGATAGGTAGGAGTCTATGAGCTCGGGACGCCAGTTTCGAAGGAGACGTTGTTGGGATACTACCCTTGTGTTATGGCCACTCTAACCCGGATAGGTGATCCCTATCGGAGACAGTGTCTGACGGGCAGTTTGACTGGGGCGGTCGCCTCCTAAAAGGTAACGGAGGCGCCCAAAGGTTCCCTCAGAATGGTTGGAAATCATTCGCAGAGTGTAAAGGTATAAGGGAGCTTGACTGCGAGAGCTACAACTCGAGCAGGGACGAAAGTCGGGCTTAGTGATCCGGTGGTTCCGTATGGAAGGGCCATCGCTCAACGGATAAAAGCTACCCTGGGGATAACAGGCTTATCTCCCCCAAGAGTTCACATCGACGGGGAGGTTTGGCACCTCGATGTCGGCTCGTCGCATCCTGGGGCTGTAGTCGGTCCCAAGGGTTGGGCTGTTCGCCCATTAAAGCGGCACGCGAGCTGGGTTCAGAACGTCGTGAGACAGTTCGGTCCCTATCCGTCGCGGGCGTAGGAAATTTGAGAGGATCTGCTCCTAGTACGAGAGGACCAGAGTGGACTTACCGCTGGTGTACCAGTTGTCTTGCCAAAGGCATCGCTGGGTAGCTATGTAGGGAAGGGATAAACGCTGAAAGCATCTAAGTGTGAAACCCACCTCAAGATGAGATTTCCCATGATTTTATATCAGTAAGAGCCCTGAGAGATGATCAGGTAGATAGGTTAGAAGTGGAAGTGTGGCGACACATGTAGCGGACTAATACTAATAGCTCGAGGACTTATCCAAAGTAACTGAGAATACGAAAGCGAAAGGTTTTCTTAGTATTTGATAGATATTCAATTTTGAGTAGGTATTACTCAGAGTTAAGTGACGATAGCCTAGGAGATACACCTGTACCCATGCCGAACACAGAAGTTAAGCCCTAGAACGCCGGAAGTAGTTGGGGGTTGCCCCCTGTGAGATATGGAAGTCGCTTAGCT
>NZ_KE150464.1:0-1172500 GCF_000411475.1 Streptococcus sp. HPH0090 | reverse complement strand
CAACGGTCCATTTACCACTTTTAGTTTTACGAATAGTCATTCATTATGCTTCTTTCTGAAGTTCAATTCCTAGTAGTTCTTCAGCGACACTGGCTGGAATTGTACCAATCCGTTTGTTATCGTAGATATTAAAGCCACGATTCACTAATAGTAATTTGCCAGTATGGATTATCTTTCTTGCAGTTCCTGGAGCAAATCCAAGTTCGATAAGGTCATCTTTTGTTACAGTTTTAATCATGTGATCTCCTTTTCTAATTAGATTAAGTAAGGGGAGGATTAACTCCCCTTGTCTGATACTTATTTTTGTTTTACATCTACTAAATGGATAGCATCCGCCTTGTAATACATTGTCGAACTAATCATAGTAGCTTGTAAATTGTCAAATGTAACTGGTACTTCATCCATTGCTTGGATATAGTCATTATCAACTAAAGCTTCTGGATTGTCTACAGAGACTTGGGTTGATTTCTTTTTGAATTGTCCATCCTTGATTGTTACATTGTATTTCCAACCAATGATTTTATCGGTATTAAAACGTCTTTCGCTACCATCTCGGTTTTTGATAATTTCTCCGTTTGCATCTGCTCGGACTTCCGTTTCAAATTTTGGAATAACTTCATCCAATTCAAATTTTGTTCCAATGTTATTAAAATTCCAGTCATTTTGTGAAAGCATTTTTGCCATAATTAATTTCTCCTTTTGATATTTTCTTTGATTGTAGGGATCAAATCCTCTCTTTTAAAGAGTATTGCCCTTTCTATTAATCCACTTGCTAAATCTGGTGGATATTCCATATTGTTGAGTGCGAGATAGTTAGATTTCTCATACTCATGCAGTAAATTATTGTCGTATAGAAATTTATACGCTTTCAGAATAGCTCCTGAACCTTTATAGGTAAACCATTCTAATTTTTGTTCCAGTTCTGTTTTTGGTTTTGAAATAATGATAGAGACAGGTTTTGAGTGACCTAAAAACTTTTCCCAAGATCTCAAAGGTTTTGAGAAATGACTATCACTATAGAATCTCACTTTTTCTTTGAGATATCCCTTGGTAAAGTTGAGAAGATCTATTTCTGAATGCAACCATTCTTGAATGAAGTAGTGAGCTTTTTCTTTCCTAAGTTCTAACTCAGTTCTTATCCAATTTTCTATATACCGCTTGCTGATACCGAGCTTCTCAGCTCGTTCTAAGCGTTTATCGTAAATTCTAAGTCTTTCATCATCATTGGGTTTTCTCAAATATAAGGTTTGGCCGATTGTTTCATCTCCGTAGGTATTGTAGTAAGTGCTTTTTCCATATATAAAGCGTTTCTTCTGACAAATCTTTAGAAGCTGATTAGGAGTGAAATAGGGTGTTTCATTAAAATCATCTATTGCAATATCAATTCGTCTTACTGAAAACTGATTGTAATTGTAGTAGAGGTTGTTCAGCAACTGTCTTTCGGACAGACTATTTGGATCTAATACCATATCTCTAAAGAACTCGAGTGCCTGTCCTGACATGACAAGCATGTAGGACGACTCTTTCGCTCCATAGTAGATACGGATATTCCCATAATGAAGCTGGCTATCATAGTTATAGTATTTAAGGCTCCCTTTATTCTCAATAAATAGGTCATAGTCAAGAAATAGAATGTCTTCGATTATTTCTCTTGGCGAAAATTCAGTCTTATCAAACTGAATTTGAATCCAGTCAAATACAGAACGTAAATGTTCATTTTTTGCCATAGATTTTGATTCAACTTTTTGCTTAATTTTGCCACCCTTAAAATCTCCGAAACCCTTGGAAATACTGAATTCTTTCGATGGTACACCTAACTTGCAGAGGGTGGTGTTACTACACACCCTATCGGTCAAAAATGGTCCGTCCGCATCTACGCTCATTTTCGGCTTTCTGCCTCATGGCTCAGCCGAAAACTCGCTATTAGCCGAACCTATTTTTTGACCTCTTGTTAACAAACCCTAGTAAGCCGGTTTGCATCGACTCTTCAATATCTTGGATTTTCTTTTTTAGGTTGGAATTCTCAATTTTTATCAGTCGCATTTCTCGCTTAAATTCCTGTTTTAAGGCGCTCAGTTCATCGTAGAGCTCATCTATTACTTGGTTTAGGGATTCATGTTCATTGTCTGCTAGACTCCCAAATACGGCTTGTATAGCCTCTTTTAGACCTATTTCAAGTTTTAGTTTAGCTAACTTTTGAAATTGTCTAAGGTCTTCGTCTGTAAAATCATAGGCAACTGTATAACTTAATTGATGAGTTCTGGGATTTCTACTGATAGGAACTTTAATTTTCTTAAATTCCTTGCCACTTATCTCTTTAATCAGTTGAATCCAATTTTTAAGAGTAGAGGTAGAGTTTAGGCCAGAAATTTGATTGACTAACTCTTTATTGGTCATCTTTTTGTGAAACCTCCGAAATTTTCTTGTGCAACTGAAGAGTTTTCTGTGGTATAATTGTTACATAATATGTTTTGATCTTGGAACGAACGGCACATTTGTTTCAAGATTTTTTTATTTTGTCGAATCTTACCTCCTTTATTAAAATTTTTTAAATCGACTACTAATTACATACGCTTTTACCTCCTTTTATGCTATAATATTCTCAATGGAATATTCAATCTCAAAATAAATATTCCTTATGGAATAATTCTATTTTATACCGTTTAGAATATTTTGTCAAGCTAAAATATACGAATAAGAATATCTATAGGAGAATTATGTATACAGAGGATTATAAATTTTCAGAGAGGTTAAAAACTCTCAGAAAATCAAAAAAGTTAACTCAAGTACAAATATCGGAATTAATTGGAGTTCAACAAGGGACATATTCTCGGTGGGAGAATGGAACGTTAGAACCAGGATTAGAATTCGTTGTGAAATTAGCAAATATCTTTGGGACTACTACAGATTATTTGCTGGGACAAAAACCTTATTCAATTATCAGTAGTTTACCTCTAGAACAATTAGATCTTACCAATATTGCAAACTTTTCAAAGGATGAGTTTGATATTTTGAAACATTCAATAGCAGTTTCGGTGGCAAGAAATAAAATAAAGGCAACAGAACTAAAAGATAGAGTTATAGAAAAAAATCAGTTGTCAGAAAAAGATGCAGAACTTTTGAATAAGATTTTTGAAGAAGTTAAAACTTATTGGGAAAATTAGGAGGACGCTAGTCTTCAAAATTCCCTCCCAAAATGTGTCCAAAATATTGACAGAATTCTAGCTTTTCATTATAGTTCTTATGGAACTTTTTTTCTACAACAAAATAGGCTCCATAATATCCATAGGGGATTTACCCACTACAAATAGTATAGAGCCGGTTTTATTAATGTCCTGCATTTCCTAATAAGTTAACCATGACAACACCAATGATAATCAAAATTAAACCGATAATGCTATAAACATTTAGTGTTTCTTTGAAAATCATTACTGCGATAGAGGCTGTCAAAACTAAACCGACAGCTGACCATGTTGCATAAGCTATTCCTAAAGGAATTTTTTGCATTGCTAGTGAGAGGAAATAGAAACAAACGCCATAGCTAAGTAGGGCAGAAACGGTTGGAATAGGCTTTGTAAAACCGTCTGATAATTTCAAAAGGTTAGTTCCCAATATCTCTCCTACAATGGCGATAAAAAGATAAAAGTATGACATGTCTTTAACCTCCTATATGTCATGTTTTTGCTCTAAGAGCTATTATAGCTATCCGTTTTTTATAAATCTTGGCACAAGTCATGAGAATTTGTAGTAAAACTGTGGCAGACACTTTTTCAGAACCAATAGCTGATAAGTTTAGTATATCATAAGATAAATTTTAAAAAAAGTCTTGATTTATTTCAATGTCTTGCGTGGTCTCGATTTTACTGGTAAAATTACTTTTAAGAACTTTAAAAAAGAGGTTTCTATATTTGACAAAACAATGACTTGTTGTCCCGAATGTGGGCATCCTTTGGAGAAAAAATTTTTAAAAGATGAGGGAGATATTCCTTATTGTTCACAATGTGCGAGTTTTCGTTTTCCAGTCTTTAATACAGCAATTAGTGCGATTTTATTTAATGAAAAACATGATAAGATTCTCTTGATTAAGCAATATGACATGGCTGAGCATATTTTGCTAGCTGGTTATGTGTCTAATGATATTCACAACCAATTTCTACAATCATTAAAGGCAATTAATTTAGCCTCTCTTATTACGGATATGGGTAATAAAATTGCACAAAACTAGTCCAAAACTCTTTTTAATAAGGAGTATACTTTCTAGCATTTTATAGTTACTAAAAAGTATCTAAACTTTGGAAGTGATACTAAGTTTTAAAAAATATTATGGAAAAAAAGCTTATAAAATCAATATTTCTGAGATTTAAAACTAATAATATTAGACTCAAAATCCAGTGTCCGCAAGGACGTGCCGGTTCGACCCCGGCCGCCGGTATAGTAATAACGACAAGGTTTTCGAGCCTTGTCTTTTTATTTTTCTTTCAATTTTTTTCTCAGAGTTACTTAAAATTACTATTTATTTTTAATAATTGTTTTTATCTAGCAAACATTTTTTACTTTATTTTTATTAAATCTTAATTTATTTCTTGTAATTTTTAACCATAACAGGTCTATACCATTTACAAATTGGCAAGAAAGGTTTATAATGTAATTGACATAACAAATATTAGATTAATCAATTACGGAGGTTATCATTATGCCTAAATATATTAAAGCTGATCAATTTTTCTATCCTCATGGAGTTCGTCGTGGTGGTTTTTTAGAACTTATTGATGGAAAATTTGGTAAGCATGTGGATCAAGTACCTGAGGGTTCTGAAATTATCGACTATAGTGGTTATAGTATTGCACCTGGTCTTGTTGATACACATATTCATGGATTTGGTGGAGTTGATGTTATGGACAATAATATCGAAGGTACTCTTCATACAATGAGTGAAGGTCTCTTAAGTACAGGGGTTACTAGCTTTTTGCCAACAACTTTAACTTCATCATACGAACAATTACTTGCTGTTACTGAAAATATTGGTGCCCGCTACAAAGAAGCAACTGGGGCTAAAATTCGTGGTATTTATTTTGAAGGACCGTACTTTACTGAAAAATATAAGGGAGCTCAAAACCCTGCTTATATGAAAGATCCTAGAATGGACGAATTTCGTGCTTGGCAGAAGGCTGCTAATGGTCTTCTTAATAAAATTGCCCTTGCACCTGAACGTGAAGGTGTTGAGGACTTTGTACGTACGGTTACTGGTGAAGGAGTAACTGTTGCTTTAGGTCACTCAAATGCAACTTTTGATCAGGCTAAGAAGGCTGTTGACGCTGGTGCAAGTGTTTGGGTTCATGCTTATAATGGTATGCGTGGCTTAACTCACCGTGAGCTTGGTATGGTTGGTGCTATGTATGAATTGCCACATACTTATGCTGAATTGATTTGCGATGGGCATCACGTTGATCCAAAGGCTTGTGACATCCTACTTAAACAAAAAGGTACTGAAAATATTGCTCTTATCACTGACTGTATGACAGCGGGTGGTTTGCAAGATGGGGACTATATGCTAGGAGAATTCCCAGTTGTGGTTGCAAATGGTACTGCACGTCTCAAATCTACTGGGAACTTGGCAGGTTCTATTCTCAAACTTAAAGACGGTTTGAAAAATGTTGTTGAATGGGGCATTGCAAATCCACATGAAGCAGTTATGATGGCCAGTCTCAACCCAGCAAAATCAGTTCATATTGATGATGTTTGCGGACAAATCCGTGAAGGCTACGATGCTGACTTTATTGTTCTTGATAAGGATTTGGAATTGGTAGCAACTTACCTTGATGGTGAAAAACGTTATCAAGCATAATCTCTAAAGTAGAAACTAGTTTAGTTTCTACTTTTTTTAATTTAGTTTGTTAATTTCTTCACATATTACTTGATTTTCTTTATGAAAAGGCTTACAATTATGATATAAACAATACAAATAAAAAAACGGAGGTAAGCTTTATGAAAGCCTATACTTATGTTAAACCAGGACTTGCTTCATTTGTTGATGTTGATAAACCAGTTATTCTCAAGCCAACTGACGCTATTGTGCGTATTGTAAAAACTACTATTTGTGGAACAGATCTTCATATTATCAAAGGAGATGTCCCTGCATGTAAGAGTGGAACTATCCTTGGCCATGAAGGAATCGGGATTGTAGAGGAAGTTGGAGCAGGCGTTTCAAACTTCAAAAAAGGCGATAAGGTTTTGATTTCTTGTGTTTGTGCCTGTGGCAAATGCTACTACTGTAAAAAAGGAATCTATGCACACTGTGAAGATGAAGGCGGTTGGATTTTTGGACATTTGATCGACGGTATGCAAGCAGAATATCTTCGTGTTCCTCATGCTGATAATACTCTCTATCACACTCCAGCTGATTTGTCTGATGAAGCCTTGGTTATGTTATCTGATATCCTACCAACTGGTTATGAAATTGGTGTCTTAAAAGGGAAAGTAGAGCCTGGTTGTAGTGTGGCTATCGTTGGTTCAGGTCCAGTTGGCTTAGCAGCTCTATTGACTGCTCAATTCTATTCACCTGCTAAATTGATCATGGTAGACCTAGACGATAACCGTTTGGATACTGCAGTTTCTTTCGGTGCTACTCATAAGATTAATTCTTCAGACCCTGAAAAAGCAATTCAAGAAATTTATGATTTAACAGATGGTAGAGGTGTCGATGTTGCTATAGAAGCTGTTGGTATTCCTGAAACGTTTGATCTTTGCCAAAAGATTATCGGTGTAGATGGAACAGTAGCCAACTGTGGTGTGCATGGTAAGCCAGTTCAGTTTGATTTGGATACTCTATGGATTCGTAACATTAACGTAACTACCGGTTTGGTTTCTACCAACACAACTCCTCAGCTTTTGAAAGCTTTAGAAAGCCATAAAATTGAACCAGAAAAATTGGTAACTCATTACTTCAAACTAAGTGAAATTGAAAAGGCCTATGAAGTATTTGGTAAGGCTGCAGATCATCATGCGATTAAGGTTATCATTGAAAACGATATTTCAGAAGGTTAGTCGAATTTTGAATCCAGTTATTCTTTCTAGAATAGCTGGATTTTTTGAAAATATTAGATAATTCGTGAAAGCAAGCAAATTTCTTTCATTGTTCTTAAAATTTCGCTATAATATACGATACAAAGGAAATGAAACTATGTATCGAGTTATAGAAATGTACGGGGATTTTGAACCTTGGTGGTTCATAGAAGGATGGGAAGAAGACGTCATTAGTAGTAAGAAATTTGAAAATTACTATGATGCCTTGAAGTATTATAAATCTTGCTGGTTTGAACTGGAAAAGAAAATTCCACTATATAAAAGTCGAGGAGACTTAATGACCATATTTTGGAATCCGGAGGATAAGCGTTGGTGTGAGGAATGTGATGAATTTCTGCAGCAATATCATTCCTTGGCTTTACTGGAAGATGGTCAAGTTATACCAGATGAAAAATTCAGACCGGGTTATGAAAAACAAACTGGTTTAGAAATCCACTGGACGTGTCGCATCAAAAATGATGGAACAACTTTTTAATAAAGTTGTTCTTTTTTTGTATTTTCTTCGAATAATTAACTGAGGAGGGAATATGGTACAAACACTTGCACAAGAATTGATTAGTCTCGCAAAAAAGGATGGAGCTCAGGATATCTATTTTATTCCCAAGGACAAGGGTTATGAGTTGCATATGCGAATAGGTGATGAAAGGCGGTTGATTAATAGCTATGACTTTGAAAAGTTGGGCGCAGTTATTAGTCATTTTAAATTCATTGCGGGGATGAACGTTGGAGAAAAGCGTCGTAGTCAGCTTGGGTCCTGTGATTATCAGCATGATGGCAAGGTTTCTTCACTACGCTTATCGACGGTAGGAGATTATCGTGGTCATGAAAGTTTAGTTATTCGCCTTTTGCATGATGAAGAACAAGAGTTGCGCTTCTGGTTTCAAGACCTTAAGGAACTAGAAAAGGGATTTAGGCAACGCGGCCTTTATCTATTTGCAGGACCTGTAGGAAGTGGTAAAACTACCTTAATGCATGAATTAGCTAAGTCATTGTTTAAGGGACAACAAGTCATGTCTATTGAGGACCCAGTCGAGATTAAGCAAGAAGAGATGCTGCAATTACAACTCAATGAAGCTATTGGACTGAGTTATGAAAACTTGATAAAACTTTCTTTGCGACACCGCCCGGATCTTTTAATTATTGGAGAAATTCGGGATAGTGAAACAGCCCGTGCTGTTGTAAGAGCGAGCTTAACGGGAGCTACAGTGTTTTCGACCATACATGCAAAGAGTATTCGTGGGGTCTATGAGCGTCTTTTAGAACTTGGTGTCAGTGAAGATGAACTCGCAGTTGTTTTACAAGGTGTTTGCTACCAGAGACTAATCGGGGGAGGAGGAATTATTGATTTTGCAAACCAAAATTATTCAGAACACCAGGCAGAAAAGTGGAATGAGCAAATTGATCAGCTTCTTAAAGACGGACATATCACTGCCCTTCAAGCTGAAACGGAGAAAATTAGCTACCAGTAAGCAGAAGAAAATTATCACTCTCTTTAACAATTTGTTTTCGAGTGGTTTTCACTTGGTAGAAATCATTTCCTTTCTTGATAGAAGTCTTTTGTTGGAGAAGGAATATGTTTCGCAGATGCGCCTAGGACTCTCGAAAGGAAAATCTTTCTCGGAAATGATGGGGAATTTAGGTTTTTCGAGTGCGATTGTCACTCAACTTTCATTGGCTGAAGTTCATGGAAATCTCCATTTGAGTTTAGGAAAAATTGAAGAATATTTGGATAATCTTGCAAAAGTCAAGAAGAAGTTAATTGAAGTTGCGACCTACCCACTTATTCTGCTATGTTTCTTACTGCTCATTATGTTGGGGTTGCGAAATTATCTCTTGCCCCAACTGGATAGTAGTAACATAGCTACCTTAGTGATTAGTAACCTGCCACAGATTTTTCTCGGACTTACTGTGGCATTAAGTCTTGCATCTTTAACAGGACTGATATTCTACAGAAAATCTAGAAAGATACAAGTCTGTTCTTATCTGGCTAGAATCCCCTTTTTAGGTGTGTTTGTTCAGTATTATCTAACTGCCTATTATGCTCGGGAATGGGGAAATATGATAGGACAAGGTTTAGAGTTGGCACAGATTTTCCAGATGATGCAGGAGCAAGGGAATCCTCTTTTTAAGGAAATTGGATACGATTTAGATCAATCTTTGCAAAATGGGCATGAATTTTCTAAGGTTGTTCAGACCTATTCCTTCTTTAGAAAGGAGTTGGGATTAATCATTGAATATGGAGAAGTTAAATCCAAGTTGGGAAGTGAATTGGAAATCTATGCGGAAAAAACCTGGGAATCCTTCTTTACCCGAGTCAATCGGGCCATGAACCTTGTTCAACCACTGGTCTTTATTTTTGTAGCCCTGCTAATCGTTTTATTGTATGCAGCTATGTTGCTGCCAATGTATCAAAATATGGAGGTAAATTTTTAGATGAAAAAAATGATGATGAAATTAAAGGAAACTACGGTAAAAGGGTTCACTCTTGTAGAAATGTTAGTGGTCCTTCTTATCATTAGCGTCTTACTCTTACTGTTTGTGCCAAATCTTACTAAGCAAAAGGATGCAGTGAATGACAAGGGTAAAGCAGCCGTCGTCAAGGTGGTAGAAAGTCAGGCAGAACTCTATAGTCTGGATAAAAATGAAGATGCCAGTCTAAGCAAATTACAGGCAGATGGACGTATCACTGCTGAGCAAGCAAAAGCCTATAAAGAGTATCATGCAAAACAAAATAAGAGTCAGTCAGTTGCAGATTAGGGCCTTTACCATGCTAGAAAGTTTATTGGTCTTAGGAATAGTCAGCCTGTTAGCCTTGGGTTTGTTAAGTTCAGTTCAATCAACTTTTGCAGCTGTGGAAGAGCAAATTTTCTTTATGGAGTTTGAGGAACTTTATCGAGAAACCCAGAAGCGAAGTCTGGCTAGTCAGCAAAAGATGAACTTAATGCTAGAAGAGACAAGTATTGGGAATGGCTACCAGAAATTAGCTATCCCTAAAGGCATTCAATTGGAGTCTAATCAGTCAATTACCTTTGATAAGGCTGGAGGGAATTCGTCTCTAGCTAGCGTGAGATTTCAAACAAGGAAAGAAGTGGTTCGCTACCAACTATATCTAGGAAATGGAAAGATTAAACGTATTCAAGAAGCAAAAAATTAAGGCGGTTATTCTACTGGAGGCAGTGATTTCACTCGCAATTTTTGCTAGTATTGCAACCCTCTTGCTGGGACAGATTCAAGAAAGTAGAAAAAGAGAAGTAGAACTTCTAAAACAGGAAGAAGTTTTGCGAGTGGCTCGTATGGCGTTGCAGACTGGACAAAAGCAGTTGACTGTCAATGGCCTTACAGTTCATGTTGTCTCGAATGAGCAAGGTTTGGAGGTATACCATGGAACGGAGAAATTACTGGCGATTCAAGACAAGTAGGGTCAGAGCTTTTACACTTTTAGAATCCTTGGTTGCACTTATCGTTATTAGTGGTAGCTTGCTTCTTTTTCAAGCTATGAGCCGACTCTTGGTTTCAGAAGTTCGCTATCAGCAGAGAAGTGAGCAAAAAGAATGGCTTTTATTTGTGGATCAGCTAGAAGCAGAGCTGAATCGAGCCCAATTTGAAAAAGTGGAGAATGATAGGCTTTACCTCAAACAGGAAGGCAAACCCATTTCCATGGGTAAATCAAAGTCAAATGATTTCCGGAAAACAGATGCTAGTGGACGTGGTTATCAACCCATGGTCTACGGCCTAAAATCAGCTCGAATTCAAGAAAAAGGGCAGGAGCTGCACTTTCACTTTCAGTTTGAAAAGGGACTAGAGAGGGAATTTATCTATCGTGTTGAAAAAGAAAAAAGTTAGAGCAGGAGTTCTCCTATACGCTATCACTATTGCTGGAATTTTTAGTCTTTTGTTGCAGTTTTATCTAAATCGGCAAGTAGCACATCATCAGGATTATGCCTTAAATAAAGAAAAACTTCTTGCATTTGCTATGGCTAAGAGAACCTATGAAAAAGCCTCTTCTGAAAATGGAGAGCAGTCATTTAATGTAGGGACGTCAACTTATCGAAATGACGAGAAATTCTTCACAACGATTATTGACACAGGAAAAAATAAGTTTGAATTTCACTTTTCTCCTTTAAAAAAGACCGGTCAAAAGTCTGAGAAAACAGAAAACAAGTCCAAAGAAGGAAATGAGGAGAAAACAGAAGAAGGGGTCAAATAAGAGACTGCTAGCTCTTCCAAATTAGCACCTTCAAAGAAGGGCACAGAGTAGTTTGGACGAGGTTTTTACCTGAAATCATGCTATAATAGATACATATGGAGGACCAAAAATGGCAAGTGTAAAATTGTATCTAGTGCGTCATGGGAAAACAATGTTTAATACGATTGGGCGTGCTCAAGGCTGGAGTGATACTCCTTTAACAGCTGAAGGTGAGCGAGGCATTCACGAACTGGGAATTGGTTTTCGTGAGTCAGGCTTAAAGTTTGAGCGTGCTTACTCGAGTGACTCAGGACGTACCATCCAGACTATGGGAATTATCCTTGAGGAACTAGGTTTAACAGGGCAAATTCCTTATCGTATGGATAAGCGAATCCGTGAATGGTGCTTTGGTAGTTTTGATGGTGCTTATGATGGGGACCTTTTTATGGGCATCATTCCTCGTATCTTTAATGTCGACCATGTGCATCGTTTGTCCTATGCGGAACTAGCTGAAGGCTTGGTCGAAGTGGATACTGCAGGCTGGGCTGAAGGATGGGAAAAACTAAGTGGTCGTATCTGGGAAGGTTTTGAAGCCATTGCCAAGGAAATGGAAGCTAATGGGGGAGGAAATGCCCTGGTTGTCAGTCATGGAATGACAATTGGAACTATTGTTTACCTCATTAACGGCATGCATCCACATGGTCTTGATAACGGAAGTGTGACGATTCTTGAGTACGAAGATGGTCAGTTTTCAGTAAAAATTGTTGGGGACTGTAGCTACCGTGAAATTGGACGAGTTAAGCTAGACGAGCAAGATAGTTCAGAACAATAAAATTCAGCACTAAATTTAGAAGAATTTTTAAAGGATTGATAGAATGCTAATGTCGTGCTTGCACAAGCTTCTGAGAGCTGAGTGCTTTGACAATAGCATTCTTTTTTGTTAGAATAGTATCAACATGAAAGCATAAGAAGGGACTGACAGAACTGTCGTCCCCTTTTGTCTATCTTATAAGGGGGAAATATGCTGTTTCAGAAAATAAAAGCCTATAAATGGCAGGCCCTGACTTCCTTGGTCATGACAGGTCTAATGGTAACGAGTTCACTCCTGCAACCACGTTATTTGCAGGAAGTTTTAGAGGCCTTGCTAACAGGTGATAATGAGGCTATTTATAGTATCGGTTTTTGGTTAATCCTTGTTGCCTTGATTGGTCTAGTCGCAGGTGGAATTAATGTTGTATTAGCAGCTTACATTGCTCAAGGAGTTTCGTCAGACTTACGAGAAGATGCCTTTCGTAAGATTCAAACTTTTTCATACGCTAATATTGAGAAGTTTAATGCAGGGAACCTTGTTGTGCGTATGACCAACGATATCAACCAAATCCAGAACGTAGTCATGATGACCTTTCAAATTCTCTCTCGACTACCGCTTTTGTTTATCGGTTCCTTTATTCTAGCAGTCGCGACCTTACCTTCTCTGTGGTGGGTACTAGTTCTCATGGTCGTTCTGATTGTTGCTATGACGGGTCTTATGATGGGGATGATGGGACCACGCTTTGCAAAATTCCAGACCTTACTAGAGCGTATCAATGCTATTGCAAAAGAAAATTTACGTGGTGTGCGCGTGGTCAAATCTTTTGTTCGAGAAAAAGATCAGTTTGCTAAATTTACGCAGGTATCCGATGAATTGCTGGGAGAAAACCTCTATATCGGCTACGCTTTTTCTATTGTTCAACCTGTAATGATGTTGATTTCTTACGGTGCTGTCTTTCTTTCAATCTGGCTTGTAGCAGGTATGGCAGAGTCAGATCCTTCAGTGGTTGGTTCCATTGCTTCCTTCGTGAACTATCTGAGTCAGATTATCTTTACTATCGTTATGGTTGGATTTTTGGGGAACTCAGTTACTCGTGCCATGATTTCCCTTCGTCGTATTCGTGAAATCCTTGATACAGAACCAGCTATGACTTTCAATGATGTGGAAGATGAAGAATTGGAAGGAAGCCTCAGTTTTGAAAATGTGACCTTCACCTATCCAAATGATGAAGAACCTATCCTAAAAGATGTATCTTTCGATATCGCAGTTGGTGAGATGGTTGGGGTTGTCGGAGCAACCGGTGCAGGGAAATCAACCTTGGCTCAGTTGATTCCACGATTATTTGATCCTCAGCAAGGTTCGATCAAGATTGGAGGAAAGGACATTCGGACAGTTAGCGAAGGTACGCTACGTAAGACAGTTTCTATTGTTTTGCAAAGAGCTATTCTCTTTAGTGGAACCATCGCAGATAATCTCAGACAAGGTAAGGGAGATGCGACGGTTTCAGAAATGGAACGCGCAGCTCGTATCGCCCAGGCTAGTGAATTTATCAGTCGCATGGACTTGGCCTTTGAAAGTCCGGTTGAGGAACGTGGGACTAACTTTTCTGGTGGACAAAAACAAAGAATGTCGATTGCGCGTGGGATTGTCAGCAATCCAAAGATATTGATTTTCGATGATTCAACCTCTGCCCTTGATGCCAAATCAGAACGTTTGGTCCAAGAAGCCCTCAACAAGGATTTGAAGGGGACGACTACGATTATCATCGCGCAAAAGATTAGCTCTGTTGTGCATGCGGATAAAATTTTAGTGCTTGACCAAGGTCGCTTGATTGGTCAAGGTAAGCATACTGACTTGGTCGCAACGAATCCAGTTTATCGTGAAATTTACGAGACGCAAAAAGGAAAGGAGGAGTAGGATGAAGACATTTCGATTCTTTTGGAACTATTTTAAAGTTTATAAGATATCCTTTGTCGTTGTTATTGCTATGATTATCATTGCAACGATAGCACAAGCCCTCTTTCCAGTATTTGCAGGTCAAACAGTCACAGAACTGGCTAATTTAGTTATAGCTTATCAAAATGGAAATCCTGATATGGTTTGGCAAAGTCTTTTGGGGCTCCTTGTCAATCTTGCTTATATTTTGATTGTTTTAGTAGTGTCTAGTCTCATCTACATGGTCTTGATGAGTCGCATTATTGCCGAATCGACAAATGAAATGCGTAAGGGGCTTTTTGGCAAGCTTTCTCGCTTGACCGTTTCCTTCTTTGACCGCCATCAAGATGGGGATATCCTGTCTCGTTTTACCAGTGACTTGGACAACATCCTCCAGGCTTTCAACGAAAGTCTAGTGTCTGTTATGACCAACATTGCTCTTTATATTGGCTTGCTGATTGTCATGTTTGCAAAAAATATCACCTTGGCTTTGATTACGATTGCCAGCACTCCAGTTGCTATCATTATGTTGATTGTCATTTTGAAATTGGCAAGAAAATATACCAACCTCCAACAAAAGGAAGTTGGGAAACTCAATGCTTATATGGATGAGAGTATCTCTGGACAAAAAGCAGTTATCGTTCAAGGTATCCAAGAAGATGTGATTGCTGGTTTTGTTGAGCAAAATGAACGGGTTCGAAAAGCCACTTTCAAGGGAAGAATGTTCTCAGGAATTCTTTTCCCTGTTATGAACGGAATGAGTTTGGTCAATACAGCAGTCGTTATTTTTGTAGGTTCAGCTGTATTACTGAATGATAAGAACATCGAGACAGCGACAGCTCTGGGTTTGATTGTCATGTTTACCCAGTTTTCGCAACAGTATTACCAGCCCATTATCCAATTAGCGGCGAGCTGGGGAAGTTTGCAACTGGCCTTTACAGGTGCAGACCGTATCCAAGAAATGTTTGATGCAGAGGAAGAAATTCGTCCTCAAGATGCTCCAGTCTTTAACGAATTAAAAGAGGGTGTGGAGATTCGTAATGTAGACTTCTCCTACCTTCCAGGCAAACCAATTCTGAAAGATGTTAGCATTTCAGCACCAAAAGGAAAAATGATTGCGGTTGTTGGTCCGACAGGTTCAGGGAAAACAACCATCATGAACCTCATCAATCGTTTTTATGATGTGGATGCTGGTAGTATCAGCTTTGATGGAACAGATATCCGTGAGTTTGATTTAGATAGTTTGCGAAGTAAGGTAGGAATTGTCTTACAGGATTCTGTTTTGTTTAGTGGAACCATTCGGGACAATATTCGTTTTGGTGTCCTAGATGCCAGTCAGGAAATGGTAGAAGCAGCTGCTAAAGCTACACATATCCATGAATATATCGAAAGTCTACCAGATAAGTACGATACTCTGATTAATGATGATCAGAGCGTATTCTCAACCGGTCAGAAGCAGTTGATTTCTATCGCCCGTACCTTGATGACAGATCCGCAGGTCTTAATCTTGGATGAGGCAACCTCAAACGTTGATACTGTAACAGAAAGCAAGATTCAAAATGCTATGGAAGCTATCGTGGCAGGAAGAACTAGTTTTGTAATTGCTCACCGCTTGAAAACCATTCTCAATGCCGATCAGATCATTGTCCTTAAGGATGGTGAGGTTATCGAGCAAGGAAACCATCACGAATTACTCAAGCTTGGAGGTTTTTACTCCGAACTGTATCACAATCAATTTGTTTTTGAATAAACAAAAAGTTGTCCTAATTTTGGGCAACTTTTTCTGATAAAAAAAATTTATCACGGACTTAAAAAAAACATATTAGACAGGTGTAGGGAAGGATGATAAGATAAGATTATCAATCGAAAACGAAAGGAAATCAGTAATGGCAAGAACAGTTGTTGGAGTTGCGGCAAATCTATGTCCCGTGGACGCAGAAGGAAAAAATATTCATTCATCTGTCTCTTGTAAATTCGCTGAGAGTATTCGTCAGGTTGGCGGACTTCCTTTGGTGATTCCAGTTGGTGATGAGTCAGTTGTCCACGACTACGTAGAAATGATTGATAAGCTTATCTTGACTGGAGGACAAAATGTTCATCCACAGTTTTATGGTGAGGAAAAAACGATTGATAGCGATGATTATAACCTAGCTCGTGATGAGTTTGAGCTCGCTCTTCTACAAGAAGCATTGCGTCAGAATAAGCCAATCTTAGCCATCTGCCGTGGCGTTCAGCTTGTCAATGTTGCCTTTGGTGGCACACTCAATCAGGAAATTGAAGGTCACTGGCAAGGTTTACCTTTTGGGACTTCACATTCCATTGAGACAGTTGATGGCAGTGTTGTGTCAAAATTGTTTGGTAAGGAAAGTCAAGTTAACTCAGTTCATCGTCAAAGTATTAAAGACTTGGCACCCAATTTCCGTGTAACGGCAGTAGATCCTCGCGACCAAACGATTGAAGCAATCGAATCTATCGACGAACACCGCATTATCGGTTTGCAGTGGCATCCAGAATTTTTGGTTAATGAAGAAGATGGAAATTTAGAATTATTTGAGTATTTATTGAATGAATTGTAACGACTAGAAACCTAGTCGTTTTTTTGTCTTGTTTCGTTCAAATTTTAATATTGTAACATTTTTTACGCAAACGTTTGAATTATGATAAAATTTGGAAAAATTCAGTATAAAAACTTGAAAAAATCCAAGGTAAGCGTTATGATAGAGAAGAACAAAATTTGGAGGAATAACATGTCTCATATTAAATTTGACTACTCAAAAGTTTTGGGTAAATTTGTTGCCCCACATGAAGTGGAATACATGCAACCACAAGTAACTGCAGCTGATGAATTGATCCGTAAAGGAACAGGTGCTGGTAGCGACTTCCTAGGTTGGTTGGACCTTCCTGAAAATTATGACCGTGAAGAATTTGACCGCATCTTGAAAGCTGCTGAACAAATCAAATCAGACAGCGATGTTTTGGTCGTTATCGGTATTGGTGGGTCATACCTTGGAGCGAAAGCTGCCATTGACTTCTTGAACCATCACTTTGCAAACTTGCAAACAAAAGAAGAGCGCAAAGCGCCACAAATCCTTTATGCTGGAAACTCAATCTCATCAACTTACCTTGCTGACTTGGTAGAGTATGTTTCAGATAAAGACTTCTCAGTCAACGTGATTTCTAAATCAGGTACAACAACTGAACCAGCGATTGCTTTCCGTGTCTTCAAAGAACTCTTGGTGAAGAAGTACGGACAAGAAGAAGCTAACAAACGGATCTACGCAACAACTGACCGCCAAAAAGGTGCTGTTAAGGTTGAAGCAGATGCGAACGGTTGGGAAACATTTGTAGTTCCAGACGATATCGGTGGACGCTTCTCAGTATTGACTGCAGTTGGATTGCTTCCAATCGCTGCATCAGGTGCAGACATCAAAGCCCTTATGGAAGGTGCGAACGCAGCTCGTAAAGACTACACTTCAGACAAACTTTCAGAAAACGAAGCTTACCAATACGCAGCTGTTCGTAACATCCTTTACCGTAAAGGCTATGCTACTGAAATCTTGGTAAACTACGAGCCATCCCTTCAATACTTCTCAGAATGGTGGAAACAATTGGCTGGTGAGTCAGAAGGGAAAGACCAAAAAGGTATTTACCCAACTTCAGCTAACTTCTCAACAGACTTGCACTCATTGGGTCAATTTATCCAAGAAGGAACTCGTATCATGTTTGAAACAGTTGTCCGCGTTGACAAACCACGTAAGAACGTGATCATCCCTACTTTGGAAGAAGATCTTGACGGACTTGGTTACCTTCAAGGAAAAGACGTTGACTTCGTTAACAAAAAAGCAACTGACGGTGTTCTTCTTGCCCACACTGACGGTGACGTGCCAAACATGTACGTGACTCTTCCTGAGCAAGACGCCTTCACTCTTGGTTACACTATCTACTTCTTCGAATTGGCTATCGCCCTTTCAGGTTACTTGAATGCGATCAACCCATTTGACCAACCAGGTGTTGAAGCATACAAGAAAAATATGTTTGCCCTTCTTGGTAAACCAGGATTTGAAGAATTGAGTAAAGAACTCAACGCTCGTCTATAATAGATTCATAAAGAGTGGTTTTTCCACTCTTTTTACTATTTCTCGAAAAGAGAAATTGGACTATAACAAGACTTGTGATATAATATAGAGAGCAAAAAGGCAGATGCCTAGAGACTTTACAGGAGAAACTATGTCAAAAGATATTCGTGTGCGTTATGCACCAAGTCCAACCGGACTACTACACATCGGAAATGCTCGTACAGCATTGTTTAACTACTTGTATGCACGCCACCATGGAGGAACTTTTATCATCCGTATCGAAGATACTGACCGCAAACGTCATGTCGAAGACGGAGAACGTTCCCAGCTTGAAAACCTTCGTTGGTTGGGCATGGATTGGGATGAAAGTCCAGAAACTCATGAAAACTACCGCCAGTCTGAGCGTTTGGAACTCTACCAAAAATACATCGACCAACTCTTGGCCGAAGGAAAAGCCTACAAATCTTACGTCACTGAAGAAGAGTTGGCAGCTGAACGTGAACGCCAAGAAGCGGCGGGTGAAACACCTCGCTACATCAACGAATACCTCGGCATGAGCGAAGAAGAAAAAGCTGCTTATATCGCAGAACGTGAAGCAGCAGGTGTCATTCCAACGGTTCGCTTGGCAGTCAATGAGTCTGGTATTTACAAATGGCATGATATGGTCAAAGGTGATATCGAGTTTGAAGGTGGCAATATCGGTGGGGACTGGGTTATCCAAAAGAAAGATGGCTACCCAACTTACAACTTTGCCGTTGTAATTGATGACCACGATATGCAAATCTCTCACGTCATCCGTGGAGATGACCATATTGCTAATACACCAAAACAGCTCATGGTCTATGAAGCTCTTGGTTGGGAAGCACCAGAATTTGGTCACATGACCTTGATCATCAACTCTGAAACTGGTAAGAAGTTGTCTAAACGTGACACTAATACCCTTCAATTTATCGAAGATTACCGGAAGAAAGGTTACCTTCCAGAAGCAGTCTTTAACTTTATCGCTCTTCTTGGTTGGAACCCTGGTGGGGAAGACGAAATCTTCTCTCGCGAAGAACTGATCAAACTCTTTGATGAAAACCGCCTCAGCAAGTCTCCAGCAGCTTTCGACCAAAAGAAAATGGACTGGATGAGCAATGAGTATATCAAGAATGCAGACCTTGCGACCATCTTTGAAATGGCAAAACCATTCCTCGAAGAAGCAGGACGTTTGACAGACAAGGCTGAGAAATTGGTTGAACTCTACAAACCACAAATGAAATCAGTGGATGAAATCGTTCCATTGACGGACCTCTTCTTCTCAGACTTCCCAGAATTGACAGAAGCAGAGAAAGAAGTCATGGCTGGTGAAACCGTTCCAACGGTACTTGAAGCCTTCAAAGCAAAACTTGAAGCCATGTCAGACGAAGAGTTTGTGGCAGAAAACATCTTCCCACAAATCAAAGCAGTTCAAAAGGAAACTGGTATCAAAGGGAAAAACCTCTTCATGCCAATCCGTATCGCTGTTTCAGGTGAAATGCATGGTCCTGAATTGCCAGATACTATCTACTTGCTTGGACGTGAAAAATCTATCCAACACATTGAAAAAATGTTGGCTGAAATTACAAAATAGTAGATAAAAAGAACTCAAATATTGAGTTCTTTTTATATGCATACTTGTTTGAAAATGCAAAAATTTTAGTGTATAATATTAATTGACAGGGCAAGGGAAATAAGTTAGTAAGGTGGTATTTTTACAACTAGACTCGGCTTAGTCTTAGACATTATCCCTAATGTTGGTGAGTCTACTTATTTTTTCTTTGCGTTTTGCTGGATGTAAGGAGAGATTCCTCATCTATGCAGTTACCATCCGCTACAAAGACTTTGTTTTCGATCATGAGAGTTACTCTAGAAAGATTTTGGTCCAGTTTGGTTCAGCTTTTTAGAGAAGTATATCTACTCTTTCTTCTCCAAATACAGAAAGAAATCGACCTTGCTCTGTTACCTTGCGTTAAGCAAGGTTTTTTTGAGGAAAAGCGCTAGGAAATTTACGATTTCGTTTTGGAGTGGTATAATATTAACTATCCTGATGAATAGAGGAACTCAAATGAAAGAATTTAATAAATCAATAAAATTAGAACATGTGGCTTATGATATTCGTGGTCCAGTTTTGGAAGAAGCCATGCGTATGCGTGCAAATGGAGAAAAAATTCTCCGTTTGAATACAGGAAATCCAGCTGAGTTTGGTTTTACGGCACCAGATGAGGTCATTCATGACCTAATTATGAATGCGCGTGATAGCGAAGGTTATTCAGATTCTAAAGGAATCTTTTCAGCTCGTAAAGCGATTATGCAATATTGCCAACTAAAAAATTTCCCTAATGTAGGTATCGATGATATCTACCTTGGAAATGGGGTTAGTGAGCTGATTGTCATGTCTATGCAGGGGCTTTTGGACAACGGCGATGAAGTCTTAGTTCCTATGCCTGACTATCCTCTTTGGACGGCAGCAGTCAGTCTAGCCGGAGGAAATGCCGTGCACTACATCTGCGATGAAGAAGCTGAATGGTACCCAGACCTAGATGATATCAAGTCTAAGATTAGTTCCAATACCAAGGCTATTGTGTTGATCAATCCAAATAATCCAACTGGGGCTCTTTATCCCAAAGAACTCTTGTTAGATATCATTGAGATTGCTCGTCAAAATGACTTGATTATCTTTGCGGATGAAATCTATGACCGTATGGTTATGGATGGCAATGTCCACACACCCGTGGCAAGTTTGGCTCCAGACCTTTTCTGCGTCAGCATGAATGGTCTGTCTAAATCTCACCGTATCGCTGGTTTCCGTGTTGGTTGGATGGTCTTGTCTGGACCTAAACATCATGTAAAGGGCTACATTGAAGGTCTCAACATGCTTTCAAACATGCGACTTTGTTCGAATGTGCTTGCTCAACAGGTTGTTCAAACTTCACTAGGTGGTCACCAGTCAGTGGATGAGTTGCTTCTTCCTGGTGGACGAATTTACGAGCAAAGAAATTTCATTTACAATGCCATTCAAGATATTCCAGGTTTGTCTGCGGTTAAACCTAAGGCTGGACTCTATATCTTCCCTAAAATCGACCGCAATATGTACCGTATTGATGACGATGAACAATTTGTCCTTAATTTCTTGAAACAAGAAAAAGTGCTTTTGGTACATGGACGTGGTTTTAACTGGAAAGAACCAGATCACTTCCGTATCGTTTATCTACCACGTGTCGATGAGTTGGCCCAAATACAGGAAAAGATGACTCGCTTCTTGAAGCAGTATCGTAGATAAGAACGATCTAGGTTTCGAGTACAATCAGCAAATTTTATCTCAGAGAAATCAAATGTTTTGATGGTTTTAACATTGTTTCTCTGAGTTTTTTCATGTTTTAAAAAAAATGTAATGATTATCTGCAATATCCTAAGAATTTTGAATTTGTTGATTTAGATAATGAAGTATCTGCGATTGAACTTCTTTAATGTTGTGCATATAAATAAAAATGAAGCAAGAGTGTAGAATTGAATGGGATAGGAAGACGAATAAAATGTTAACTATGAAAGAGATTCTTGAGGAATTTGAGGAAAGTTCTAATGATATTAAATTCCTTAAATGTAACAAAAAAATAACGGATAGTATAGAAAGACCACAAGAACTAAAGTTTATCTTAGAACATTTTTCTTATGTAACTGTTAATGGTTATTTAAAAATCTTGGGGAATGATTCAGAGAATGGCTTCAGCTACTGTAATGAATTGTTTTCAAAATGTTATAATTCTAATCATTGTTTGATAGCTTATGATATCTTGGGAGGTCTATTTGCAATAAATATTGAAAAATTAAATTCAATAGAATATTTCGCTCCTGATACATTAGAATGGGAGGATTTGGAGATAGATTATAAGGAATTTCTATATTGGGTTACTACAAATCAGTTAGACACATTTTATCAAGAACTTATAGTACCAGATTTGTTAACATTAGATTTATCGCTTGAAAAAAATGAAGTTGTTTTGACCTATCCTTTTATTTGGTCAATGGAATACACTCCATCAGGTGCAGTTAGAAAAATAGTTCCCTTTAAAGAATTGTTAGAAATGAATGCTGATTTTTATAGACAGTTAAGGATGTGATAAATAAAGGGTACAATGCACTAAAAAGATATTTGAAATTAGTACATACAGACTTCCCCCAGCAAAAAAGCTGGAAACATTTGTCAGAGCTATTGACAAATACGTAAGAATCAGATAGAATAGTAAAGTATGTTTAGTAACTGATCACTTTATAGCCGGCTAAACGAATACAAAATCTATGAGGAGGTATTCATCGTGAAACGTACTTATCAACCAAGTAAACTTCGTCGTGCGCGCAAACACGGATTCCGTAACCGTATGTCAACTAAAAACGGTCGTCGCGTATTGGCAGCTCGTCGTCGTAAAGGACGCAAAGTTTTGGCTGCATAATCCAAACGAATTAAACAAAGAAGTCAGTAGGAACTCGAGCCTACTGACTTTTCTGTTATCTAAAAGTGAATGTTCTAAGGTGATTGATTTAGTCTGAAAACTTTAGAAGATTTATTGGAAAGCTGATATATAGAAAAAAGCTCAAAACCAGAGGTTAAGTTTTCTGGTTTTGAGCTTTTCTTTATTCTTTCAAATGATAAGAGTAGCTAGCAACGACGACATCTTCGTGCCATCTGAGAGCATATTTTAATTTGAGACTCATTTGATTGTGGAGGATATTTTGCCAAGGTTTGTTAGGGATGAATTGGGGTACTAGAACTGTAACTGTGTAGTTCTTTTTCTTGGCTTCTTGAGAGATTTTTCGAACATAGCGAACTGTTGGTGTGATGATATCGCGATAGCTAGTATTAATGTTTTTTAGAGTGATATTTGGGAAATAGTCGGCGAATTCTTGGAGGATTTCTTGGTCTTTTTCCTCCGTTTCCTTGGTGGAAATGTGCATGGCCAAAACCTCATCTCCTATGCTTTGAGCGTAATTAATCGCTCCGACGCTGACTCGAGTGACATTTCCTACTAAGACAAGGACGACATTGCCATCGTAGACTTTCTTTTGAATTCCTTCATAAAGTCGAAGTTGTTTAGCCACCTTTTGGTAATGACTGTGGATGGCTAAAAAGAGGAAAGTTAAGACTAGGATAATTGGGAAGAAGGGCCAGATATCTCCAAGTCTGAAGAAGAGTAAGATAAGAACGATAGCATAACAAATGATGGCACCGAGGATATTTGCAAAGGCAGATTTTAAGAAATGAGAGCCTTTTTCTTTTTTCCAGTGGCGAATCATCCCTGTTTGAGAAAGAGCAAAAGGTACGAAAACTCCAATAGTATAAAGAGGGATCAAGCGTTCCGTATTTCCGTTAAAAATGAGCAGAAGAATCATAGCGCCAAAGGCCAAGGTTAGGATACCGTTTGAGTAGCCTAGACGATCTCCTTTTTCCATAAAAAGATGGGGCATGTACTTGTTTTTAGCCATATTGTAAGCCAACATTGGAAAGGCAGAAAAACCAGTATTTGCAGCTACGGCAAGGATGAGGGCTGTTGAAAATTGGAATAGATAATAAACAACTTGACCGAGAGCTGAATCCCCTAAAATTCCTTTAGCCATCTGTGAAAGGATTGTTTCTCCGTGTTGAGGAGTAATCCCCATCCAGTAGTTTAGGAAGGTAATTCCTGCAAAGAGAAATCCAAGGATCAGAGACATGATGGTCAGTGTTTGAGCTGCGTTTTTCTCTTTGGGAGTTTTGAAAAATGGAACAGCGTTTGAGATAGCTTCAACTCCAGTAAGTGAAGCCGAACCGCTGGTAAAGGCTCTTAAAATGAGAACAATTGAGAGACTTGGAACTGTTTGACCAATAGAGGAAGTTGCATGATAGCTTAGAGAACCTGTCAATAGCTGGGAGAGACCAAACAATAAGAGGAAGACCGTGCTAAAGATAAAGAGGTAGACAGGGATCATCAGAGAACTAGCAGATTCCCTCAAGCCTCGCAGATTCAAAAGCATGAGCAAACAGACCAGAAAAATGGAGATGTGGAGGTTGTAAGGATGGAGTGCGGGAAGTGCAGCAGTGATTGCATCCGCACCTGCAGCCACGGATACGGCTACTGTTAGCATATAGTCAACAAGCAAGCTTCCCCCAGCAATCAAACCGAGCTCAGGTGATAGGTTTTCTCGAGTAACCATATAGGCACCCCCACCTTGAGGGTAGGCGTGAATGATTTGTCGGTAAGAAATGGTTAGACTAGCAAGTAGCAAGAGGACAAAAATGCCGATAGGGAGACTCCACCAAATAGCAAGCGGAGATAGGCTAGCCAAGACAAGGACAACCTGCTCAGGCCCATAGGCGATAGATGAAAGGGCATCGCTTGAGAGCATTGCAAGTGCTTGTGTTTTTCCAAGAAGTCCTCCTTCACCCTCAGTTAAAGATTTTAGAGGACGACCGATAAAGGTATATTTAAGTTTTGTAAACATTTTCTTTCCTTTTTTGAAATTTTCAACAAGAGCTATTATACTGCTATGAAAAAATACCGTCAAGGGAAAATCATTGATTTCAAAATATTTTTTTCCTATAAGGATGCGACTAGTTTTTTGGTATAATAGAAAGTAGAAAAAACGAGGGAATATAAATGATTTTTGATACACATACCCACTTGAATGTGGAAGAATTTTCAGGAAGAGAAGCAGAAGAAATAGCCTTAGCAGCTGAAATGGGTGTGACTCGGATGAATATTGTTGGATTTGATAAACCGACCATTGAGCGTGCTCTAGAATTGGTGGACAAGTATGACCAACTCTATGCGACAATTGGATGGCATCCAACAGAGGCAGGGACCTATACAGAGGATGTTGAGAAATACCTGCTGGAGAAACTAAAACATCCCAAAGTTGTTGCCTTGGGTGAGATTGGTTTGGACTATCATTGGATGACAGCCCCTAAAGAAGTGCAGGAGAAGGTTTTTCGTCGTCAGATTCAGCTATCAAAGGAATTGAACTTGCCTTTTGTGGTCCATACTCGTGATGCGCTAGAAGACACCTATGAGATTATTAAGAGTGAGGGAGTTGGTCCTCGTGGTGGTATCATGCACTCTTTCTCAGGTTCACTGGAGTGGGCTGAGAAGTTTGTGGAGCTTGGCATGACTATTTCCTTTTCTGGAGTAGTAACCTTTAAAAAAGCGACTGACATTCAGGACGCTGCTAAAGAGTTACCTTTGGATAAGATTTTGGTAGAAACGGATGCCCCTTACCTGGCTCCTGTTCCTAAACGTGGCCGTGAAAACAAGACAGCTTACACGCGCTATGTAGTGGACTTTATTGCAGACTTGCGTGGCATGACGACAGAAGAGTTAGCTGCTGCAACCAGTGCCAATGCAGAACGAATCTTTGGATTGGAACGTAAATCATGAAAGAGAAAATTTCCCAAGTCATCGTAGTCGAAGGGCGTGATGATACGGCCAATCTCAAACGTTATTTTGATGTGGAGACCTATGAGACTCGTGGCTCCGCTATCAATGGGCAGGATCTTGAACGTATCCAACGTCTACATGAACGTCATGGGGTGATTGTCTTTACAGATCCTGACTTTAATGGGGAGCGCATTCGTCGTTTGATTATGACGGCTGTTCCATCAGTGCAACACGCTTTTCTCAAGCGTGATGAGGCAGTTCCTAAGTCCAAGACCAAAGGACGTTCCCTAGGAATCGAACATGCCAGTTATGAAGACTTGAAGACAGCCTTGGCGCAAGTGACAGAGCAATTTGAAGTAGAAAGTGACTTTGATATTAGTCGTAGTGACTTGATTCGATTAGGGTTTCTAGCTGGATCAGACAGCCGAAAACGCAGAGAATATCTAGGAGAAAGCCTTCGTATTGGTTATTCCAATGGGAAACAACTTCTCAAGCGTTTGGAATTATTTGGCATCCGTTTAGCTGAAGTTGAAGATGCCATGAAATCTTATGAAGATTGAGAAACTCCCCAAAATGTAAGGGGAATATGATACAATAGAAGTAATCATAAACGGTTTAATCAAGCTTGGTAGCAAGCATTAGAAAAGTGACTCCATAGGCTTTGTGCTAAGTGGAGTTAATGAGGAAAAGTTATGGGAATCTTTGATTTTTTAAAAAAGACAGAAGCAACAAAAACAACTGAAATAACGGAATCCAATAAGGAAGCAGAAGAGGCGAAAGGCAATGCTTGCTTGGGAGTTCTAGGATTTTTCCCAATGGAAGAAAAGGGGGAGCTCTTAATTGCTGCCAACCTAGAAGGAAGTTTGAAGGTTGGTGATTGTCTCCTGTTTTGTAATCCCGATCAGGGGATGGATGCTCTTGGTTCAGTAGTCGTGAAAAAACTTTCCTGCCATAAAGAGGATGTAGAAGCTCTAAACGACGAAGAACTGATCTATCTAGAAGTTGATAAGGTTCCTTCCTTGGATAAACTGAAAAAGGGAAGTGTGCTCTATAGTCAGGGAGTCGAAGAGGAAAAACGTTCATCTACTTATGGATATGCTCTTTACCGAGCTTTTGTGACTATCCAAGAAGGTAAAGTAGGTGATGAGGACTATCAGGCCCTTAGTCTTGAGGATAGCATTGAGATTCTACAAGCATTTTTATGGGATTGCCGTCAAAATCAGGAAACTGAAAGTGAAGAAAGTTATCAAGCTAACACCCGCAAGTTGGAGCGCCTAGCAGAAATTGTCAAGGACAAGTTGTTGGTAGCAGATTCGGTTTATGCAGTTTATTCGGAAAAAACAGGTGAACCCTATCTTTTTTCAACTACCTATGACAGAGGAGAAGAAGGGTATCTCTGTACAGACCCGATGATCATGCTTTTTACACCACGTTGCTATCATCGATTTAAGGAAACCATTGACAGTCGACCAAAGTCAGTGGTGAAACTAATTGAAAATACAGAAGATAAAAAAGGGATTGAGAATTTTCTTGGGACAGCCTTTTATTTAAACGGTGCTTTAGGTGCTTTCTTTAATAGTAAGGAAGTAAGCATTGCTGCATCGGTTTTAGTTCCAAAACCAGATTTTTCTGATTTGCCAGAAATACAAGTTCCTGTGATGAATCCTGATGTTGTAAGATGGATGCTTTTGATGGGACAACTGGATAGTCCGACGACAGAAGACGAAGAAGTAATTTATAAGCTCTATTATAAGTTCTTTTCAATGGCTGTGCCAAAAGCCAAATTCTTATTGCCTTTAGAGGCGGCTTCAGGCTTCCCAGAGGGTGGTCAGGAAGCAAACTCCTTTGTCTTAGATGAGTCAGCGAAATTTAATATTCCAACTGGAGAAGGCAAAAATGGGCGAAACTCTGTTCCAGTATTTACTGATTGGAAACGTCTGCGCATGGTCTTTGACGAAAAATGGAATGGGATGATTGAAAACGCTGGGAACATGATTGAATTCTTCGACTATGCCATTAACCCAACGGAATACTATGAAGCGGGTGCCTATGTTGGCCTAACAGCTTTTAAAGAAATGCAAAAGCTTAGTGAGGAACAAGAAGGCAGAGCTAAAGATTAGAGAGTTTCTTTACATTGGGAAACTATATAGTTTTATCTACATCCTAATTGAACCTCTACCCTTTTTCAAAGATTTTGAAAGGAAATGGAATGGCGAATAGAAGTTATATTTACTTAAAAAACGGAGATGAGGCTCGTATTCTAACAGAGGGAATTTACACAATACCCTATTTTTGGCAATTATTTTGGGATGAAGAAGATTTAAAAGCTCCAATTGCTCTTTGGAAAACAGCAGAAGAACTCGAAGAAGATGAAGAGCAAGCAGAAAGATTTTACCAAGAGCAGAATGTAGATATCTTGCTTCCTATTGAAAAATTCCGGCAAAATGCCCTCCAAAACCGGTCTTTTTTAGAAGAAAATGTCCCACAATCCGTGCAACTATATGATGCCTTTGTTCGTTATATTCTTGCAAATGTCAAAGATGGTGATGTACTCGGATTTGATGTCTTAGATATTGTTTTTATGGACCAAGTGTCTGTTGTTTCTGATAAACTGTTAAAAAATATAGGAGCTATTCGGGAAAATCAACCCAAAGACTTAGATTTTTCTTTGACAGAAAAGAACTTAATTGGTCTTGCTATGGGCTTCCCTGATTATTATGCTTCAGAATTATTGCCAGAAGATAATATTCTAGATTCGGTTGCCTATCAGGATGAACTCAAGAAAATGAAGCCTCAAGAAGATAAGCAAGGGGGCGATATGACTGGAGCCGATACAAAAGCGAACAAGTGGAGGAGTGGTATAGTATATTTGCTTATACTTGCATTAGTAATTAGGTTGATTTTTTATATGATGGTTAAGAGATAGAAAAGAGAATAAATGAGAATTGCAGATTATAGCGTGACCAAGGCAGTGCTGGAGCGTCACGGTTTTACCTTTAAAAAATCCTTCGGGCAAAATTTCTTGACCGATACCAATATCCTTCAAAAAATTGTGGATACGGCTGAGATTGATGATCAGGTCAATGTCATTGAAATTGGTCCAGGGATTGGTGCCTTGACGGAGTTTTTAGCTGAGCGTGCAGCTGAAGTCATGGCCTTTGAAATTGACCACCGTTTGGTACCAATTTTAGCAGATACCCTGCGTGATTTTGACAATGTGACCGTAGTCAACGAGGACATTCTAAAGGTTGACTTGGCGCAGCATATCCAAAATTTTAAAAATCCTGACTTACCAATTAAGGTAGTGGCAAACTTGCCTTACTATATCACGACGCCTATTCTCATGCACTTGATTGAAAGTGGCATTCCTTTTAGTGAGTTTGTGGTCATGATGCAAAAAGAGGTGGCAGATCGTATCTCTGCTAAGCCAAATACCAAGGCTTACGGTAGCTTGTCAATTGCGGTTCAGTATTATATGACAGCCAAGGTTGCCTTTATCGTGCCTCGTACAGTATTTGTGCCAGCACCAAATGTGGACTCAGCTATCCTGAAAATGGTGCGCCGTCCAGAACCAGCTGTAGCAGTTGAAGACGAGAACTTCTTCTTTAAAGTTTCCAAGGCTAGTTTTACTCATCGTCGCAAGACCTTGTGGAACAACTTGACAGGTTACTTTGGGAAGTCTGAAGAAGTCAAGGATAAATTGACCAAGGCTTTGGACCAATCAGGCTTGTCACCATCTGTACGTGGTGAAGCTCTTGGTTTAGAAGAATTTGCCAGTCTAGCAGACGCACTTAAAGAACAAGGACTCTAAGATGCAGGGACAAATTATTAAAGCCTTAGCGGGTTTCTACTATGTGGAGAGTGATGGCAAGGTTTATCAAACACGCGCACGTGGGAATTTTCGTAAAAAAGGTCACACACCCTATGTTGGGGATTGGGTAGATTTTTCTGCAGAGGAGAACTCAGAAGGCTATATATTGGAAATTCATGAACGAAAAAATAGTCTGGTTCGTCCACCCATTGTCAATATTGACCAAGCTGTTGTCATTATGTCCGTTAAAGAACCTGACTTTAATAGCAACTTGTTGGATCGCTTCTTGGTTCTCTTAGAACATAAGGGCATTCATCCTATCATCTATATTTCCAAAATGGACTTACTGGAAGATGGGGGAGAACTGGATTTTTACGAGCAGACCTATGGTGCTATTGGTTACGACTTTGTGACTAGTAAAGAGGAGCTCCTACCCTTGTTGACAGACAAAGTGACAGTCTTTATGGGGCAGACAGGTGTTGGAAAGTCAACCCTCCTTAATAAAATTGCACCTGACCTCAATCTAGAAACGGGAGAAATCTCAGACAGTCTAGGACGCGGTCGCCATACTACTCGAGCTGTTAGTTTTTACAACCTCAATGGTGGTAAAATCGCAGATACACCAGGTTTTTCGTCGCTAGATTATGAAGTATCAAGTGCTGAAGAGCTGAACCAAGCCTTTCCAGAGATTGCTAGTGTCAGTCGCGATTGTAAGTTCCGTACTTGTACGCATACTCATGAGCCATCTTGTGCAGTGAAACCAGCAGTAGAAGAGGGTATCATTGCAAACTTCCGTTTCGACAACTATCTACAATTCCTCAGTGAGATTGAAAATCGCAGAGAAACCTATAAAAAAGTCAGCAAAAAAATTCCAAAATAAGGAGAAACCTATGTCTCAATACAAGATTGCTCCGTCAATTCTGGCAGCAGATTATGCCAACTTTGAACGTGAAATTAAACGCCTAGAAGCAACTGGGGCAGAATACGCCCATATCGATATCATGGATGGTCACTTTGTACCTCAGATCAGCTTTGGTGCAGGTGTAGTCGAAAGTCTTCGACCTCATAGTAAGATGGTCTTTGACTGTCACTTGATGGTCTCTAACCCAGAACATCATTTAGAGGATTTTGCGCGTGCAGGAGCTGACATCATCAGCATCCATGTTGAAGCGACACCTCATATCCATGGCGCTCTTCAAAAGATTCGTTCTCTCGGTGTTAAACCTTCGGTTGTCATTAATCCAGGTACGCCTATTGAGGCGATTAAACATGTCCTTCACTTAGTTGATCAAGTTTTGGTCATGACGGTTAATCCTGGATTTGGTGGGCAAGCTTTTCTCCCTGAAACCATGGATAAGGTTCGTGAGTTGGTTGCCCTTCGTGAAGAAAAAGGCTTGAACTTTGAAATCGAAGTCGATGGTGGTATTGATGACCAAACCATTGCTCAAGCCAAAGAAGCTGGCGCTACAGTTTTTGTAGCAGGGTCTTATGTCTTTAAGGGAGATGTCAATGAACGAGTGCAAGCCCTCAGAAATCAACTGGGCTAAAGCTGCAGTTTTTGCAGGGGGAGACCGCGGTCACTACCGGACAGATTTTGACTGTTTTGTCGGTGTAGATCGAGGCTCACTCTGGATATTGGAAGAAGAACTTGCTCTTGCTTTAGCAGTTGGGGATTTTGATTCTGTGACTGTAGAAGAACGTCAGTTGATTCAAGAACGTGCCCAACACTTTGTCCAAGCTCAGCCAGAGAAGGATGATACCGATCTGGAACTAGCACTTTTAACGATTTTTGAAAAAAATCCTCAGGCTCAGGTGACCATTTTTGGTGCCCTAGGTGGTCGCATCGACCATATGCTGGCTAATGTCTTTCTGCCTAGCAATCCTAAATTGGCGCCCTATATGCGTCAAATAGAGATTGAGGATGGGCAAAACTTGATTAGCTATTGCCCAGAAGGGACCAGTCAGCTAGAACCACGTTCGGACTATGATTATCTTGCTTTTATGCCCGTGAGGGATAGTCAGTTGACTATTATCGGAGCCAAGTACGAATTGACAGAGGAGAACTTTTTCTTTAAGAAAGTCTATGCTTCTAACGAATATATAGATAGGGAAGTTTCGGTAACATGCCCGGATGGCTATGTGGTCGTACTGCATAGTAAGGACAGGAGATAGGATGGAGATTGTATTACTACTGTTATTAATTGCTAACCTAGTCGGCCTCTTTCTCATTTGGCAAAGGCAGGACAAGCAGGAGCAATATTTGACCAAGAGTCTAGAAGATCAGGCAGATAATCTCTCAGACCAGCTGGATTATCGCTTCGAACAAGCTAGACAGGCCAGTCAGCTGGATCAAAAAAAACTTGAAGTGGCTGTCAGTGATCGCTTGCAGGAAGTGCGTATCGAGTTGCACCAAGGTCTGACTCAGGTTCGCCAGGAGATGAATGAGAACCTCCTCCAAACCAGAGATAAGACCGACCAACGTCTCCAAGCCATGCAGGAATCAAATGAACAACGCTTAGAGCAGATGCGCCAAACAGTCGAGGAAAAGTTAGAAAAGACCTTGCAAACTCGCTTGCAAGCCTCCTTCGAAACAGTGTCCAAGCAATTGGAGTCTGTCAATCGAGGTCTGGGCGAAATGCAGACGGTGGCACGGGATGTCGGTGCGCTTAATAAAGTCTTATCTGGAACCAAGACCCGAGGAATTCTGGGTGAATTACAACTGGGACAGATTATTGAAGATATCATGACACCTGCCCAGTATGAACGAGAATTTGCAACGGTTGAAAATTCGAGTGAGCGAGTCGAGTACGCCATCAAGTTGCCTGGGCAAGGCGACCAAGAATATGTTTATCTACCAATTGACTCTAAGTTTCCATTGGCGGATTACTACCGCCTAGAAGAAGCCTATGAATCAGGTGACAAGGACGAGATCGAGCGCTGCCGTAAGTCACTCTTAACGAGTGTTAAGCGTTTTGCAAAGGATATCAAGAGTAAGTATCTGGCGCCACCTCGAACAACCAATTTTGGAGTATTGTTTGTCCCGACAGAAGGTCTCTATTCAGAGATTGTTCGCAATCCGATTTTCTTTGATGATTTGAGACGGGAGGAGCAGATTATCGTTGCAGGGCCAAGTACATTATCAGCCCTTCTTAACTCTCTATCAGTTGGCTTCAAAACTCTCAATATCCAAAAGAGTGCCGACCATATCAGCAAGACTCTTGCCAGCGTCAAGACCGAGTTTGGCAAGTTTGGGGGGGTTTTGGTCAAGGCACAAAAACATCTCCAACATGCCTCTGGCAATATTGATGATTTATTAAACCGTCGTACTACAGCTATCGAGCGAACGCTCCGTCACATTGAGTTATCAGAAGGTGAGCCTGCGCTTGATCTACTCCAGTTCCAAGAAGATGAGGAAGAATATGAAGATTAGTCACATGAAAAAAGATGAGCTATTTGAAGGCTTTTATCTGATCAAATCAGCCGATCTGAGACAAACGCGTGCTGGGAAAAATTACCTAGCTTTCACCTTCCAAGATGATAGTGGGGAAATCGAAGGAAAACTCTGGGATGCCCAACCTCATAATGTTGAGGCCTTTACGGCAGGGAAGGTTGTTCACATGCAAGGTCGTCGTGAAGTGTACAACAATACGCCTCAGGTAAATCAAATCTCTCTTCGCTTACCTCAGCCTGGCGAACCAAATGACCCAGCAGATTTCAAGGTCAAATCACCAGTTGATGTTAAGGAAATCCGTGAGTATATGGCGCAGATGATTTTCAAAATTGAAAATCCTATCTGGCAACGAATCGTTCGAGCTCTTTATACCAAATATGATAAAGAATTTTATTCTTATCCAGCTGCCAAAACCAACCATCATGCCTTTGAAACAGGACTTGCTTATCATACAGCGACTATGGTTCGTTTAGCAGAGGCAATTGCTGATGTGTACCCACAGCTTAATAAGAGTTTGCTCTATGCTGGAATTATGCTCCATGACCTAGCCAAGGTTATTGAGTTGACTGGCCCAGACCAGACAGAGTATACAGTTAGAGGGAATCTAATTGGCCATATCGCTTTGATTGATAGTGAAATTACCAAAACAGTAATGGAGTTAGGCATTGATGACACTCGTGAAGAAGTGGTACTCTTACGCCATGTGATTCTCAGCCACCATGGCTTGCTTGAGTATGGTAGTCCAGTTCGTCCTCGTGTGATGGAAGCTGAAATCATTCATATGATTGATAATCTAGATGCCAGCATGATGATGATGTCAACAGCGCTCGCCCTTGTTGATGAGGGGGAAATGACCAATAAGGTCTTTGCTATGGACAATCGTTCCTTCTACAAGCCCAAATTAGACTAGAAACTAAAAAAATGAGCTTTATTTAAACAATAAAGTTCGTTTTTTTGCTTTAGTGTGATATAATGAGAAAAAGACTAATAAAAAAGAATGGTGAATAACTAATGAAATTAAGAAGAAGTGATCGGATGGTTGTTATTTCCAATTACTTGATTAACAATCCTTACAAATTAACCAGTCTCAATACCTTTGCAGAAAAGTATGAATCTGCTAAGTCTTCTATTTCAGAAGATATTGTCATCATTAAGCGCGCCTTCGAAGAAATTGAAATCGGGCATATTCAAACGGTGACAGGTGCTGGTGGTGGAGTTATTTTCACACCATCTATCTCTACCCTTGAGTCCAAAACAATCATCGAAGAGCTACGCGATAAACTTTCAGAGAGTGACCGTATTCTTCCAGGTGGCTACATCTATTTATCTGACCTATTAAGCACCCCAGCTATTTTGAAAAATATCGGTCGCATTATTGCTAAGAGCTTTATGGATCAAAAGATTGATGCTGTTATGACTGTTGCGACCAAAGGGGTTCCGCTTGCAAATGCGGTAGCAAATGTTCTCAATGTACCGTTTGTCATTGTTCGTCGTGACTTGAAAATCACTGAGGGTTCAACTGTTAGTGTCAACTACGTTTCAGGTTCTAGTGACCGTATCGAAAAAATGTTCCTTTCAAAACGTAGCCTCAAAGCAGGAAGTCGTGTCTTGATTGTCGATGACTTCTTGAAGGGTGGAGGAACCATTAACGGGATGATCAGCCTTTTAGCAGAGTTTGATTCTGAATTGGCTGGAGTAGCCGTCTTTGCCGATAATGCGCAAGAAGATCGCGAACAACAGTTTGATTACAAATCACTCTTGAAGGTTACCAACATTGATGTGAAGAATCAACAAATTGCTGTTGAAGTTGGAAACATCTTTGATGCAGAAAAATAAGAATGAACTTAAAATACAAAGGTTGGAACTTTCGTCCCAGCCTTTCTTTGATAATGAATATAAAGGAGTCCTATGAAAACACCATTTATTAATCGTGAAGCCCTAGAAAAAATTGTTGAAGAGTTTCCAACCCCTTTCCACCTCTACGATGAAAAAGGGATCCGCGAGAAAGCACGCGCAGTAAACAAAGCCTTTTCTTGGAATCAGGGCTTTAAAGAATATTTTGCAGTCAAGGCGACTCCGACCCCAGCTATCTTGAAAATCTTACAAGAAGAAGGATGTGGAGTGGATTGTTCTAGTTATGTAGAACTCTTGATGAGTCATAAGCTAGGATTTTCTGGTTCTGATATGATGTTCTCATCCAATAATACTCCAGATAGAGAGTATGCTTATGCCCGTGAATTAGGTGCGACGATTAATTTAGATGCTTTTGAAGATATCAAACATTTAGAGCGTGCAGCAGGTATCCCAGAAATCATCTCTTGCCGTTACAATCCCGGTGGAGTATTTGAACTAGGAACGGACATTATGGATAATCCTGGCGAAGCTAAGTTCGGGATGACTAAGGAGCAGCTTTTTGAAGCCTTTGCTATTTTGAAAGAAAAGGGAGCTAAAACCTTTGGAATTCATTCCTTCCTAGCTTCCAATACAGTGACTCACCTTTATTATCCAGAATTAGCGCGTCAGCTCTTTGAGTTAGCAGTAGAAATTAAGGAAAAGTTGGGTATTTCGCTGGACTTTATCAACCTTTCTGGTGGTATCGGGGTCAACTATCGTCCAGATCAAGAGGCTAATGACATCGCTTTGATTGGTGAGGGAGTTCGTCAGGTTTATGAAGAAGTTCTTACGCCAGCAGGTCTTGGTCAAGTTAAAATTTTTACAGAACTAGGACGCTTTATGTTGGCACCTCATGGAATTTTGGTGACAACAGTTACTCATAAAAAGAAAACCTACCGTACATATCTAGGAGTAGATGCGTCAGCTGTTAACCTGATGAGACCGGCTATGTATGGCGCTTATCACCATATTACCAATATGATGAATCCTGACGGTCAAGCTGAAGTCGTTGATGTTGTTGGTTCTCTTTGTGAAAACAACGACAAGTTTGCGGTTAATCGTGAAATACCTCAAACAGAAATTGGTGATTTGTTAGTGATTCATGATACAGGTGCGCATGGCTTCTCTATGGGTTACCAGTACAATGCGAAACTTCGTTCGGCAGAGATTCTCTACACAGAGGATGGTGGTGCTCGACTAATCCGTAGAGCAGAGCGCCCTGAGGACTATTTTGCAACTCTCTATGGGTTTGACTTTGACAAGGATTAGAAGAATTTTTGAAAATCATGAAAGTTGAAAGTAAAAAACAGATTGTTTTCTAAAAAATAGACAAAATCTATTGTTTTTCCTTTCAAGCGTGATATAATAAAATTATAAAACGGTTTCAAGGAAGGTGACGTTATGTCAGAAGAAACAATTGACTATGGACAAGTGACAGGAATGGTGCATTCGACAGAAAGTTTTGGGGCGGTAGATGGTCCCGGAATCCGTTTCATTGTCTTTTTGCAGGGCTGTCAGATGCGTTGCCAATATTGCCATAATCCCGATACATGGGCGATGGAAACCAATAAATCTCGTGTACGAACAGTAGATGATGTCTTGGAAGAAGCGCTTCGCTATCGTGGTTTTTGGGGAGACAAGGGAGGTATCACAGTCAGCGGAGGAGAAGCCCTCTTGCAGATTGATTTCTTGATTGCCCTCTTTACCAAGGCGAAAGAAAAAGGCATCCACTGTACCTTGGATACTTGTGCCCTTCCGTTCCGTAATAAACCACGCTATCTTGAAAAATTCAACAAGCTTATGGCTGTGACTGACTTGGTTCTCCTTGATATCAAGGAAATCAACGAAGCTCAACATAAGATTGTAACCAGCCAAACCAATAAAAATATCTTGGCTTGTGCGCAGTACTTGTCAGATATTGGAAAACCTGTTTGGATTCGTCACGTTCTCGTGCCTGGATTGACAGACCGTGATGAAGATTTGATTGAGCTTGGGAAGTTCGTAAAGACTCTCAAAAATGTTGATAAGTTTGAAATCTTACCTTATCACACGATGGGTGAGTTCAAGTGGCGTGAACTTGGCATTCCGTATTCGCTTGAAGGCGTTAAACCTCCAACAGCAGATCGTGTTAAGAACGCTAAGGAACTAATGGATACAGAGAGTTATCAAGATTACATGAAACGTGTTCATGGATAAAAAAAGAAGCCTGATGGGAACATCGGGCTTTTAAGTTTACACAGATAAATATAGATAAGGCTAAATTAAACAAAATAAAATTTTTATGATTTATATGACAATACAGATTTTATAAAGATTTAAAATCCTGAAAAAAATCCGAAAATTATTGATTAATATATACTTGTTTCAAATGATACAACAAATTGAATAGGAGAAATCTATGGAACAAAGTATTACCATTAAAAATCTATGTAAGTCATATGGTCAAACTCAAATTTTAAAAGATATTTCTTTTGAAGCAAAAGCAGGAAGAGTAACTGCTTTCCTAGGTCCAAATGGAGCTGGTAAAAGTTCAACCTTACGTATCTTATTAGGATTAGACAAAGCAACATCTGGTCTTACCAAAATTGGAGATCAAACTTATAAGGAATTAAAATTTCCTCTAAAGACTGTAGGAGCTTCATTTGACAGTGTCGGTGCTCCTGATGATCGGACTGTTTATCAACATTTGAAAATTGTTGCTGCTAGTAATGGGATATCCAGTCAGCGAATTGAGCAAGTCTTGGATATGGTGGATATTAGCCATAAGAAAAAATCTAAAATTGGGAAATTATCATTAGGAGAAGGACAACGCTTGGGAATTGCAACAGCTCTATTAGGAAATCCTCAATATCTGATATTGGATGAACCGACAAATGGTTTGGATCCAAGAGGAATTCGGTGGTTTAGAGAGTTTATAAAAAAACAAGCTCAAGAAGGAAAGACCGTCTTGCTATCATCTCATATATTATCGGAAGTGGAAGCAGTGACAGATGATGTGGTCATCATAAATAAAGGCAAAGTTCTTATAAAAGGGACTTTACAAGAAGTGATGAGAAATCTTTCTTCACTGGAGGAAGTTTTCTTTAGTTTAACAGAGGGAGGAAAGTGACATGGCACTTATTTACTCTCTTCATTCTGAAATATTGAAATTACTTTATAAGAGAGCTACTCATGTTGTACTATTCTTGATACTAGTATTTCAAACGTTTTTAGCAGATATTGGTGCTTCTCAAATTGTTTCAGTTGGTATCCATGCTACACCAGAGACAAATCCAGAGTTAGTAGAAGCTATTCCACCTATTGAATTTTTAGGATTTGATGTTACTCTAATTGGCATTTTTTTTATGATTATCTTAGGCTCAATCTACGGAGCTGAAGAGTATAAAGATTCTGCTATTCGCACAAGCCTCCTCTCTAATACGAGTCGAATTACTCTCCTAGTTTCAAAGACATTAATTTGGCTGGTATTTTCTTTTGTCATTTCCTTCCTATCAATATTTCTGACGATTAACATGACACATTATGTTTTAGGACAAGATGGTTTATTGCTTTTTTCACTAAATGGGACAGTTTGGTTCTATATGTTTTTGGACAGTATAGCTTGGACATTGTTGGGACTTTTAGCCTATATTCTGGCTTTAACATTTAAAAAAGCCCTTGTTCCCCTATTGTTTTTGCTTCCTCAAGTCTACAATTTAGGAACATTCTTAGCCGACCATATATCAATTGCAAAATTTCTTCCAGTTTCATTGAGCTATGGACTGATTGCTACATCTCCACAAATGTTAGAACAGAATAGTTTACAAAATATTTTGCTTTTACTTTGTTGGAATTTGTCATTCTTGGCTTTGGCAATTTACCGCGTACTTCAGTCAGATATTGGAGGAGGAGAATGAGTTGAAAGAGCAATTTAAATGTGAGTATCTCAAGTTTATGATGAATCCTTGGCATTGGTTGATTATAGGTGCTCTATTACTTTGTGTTCCGCCGATGGTTATTTTTTTAAATAGTAAACCAGATCAGTTGACCCTACACTTTGTTTTGGAACAGCTACTGCAAAGTCTCTATTTAGGACAGGCGGGTTTTATTAGTCTAGCTGTACTATTTATAGGTCAAGAATTTACAGGTTCTAGCCTTCGTACAAGTTTTCTTACATGTCCAAATCGTTTAAAATTTATAATATGTAAAATAGCTATTGTGTTATGTGTGGAAATTGTATTATTGCTAGCTGTAATATCAGTATGTATACTATTTGCTCAAGGATATTACAATATCAATCTTTTGAGCAATATTAAAAATGTTCTAACAGTTCTATTTCCAGTTTGTATTTCTATTTTAACCTTCTCTCTTTTAAGTGGTATTTTTGTATTTATTTTCCGATCTTTTACCTTAATTTTGGGAATAAGTTTATCACTTTTATTGGGGCTAGGGCAAATGTTATTACAATTCAGTTCTTTATTTAGAAATTTACCCTTACTAGCGAGTATGAACTGTTACTATATCCATCCTTTATCACTTTATTATCCAGTGTGGCAAGGCTTAGGGATACAAATAGTATGGTTATTAATTGTTTTTGTATTTGCTACATTGATACTTAGAGAAAGAAATGTACGCTAAAGACAGGGGTTATCCTGTCTTTTTCTCAGTTAATGATATAATATAATTTAGGAGCGTGAGTTATGGCTTATAAAATTTTAGTGGTAGATGATGATCTTGATATTCTTCGTCTAATAAAAAAGGTACTAGAATATGAAAAGTATGAAGTAGTCATACGAAATAACATAGAAGAGATTGATCTTTGTGATTTTACAGGATTTGACTTGATTTTATTAGATATTATGATGCCTGTTAGTGGTTTAGAAATTTGTCAGATGATTCGCAATCAGATAACTGTTCCTATCTGTTTTATAACTGCTAAGGATATGGATGAAGATTTGGTGGTTGGAATCAATGCAGGCGCTGATGATTATATTATGAAACCTTTTAGTATGCAGGAGCTTTTAGCGCGTGTAAAAATGCATCTACGTCGTGAAGAACGGACTAAAGGAACTGTGCATCAGATAAAAAGTGGGAAGCTTGTACTATATACTGATAGTAAGGAACTATTTATAAAGAATAATAAGGTTCCATTGACAAGTAGGGAATTTGATATTGTCAGCCTTCTAGCAAGTCACCCAAATAAAATATACTCAATTGAGGAAATATATAATTATCTATATCCACAAAATTCAGAAGCTCTTTTACGTTCGGTTTCAGAGTACATTTATCAAATTCGTCAAAAGCTGAAACCATATCAGTTAAATCCAATTAAAACCTTGTACGGTGGAGGATATCAATGGGTAGAATCAAAAGTTTTAGACAATTAATTCTAGAAACTTGTTGGAGAATTATTTGGCAGTTTGGTCTTGGTTTGTTATTAGCTTATCTTATTCCCTTAGCTTCTGTATCAATACAAATAATGGAGGACGGGAAGCCTCTTAAAAATAATGATGTTCAATCAATTTTTTTCAATGTGTCATCATGGATATATATTTGTGTTTTATTGATTATTCTAATAAGTTATCACATTGGCAAATTGTTGAAAAAACTAAGTTATGAAATGAATTTGATTTATGAAAATAGTATGTGGCTAGAAAGCGAATGTACAGAAAGATTAACAGTTAAGGAATTTCGTGAGACAGGAAATCGAATTATTGTGATGCAAGATCGTATTCGACAGCTATTAGATGATGAGAAGCAACAGAAAGAAGATTTGATGTTTCAGGTTTCAGCAGCTTCTCATGATTTAAAGACACCTCTAACTATCATCAAAGGGAATGCAGAATTTTTGCACACTTCCACTAAAGATGAGCAGTCTAAAGAATGTTTAGCAGATATCGTTCGTGCTAGTCAACGCTTACTAGATTATTTTAATCAGTTGATTCATTATTCTAAAACTTACTATGATGATGAGGCAGACTGGACGGAGTATTCCTCTTCAGATTTTATCAATGAATTAAAGAATGAAATCTCTTTTTTGATAAAAAATCAGATGAAGTTTTCTTTTGAACAAAATTTGAATGGAACTGAAAGCTATTATATAAATCCATCTCTTCTGATTCGTGCAATACAAAATATTTTAACAAATGCTTTGGAGTATGCAGATAAACAGAATCCTAAAATTAAAATTAGAGTAGAGCAAGAGGGGAAGGAATTGAAAATAGGTATATGGAATAATGGCTCTGAATTTCCAGAAGAAGTTTTAAATAATTTTGGGAAGCTCTTTTATCGTATGGATAAAGCTAGATCGGTTAAAGAGCAACATTATGGTATTGGACTTAGTTTTGTATGTAGAGTTGCAAAACTGCATAAAGGACAAGTAGAACTGAAAAATAGAGACGAGGGAGCAGAAGTTATAATGAGTCTCAATTGTATTAAATCAAAGTAATTGACTTACTAATTTGTTGCCATAGGATTTAAATAAATTAAGATGTGAAAGTAGATAATAAAAACGAGTGAAGATAAGCAGTTAATGAAAACCATTTATCTTCATTCGTTTTTTAATTATTTGATAATACACGTAGCTTTATCTCGAATGTTGTTTACCAGCATTGCGTTTTTTGTTTTTCTTCTTGTTAGAAGTTGAGATTACTGCTGCTGATTCAGGAGTCACATCCTTGCGAGCGCCTGAAGTTTTGCTTGCTTTTGGTGGGTTCTTTGCAAATTCTTCGCGTACTTTTTTACGAAGTTTTGGACGAATGATGTAGTTGACGATGAATTGTTGAAGGATCATCATGAAACCACCGACAACCCAGTAAAGTGTGACACTGGCTGGGGAGAAGATTGAGAACATGACAATCATCAACGGACTCATGTAAATCATTTTCTTGAGTTGTTCTCTTTGAGTCTCGTCTTCAACTCCGTGTAGAGAAAGGAGTGATTGGATGTAGTATAGAACACCTGCGCAGGCAATGAGAATCCAACTTGGAGAACCCAGTGCAATACCTAAGAAGCTAGCTTCAGAAACACCTTCTGTGTGTTGAGCAGCAAAATAGATAGCAGAGAAGAAAGGCATTTGAATGAGGATAGGGAAACATCCTACACCACCAAACATACTAATGCCATGCTCTTTTTGAGCAGCAAAGAGAGCTTGTTGGGCTTCTAGTTTTTCTTCTTGAGTCGTTGCTTCTTTCAGACGAGTCTGATGTGGCTCAAGGACATGCTTGAGGGCGTTCATCTTCTCAGAGTGAAGGGTAGCCTTCCATGATTGGTAGATACCAAGTGGGAGGATAATCAAGCGGACGATAATAGTTACGATGATGATACCAACACCGAAACCGAGACCTTGGTCATTGGCAAAGTATTTGATAGCCTCTGCCATAGGCGCTCCGATGGTATTCCAGATAAATCCGGTTGGCTGACCTGTTGCTTTATCAACCTGGACACAACCTGTCAATGCTAATAGCATAGCCACTCCCATGATTGAGAGGCCGATTCGTTTAATTGATTTCACTGTTTTTATTCCTTCTTTAAAAATTATACCTTTCTATTCTACTGTTTTTTTTGAAAATATACAATAGTTCTAGAGACCTAATTTGCGACTTTGAAGTCAGAATAGGATGGAAAGTTACTCAATTGAACGTCAAGATAGGTTACTTTTGAGAAGGGAGTTGGTCCTTTTCGGATTTCTTGGATGAACTTAGCCATAATGGCAGAAGACTCTGCCTGGGCAAGAATTTCAACGGTTCCGTCATCGTTGTTCCAGACCCGACCGGTGATTCCGCCTAGTTCGAGAGCAAGGGTATAAACACCCCAGCGGAAGCCAACACCTTGGACGCGTCCCTGTGCAATCATTTTGACCTTTTGCATACCAAACCTCCTTGATTGTGTTATAATACTCCTATGACTATTATAACCTCTAAAGCGAATTCTGTGGTAAAAAATGCCAAGAAATTGCATCAAAAAAAATATCGAAAATCTTCTTATTTAATTGAGGGCTGGCATTTATTTGAGGAAGCTGTTCAGGCAGGAGTAACGATTGAGAAAATTTTTGCCTTGGCAGAACATGGGGGAAAATTAGCTGACTATCCTCAGACAGTCTTTGTGACGGAAGAAATCTTGCTTGATTTGGCTGATTCACAAACACCTCAGGGCATTGTAGCTATTGTTCAAAAGGAAGAGGAGCTGTTGCCGGATTTGACCTCAGGTAAATATCTTTTCTTAGAAGATGTGCAGGACCCCGGAAATGTGGGGACTATGATTCGGACGGCAGATGCAGCAGGTTTTTCAGGAGTCATTGTTTCAAGTAAATCAGCTGATATCTACAGTCTTAAAACTCTTCGCTCCATGCAGGGGAGTCATTTTCATTTGCCGATTTATCGGATGCCTGTTGATACATTTGTTGAAGAGGCGAAAAAGAATCACTTGCCCATTCTAGCCACCACCTTGTCTCAAAATTCTAAAGATTATCGTGAACTGGATCGGTTAGAGGATTTTGCCTTGGTTATGGGAAATGAAGGGCAGGGCATTAGTCCATTCATGACAGATCAGGCAGACCAACTGGTTCATATCAGCATGAAAGGACGAGCAGAGAGTCTCAATGTTGCCATCGCCGCAGGCATACTCATGTTTTATTTGAGTTAAATAATTTTATTTTTGTTATAATCAATAAAAAGATTTCATAAGGAGAAAAAGATATGAATCAAACAATTATTCAAGAACGTTCAGGTTTGAATCAATTTTATGCAAAAGTCTATGCTTTCGTAGGAATTGGAATTGCCTTATCTGCAATTGTCTCAGCCTTAATGTTAACAACCTTCCAAGACCTTCTCGTACAGTTAATGCTTAATGCTCGTATATGGCTAATCGTGACAGGAGTAGTTGAAGTTGCTCTTGTCATATTCGCAAGTGGTTTAGCATTAAAGAATAGTCCAGCGGCATTTCCAATATTCCTATTATATTCTGCGGTCAACGGTTTTTCGCTGAGTTTCATCGTATCGCTTTACCTTCCTGGTACAGTCCTAACAGCCTTTATCTCCAGTGCAGCCCTTTTCTTTGTCATGGCGATCGTCGGAGTCGTCATCAAAAAGGATTTGAGTGGTATCGGACGTGCTTTGATTGCAGCCTTATTTGGTCTGATACTGGCCATGGTTGTTAATATCTTCCTAAATAGTGGCCTAATGGACTACATTATTAGTATTGTTATGGTACTTGTTTTTGCAGGTTTGATTGCTTGGGATAATCAAAAAATTCGTTATGTTTACGAAGAGTCAGACGGTCAGGTTGCTACTGGCTGGGCAATTTCTTTAGCACTTAGCCTCTACCTTGACTTTATCAACCTCTTCCTTAGCTTCTTGCGTATCTTTGGAAGTGACGATTAATACTTTTAGAGCTCAAATGAGCTCTTTTTTAATTTTTACTTTCATTTTTACTAGCAAAAGGGTATAATCTTTTTATTATTCAAAAGGAGGGATACATATGAAAAAAAGTTTTATTCACCAGCAGGAAGAGATTTCATTTGTAAAAAATACCTTTACCCAGTATTTAAAAGATAAGTTAGAAGTAGTAGAAGTACAAGGTCCAATCTTGAGTAAGGTTGGAGATGGGATGCAGGATAACCTTTCAGGGATTGAACATCCGGTATCTGTTAAGGTTCTGCAAATCCCAGATGAAACCTATGAGGTGGTACATTCGCTTGCTAAATGGAAACGCCATACTTTGGCTCGTTTTGGTTTTGGCGAAGGAGAAGGTCTCTTCGTTCACATGAAGGCTCTTCGCCCAGACGAAGATTCACTGGATGCGACTCACTCGGTTTATGTTGACCAGTGGGACTGGGAAAAGGTTATTCCCAATGGACAACGCAATTTAGCTTATCTTAAAGAAACAGTTGAAAAAATTTATAAGGCTATTCGTTTGACTGAGTTAGCAGTTGAAGCACGTTACGATATTGAGTCAATTTTGCCCAAACAAATTACCTTTATCCATACAGAAGAGTTGGTTGAGCGCTATCCAGATTTGACACCGAAAGAACGTGAAAATGCTATCTGTAAGGAGTATGGTGCTGTCTTCTTGATTGGTATCGGTGGTGTATTGTCGGATGGAAAACCTCATGATGGCCGTGCACCAGACTATGATGACTGGACAACTGAGTCTGAAAATGGCTATCATGGCTTGAATGGAGACATTCTTGTTTGGAATGATAACTTGGGCGCAGCCTTTGAATTATCTTCAATGGGAATTCGTGTCGATGAAGACACTCTCCGTCGCCAAGTAGCTATTACAGGAGATGAAGACCGCCTTTCTTTGGAATGGCACAAAGCTCTCTTAAATGGCCTCTTCCCATTGACAATTGGTGGAGGAATCGGGCAATCACGTATGGCTATGTTCTTACTTCGTAAGAAGCACATCGGTGAAGTCCAAACCAGTGTTTGGCCACAAGAAGTTAGAGATACTTACGACAATATTCTTTAAACAATCGAACCGAGAGGTTCGATTTTCTAATTTCATCAGAATTTGGTATAATAGACCTTATGAAAATCGTATCAGGAATCTACGGAGGACGTCCTTTAAAGACGTTAGACGGGAAAACAACGAGGCCGACATCGGACAAGGTCCGAGGAGCTATTTTCAATATGATTGGTCCCTACTTTGAAGGAGGACGTGTACTAGATCTTTATGCTGGTAGCGGTGGTCTATCCATAGAGGCAGTTTCGAGAGGAATGTCGAGTGCCGTTCTGGTTGAGAAGGATCGCCAGGCCCAGAATATTGTGGCAGAAAATATCCGGATGACCAAGGAAACCTCAAAGTTTCAATTATTGAAAATGGAGTCCAGTCGTGCGTTGGAGCAGGTGGATGGTGTCTTTGATCTCATCTTTTTGGACCCTCCCTATGCAAAGGAGCAAATCGTATCCGACATTGAAAAAATGGCGGAGAGAAATCTTTTCTCAGAAGATGTCATGGTGGTCTGCGAGACCGATAAATCAGTAGAGCTTCCAGAAGAAATCGCCTGTTTAGGCATCTGGAAGGAAAAAATATATGGGATTAGTAAGGTGACGGTTTATGTCAGATAAAATTGGGCTATTTACAGGTTCGTTTGATCCAATTACCATTGGTCATTTGGACCTTATTGAACGTGCAAGTAAGCTCTTTGATAAATTGTATGTAGGAATTTTTTATAATCCACACAAAAATGGATTTTTACCAATAGAAAGTCGGCTAGAGACGGTTGAAAAAGCGGTGGGACACCTAAAAAATGTCCAAGTCATTGCTTCTCATGATGAATTAGTCGTTGATGTTGCTAGAAAACTGGGTGTCCATGTTCTTGTTCGTGGTTTGCGTAATGCTGCGGATCTTCAGTACGAAGCCAGTTTTGATTTTTACAATCATCAATTAGCAGGAGAAATGGAGACAATCTATCTTCATAGTCGCCCAGAGCATATCTATATCAGTTCTTCAGCTGTGAGGGAATTGTTGAAATTTGGCCAAGATATCAGTGAGTATGTACCAGCTACTGTCTTAGAGGAGTTAAATCATGAAGAAAAAAACTAGATGGCCCATATATCTAATTATTGGGCTTATTATCACATTTATAGCTTTTACAGTGCCCCTACCTTATTACATTGAGGTTCCAGGGACTTCAGAAGATATTCGAAAAGTCTTACAAGTCAATAATCAACCTGATCAAGAGGAAGGTTCCTACCAATTTGTAACGGTTGGAGTTAAGCACGCTAGACTGGTCGATTTGGTTTATGCCTGGCTGACACCTTTTACAGATATTCGAAGCGCCAAAGAAATGACAGGTGGTTCATCAGATGCTGAATATATGCGAATCAACCAGTTTTACATGGAAACGTCGCAAAATATGGCTAAATATCAAGGCCTGAAAACTGCTGGCAAGGAGATAGAACTCAAATATCTCGGCGTTTATGTTTTGACTGTGACGGATAACTCGACTTTCAAGGGAATTCTCAATATCGCTGACACCGTGACGGCTGTCAATGATAAAACTTTTGAAAGCTCCAAGGAGATGGTCGACTACGTCAACTCTCAAACTCTTGGTGATAAAGTTAAGGTTACTTACCAAGAGGATGGGAAAGTTAAAACGGCTGAAGGGAAAATCATTACTCTTGAGAATGGGAAAAATGGTATCGGAATCGGTTTGATTGACCGAACAGAAGTATCAAGTGATGTGCCAATCAAGTTTTCAACTGCAGGCATTGGTGGTCCTAGTGCTGGGCTGATGTTTAGCTTGTCGATTTATACACAAATTGCGGATCCAACTCTTCGAAATGGACGAGTTATTGCCGGTACAGGAAGTATCGATAGAGATGGGAATGTTGGTGATATTGGTGGAATTGACAAAAAAGTTGTTGCCGCATCTAAAAAGGGAGCTACTGTATTCTTCGCACCGAATAATCCCGTTTCTGATGAAGCTAAAAAGGCAAATCCAAATGCCAAGAGTAATTATGACACAGCTGTAGAAGCGGCTCAGATGATTAAAACTGACATGAAGATTGTTCCAGTCAAAACGCTTCAAGATGCGATTGATTATTTGAAAAACAATCCATAAATTAAAGCGTGAGTTTAGAGACTAGCGTAGAAAAAGAGAAGATGGTATAATAGGCAGATGATTCAATTGTTTTTTACCCTCAGTAGTCATATGTTTTTTGTCTACCTAGTGTTTCAGCTCTTGAAAGATTTGGTTAAATGGGATCAAATCTTGAAGGTGACCAAGGACAATGCGAGGAAGGTACGACTTTTGGTAGTATTGTGTAGTATTGGTTTAGGGTATCTGATTAGTTCTTTTTTCCTAAATCTCTATCAACTATGGCAAGAAGCAGTACGAACATTATTTTAAACTTGAAAGTAAAGGAAAATATCCATGGAAAAAATTGTAGTTCAAGGTGGAGATGATCGCCTAGTTGGAAGTGTTACGATTGAAGGTGCGAAAAATGCAGTTTTACCATTACTTGCAGCGACTATTTTAGCAAGTGAAGGAAAAACAGTTCTAAAAAATGTTCCAATCTTATCAGATGTCTTTACCATGAATCAAGTGGTTCGTGGATTAAATGCGAAAGTGGATTTTGATCAAGAAGCACATATTGTTGAAGTTGATGCGACAGATGAGATCACAGAAGAAGCGCCTTATAAGTATGTTAGCAAGATGCGTGCGTCTATTGTAGTCTTAGGTCCAATCCTAGCTAGAGTTGGTCATGCTAAAGTTTCCATGCCAGGTGGCTGTACGATTGGTAGTCGTCCAATTGATCTTCACCTTAAGGGCTTGGAAGCGATGGGGGCTAAAATTACCCAAACAGCTGGTTATATCGAAGCCAAGGCAGAACGTCTACAAGGCGCTCACATCTACATGGATTTCCCAAGTGTAGGTGCTACACAGAACTTGATGATGGCTGCAACGCTAGCTGATGGCGTAACTGTTATCGAAAATGCTGCGCGTGAACCTGAAATTGTAGACTTGGCTGTTCTCTTGAATAAAATGGGAGCAAAAGTCAAGGGTGCAGGAACAGAAACTGTGACAATCACTGGTGTTGAGAAACTCCATGGTGCGACACACAATGTTGTTCAGGACCGTATTGAAGCAGGGACCTTTATGGTGGCAGCTGCCATGACAGGTGGAGATGTCTTGATTAAAGATGCTATCTGGGAACACAACCGTCCTTTGATTGCTAAATTGCAAGAAATGGGTGTGGAAGTCATTGACGAAGATGAAGGTATTCGTATCCGTTCTCAGCGTGATAAGTTAAAGGCTGTTCATGTTAAGACACTTCCGCATCCAGGATTTCCAACAGATATGCAGGCGCAATTCACAGCTCTGATGACAGTTGCCCAAGGTGAGTCAACCATGGTGGAAACTGTATTTGAGAATCGTTTCCAACATTTAGAGGAAATGCGTCGTATGGGCTTGCACTCTGAAATTATCCGTGATACAGCTCGTATCGTCGGTGGCCAACGCCTCCAAGGAGCAGAAGTCTTGTCTACAGACTTACGTGCGAGTGCTGCCTTGATCTTAACAGGTCTTGTAGCCGAAGGTGAAACAGTTGTTGGAAAACTTGTCCATTTGGATAGAGGATATTATCGTTTCCATGAAAAATTGGCTCAGTTAGGAGCTAATATTGAACGGGTAAGTGTGGAAGCTGATGAAGATGAATAAACAAGTAGGGTATGTGCTACGTCGATTTCTATTAGTCATTATTGTTTTACTTCTAGGAGCCTTAGCACTTGGTATCGGCTTGATGATTGGCTATGGCATCGTAGGAAAAGGTCAAGATCCATGGGCGATTTTGACACCCGATAAATGGCATGAACTGATTGCAAAATTTACAGGAAAATAGGCTGGGGAACCGGCCTTTTTCTAGGGATAAAAGTAAGGAGGAAACATGAATAAAAAAACCAGACAGGCCCTCATAGGTCTCCTGATTTTTCTACTATTGACGGCAGGAAGTTACTACATTAAAAAAATGCAGGCTTCCAATAATACACCACAAACACAAGTGACACAAAAATCGCAGTCATCCGACACTCCTGGTCAAGAATTGGCAGAGAGTGTACTGACTGACTCGGTCAAAAAACAAATCAAGGGCACAATCGAGTGGAATGGAGCCGGAGCCTTTGTAGTCAATGGGAACAAAACAAATCTAGATGCAAAGGTTTCAAGTAAACCCTATGCAGATAATAAAACAAAAACTGTAGGTGGTGAGACCGTTCCTACCGTAGCCAATGCGCTCATGTCAAAGGCAACTCGACAGTACAAAGACCGTGAAGAGACGGGGAATGGTTCAACTTCTTGGACACCAGCAGGATGGCATCAAGTTAAGAACCTAAAAGGAACCTACAATCACGCAGTAGATAGAGGGCATTTATTAGGCTATGCCTTGATTGGTGGTTTGGATGGTTTTGATGCATCTACTAGCAATCCAAAAAATATTGCTGTACAAACAGCCTGGGCCAACCAAGCACGAGCTGAAGATTCGACTGGACAAAACTACTATGAAGGTTTAGTTCGAAAAGCGCTAGATAAGAATAAACGAGTGCGTTACCGCGTTACGCTACTGTATGCGACAGAAGAGGACCTAGTACCATCTGCTTCTCAGATAGAAGCCAAATCTTCTGATGGTGAATTAGAGTTTAACGTTGTAATTCCTAATGTTCAAAAGGGAATTCGGTTAGATTACCGAACAGGAGAAGTTACGGTTACAAAAGACTAATAAATAGTAAATCCCTTATCGTTTTGATAGGGGATTTACTATAGAAATCGAAAATTAATGTGTAGAAATTGAAAAATATGGTATAATAGTCTCAATTATACTTTTTAGGAGAAGGAAAATGGAAGACCCGAGCAGTCAGGATTTGTTACTGCAGTTTGTATTATTAGTTGTTTTGACCTTTTTAAATGCTTTTTTCTCTGCGACAGAGATGGCTATGGTTTCTCTTAGCCGTTCACGTGTTGAACAAAAGGCAGAAGAAGGAGATAAACGCTATATCCGTTTGCTAAAGGTACTTGAAAACCCAAATCACTTTTTATCAACTATTCAGGTTGGTATTACCTTAATTACGATCTTGTCAGGGGCTAAACTAGCAGACTCTCTCGGAGAATTGATAGCCTCATGGATGGGAAATAGCGAAACTGCGCACGCAATCGCAAGTTTCCTGTCACTTGCTTTCTTGACCTATATCTCTATCGTTTTTGGTGAACTCTATCCCAAACGAATCGCTCTTAATCTTAAAGATGCCTTGGCTATCCGAACAGTGCCATTTATTATCGCTCTTGGTAAGATTGTGAGTCCATTTGTTTGGATGTTGTCAGCATCAACCAATCTCTTGAGTCGTTTGACGCCAATGACATTTGACGATGCAGATGAAAAAATGACTCGTGATGAGATTGAGTATATGCTTACCAATAGTGAAGAAACCTTGGATGCAGATGAAATCGAAATGTTGCAAGGAATTTTCTCGCTGGACGAGCTTATGGCACGTGAAGTCATGGTTCCTCGAACTGATGCTTTCATGGTAGATATTCAAGATGACACTCAGACGATTATCGAAAGCATCTTAAAACAAAACTTTTCTCGAATTCCTGTTTATGACAATGACAAGGATAACGTGATTGGTTTGATTCACACCAAGAGTCTGCTAAAAGCTGGGTTTACCGATGGTTTTGATAATATTGTATTGAGAAAGATATTACAGGAACCTCTATTTGTACCAGAAACTATTTTTGTGGATGATTTATTAAAAGAATTGAGAAATTCACAAAGACAAATGGCTATTCTTCTCGATGAATATGGAGGAATGGCAGGTTTGGTTACTCTTGAGGACTTGCTCGAAGAGATTGTCGGTGAAATTGATGATGAGACTGACAGAGCTGAAGTTTATGTTCATACCATTGCTGAGAACACTTATATTGTCCAAGGGACAATGAATTTGAACGATTTCAATGATTATTTTGATGTCGAACTTGAAAGTGACGATGTAGATACCATTGCTGGTTATTATTTGACAGGTGTGGGAACTATTCCGACTTCAGAGAAACTTAGTTATGAGTTAGAAAGTAGCAATAAGCATATCACTCTAACCAATGACAAAGTAAAAAATGGTCGTGTAACCAAAGTTAAGGTTCAAATCCAAGAACTGGAAGTAGAAGAAGAAACTGAATAAAATAAAGGCTTTATCAGCTGATTGCTGATAAAGCTTTTTTAATTGTTAAAAAGAAAAGACTCCGCTCGGAGTCTTTGTTAATATAGAGGCGGTAGACGGATTTGAACCGACGATCAAGCTTTTGCAGAGCCGTGCCTTACCACTTGGCTATACCGCCTTAACTTTTATTATTATACCTTGAAAATTGTTTCTCGTCAATAGTTTTCTTTTCTGAAAACATAAGATTCAAATGTTTAAAAAAACATGCGACAAAATATTCTGAAAATTCGTTTACTTTTTGAAAAAACTGTGGTATAATCTTCAATATCCACTATTTAAAACGAGGAGTTTAAAAAATGAAAAAAAGTCGGATTCTTGCGGTAGCAGGAGTATCCTTGCTTGCAGTAGGAGTGCTTGCTGCATGTTCAAATTCAAATGCAGGTTCAAGCAATGCAAAATTAGCATCAGATTATAAATACGTTTATTCAGTTGACCCTGAAACATTGGATTATGTTGTTAACAATGTTGATTCTACTTCTTTTGTAACGACAAATGCAGTAGATGGTTTGCTTGCTAACGATAAATATGGAAACCTTGTGCCATCGATTGCTGAATCATGGACAGTTTCACAAGACGGTTTGACTTACACTTATAAAATCCGTAAGGATGCTAAGTGGGTTACTGCTGAAGGAGAAGAATACGCTCCAGTTAAAGCCCAAGACTTTGTGACAGGTTTGAAACACGCGGTAGAAGGCAAATCAAAAGGTTTGTCAGTTATTAGTTCTTCAATTAAAGGACTCGATGCTTACATTAACGGTGAAACAAACGACTTCTCAACTGTTGGTGTAAAAGCTGTTGATGATAACACTCTTGAATATACATTGAACCAGCCAGAAACGTTCTGGAATGACAAAACAACAAACGGCGTGATGATGCCAATCAACGAAGATTTCCTTAAATCTCAAGGGGAAAGCTTTGGTGCGCCTACAGATCCATCATCTATTTTGTACAATGGACCATTTGTTTTGAAATCAATCACTGCTAAGTCTTCGATTGAAATGGCTAAGAATGACGCTTATTGGGATAAAGATGCTGTTAAAATTCAAAACATCAAATTTACTTACTTTGATGGAAAAGACCCAGATATCATTGCTAAAGGATTCTCAGAAGGCCAATACAGTAAAGCTCGTATCTATCCTACTAGCTCAACATATGAAAAATATGCTTCTGAGTTCAAAGACAATATCTTCTTTAACGAACCAGGATCAGCTATTGCTACTGTAAGTGTGAACTATGGTCGTACAACTTATAACCATACCTCAAAAACAACAGATAGCCAAAAAGAATCTACAAGAAAAGCTTTGCTAAACAAAGAATTCCGTCAAGCCCTTAACTTTGCGGTAGACCGTAATTCTTACTCAGCTCAGACAAATGGTACAGAGGGAGCTGCGGTTGCAATCCGTAATACTTTCTCACCATATGACCTTCAAGTTGGAGACAAACAGTTTGGTAAACTTGTAGAAGAAAGTCTTGCGAAGACAAACTCAAGCACATGGTCAAACGTATCGCTTGCTGATTCACAAAACGGTCTCTACAACGAAGAAAAAGCTAAAGCTGCCTTTGCAAAAGCAAAAGAAAGCTTGAAAGCTGAAGGAGTAGAATTCCCAATCCATTTGGATGCTCTAACCATCCAAGAATCTACAGCTGTTGTGAATCGTGTTCAATCGCTTAAACAGTCTATTGAAAACGTACTTGGATCTGACAATGTTGTTATCGATCTTCAACAAATGACTCAAGCAGAAGCATTACCACTTTCATTCAGTGCTCCAACAGCGAAAGAACAAGACTGGGATATTCATACCTTGACTGGATGGAATCCAGATTATCAGGATCCATCAACATTCTTAGACCAGTTCACGATTAAAGGCGGAAACACTCGCTTGCTCATGGGTATTGATAAGGATACTGATGCATCAGTTATCCAAAAACTTGGTTTGTCTGACTATGAAAAATTACTTGACGATGCAAACAAAGAAAATCAAGACGTTCAAAAACGTTACGAAAAATATGCCCTTGCTCAAGCTTGGTTAACTGATAACGGTTTGACAATTCCTGTTATGGCAGGTCCAAAAGAAACCGCTGTTTCATTTGTATCTAAAGTTATTCCATTTACTTCTGCTTACTCAACTGCGGGTCTTAAAGGAGAAAACTCAGGTTACTTGAAATACACTGAGGTTGGTGAAAAACCTATTACAAAAGAAGAATACCAACAAGCTCGTGAAAAATGGCTTAAAGAAAAAGCTGAATCAAATGAAAAAGCTCAAAAAGATTTAGCAAGTCACGTGAAATAAATAATGCTCATTAGAACTTTCTCTCCAAAAGGAGAAGGTTCTTTTGGGATTTTAAAGGAAATAATATGAAAAAATATGTTTTTATGCGTATCTTGCGGTCGTTAGTTTCTATCTTTTTAGTAACGACCTTGATTTACACAATCATCTATACGTTGGTTCCACGGAAGTTGATCTTCAAACAAGATACTAACTACAATAAAATTGCAACCACAGCTGATAAACGCGATAATTATGAAAATACCGTTTATGAGCGTATGGGTTATATCGAGTATTACGATACGAAAGAGTTGCAGGAAAAAGCTAGTAGCATTGACCCTTCTGTAACCGTTGATGCAAACGATACAAATAAAGCTATCTACGAAAAATACATCCAACAAATTGGAAACGGTTGGACTTTGGGTGAGTTTACAGAGAGCGGCCAATTCTATGCTACTCGTGAAATCCCTATTTTCGAGCGTGTGTTCAAATTCTATGCAAACTTGCTTGATATTGACCATACAAACAAGATTCAAGACCCAGAAAATCCTAACTTAGAGCGTTATTTGCGTTTTGAAAACGATCCAGCTATTGGATGGTCTTTAGTAGGTTCAGGGACTAAACATAAATACCTCTTGTACTTCAACAGTCAGTTCCCATTTGTTCACCAAAACTTTGTGAACTTGAACCTAGGAGATTCTTACCCAACTTATGCCAATACTCCTGTACTTCAAGTTATTACACAAGGACAAGGACAAACCAAGACTTCAGAAGTTCAATTCCCAACAGGTAAGAAAACTTCATCAGTCAACATCTATACAAGAACTTATAAATCACCAAGTCAGGCTGATGCCCGTGAAATAGCCAACTATGGTAAGGATGATCCATATACAGCTACTGAAAGTAACTATCAGTATCCATCAATGATTGCAAGTTCTGCTATCACAGGTTTGATTGGTCTTGCTATTTCATACGCGATTGCAATCCCACTTGGTTCTGCAATGGCTCGTTACAAGAACACATGGATTGATAGTTTCTCAACAGGAGCTTTGACATTCTTGCTTGCACTTCCAACGATTGCCCTTGTATATATCATTCGTTTGATTGGTTCTTCAATTGGATTCCCAGATTCATTCCCTATCTTGGGTGCTGGAGACTGGCGTTCATATGTTTTACCTGCAGTTATCCTTGGTTTGCTTGGAGCACCAGGTCTAGCTATTTGGATCCGTCGTTACATGATTGACTTGCAATCACAAGACTTCGTTCGTTTTGCTCGAGCTAAAGGTCTTTCTGAAAAAGAAATTTCTAACAAACACATCTTTAAAAATGCCATGGTGCCACTTGTTTCTGGTATCCCAGGTTCAATTATTGGTGTTATCGGTGGAGCGACTCTTACTGAAACAGTCTTCGCCTTTCCAGGTATGGGTAAAATGTTGATTGACTCTGTAAAAGCGTCAAATAACAACATGGTTGTCGGTCTAGTATTCATCTTTACAAGTGTCTCAATTTTCTCTTACTTAATCGGAGATATTTGGATGACTATTATTGACCCTCGTATTAAGTTGACAGAGAAAGGAGGCAAATAATGTCTACAATTAGTAATGATAAATTTCAATTTGTAAAACGAGATGATTTTGCCTCTGAAGCAATTGATGCTCCTGCCTACTCATACTGGGGATCTGTTTTTAGACAGTTTTTGAAGAAAAAATCAACAATCATCATGCTCGGTATTTTGATTTCCATCGTATTGATGAGTTTCATCTACCCAATGTTCTCAGATTTTGACTTCAATGATGTAAGTAAAGTAAATGATTTTAGTGCTCGTTACATTAAGCCAAATGCTGAACATTGGTTTGGTACAGATAGTAATGGTAAGTCTCTTTTTGACGGTGTATGGTTTGGAGCACGTAACTCTATCTTGATTTCAGTAATCGCGACTTTTATCAACCTTGTTATTGGTGTTATTGTTGGTGGTATCTGGGGTATTTCAAAATCTGTTGACCGTATCATGATGGAAGTTTATAACGTTATCAATAACATCCCATCACTTTTAATCGTTATTGTTTTGACTTACTCTATCGGTGCAGGTTTCTGGAACTTGATCTTTGCCATGAGTGTAACCACTTGGATTGGTATCGCTTATATGATTCGTATCCAAATCATGCGTTACCGTGATTTGGAGTATAACCTTGCTTCACGTACATTGGGAACACCAACTTACAAAATCGTCATTAAAAACATCATGCCTCAATTGGTATCTGTTATTGTTACGACAATGTCACAAATGCTTCCTGCATTTATCTCATATGAAGCCTTCCTATCATTCTTTGGACTTGGTTTGCCAATCACAGTACCAAGTTTGGGACGTTTGATTTCGGACTATTCTCAGAACGTAACAACAAATGCTTACCTCTTCTGGATTCCATTGACAACTTTGGTTTTGGTATCCTTGTCACTTTTCGTAGTTGGTCAAAACCTAGCGGATGCTAGTGATCCACGTACACATAGATAGGAGTAGACATGACAAAAGAAAAAAATGTAATTTTGACTGCTCAAGATATTGTCGTGGAATTTGACGTTCGTGACAAAATTTTGACAGCTATTCGAGGTGTCTCCATCGATTTGATTGAGGGAGAAGTTCTCGCATTAGTTGGTGAGTCAGGTTCAGGTAAATCAGTTTTAACAAAAACCTTCACAGGGATGTTAGAAGAAAATGGTCGTATTGCACGCGGTAGCATTCAATACCGTGGACAAGAATTGACAGAGCTTACATCTAATAAAGATTGGGAACAAATTCGTGGTGCTAAGATTGCAACAATCTTCCAAGATCCGATGACCAGTCTTGACCCAATCAAGACAATCGGAAGTCAAATCACTGAAGTTATTGTGAAACACCAAGGGAAAACAGCCCAAGAAGCAAAAGAGTTGGCTATCGACTATATGAATAAGGTTGGTATCCCTGATGCTAAGAGACGTTTTGATGAGTATCCATTCCAGTATTCTGGTGGGATGCGTCAACGTATTGTTATTGCAATTGCGCTTGCATGTCGTCCAGATGTTCTTATCTGTGATGAGCCAACAACAGCCCTTGATGTGACCATCCAAGCTCAGATTATTGACTTATTGAAATCACTTCAACAGGAATACCACTTTACAACAATCTTTATTACCCACGACCTTGGTGTCGTAGCAAGTATTGCTGATAAAGTTGCAGTTATGTATGCTGGTGAAATCGTCGAGTATGGTACAGTTGAGGAAATTTTCTACGACCCACGTCACCCATACACATGGAGTCTCTTGTCAAGTTTGCCACAGTTGGCTGACGAAAAGGGTGAATTGTACTCAATCCCTGGAACACCTCCATCACTTTATACAGAATTGAAGGGAGATGCTTTTGCTCTTCGTTCAGATTATGCGATGAAGATTGATTTCGAAGAAAAAGCTCCACAGTTTGTAGTATCAGATACTCATTGGGCGAAAACATGGTTGCTTCATGAACAGGCTCCAAAAGTTTCAAAACCAGCAGTGATTGAAGACTTACACGATAAAATTCGTGAAAAGATGGGCTTTGCTCATCTTGAGGACTAGGAGGAAGGAAATGTCTGAAAAATTAGTAGAAATTAAAGACTTAGAAATTTCCTTCGGTGAAGGAAGCAAAAAGTTTGTAGCCGTTAAGAATGCAAACTTCTTTATCAACAAAGGAGAAACTTTCTCACTCGTTGGAGAATCTGGTAGTGGTAAGACAACAATTGGTCGTGCTATTATCGGTCTTAACGACACCAGCAAGGGAGATATTATCTTTGATGGTCAAAAAATCAATGGTAAAAAATCACGTGAACAAGCAGCGGAATTAATCCGTCGCATTCAAATGATTTTCCAAGACCCAGCCGCAAGTTTGAATGAACGTGCGACAGTAGACTATATCATCTCTGAAGGTCTTTACAACCACCATTTGTTTAAAGATGAAGAAGAAAGAAAAGAAAAAGTTCAAAATATCATTCGTGAAGTAGGGCTTTTGGCTGAACATTTGACACGTTACCCACACGAGTTTTCAGGTGGACAACGTCAACGTATCGGGATTGCACGTGCCTTGGTTATGCAACCTGACTTCGTTATCGCGGATGAGCCAATTTCAGCCTTGGACGTTTCTGTACGTGCCCAAGTTTTGAACTTGCTCAAGAAATTCCAAAAAGAATTAGGCTTGACTTATCTCTTTATCGCCCATGATTTGTCAGTAGTTCGTTTTATCTCTGATCGTATTGCGGTAATCTATAAGGGTGTCATTGTTGAAGTAGCTGAGACGGAAGAGTTGTTTAACAATCCAGTCCATCCATATACACAAGCACTTTTATCAGCTGTTCCTATTCCAGACCCAATCTTGGAACGTAAAAAAGTTTTGAAAGTCTATGATCCAGATCAACATGACTATGAAACTGATAAACCTTCTATGGTAGAAATTCGTCCAGGTCATTTTGTTTGGGCTAACCAAGCAGAATTGGAACGTTATAAAAAAGAAATGAAATAATAAATAAGGTTTTATAGTCTTGCTAGAAGAATTCTAGAAAGGTTATGAAACTTTTTTATTTTGTAGATAAAAGCTTGATTATCTACAAAAATTTGATATACTGAATTCAGTAAGATCTGATTTGTTAGAAACGAGATGAACTAGGGGAGAATCGCATGGATCAACAACCAAATTTTTTACCAACATGGCTAGAGTAATTGGAACATGCCTCTGGGTAAAAGGGATGGAAGTATTGACTGAAAAGAAGGAGTCTGAGCCAAAAGCGATAGAGCTTGCTAAGTTTCTTACGGCCTATAAAATGTTATCTTCTTTACCTTGGATTGTGGGACTTCCTAGAAAGGAAGATAAAAAATGAAGTTTATTTGGGATATTTTATTTTATATCCTGGTGAAACCACTAATCGCTATTGTAGAATTCATTTGGTATCTTATTTGCTCAATTTTCTATGATTTCCTTATGAATCTTTTGTATTCGATTTTTAACTGGTTTTATAGTTTGTTTTAGAGGAATCAAAAAGGATGAGTATTTTACTCATCCTTTTTTGTCTATCGAAGTTTTTATAGATTTATCAAAATCACTCTTTTTTTCCTTTAAGCAAGAAAGCTGCCGTTAAGGCTAGACCAAGGCTTGCCATAAAGAGGAGTGGGCTTGACTCTTCTCCAGTAGCAGGAAGCTGTTTGTCATTTGTAGAATTTTCACCATTGATCTGGTTTTTATTTGCTAATGGACTAGCTTCTTCGAGTTGAACTGAATTTGCTGGTTCAGCTACTGTGTCCGTCTTGTAGACGATGGCATAAGTAGTCAAGTCAAGAGTGAGAAACTCAAGCATGCCATCACGAATCGTGAAATCTTGTGCTTTCAAGTCTTTTTGTGAATTAAAGCGATAGAATTCTTGGACTGTTCCAGAAATTGGTAATCGAACGAGGATAGCACCTTTTGCTTGGATAGGTTGACCATTTTCATTCTTGAGTTGAAGGTTATAGGCATCATATTTCTTGCCTAAGAGTTCCTGTTTTTCTACTTTCTGAATTTCAAGATAGCTTGCTCCTTCTAGTTCATTTGTTCCGCTAATGACTTGAACTCCAGTAGCCTGATCTTTTAAGACTTTGAGTTTGAACTCAGGAAGAGAGATACTTGGCGCCGCTTGATCACTAGCAGTTCCGATAGGTCCAGTGTATTCAGGAATGTCCAGAATAGGAGCCGCCTGGTCGCTCGCAGTACCGATAGGCTTAGTGTATTCAGGAATATCTACGCTAGGCGCTTCTTGTTCCCCTGCAGTACCGATAGGCTCAGTGTATTCAGGAATATCTACAGTAGGCGCTTCCTGTTCTCCTGCAGTTCCAATTGGGTCAGTATATTCAGGAATGGTTACTACTGGAGCTGGCTCATCACCTTTGCTTGTAACAACTTTTTCTTCTACAGGTGCAGTTTCCCCTTTTGGAAAAACTGTTACAATAGTACTGCTTCGTGTTTCTCCTAGGATAGCATAAGCTTCTATTGGATTGCCAGATTTACGTTCCACAGTTTCAGGAATGTCGATTTGAACCTTATTATCCTTTATGCTTAATACAGTTTGCTCGCCAGAAGTGACAAGATGATCTTCATCAACTTTTCTTAGGAGTAGGGGATCTGTAACACCAGGGAATGTCACAGCAACAGCATCCCAGTTACCAGTTGGTAAAGTTAGTGTTACTTTCTTATCTTCTACCTTTATAGGTTCGAGGCTTGGTGTATCTAATGATACTGATGGAGCTTTTAGAATGTCGAATGAATCAAGGGAGATTTTCTTTCGACCGTCTGGAGAATCTGGGTCCACTTTTAAAGTTAAGACGTGGTCGCCATCTGCTAGATTCGTGAATTCACCAATCAAAGCTCCTTTTTCGGTAGCTCCGGCAGTGTAGAAATCAAGGCTTGGCATTTCTTTTCCATCGAGTGTCACAAGAGCCTTGCCAAGAGCTGAAGTTTTCAGCCCATAGATACGAATACCTGTACCAGAGAATGGGATTCTTGCAGTTGCTTCAGGAGCAAGACTATCGTCTGCGTTGATATCTGCATATTTCTCTGTAGAAGCATAGAGTTCCGCATCAGTCCAGTCTTTAAATGCTGAGCCGTATTGGATACGAGAATCACGATCATCTATTTTCTCAACTGTTTCTCCTTGTCCTGGGAAGACCTTGAAGTAATCTAAGGAAATTTTTGAGCGTTCACTTCCACGTCCCTTATGTTCACGCTTAACAGTGATAGTCATAAGGTGAGGGCCTGAAGATAGATTTGTATAACGACCGATTAGGACACCCTTTTCAGTAGCTCCAGCCGTATAGAAATCAAGCTCACCAACAGATTTGCCATCGATTGTAACCTCAGCAAGTCCTAATTGAGAAGACTTGAGTCCGTAAATTTCAATACCAGATCCATTGAAAGGAATGGTTGCTGTTGCATCCTTATCGGAATAATTCCCATTTGAGATATCGGCGTATTTTTCTGTTCCGCCAAAGAGTTCTGAGTCAGACCAGTCTCCAAAGGCAGTACCATACTGAATGCGAGAGTCACGATCGTCCATGAGCTCACTAAAGGCAGAGATTGAAGCAGTATCTGAAATAGGTGTTGAGCGTTCTCCCAAAACTGCCTGGACTGTATATGTATAAGCGTGGCTTGAATCAATAGAACGATCGACGAAGTGAGTTTGGTTGGTTGTGAACTCACGTACGGTAGAGTTTTGACTATTTTCATCCGTACTTTCTCGGCGGATAATATAGTGGGTAGCTCCTTCAACAGCATTAAAGTTGAGTTCAGCAGTTGTTGAATCTTTTCGTTGGGCAGTCAGACGAGTGACACGCCCAGGGAAGTTTTCAAAGGTAATGACATCGCCCTTTTGAGTTGCAAGTTGAATGCGGTTGTCTTTGATGCGGGTAACTTGTACTTCCTTACCGTTTACCTTGACAATGCTAGCTTCGATATTTGGATAGTCTACGACTAAGTCTCCACCAACATTAGAAAGGAAGGATAGCGTCTCAAGATTTTTCTCTTTCCATTTCATGCTGACTTCAAAATTACCACGAGCTACGAGACCTGAGACTTGACCGTCTTTCCATGCATCTGGAAGGGCTGGTAATGGGGCAATGTAGCCTGTGTGAGATTGAAGGAGCATTTCTGCCATACCGCTGGTTGCGCCAAAGTTACCATCGATTTGGAAAGGCGCGTGCGTATCCCAGAGGTTTTCTAGAGTTGAGGATCTGAGCTGTTCTGCCAACAAATGGTGGGCACGATTTCCATCTAGGAGACGAGCCCAGAGGTTGATTTTATTGGCCTTAGACCAACCGGTACCGCCATCTCCACGATGGTTTAGGGTTGCGCGTGCAGCTTCCAAATATTCAGGCTGATCCTTGCCAAATAGAGTACCTGGGAAGAGACCAACTAGATGGGAAACGTGACGGTGATGGTTTTCAATTCCTTCGTTGGTGAATTGTGGGCTGTCTTCCTCGTACCATTCCTTAATACGGCCCTCTTGGTTGATGTGAAGTGGTTTGAGCTTGTCAAATTTTGCCTTTACTTCGGTCACCAAGTCTTGGTCGACATTCAGATGATTGGCTGCTTCCATATAGTCATGGAAGAGCTGCCAAACTAGTGATTGGTCAAAGGTATTTCCGATTGTGATAGTACCATGCTCTGGCGAGTAAGATGGAGAAGAAACCCAACGGTCACTAGCCTTGTCGTAGTGTAAGAAGGAGTTCCAGAACTTAGCTGTTTCCTTGAGCATTGGATAAATCTTTTCTTTGAGATAAGTTTCATCCTTGGTGAATTTGTAGTAGTCATAGACGTTCTGCATCATCCAAGCATTAGCAGCTGGAGACCAACCCCAATAGTAGTTCCAACCAGGAGTAGTCCAGCCAAATGGTGTCGCCTGGGTATGAACCAGCCAACCGTTTTCTTGACCTTCTTTGGACTCGATACCTGCATATTCTTTAGCAGCGATACGGCCATAGTAACGCATATCATCGATATAATTGATCATTGGCTTTGCCGTTTCTGCAAGATTGTTCATGTAGGCAGGCCAATAGTTCATTTGTAGGTTGACATTGAGGTGGTAGTCAGAATTCCAAGGTGGATTATCTACCGCATTCCAGACTCCTTGCAAGTTGGCAGGAAGGGCATCTGTCCGATTACGAGAAGAACTGATGAGTAGGTAACGGCCGTATTGGAAGAAGAGTTCTTCTAGTTTTTGCCCTTTTTCGGGATTATAGGTTTGAAGAGCTTCTTTTGTAGTTTGATTAGACTTGCTACCGCCAAGATTTAGTTGAACGCGGTTGAAGAGGCTTTGATAGTCCTTGATATGATCATTTTTCAGAGTTTCATAGTCTTTGGCCTTGGCAGCTTCAACGATAGACTTAACCGTTTTTTCTAAGTCAATATCTTTGCGATAATTGGTTTTTGGATTTTGAGCAAAGTTGGTTTTGGCACTGAGTAAAAGGGTCGCATAACTGGCCCCTGTAACAGTCAAGTAGCCATCTTGAGAAGTGACCTGTCCGTCTGTTTTAATACCAAGATATGAGGCGAATTTTAGGCCGTTGTCTTTGACAGTACCCTTGAGTAAGATACCATTTGAATCGGTAGTGACTGCTCCCTGTTTATACTTCGAATATTCCCAAGAGTAGTCACCATTCGCAAGTAAATCTTCTGTCAAGCTATTCCAAAGGGTAAAATCGAGGGTCTTATCCCCTTTTTTACTCAAGTGAGTCACAGTGACATCGTCAGGATAGCTAGAGAAGGTTTCACGTTTAAAGTTTGTCCCGTCCTGAGTATAAGAAGTGGTCGTCACAGCTTCGGTAATATCTAAGTCACGGTGGTAGTCGGTAACGTTCTCTAAACCTTTCTTTTGGTTGTTAAAGACCATGAAGATATCACCAAAAGATAGGTAACGACCATACTGAGCATTGTTTGGCCCTACGAGGTTGCGCTCTGCCAATTGCTTGGCTTTTTGGCGGTTTCCTTCTTCTAATGCTTTACGTATTTCTGCCAAAACCTTATAGCGGTCCTGATAGTTCCCTCCATTGTAGTCAGTGCTATCAGGTTGAGGTCCTCCAGACCAGAGAGTTTTTTCGTTGTATTGGATTCTTTCTTCACCGATAAGTCCGAAAACCTTAGCCCCCATTTCTCCATTTCCGACAGGAAGGGCTTGTTTTTCCCAACCGTCATAAGAAGGAGTAGTTGGCTGATCGTAATGAAGTTGATAGTTCTCTTGCTTAGTCATAGGAAGTTCGGGCTTTTCACTCTCCTTGTTTTCAGAAGGTTCAGCTACGGCGCTAGTTTCTGATTGATTGTTGGTTTGAGGTGCTTCCTTTTCTGGTTTGACCTCTTTGTCAGCTATTTCAGTAGAAGGCTGACTTTCTGTGTTTGGCTGATTCTCTGTCTTGGCTTGAGTTGGTTCCTCTACTTTCGTATCCACTTGAACCGTTGTCTCGCTGACGTTTGTTTGATGTTCCTTCACTTCGAGGCTATCTGCGGCTACGTTTTGTGTCGCTAGAAAAACAGCTCCAAGTAAAACAGAAGCAGTTCCAACGGTTAATTTTCGGATGCTATACTTACAGGATTTTTCCCAATAGCTCTTATCCATAAAAACTCCTTTCTCAAATCTGTAAGCGCATACATTTTTTGATAAAAAAATAAGACTTGCAGAAAGATATTTTCTTTGTTTTGTATAATCTTAATATAGCAAATAAATCAAACCAATGCAAGGTTTTTTCGGAAAAACTGAATTATTTTACCAAATTTTAGTGCTTTTATTTTTTTATAAAAATCGAACTCAAAAATGATTAGATATTAAATGAAATATGAGGAATTAGCCGTTTGAAAGCGTAACTCAAACTAGTCAGGCGTAGGACTTTATGGTATAATATAGAAGATTCAAAAAGAAACAGGAGAAAAATTATGGACCTTATTTTAGCAATTGTCTTGATTGTTTTAGCTTTTCTAGGCGGAGCTCTTGGAGGAATGTACTTGGTGCGCAAGCAAATCGAAAAAGAATTTGCGGATAACCCACGTTTGAATGCAGAAGCTGTTCGTACTCTCTTGAGTGCAAATGGTCAAAAACCAAGTGAAGCTAAGGTACAACAAGTTTACCACCAAATCATTCGTCAACAAAAAGCAGCCCTCGCTAACAATAAAAAGAAATAAATAGGAAAAGTCTGGGATGAAAGTTCCAGACTTCTCACTATGTTCAACTGATATTTAGAGACAAGACTTTTTCCTTGCATTCTATTGATATTTGATTATGATTAAGATGGAGACAACTGATGACGAATCAGTCGGTCGGAAATTTCAGTAAGAAATGTAATGATAATGAACTATCAATCAGAATAATAAGACTAGAAAGAAGACTATATGGATAATCGACCAATCGGTTTTTTGGACTCTGGTGTTGGAGGCTTAACTGTTGTGCGTGAGCTCATGCGTCAGCTTCCTCATGAAGAAATCGTCTATATTGGAGATTCGGCACGGGCGCCATATGGCCCTCGTCCTGCTGAGCAAATTCGTGAATATACTTGGCAGTTGGTCAACTTTCTTTTGACCAAGGATGTCAAGATGATTGTCATTGCTTGTAATACAGCAACAGCAGTCGTCTGGGAAGAAATTAAAGCGCAGTTAGATATTCCTGTTCTTGGAGTGATTTTGCCTGGTGCTTCAGCAGCTATCAAAGCAAGTCAGGGTGGGAAAATCGGAGTGATTGGAACACCGATGACTGTACAATCAGATATTTATCGCCAAAAAATCCATGATTTGGATCCAGATTTGCAGGTTGAAAGTTTGGCTTGTCCCAAGTTTGCTCCCTTGGTTGAGTCTGGTGCCCTTTCAACCAGTGTAACCAAGAAAGTAGTTTATGAAACCTTGCGTCCATTAGTGGGCAAGGTAGACAGCTTGATTTTGGGATGTACCCACTACCCACTCCTCAGACCTATCATCCAAAATGTCATGGGACCTAAGGTACAACTAATCGATAGTGGAGCGGAGTGTGTTCGTGATATCTCGGTCCTACTCAATTATTTTGAGATTAACCGTAGTCGAGATGCGGCACCACTTCAACACCGTTTTTACACAACTGCAAATAGCCAAAGCTTTGCTCAAATCGGAGCAGAATGGCTGGAAAGAGATATTCATGTGGAGCATGTAACATTATGACAAACAAAATTTATGAATACAAGGATGACCAAGACTGGTATGTTGGATCCTACAGTGTTTTTGGTGGTATCCGTACTTTGACGGATGATGAGTTAGATTTTCCTTTGTTTGATTTAGCCAAAATCTTTCGGGATGAGGAGCGAGGATTTCCGCTTTCAGTCACTGTTTTACGATATGGTTCAGCCTATCGCCTGCTTTCTTTTGTAGTAGATATCCTCAATCAAGAAGCAAATCGAAACTTGGAAGTCATCCAACGTCAGGGTGCCTTGCTCTTAGTTGAAAATGGACAACTCTTGCATATTGAATTACCTAAAGAAGGAGTCGATGTAGAAGCCTTCTTTGAGACAAACAAGGTTAGAGAAACTTTGCTGATTGCGACTCGTAACGAAGGGAAGACCAAGGAATTTCGAGCTATCTTTGACAAACTAGGTTATGACGTAGAAAATCTCAATGATTATCCAGACCTACCTGAAGTTGCTGAAACGGGTATGACCTTCGAAGAAAATGCCCGCCTCAAAGCAGAAACTATTTCCCAATTAACAGGGAAGATGGTTCTGGCAGATGATTCTGGTCTTAAAGTCGATGTTCTCGGTGGTTTGCCAGGTGTTTGGTCAGCTCGCTTCGCAGGAGTCGGCGCAACTGACCAAGAAAACAACGCCAAACTCTTGCACGAGTTAGCCATGGTCTTTGATCTCAAGGACCGCTCAGCTCAATTTCACACAACCTTGGTCGTTGCCAGTCCAGGTAAGGAAAGCTTGGTCGTCGAAGCTGACTGGCCAGGTTACATTAACTTTGAACCTAAGGGTGAAAATGGTTTTGGCTATGATCCGCTCTTTTTAGTAGGAGAAACTGGTAAATCATCAGCCGAATTAACCCTTGAAGAAAAAAATAGTCAATCCCACCGTGCCTTAGCCGTTAAGAAACTTTTGGAGGTATTTCCATCATGGCAAAGCAAACCATCATTGTAATGAGTGACTCCCACGGAGATAGCTTGATTGTAGAAGAAATACGTGACCGTTATCTTGGGAAAGTCGATGCTATTTTTCACGATGGTGACTCGGAACTTCGCCCAGATTCACCACTCTGGGAAGGAATCCAGGTAGTCAGAGGAAACATGGATTTTTATTCAGATTATCCAGAACGCATAGTGACTCAGCTGGGTCCTACCAAGATTATCCAGACTCATGGGCATTTGTTTGATATTAACTTCAACTTCCAAAAACTTGATTTCTGGGCTCAAGAGGAAGATGCAGATATCTGTCTTTATGGGCACTTGCATGTACCAAATGCTTGGATGGAAGGAAAGACCCTCTTTCTAAATCCTGGTTCAATCAGTCAACCACGTGGAACTATCAGAGAATGTCTCTACGCTCGTGTGGAAATTGATGATAGCTACTTTAAAGTGGACTTTTTGACACGTGACCATGAGGTATATCCAGGCTTGTCTAAGGAGTTTCCTCGATGATTGCCAAAGAATTTGAACAGTTTTTACTGGAGCAAGAGGAAACCTTTTTAACTCCTGCTGAAAATTTGGCTGTACTCATTGATACCCACAATGCAGATCATGCAATTCTCCTCCTTAGCCAGATGACCTATACCAGAGTGCCAGTCGTGACTGATGAGAAAAAATTCGTCGGGACTATTGGTCTTAGAGATATTCTTGCCTACCAGATGGAGCAGGGATTGAGTCAGGAAGTCATGGCAGATACAGATATCGTACACATGACCAAGAAGGATGTTGCGGTGGTAGCTCCAGATTATACATTGACAGATGTTTTACATAAGTTAGTGGATGAATCATTCCTACCAGTTGTTGATAAGGATGGAATCTTCCAAGGGATTATTACACGGAAATCAATCCTTAAGGCTGTCAATGCCCTTCTGCATGATTTTAGTAAGGAATATGAGATTCGAAGCAAATGAGAGAATGGATTTCAGTATTTTTAGAAGAAAAACAAAATCTATCTAGTAATTCTAAGCAGTCTTATAAGTATGATTTGGAGCAGTTTTTGGATTTTGTTGGAAAACAAATTTCAGAGACAAGTTTAAAAATCTACCAAGCTCAATTATCAAATTTTAAAATGAGTGCCCAAAAGCGGAAGGTTTCTGCTTGCAACCAATTTCTTTACTTTTTATATCAGAAAGGAAAGATTGGTACCTTTTACCGTCTGGAATTACCCAAACAGGCTGAGAAAAAGCCAGGAAAGTCGGAACTTTTAGACCTCAGTTCTTTCTGGCAAGAAAGTGCTTATCCAGAAGGACGCCTACTAGCCTTGTTAATAGTAGAGTTGGGCCTCTTGCCGAGTGAAATTTTAGCCTTAAAAACAGGTGATGTGAACCTGGATTTTCAAGTTTTGAGAGTCAATAAAGCTTCTCAACAAAGAATCTTGAGCCTTCCCACAAATTTGCTTGCGGAGTTAGAGCCCTTGATGGGGCAGACCTATCTCTTTGAAAAAGCTGGGAAACCGTATTCCCGTCAATGGGCCTTTCGTCAGTTGGAAGCTTTTTTAAAGGAAAAAGGTTTTTCAGATTTATCTGCCCAAGGATTGAGAGAACAGTTTATATTAAGACAAATCGAAGAAAAGGTTGACTTGTACGAAATCGCTAAAAAATTAGGATTAAAGACAGTCATGACCTTAGAAAAATATAGATAATGGATATTAAATTAAAAGATTTTGAAGGGCCTTTGGACTTGCTCCTACACTTGGTTTCAAAGTATCAGATGGATATCTATGATGTGCCGATCACAGAGGTTATCGAGCAATATCTAGCCTATATCTCGACATTACAAGCCATGCGTTTAGAAGTTGCAGGCGAATACATGGTGATGGCTAGCCAACTGATGCTGATTAAAAGTCGCAAGCTCTTGCCAAAAGTTGCAGAAGTGACGGATTTAGAGGACGACCTAGAGCAGGACCTCCTTTCTCAGATTGAGGAATACCGTAAATTTAAACTTTTGGGAGAGCAGTTGGAAGTGAAGCACCAGGAACGAGCTCAATATTACTCAAAAGCACCTACAGAGTTGATTTATGAGGATGCAGAACTTGTGCATGATAAAACGACGATTGATCTTTTCTTAGCCTTTTCAACCTTACTGACCAAGAAAAAGGAAGAATTCTCGAAAAGTCACACAACTATTTTACGAGATGAGTATAAGATTGAGGATATGATGGTTATCGTCCGAGAAGCCTTGGTTGAAGGTCAGCAATTATGCTTGCAGGATTTGTTTAAAGAAACAAAGGATTTACAAGAGGTCATTACACTCTTTTTAGCAACTTTGGAGTTGATTAAAACCCAAGAAATTCTCTTGATTCAAAAAGAGAGTTTTGGAGATATTTATCTCATGAAAAAGAATGAAGAAAATCAAGTAGAGCAGAGTCAAGCTTGATAGAGAGGAAATATGAGTACTTTAGCAGAAATAGAAGCACTCCTGTTTGTAGCGGGGGAGGATGGCATTAGAGTCCGTCAGCTGGCTGAGGTCCTATCGCTTCCACCGACTGGGATTCAGCAAAGCTTAGAAAAGTTAGCCCACAAGTATGAAAAAGACCAGGATTCTAGTTTAGCACTGATTGAGACCGGTGGTGCCTACAGATTGGTGACCAAGCCACAATTTGCAGCAATTTTAAAAGAATACTCTAAGGCACCAATCAATCAAAGTCTATCTCGGGCCGCCCTTGAAACCTTATCCATCATTGCTTACAAGCAACCCATCACACGGATTGAGATTGATGCTATTCGGGGGGTTAATTCAAGTGGAGCGCTAGCTAAGTTACAGGCCTTTGAGTTGATACGAGAAGACGGGAAAAAAGAAGTTCTTGGGCGCCCTAATCTCTATGTAACGACGGATTATTTTCTAGATTACATGGGAATTAATCACTTGGAAGAGTTGCCCGTGATTGATGAGCTTGATATTCAAGCACAAGAAAGCCAATTATTTGGTGAAAGGATAGAAGAAGATGAGAATCAATAAATATATTGCCCACGCAGGAGTGGCCAGTAGGAGAAAAGCAGAAGAGTTGATCAAGCAAGGCTTGGTGACGGTTAACGGTCAAGTCGTGCGTGAACTAGCAACGACCATCAAGTCAGGCGACAAGGTCGAAGTTGAAGGTCAACCAATCTATAACGAAGAAAAAGTCTACTATCTGCTTAACAAACCGCGCGGTGTGATTTCTAGCGTGACAGATGACAAGGGCCGCAAGACAGTTGTCGATCTCTTGCCTAATGTGAAAGAGCGCATCTATCCTGTGGGGCGCTTGGACTGGGATACGTCTGGTGTCTTGATTTTGACCAACGATGGGGACTTTACAGATGAGATGATTCACCCTCGTAATGAGATTGACAAGGTCTATGTTGCGCGTGTGAAAGGGATTGCCAACAAAGAAAATCTCCGTCCCTTGACTCGTGGAGTTGAGATTGATGGCAAGAAGACGAAGCCAGCTGTTTACGAGATTTTAAAAGTAGATCCAGTAAAAAACCGCTCAGTTGTTCAGTTGACCATCCATGAAGGGCGCAATCACCAGGTTAAAAAGATGTTTGAAGCTGTTGGTCTCCAAGTGGATAAACTCTCTCGTACTCGTTTTGGACATCTAGACTTAACAGGTCTTCGTCCAGGTGAATCACGTCGTCTTAATAAAAAAGAAATTAGCCAATTACACACCATGGCTGTAACCAATAATAAATAATGAAAAAAATTTTAATTGCGCCAGTGCGCTTTTACCAACGGTTTATCTCGCCTGCTTTCCCGCCATCTTGTCGCTTTGAACCGACTTGTTCGAACTACATGATTCAAGCTATCGAAAAGCATGGTGCCAAGGGAGTTCTGATGGGTTTGGCACGGATTTTACGATGCCACCCTTGGTCCGAAGAGGGTAAGGATCCAGTGCCGGATGTTTTCTCATTAAAAAGAAATTCAAAATAAAAGAATCACATTTGTGATTCTTTTTTGTTGCAGGAAATAAGTTACATGGTAAAATGTTGATTTCTACTACCTTTCTCCTATAAAAAGTGGTAAAATGGTTGAAAGAAAGAAGGGATAGAAATGACAACATTATTTTCTAAAATCAAAGAAGTAACAGAGCTTTCTGCTATCTCAGGTCATGAAGCACCTGTTCGCGCTTATCTTCGTGAAAAATTAACACCTCACGTGGATGAAGTGGTGACTGATGGCTTGGGTGGTATTTTTGGGGTTAAGCACTCAGAAGCAGCCAATGCACCTCGTGTTTTAGTAGCCTCTCACATGGATGAAGTTGGTTTCATGGTCAGTGAAATCAAAGCAGACGGGACCTTCCGAGTAGTCAGCATTGGTGGTTGGAACCCAATGGTTGTTAGTAGCCAACGCTTTAAACTCTTTACACGTGAAGGTCGTGAGATTCCAGTAATTTCAGGCTCAGTTCCTCCACATTTGACTCGTGGTACAGGTGGGCCAACTATGCCAGCTATTTCTGATATCGTTTTTGATGGTGGTTTTGCAGATAAGGCTGAGGCTGAAAGTTTTGGTATCCGTCCTGGAGATACAATTGTTCCAGATAGTAGTGCTATCCTAACTGCTAATGAAAAAAATATCATCTCAAAAGCATGGGATAACCGTTATGGTGTTCTCATGGTTAGCGAGTTGGCTGAAAACTTGTCAGGCCAAAAACTAGGAAATGAACTTTACCTTGGTGCTAACGTCCAAGAAGAAGTTGGACTTCGTGGTGCCCATGCCTCTACAACAAAATTTGATCCAGAAGTATTCCTTGCTGTGGATTGCTCACCAGCAGGTGATGTTTATGGTGGTCAAGGTAAGATTGGTGATGGAACCTTGATTCGTTTCTACGACCCAGGTCACTTGCTTCTCCCAGGTATGAAGGACTTCCTTTTGACAACTGCAGAAGAAGCTGGAATCAAATACCAATACTACTGTGGAAAAGGTGGTACAGATGCAGGAGCAGCTCATCTGAAAAATGCTGGTGTTCCATCAACAACAATCGGTGTCTGCGCTCGTTATATTCACTCTCACCAAACCCTTTATGCTATGGACGATTTCCTTGAAGCTCAAGCTTTCCTACAAGCCTTGGTTAAAAAATTAGATCGCTCTACTGTAGATTTGATCAAAAATTATTAAACTAAAAAGATGGAAGTGATGGGTATGGAAGAACCAAACCTAGAAACCTTGATACGAGAACTTTACAACAATGCTCGCCAAACATTGAGTGAAGACTTAGTGGCTGCACTCCTAGAAACTGCTAAGCAGTTGCCCAGCACCAATGAACGATTGCTAGCAGTCCGACTTTCAGGGTTAGTCACACTTGAACTACTCAAGAATCCCAGAACACCTGCGCCAGAGTTAGTCAATCTGGCCCGCTATATCAAAAAGGAAGAAGCTAGGTACAAGGGGGCAGCTGCCTCTTCCTTTATGATTGGAGAGTTATTTAAAATGCTTTGATTCGAAAGAATCAAAGCATTTTTTTATCTTAGATTTGTTCTGCCAAAACTTTTTCAGCAAGGTTCATAGCATGGTCTGACACACGAGTATAGTGTGAAATGATGTCGATAAAGTTGACACCTGCTTGAGTAGAACATTCACCGTTGTTTAGGCGTTTGATATGGGTCTTACGAAGAACACGTTCCATCTTGTTAATAGCTTCATGACGTTCGATAAGAGACTCAGCTAACTCAAGGTCGTTGTTCTCCACACTTTCGAGAGCATCTTTAACGAACTCACTTGTTTGACGGTAAATTTCTTCTAACTCTTTTAGGGCTGAGCTAGAGAATTGAACATTCTTGCGTTGCAAGTAGTCGTTGAGATTGATTAGAGCTTCTGCGTGGTCTCCGATACGTTCCAAGTCTCGAGAAGAGTCGAGGATATTTGTTAAGACTTCACTCTCTTTTTGACTCAAAGCTTCACTAGAAAGAGTAATGAGGTAGCGCGTTAATTTCTCATCGATTGTATTGATAGCTTCTTCAGTCTTGTGCCCTTTTTCAGCTACTTTTTCGTTAGAATTGATGATGTAATCGTAAGAAAGGTCAAATGCTTTTACAGCATAGTTTCCAAGGTGCAGAAGTTCTTTCTTGGCATTTCCTAGGGCGATAGAAGGAGCTTGCTGGATCAGTTGTTCATCTAGATAAAGAGGTTCGTATTTAACAACCTCATCTTCACCAGGGATTAACTTAGTTACAAAGTAAGCCAAAGCACCGATGAATGGGAATTGTACAATGGTATTACTTACGTTGAAGGCACCGTGTGAGAAGGCAATCGTCATTTCAGGAGAGAGATGAAGTAGAGCCTGGAAGTACTCAATCATCGAAGTGAATGGGCCTAACAAGATTAAGCAGAGGATGGTTCCTAAAACGTTAAAAGTAACATGTGTTGCAGCAACTCGTTTAGCAGAAATATTTGCTCCGGCTGCTGCGATAATAACCGTTAAGGTTGTACCGATATTATCCCCGAAGAGGACAGGTAGTGAACCTTTGAGGTCGAGGAAGCCGCCTGCATAGAGACCTTGTAAAATCCCGATGGTTGCAGAAGATGCCTGAATCAGAACGGTAATGACTGCACCAGCCACAACTCCCAAGATAGGATTTTGACCCAAAGTAACCATGTATTCCTTGAATTGAGGCAAGTCCTTAAGCGGGCTCATCCCAGCACTAATGAGGTTGAGGGCATAGAAGATACCACCAACACCAAAAAGGATACGTCCAATATTGTTTACAGTACGATTTTTTGTAAAGAATAAAAACATGGTTCCAAGGAAAATCAAGGGTAGTGCATACTCGCCAAGTTTGAAACCGATGATAAATGACGTTACGGTCGTACCAATATTGGCTCCCATGATAATCCCGATAGCCTGTCTTAGAGTTAAGAGACTAGCGCTGACCAGTCCAACTGTAATAACCGTTACACCCGTACTCGACTGAATCAGGGCAGTAACGACAATCCCCACTAGGACCCCTAAGAAAGGATTACTTGTGTACTTATCAATGTAATAACGAAGGCGATCTCCAGCAGCTTGTTGCAAACCGTCTCCCATGGTCTTGATACTATACAAAAATAGTCCTAGACCACCTAAAAAGTGAAAAATAATTTCCTGCCAATTAATGGACATTTCCTTTTTCCTCCGAAAAATAATCACGGAATTTCTCCCATTCTATTTTAAAGGATTAATAGCAATCTAACAAGTAGTAAATGAAGTTTTTTAGGAAAAATGATAGTAAAAGTATAAAAAATGCTTCTGATTGTCTAATTTATATCATTTATTCACTCCTTTATAGATATTTATGGACAAGTGTTGACTCTTCTATGAAAAAACGTAAAATAAAAATGAACAGTTCTGCTATTTTAAGGGCAGTTACTTTTTTAAAATAAAAATAAAGCGCTTACTTTTTAGAAATAAAAGGAGGAAAAGATGAAGAATCCGTTTTTTGAGAAACGTTGCCGCTACAGTATTCGAAAATTATCAGTGGGTGCCTGCTCCTTGATGATTGGATCTGTTTTGTTTGCTAACCAGGCTTTAGCAGAAGAAGTCGCCCTTCCAGCAAATGAAACAACAACTACTGCTGTAGCTACAGAGCAACCGTCAAATAACACGACTGAACAGCCATCGACTGCAACTACAGAACAACCAATAACTACTTCACCTGAAGTCTTGAAGCAGTTAGAGGAAACTGAAAATAAGGTTAGTGAACAACCTGTATCAGAAGAAAAACCAACCTTGGACCAATTGACTGCAACTGATAAGGAAGCGACTAGGCCAGTTACTGAAACTCCTAAGGTTGAAGAAGTACCTGCAACTACAGAAAATAAACCAGAAGAAAAAGCTACTGTTTCTGATGTTCCTAAGAAAGAAGAAAAAAGTCTTCGACCAAAAGAAATTAAGTTTGACACCTGGGAAGATTTGTTGAAATGGGAACCAGGTGCCCGTGAAGATGACGCTATTAACCGTTCTTCAGTTGAATTGGCTAAACGTTATCGTGGACATGTAGTCAACGAAAAAGCCAATAAGGACGCCAAGGTTGAAGCTCTTGCCAATACCAACTCTAAGGCTAAAGACCACGCTTCTGTAGGTGGTGAAGAGTTTAAGGCCTATGCTTTTGACTACTGGCAATACTTGAATTCAATGGTCTTCTGGGAAGGGCTTGTTCCAACTCCAGACGTGATTGATGCTGGTCACCGTAATGGTGTCCCAGTATTGGGTACTCTTTTCTTTAACTGGTCTAATAGTATTGCAGACCAAGAAAAATTTGCTGCAGCCCTTCAACAAGATGAGGATGGAACTTTCCCTATCGCTCGTAAGTTAGTTGATTTGGCTAAATATTATGGATTTGATGGCTACTTTATCAACCAAGAAACTACGGGTGATATCGTAACGCCTCTTGGTAAGAAAATGCGTGACTTCATGCTCTATACCAAGGAATATGCAGCTCAAGTTAACCATCCTGTTAAGTATTCTTGGTATGATGCCATGACTTATGAATATGGCCGTTACCATGAGGATGGACTTGGTGAGTACAACTATCAATTCATGGAAAAAGAAGGCGATAAAGTACCTGCAGATCACTTCTTTGCAAACTTTAACTGGACTAAAGAGAAAAATGATTACTCTGTAACAATGGCGCAATGGCTAGGACGCAGTCAGTATGATGTTTTTGCAGGTTTGGAATTGCAACAAGGTGGTTCTTACAAGACAAAAGTAAAATGGGATGCCCTCTTTGATGAAAATGGCAAACTTCGCTTATCACTTGGTCTCTTTGCCCCTGATACTATCACTAGTCTTGGGAAGACAGGAGAAGACTATCACAAGAATGAAAATATCTTCTTCACAGGCTACCAAGGAGATCCAACTGGTCAAAAACCAGATGACAAGGATTGGTACGGAATTGCTAACCTAGTAGCTGACCGTACACCAGCAGTGGGACGTACCTTTACAACATCCTTTAACACAGGACATGGTAAAAAATGGTTTGTAGACGGTAAAGTTTCTAAGGATTCGGAATGGAACTATCGTTCAGTATCAGGTATCTTGCCTACATGGCGCTGGTGGCAAACTTCATCAGGTGCTAAACTTCAAGCTGACTATGACTTTGAAGATGCCTACAATGGTGGTAACTCACTTAAGTTTGCGGGTGATTTAGCTGAAAATACCAACCAAGATGTTCGCCTTTACTCTACTAAACTGGAAGTAACAGATAAAACAAAACTTCGTGTTGCTCATAAAGGTGGTAAGGGAAGCAAGGTATATGTGGAGTTTGCGACTCAGAAAAACTATACCTATGGTGGCGAGAATACTCGTAAAGAGCTGACTTTATCTGACGATTGGACAAAAGATGAATTTGATTTGAGTGCCTTGGCAGGTCAGACTATTTATGGCATCAAGCTCACTTTTGAAAATACTGCTGCCCTTAAGGGTTATCAATTTAACTTGGGTGAGTTGACTGTGACAGATAATCAAGAGGCTCCTCAAGCACCAACAGCTCTAAAAGTAGCTAAACAATCCCTTAAAAACGCCCAAGAAGCAGAAGCTATTGTCCAATTTACTGGAAATAAAGATGCTGACTTCTATGAAGTTTATGAAAAGGATGGCGATACTTGGCGCCTATTGACAGGTTCATCTGCCACTACGATCTACCTACCAAAAGTTAGCCGTTCAGCTAGTGCAACTGGTACTAGTCAGGAGTTGAAGGTTGTCGCAGTTGGTAAGAATGGCCTTCGTTCTGAAGCAGCAACTACAAAATTTGAGTGGGGAATGACAGTCCAAGATACAAGTCTTCCAAGACCATTAGCAGAAAATATCGTTCCAGGAGCGACTGTTATCGGAAGTACCTTCCCAGACACAGAAGGCGGCGAAGGCATCGAAGGTATGTTGAATGGAACTATCACTAGCTTATCTGATAAATGGTCTTCTGCTCAATTGAGTGGTAGCGTTGATATCCGTTTGACACAACCACGCCGTGTCGTTAGATGGGTTATGGACCATGCTGGTGCTGGTGGAGAATCTGTCAACGATGGTTTGATGAATACGAAAGACTTTGACCTCTACTACAAGGATGAAGCTGGAGAATGGAAACTAGCCAAGGCTGTTCGTGGCAACAGAGCCCATGTTTCAGATATTACCCTTGATAGTCCAATCACTGCGCAAGAATGGCGTTTGCACGTCATCACGTCTGATAATGGAACACCATGGAAAGCCATCCGTATCTACAACTGGAAGATGTATGAAGCTCTTGACACTGAGAGCCAAAACATCCCAATGGCTAAAGTTGCAGCGCGTGTTCTAACAGACAATAAGATTCAGCTTGGCTTCTCAGAAGTTCCTGCTGGAGCTACCATCACAGTCTATGACAAGCCAGATTCAAAAACTCCAATCGCTACCTTGAATACAGTAGTTGGAGGGGATTTGGCGACAGATTCATTAAACTTTGAAAAACGTCCTAGCCTTCTATACTATCGTACACAATTACCAGACAAAGAAATCAGTAATACTCTTGCTGTGACGATTCCTCAGGATGAGAGAAAGATTAAGGCTGTCAGTCTAGAAGTAGCACCTAAAAAGACAACTTACCAAGATGGCGAGGAATTGAATCTCAAAGGTGGTCTTCTTCGCGTCAAATATGAGGGGGAAGAAGCAGATGAAGTCGTCAACCTCAGTCATGCAGGTGTAGTTGTTAACGGCTATGATGCTCACCGTCACGGCGAGCAAGAGTTAACAGTGACCTATCTTGGTCTACCGGTTGCAGGAAGCTTCAAGGTTCAAGTGACAGGTGGAGAAACTGGTCCAAAAGAAGTCGCAGCCTTGTATATTAGCAAACAACCGAAAATTGACTACTTGGTAGGCAATGCTCTTGATTTATCAGAAGGCCGCTTCAAGGTCTTGTATGATGATGAAACTGAAACAGAACATAGCTTTACAGACGAGGGAGTCGAAATTACAGGCTATGATTCTCAAAAAACAGGCCGTCAAAAACTTCAATTGCACTATCAAGGTCAAACTGTCGAGTTTGATGTTCTAGTGTCACCTAAGGCAGCCATTAACGACGAATATCTGAAACAAGAAATCACATCTGCTCAAGGACGCAAAGGAACAACAGCTTATACATTTGCGGATACCGAAAAACAAGCAGCTCTTGTTGAGAAGATTGATGCAGCAAAAGCGATCTTAGAAAATCACGATGCTAGCCAAGAAGCAGTCAACCAAGCCTTGAATGACTTGAAACAAGCTGGTGCTGACTTAAATGGTGTACAGGTTTATCAAGCAGCTAAAGAAGAACTTGAAACTCTACTAGGAAAAGTTCGTGAGAAAAATGCAGATGATCAAATCATCGCTCAAGCAGAAACTCTCATTGGCTCAACAAATCCTACTCCAGAAGCCTTTGCGGACATGAAAGAAAAGCTGAATAAGAAACTAACTCCTGCAGAAGAAAGCCATCATGTAGGTAGCTTAGAAGATGAAACAGCTCCAACAGTTGAAGCTTTACCTGAGTTGGTGATTGAAACAGAGACTCAAGCCTTCGAGCGTCAAGAACGTCCGTCAGGAGACCTCTTATTGGGTGAACGTCGAGTCGTTCAGGCAGGTGTAGAAGGTCAGACTCGTCGTCTGATTGAAGTTGATGCCAAAGGCAAACGCACTCTTCTTAAGACAGAAGTAGTCAAAGAAGCAGTGGCAGAGATTACTGAAGTTGGTAAGAAGGTAGAAAGTCGTGTTCAGCCAGTGGATGGAGTCAAAGATTTGACCATTAGCAACCCAGCACTAGTGATTGAGGAAGAAACAGTTGCATACGAACATGAAGAACGAGTAAATCCTGGTCTTAAAGCAGGTGAGCGTCGTCTGGTTCAAGCAGGAGTTGAAGGGCTTCGTAGAAATCTTGTAGAAGTTAACGCAGAAGGAAACCGCAGTCTTAAGGGATCAGAAGTTCTCAGAGAAACTGTAACTGAAATTGTTGAGGTTGGTCCAACAGTTGAAGCCCAAGAAGATAAACCTCTTACCCCTGCTCCAGTTGCACAAATAGCTAAGCAGGAACCAGCAAAAGAAGAAGCAGAAAAACCTGAAGGAAAACAACTTCCAAGCACAGGTGAAGAAGATGCAAATCTCCTTGCACTTGGATTGGTCGGAGTTCTAGGTGGTTTTGGATTACTTGCTCAAAAGAAAAAAGAAGATTAAGTCAGCTAACTGATCTAAAATTGACTTCATAACAATAAAAAAGATTTGACGATTCATGGTCAAATCTTTTTTTGACTTGCTAAGGTGAAAAACGGGAGTATCTGTTGTTACTTGAGAGATTCTCTAAATTTACCGGCGAGAAATGGTTGGGGGAAAAGTTTAAGGTTTTGCTATCTCTTTTATTGATTTTGTGATATAATTAACACGTAAAAAAAAAGAAGGAGTCATATCTAATGGCAAAATTGACTGTTAAAGACGTTGACTTGAAAGGGAAAAAAGTTCTCGTTCGTGTTGACTTCAACGTACCTGTAAAAGATGGCGTGATTACTAACGACAACCGTATCACTGCTGCCCTTCCAACTATCAAGTACATCCTTGAACAAGGTGGACGTGCAATCCTCTTCTCTCACCTTGGACGTGTAAAAGAAGAAGCAGATAAAGAAGGTAAATCACTTGCTCCTGTAGCTGCTGACTTGGCTGCAAAATTGGGTAAAGAAGTTAAATTTATCCCAGGTGTTACTCGTGGTGCTGAATTGGAAGCAGCGATTAACGCTCTTGAAGATGGACAAGTTCTCTTGGTTGAAAACACTCGTTACGAAGATGTTGACGGCAAGAAAGAATCTAAAAACGATCCTGAACTTGGTAAATACTGGGCATCACTTGGAGATGGTATCTTCGTAAACGATGCATTCGGTACAGCTCACCGTGCACACGCATCTAACGTTGGTATCTCAGCAAACGTTGAAAAAGCAGTTGCTGGATTCCTTCTTGAAAACGAAATTGCCTACATCCAAGAAGCAGTTGAAGCTCCAGAACGTCCATTCGTGGCTATCCTTGGTGGTTCAAAAGTTTCAGATAAGATCGGTGTTATCGAAAACTTGCTTGAAAAAGCTGATAAAGTTCTTATCGGTGGTGGGATGACTTACACATTCTACAAAGCACAAGGTATCGAAATCGGTAACTCACTTGTAGAAGAAGACAAATTGGATGTCGCTAAAGCTCTTCTTGAAAAAGCAAACGGCAAATTGATCTTGCCAGTTGACTCAAAAGAAGCGAACGCATTTGCTGACTACACCGAAGTGAAAGACACTGAAGGTGAAGCAGTAGATCCAGGATTCCTTGGTTTGGATATCGGTCCTAAATCTATCGCTAAGTTTGACGAAGCTTTGACTGGTGCGAAAACAGTTGTATGGAACGGACCAATGGGTGTATTTGAAAACCCTGACTTCCAAGCTGGTACAATCGGTGTAATGGACGCTATCGTGAAACAACCAGGCGTTAAATCAATCATCGGTGGTGGTGACTCAGCTGCCGCAGCTATCAACCTTGGTCGTGCAGACAAGTTCTCATGGATCTCTACTGGTGGTGGAGCTTCAATGGAACTTCTTGAAGGTAAAGTTCTTCCAGGACTTGCAGCTTTGACTGAAAAATAAGAATATAAAAAAGGAGGCTGGGACAAAAGTCCTAGCCTCTCAATTGTCTTTGGATTTTCGAGCAGGACGCAGTGGTTGAGTGGACTCTACTACGCTGATTTCATTAGTTTTTACAACCCTACTCAACTGTGCGGAGGTGGGACGATGAAATCGAATTCTAACGAATTACCGATTTCTGTCCCACACTTTTTTTTGCGCTCTTTTAAAGTTTGAGAGTAGCGAGGGATAATTGGACAGAATCCAAAAAAAACAGTAAAATAGAGGAATACCAATCTAAATGAAATTTGAGTGATAATCGTGGAAAAAAGAGACAATCATACAAAAACAGCTATTTGCGGTATTATCAATGTCACCCCAGATTCTTTTTCTGATGGGGGCCAGTTTTTTGCTGTTGAGGAAGCTTTGAAGCAGGCTCGAAAATTGATTGCTGAAGGTGCTACTATTTTAGATATTGGTGGAGAATCCACTCGACCTGGAAGTAGCTATGTTGAGATTGAAGAGGAAATCCAACGTGTGGTTCCAGTCATTAAGGCTATCCGTCAAGAAAGTGATGTTTTGATTTCGGTAGACACTTGGAAAAGTCAAGTTGCAGAAGCAGCTCTAAAGGCTGGGGCCCATATAGTCAATGACATTACAGGTCTTATGGGTGATGAGAAGATGGCGGATGTGGTTGCTAAAGCTGGAGCTCAGGTAGTCATCATGTTTAATCCAGTCATGGCACGCCCTCAGCACCCTAGTTCACTTATCTTCCCTCATTTTGGCTTTGGAGAGCCTTTTACAAAAGAAGACTTAGCAGACTTTGAACAACTACCAGTAGAAGAATTGATGACAGCTTTCTTTGACCGTGCTCTAGTAAGAGCGGGAAAAGCAGGCATTTCGCAAGAAAAGATTATGCTAGATCCTGGGATTGGCTTTGGCTTGACAAAAAAGGAAAATCTCATACTTCTACGTGACCTTGATAAATTACACGAGATGGGCTATCCTATCTTTTTAGGAGTCTCTCGCAAGCGCTTTGTCATCAATATTCTGGAAGAAAATGGTTTTGAAGTAAACCCAGAAACTGAAGCTGGTTTCCGCAATCGTGATACGGCTTCAGCTCATGTGACTAGTATCGCTGCTAGACAGGGTGTAGAAGTGGTGCGTGTACACGATGTAGCCAGCCACAAGATGGCAGTTGAAATCGCATCAGCCATCCGTCTGGCAGATGATGCGGAAAATTTAAACTTGAAACAGTATAAATAAGATGAATAAAAACGAAACGAAACAGTGGATAGCTAACTATCGGACAGACCAACCGCATTTTGGTTTGGAGAGGATGGTGAAGCTATTAGCCTTACGTGGCAATCCCCATCTGAAACTCAAGGTTATCCATATCGGAGGAACCAATGGTAAGGGGTCTACTATAGCCTTTTTGAAGAATATGTTGGAAAAGATGGGGCTAAGAGTTGGAGTCTTTAGCTCACCCTATCTGATTCATTATACCGATCAGATTGCCATTAATGAGGAATCTATCCCAGAAGCAAGATTAGAGACCTTGATGGTAAACTATCGCTCACTACTTGAGGGGGAGCATGCTCATGATTTGCGAGGGACGACAGAGTTTGAGATTATCACTGCTATAGCCTATGACTATTTTGCTTCTGAGCAAGTCGATGTGGCCATTATGGAAGTAGGTATGGGCGGACTTTTGGATAGTACCAATGTTTGTCAGCCTATCTTAACAGGTATTACGACCATTGGGTTGGACCATGTAGCTCTACTAGGGGATAGCTTGGAAGCTATCGCGGAGCAGAAGGCTGGAATTATCAAACAAGGAGTTACTCTTGTAACGGGGAACATTGTCCCAGAAGCCTTGGCGGTTATTGACCAAATTGCGGAAGCAAAACAGGCTCCTAGACTGTCCTATGGAGATGCCTATCAGGTTAGCCATCGTGAAAGTATTATCACTGGAGAGGTATTTGACTATACAAGTTCTGTTAGACAAGGTCGCTTTCAAACAGGTCTGCTTGGTTTGCACCAGATAGAGAATGCTGGAATGGCATTAACTTTGTTGGATGCCTATTGTCAAGAGACTGGACGAGAATTGCCAGAAAATGATATAGTGGCTCAAGCCGTAGAAGAAACAAGTTGGCCTGGACGCTTTGAAGTTGTTTCTAGAAGTCCCTTGATGATTTTAGATGGGGCCCACAACCCACATGCAATCAAAGCTTTATTAGCTACCCTGAAAGAACGCTTTGCTGATTATCACAAGGAAATACTTTTTACATGCATCAAAACCAAGGCCTTGGAGGACATGTTAGATTTATTAGAAATCTTGCCAGATACTGAGCTTACACTAACGCGCTTTGATGATGGACGAGCAACCGCCGAAGAGCTGCTCAGACAAGCAGCTCATTCTAGAAATCTCAATTATCAAAGTTGGCAGGCGTTTCTAGATCAGAAAAAACCAGAAAATGAAGAGGAAAAAACAGTTAGGATCATCACGGGCTCCTTGTATTTCTTGAGCCAGGTGAGAGCCTATCTGATGGAGAGGAAAAACTAGCGAATGGATACACAAAAAATTGAGAAGGCTGTCAAAATGATTATCGAGGCAGTCGGTGAAGATGTCAACCGCGAAGGCTTGCAGGAAACTCCTGCCCGTGTAGCTCGCATGTACCAAGAAATTTTTTCAGGACTTGGTCAAACTGCAGAGGAACATTTGTCAAAATCCTTTGAGATTATTGATGACAATATGGTAGTGGAAAAGGATATTTTTTTCCATACCATGTGTGAACACCACTTCTTGCCATTTTATGGGAAAGCCCATATTGCTTACATCCCAGATGGCCGTGTAGCAGGTTTGTCGAAGCTTGCACGTACAGTTGAAGTTTATGCTAAAAAGCCACAAATTCAAGAACGCTTGAATATCGAAGTAGCTGACGCCTTGATGGACTATCTTGGTGCCAAAGGTGCTTTCGTTGTTATTGAAGCGGAGCATATGTGTATGAGTATGCGAGGTGTTCGAAAACCAGGGACTGCTACCTTAACCACTGTAGCTCGTGGAGTCTTTGAAACGGATAAAGACCTCCGAGATCAAGCATACCGTTTGATGGGACTATAAGAAATCTGTTTTAAGTAGATTTTTCTAGAAAGGACTAGTTATGGATCAATTGCGCATTAAGGATCTGGAAGTTTTTGCCTTTCATGGACTCTTCCCTAGTGAGAAGGAATTAGGGCAAAAGTTTGTCATTTCAGCTAGCTTATCCTATGATATGACCAAGGCTGCGACGGAGTTGGACTTGGAGTCTTCTATCCATTATGGGGAACTTTGTCAGCAATGGACGACTTGGTTTCAGGAAGTAAGTGAAGACTTGATTGAAACAGTAGCCTACAAACTAGTAGAACGCACTTTTGAGACTTACCCTATCGTTCAAGAGATTGAATTGGAGCTCAAAAAACCATGGGCACCTGTCCATTTACCACTAGATACCTGTTCAGTAACCATCCATCGTCGTAAACAACGAGCTTTTATCGCACTAGGAAGTAATATGGGTGATAAGACAGCTAATCTTGAGCAAGCGATTGACAAAATGCGAGCTCGTGGCATCCATGTTCTCAAGGAGTCTAGCGTAATTACGACTGAGCCTTGGGGCGGGGTAGAGCAAGATAGCTTTGCCAATCAAGTCATTGAAGTGGAAACCTGGTTGCCAGCTCCAATCTTGTTAGAAACCTTGTTGGCGATTGAGTCAGAAATGGGACGAGTTAGAGAGGTACATTGGGGACCACGCTTGATTGACTTGGATTTGCTATTTGTAGAGGACCAAGTGATCTATACTGACGCCCTCATCTTGCCACATCCCTATATTCCCGAGCGCCTTTTTGTCCTAGAATCCCTTCAAGAAATAGCTCCGCATTTTATTCATCCAGTGCTAGGACAACCGATTCGTCACTTGTATAGTCAATTGGAGAAAGAAAATGCCTAAGTTTTCCGAAACTTATAGTAAATGGAGAAGTCTAGGGGAGGGAGCGCTAGCTATTATCCTTGGTCTTCTCCTGATTTGTTTTGGGCAGATAGTACCGAGATTGGGTTACCAGCTATTGATGGGTTACTTTTTCTTGTCAGCAGTTTGGCATTTATTGACACGATGGTTTCAGGAAAAGTCCCGTAGAGAAAATATTTTTGTAACATTAGCCAAGCTCTTTGTTGCTGTCATCCTATTTGATTCTGTCATTCTGCAGGGAATAGCCCTCTATTTCTTAGTCATTGCTATTGGAAGTTATCAATTGTGTACTGGTCTGATTAGTCTGATTACCTGGTTGATTTATCGGAAGAATCATATTCGTCCAAGGGTCAATTACTTATTTGATGCTGTGTGGATGATGGGATTTGGTCTCTACAGTATCTCCCCTTTCCATGATGCAACAAATTTTGAGTTGCTTCTGTTAGGTTTTTACTTAATCATGTTGGGGTCGAGCAGTTTCAGGGATGGTTTATTTTTTGAAAAAGGGAGAAGCAATCCCAAGCTGAAGCGCAGAATGAGAATGACACTGCCTATATTTGTGACAGCTTTGATTCCCATTAACACCTTACGAAAGTGGAATGAAACCTTAGCGACCCATCAAACGGAAGAAAGTCAAGTACATTCAGAGAGAAAAAATGAAAAATCAGTTGATCTAGAAATTTTTATCCATGCTTCAGAATCGTCTTTCTTCTTGGCAATGGGACATGTAGATATTTGCTATCAAGGTCAGGTTATTTCATATGGTTCCTATGACCCTCACTCAGAGCGCTTGTTTGGGACGATTGGCGACGGTGTTTTTTTTAAGGCCAATCGAGAAAAATATATTGAACTCTGTAAGAGAGAAAGCCAGAAAACGCTATTTGCTTATGGCTTGAGCTTGTCTGAACAACAGAAAAAGGCAATCGAAGAGCGATTGAAAGAAATAGAGAATCTTTTAATCCCTTGGGAACCAAGTTCGCAGTTGATGAAAAGAAGAGAAGGGGAAATCAAACATACTTACTCTTATCAATTGAAACATGAAGCAGATGCCAGTCTCTATAAGTTTAAATCGTCTAAATACAAAACCTATTTTGTCCTTAGTACCAACTGTGTTCTGCTAGCAGATTCTATCGTTGGAGAAGCTGGGACAGATATCCTGAGCCCGCAAGGGTTTATCGTTCCTGGAACCTATCAGGATTATCTAGATTTAGAATTTAAAAAACCAGGTGGTATCGTGGTCAGTCGATCTGTTTATTAATAAAAATAAAACTCTAGTCAGGAGACTAGAGTTTTTAAAATAGGTCATTTTCTTCAGGGAGGAGAATGGTTTCCTTGCCGTCCATATCCATCACAAGTACTTTGGGTGGATACAAAGGATCAAAACGATGATTAAAATCAAAGTCAATCGTTGTAGGCAGATGTTTACTAGAAAAGCGGAAGGTGATAGAGCCTTCGTTATTTAATAGTCGAAATTCCAATTCATCTTCTAATTCAAAAACATGCTTTAAAAAATGATCGATAATATACCAGATTGAATCGATAACATCATCTGGGAGATTAGTTACTACACCAAAACTGGCACAACGTCGATGCGAATCCGTGAAAGCCATCGATGCCTCCTACTTCATTTTTTTATTATCATACTGCAAACATCTCTAAAAATCAAGAAAAGTAAACTGATTTCAGAAAATATGATTTACAGTAAAATTTTTTCAAAGAAACTTTATATATCCCTTGAAAATGCTTACAATTAATGGTAAACTAGTGGTAGTGTAAACATGAAAACAAAATTTTCAACATTAGAAAGGAAACGGTATGAACACAGATGATACAGTAACAATTTATGACGTTGCCCGAGAAGCAGGAGTTTCAATGGCAACCGTCAGTCGTGTAGTTAATGGCAACAAAAATGTCAAAGAGAACACTCGTAAGAAAGTTCTAGAGGTTATTGATCGCCTTGACTATCGTCCCAATGCAGTTGCTCGTGGTTTGGCAAGCAAACGTACAACAACTGTTGGGGTTGTCATTCCAGATATCACAAACACTTATTTTGCGGCTCTCGCAAAAGGGATTGATGACATTGCAGAGATGTACAAGTACAACATCGTTCTCGCTAATAGTGATGAAGATGATGAAAAAGAAGTAGCCGTAGTAAACACACTTTTTTCAAAACAAGTTGATGGTGTTATCTTTATGGGCTACCATTTGACAGAGAAGATTCGTTCAGAGTTTTCACGCTCACGTACTCCTGTCGTTCTTGCAGGAACAGTAGATGTTGAACACCAACTTCCAAGTGTTAACATTGACTATAAGAATGCTACTGCGGATGCTGTTCGTCATTTATTGAAACGTAACAAAAAGATTGCCTTTGTGAGTGGCCCATTAGTAGATGATATCAATGGTAAAGTTCGCTTGGTTGGTTATAAGGAAGCTTTGAAACAGGCTGGAGTCAACTATAGTGAAGGTCTTGTATTCGAATCAAAATATCGCTATGATGATGGTTATGCCTTGGCAGAACGCTTAGTTTCTTCAAAAGCAACTGCGGCGATTGTGACTGGTGATGAATTGGCGGCAGGTCTCTTGAACAGCTTAGCTGACCATGGAGTTTCAGTACCAGAAGACTTTGAAATCATTACAAGTGATGATTCTCAAATCGCACGCTTTACTCGACCAAACCTGACTACTATCGCACAACCCTTGTATGACCTTGGTGCGATTAGTATGCGTATGTTGACGAAGATTATGCATAAAGAAGAGTTGGAGGAACGTGAAGTTCTTCTCCCTCACGGTTTGACAGAGCGTAAATCAACTCGTAAAGACTAACAAAAAATCCCAGGAAATCAGTTGATTTCCTGGTTTTTCTTATCCTTCCATATATGCTCGGAGTTCATCGCCCTTTAGTCCTGCATTAATCGCAATAAGGAGTTTAAGACGTGCTTTCTGAGCATTTAATTCTTTTACAAAATAAACACCATCATTTTGAAGGCAAATTCCTCCGCCTTCATAGGCATAAACAGGTTCTGCAATCCCATTGAAACAACGAGAAACGAGTGCAATAGGAAGTCCTGTTTGACAGAGAGATTTCAGTTTTTGAGCAGTTTCTTTAGGCACATTTCCAGCACCAAAAGCTTGAATTATCAGCCCATCTAACTGATCTACAGGAAGTAAATCAAGAAGCTCCTCAGTCATGCCCGCATAAACAGGTACGATAGGAACCAATCCCTGAATGTGGTCCAAGTCAAAACGAACACGAGGTTCTGCCGTTTTGAAGTAGAGAATTTCATGCTTCATAATGAGTCCAAGTGGACCGTGAGTCGGTGTTTGAAAGGTACTAACATTTGTAGTATGTGTTTTAGTGACATACTTCGCAGCGTGAATTTCGTCGTTCATAACGACTAGCACACCCTTATCTGCAGCCTTGTCATCACTAGCCACACGTAAGGCGCTAAGATAATTATAGACGCCATCACTTCCTAGTTCATTGGAAGATCTCATAGCACCTGTTAAAACGATAGGCATATGAGGAACCTCCATGGTATCTAGAAAATAGGCAGTTTCTTCTAGAGTATCTGTCCCATGTGTAATCACAACGCCATCGTATGCAGCTGCCTCTTCTTTTATCTTTTTGTAAAGAGCTAGCATATGCTTGGGTTTGATATGTGGACTTGGTAAATTTAAAAAATCCAAGGAATGGACTTCGATGCCTTCGAGTGGATTAGAGATATGGTTCATAGGGTTGTCAGCACTAGTTCTTACAGCTCCAGATTCATCTGCCTGCATGGAAATAGTACCACCAGTATGTAAAACAAGGATTTTCTTAGTCATGATTCACTCACTTTTTCTGAAATGTGGTATAATCATTGTATCATAAAAGAAAGGAATGAGATAGGATGGAAGTCAAAGCAGTTTTTTTTGATATCGATGGAACGCTTGTAAATGACCGTAAGAGTGTTTTGAAGTCCACTAAAGAAGCTATCAAGATTGTGAAAGAGCAAGGGGTGCTTGTTGGAGTAGCAACAGGGCGAGGACCTTTTTTTGTTAAGGATTTGATGGACGACTTAGACCTGGATTTTGCAGTAACCTACAATGGCCAATATATCTTTAACAAAGACCGTGTTCTTTTTGCTAGCCCTATTGATAAGAGAAGTCTCAGACAAATCATCTCTTATGCCAAGGAAAATCGAAAAGAGATTGCCATGGGAAGGAGACAAGATGTTGTCGGTTCTCGTATCATGTCCTTTGGGCTTAGTCCTCTGTCACAATTAGTTAGTCGTTTTGTGCCTAAGTTCTTAACACGTACTGTAAGTCATTCCTTTAATCGCATGATCAGCAAGGCGCTACCTCAGAAGGAAGATGATTTGCTGGACTTGATTAACCAACCGGTCTACCAGGTGCTCATGTTGATGACTCCTGAGGAGACCAATCATGCGGCTGAGCAATTAAGTCATCTCAAGTTTACTAGGAGTAATCCTTTTGCGGCGGATATTATCAATCAAGGAAATTCCAAGTTGGAAGGAATTCGCCGTGTCGGAAAAGAGTACGGTTTTGATCTCAATCAAGTCATGGCCTTTGGTGACTCAGATAATGACTTGGAGATGTTGGCTGGAGTTGGGATGTCTGTTGCCATGGGAAATGGTAGCAGTAGTGTGAAAGAGGTTGCCAAGCATATTACTGCCAGCAACCAAGATGACGGCATTCACAAGGCTTTAGAATATTTTGGAGTCTTGGCTTCTGAAAAAGTCTTTGTTAGTCGCGACTATCATTTCAATAAAGTCAAAACCTTCCATCACATGATGGATGAGCGAACTCAAGAAGAACCTATCGCTTGGGATTTAGAAGGGGCAACTCACCGTGCTGGCTTTAAGATTGAAGAGTTAGTTGAGTTTGTCCGCGCTGCCAGCAATTCTGAAGAGGAATTCCAACAAGCCGTACAAGATTTGCATCGAGCACTCGATAAAGCAGCAGAAAAAGTAAGTAAGTCAACACCAGCTGAGAAAAGCCTCGTTGGTCAAGTAGATGCTTTGATTGATACGCTCTACTTTACTTATGGTAGTTTTGTTCTGATGGGGGTAGACCCAGAGAGAATCTTTGAGATTGTCCATCAAGCGAATATGGGTAAAATCTTCCCAGATGGTAAAGCTCATTTTGATCCAGTAACCCACAAAATCTTGAAACCAGATAACTGGAAAGAAAAATATGCTCCAGAACCTGCGATCAAAAAGGAGATAGAGCGCCAAATTAAGGCTTATGAACGCCATAAGGAAAGAGAAAATAGAATGAGTTAGAAGCTTCAAGATGAAAAATTAAAATACCTATTGGATTTATTCAATAGGTATTTTTGTTCATATTAGATTTTGGAGCTAGTTTACACGACTTTTTTCTTTAGATGTTACATCTTTTACAGCTTCGACACCTTCACTTGCTTTTTCTTTAGCAGTTGATACACCATTACTGAAACCAGATTTAACTTTTCCAAATTGTTCGGATGCAAATTCACCTGTTGACTCTGCTACGTCAGTTACTCTATCTTGAAGACTCACTGAATCTGCTTCAAATTGTTCTTTTGTTTTGATATCAACAACGTTCACATTTACTTCAACAACTTCAAGATTTGTCATTTGTGAAACCTCAGAAGTGACAACTTTTTTAATTTTGTTGTATAGTTCAGGAACGTTAATTTTGTATTCTACAACAACATTCAAATCGACAGCAACTTGTGTCTTACCAACTTCAACATTAACTCCACGAGTAACATTATCTGTGTTAATAATTTTTTCAGTTAAATTAGAGAAAAATCCTCCATCAACGTCCAAAAGACCAGGTACTTTTTCTAGTGCTAGACCAATAATTTTTTGGATAACCTTATTTTCATAAGTAAGGCTTCCTTTTACTTCATGAGTAGTAGCAGTAGATTCATTTTTTTCTGTAGAAACGTTTTTTTCCAAGTTTGACATATGCAACTCCTTATTATTTATTTATATAGTTTTTTTGGATATATAATCCAATTACAATTCCTAAAGCTCCGAAAATCAAAACAAATAGTGTTTTGAAGAAACCAAAGGAAATAATTAAACAAGCTAGAATAATACCTATTAAGCCTGATAAAATTGGATACTGATACTTTTTAAGTAATTCCATCTTTTCACTTCCTTAATCTACACGACTTGTAGTTTTCTTGTGTTGAGTTGGAGGTTGATAGTTTTTAACCAAAACTTCAAGTTTTACCTCACGTTCAAGACCAAAAAACTGCCTTAATCCTTGAGTTATTTCATTTTGAATTGACTGGCACTTAGTAGAGATGTTGTCTGAAGTAATTATTCTACCTTCCACGTAAACAAAACATTTATTTCTTCTGATATTTACACGGATAGTTGGATTTTTAATCAACTCATATTCATCAACAACACATCTAACGAACCCTTCAATAGCTGAATTTTTTAGTTTAAGCTTATCATCTTTAGTACCTAATTGAATATCCAGATATTGTTTAGGATAAAATAGTATAACTAGGATTGATGATAAAACTAATACTGATAGGATTAATGTCCCCCAAAAAATGTATTTTGAAATGAATGTAGCAAAACTCCATTCTCTCCAACTAAACAATTGAATGCCTAAGTCACTTGCTTGTTGGTAATCAATCAAGATGGGGAGGAAGACTGTCAAGATAAGAATACAGAAAATAAGTAAAAGTATTTTCTTTGTTTTTGACATATACAATCCTTTCGAATTAAGCTCATAGATTATTGTAATAGTTTAGGCAGGTGTACAACAATCTATCATCTTCAAGATAGAAGAATACGGAATTAGTGACTTTGAAAAGTGCTACTATGATAGATGAGGTTAGCTAATTTAGTTAACGAAGGGCTCATCACCCCGAGGGATTGTTAATAGAGAACTAGGAAAATGGAGTAAGTAGTTTCAAAACAAAATGTATGATACCCTTAGACGTAAAAATGCCAAGTTGTCTATAACAAGTGGCAAAAAAATGGGTCTCCTTTTCTAAACTGCGAATACATTCTCAGTTGTTTTTAGTATAGCATTTTATGAAAGCACTGTCAATTTTGAACATCCTCTCCTTTACTTTACAGATTAGTTTAGGATTTTTTGACGAATATAGTCCTCGCTGTATAAAAGGCTATCACTAATAAAAAGCGAGGCCGGGATTTTCCCGACCTCTTTTGTTCTCATTATAAAGTTTTATCCTTGTCTCGAACAACGAGAAGGTCAACACTTGTATGGCGTAGGATATATTCTGATGAAGATCCGACAAGCAAACGTTCGAAGGCGTTAAGCCCAGTTGCTCCAACCAAAATCAAATCAACATGTTCTTGTTCAGGGATTGTTTTGGCTAAAAGAGTTTTAGGATTTCCCATTTCGATGACAACTTTTATGTCTGTAAGACCAGCGTCTCTAGCACGCTTTTCATATTCTGCCATCAAGTCTTGGGCTTCCACTTGTAACTCTTCATAAACTTCAGCATCAAATGTTGAAATACTTTGAAGAGCACGAGTGTCAATGACATGGGCAATGGTTAATTTAGCTTGGTTACGCACAGCTGACTGAACTCCCTTAACAAAAGCCAAATCAGCTTCTTTAGAACCGTCGACTGCTACCATGATGTTTTCGTAACGTTGTGTCATAGCAAAAACCTCCTCATTTCTTATCATCCTCATTGTAATCCTTTTCACTAAAAAAGTAAAGTAAAAAATGATAGGAAGGAAAACGCTTTTGACTTTGCTTTTAAGAGTGCTATAATTAAATGTGAGAAAACAAGAGGGATTGATATGACAAAAATTGCGGTACTTTCAGATATTCATGGCAACACAGGAGCATTGGAAGCAGTTCTCACAGATGCGGAAAAGGCAGGAGTTGAGGAATATTGGCTTTTGGGAGATATTCTCATGCCAGGAACAGGACGAAAAAGTATCCTCAGACGATTGGAGGAATTGCCGATTACGGTTCGGGTTCTGGGGAATTGGGAAGAAAGTTTATGGCGGGCTGCTCACCGCAAATTAGATACTAGAAGACCCAGTCATCGCTATCTTTTGCGTCAATGTCAGTATATCATGGAAGAAATTAGTCTAGATGAGATTGAAGAACTTCAGGATTTTCCTATGCACACCCATCGCCAGTTTGGAAATCTAAAGGTGGGGATTAGTCATCATTTACCGGATAAAAATTGGGGAAGAGAACTGATTCATCTTGGTAAGCAGGAAGATTTTGACCGTTTGGTGACGAATCCTGACTGTGATATTGCGATTTATGGGCATATTCATCAACAGTTTCTTCGCTATGGAAGTGGTGGGCAACTTATTTTGAACCCTGGTTCGATTGGGCAACCATTCTTTTTATCAGCAAGTCTGCGTGGGGACTTGCGAGCCCAGTATATGATTTTGGACTTTGATGACAAAGGACTGAAGGATGTAGACTTTCGACGTGTTGATTATGATGTTGAGGCAGAATTGCAGCTGGCTAGAGAGTTACAGTTGCCCTACTATAAAATTTACTATGAAAGCTTAGTCAATGGAATTCACCACACTCATAATCAAGAATTACTCCATGAAATTGCTCAAAATGAAGGACATGATGCAGAATTGGATGACTGGCTCAGTCGTAACTCTTGACATTACAACTAGAGGAGTTATAATAAATATAAGAGAAGAATGAGCTTAGTTAACGAAAAAGGAGAACTGCATGCAAATTTCAAGTCGCTTTACCATTGCAACCCATATGCTGGTTATCATTGCTCTTGAAGGAAAAGAAAACAAAGTTACCAGTGATTTGCTAGCTAGTAGCGTAGGAGTCAATCCTGTTATTATCCGTAAAACCTTGTCCCAACTGAAAAAAGCGAACTTGATTTCTGTTGCGCGTGGGACTGGAGGAGCAGAAATCATCAAAAATCTTGAAGATATCAGTCTCTTAGATGTTTATCAAGCTGTTGAATGCCTCGGAAAGACTGGTCAACTCTTTAGTTTTCATGACAATCCAAATCCAAATTGTCCAGTTGGAGCCAATATTCATGGGGTTTTGGATCAAAAACTCGATAAGATTCAGATGGCAATGGAGCAGGAGTTGGGTCAAACTAGTCTTGCTCAACTAGTGGCAGATGCAAAAGCAAAAATAAAAAGTTAAGAGGAATTTAGTTCCTCTTTTCTTATAAGGGAATCCTCTGGTAATAAAAGTCTCAATTTTGACTCTCTAATTTAAAAAAGCAAGAATTTTTTAGTTCTTGCTTTTTTGTTGATTATTTATAAAGTGCTGAATTATTGAAGCCTATAACCCTATTATTTCTCTTTTTTCTTTAGGAAACTTCCAAGTCCGAGAAGGGAGAGGATGCTGAATCCAGCAAGAGCAAGGAGGGATTTGCTCTCAGTTCCTGTGTTTGGAAGGAGGTTCTGAGAGTGAGCCTCTGCAGCAGTTTCTTGAGTTTCAGGATTGGCTGCTAGGTTTTGAGCTTGACCTTGTTCTGGTTCGACTTCCAAGCTAGAAAGATCAAATTCTGGTTTTTCTTCTACGGCTGGAGCGACGATGGCGCCACCTTGAGACAAGCGGAGAACGACAGCAGTGAGAGCGTTCAATTTCAAGCCTTTTTCAGTCCATTCGAGACCTTGAGGTTTAGCGATTCCTACTGGTCCGGCTTGATTTTCATCTGCCAAAACTTCAGCATTTCTTAAGTGAGCAAAGTCTGTTCCTAGAGTGAATTCACGAGCCTTTTCATCTGCATTTACAAAGACAGCGTAGATATCTCCATTTGGAGCAGTGATTTGGTAGCCGATGACCACATCTTCATTTTTAACTCCATTTTGTCCTGGGACAGTAATGAGGCGGACACGCTCCTTGATATCTTGCAGACTCTTGAGTCGGAAGGCATCTGTAGATTGACGAAGAGCAATCAGTCCTTTCATGTAGTCGCGACTCTTGACATTTTCAGGGAAAGCTTTACCATCTGTAGCCTTAGTCCAGTCAAACTTGTTGACAGCATCGCTAGAGTCATAAGAGTCATGGATGAAATATGGATAGACAAATGGATTGCCGTCCTTATCACGCAACAAGTGAGATTTGTTTGGAACCTTATCCTCTGAAACAGGAGTTTTATAGGCTGGATCCAGGAATTGTTTGGTACGTCCATACTCCTGACCAGAGTGGATAAATGGTGTTCCTTGTGCCGTTAAGACCATGAGGTTTCCAAGTCGTAAACGACGATGTATTTCCGCATAGTTCTCAGCCTTACTTGGGTCTTTTTTGATAGATTGGGCAATGATGTCAAAGAGGGTCAAGTTATCATGGGCTGCGATATACTGGATAACATCTCCTGGGTTGTCCGCTTCAAAGTTGGTTGGTTGAGCAATGAGATTTTTAAAGATGGTATTGATATCACGTTTACCACCTGTGATAAAGGCAGGTTGCCCTTCGTTTGGATAGCCAGACTTGAGGTTGTTGCGGATGTCGTCTGAAAAGACAGCGACAGTATCTGTTTTCTTCATCCAATCTTGGTCAGCAGGTTGTACAGGCGTATTTTCATCACCAGTGTAGGTTCTCCAGCCTTCACCTAACATGATAAGGTGTGGATTGAGGGCGCGTGCAGCCTTATAAGCTTCTTCGATAGAAGCTGCATCGTGGTCTCCCATCATATCGAAACGGAAACCATCCACTTTGTAGGTGTCAACCAGGTACTTGATAGAGTCTACCAAGACACGTTTAGACATGTAGTGGGTTGTTCCTAGACGACCACCACCAAAGTTAGTACGTGGCGAACCATCAGCATCCATGAAGTGGTAGTAGTTTGGCTCAAGGTCTTCAAAGATATCGACATTGGCAGTATGGTTGTATACTACGTCCAAGATGGCTCCCATGCCACGTTTGTGGATCTCGTTCACGAGATTTTTAAATTCTGCGATACGTTTTTCTGGATTCTTAGGATCACTTGAGTACATACCGGTTAAGGAGAAGTAGTTTTGAGGGTCATAACCCCAGTTGTAGTTGCTATTGCTTGAAGCATAACCAGCTAAGCGTTCTTGGTTCTTCAATTCATTGACATAGTAGTAAGACAAGACAGGAAGGAGTTGGATGTGGGTAACACCTAAATCCTTGAGGTAGTCAAGCTTTTCGATAAAGGCTTCAAAGGTACCAAAGGGTTTTGTCAAGTCTTTTGCGATGGCAGGATCTGAAGTGAAGTCGCGAACATGGGCTTCATAGATGACAGCATCTTCACGTGATTTGAAGTTGCGAATTTTACCATAGGTCAAGTCTTGTGGACCTAGTTTTGATGGATCTACAAAGGCAGCTTTAGCAACTTTATGAGCAGGATCTGTTTTTGCTAGATCGCTATTCCAAGCTGCTAGTGATTTAGCATAAGGGTCTAGCGCAAGGATGGATTTGCCTTGGCGTTCGATTTGGTAGTGGTAGTAGTAACCAGTGTAGTTACTGATGCCGAGACCTGAATTTTCATCTAGAGTTTGTTTCCAAGTTCCTTTTTCTCCCTTTTCAAGGGCTACAGTTCCGACCACTTTTTCAGGATCTCTCTTATCGTAGACGACAACGGCAACTTTATCGGCACTTGGAGACCAGAGGGTGAGTTCAACGCGCTTGCCATCTTCTTTGAGGTTAGCACCGAGAGGACCGTCGTAACTGTAGGTTTCGTCCTTGAGACGCCAGCTAGAACGAGTTGTGAAACGATCTGAATCGTAAGCAACTGTGTAAGGGTTTTGAGTATCAGAGAAGTCACCGATGTAGGTTACTTTCTTACCAGCTTCATCTAGTTCGAGATCTGTGATGGCTATTTTGTTCCCTTGGTGGTCAGTGATGTTAGAATGTTTGAGGATATCTTCTTTCTTGGCACCAACTAGGGTAGAAAAACTGCTTTCGATACGAGACTTAGCGACATGTTGAGCACCAGTCATGCGAATATCGTGAACATAATATGGGTTGGTGTAGATAGTTGCATCATCATCTTTGAGGAAAATCTGACTGTGATTTTTCAAATCTGTGAATTTATAGTCTTCTTTTCTGATTTTCACATCATCTCCCTTTTTGCTTTCGTCTAGTAATAAAAAACCGAATTCTCTTGCAGCTTCATTCAGTGGAATATCAATGTAGCGACCGTGTTTTCCAGTTTCGGTAAAGTCTGTTCCATCAGGCCATTCTCCACTACTTGGATTCTTGACATCACCCCAGTACCAGAGGGATTTTTTATCATAATTTCCATCTGTTCGATAATAGTTGACACGAATAGTTCCTGCTGGTTGAGGTTGATAGTTGTATACTTTATAGTTTTCATCTAGCCAAGCTTCATTCATTTTTGGAGAGAGACGCTCTACAGAACGGTCTCCAGTAAGATTATCTCCTTTTGTATTGTTGATGAGGAAGCTGACCTTCTTGGCTTGATCATTTTTGAGTTTGACATCCAGGTAGTAGCCATAGTCATCTCGTTTGGCATCTTTAAATGACTGGGCTCCATTTGGCCAATTTTCAGATGGTTTTTCGACATCGTCCCAGGTCCAAAGTCCTTGAGAATCCTTAGTTTCTTCTGGGAGTTTTTTTACATGGATACGGAAGTAGTTGTCTGCGATTGGAGTTTCAGAATTAGTTTCTACTTTTGTTTTTTCATCTGAAACTGGACTTGCAGCTACTTCAGTTTTTTTATCCTCTGAAGTTGTGGCTGGCTCGTCTTTCTTTTCTACTTGATCGCTAGAAGGATTGGTTGTTGCACCCTCAGCTTTAGCATTTTCAGTAGTTAAAGCTACTTCAGATTTTTTAGCCTTTTCTTCAGTTTCGAGGGAATCACTTTCATTGTTTTGGTCAGAAACAGGAATTGGAACTGGCATAGAATTTGTATCTGCAGGGTTAACAGTAACAGCGCTTACATTTTCTCTAGTGCTTGATAAATTCTCATCTGCAGTAACATGAGGAGTTGCAAGAGCTAGTAGGATAAAGCTAGCACCAATAAGTACTGACCCTGTTCCATTTTTTAGAGAACGAATACTATAAACCATTTTTTTCTAGTGCTGAGGAAATATGTTTTTCATCAATAGTCTCCTATAAATTTATTTTTAAATCAGTATAACATGGGGTAAAAAATTGTGCAAGCGTTTTCCTAAAAGCTATGCTATTAAAAAAAACTCTCCTTGATTTTTAAGGAGAGTTTTTTTATAGAAATACTTGAAAGAAGGCAATGGGAAAGTTTCTCGGCTTATGGAAGAATGGGGTGAGAATTTTTTTCAGTTGCTACCCTTAGAAGAGAGACTATTTTTCGCTGATGCGAGAAATAATTGTGAAGGTTTATTAAGGAAAAGATCTTCTGAACTATAAAGTATTTGTGTCTGGATGTCTGAGAAACCATGATTTTTTATATTCTCTTCAAGTTCAGAAATGATAAAACCATGTTTTTCTTTATCTGGCTTGGTATAGTCGGCGATAAATAATTGTCCACCATGAGTCAAATGTTCCTTAAACATGGCGAGACTGTCATCAAGATTAGGCATATGATGAAGAACACGACTGACGATAATGAGATCGAATGTTTGTTCTAATGGCTTATGCAATAAGTCTTGATGAATCAAGTCTATATTTTCAAGTTTTTGGTTTTTAATCTTGATACGAGCTTGCTCCAGCATTTTATCTGAAATATCAACCAAGGTCACTGAATTTACTTTTTTGGCTAGAGGTAGAGAGATTAGACCAGTTCCTCCTCCAAAGTCTAGAATTGATTTACTTGATAAATCGTGCATTTGTTTTTCAATATTTTTTATGATAAGTTCGGCAAGAAATTTATTTTTGGGAGAATCAAACGATTCGGCACGATGATTAAAATGATGTTCCATGTTAATAGTTTAGCATAAAGAGAAAACATTTTGAGATTATAGATATCTCTTGTTCAAAAAAGTTTAGGGTTTTGACTGCTCTTTGGTTCTTTTTTAAAAATTGATGGGGACAGAAGGTTTTGAGGTTTAGCTTTATTAAGCTGAGAATATAAAAAAGAGAAAAAGTAAAAATCGTGTTATAATAAATGAATAGAATCGTAAGAAAGAGTGGATGAATGTGTGATAATTCCTACTTATAATTGGAAATTTTCTCCGCAAGTTGAGGATGCGGATTTTACAAAGATAGCCAAGAGTGCAGGCTTGAGTTCTGAAGTCGCTTGTTTGTTGTTTCAACGTGGAATCAAGGACGAAAGTTGCCTGAAGAAATTTTTAGAACCTTCTTTGGAAGATTTACATGACCCTTATCTATTACATGATATGGATAAGGCAGTTGAGCGGATTCGCCTTGCCATCGAGCGAGGAGAATTGATTCTCGTCTATGGTGACTACGATGCAGATGGGATGACTTCAGCTTCGATTATCAAGGAGAGTTTGGAACAATTAGGGGCAGAGTGTCTGGTTTATCTCCCAAATCGCTTTACAGATGGTTATGGTCCAAATGCCAGTGTTTACAAATATTTCATCGAGCAACAGGGTGTGTCTTTGATTGTGACAGTGGATAATGGAGTTGCTGGACACGAAGCCATTGATTTGGCTCAGTCTATGGGAGTGGATGTCATTGTGACAGACCACCACTCCATGCCAGAAGTTTTACCAGATGCATATGCAATCGTCCATCCTGAACATCCAGAAGCAGATTATCCTTTTAAACATTTAGCAGGCTGTGGAGTTGCTTTTAAACTAGCTTGTGCCCTCTTGGAGGAAGTGCAGGTTGAGTTGCTTGACTTGGTTGCCATTGGAACCATTGCGGATATGGTTAGCCTGACGGATGAAAATCGTATCATGGTTCAGTACGGTCTAGAAGTTTTACGCAATACTCAACGAATTGGTCTCCAAGAACTCTTTGAAATTGCAGGAATTGCTAGTAGTGATATTACAGGTGAAACAGTTGGTTTTCAGTTGGCGCCACGTTTGAATGCCCTAGGACGCTTGGATGATCCCAATCCAGCGATTGATTTACTGACTGGCTTTGATGATGAAGAGGTGCATGAGATTGCCCTCATGATTCAAGAAAAAAATGAAGAACGCAAGGAAATCGTTCAATCCATCTATGAAGAAGCTAAAAGTTTGGTAGATCCTAACAAAAGTGTTCAAGTTTTAGCTAAGGAAGGCTGGAACCCGGGCGTACTTGGGATTGTAGCAGGTCGCTTATTGGAAGAGCTGGGACAAACAGTTATTGTTTTAAATCTTGAAGATGGACGTGCTAAGGGAAGTGCGCGGAGTATTGAAGCTGTCGATATCTTTGAAGCCTTGGATCCACATCGTGAACTTTTCATCGCCTTTGGTGGCCATGCAGGTGCCGCAGGTATGACGCTCGAAGCTGAACAGTTAGACGCCTTGTCAGAAATTTTAGAAACCTATGTAAAAGACAAAGGGATAGATGCCAAAGGTAAGAGTAAATTATATCTAGATGAAGAACTAGATTTGGAAAACTTGAGTTTAGATACGGTTAAAAGTTTTGAACGATTAGCTCCTTTCGGGATGGATAATCAAAAGCCTGTCTTCTATATTCGAAATTTTCAAGTTGAAAATGCTCGTTCTATGGGAGCAGGCGATAGTCACCTGAAATTGAAAATATCCAAAGGTAATGCGAACTTTGAAGTAGTTGCTTTTGGTCAAGGGTCGAAAGCGACAGAATTTGCGCAGACCAAACAACTGGAGTTGGCAGTCACTCTTTCCGTTAACCAGTGGAATGGACAAACAACCCTCCAGTTGATGATGGTAGACGCTCGTGTAGACGGTGTTCAACTCTTTAATATTCGTGGGAAGACTGCAGCTCTACCAGAAGGAGAACCAGTACTTGATTTTACAGGAGAATTGCCTGATATTTCTTCAAGTCAAGCTGTTGTGATCAAGAATCTCCCGGAAGACATCAGGATTCTCAAGGACATTTTCCAGCAACATGATTTTCTAGCAGTCTACTTTAAAAATGATATCGACAAGCCCTACTATTTGACTGGCTCTGGTACAAGAGAGCAGTTTGCTAAGCTTTATAAGACTATCTACCAGTTTCCAGAATTCGATATCCGTTATAAATTAAAAGATCTATCAGCTTATCTTAAAATTGAGCAAATCTTACTCGTTAAGATGATTCAAATTTTTGAAGAGCTTGGTTTTGTCACCATTGAAAATGGTGTGATGAGGGTTAATAAAGATGCGGCTAAACGGGACATTGCTGAAAGTCAGATTTATCAAAATCTCAAACAAACTGTTAAAGACCAAGAAATGATGGCACTAGGTACAGTGCAGGAAATGTATGATTTCTTGATGGGAAAATAAAAGGAAAGAAGCTGAGGTAATCTATCTCAGCTTTTTTGTAGTCTCTTATAATTTTAAATGTTGTGTTCTTTAGAGCGTCATGTAGTAAAAGTAAACAGATTTGTAACATGACTACAACATAACTCTAAAATAATTGACATGTAAAAGATGTATGATTCTCTTGTCAACAAAAAAATTAAAAATGATCAATAAAATTTTAGGAGAAAATTGTTATGAAAAAAACAGTTGCTAAACTGACTCTTGGTTTAACATCTACAGCTATTTTGGCTACAGTTGGTGCTCAGACTGTTAGCGCAGACTCTTACGTTGTTCAAGACGGGGATTCATTTTTTGGTATTGCTGCTGCAAGTGGTATGGATCCTTATGTATTGGCTGCTAATAATGGGAAAAACATTTTTGATACCATCCACCCAGGTGATGTGCTCGAAGTGAGCGGCTCAACTCAAGCGAATTATTCATACAATGCTCCAGCTTCTGAAGCAACAAGTACTTTGAATCCAGCTTCAGATGATGATGTTGTCGTGAATACTCCGACAAACTATGGGAACTCATACCCTGTTGGTCAGTGTACATGGGGCGTGAAAGAATTGGCGCCTTGGGCTAGCAACTGGTGGGGAAATGCTAACACTTGGGCAATCTACGCAAGTGCTCAAGGTTATAAGACAGGTAGCGTTCCAGTAGTAGGTGCAATCGCCGTTTGGGACGGTGGTGAATATGGTCACGTTGCTTATGTCACAGATGTTCAAAGTGAAAACTCTATCCAGGTCTTGGAAGCAAACTACAGACGTCAAAAGCAGATTGCTAATTACCGTGGTTTCTTTAACCCTCATGAATTTTTAGGTAACGTCACTTATATCTATCCAAACTAAAAAATAATTAAAAAGATTTAGAAACTCTAAATCTTTTTTTAGTTACTCCTTCCTAGTTATTTAGATTTTAGTGGTGAATGTTCTATACTTGAAATCCTGTCTTCATTTTGAAAATTAGTAAAAAAATGGTATAATGAGAAGAAAAGATTCGGATAAAAGTAAATTGAACTTTTAAAAAAAGAGAGTTATATAGACTCTACAAACACGATATAGTAATACTTCGGAGGGAAAATGACCAATATTAAATTAACAACTTTGGGTGGTGTTCGTGAAAATGGGAAAAACATGTACATCGCAGAAATTAACGACTCAATCTTTGTTTTAGATGCAGGTTTGAAATATCCTGAAAATGAGCAGTTGGGTGTCGATGTCGTTATTCCAAACATGGAATATCTGTTTGAAAATAGTGATCGTATTGCCGGTGTCTTTTTAACACACGGACACGCGGATGCAATCGGAGCTCTTCCTTATCTCTTATCAGAAGTAAAAGTTCCTGTCTTTGGTTCAGAGTTAACTGTCGAACTTGCTAAGCTATTTGTAAAGGGGAATGATAGCGTTAAGAAATTCGATGACTTCCATGTTATTGATGAAAATACAGAAATCGACTTTGGCGGTACGGAGGTTTCCTTCTTCCGCACAACTCACTCTATCCCAGAGAGTCTGGGTGTCGTTTTGAAAACATCTAAAGGAAGTATCGTTTATACAGGGGACTTCAAATTTGACCAAACGGCTAGCGAATCATATGCGACTGACTTCGGTCGTTTAGCAGAAATTGGTCGCGAAGGAGTTTTAGCTCTTCTAAGCGACTCAGCAAACGCAGACAGTAATATTCAAGTAGCCAGCGAAAGTGAAGTTGGTGATGAAATTACGCAAACCATTTCTGACTGGGATGGACGTATCATCGTAGCTGCCGTTGCAAGTAACCTTTCTCGCATTCAGCAAGTCTTTGATGCTGCTGCAGAGACAGGACGTCGCGTTGTTTTGACTGGATTTGATATTGAAAATATCGTTCGTACAGCTATTCGCTTGAAAAAATTGTCATTGGCTAACGAAAGTCTCTTGATTAAACCTAAAGATATGTCTCGTTTTGAAGACCACGAGTTAATTATCCTGGAAACCGGTCGTATGGGTGAACCGATTAATGGACTCCGTAAAATGTCAATCGGTCGTCACCGCTATGTTGAAATCAAGGATGGAGACTTGGTTTATATCGTTACAACGCCATCAATTGCTAAGGAGGCTGTGATGGCACGTGTAGAAAACATGGTCTACCAAGCAGGTGGTGTCGTTAAGCCGATTACTCAAAGCTTGCGTGTATCAGGGCATGGGAATGCACGTGATCTTCAATTAATGATTAATCTCTTACATCCTCAGTATCTCTTCCCAATCCAGGGAGAATACCGTGAGTTGGATGCTCATGCCAAGGCTGCTATGGCTGTTGGGTTGCTACCAGAGCGTATTTTTATCCCTAAAAAAGGGACTACTATGTCTTATGAGCATGGGGACTTTGTTCCATCTGGTGCAGTTGCTGCAGGTGATGTCTTGATTGATGGTAATGCCATTGGGGATGTTGGGAACGTTGTTCTTCGTGACCGCAAGGTCTTGTCAGAAGATGGTATCTTTATCGTAGCTATCACTGTTAACCGTCGTGAGAAGAAGATCATTGCTAAAGCGCGAGTACATACGCGTGGATTTGTCTATCTCAAGAAGAGTCGCGATATTTTACGTGAAAGTACAGAGTTAGTGAACCAAACCGTTGAAGATTATCTCCAAGGTGAGGACTTTGACTGGGCTGATCTTAAAGGGAAGGTCCGTGATAATTTGGCAAAATTCCTTTTTGACCAAACCAAGCGTCGTCCAGCTATCCTCCCAGTAGTCATGGAAGCAAAATAAGGATTAAATAGCAAGGAGAGAAAGTCGAGTTTCGGCTTTTTCTTATCTCAAACAAATAAGGAGCAAGTTATGGCAGTAATGAAGATTGAGTATTACTCAGAAGTTTTAGATATGGAGTGGGGTGTAAATGTTCTCTACCCTGATGCATCTCGGGTGACAGAACCAGACTCTACAGATATCCCTGTTCTCTATCTCCTTCATGGGATGTCAGGAAATCATAACAGTTGGCTTAAACGGACCAACGTAGAGCGCTTGGTGCGAGGAACCAATCTGATTGTTGTTCTGCCAAATACATGTAATGGCTGGTACACAGATACTCAGTATGGCTATAACTACTATACAGCCCTAGCAGAAGAACTACCTAAGGTGCTCAAACGCTTCTTCCCAAATATGACTAACAAGCGTGAAAAGACTTTTATCGCTGGTCTTTCAATGGGAGGTTACGGTTCCTTCAAGTTGGCACTGTCAACTGATCGTTTCTCCCATGCAGCTAGTTTTTCAGGCGCTCTAAGTTTTGAAGAGTTTTCTCCTGAAAGTCAAAATCTAGGAACGAATAATTACTGGAGGGGTGTTTTTGGCAAAATCACTGACTGGGTGAATAGTCCTTACTCACTTGAAACCCTTGCTAAAAAGTCAGACAAAAAGACAAAACTCTGGGTTTGGTGCGGGGAGCAAGATTTCTTGTATACTGCTAATAATCTAGCAGTGAAGAATCTCAAGAAACTTGGTTTTGATGTGACTTATAGTCATAGTGCGGGTAACCACGAGTGGTATTATTGGGAAAAACAATTGGAACGCTTTTTAGCTACTTTGCCAATCGATTTTGTTTTGGAAGAACGCTTGTCTTGATTTTAGCTTTCTTTCAGTTTGTTTCAGTAAAATAAAGAATCTATCTTTAGAATGGGAATCCATGGCTTAAAGATGGGTTCTTATTTTTTTAGAAAGGTGGGCAATTATGGGCTGGATTATTCGTGTGTTATGTCGATTTTTACTAGGGATTTTTCGCATTTTTTGGCGCCTTATATGGACGCTTATCTTCTTCATTCTCATCACTTTTGGGATCCTCTGGTATGTGACAGGTGATTTACCTGCTACTTTAAATCAAGTTAGCAAAGTGGTCCAAGTCGGCCAAGCAGGTTGGCAACAATGGCAAGAAACTGGCACGTTGCAAGGTTTGTCTCAGACAGATCATCACCAAGATTCAGGAGCAAAATGGCCAAAGGCAGAAGCAACGATTTATATCGATCCTCAAATGGATGTTAGCTTTCAAAAAGCTTATGCTGAAGCTATTTCCAACTGGAACCAGACTGGTGCTTTTAATTTTGAGCTTGTAACCGAACCGGACCAGGCCGATATTTTCGCTACTGAAATGAATGATGGTTCGACAGCTGTAGCAGGTGAGGCGGAGAGTCAGACAAATCTCCTAACCAAACAATTAATTTCAGTGACCGTTCGCTTGAATCATTATTATCTATCCAATCCAAACTATGGTTATAGCTATGATCGTATCATGCATACAGCAGAGCATGAACTAGGTCATGCGATTGGTTTGGAACACACCAATGAAGTTTCGGTTATGCAACCAGCAGGCTCCTATTATGGAATCCAATCTCAAGATGTAAAAGAAGTTCAAGAACTGTATGATTCTGGGGAATAAGTGATTTTCTAAGGGAACTGGAGCTCTCTGATTTAAGCAATACAGGGGGCTTTTTGCTATAATGGAACTATGAATAACTTGATCAAATCAAAACTGGAGCTCTTGCCGACCAGCCCTGGTTGTTACATTCACAAAGATAAAAACGGCACTATCATTTATGTAGGAAAGGCTAAAAATCTGCGCAATCGGGTGCGGTCCTACTTCCGTGGGAGCCATGATACCAAGACAGAAGCCCTGGTGTCTGAGATTGTAGATTTTGAGTTCATTGTCACGGAGTCTAATATTGAGGCCCTTCTTTTAGAGATTAATCTCATCAAGGAAAACAAGCCTAAGTACAATATTATGCTCAAGGATGATAAGTCCTATCCTTTCATCAAAATCACCAATGAGCGCTATCCTCGCTTGATTATCACCCGTCAGGTCAAAAAAGACGGAGGTCTCTATTTTGGTCCCTATCCGGATGTGGGGGCAGCCAATGAAATCAAACGGCTATTGGATCGGATTTTCCCTTTTCGCAAGTGTACCAATCCACCATCTAAGGTTTGTTTTTATTACCATATCGGCCAGTGCATGGCTCACACCATCTGTAAGAAAGACGAGGCTTATTTCAAGGCTATGGCGCAAGAAGTCTCTGATTTTCTCAAGGGACAAGACGATAAAATCATTGATGAACTTAAGAGTAAGATGGCTTTGGCAGCCCAAAGTATGGAGTTTGAACGTGCAGCGGAATACCGTGATTTGATTCAGGCCATTGGCACTCTGCGGACTAAGCAACGAGTCATGGCAAAAGATCTTCAAAATCGGGATGTATTTGGCTACTATGTAGACAAGGGATGGATGTGTGTTCAGGTTTTCTTTGTCCGTCAAGGTAAACTGATCGAGCGGGATGTCAATCTCTTCCCTTACTACAATGATCCGGACGAGGATTTCCTGACCTATGTGGGGCAGTTTTACCAGGAGAAATCTCACTTGGTACCTAATGAAATTTTGATACCTCAGGATATTGACGAAGAAGCTATCAAGGCTTTGGTGGATACAAAGGTTCTCAAGCCCCAACGAGGGGAGAAGAAGCAACTGGTTAATCTGGCTATCAAAAACGCTCGTGTTAGTTTAGAGCAAAAGTTTAATCTGTTAGAAAAATCAGTCGAAAAGACCCAGGGTGCTATTGAAAATCTTGGGCGACTTCTACAAATTCCAACCCCAGTCCGTATCGAGTCTTTTGACAACTCTAATATTATGGGGACTAGTCCAGTCTCTGCTATGGTTGTTTTTGTTAACGGAAAACCGAGCAAGAAGGATTACCGTAAGTATAAAATCAAGACGGTGGTCGGGCCAGATGACTATGCAAGTATGCGAGAGGTTATTCGTAGACGTTATGGACGGGTCCAGCGTGACGGTTTGACACCGCCAGATCTAATTGTCATCGATGGTGGACAAGGTCAAGTAAATATTGCTAAGCAGGTTATTCAAGAAGAGTTAGGCTTAGATATTCCGATTGCAGGACTTCAAAAAAATGACAAGCACCAAACCCATGAATTACTTTTTGGAGATCCGCTTGAGGTGGTAGAGTTGTCTCGCAATTCTCAGGAATTTTTCCTCTTGCAGCGCATTCAGGATGAGGTACACCGCTTTGCCATTACATTCCACCGTCAACTTCGTTCTAAAAATTCCTTCTCTTCTCAATTGGATGGAATCGAAGGCTTAGGTCCCAAACGCAAGCAGAATTTGATGAAATATTTCAAATCTCTGACAAAAATCAAGGAAGCTAGCGTGGACGAGATTGTTGCAGTTGGTATACCAAGAGCAGTGGCAGAGGCAATTCATCAACACTTAAATCTAGAAGAAGACTCAGCGCTAGCTCAAGTAGCTGAGAAACCTCTTGAATACAAGGAATAAAGTAGCAATGGAATGTTTTGGCTTTAGTGGGTGCAAGCTAGTCGGATTTGTGGTAAAATAGATAAGATATGACAAAAGAATTTCATCATGTAACGGTTATGCTCCATGAGACCATTGATATGCTAGATGTAAAACCTGATGGTATTTACGTTGATGCGACCTTGGGAGGAGCAGGACACAGCGAGTATTTATTAAGTAAGTTAAGCGAGAAAGGGCATCTCTATGCCTTTGACCAAGACCAGAATGCCATTGATAATGCGCAAAAACGTTTGGCTCCCTATATCGAAAAGGGAATGGTCACCTTCATCAAGGATAATTTTCGTCATTTGAAGGATCGCTTACATGACTTAGGTGTGACTGAAATTGATGGAATTTGTTATGATTTAGGTGTGTCAAGCCCGCAGTTGGATCAGCGTGAACGTGGTTTTTCATATAAGAAGGATGCGCCGCTGGATATGCGGATGAATCAGGAAGCTAATTTGACTGCTTATGAAGTCGTTAATCATTATGACTATCACGAATTGGTTCGAATCTTTTTCAAATATGGAGAAGATAAGTTTTCCAAACAGATTGCTCGAAAAATTGAACAGGCACGTGAACAGAAACCGATTGAGACGACAACCGAATTGGCAGAGATTATTAAATCTGCCAAACCGGCAAAGGAGCTCAAGAAAAAAGGCCACCCAGCCAAACAAATTTTCCAAGCTATCCGTATAGAGGTCAATGATGAACTAGGTGCTGCAGATGAATCAATCCAGCAGGCTATGGATATGCTGGCTCTAGATGGCAGAATATCAGTGATTACCTTCCATTCGCTGGAGGACCGCTTGACCAAACAGTTATTTAAGGAAGCTTCCACAGTTGAAGTTCCTAAAGGTTTGCCTTTCATCCCAGACGATCTCAAGCCCAAAATGGAATTGGTATCTCGAAAACCGATTTTACCAAGTAAGGAAGAATTGGAAGCCAATAATCGTTCCCACTCAGCCAAGCTTCGAGTGGCAAGAAAAATTCACAAGTAAGAGGAAATAATGGCAGAAAACAGAGGAACAACGAGCCAATTGCTACAAGCTCGTATAAAAAAAATTTCACGTGTTGAAAAGGCCTTTTACCTTTCAATTGCCATCACTGCTCTTGTCTTGGCAATCAGTGTAGTCTATATGCAGACTAAACTTTTGCAGGTCCAGAATGATTTGACAACTGTTAACACACAGATTGAAGAGAAAAAGACAGAGCTGGATGATGCTAAACAAGAAGTTAATGAATTAATCCGATCAGAACGTTTGACCGGAATTGCAAATTCGCAAGACTTGCAATTGAATAATGAAAATATCCGATCGGCGGAGTAGTAAATGAAAAACTGGAAAGAAAGAATCATACGCTTTGCCATTAAAAACCGTAAATCTCCAGCAGAAAACCGCAGATTAGTGGGAAAGAATTTGAGCCTTTTGGCCGTCTTTCTCTTTGCTGTTTTTTTGGTTAACTTTGCGGTGATTATTGGTACAGGCTCAAAATTTGGTGTAAACCTAGTTAAAGAAGCAAGTAAGGTCCATCAAACCACTCGGACAGTTCCTGCAAAACGTGGAACAATTTATGACCGTAATGGAACACCGATTGCAGAGGATGCCACATCCTATAATGTCTACGCGATTATCGATAAAGAATATAAATCTGCAACCGGGAAAATTCTCTATGTAGAGGATTCTCAGTACAGTAAGGTTGCAGAAGTCTTTCATAAATATCTAGACATGGATGAATCCTACGTCAAGGAGCAACTTTCTCAACCGAATCTCAAACAAGTTTCCTTTGGTGTTAAGGGCAATGGGATTACCTATGCCAACATGATGTCCATTAAAAAAGATTTGGAAGCAGCTAATGTTCAAGGAATTGACTTTACAACAAGTCCAAATCGTAGCTATCCAAATGGGAAATTCGCTTCATCCTTCATCGGTCTTGCTCAACTCCATGAGAATGAAGATGGTTCAAAGAGTCTCATCGGAACGTCTGGTGTTGAAAGCTCCTTGAATACCTTGTTAGCAGGGACTGACGGAATTATTACTTACGAAAAAGATCGCCTGGGTAATATTGTACCGGGAACAGAGCAAGTTACTCGACAAACAGTAAACGGAAAAGATGTTTATACAACCCTATCAAGTCCATTACAATCTTTCATGGAAAGTCAAATGGATGCCTTCCAGGAAAAGGTGAAAGGTAAGTATATGACTGCAACCTTAGTCAGCGCCAAGACTGGAGAAATTCTGGCGACGACTCAAAGACCGACCTTTGACGCTGATACCAAAGAAGGAATTACCGAAGACTTTGTTTGGCGTGATATCCTTTACCAAAGTAACTACGAGCCAGGTTCGACCATGAAGGTAATGACCTTGGCGGCAGCGATTGACAACAACACCTTCCCTGGGGGAGAATATTTCAATAGTAGTGAACTGAAAGTAGCAGATGCTACCATCAAGGACTGGGACGTTAACGAAGGTTTGACTAGTGGTGGCATGATGACCTTCTCGCAAGGTTTTGCTCACTCTAGTAACATTGGTATGACACTCCTTGAACAAAAGATGGGTGATAGCACTTGGCTAGATTATCTCAACCGTTTCAAGTTTGGGGTTCCGACTCGTTTTGGAATGAGTGATGAATACGCTGGTCAACTCCCTGAAGACAATATCGTTAATATTGCCATGAGTTCCTTTGGTCAAGGGATCTCCGTTACACAAACGCAGATGCTTCGTGCCTTTACGGCTATTGCCAATGATGGGGTTATGTTGGAGCCTAAATTCATCAGTGCCCTTTATGACCCAAATGATCAAACAGTACGTAAGTCACAAAAAGAAGTTGTGGGAAATCCTGTTTCTAAGGAAGCTGCAAGCTTGACTCGAGACCACATGGTGATGGTTGGTACAGATCCGACCTATGGTACAATGTACAATCACAGTACAGGTAAAGGAACCGTCAATGTTCCTGGCTATAATGTAGCCTTGAAATCAGGGACTGCTCAGATTGCGGATGAGAAAAATGGAGGATATCTAAAGGGAAATACCAACTATATCTTCTCTGTTGTCTCTATGCATCCGGCTGAGAACCCAGATTTCATCCTCTATGTTACTGTCCAACAACCAGAACATTACTCAGGAATTCAGTTGGGTGAATTTGCCAATCCTATCTTAGAGCGAGCTTCAGCGATGAAGGAATCTCTCAATCTCCAATCAACAGCTAAGAGTTTGGATCAGGTAACAACTACAACCAACTATGCGATGCCTGCAACAAAAGACTATAGCCCTGGAGACTTGGCAGAAGAACTACGACGCAATCTTGTTCAACCAATCGTTATCGGTTCTGGGACAAAAATCAAAGATAGTTCAGTATCAGAAGGAACCAATCTAGATGCCAACGAACAAATCTTATTGCTCTCTGATAAGGTAGAAGAAATGCCTGATTTGTACGGATGGTCCAAGAAAAATGTTGAAACTTTTGCAAAATGGCTGAATATTGAAGTTGAATTTGAAGGTACAGGAGAAACTGTAAAAAAACAAAGTGTTCGTACCAATACAGCTTTAAAAAATATACAGAAAATAAAAATAACTTTAGGAGATTAGAATGCTAGTTTCTATCTTTCCTGGAATCCTTACTTTTGTTCTTACAGTGGTAGGAATTCCAGCTTTTATCCGTTTTTACCGTAAAGCACAGATTACTGGTCAACAGATGCATGAGGATGTTAAACAACACCAGGCAAAAGCTGGGACGCCAACAATGGGAGGAATTGTCTTTCTCATAACAAGTGTTTTAGTTAGTTTAGTTCTTGCACTTTTGACTAATCAACTAACCAACAATGTCGGAATGATCCTCTTTATCCTTGTTTTGTATGGTTTGGTTGGCTTCTTAGATGATTTCCTCAAGGTTTTCCGTAAAATCAACGAAGGACTTAATCCAAAACAAAAACTCTTGCTTCAGTTAGTCGGAGGAGTGATCTTTTATTTCTTTTATGAAAGAGGAGGAGATATCTTAAATGTATTTGGCTATCCGTTGCATTTGGGTGTGCTTTATATTCTCTTTGCCCTTTTCTGGTTAGTCGGTTTTTCAAATGCTGTTAACCTAACTGATGGTATTGACGGACTAGCAAGTATTTCGGTGGTCATTAGCCTATCTGCCTACGGAGTGATTGCCTATGTGCAAAACCAGTTGGATATCTTACTAGTGATTGTAGCTATGATTGGTGGCCTTCTTGGTTTCTTTGTCTTTAATCACAAGCCTGCTAAGGTCTTCATGGGTGATGTTGGAAGTCTTGCCCTTGGAGGGATGTTGGCTGCTATTTCTATGGCACTTCACCAAGAATGGACCTTGCTCTTGATTGGGATTGTATATGTTTTTGAAACAACATCTGTTATGATGCAAGTTAGCTACTTTAAGTTGAGTGGAGGGAAACGCATCTTCCGTATGACACCAGTTCACCACCATTTTGAGTTGGGTGGCTTTTCAGGTAAAGGTCAAGCTTGGAGTGAGTGGAAGGTCGATTTCTTCTTCTGGGGAGTCGGTTTACTCGCTAGTCTTCTAACGTTAGCTATTATGTACTTGTTCTAAAAATAGAATGATAAATCATAGAAAAAGAGAAGGATTTTTACCTTCTCTTTTTCTATTTTTGAATCCTTTTCTCAAAAAAAGTAAAATTATGGTAAAATGGAAAAAAGAAAGATGAGATTATGAGTTATTTTAAAAAATATACATTTGACAAATCGAAGTTTAAGTTAGGGATGCGAACGTTTAAAACAGGAATCGCTGTTTTTTTGGTCCTCATGATTTTTGGATTTTTTGGTTGGAAGGGACTTCAAATCGGAGCTCTAACAGCAGTGTTTAGTTTGAGAGAAGACTTTGATAAGAGTGTCCATTTTGGGACATCTCGTATTTTAGGGAATAGTATCGGTGGTTTTTATGCTCTGATTTTCTTCCTCCTAAATAATTTTTTCCATGGGGCCTTTTGGGTAACTCTCCTTGTGGTTCCGATATGTACCATGTTAACCATCATGACAAATGTTGCCATGAATAATAAGTCGGGAGTCATCGGTGGAGTTGCAGCTATGTTGATTATTACCCTATCAATTCCAAATGGCGAAACTGTTTTGTACGTGTTTGCCCGGGTTTTCGAAACTTTTATGGGTGTTTTTGTAGCAATTCTTGTAAATTACGATATTGACCGTTTGCGGAGTATTTTGCTGAAAAAATAAAATAATGTCACAAAATGTGACATAAACAATTGACGATTGATTTTTTTTAGACTATAATAGACAGAAAGAAGGAAGTGTACATGAAGGAAAAAGAATTTCGCCGCAATATGGCAGTTTTCCCTATTGGTAGTGTTATGAAGCTAACCGATCTTTCGGCGCGCCAAATTCGTTACTATGAGGACCAGGAGTTGATTAAGCCTGACCGCAATGAAGGCAATCGTCGGATGTATTCTTTGAATGACATGGATCGCTTGTTGGAGATTAAAGATTATATCTCTGAAGGTCTTAACATTGCTGCCATCAAGAAAAAATATGCTGAACGTGAAGCGAAATCTAAAAAACCAGTTAGTCAGACTGAAGTGCGTCGGGCGCTTCGGAATGAGGTTCTCCAACAAAGCCGCTTTGCTTCTCAACAATCACCTTTTGGTCGCGGTTAGGCAACCGCTAGTCGTCATATATAAGGAGAAAAACCATGCCAATCACAGCTGCAGATATTCGTCGTGAAGTTAAGGAAAAAAATGTAACTTTTATCCGCCTCATGTTCTCAGATATTTTGGGAACTATGAAAAACGTCGAAATTCCTGCTACAGATGAACAACTAGACAAGGTCTTGTCAAATAAGGCTATGTTTGATGGATCTTCTATTGAGGGATTTGTACGTATCAATGAATCAGATATGTATCTATACCCTGACTTGGATACCTGGACAGTCTTTCCTTGGGGAGATGAAAATGGTAGTGTCGCGGGATTGATTTGTGATGTTTATACGACAGAAGGAAAACCTTTTGCAGGAGACCCTCGTGGAAACCTCAAACGTGCTCTTCGTCACATGGAAGAAGTTGGATTCAAGTCTTTCAACCTTGGTCCTGAACCAGAATTCTTCCTATTTAAGCTGGATGAGAATGGTGATCCAACTCTTGAGGTAAATGACAAGGGTGGTTACTTTGATTTGGCGCCTACAGACCTTGCCGATAACACTCGTCGTGAGATTGTTAACGTCTTGACCAAAATGGGATTTGAAGTTGAAGCGAGCCACCACGAAGTTGCCGTAGGTCAACATGAGATTGACTTTAAGTACGATGAAGTTCTTCGTGCTTGTGATAAGATTCAAATCTTTAAACTTGTTGTAAAAACAATTGCCCGTAAACATGGTCTCTATGCAACCTTTATGGCTAAACCAAAATTTGGTATCGCTGGTTCAGGTATGCACTGTAATATGTCCTTGTTTGATGCGGAAGGAAACAATGCCTTCTTTGATCCAAATGATCCCAAAGGAATGCAGTTATCAGAAACTGCTTACTACTTCCTTGGTGGTTTGATCAAACATGCCTACAACTATACAGCTATCATGAACCCAACTGTTAACTCATACAAACGTTTGGTTCCAGGCTACGAAGCCCCTGTTTACATCGCTTGGGCAGGTCGCAATCGTTCACCACTTGTCCGCGTACCAGCATCACGCGGAATGGGAACTCGTTTGGAGTTGCGCTCAGTAGACCCAATGGCAAACCCATATATCGCTATGGCTGTCCTTTTGGAAGTTGGTTTGCACGGTATTGAAAACAAAATCGAAGCACCAGCTCCAATCGAAGAAAATATCTATATTATGACTGCAGAAGAGCGTAAAGAGGCAGGCATTACTGACCTTCCATCGACTCTTCACAACGCTTTGAAGGCTTTGACAGAAGACGAAGTGGTTAAAGCAGCCCTTGGTGAGCATATCTATACGAGCTTCCTTGAAGCCAAACGCATCGAGTGGGCAAGCTATGCAACCTTTGTCTCACAATGGGAAATTGACAACTACTTAGATCTATACTAATGATAAATCAGAAAGATTGTCCGTGAGGACAATCTTTTTTTTTTTTTTTTTTTCTTGCATTTTATATCGAGGTGTGATATATTCTATATAACGAAGTGCGATACATCGAACTACATAGGGGGTGCTTAAATGGGATTAACAGATAAGATTAGACGGGTCTACCTTCCCATGACTGAAACAGGTTTTTATATTCTGTTCTGTCTGCAAAAGGAGAACCATGGTTATGGTATTACACAAAAGGTCAAAGAGATGACAGATTCGCAGGTTTCAATTAGTCCTGGAACCATGTATGGAACCCTGTCAAAGATGGAAAAGGATGGTTTGATTTACTTTGTCCGAGAAGAGGAAAAACGAAAAATCTATCAGATAACAGACTTGGGCCGAAAAGTTTTAGACATTGAGTTGAAGCGTATTGAACGACTCTACAGAAACAGTCGGGAGGAGTTTTGATGGAAAAGAAAGTTGTTTATAGGATTTGTACCATTGCGGATTATGATAGAGAGGCTCTCTATCTCAGGAAAATGCATGCTGAGGGCTGGAAACTTAAGGAAGTAAGTTATTCTAACTTAGTAGTTGCGGTTAAGTATACTTTTGAAAAGTGCCAACCGGAGCAGGTGGTTTATCAGTTGGACTTTTATCCAATGAAAAAGTCAGAGAGAGCTTCCTATTTACAACTGTTTAAAGATTGTGGCTGGGAGCATATTACAGGATTTAATGGTTTTTCCTATTTTAGAAAACCTTATTCTCAAATTGAATCGGATGCCGAGTTTGAAATTTATAACGACGCGGCCGGGAAGTTAGCTATGGTCAAGCGCATTTTAATAATGCGGATGCTTCCTGTCTTGCTTCTCTTTTCAGTGCTTCTACCTGTTTTTTTAAAGTTACTCAGTGGAAGAGGTTATTTCAGTTGGGGAATGTTTTTGATTGTTAGCATAGACTGTACTTTATTGATTGTTTTTACGATTCAGATTTCTTATATTTTTTGGAGATTGTTTCAAAAGTGGAAAGAATTATCTGATAAATAAAACCATTTTGGAGGTCAGACAATGAATAGCAAGGTACAATTTCGAATGTTTACCATTTTTGATTTGGATAAGGTAGAAGATTATTTGCATGAGATGCATTTGAAAGGTTGGAAATTTAAATCGAATCGTTTTGGCTTTTTCTATTTTGAACAATGCCAACCTGATGATGTGATTTACCGTGTGTGGAATACTAGCTATCTTAGAAAAAATGAGGTAGATTTACAAGGTATTAAGGATAGAGGATGGGAATTTGTGAGAAATTGTTCTTATTCTGTTTTTCGAAAAGAAACTTGTGATGTAGATTTAAATGATCGATTTTTCATGGACAATCGTCTTCGATGGGCTGATGTGAAATCTAGACTTCGTACATCTACAGTTTCTATCTCTGGCGGTCTAGTTGTTTGTATGAGCTTGTTTCGCGAAAGTCTCTCTCAGTCTTTCTTCCTTATTTTTGCCCTATATGCTCTCATGATTTCTTATCTAATCTATAGTTTTTATAGACTGAGACGAAAATATCTGGTTGATTGACATTGGTTTCTAGGTCCTCAGACTGATTTTTAGCACTCTTGATAAAAGAGTGCTAATTTTTTGTGTTTTTGTCTTGACATTCTCTTTTAAGGGTGTATAATAGAATTATAAGTTAGCACTTGAATGTATTGAGTGCTAAAAGATCTATCAGAGAGGAGTAGCGAGATGGTTACAGAACGTCAGCAGAATATTTTAAATCTGATTATTGACATCTTTACCAAAACGCACGAACCTGTTGGATCCAAAGCCTTGCAAGAGTCTATCAACTCTAGTAGTGCAACCATTCGAAATGATATGGCAGCCCTAGAAAAGCAAGGTTTGCTTGAAAAGGCTCATACTTCCAGTGGTCGGATGCCGAGTGTAGCTGGATTTCAATACTATGTTAAACATTCCTTATCCTTTGACCGTTTAGCCGAGAATCAAGTTTATGAGATTGTAAAAGCTTTTGATCAGGAGTTCTTCAAACTTGAGGATATCCTTCAAGAGGCAACGAAAATCTTGACAGACTTGAGTGGTTGTACGGTTGTAGCGCTGGATGTCGAACCAAGTAGGCAGAAGCTAACAGCTTTTGATATTGTTGTCCTCGGACAACATACAGCTCTGGCAGTTTTTACACTTGATGAGTCTAGAACAGTTACCAGTCAGTTTTTGATTCCGAGAAACTTCTTGCAGGAGGATTTAAATCGCCTCAAGACTATGATTCAGGAACGTTTCCTGGAACAGACTGTTTTGGATATTCACTACAAGATTCGGACAGAGATTCCGCAGATTATCCAACGTTACTTTACAACAACGGATAACGTCATGGACCTCGTCGAACATATCTTCAAAGAAATGTTCAATGAAAACATCGTGGTTTCTGGGAAAGTCAATCTTTTGAATTTCGCTAATTTAGCGGCATATCAATTCTTTGATCATCCGCAAAAAGTAGCATTGGAAATTCGAGAGAATTTGATTGGAGACCAGATGCAGAGTGTCCGAGTTGCAGATAGCCAAGAATCTTGTCTTGCTGACTTAGCAGTGATTAGCAGTAAATTCCTGATTCCCTATCGTGGATTTGGAATTCTTGCGATTATAGGTCCAGTCAATTTGAATTATCAACAATTGGTAAATCAACTCAATGTTGTTAATCGAGTTTTGACTATGAAGTTGACGGATTTTTACCGCTATCTCAGCAGCAATCACTATGAAGTGAATTAAGATTGAAATCATTAAAGGAGGCGAAAATGGCCCAAGATATTAAAAATGAAGAAGTAAAAGAAGAGGAAGTTGTGGAAACAGCTGAAGAAACAACTCCTGAGAAGTCTGAATTGGACTTGGCAAATGAACGTGCCGAAGAATTTGAAAACAAATACCTTCGTGCCCATGCAGAAATGCAAAACATTCAGCGCCGTGCCAACGAAGAACGCCAACTCTTGCAACGCTATCGTAGCCAAGATTTGGCGAAAGCAATCTTGCCATCACTGGATAACCTTGAACGTGCCCTTGCTGTTGAAGGATTGACGGATGATGTGAAGAAGGGCTTGGAAATGGTCCAAGAAAGTTTGGTACATGCTCTGAAAGAAGAAGGAATCGAAGAAATTCCAGCAGATGGAGAATTTGACCATAACTACCACATGGCCATCCAAACCTTGCCTGCAGATGACGAACATCCAGCAGACACCATCGCACAAGTCTTCCAAAAAGGCTACAAACTCCATGACCGCATCCTACGCCCAGCCATGGTAGTTGTCTACAACTAGGATAGAAAACTTAAAAACTTTGTCCGAAACGACACTAAACTATGAAAGAAAGATAAACAATGGTTCAGCTTTACCAATAGTGAGCGAAGCGAACCAAAGGCGATACTCTTCGCCGTGGCGGTATCTTCGCAAACTTTGAGACCTTAGGCTCAAAGTTTAGTCAAAGAGATTGACGAAGTCAAGCTCTGACGGCGTCGCCACTTAAGAAGAGTATCAAAAAGAAAGAATATATAATTTAAGGAGAAAAACATATGTCTAAAATTATCGGTATTGACTTAGGTACAACAAACTCAGCAGTAGCAGTTCTTGAAGGAACTGAAAGCAAAATTATCGCAAACCCAGAAGGAAACCGCACAACTCCATCTGTAGTGTCATTCAAAAACGGTGAAATCATCGTTGGTGACGCAGCAAAACGTCAAGCAGTAACAAACCCAGATACAGTGATCTCTATCAAATCTAAGATGGGTACTTCTGAAAAAGTTTCTGCTAACGGAAAAGAATACACTCCACAAGAAATCTCAGCTATGATCCTTCAATACTTGAAAGGTTACGCTGAAGAATACCTTGGTGAAAAAGTAACTAAGGCTGTTATCACCGTTCCAGCTTACTTCAACGATGCTCAACGTCAAGCAACAAAAGACGCTGGTAAAATCGCTGGTCTTGAAGTAGAACGTATCGTCAACGAACCAACTGCAGCAGCTCTTGCTTACGGTTTGGATAAGACTGACAAAGAAGAAAAAATCTTGGTATTCGACCTTGGTGGTGGTACATTCGACGTATCTATCCTCGAACTCGGTGATGGTGTCTTTGACGTATTGGCAACTGCAGGGGATAACAAACTTGGTGGTGATGACTTTGACCAAAAAATCATCGACCACTTGGTAGCTGAATTTAAGAAAGAAAATGGTATCGACTTGTCAACAGACAAGATGGCACTTCAACGTTTGAAAGATGCAGCTGAAAAAGCGAAGAAAGACCTTTCTGGTGTGACTTCAACACAAATCAGCTTGCCGTTCATCACTGCTGGTGAAGCTGGACCTCTTCACTTGGAAATGACCTTGACTCGTGCTAAATTTGACGATTTGACTCGTGACCTTGTAGAACGTACAAAAGTTCCAGTTCGTCAAGCCCTTTCAGATGCAGGTTTGAGCTTGTCAGATATTGATGAAGTGATCCTTGTCGGTGGTTCAACTCGTATCCCTGCCGTTGTAGAAGCTGTTAAAGCTGAAACTGGTAAAGAACCAAACAAATCAGTGAACCCTGACGAAGTAGTTGCCATGGGTGCTGCTATCCAAGGTGGTGTGATCACTGGTGATGTTAAAGACGTTGTCCTTCTTGACGTAACGCCGTTGTCACTTGGTATCGAAACAATGGGTGGCGTATTTACAAAACTCATCGATCGCAACACTACTATTCCAACATCTAAATCACAAGTCTTCTCAACTGCAGCAGACAACCAACCAGCTGTTGATATCCACGTTCTTCAAGGTGAACGCCCAATGGCAGCAGATAACAAGACTCTTGGACGCTTCCAATTGACAGACATCCCAGCTGCACCTCGTGGAATTCCTCAAATCGAAGTAACATTTGACATCGACAAGAACGGTATCGTATCTGTTAAAGCTAAAGATCTTGGAACTCAAAAAGAACAAACTATTGTCATCCAATCAAACTCAGGTTTGACAGACGAAGAAATCGACCGCATGATGAAAGATGCAGAAGCAAATGCTGAAGCAGATAAGAAACGTAAAGAAGAAGTAGACCTTCGTAACGAAGTAGACCAAGCAATCTTTGCGACTGAAAAGACAATCAAGGAAACTGAAGGCAAAGGCTTCGATGCAGAACGTGATGCTGCTCAAGCTGCACTTGATGACCTTAAGAAAGCTCAAGAAGACAACAACTTGGACGAAATGAAAGCAAAACTTGAAGCATTGAACGAAAAAGCTCAAGGACTTGCGGTTAAACTTTACGAACAAGCCGCTGCAGCCCAACAAGCTCAAGCAGGAGCAGAAGGCGCACAAGCAACAGGAAACGCAGGCGATGACGTCGTAGACGGAGAGTTTACGGAAAAGTAAAACAATCCAGTGGATTGTTTTAGCGGAACCTCTTGAAATAAAGAAAGGTTCCGAGATTTTAGGATTCCTTTAATCCGAAACTCAATTCAGCCTTACTAGTTCAAAAACAAAGTATAATTGACTTTGTTTTTGAATGTCGTAATGATAGGAAGAAATCCAGAGGTTGCAACCCAGCCTCTGTTTTTCGGTAAAAGGGGAATAAACCTGATTGATGTTGGGTTTGTATCACAATAACAATAGAAAGGAACAAAGAGTGTTCGGGGAATTGAACTCGAGCTCTTAAGTTTCTTACTCAATATGAAAGAAAGGAACTGAACCCGACCTAAATTCTCGGAAAAAAGATAAATCTGTCTAGGAGCATCGCTCCTGCGCCAGATTTCCTATTTTTCAGTCGAATTTTACGGTCTTGGTATCTTAAATGAACAATACTGAATTTTATGACCGTTTGGGCGTTTCAAAGAATGCATCTCAGGATGAAATCAAGAAAGCCTATCGGAAATTATCTAAAAAATATCACCCAGATATCAACAAAGAACCTGGTGCTGAGGAAAAGTACAAGGAAGTTCAAGAAGCTTATGAGACCTTAAGTGATGAACAGAAACGTGCTGCCTATGACCAATACGGTGCTGCTGGTGCCAATGGTGGCTTTGGTGGTGCAGGCGGTTTCGGTGGCTTCGATGGAGCAGGTGGTTTTGGTGGCTTCGAAGATATTTTTTCAAGTTTTTTCGGCGGAGGCGGTTCTTCTCGCAATCCAAACGCTCCGCGTCAAGGTGATGATCTCCAATATCGCGTTAATTTGACTTTTGAAGAAGCTATCTTTGGTACTGAAAAAGAAGTCAAATACAACCGTGAAGCAAGCTGTCGTACATGTAATGGATCTGGTGCTAAGCCTGGAACAAGTCCAGTTACTTGTGGACGCTGTCACGGTTCTGGTGTTATCAATGTTGATACCCAAACACCACTTGGTATGATGCGCCGTCAAGTAACCTGTGATGTCTGTCACGGGCGTGGAAAAGAAATCAAAGATCCATGTACAACTTGTCATGGAACAGGTCATGAAAAACAAGCCCATAGTGTCCATGTGAAAATTCCAGCTGGTGTCGAAACAGGTCAACAAATCCGTTTAGCGGGTCAAGGGGAAGCTGGGTTTAACGGCGGACCATACGGTGACTTGTATGTTGTGGTTAATGTTGAGCCTAGCGACAAATTTGAACGTGAAGGAACAACTATTTTCTACAAATTAAACCTCAATATCGTTCAAGCAACTCTTGGTGATACAGTCGATATTCCAACCGTTCACGGTGATGTTGAATTGGTGATCCCAGAGGGAACTCAAACCGGTAAACGATTCCGCCTACGTGGCAAGGGAGCTCCGAGCCTACGTGGTGGTGCTGTTGGTGACCAATACGTGACTGTTAATGTCGTGACTCCAACAGGCTTGAACGAACGTCAAAAAGCAGCCTTGAAAGAATTCGCAGCTGCAGGTGACTTGAAAGTCAATCCAAAGAAAAAAGGTTTCTTTGACCATATAAAAGATGCCTTTGAAGGAGAATAAAGCAAAAAGAGCCGATTGGCTCTTTTTGTGTTGTCTTGAAAAATTTAGCTTCAGAAAATCATTTTCCAGTTAGTCTACTATTTATACTTTTGAGTGAGCAAGCCAGCTTCATCCATTTTCTGGATGAGTTGCTTGAGTTCCGCTTCTTTACCAGGTTTCACGGTGACAGTATCAATATGCTTAATCGCCGAATTATCCTGAATATCTACCAAGGTCAACGCTTTTTCATAGAATGCGATTCCCTTTTTCATGCTTTCCGAATCCTTCAAAGTTAGAATTGAGTAATTAGGATTTGGTTTCTTTCCGATTTCCTGTAAATAATTCCTACTTTCCTTCTCTAAAAATTGCAATAAACCGTGATTGAATAAGTTGTCCTCTACTTTATAGTAAGAAATATCTCCTGTCTGTAGGACATAGACTTTGAGTCGGTTTTTAGTGAGGTTTGGACTTTCTTTCAGGACAGGGTGGCTATTGATGACCTCATCTGAGAAAGTCACATAAAAATTTAAGCCTCCACCCTCGAATTCATAGTGTCCATCTGATTCTACTTTTTCAGGAGGTAGGTCAAGGGAGATAAAGATTTGTTTTAAGTCTTCATTCCCTTTTCGGATGTCACTTGATGAAGCCTTGAAAAGATTGGCCACTAGTAGAAATGCTAGGGTTGCAAGAAGGCAGAGGCCACCAGAAATAATCAAGATGACTTTTAAAAACAGTTTCATTTTTAGTCCCTCCCTTTTCTGTTAGGATCTGGTAATCCAAGATGAATTTAAGGGGATATAAGTAAAGTTGGATTCTTTCTTTTTTAGTTTTCTTCAGTTTCTCGTAGTTCTTTTATCACAGCAAGTCTTGCTTGGAGGTCTTTTTCTAAGACTTTAAATTTGTAAGTGAGGTCTTCTTGGTATTCTTTGATGACTTCTTTTTGTTGATTGATAATTTGTAAGCTATTTTGGATAACATCTAAATCACCTTTGATTGCTTCAACGCGATCAGTGGTATCTAAAACTTCTTCAGTGATAACTTCACGATTTTTAACGAGGAGGTAAGATCCAACTGCAGAGCCTGCAAAAAGTAGTAAATTTGATAGTTTCATAGGAACTCCTTAAGCGTTTTTGATGGTTTCAGCGACTTGGGCAAGTTTGTCAAAGTCAGGTTCGTGGGCGACAAAGTCAATCTTGAGGTCATCCTCGGCACCATAGCGAGGGACGAGGTGGACATGGGTATGAAAGACTGTTTGTCCAGCGACTTCTTCGCAGTTAGCGATGATATTCATACCATCAGCTTGGGTAGCCTTCATGACTTTTTGAGCAATGACTGGAATCTTAGCAAAGAGTTGACTAGCACTCGCAGCATCCATCTCTAAAAGGTTGCGATAGTGTTCTTTAGGTACGACCAAGGTATGACCTGGGGTAACTTGGGAAATATCGAGGAAGGCAAGAACCTGTTCATCCTCATAAACCTTTGATGCAGGAATTTCCCCAGCTAAAATCTTACAAAAAATACAATCTGACATAAAAAACCACCTCTTGCGTATTGAATTTTGATATAATATAGCTACATTATACCAGATTCGGAGAAAATATGTTAGAAATTAAAAACCTGACAGGAGGCTATGTTCACGTACCTGTCTTGAAGGATGTATCTTTTTCAGTTGAGAGTGGACAGTTGGTCGGTTTGATTGGTTTGAATGGTGCTGGTAAATCAACTACTATCAATGAAATTATTGGCCTCTTGACACCCTATAGTGGAGAGATTAAGATTGACGGCTTAACCCTGCGTGAGGATGCTACGAGCTATCGCAAGAAAATTGGTTATATCCCTGAAACTCCTAGCTTGTACGAGGAATTGACTCTCAGAGAGCATATTGAGACAGTTGCTATGGCCTATGGTATCGAGCAAAATCTAGCTTTCGAACGTGTAGAGCCCCTTCTAAAAATGTTTCGATTGGATCAGAAACTGGATTGGTTCCCTGTTCATTTTTCCAAAGGAATGAAGCAAAAGGTTATGATTATCTGTGCCTTTGTTGTGGATCCAAGTCTCTTTATCGTAGACGAGCCATTTCTCGGCCTCGACCCCTTGGCGATTTCAGATTTGATTCAACTTCTAGAAGTGGAAAAGAAAAAAGGCAAATCTATTCTCATGAGTACCCACGTTCTTGATTCTGCTGAAAAGATGTGTGACTCTTTTGTCATTCTTCACAAAGGTCAAGTGAGAGCTCAAGGAAATCTACAACAACTCCAAGAAGCCTTTGATATGCCAGAAGCAAGCCTCAATGATATCTATTTGGCTCTGACCAAAGAGGAGGAGCTATGAAAGACTTGTTTTTAAAACGAAAGCAGGAATTTCGTAAGGAATGCTTGGGCTATCTTCGTTATGTGCTCAATGACCATTTTGTCTTGTTTTTGTTGGTGTTACTAGGATTTTTGGCTTACCAGTACAATCAACTATTGCAAGATTTTCCTGCAAATCATTTCCCAATCCTAATTTTGATTGGGATGATATCTATTTTACTTTTGCTTTGGGGCGGTATTGCGACCTACCTAGAAGCGCCTGACAAACTATTTCTTTTAGTTGCTGAAGAAGAAGTGAGAGAACACATCCAGAAGCAAAGTCTGATTTCTTTCATCTTTTGGGTCAGTATACAGACTCTCTTTTTGCTCCTGTTTGCGCCTTTATTCTTAGCCATGGGTCTTGGTTTGCCGATTTTTGGAGTCTATCTCCTTGTCTTGGGGATAGCAAAATACGTGATTTTTCGCCAAAAGTCTAGCAACTTTTTCCTTGGAAATGGACTTGACTGGGATTATGTCATTGCACAAGAAAGTAAACGGAAGCAGTTCTTACTTCGATTCTTTGCCCTCTTTACCCAGGTTAAGGGGGTTTCAAACAGTGTTAAGCGCCGAGCCTATCTGGACTTTATTCTCAAGGGTGTTCAGAAAGTACCAGGGAAAATCTGGCAGAATCTTTATCTCCGATCCTATCTTAGAAATGGAGATTTATTCGCTCTTAGTCTGCGGCTCATAATCCTATCTTTGACCGCTCTCATCTTCATTGAGCAATCTTGGATTGCAGTCGCAATTGTAATTTTATTCAATTATCTTTTGTTATTCCAGCTTCTAGCCCTCTATCATGCCTTTGACTATCAATATTTGACGCAATTATTCCCAGTAGGTAAGGGGCAAAAAGAGAAAGGCTTGAAGGAAATTTTGAGAGCGATTGGGATCTTTGTCTTGATCTTGGAAAGTCTCATAGGATTGCTTGTTTTCGAGGAAAAAATTCTTGTTCTAGCACTTGTGGGAGCAAGTTTTGTCTTGCAATTTCTTTATCTGCCATATCAACTGAGAAGATTGGTTGACGAATAGCATAAAAATTAGTAGAATAATAAGGAAACTTTATTCGGAGGAAAGAAATGGACTTGGGTGATATTGAGCTAACGCTAACCCCGATATCTGGGAAGAGCGGGAAAGCTTATATGGGAAGTTATCCTGATGGAAAACGTGTTTTTATAAAAATGAATACTTCTCCAATCCTGCCTGGTTTAGCTAGAGAGCAAATTGCACCACAATTACTCTGGAGCCGTCGTTTACCAGACGGCCGTGATATGTCCGCTCAGGAGTGGTTGGCAGGAAAAATTTTGACGCCAAGCGATATGAACCGTAAACAAATTATCGATATTTTGACACGTTTACACCGTTCACGTCCCTTAATGACCCAGTTGACACGCTTGGGATATGCAATGGAAACACCTTCGGATTTACTTCAGTCATGGGTAAACAAGGCTCCGGATGCTTTAAAAAACAACCAGTATCTACGTATGGTTTTAGGTGATTTGCGTGAAAATCTTCCTGGCTTTAGAGAAGATTATGCAACTATAGTCCATGGGGATGTCCGTCATAGCAACTGGTTTGAGACAGAAAGTGGCTTGATTTATTTAGTAGATTGGGATTCCGTTCGCTTGACTGATCGTATGTTTGATGTGGCCTATCTGCTCTGTCACTATATTCCAGAGTTTCAATGGCAAGAGTGGCTAACTAATTATGGCTATAAGTATAATCAAACTGTCTTGAATAAGTTATATTGGTACGCTCAACTGTCATTTTTGAGCCTCATTACTAAATACTATGAAAATCAAGATTTGGATAATGTAAATCGGGAAATCTATGCTTTGCGTAGCTTCCGAGATAAGTATGGAAAGAAAAAATGAGAGTTAGAAATCGTAAAGGTGCAACAGAACTGTTAGAGGCTAATCCGCAGTACGTTGTTTTAAATCCCACAGAGGCTAAAGGAAAGTGGCGAGATTTATTTGGCAATGACAATCCAATCCATGTAGAGGTGGGTAGCGGCAAAGGTGCTTTCGTAACAGGAATGGCCAAACAAAACCCTGACATCAACTATATCGGGATTGACATTCAGAAGTCTGTATTAAGCTATGCTTTGGACAAGGTATTAGAAGTTGGAGTTCCAAATATCAAACTTCTATGGGTTGATGGTTCAGAATTGACCAATTATTTTGAAGATGGTGAAATTGACCGCTTATATTTGAATTTCTCGGATCCATGGCCTAAAAAACGCCATGAGAAGCGTCGTTTGACTTATAAGAGCTTCTTGGATACTTTCAAACGAATCTTACCTGAACACGGTGAAATTCATTTCAAGACAGATAATCGTGGCTTGTTTGAATATAGCTTAGTGAGCTTTTCACAATATGGTATGAAACTCAATGGCGTTTGGCTAGATTTGCATGCTAGTGATTTTGAAGGAAATGTCATGACTGAGTATGAGCAAAAGTTCTCAAGCAAGGGTCAAGTCATCTACCGAGTTGAAGCTCAGTTTTAATGTAAAGACTTGTTAGTGAGAAACTGTCGTTCACTCAAATATAATGTAAATATGCATCTCAAGGATTTAGTTCTGTCTTGGACAGGACTGAATCCTTGAGTTTTTTTATAGATTTGGAATTTTGATAAGTGTGTACTTGTGCCCTGATAAGTGGTATAATGATGGGGTTATGAGAAGAAGCATAAAACCTGTTGTAGTCTATCTTTTCTTTCTCCTTGTGATAGGTGGTTTGATTTTTTCTGACCATCAACATCGTAGACAAGAAGAGGCACAAGTAGACAAAGTTGATAGAACTAGTCAAGCCAGTGATGTAGAAAAAAATAAGGTTATTGAAGACAGATTGGCCAAGATGACCTTGGAAGAGAAAGTAGGACAGTTATTCTGGGCTAGAGTTCCCGATAATCATCAGATAGAAGATCTTCAGTCCTATCATTTGTCTGGTTATATCTTATTCGGGAGGGATTTTGAGGGCCAAACCATAGAGAATATGAAGGCTTTGACAAATCGCTACCAGGCCGCTTCCAAAACACCATTGTTAATTGGTTCCGATGAAGAAGGAGGAACAGTAACTCGTATCAGTTCGATTTTAGATACTCCTTTCCAATCTCCTATGACACTTTATCAACAAGGAGGAATGGAGGCAATCCTTTCTGATACTAGGCAGAAGGCCGAGGTGCTAAAATCTGTTGGGATCAATGCTGGGCTCTTTCCAGTTGCGGATCTTGCAACTGATCCATCAGCTTTTATTTATGACCGGACCATCGGACAAGATGCCCAAACAACTGCAAGTTATGTTAAGCAAGTTGTAGAAGAACTTCAAAAGAATAAGGTCGGTTCAACCTTGAAGCATTTTCCGGGATATGGTGATAATGGAGACAGTCATACTGCTATTATCCGAGACAATCGCTCCCTAGATGAATTAAGACAGGCAGATTTTTTACCCTTTCAAGCTGGGATAGATGCAGGGGCGGATAGTGTTTTAGTTTCTCACAATATCCTATCTAAAATTGATACAGTGCCATCATCTATCTCGCCGAAAATCAATGACATTCTTCGCAAGGAACTGAATTTTAAAGGCGTTATAATGACGGATGATTTAGACATGGCAGGGTTAGCCGACTTTGTCAGTCAGGATGAAGCTGCGCTTCAAGTAATTTTAGCAGGCAATGATTTGATTTTAGGGTCTTCCTACCAAACTCAGATTCCTTATCTATTAAAGAAAGTTTCTTCTGGGGATTTGACAGAAGAACGGATTGATGAGTCTGTGAGACGTATTTTAGCTTGGAAATATGACTTAGGATTATTCGAAACATCACAGTAAAAGGAAGCGTCATTTATAAAATCATACAGAAACCTTTGAAGGAAAGCCTTCTATTGGTTGTAAAAAGGTCAAATCCTTGCAGGTTTGATTGATTTGTGCTATACTAATAACAAGAATATAAGAAAGAGAGGCGGGGAGATATCTTCGCCTCTTGCTTATGAGGAGGTGGACGCAATCGCAACGATCGTTGAATTAGTCAGAGAAGTCGTAGAACCTGTCATTGAAGCGCCTTTCGAACTCGTGGATATCGAGTATGGAAAGATTGGCAGTGACATGATTCTTAGTATTTTTGTAGACAAGCCTGAAGGAATCACCTTGAATGATACAGCAGACTTGACTGAAATTATCAGTCCTGTCCTAGATACTATCAAGCCGGATCCCTTCCCAGAACAATATTTCCTAGAAATTACCAGTCCAGGATTGGAGCGTCCTTTGAAAACCAAGGAAGCAGTCGCTGGAGCGGTCGGGAAATACATCCATGTCGGGCTCTACCAAGCCATCGATAAGCAAAAGGTTTTTGAAGGAACCTTATTGTCCTTTGAAGAGGATGAGTTGACAATGGAATATATGGATAAAACGCGCAAGAAGACAGTCCAAATTCCATATAACTTGGTATCAAAAGCACGTTTAGCAGTAAAATTATAGAAAAGAAAGGATAGCTTTTGAAAATTCAAAAGTAAAAAGAACATGAGTAAAGAAATGCTAGAGGCCTTCCGCATTTTGGAAGAAGACAAGGGAATCAAGAAAGAAGATATCATCGACGCAGTAGTAGAATCACTTCGTTCTGCTTATCGTAGACGCTATGGTCAATCAGATAGCGTAGCTATCGACTTCAACGAAAAAACAGGCGACTTTACAGTCTACACTGTCCGCGAAGTTGTTGATGAAGTATTTGATAGCCGTTTGGAAATCAGCTTGAAAGATGCTCTTGCCATTAATTCAGCCTATGAGCTTGGTGACAAAATCAAATTTGAAGAAGCACCAGGAGAGTTTGGTCGTGTAGCGGCTCAGTCTGCGAAACAAACCATCATGGAAAAAATGCGCAAGCAAACACGTGCCATTACCTACAATACATACAAAGAACATGAACAAGAAATCATGTCAGGTACAGTAGAACGCTTTGACAACCGTTTCATCTATGTCAACCTTGGCAGCATCGAAGCTCAATTGTCAAAACAAGACCAAATTCCTGGAGAAGTTTTTGCTTCTCATGATCGTATCGAAGTTTATGTCTACAAAGTTGAAGACAACCCTCGTGGTGTTAACGTCTTTGTTAGCCGTAGCCATCCAGAAATGATCAAACGTTTGATGGAACAAGAAATTCCAGAAGTATACGATGGAACTGTTGAAATCATGAGTGTGGCTCGTGAAGCGGGTGACCGTACCAAGGTTGCAGTTCGTAGTCACAATCCAAATGTGGATGCTATCGGAACAATCGTAGGACGCGGTGGTGCAAACATTAAGAAAATCACTAGCAAATTCCACCCAGCTCGTTACGATGCTAAGAGCGACCGCATGGTACCTGTAGAAGAAAATATCGATGTTATCGAGTGGGTAGCAGATCCAGCTGAATTTATCTACAATGCTATTGCTCCTGCAGAAGTTGACCAAGTTATCTTTGATGAAAACGACAGCAAGCGTGCCTTGGTTGTTGTACCAGATAACAAACTTTCTCTTGCAATCGGTCGTCGTGGACAAAACGTTCGCTTGGCAGCTCACTTGACTGGATACCGTATCGATATCAAGTCTGCAAGTGAATTTGAAGCAATGGAAGAAGCCGGTCAAGTTGATTTCGCTGACGCAGACGAATTGACAGAAGAATAAAAGCTGCAAGAGGAGGGAAAGATGAAAACAAGAAAAATCCCTTTGCGCAAGTCTGTTGTTTCCAACGAAGTGATTGATAAACGTGATTTGCTCCGTATTGTCAAGAACAAAGAAGGCGAAGTCTTTATCGATCCGACAGGCAAGGCTAATGGCCGTGGCGCTTATATCAAGCTAGACAATGCAGAGGCCCTAGAGGCTAAAAAGAAAAAAGTCTTTAACCGTAGCTTTAACATGGAAGTTGAAGAAAGTTTTTATGACGAGTTGATCGCTTATGTTGATCACAAAGTAAAAAGAAGAGAGTTAGGACTTGAATAAGCAAAAAGTAAGTAATCTCTTGGGACTTGCTCAACGAGCAGGTCGGATCATATCAGGTGAGGAATTGGTGGTCAAGGCCATCCAAGACCAGAAAGCTAAGTTAGTCTTTCTAGCCCATGATGCTGGTCCCAATCTGACCAAGAAGATTCAAGATAAAAGTGACTATTATCAAGTAGAAGTTATAACCGTGTTTTCAACACTGGAATTAAGCATAGCAGTTGGGAAATCAAGAAAGGTTTTAGCTGTGACAGATGCTGGATTTACAAAGAAAATGAGGTCTCTTATGGAATAGAAGAGGAGGACATGATTTGTCTAAGAAAAGATTGTACGAAATCGCAAAAGAACTTGGAAAAGAAAGTAAAGAAGTTGTAGCGCGTGCAAAAGAGTTGGGCTTGGAGGTGAAGAGCCACTCGTCAAGCGTTGAAGCTGATGTTGCTGAAAAAATCGTTGCTAGCTTTAAGCCTGCTGCTCCTAAAGCAGAAGCAAAACCTGTAGCGCCAAAAGCAAGTGAAGCGAAGGTGGAAAAGAAATCTGAAACACCAGTAGCTCCTAAGGAAGAAAAAGTAGTAGCTGCTAGACCACAAAGCCGAAACTTCAAGGCAGAGCGTGAAGCTCGTGCAAAAGAGCAAGCAGAGCGACGCAAGCAAAACAAGGGCAACAACCGCGACCAACAACAAAACGGGAACCGTCAAAAAAATGAGAACCGTAATGGTGGAAAAACAGGTCAAGGAAACCGCGACAACCGTCGTTTTAATGATCAAGGGAAGAAACAACAAGGTCAGCAAAACCGTGGCAATGATCGTCGCCAACAAGCGGAAAATCGTCCGAACCAAGCTGGTCCACGTATTGATTTCAAGGCTCGTGCTGCAGCCCTGAAGGCAGAACAAAATGCCGAATACGCACGCTCAAGCGAGGAACGTTTCAAACAGTCACAAGCAGCTAAAGAAGCTTTTGCTCAAGCTAATAAACGCAAAGAACCAGAGGAAATCTTTGAGGAAGCTGCTAAACTAGCTGAACAAACTCAGCAAGTGGTTGAAGTAGCTCCTGTAGTCAAAGAGCCTGTAGTGGATACACGTCGTAAAAAACAAGCCCGACCAGACAAAGATCGTGATGATTACGATCGTGAAGAAGATGGTCCTAGAAAACAACAAAAGAATCGAAGTAGTCAGAATCAAGTGAGAAATCAAAGAAATAGTAACTGGAATAACAATAAGAAAAATAAAAAAGGCAACAAACAAAACAATCGTAATCAGGCTCCAAAACCTATTACAGAACGTAAATTCCATGAATTGCCAACAGAATTTGAGTATACAGATGGTATGACTGTTGCGGAAATCGCAAAACGTATCAAACGTGAACCAGCTGAGATTGTTAAGAAACTATTTATGATGGGCGTTATGGCCACTCAAAACCAATCTTTGGATGGAGAAACAATCGAACTCCTCATGGTTGATTACGGAATTGAAGCTAAACAAAAGGTAGAAGTGGACAATGCGGATATCGAACGTTTCTTCGTAGAAGATGATTATCTGAATGAGGATGAGTTGGTTGAACGTCCACCAGTTGTAACTATCATGGGACACGTTGACCATGGTAAAACAACCCTTTTGGATACTCTACGTAATTCACGTGTTGCGACAGGAGAAGCTGGTGGTATCACTCAGCATATCGGTGCCTATCAGATTGAGGAAAATGGTAAGAAGATTACCTTCCTTGATACACCAGGACACGCGGCCTTTACTTCCATGCGTGCACGTGGTGCTTCTGTTACCGACATTACTATCCTAGTCGTAGCGGCAGATGACGGGGTTATGCCTCAGACTATCGAAGCCATTAACCACTCAAAAGCAGCTAATGTTCCAATTATCGTAGCTATTAACAAGATTGATAAACCAGGTGCAAACCCAGAGCGCGTTATCGGTGAATTGGCTGAACACGGTGTTATGTCAACAGCTTGGGGTGGAGATTCTGAGTTTGTAGAGATCTCAGCTAAATTCAACCAAAATATCGATGAACTCTTGGAAACTGTTCTTCTTGTGGCTGAAATCCAAGAACTTAAAGCAGACCCAACAGTTCGCGCCATCGGTACTGTTATCGAAGCGCGCTTGGATAAAGGAAAAGGTGCGGTTGCAACTCTTCTTGTTCAACAAGGTACCTTGAACGTTCAAGACCCAATCGTTGTCGGAAATACCTTCGGTCGTGTCCGTGCCATGACCAATGACCTTGGACGTCGTGTGAAGGTAGCTGGACCATCAACACCAGTATCTATTACAGGTCTAAACGAAGCGCCAATGGCGGGTGACCACTTTGCTGTATATGAAGATGAAAAATCTGCTCGTGCAGCTGGTGAAGAACGTGCTAAACGTGCTCTTATGAAGCAACGTCAAGCTACTCAACGTGTCAGCCTTGAAAACCTTTTTGACACTCTTAAAGCTGGTGAACTCAAGTCTGTTAATGTCATTATCAAAGCCGACGTACAAGGTTCTGTTGAAGCTCTTGCTGCTTCCCTTCAAAAGATTGATGTGGAAGGTGTAAAAGTTACCATCGTTCACTCAGCAGTTGGTGCGATCAATGAATCTGACGTCACCCTTGCCGAAGCTTCAAATGCCTTTATCATTGGTTTCAACGTACGCCCTACACCACAAGCTCGTCAACAAGCAGAAGCAGACGATGTAGAAATCCGTCTTCACAGCATTATCTACAAGGTTATCGAAGAGATGGAAGAAGCTATGAAAGGGATGCTTGATCCAGAATTCGAAGAAAAAGTTATCGGTGAAGCAATCATCCGTGAAACCTTCAAGGTATCTAAAGTCGGAACAATCGGTGGATTTATGGTTACTAGCGGTAAAGTTACCCGTGACTCTAAAGTCCGTGTTATTCGTGACGGAGTCGTTATTTACGATGGTGAACTTGCAAGCTTGAAACACTATAAAGATGACGTCAAAGAAGTTACAAACGGCCGTGAAGGTGGTCTTATGATAGATGGCTACAATGATATCAAGACTGATGATGTGATTGAGGCCTACATCATGGAAGAAATTAAGAGATAAGATTTTTGCTCCTTTCTTAGGTGGTGAGGGACGCAAGCAAACCGATGGTTTCATTGCTTATTTTTGAGCCTGAGGTCTCAAAAATCCCCTATGATGGTACGGATAAATCAGTTCCATCACTTTCACCACAGCGAAAGAAGCGGATGAGTTCAAACTGAACTTCGTTTCAATTTGAACTGAAAATCAGTAAGTTTAAAAATAGCTAGGTCTGCTGGCCTAGCTTTTGGTTCAATAGAGAGGAAGGAATAGCATGGCAAATCATTTCCGTACGGACCGTGTGGGCATGGAAATCAAACGTGAAGTCAATGAGATTTTACAAAAGAAAGTCCGTGATCCACGTGTCCAAGGAGTGACCATCACAGATGTTCAGATGCTAGGCGACTTGTCTGTAGCGAAGGTCTACTACACTATTTTGAGTAACCTTGCCTCAGATAATCAAAAAGCTCAAATCGGACTTGAAAAAGCAACTGGAACCATCAAACGTGAACTTGGTCGCAATTTGAAATTGTATAAAATTCCAGACTTAACTTTCGTTAAAGACGAATCCATCGAGTATGGAAACAAGATTGACGAGATGCTACGCAATCTGGATAAAAATTAATACTCTTCGAAAATCAAATTCAAACTACGTCAGCGTCGCCTTACCGTACTCAAGTACAGCTTACGGCTAGCTTCCTAGTTTGCTCTTTGATTTTCATTGAGTATAAGAAAGAGGGGGAACCCTCTTTTTTATTTTATACACGAGGACTCTGCTTTACTAAAAGCTTATCAAGAAAAAATGAGTTCAGAAAATTTCTTTTCAAGAATAAATGTGATATGATATAGTTCAAAATTGATAGAAGAAGAGAAAAAAACAAGATGTCTAAACAAGATGTAGCTTTGCAAGTATTGCAACAAGTCGTGAAACTCCCTGTTGTCAAAGTTGATCGGTCAAAATTTTTAGTAGATAAATTTTCCAAATTATTGGATCCAAAGGATATTCCTAGATTATTAGAAGAGGGTCCAACAGCCTTATTGTCTCAAGATGCTTTAGATAAAGTTGCTGATACTTGTATCAAGGATAATGTCTTATTGGCAAGTGGTACTTCTGTAATTGCAGGTATACCAGGTGGTCTAGCTTTGGCAATCACCATCCCAACAGATGTAGCTCAGTTTTATGCTTTTTCCTTAAAACTAGCGCAAGAATTAGGATATATTTATGGCTATGATGATCTTTGGGCTTCTCGAAATGAATTGAGTGAAGAAGCAAAAAATACACTCTTGCTCTATCTCGGAGTTATGCTTGGAGTCAATAGTGCTGGAGCTCTCCTTCGATCTGGTGGAGTTTCAGTTGCTAAACACGTCATGAAGACAGTTCCCCAGAAGGCTTTAGCTAAGACTTTGTGGTATCCCATTTTAGAAAAAGTTTTGAAAATTTTTGGGGTAAATCTGACAAAGGGAGGTTTTGCTAAAGGGTTAGGCAAATGTATCCCGATTCTAGGAGGTATCGTATCAGGTGGTTTAACCTATACAACTATGAAACCGATGGGTAAAAGTTTGCAAAGAGAATTATCCAAACTAGTCAATTACAGCGAAGTTCAATATCAAAGAGATGTGGAAACAATTCGAAAAGAAGCAGAAATTATCGAAGCAGAGTAATGTGAAGAAACTAGCAGGCTTGTACTGCTAGTTTTTTTATCCAAATCCTTGTGGTATAATAAGAAAAGAAAAACCAGCGAGAGAATATGATGGAGGTTGTGATGGATAATATTATTGACGTTTCTATTCCTGTTGCGGAAGTGGTGGACAAGCATCCCGAAGTTTTAGATATTTTAGTTGAGCTTGGTTTCAAACCTCTTGCTAATCCCTTGATGCGCAATACTGTAGGTCGAAAGGTTTCGCTCAAACAAGCTTCTAAGCTCGAAGGAACTCCTATGGACAAGATTGTACGAACCCTTGAAGCAAATGGTTACGAAGTGATTGGATTAGACTAATGACAGATGAACGAATTCATGTCCTTCGGGATATTTTATTAGAATTGCATAATGGAGCCTCTCCTGAATCCGTTCAGGAGCGCTTTGACGCAACCTTTACAGGTGTATCAGCCATTGAGATTTCTCTCATGGAGCATGAGTTGATGAACTCGGACTCAGGTGTAACATTTGAGGATGTCATGGAGCTCTGTGATGTCCATGCTAATCTCTTTAAAAATGCTGTTAAAGGAGTGGAAGTTGAAGATACCGAACATCCAGGTCATCCTGTACGTGTCTTCAAGGATGAAAATCTAGCCCTCCGTGCAGCCTTGATTCGGGTCCGTAGATTGCTAGACACTTATGAGTCTATGGAAGACGAGGAAATGCTGGCGGAGATGCGTAAGGGTTTGGTTCGCCAAATGGGACTTGTAGGCCAGTTCGACCGTCACTATCAGCGTAAGGAAGAACTCTTTTTCCATATCATGGAGCGTTATGGACATGATTCGCCACCAAAAGTCATGTGGGGAGTCGATGATCAAATCAGGGAACTCTATCAAAAAGCTTTATCTTCTGTTAAATCTTTGCCAGAAACAACCATTGCAAATGTAAAAGAAACCTTTGAAATTTTTGCGACAGAATTTGAGAGTATGATTTTCAAGGAAGAGTCTATCCTTCTCATGATTCTGCTCGAATCCTTTACCCAAGATGACTGGATTCAGATTGCCGAGGAAAGTGATGCCTATGGTTATGCTATCATCCGTCCGTCTGAAAAATGGGTCCCCGAACGTCAAAGTTTTGTTGAGGAAAAAAGTGTAGAAGAACCAATTCAGCCAGAAACTGTAGATGGACAAGTTCAGCAAGTGATTGATACGCCAGAAGGTCAGTTTACTATTACCTTTACACCTAAGGAAAAGGAAGCAGTGCTAGACCGTAATAGCCAACAGGCTTTTGGCAACGGTTATCTCTCAGTTGAACAAGCTAATCTTATCCTTAATCACCTGCCTATGGAGATTACCTTTGTTAATAAGGATGATATCTTCCAGTATTATAACGATAATACACCAGCAGATGATATGATTTTCAAGCGGACACCATCCCAAGTCGGGCGAAATGTTGAGCTTTGTCACCCACCCAAGTACCTTGATAAGGTAAAGACCATTATGAAAGGTCTTCGTGAGGGAGAAAAAGACAAGTACGAGATGTGGTTCAAGTCGGAGTCACGGGGCAAGTTTGTTCATATCACTTATGCTGCGGTACACGATGAAGACGGAGAGTTTCAAGGAGTCTTGGAGTATGTTCAGGATATTCAGCCTTACCGTGAGATTGATACAGACTACTATCGAGGAATAGAATAAGGAGAGACAATGAGTTACGAACAAGAATTTATGAAAGAATTTGAAGCTTGGGTCAATACCCAAATCATGATTAACGATATGGCCTTCAAAGAAAGCCAAAAAGTCTATGAAGAAGATCAAGATGAGCGTGCTAAAGATGCCATGATTCGCTACGAAAGTCGCTTGGATGCCTATCAGTTCTTACTTGGTAAGTTTGAAAATTTCAAGGCAGGCAAGGGGTTCCATGAATTGCCAGAAGATTTGTTTGGTGAGAGACATTATTAAAATTTAGGAATTAGAAAAGGGAGTTCAACTCCCTTTTTCATTGTTCCTAGAACCTTTTTGTGTTACAATGTTAGCATGAAAACGAAAAATATTATTAAAACAGGTTTGGCATTAGTAGGTCTTGGAGCACTTGCTTTTGGAGCAAAGAAAGTAGCTGATGAGCACAAGCTCATGAAGACACAAGAAGAGTTGACTGCGATTGTGCGTGACTACTTTTCAGAGATGGGTGAAATTGCGACTCTCTATGTCCAAGTATATGAAAGCAGCCTAGAGCGTCTCGTTGGCGGTGTCATTTTTGAAGATGGCCGTCACTATACCTTTGTCTATGAAGATGAAGATCTCATCTACGAGGAGGAACTCTTATGATTTCTCCTAAGAGTTTGGAAGAACTAGCTAATCTAGTTGAACAGGATGGCAAGAAGGTCTTCCTTTTTGTTGCGGATTGGTGTGGCGATTGCCGTTATATCTATCCCGCCTTGCCAGAGATTGAAGCGGCAAATCCAGAGTTCACTTTTATACGGGTCGACCGTGATGACTACATGGAACTTGCTAAACTTTGGGATGTATACGGGATTCCAAGTCTTGTTGTTTTAGACAAGGACAAGGAAATTGGGCGCTTTGTCAATCGTAACCGTAAAACTAAGGAAGAGATTAATCACTTTTTAGCAGGATTGAAATAGGAGAAAAGAATGATTTTTACATACAATAAAGAATATGTAGGCGATGTCCTTATGGTTATCGTGAAAAACAGTGGTGATGCCAAGCTAGATGCTGAGCGTAAAGGCAATATTGCGCGTGTTTTTCTAAAAGAAACTGGTGAAACTGTCGCTTGGAATATTTTTGAAGTTTCTAGCTTATTTGAGATTGAGAATCGTGGCCAAGTATTTCTAACAGACGACCAAGTGGCTCGTTTGAATCAAGAATTGCAAGCTCAAGGATTTACTGAAGAAATCATCAATGACAAGGAACCAAAATTTGTCGTTGGAGAAATTGTAGAGATGGTTGCGCATCCAGATAGTGACCATTTGAATATCTGCCAAGTTGCTGTTGGAAATGACAAAACAGTACAAATCGTTGCGGGTGCTCCTAATGCGCGTGTGGGCTTGAAAACCATTGTAGCTCTTCCAGGAGCGATGATGCCAAAAGGCAATCTCATTTTTCCAGGGGAACTTCGTGGTGAAAAGAGTTTTGGGATGATGTGTAGTCCTCGTGAACTTGCCTTACCAAGTGCTCCCCAAAAACGTGGTGTTATTGAATTGTCAGAAGACCAAGTTGTTGGAACTCCATTCGATCCGGCTAAACACTGGACAGCTTAATTGGTAACTAGTATATATTAAACTAGATAGGAGAAAGTAAGATGGCAAAAAATGTAGTGATTACAGGTGCAACATCAGGTATTGGTGAAGCAATTGCGCGTGCCTATCTAGAAAAAGGTGAAAATATTGTTCTCACAGGACGTCGAATAGAAAGACTTGAAGCTCTAAAAGCAGAGTTTGCAGAAGCCTTTCCGAATCAAAATGTTTGGACCTTTCCGCTAGATGTAACCGATATGACAATGGTTAAAACGGTTTGTTCAGATATTCTTGAAGCAGTAGGTTCGATTGATGTTTTAGTTAATAACGCTGGACTTGCTTTAGGCTTAGCTCCATATCAGGACTATGATGAGTTGGATATGTTGACCATGCTAGATACCAATGTCAAGGGATTGATGGCGGTTACGCGGTGTTTCTTGCCTTCCATGGTAGCTGCCAATCAAGGTCATATCATTAACATGGGTTCAACCGCAGGTATTTATGCCTATGCGGGTGCAGCAGTCTATTCAGCAACCAAGGCTGCAGTTAAAACCTTTTCAGATGGGCTTCGGATTGATACCATTGCCACAGATATCAAGGTGACCACTATTCAACCTGGAATTGTAGAGACGGATTTTTCTAAGGTACGTTTTCATGGAGATGAAGCACGGGCTGCGACGGTCTATCAGGGAATCGAAGCCTTGCAAGCACAAGACATCGCTGATGCAGTAGTTTATGTGACCAGTCAACCACGTCGTATACAAATCACAGATATGACCATCATGGCCAATCAACAAGCTACTGGATTTACGATTCACAGAGATTAATATTATTATTAAAAAAGTTACAAATGTTGTAACTTTTTTTGATTTCCTTCGAATAGATAAGTAGGAGGATGAAAAATGTATAATAAAGTGATTATGATTGGACGCTTGACGTCTACACCCGAATTGCACAAAACCAACAATGATAAGTCTGTAGCTCGTGCGACGATTGCTATTAACCGTCGTTTTAAGGATCAAAATGGGGAACGTGAAGCGGACTTCATCAATATTGTTGTCTGGGGGAAATTGGCTGAAACCTTGGCTAGCTATGCGACTAAAGGCAGTCTCATTTCTGTCGATGGGGAGCTCCGTACTCGTAAGTTTGAGAAGAATGGTCAGACCAACTATGTGACCGAAGTTCTAGCTACAGGATTTCAACTTTTGGAAAGTCGCGCCCAACGTGCTATGCGTGAAAATAATGCTGGTCAAGACTTAGCAGATTTAGTTTTGGAAGAGGAGGAACTTCCCTTCTAGTAATAATAAAGAAAGCTGGTTCGTCAATAGACCAGCTTTTTTAGTTTATTATAGTCAAATGATTCGGGAATTACTTCTTAGAAATAAAATAGTTAAATGCATTTGTACAATAAAATCAAGCACTTTTTTTGAAAAAATAGTAAAATAAAGTAAAGTATATTCAAAATTTTCAGAAAAAGGAACGAAGCTTGAAGGGAAACAAAGAGAGAAAAGAACAGTTGAAATGGTTGATAAAACGGATATTACTGCTGATTCCAGTGGCCTGTCTTCTCTTCTGGGTCTATACAGTTTGTCAAACGACTAGTATGAATGAAAAGACTAAGATTGGTGTCACCTATATGACCATGAATAATGAGTTCTATAAAAGTATTCATTCGGAAATTAGTCGAATTGCTGACGAGAGGGGAGCTCTGGTTTATGTCCGAGATCCAGAATTGGACGAAGAAAGACAGTGCCAACAAATCGATGATTTTTGCGCTCAAAAAGTCAATGTGATTGTGATTAATCCGGTCAAGGGGGATAGTCAACTAATTTTAAGGGCTCTTGAAAAAGCTAGAAAACAAGGGATTAAGATTATTGCAGTAGATACTCAGTTGAAGAATTTTAAGCCTGATGCTAGTATTGTATCCGATAACTACCAAGCAGGAGTATTGATTGCTAAAGAGCTCATGAAACGCTCTTCTAGTGCTCGGATACTCCTCTTGGAGCATAAAGGAACAATTTCAGCAGATACACGGATTCAGGGATTTAAGGATACTATCGAAGGACACGAATCTTATCAGATTGTCTCGGAACTAGAAACTAAGGGACAGACAGAAATTGCGATGCCAACTGTACGCAACTTCTTGCAACTAGAATTTGAGATCGATACCTTGGTTGCCTTAAATGACCGTTCAGCTATAGGAGCTTTAGCTGCTATTAAGGAGAAAGGAATTAGCTACCCCATTGCGATTTATGGAATTGATGGTTCACCAGATATGAAATCTTTATTGCATTCAACAGATGATGTTGTGGGAACAGTTGCTCAGTCTCCTTTGCAGATGGGAGATCGCGTGATGGAAGTCATCCAGGATATTGTTGATGGGAAGAGCTACTCTGAAGAGGTAACCATTCCAGTTCAAATGATGACAAAGGAAAACATCGATCGATTCGATGTGAATGGGTGGCAGTGATGAGAAAATTTAGAGGTGTGCGATACAGTTTGACCCTCCTGATGATCGTGAATTTTATTGCAGTCATGCTCAATAGTATTATCTATCTTCAAGCAACCAACTATATCATCGTCCAACGACAAGCTTCTTTGTTAGTAGAACGCTTAGATCGCGTTCCTTTTGCGCCTTCTCTGACCTTTTGGTTGTCTGCGCTCTTATTTGCTGGGATTGCCTTGATATCGATGGCTCGTTATCGTCCTCAAACGAGCCGATGGTCTATCTTTGATAAACGAAATATTCTAGAGATTCTCCTGATGTTGCTCTTGATGTGGGTTCAAAATATAGCTTATAATGGGATTATTCTCTTGGTTTTTGCGGATATTTTCTATGGTTCTAAAGAGTTGAATACTAAACGAGACCGCAAGTATTGGTTTGCGTTTATACTAGTGAGTTTCCTGATGCTTCTTGTGACCAACTCAGACGTCTTTTCACTTTTCTTTCCGATTCCGTCCTTGGATACGTATATTCAGTTTTATCCGTCCTCCCTCCGAATTTTGGCCTTTTTTCTGAAGAATTCTCTCTATGCCTCAAATTTGGTGTTCTTCATTATTTCGCTTTTGTTTTATATTATGAATGTCCTTGCGGAGAACCACGAAGTGGAAGAGGAATTGGCCATGGTATCCAAAGTTAATACGGAGTTGAACAACTATATGGCCTTATCTGAGAAAATTGCAGAGGATCGGGAGCGTAAGCGGATTGCTCGTGAGATTCACGATACCTTGGGGCATGCGTTAACAGGAATCTCAGCTGGTTTAGATGCAGTTGGAGTCTTGATTGATATAGATCCTAATCGGGCAAAAGAACAGGTAAAAAATGTGTCGGAAGTCGTCCGCGAAGGGATTCAAGATGTGAGAGGCTCTCTCAATCGCCTTCGGCCAGGAGCTCTTGAGGGACGAACTCTCAAAGATGCTTTAGAAAAGATGATTCATGAGTATCAGAATCTTTCAAATTTACAGGTTGATTTAATCTATGAATGGGTTGATGTCGATATGGACGTCATGATTGAAGATACGATTTTTCGTGTGATTCAAGAGTCTATGACCAATGCGGTTCGTCACGGCCATGCTAGTCTAATGGAGCTTCATTTTTTTGAGGATGAAGCAGATTACATAATAGAGTTGCAGGACAATGGAGTTGGGTTTGAAACCTTGACCTATGGATATGGGCTCAAGCAGATGATGGAGCGTATTTCTATCCTAGGAGGACAACTTCAATTTGAAAGTCGCGATGGATTTTTCACACGAGTCAGTTTGCCGAAATAAAAAGAAGGGAGATAAGAGATGGTGATAAAAGTAATGGTGGCAGATGACCAGTCTTTGATTCGAGAATCTCTGAAAATTATTTTGTCAGCTCACTCCGATATCGAAGTGGTAGCAACAGTAGAAGATGGGAATCATGTCTTGTCGAGCATTCCACAAACTCATCCTGATCTAATTTTGATGGATATTCGGATGCCAGGTATGGATGGAGTTTTGGCTACAAAAGAAGTAAAAGAGCATTATCCGGATATCAAAATTATTATTTTAACGACCTTTGATGATGATGAATTTATCTATAGTGCGCTCAAATATGGTGCTTCAGGATATCTCTTAAAAGGGACCTCGACAGACGAGCTCTATGAAGCTATTAAGGTGGTATATCAGGGTGGAGCTATGATTAACCCTAATATCGCTAGCAAAGTCTTTCAAATTTTCTCACAGATGGCTAAATCCAACTTTTCTATTACTGTGGATGAAGATAATGTCAAAGATTTAAGCACTACGGAATGGCGAATTATTCAAGAAATTGGTTATGGCGAGTCTAACAAAGAAATTGCGGCTAAACTTTTCTTGTCAGAAGGAACCGTGCGCAATTACTTATCAACGATTTTGGCAAAATTAAACCTACGGGATCGAACGCAATTAGCAATTTGGTCAGTCCAAACAGGAGTGACCAGACGCGATTTTTCAAAAGGGAATACGGAATGAAATTAAAGCGAAAGCATCTTTATTTTGGGATTGGGCTCCTTATTATGCTCTGTGTAAGTGCGGGGGTTTATGGGTGGAAACAGCAACCAACCGTGCTTCATATAGGAGTTTATGCAGGTTCTAGTTGGGATGTACCAACCAGTCAACGTTCGCATGCTTTGGATCGAGCAATTGAAAAATTTGAAAAATCCCATCCCAATGTCCGTGTGGAGTATGAAAATGGAATTCCACAGTCTGAATATTCAAACTGGCTCTCAGAAAAAATTGTTTCAGGAAAGACACCGGATGTCTTTATGGTCTCTGAACAAGATATTTCTTTATTGGCAGCGCGTGGCGTTTTAGAAAATTTGAATGGTTATATGAGTCAAAAAGATCAGGCTACTTTTTATACCGCTGCATTTGAATCCTGTGTCTATCAGGAACAACCCTATGCATTACCTTACGAAAGCAATCCTATTTTAATGTGTGTCAATAAAGATTTGCTGGATAAGGAAGGTATTGAGGTTCCCAAAGAAGGTTGGAGTCTTGAAGAATTTTATGAGATTTGTAAGGAACTAACCAAAGATACCAATGGAGATGGGCAATTGGACCAATTTGGGAGTACAGAATACACCTGGAAAGAAGCTTTGGCAGCAAATGGAGGCAGTCTCTTTCAAGGAGGGATGCTCAAGCTCACAGCTCCAGAAGTCAAAGAATCTTTGACTTTTCTGCAAAAATTGGAAGAGTTAAATAAAAATTATAAGGTTAGTTTCAAAGATTTTGACCAGGGGAAAGTAGCGTTTTACCCCATGACCTTGGCTCAATATAGGACTTATAAACCTTATCCCTATCATGTTTCCAAATATTCAAACTTCACCTGGACCTGTATTCCTATGCCTGCTAAGTCAAAAACCACCAAGGCGACCTTGGTTACGACGACTTCTTTTGCCATGTCTGCTCGGACTCCTCATTCAAAGTTGGCTTGGGAGTTGATGCAAGTGTTGACAGAGGATCCAGAAATCCAACAAACTCTTTTTGCTGAATCTCAAGGGATTTCTGTCATGCCTGATGTAGTCAAGAGTCGTTCTAGTAAAGATCTTCTGCAAGTGGATGATTTTGGGGTAGATTCCTTAACCAATCAGACCTTGAACCGGATTATGGAACAAGCTGTTGAAAGTAGTCCCAAGAATGTCTCAAAAGAGGTGTTAGAAAAGCTAGACTACTTGATTGGCAATGCCTTGCGCAATCAAGATGTTGAGAACCGCCTGCCGCAAATTCAAAGGGAGATTGAAAGTAGTCTTCAGGTAGGATTTTAAAGAAAAAAGATGACATCGTGTCAAGTGACAGATGTCATTTTTTTATTGCTAAATGTCATGTTTATAATGTGACATTTGACAATGTAAAAACGCTTTCAAATAATCTACAATAGAGTCAAATAAAGGAGGCGTAGCAAAATGAAATACCTCATTTTAGTCAGTCATGGAGGATTGGCAGAAGGCCTAAAAACATCACTAGCTATGTTTGCTGGTGATAAGATGAGCCAGGTCATCGCAGTTGGACTCAAAGAAGGAAAATCGGTCGATGATTTTGCAGTTGATTTTAGAGAAAGCATTTCAGAATTGACAGCAGATGATTCTGTGCTGGTCTTGGCAGATATTGTAGGTGGTAGTCCATTAACCACGGCAGCCACTGTCCTAGAAGAAGCTGGAAAGCTAGATGGAGCTTTGATCCTTGGTGGGATGAACCTCACCATGGCCTTGACAGCAGTTGTGATGAAGGATGTGTTGGATGGAGAGGATTTGTCAGCCACCATCTTATCAGAAGCACAATCTGCACTACAGCCTTTTGAAGTTTCAGCCACTAGTGCTGAAGAAGATGATGACGATATTTAATAGGGAGGTACCTTATGGTAGTAACATTTGTACGGATTGATGACCGCATGATTCACGGTCAAACAGTCACACGCTGGGCAAAGGAAAAACCATGTGATGGTTTGATTGCCGTAAACGATGCAGCAGCATCAAACAAGGTTTTAATTCAAGCATACAAGGGTGCGTCAGACAAGAAAACCTTTGTATGGACAAAGGAAGCCTTTAAAGAAAAATCAGCAAAAGTAACGGAATCTGACAGTCGGTACTTCTTGATTACCAAAAACCCAATTGATATGAAGGAAATTTTGGTGGATCAAGGTTTTGTCCCAGGAGATGTTAAAGAAATCATTGTTGGCCCTGCAAATGATCGACCTGGTGCAGTGAAATTGGGTAATAACCAATCCATCACACAGGAAGAAGCAGAAGCCTTCCAAGCCATTCAAGCAGCAGGATATAAGGTGAAATTCCAGTTGTTGCCTGATGTTTCGATCGGTTATTGGGATGATTTCAAATCAAAATTTGGTTTTTAAAACTAACAGTTCAACTGTTAAATAAATTTACAAACAAAAAGGAGCGTTTGTTATGACAATTTCATGGATTCAAGCAATCTTGCTTGCTGTTTTCGCCAGCTTGTCTTCAATGCCTGGTATGGGAGGTTCCAGTATCGGGAACTATACACTCGGTCGTCCCTTGATCGGTGGGTTGATTTCAGGTTTAATTCTTGGAGATGTGACAACCGGTATTATGGTCGGGGTTGCCCTTCAAGTCGTTTATATCGCCTTGGTAACACCTGGTGGAACCGTATCTGCCGATGTTCGTGCCATCTCTTATATCGGTGTTCCTCTTGCTATCTTGTTTGTGCATGCAAATCACATCACAGATGAAGCTGGAATTGCAGCAGCTGCAGCCCCAATCGGTGCGGCCGTTGGAACAATCGGTACAGTTCTTTTCTACGGAACAGCTACCATGAACTTGCTTTGGCAACACATTGGTTGGAAAGCCGTTGAAGAAGGAAACTTCAAAAAACTCTACGCAGTTGACTGGGTTTACCCATGGATCTCTCACTTCCTCTTCTCTTTCCTTCCAACTATGATTATCACTAAATATGGTGAAAACATGGTTGATTTGATGAAACTTTACCTTCCTATGGATGGTTTCTGGATGAAAGCTCTCTTTACAGTCGGAGCTCTTCTCCCATGTGTCGGTATTGCTATCTTGTTGAAACAAATTGTTACAAAAGCAACTGACTTCATTCCATTCTTTGTTGGATTTACCTTGGCTAAATCTCTCGGCTTGAACTTAGTAGCTAGTGCGGTTGTTTCATTGATCTTTGCAGTAATCTACTATGAACTTGAAGTAATCAAATCTATGAAAGCTGTTCCAGCTGGGGCTGTTTACGTAGACGATGATGAGGAGGATATTTAAAATGGCTGATAGAAAGAAAATTTCAAAGAAAACATTAGCAAAAGCATTTCATCATTGGTATTATGGTCATTTGACTTGTTTCTCTCAAGAACACATGCAAACCTTTGGGTACTTGACTTCTATGCTTCCAATCGTAGAAGAAATGTATGATACAAAAGAAGAACAAAAAGATGCTATGCAAACCTATACTGCCTTCTTCAATACTGAACCACAACTTGGATCTCTTGTTGTAGGGATTACAGCTGGTTTGGAAGAAGCACGTGCAAATGGAGATGCAGTAGATGGTGAAACCATCAATGGGATGCGTGCCGGTTTAATGGGACCAATCGCTGGTATTGGTGACTCTTTGATCGTTGGTACCTTGATTCCAGTTCTTTTGGGGATTGCACTTGGTCTTTCAAAAGGTGGTAACGTCGCTGGTGCTATCTTCTACATCGTCGTGTGGAATTTCCTAGTCTACTTTGGTATGCGCTTTGCCTTCTTTAAAGGGTATCAATTAGGGGATAAAGCCGTTGAATTTCTTGTAGGACCAAAAGGACAAGCTCTTCGTAAAGCGATCAGCGTTGTTGGTGGTATGGTTATTGGTGCCGTAGCAGCGACTTGGGTCTCTGTTACAACAGCACTCGAATTCAAAAATGCTAACGGAGAAGCCTTCCTTAAAATTCAAGAAAAGATTGATGGTGTTTATCCAGGTCTCTTGACAGCAACCTTCATCACTATTTGCTGGTGGTTGATGTCTAAGAAAAAAGTATCACCAAACAAAGTCATGTTAATTCTAGTTGTTGTTGCCTTAATTGGTGTTGCTCTAGGTATCTTTGACCCACATCTTAATTACTAAGGTCAAGAGACCCCAATATTTACTAGTAAAAATTTTGAGAATGAAGTAGACTAATCTCCTTCTCTTACACTTCATTCTCAATTTTTATCAGGAGGATTTTCATGGTTACAAAACAAGAACTTGTTAATGGATATGAAATAGAAATTAAGTATCAACGCCACATGCTTGAAAATTTGGGTCGTTGGTTCAGTTTGCTCTTTATCACTGCTAGTATTGGTGTGGTATTGATTTATCTTTTTCATAAAACTTTCCTCCCACTCTTAATTTTCGGAATTTTACTTGCCTTGATTGGAATATTAGGAATGGTGGTTTTTGGATATGGTATCTATCGCGGGCGGATCAATCTCCAAAAGGTTATCGATGATTTCAATCAAAAATTGACGATTCTCAATTAATATTAAAGGAACATCTCTTTCACTTTAGAGGTGTTTTTTTCTTGACTATTTCTGACTAAGTGATACAATAGAACTATGGTTTAGCACTCATAGATAAAGAGTGCTAATAATATGATTGTCTTATGGAGGAAAGCAGATGTTGAAACCATTAGGAGACCGTGTGGTCTTGAAAATTGAAGAAAAAGAACAAACTGTCGGAGGCTTTGTCCTGGCAGGATCAGCCCAAGAAAAAACAAAAACAGCTAAAGTTGTAGCTACTGGGGAAGGTGTTCGCACCTTGAGTGGTGAACTAGTTGCTCCAAGTGTAAAAGCTGGAGATCAAGTTTTAGTTGAAGCTAATGCAGGTATTGATGTCAAAGATGGGGATGAAAAATATATCATCGTAGGTGAAGCTAACATCTTGGCAATTATTGAAGAATAGAAGGAGAAAGTAAGTATGGCAAAAGACATTAAATTTTCATCTGATGCACGTTCAGCTATGGTTCGTGGCGTTGATATTCTAGCAGATACTGTTAAAGTAACTTTGGGACCTAAAGGTCGTAACGTTGTGCTTGAAAAATCATTTGGTTCTCCATTGATTACCAACGACGGTGTAACAATCGCCAAAGAAATCGAATTGGAAGACCATTTTGAAAATATGGGTGCCAAATTGGTATCAGAAGTAGCTTCTAAAACTAATGATATTGCTGGTGACGGAACAACTACTGCAACTGTCTTGACTCAGGCTATCGTTCGTGAAGGAATTAAAAACGTAACTGCTGGCGCAAATCCAATTGGTATTCGTCGTGGGATTGAAGCAGCGGTTGCAACTGCTGTAGAAGCCTTGAAGAACAATGCCATTCCTGTTGCTAACAAAGAAGCGATTGCGCAGGTCGCTGCCGTTTCATCTCGTTCTGAAAAAGTTGGTGAGTACATCTCTGAAGCTATGGAAAAAGTTGGAAAAGATGGAGTTATCACTATTGAAGAATCACGTGGTATGGAAACAGAGCTTGAAGTTGTAGAAGGAATGCAATTTGACCGTGGTTATCTATCTCAGTACATGGTTACTGATAATGAAAAAATGGTTGCAGACCTTGAAAATCCATACATTTTAATTACTGACAAGAAAATTTCAAATATCCAAGAAATCTTGCCACTTCTAGAAAGCATTCTTCAAAGTAGCCGTCCGCTCTTGATTATTGCAGACGATGTTGATGGAGAAGCTCTACCAACTCTTGTCTTGAACAAGATTCGTGGAACTTTCAACGTAGTTGCTGTTAAGGCTCCTGGTTTCGGTGACCGTCGTAAAGCGATGTTGGAAGATGTTGCGATTTTGACAGGTGGAACTGTTATTACCGAAGACCTTGGTCTTGAGTTGAAAGATGCTACCATCGAAGCTTTAGGTCAAGCAGCTAAAGTGTCTGTTGATAAAGATAGCACAGTTATTGTAGAAGGTGCAGGAAATCCTGAAGCCATCGCTAACCGTGTCGCTGTCATCAAGTCTCAAATCGAAACAACAACTTCAGAATTCGACCGTGAAAAACTCCAAGAACGCCTGGCTAAATTATCAGGTGGAGTAGCAGTTATCAAGGTCGGTGCTGCAACTGAAACTGAATTGAAAGAAATGAAACTCCGCATCGAAGATGCCCTTAACGCTACCCGTGCAGCAGTAGAAGAAGGAATTGTTGCAGGTGGTGGTACTGCCTTAGTGAATGTCATTCCAGCTGTTGAGGCCTTAGAATTGACAGGTGACGAAGCAACAGGACGTAGCATTGTTCTTCGTGCCTTGGAAGAACCAGTTCGCCAAATTGCCTACAATGCAGGCTATGAAGGTTCAATCGTTATCGATCGTTTGAAAAATGCAGAAGCTGGTACAGGCTTTAACGCTGCGACAGGTGAATGGGTGAACATGATTGAAGCAGGTATTATCGACCCTGTTAAGGTTAGCCGTTCAGCCCTTCAAAACGCAGCTTCAGTAGCAAGTCTTATCTTGACAACAGAAGCAGTTGTGGCTAACAAACCAGAACCTGTAGCACCAGCTCCAGCTATGGACCCATCAATGATGGGTGGTTACTAGAGAATATAAAAATAACAGGTAGAGATGAAAGATTTTCTACCTGTTTTTTTACATGAAATGCAAAAGAGGAAGTTATGCTTCCTCTTGTTTATTTTATGGTTTGATAACTTCAGCTCCACCCATGTATGGACGAAGGATTTCTGGAATAGTAACAGAACCATCTTCGTTTTGATAGTTTTCAAGAATAGCAGCGACGGTACGTCCAACGGCAAGTCCAGAACCGTTCAAGGTATGTAGAAGTTTAACCTTACCATCGGCTTCATCACGGTAACGGATTTGGGCACGACGTGCTTGGAAATCTTCTGTATTGGAACAGCTTGAGATTTCACGGTAGGTATTTTGTGCTGGGATCCAAACTTCCAAGTCGTAAGTCTTAGCAGCTGAGAAGCCCATATCTCCTGTAGAAAGAGCAACTACACGGTATGGCAAGTTGAGTTTTTGAAGGATGTTTTCAGCGTTGGCTGTCATCTTTTCAAGTTCTTCGTATGATTCTTCAGGCTTGGCAAATTTCACCATTTCTACCTTGTGGAATTGGTGCAAACGAATCAAACCGCGAGTATCGCGACCAGCAGAACCAGCTTCAGAACGGAATGATGGACTCATAGCAGTAAAGTAGATTGGCAAGTCTTTTCCGTCAAGAATTTCATCACGGTAGTAGTTAGTTAGAGGAACTTCAGCTGTAGGAATGAGGACATAGTTGGTATCGCTAATCTCAAAAGTATCTTCCTTGAATTTTGGATATTGACCAGTACCAAACATAGAGTCATGGTTAACCATGTAAGGGGTGATGACTTCAGTGTAACCTTCTTTTCCGTGTTCATCCAACATAAAGTTGTAGATGGCACGTTCCAAACGAGCTCCGAGGCCTTTATAGAAGAGGAAACGAGCTCCAGTGACTTTTCCACCACGTTCCCAGTCAAGAATACCAAGGTCTTCTCCGAGATCCCAGTGGGCTTTTGGTTCAAAGTCAAACTCACGAGGAGTTCCCCAACGGCGAACTTCTACGTTATCATCTTCGTCTGCCCCAATAGGAACACTGTCAGCAGGGATGTTTGGAAGAGTAGTGGTAAATTCTGTCAATTTAGCATCGATTTCAGCTAATTCTGCATCGAGTGCTTTGACTTCGGCAGATAGGGTTTGCATGGCAGCAATCTTATCATCGGCATTTTCCTTGTTGCGCTTAGCTTGGGCGATTTCAGCAGAAACCGTGTTACGCTCTGCCTTGAGGGTTTCAACCTTGACCAAGATGTCACGACGTTTAGCATCGATTTCTTTCATCTCGTTCAAGATAGCAGCGTCTACACCACGTGTAGCCAATTTTTCTGCGACAGCATCAAAGTCTGTACGAATACGTTTGATATCTAGCATATAAACTCCTTTATGAAAAAAGCACACCTGACAAAGCGTTGGAGTGGCAGAGCCACGGTTCCATCCAACTTCACAGGTGTGCACTTGATTCTGTATTTGATTTAAAACAACGGTAGAATTTCACCTATCTCTCCTATCTGCTCGCAACATCCGCAGACTTTCTGGAAGAAGAGGATAACCTACTTATCCGTTTCTATGATTATACTAAACTTTCTATTTTTTTGCAAATAGATTTTTGATTTTACGACCGATGATTTGGAGTAAGGTTGGAAGCTTCACAACCTTTTCATTTCCGATTTTTTCCCGAGCAATTTTAAGAATTTTTCCGGAGTCTTTTGAGGCAAAGAGGAATTTTCCTTGGTCAGTGAAGACTTCGAAATGACGACTAACCTTGCGCCTAGAGACATTGGCTCCGATTTGATTAACGCTGGACCAGGGAATCTGAATGTAATCCTCAACATTACGGTCTGCGTAAAATTCTAAAGCCTGATCTCCAACCAGAAATTTTCCAACCTTTCCTGAAATGGAAAGATAGGAGGTTCCAGTAGTTTGCAGGTCAACGACTTTGTTAAGGGATTGTGCCATCTTTAGTCTTCCTTACTTTCACCAAAAAATGCCTGGTAAAGAGCCTTGATGGCTGCTTTCTCTTGGTCTTTGTGGACAACGAACATGATAGAAACTTCGCTAGACCCTTGGGACATCATTTGGATGTTGATATTATTTTCAGACAAGGCGCGAGTAGCAGTAGCAGTTACCCCGATATGACGCTTCATCTTTTCACCAACGATCATAATGATTGAGAGGTCATGTTCAATTTCAGCATGATCGACTTCTGCTTTTTGAACAAGTTGACGAAGGATTTCTTCTTCTTTAATAGGAGTGAGTTCACGTGAACGTAAAATGATTGACAAGTCATCGATACCAGTTGGCATATGTTCCCAACCGATATTTAAGTCTTCAAGGATTTGAAGAACTTTACGACCAAACCCAATTTCACGGTTCATAAGGTACTTAGACATATTGATGCTGACAAAGCCAGAGTCACCTGCGATTCCTACTACTGGGAATTTATCACTACTATGTTGTAGTACGATACGAGTACCTGGATGGTCAGGGTTATTGGTGTTCTTGATAACCAAAGGAATTTTCCCGCGGTAGGCTGGCAAGAGAGCTTCGTCATGGAGCACAGAAAATCCAGCATAAGCCAATTCACGCATTTCACGGTAAGTCAATTCAGGAATTGAGTGTGGTTTGTGAATAATACCAGGGTGAGCCGCAAAAATCCCATTAACATCAGTAAAGTTCTCGTAAAGGTCTGCTTTGACACCAGCAGCAATGATAGAACCTGTGATATCAGATCCACCACGGGAGAAGGTACAGATTTGGTTTTCTTTTGTGACACCGAAGAATCCAGGAATAACAAGGACTTCTGTGCCGTTATTGAGTTCCTCGATTTTATCATAGCTTGAAGGAATGATACGAGCGTTACCAGGTTCGCTTGTCACAACGATACCAGCTTCTCGTGGATGAACATAGCGAGCTTCTACTCCGTTTTGGTTGAAGTAAGCTGCAATCAGTTTGGCATTATTGTTTTCTCCTGCAGCAAGAAAGGTATCATAAAGAAATTCGTTGTTTTCAATTGGAAGAGTAGCGAGAGCTCGGATACTTTTAGAAATTCGTTCTAAAACAGCTGGTTTAAGTCCTAGTTCGCTAACCATTGTAGCATAACGGTCGATAATCCAATTTTGGCTTGCGCTGATATCATTTCCTGCTACATAATCACGATAATATTTAATCAAAGCATCCGTAACTTTTGTATCTTCAGCATCGCGCTTTCCTGGTGCAGATACAACTACAAAACGACGTTCAGGATCACTTTTTACAATGTCCAAAACCTTTTTCAACTGGCTTGCAGAGGCAAGTGAACTCCCTCCAAATTTTACAACCTTCATAAGAACTCCTCAGTTAGTATTTTATACGATTATAGCAGAAAGAAGGGCTTTTTTCAATCTGGAATAGGAAAACCACCTTCTTGTAAGAGGTCTGGACATGATTATCTCAACCAAACTATTTTAAAGATAGAAAATATATTTTCAAAATCGGCTGATACACTTTTTATCGATTTTTGCTTGTGTAAATAGAAATAAAAAGATATACTTTGAAGATAAAATAATTTAATCAGCTTTTTAAATTAAAGGAGTAGCTATGAATCATATTATCTTTCAAATTCAAGACGATTTAGCAACGATTACTTTAAATCGTCCCGAAGTGGCAAATGGTTTCCATATTCCTATGTGTGAAGAAATTTTAGAAGCACTGGAATTGGCTGAAAAAGACGATTCTGTTTCATTTATTCTCATCAATGCAGCAGGCAAGGTATTTTCAGTCGGTGGAGACTTAGTTGAGATGAAACGTGCTGTCGATGAAGATGATATTGCTTCACTTGCACGAATTGCTGAATTGGTTAATACAATTTCTTATAAGATTAAACAGATTCCTAAGCCAATTATCATGGAAGTGGACGGAGCAGTTGCTGGAGCCGCAGCAAATATGGCCTTAGCAGTTGATTTCTGTATTGCATCTGATAAAGCTAAATTCATCCAGGCTTTTGTAGGTGTGGGCTTAGCTCCTGATGCTGGTGGATTGTTCTTGTTGACTCGTTCATTAGGTGCAACGCGTGCAACACAATTGGCTATGACAGGCGAAGCATTTACCGCTGAAAAAGCCTTTGAAGCAGGAGCTTTGTATCGTCTATGTACTAGTGAACAATTAGAAAAAACAAGAGAACAATTGTTGAAGAAATTGAGACGTGGTTCTTCAAATTCTTATGCAGCAATTAAGAAACTTGTTTGGGAAAGTGAATTTAAACAGTGGCATGAATACGCTCAACTTGAATTAGAATTGCAAGAATCACTATCCTACACAGAAGATTTTAAAGAAGGTGTACGTGCACATTCTGAGAGAAGACGTCCAAAATTTGTCGGGAAATAAAAAAATGCTTGCGTAATTCTTTGAAGTTTGATATACTTTTTTTGTCAAATGTTTTGATTATTAAACTTTTTTGGTAAGGAGGGAAGAGAAATGGACTACCAACAAGTCAATGATTATTTAACATCAATTTTTAACAACGTCCTAGTGATTGAGGAAGTTAGTTTGCGAGGTAGTCGTTTCAAGGATATCTCCATCAAAGAAATGCACACGATTGATGTTATCGGTAAGTATCCAGAAGTGACTCCAAGTCAAGTTTCCAAAGAGTTGATGGTAACTCTAGGGACTGTGACAACGAGCTTAAACAATTTGGAACGAAAAGGATACATCGAACGGATTCGTTCAGATCAAGATCGTCGTGTAGTACATCTACTTTTGACAAAGAAGGGTCGTCTCGTGCACCGTCTCCATAAACGTTTCCATAAGGCCATGGTCGAAAGAATTATCGAAGGTATGAGTCCTGAGGAAATGGATGTTATGGGTAGAGGGTTGACAAATCTGTATCACTTTTTGGAGGATTTGAAATAATGGCTTTTGCAAAAATAAGCCAGGTTGCTCATTATGCTCCAGAGCAAATTGTCACTAACGAGGACTTGGCACAGATCATGGACACGAGTGATGAATGGATTTCAAGTCGGACAGGAATTAAAGAACGCCATATTTCAAAGACAGAATCAACAGGAGATTTGGCCACAGAGGTTGCAAGACAACTTCTAGAGAAAGCAGGTATTTCTGCAGAGGAACTAGATTTTATTATTCTAGCTACAATGACACCTGACTCGATGATGCCTTCAACAGCTGCTCGTGTTCAGGCCAAAATCGGCGCTCATAAGGCTTTTGCTTATGATTTAACAGCCGCTTGTAGTGGATTTGTCTTTGCGCTATCAACTGCAGAAAAGTTCATATCTTCAGGGGTTTATCGCAAGGGACTAGTTATCGGTAGTGAAACCATGTCAAAAACCTTGGACTGGTTTGACCGTTCAACAGCGGTCTTATTTGGAGATGGGGCTGGTGGTGTCCTACTAGAGGCGAGTGACCAAGAACATTTCTTGGCGGAAAGTCTCAATAGTGATGGTTCTCGTGGTGAGTGCCTCACTTATGGACAAACAGGATTGATTTCACCGTTTTCAATCCAAGAAGAGCCAGATGTTTTCTTAAAAATGGATGGTAGAGCAGTTTTCGACTTCGCAATTCGAGATGTGGCTAAATCCATTAAAGAGACCATCGAAAAGAGTCCGATATCAGCAGATGAACTGGATTATCTCTTGCTTCATCAAGCTAATATTCGAATTTTAGATAAGATGGCTAGAAAAATCGGTGTCGATCGTGAAAAGCTTCCTGCCAATATGACCAAGTATGGAAATACGAGTGCGGCAAGTATCCCGATTTTACTTTCTGAGTGTGTAGAAGAAGGGCTCATCCATTTGGATGGTAGCCAAAAAATTCTCTTGTCAGGTTTCGGTGGAGGTTTGACATGGGGCACACTTATTGTTACAATTTAGGTAATCATGTGGTGATCACATTGTTATAAAAAACTATTTATTTTAAAGGAGTCTATCATGGCAGTATTTGAAAAAGTACAAGAAATTATCGTTGAAGAACTTGGAAAAGACGCATCAGAAGTAACACTTGAATCTACTTTTGATGATTTGGATGCAGATTCATTGGACTTGTTCCAAGTTATCTCAGAAATCGAAGATGCTTTTGACATCCAAATCGAAGCTGAAGACAACTTGAAAACAGTTGGTGACTTGGTTGCTTACGTTGAAGAGCAAACAAAATAATTAGAATAAACAAAGAAGGAGTAGGGGAGACCCGCTCCCTCTTGTTTAGGTAATAGTTTGACTGTCAAATTATAATGTAGTCGAACTATTACGTAAGCAAGACATATGGAGGCAATATGAAAACACGTATCACTGAACTATTAAATATTAAATATCCTATCTTCCAAGGTGGAATGGCCTGGGTAGCAGATGGTGACTTGGCTGGAGCTGTTTCAAAAGCTGGTGGTCTTGGAATCATTGGTGGAGGAAACGCACCTAAAGAAGTTGTTAAAGCTAATATCGATAAGATTAAATCTTTAACAGATAAACCTTTTGGTGTTAACATTATGCTTCTGTCTCCATTTGTAGATGATATTGTTGACCTCGTTATTGAAGAAGGGGTTAAAGTAGTCACAACTGGTGCAGGAAATCCAAGCAAATACATGGAGCGATTCCACGAAGCGGGGATTACCGTTATTCCTGTAGTCCCAAGTGTAGCTTTGGCTAAACGCATGGAAAAAATCGGTGCAGATGCCGTCATTGCAGAAGGTATGGAAGCTGGTGGACACATCGGTAAATTAACAACAATGACCTTGGTTCGTCAAGTTGCTGCTGCTGTTTCAATTCCTGTAATTGCTGCAGGTGGTATTGCAGACGGTGAGGGAGCTGCCGCTGGATTTATGCTTGGTGCAGAAGCCGTGCAAGTGGGAACTCGTTTTGTAGTTGCTAAAGAATCAAACGCCCATCCAAACTATAAAGCTAAAATTTTAAAAGCTCGTGATATTGATACAACGATTTCAGCACAACATTTTGGACACGCAGTTCGTGCCATCAAAAACCAATTGACTCGTGATTTCGAGCAAGCTGAAAAAGATGCCTTCAAACAAGAAAATCCAGACTTAGAAATCTTTGAACAAATGGGCGCTGGAGCCTTAGCTAAGGCTGTTGTCCATGGTGATGTAGATGGCGGTTCAGTAATGGCCGGCCAGATTGCAGGTTTGGTATCTAAAGAAGAAACTGTTGAAGAAATCTTAAAAGATATCTACTATGGTGCAGCTGAGAAAATTCAAAAAGAAGCCGCTCGTTGGGCAGGAGTTACAAGAAATGACTAAAACAGCCTTTCTATTTGCAGGTCAAGGAGCCCAGTACCTTGGAATGGGACGTGAACTATACGACCAATATGCTATCGTCAAGGAAACAATTGACCAAGCTAGCCAAGTCTTGGGTTATGATCTCCGTGATTTGATTGATAATGATGAAAAAAAGTTAAATCAGACTCGTTATACGCAACCAGCTATTTTAGCTACTTCAGTAGCAATTTACCGACTTCTAGAGGAAAAAGGTTACCAGCCTGATATGGTGGCAGGTTTGTCTCTTGGAGAATATTCAGCCCTTGTAGCTAGTGGTGCTTTGAATTTTGAAGATGCAGTGGCACTAGTTGCTAAACGTGGTGCTTATATGGAAGAAGCGGCACCTGCAGGATCAGGGAAAATGGTAGCTGTGCTCAATACACCAGTTGAAGTTATCGAACAAGCTTGTCAAGAAGCTTCTCAACTTGGCGTTGTGACTCCAGCTAACTACAATACTTCAAGCCAGATTGTTATTGGTGGGGAGGTAGCTGCAGTAGATCGTGCAGTTGAACTCTTGCAAGAAGCAGGAGCAAAACGCTTGATTCCGCTAAATGTTTCTGGCCCTTTCCATACAGCTTTATTGGAGCCTGCTAGTCAAAAATTAGCACAAGCCCTGACAGCAGTTGAATTTTCTGACTTTGCTTGTCCTCTTGTTGGAAATACAGAAGCAAAGGTCATGGAAAAAGAACAAATAGCAGAACTCTTGACTCGTCAAGTTAAGGAACCTGTCCGTTTTTATGAAAGTATTGCAGTGATGCAAGAAGCTGGTGTGACTCGTTTTATCGAAGTTGGCCCTGGTAAAGTCTTGTCAGGATTTGTCAAAAAAATTGATAAAACGGCTCAACTTGCTAATGTGGAAGATCAAGCAAGTCTACAAGCACTCTTAGAAAATTAGACTAATGTGGTAGAAGTTCTGAAAGGAGAAAAATGAAACTAGAACAGAAAAATGTCTTTATTACAGGCTCAAGTCGAGGAATTGGTCTTGCCATTGCTCATAAATTTGCTAGCTTGGGAGCTAACGTTGTCTTGAATAGTCGTGGTGAAATCTCCGAGGAGCTTCTAAACGAGTTTAAACCATATCGTGTGAAGGTACTTGCTATTTCTGGTGATGTCTCAGACTTCACAGATGCAAAACGCATGGTGGATCAAGCGATTGAAGAACTAGGTTCAGTTGATGTCCTAGTGAATAATGCTGGGATTACTCAAGACACCCTCATGCTGAAGATGACAGAAGAAGATTTTGAGAGGGTCTTGAAAATCAATTTGACAGGTGCCTTCAATATGACACAAGCTGTTTTGAAACAGATGATAAAAGCACGTGAAGGTGCTATTATCAACATGTCGAGTGTTGTCGGTTTGATGGGAAATATCGGTCAAGCAAACTACGCTGCTTCTAAAGCTGGTTTAATTGGATTTACTAAATCAGTAGCACGTGAGGTTGCCAATCGTAATGTGCGTGTCAATGCTATTGCACCAGGAATGATTGAATCAGATATGACTGCAGTCCTATCTGATAAGGTGAAAGATGCTATGTTAGCACAAATTCCGATGAAACAATTTGGCCAAGCTGAGCAGGTCGCAGAGGTCACAGCCTTTCTTGCAAGCCAAGATTATCTAACGGGACAGGTCATTGCAATTGATGGTGGACTAACCATGCAATAAGAGTTAAAATAGAGGTATGAAAATGAAACTAAATCGAGTAGTAGTAACAGGTTATGGATTAACATCTCCAATCGGTAACACACCAGAAGAATTTTGGAACAGTCTTAAAAATGGAAAGATTGGAATTGGTGAAATCACCAAATTTGATCACAGTGCTTTTGATGTTCATAATGCAGCAGAAATTAACGATTTTCCGTTTGACAAATATTTTGTAAAAAAAGATACTAATCGTTTCGATGATTATTCTTTATATGCCTTGTATGCAGCTCAAGAAGCAGTGAACAATGCTAATCTTGACGTAGAAGCGCTTGATAAAGATCGCTTTGGTGTCATTGTTGCATCAGGTATCGGTGGAATCAGAGAAATCGAAGACCAAGTGCTTCGTCTTCACGAAAAAGGTCCAAAACGAGTAAAACCATTGACACTTCCAAAAGCCTTGCCAAATATGGCAGCAGGAAATGTTGCTATGCGCTTTGGTGCAAATGGTATCTGTAAATCTATCAATACAGCTTGTGCTTCATCAAATGATGCTATCGGAGATGCCTTCCGTTCTATCAAGTTTGGTTTCCAAGATATCATGTTGGTTGGTGGTTCAGAATCATCAATTACTCCATTTGCGATTGCAGGTTTCCAAGCCTTAACAGCTCTTTCAACAACAGAAGATCCAACTCGTGCTTCTATTCCATTTGACAAAGACCGTAATGGATTTGTCATGGGTGAAGGATCAGGTATGTTGGTTCTTGAAAGCTTAGAGCACGCAGAAAAACGTGGAGCAACGATCCTTGCCGAAGTTGTTGGTTATGGTAACACTTGTGATGCCTACCACATGACTTCACCACATCCAGAAGGCCAAGGTGCTATTAAAGCTATCAAACTTGCCTTGGATGAAGCTGAAATCACACCAGACCAAGTAGCCTATGTCAATGCTCACGGTACATCAACTCCAGCTAATGAAAAAGGAGAAAGTGGAGCGATTGTAGCTGTTCTTGGCAAGGAAGTACCTGTATCTTCAACCAAGTCATTTACAGGACACTTGCTCGGTGCAGCAGGTGCAGTTGAGGCTATTGCAACAATTGAAGCAATCCGTAACAACTATGTTCCAATGACAGCTGGAACAACAGAATTGTCAGACTACATTGAAGCAAACGTTATTTATGGACAAGGCTTGGAACATGAAATTCCTTATGCTATCTCAAATACTTTTGGATTTGGTGGGCATAACGCAGTTCTTGCTTTCAAACGTTGGGAGAATAAGTAAAAATGAATTTAAATGAAATCAAAGACTTGATGGCACAATTTGACCAGTCGAGCTTGAAAGAATTTTCTTATAAAAATGGAACGGACGAGTTGGTCTTCAGTAAGAATGAAGCGAAACTTGTGGCAGAAACAAGTCCAGCACCTCAACCTGTAGTTCCAGCAGCTGTACCTACAGTTGCACCACAAGCTCAAACTACACCAGCTGTAGAAGCAGTTTCAGAATCAAGTGCTAGTGAATCTGTAGCTGAGGGGGACCTTGTAGAAAGTCCACTTGTCGGAGTTGCTTACTTGGCTGCTGGACCGGACAAACCTAATTTTGTTTCAGTTGGTGATACTGTTAAAAAAGGCCAAACCTTGGTCATCATTGAAGCTATGAAAGTTATGAATGAAATTCCAGCACCTAAAGACGGTGTCGTAACAGAAATTCTTGTTGAAAATGAAGAAATGGTTGAGTTCGGGAAAGGCTTGGTACGTATCAAATGATTGATATTCAAGGAATTAAAGAAGCTTTGCCACATCGCTATCCCATGCTCTTAGTGGACCGTGTCTTGGAAGTTAGCGAAGACACCATTGTTGCTATTAAAAATGTAACGATAAACGAACCTTTCTTCAACGGACACTTTCCAGCCTACCCTGTAATGCCAGGTGTCTTGATCATGGAAGCTTTGGCACAAACAGCAGGTGTTTTGGAATTATCAAAACCTGAAAACAAAGAGAAGCTTGTCTTCTATGCTGGTATGGATAAGGTTAAGTTTAAGAAACAAGTTGTTCCTGGTGATCAGCTTGTCATGACAGCAACTTTTGTCAAACGTCGTAGCACAATTGCAGTAGTAGAAGCGAAGGCAGAAGTAGATGGTAAGCTTGCAGCAAGCGGTACTCTGACCTTTGCTATTGGAAACTAGGGAGGTTTTCCATGTTTCGTAAGATTTTAATTGCCAATCGTGGTGAAATTGCTGTTCGTATTATTCGTGCGGCACGAGAGTTAGGAATCGCAACAGTCGCTGTCTATTCGACTGCTGACAAGGAAGCTCTCCACACGCTTTTGGCTGATGAGGCTATCTGTATCGGCCCTGGGAAGGCTACAGAATCTTATCTGAACATCAATGCCATCCTATCAGCTGCGGTCTTGACTGAAGCTGAAGCTATTCACCCTGGATTTGGTTTTTTAAGTGAAAATTCCAAATTTGCAACTATGTGTGAAGAAGTCGGTATCAAATTTATCGGGCCATCAGCTCGAGTCATGGATGTCATGGGAGATAAAATTAACGCCCGTGCTCAAATGATTAAGGCTAATGTGCCTGTCATTCCAGGATCAGATGGAGAAGTCCATACTGCAGAAGAAGCGCTTGCTGTTGCCGAAAAAATTGGTTATCCAGTTATGCTGAAAGCTTCAGCTGGAGGTGGTGGTAAAGGAATTCGTAAGGTTGAAAAGGCAGAAGACCTTGTATCAGCCTTTGAAACAGCCTCTAGTGAAGCTAAAGCAAACTTTGGTAACGGGGCTATGTACCTCGAGCGTGTGATTTATCCTGCTCGCCACATTGAGGTACAGATTCTTGCTGACCAGATGGGACATGTGATTCACCTAGGTGAGCGTGACTGTTCGCTTCAACGGAACAATCAAAAGGTTTTAGAAGAAAGTCCTTCGATTGCTATCGGGAAAACACTTCGTAATGAAATTGGTGCTGCAGCAGTCCGTGCAGCGGAGTCTGTTGGTTATGAAAATGCGGGGACCATCGAATTTCTACTAGATGAAGCAACTGGGAAATTCTACTTTATGGAGATGAATACTCGTGTCCAAGTAGAACATCCAGTAACCGAATTTGTTTCTGGTGTGGATATTGTCAAGGAACAAATCCGTATTGCGTCAGGTCAACCTTTGACTCTGAAACAAGAAGACATTGTTCTAAAAGGACATGCTATTGAGTGCCGTATCAACGCAGAAAACCCAGCCTTTAATTTTGCACCGAGCCCTGGTAAGATTACCAATCTTTATCTACCAAGCGGTGGTGTTGGCTTGCGTGTTGACTCTGCAGTTTATCCGGGGTATACCATTCCACCATACTATGATAGTATGATTGCTAAAATTATTGTTCATGGTGAAAATCGTTTTGATGCACTCATGAAAATGCAAAGAGCTCTTTATGAACTCGAAATTGAAGGGGTCGTCACCAATGCTGATTTTCAACTCGATTTGATTTCAGATCGTCGTGTGATAGCAGGGGACTACGATACTTCATTCTTGATGGAAACTTTCTTACCACACTATCAAGAAAAAGAATAATATAAAAAGTATGAGACTGAAAAGGGGGATGTATGGCTCTATTTAGTAAAAAAGATAAATATATACGAATTAATCCCAATCGTTCACTTAGAGAAAAGCCCCAAGCCAAGCCTGAGGTTCCAGACGAACTCTTCTCAAAATGTCCAGGTTGTAAACATACCATTTACCAAAAGGATTTGGGGAGTGACCGTATTTGTCCTCACTGTGGCTATACCTTCCGTATTTCAGCTCAAGAGCGTCTTGCTTTAACCATTGACATGGGAAGCTTCCTAGAGATGTTTACAGGAATTGAGACACAAGATCCATTGGAATTTCCAGGCTACCAGAAAAAATTAGCCTCTATGCGTGAAAAGACAGGTCTTGATGAGGCTGTTGTCACAGGAACTGCTTTGATTAAGGGTGAAAAAGTTGCTCTTGGAATCATGGATTCTAACTTTATCATGGCGTCTATGGGAACAGTAGTTGGTGAAAAAATCACTCGTTTGTTTGAATACGCGACAGCTGAAAAATTACCAGTCGTTTTGTTTACAGCATCTGGTGGAGCACGTATGCAAGAAGGAATCATGAGTTTGATGCAGATGGCTAAAATCTCTGCAGCAGTCAAACGTCATTCCAATGCAGGTCTCTTTTACCTAACAATCCTTACTGATCCAACAACTGGTGGTGTTACAGCTTCCTTTGCTATGGAAGGGGATATTATCTTGGCAGAGCCTCAAAGTTTGGTAGGATTTGCTGGACGTCGTGTCATTGAAAATACCGTAAGGGAAGATTTGCCAGAGGATTTCCAGAAGGCAGAGTTTTTGTTAGAACATGGATTTGTGGATGCGATTGTTAAACGGAGAGAATTGCCAGATATGATTGCTCGATTAGTAAGGTTACATAAGGGGGATTGTTGATGAATATTGCAAAAATCGTCAGAGAAGCACGTGAACAAACCCGCTTAACTGCCTTGGACTTCGCAACAGGAATATTTGATGACTTTGTAGAGCTACATGGTGATCGCTCTTTCCGAGATGATGGTGCTGTTATTGGTGGTATCGGTTGGTTGGGAGACCAAGCAGTAACTGTTGTTGGAATTCAAAAAGGTAAAAGCTTACAGGATAATCTTAACCGTAACTTTGGACAACCTCATCCTGAAGGTTATCGAAAAGCCCTTCGCTTGATGAAGCAGGCTGAAAAATTTGGCCGTCCTGTTGTAACTTTTATCAACACGGCTGGAGCCTATCCTGGTGTTGGTGCAGAAGAACGTGGTCAAGGTGAAGCTATTGCTCGTAACCTCATGGAGATGAGCGATCTTAAGGTGCCGATTATCGCTATTATTATTGGTGAAGGTGGTTCTGGTGGAGCCCTAGCTCTTGCAGTAGCTGACCGTGTCTGGATGTTAGAAAACTCGATCTATGCAGTTCTCAGTCCTGAAGGTTTTGCTTCTATCCTTTGGAAGGATGGCAGTCGTGCCATGGAAGCTGCAGAGTTGATGAAGATTACTTCTTTTGAATTGCTAGATATGAAAATTGTTGATAAGGTTATATCTGAGGTAGGTCTATCAAGCAAAGATTTAATCAAGCAAGTCAAAGAACAACTTCAGGCAGAACTCAATGAACTTGGTAAACTTCCGCAAGATCAACTTATTGAGGAACGTTACCAACGCTTTAGAAAATACTAAGAAATATAAAAAAGCTAGAACTAACTATAAGTTCTAGCTTTATTCTTGTTCTCGGAAAGAATGATTCATTTGATTGAAGTGAAATAAAAAAGTGTTTGACAGAAGTCAAACACTTTTTAGAGATTTAGTTTTCTTCAGTTACGAATTGACTGAGTAGTCCGTTGATGAAACGGGCTGACTTTTGATCTGAAAAGCTTTTTGCAAGTTCAATAGCTTCATTCACAGCTACGAGTTGAGGAGTATCAAAAGAAGTAATTTCGAAGACTCCTAAACGCAATAGATTCTTTTCTACTAAGGTTAGACGGTCAATCGTCCAACCAGCCTTTAAATGCTGAGTGATTTGTTTATCTAGTTCCTCTTTTTGAGCTTGAACACCAGATACAAGATCGATTAGGAAACTAGGGAGTTTTACCTCGTCGTCTTCTCGATCATGAGTATAAGCGAAGCGACAAGCAGTTTCAATATCAGAACCATATTCAAGACTCATCAGTGCTTGGAAGGCACATTTTCTTAGTTCGCGTCTGGATTCTAATAATGGATTAGTCATTGAGGAAGTCCTCATCAAACAAATCTGTTAATGCTGGTTTCGGTGTTTTATCTGGTGCAATACCAGCAACGTGAATGTTTACAGCTGAGAGTTCGATGTCAGCCATATTACGAACAGCATCTTTTACAGCTTTTTGAATAGCCATTGCAACTTTAGGTACTTTGACACCGTACTCTAGATAGAGATAGATATCAGCTGTTAACTCTTCTTCAGATTCTTTTAGATAGACGCCACGACCAAGTGAAAGTTTTGAAAGGGTGTCAGATACTGATTTGTTTGAAAAAGAGTGGACACCATCAACTTTAGCTGTAGCGATAGCAATGATTTTTTCAAGTACACGTGGGGCGATAACGATTTCGCCTAATTGTTCTTCAATTCCCATAGAATGACCTCTTTCTTAGAGATTAGGCACGAGAAACATAAGTTCCTTCTGCAGTGTTGATAATGAGTTTTTGTCCTGCTTCAATGAAGTCTGGAACGTTAACGACAAGTCCAGTTTCCATTGTAGCTGGTTTACCAGAACCTGTAACAGTAGCACCTTTAATAGATGGTTGTGTTTCAGCAACTGTCAATTCAACAGTTGTAGGAACTGTTACACCGATGACTTCAGTTCCGTAAAATTGAATTTTAACTTCAGAATTTTCAAGGATGTAAAGTAATTCGTTTTCAACATTTACAACAGGAATTTCGTATTGGTCGTAAGTTTCAGTGTTCATGAAATAAGCTGTTTCATCCATTTTGTACAAGTATTGTGCTGGTACAGTTTCGATAATCGCTTGTTCAAATTTTTCCTCTGGACGGTAGCTAGTTTCAAATGTTGAACCAGTACGGACATCACGCAATTTCATACGCATGATAGTGTTACCTTTACCTGGTTTGTGGTGGCTAGCTTCCAAAACGCGGATCAATTTTCCGTCAGCTGTTTCAAAGGTCATACCAGCCTTTAATTTACTTGCTTCAATCATGTTTTTACCTCTTTAATAAAATAATTTACTCTTTATTGTATCATAAGTCGTTAGATTTCTCAAATATCAGGGAAGTGAGATTAGTTGACAGGAACGATGTTTCCTTCTTCATCTTTGGTTACCAATACGTACTTGCCATCAACTTCGATGTAGAAGTTTTTATTAGTTGGTTGTTCAGGAGTAGCAACTTGCTCAGGACTTGAAGTTTGTACCGGATTAACAACTTGGTTTGGATCAGCAGGTTGTACTGGGGGAACAGTTTGATTTGGGCTAACAGGTTGAGCTTGTTGGTTTAATTGACCACCAAGTGTTTGCCCTAGGTTCATTCCCATAATCATGTTCATACCATTGCCATTACCTTCGTTATTAGCTGCAGCAATAAGAGCTTCGTTACGAGCACGACGTTCTTCAATCTCGATGGTATTGTATTTCATAGCAACGAGTTCGCTGTCAAGTTTACGTACAATCTCCATGCTTTCTTGGTCGTAGCTCAAATCCTCAAGAAGGATATTGGTTGCTTCAATACCGTAAAGTCCTGTCCATACCTTGTTGACTTCTTGTTTAGCAAGTTCATTGAAAGTATCTTGGTTGGCATTGAGGCTATAGATATCAACTCTGTTTTCATTGGTATACTTAGCGATAGCAATTGCGATTTTAGGAGAGATATTTTGTCGAAGTGTTCCTTGAGCAATATCTTGGAGTGTAAATGGTTTATGTTCCTCAATTTGTTGACTGATAGAGCTAACATAGAAAAGAACTGGATCCGCAACTTTGATGTCAAACAAACCGTAAAAACGGATATTGAGCATTTGTTGGTAACGTTCACTGAAATACTCTACAGCATTTTGGGTACCAAATTTATTCCCTGCGATTGGTTGCATACGGATAAAGATGATTTCTTGTCGAGTAATGACTTGTCCACCAAAAGAGAAGCGGTTTTTGAAGTTTTCCCAAGTACCCTTGATTCCACCTTTTTCAAGAAGCCAAGCGTTATCACCTGCACGCCATTCATGGCTTCCAGCTTCGAGGACATCCCCTAGGAAGGTACCATTATTGACAAGAACAGCAACATATCCTTGAGGAACAATGACAACAGAACCGTCTGTTAATAGTCCTGTATTTTGATTGCTTTGTCTTGAACCACCGTCAGGATCTTTTGTAAGAAGTTGGCCCTTGATGGCCATAACATCTGCAGAGACTTGGTCTGGAAGTACAACGGCTTCCTTGAATTTGCTATCATTAAAACTATTTAGCCCAGCTGAAAGGGCAGCGCGAATAAATCCCATAATTTCCTCCTAATTATAAAGTTCGTCTTCATCCACAACTTCATAGGTGTCAAGAACCCATTGATTTGGACTACGTGTGAGCTCAGCTCCGCAGTATTCACATTGGCTAATAGCTGAGATTTTCAGTGGAGCACCACAGTTTGGACAGTGGTCGCTAACAGCTTCATCTTGAACATTGTTTTCAGTTTGGCTACCATGTTTGCGGATGAAGTTCATTTGATAAACTGTAAATAGATCTTGTTGAGGGTCTCCCTCAATAACCTTACGAGTCTTGTCATCGATGACATAGTCTCTCAAAGTAGATGAAAGGATAACCACTAAAGTATCATTTCCATCTGGATTACTCTTGAAATCTTTGATTCGTACATTATCAACATAAACTCGTTCCAAGACATTTGTTGTTTGTGCCTGAATATGTTCTTCCAGTTGAGCACTGTGTTGAGTATAGAGGCTAGCACTTTCAAGTGAGCGCACCAAATTCCAATCTTTTTTAGTCCAAGCTGATTGTAACTGGATGTAGACTTCTCTAACCCATGTAGTGAAAGCATCCGCATCAAAGTTTGGATCGTAGTATCTGAGTCGGTCGATAGCTTGGTTATTATTTTCAACTCTACGATGGCTAATTGGCTCTGGTTCGTAGTTAGTAGTATGTCTTCTATACGGTGTTTCAGATGGAGTGTTCTGATCGTTAAGGTACTTGATGAGCATGAAGAGTAGGAAAGCCCCGACACCAAACATGATAAGAATAGTCATCCCGGTACCTAAAGATCCACCTGAACTTGAGTAACTACCGCCAGAACGATAGCTGCTTCTAGAAGAAGAACTACCACTTGAACGACTAGAACTACTACTTCGTGAACTACTGCGACTAGAACTACTACTTCGTGAACTGCTACGGCTAGAGCTACCACTTCGAGAATGTCCAACACCCGCATCGATTGATTGTAGAGGTGTCACAAATAGAAGAAGCAAGAAGGTAGCGATAAGAGTATATAACTTTTTCATATGTCTCCTAACTATGTGAGTACAGAGTGCAAGGCAGCAAGCTAGAATTTTATATCAGCTTGTGACAGTTATATTTAGATTTATTGATTAATCATTTTTCAACTTAGCCAATTCTTGGGCAAGCAGTTTAAGGGCAACTTGTGGGTTGGCTTGGCCTTTGGTTGCCTTCATGAGGAAGCCGGCGAAGGCTTTATCAGCGTTACGTTTTCCTGACTTGAAGTCGGCAACAGCTGCTTCATTATCCGCAAAGACTTGGTGGATAATTGGAATCAAGACTTCAGGATCTGAGATTTGAACCAAACCAGCTTTTTCCACGTATTCACGAGCACCGCCACCATTTTTAGCAAGGTGGACAAAGACTTTCTTGGCAATCTTAGATGAAATCGTGCCGTCTTCGATGATGGCAATCATTTCCACCAAGTTTTCAGGTGTCAATGCGATTTGTTCCAGTGTTTTACCTTCAGCGTTCAAAAATTGAGCGACTTCACCTTGGAGCCAGTTAGAGACTTGTTTAGCATCACCACCTAGAGCAACTGCCTTTTCAAAGAAATCAGAAGTGACTTTGTTAGCAGTCAACTGACTAGCATCGTATTCTGATAAGCCAAGTTGAGAAACGTAACGAGCACGGCGCTCTTTTGGAAACTCTGGCAACTCAGTGCGCATTTCCTCAATCCACTCATCTGAGATTTCAAAGAGTGGTAGGTCTGGTTCTGGGAAGTAGCGGTAGTCTGCAGCACCTTCCTTGACACGCATGAGGATGGTTGCTTTGTTCGGTTCATCGTAACGACGTGTTTCTTGGCGGATTTGACCACCTGAGCGAAGAATTTCAGCCTGACGTTGCACTTCGTACTCAAGACCCTTGCGGACATTTGAGAAGGAGTTCAAGTTTTTCAACTCAGTCTTGGTACCAAATTTCTCTTGACCATAAGGACGAAGGGAGATGTTAGCATCTACACGCATAGATCCTTCTTCCATCTTAACGTCGGAAATACCAGCATATTGGATCACTTCCTTGAGGGCTGTTAGATAAGCGTAAGCTTCTTCTGGTGAGCGCATGTCGGCTTCAGATACAATCTCAATCAAAGGCACCCCTTGACGGTTGAGGTCGACATAAGAGAAACCATCTGTTCCGTGGGTATTCTTACCAGCATCTTCTTCTAGATGAGCACGTTCGATACCGATTTTCTTAGTTGTACCGTCTTCAAGTTCTACTTCAATCCAACCGTTGTAACCGATTGGCTCATCAAATTGAGAAATTTGGTAGGCTTTTGGATTATCAGGGTAGAAATAGTTCTTGCGGTCAAAGTGCATCTTCTTATGGATATCCATGTTGAGAGCAAGAGCTGCTTTGATACCGGCATCAACAACACCCTTATTGAGAACTGGCAGAACACCTGGGAAAGACCAGTCAATCACGTTGGTGTTGGCATTTTGGTCATTTCCAAAGTGGGCAGAAGTAGGTGAGAAGATTTTTGAATTGGTGTTGAGCTCTACGTGGACTTCAAGTCCAATGACTGTTTCAAAGTTCATTAGTTATCACCTCCAAAAATCACGGGTTGTTGTTTGTGGTAGTCTGTTGTTGCTTCAAAGGCAGCAGCAGCTTGGTAAATGGTTTCCTCAGAGTATTTAGGACCAATCAATTGCAAACCTACTGGTAGACCTTGAGCAAATCCTGCAGGAATCGAAATTCCTGGTAGACCAGCCAAGTTAACTGGGATTGTCAAGAGATCCGCCAAGTACATAGCAACTGGATCGTGGTTGAGCGAATCCAAATCAAAGGCTACGCTTGGAGCTGTCGGACCAAGGATGAGGTCATAATCTGCAAAGACTTTTTCGAAATCTTGGATAATAAGGGTACGAACTTGACCAGCTTTCTTGTAGTAGGCATCGTAGTAACCTGATGAAAGACTGAAAGTACCAAGCATGATCCGACGTTTGACCTCATCACCAAATCCTTGGCTACGAGTGTTAACGTAAATCTCATCCAAGTTCTTAGCATCCTCGGCACGGAAACCATAGCGGATCCCGTCAAAACGTTGCAAGTTTGATGAAGCTTCAGATGAAGCGATGATGTAGTATACAGCAACCCCATATTTTGAGTGTGGAAGGCTAACTTCTTCCACGATAGCACCTAGTTTTTCAAAGTGTTTAGCTGCGTTAAGGATGGTTTCTTTGATTTCTGGATCAATCCCTTCACCAAGGTATTCCTTAGGAAGGGCAATCTTCATTCCCTTGATGTCTTGGCCGATTTTTGAAGTAAAGTCAGCAACGCGGACAGGAGCAGAAGTAGAGTCTTTGGCATCTTCGCTAGCAATCGCATTGAGCAATAGGGCGTTTTCCTTAACGGTTGGAGCAAAAGGACCAATCTGGTCTAGCGAGCTACCAAAGGCAATCAGACCAAAACGTGAAACTGTTCCATAAGTAGGTTTGAGACCAACAATCCCGTTAAAAGCAGCCGGTTGACGGATAGAACCACCGGTATCTGAACCAAGGGACAAACGGACTTGCCCTGAAGCTACAGAAGCTGCAGATCCGCTAGATGAACCACCGGGAACCTTGCTGTTGTCCCAAGCGTTTTTAGTTGCACCATAGTATGATGTTTCACCAGAACCACCCATGGCAAACTCGTCCATATTAGTTTTTCCGACAACAATCATGCCCTTAGATTTTGCATTGGCAACTGCTGTTGCATCAAAGATTGGCTCGTAGTTATAAAGCATTTTTGAGGCTGCAGTTGTCAGAATGCCGTCTGTAGAGATATTATCCTTAACGGCTAGTGGAATTCCTGAAAGGATATTGTCAGCGTCGATTCCAGCCTCGTCAATAGCTTTAGCTTGAGCAAGGGCTTGGTCTTCAGCAATCGTAACGAAGGCATTGATAACCTCTTCACGCGCCTTGATATCTTCAAGAGTTGCTTGTGTTAGTTCAGTTGCAGAAATTTCCTTAGAGACAAGGAGGTTGTGCAACTCTTCAATCGTTTTATTGTTAAAAGTCATTAGGCATCTCCTCCGTCATCTAGGATAGCTGGCACCTTGATATAGTAGTTTTCTTTTTCAGGTACATTTTTAAACAAGCGGTCACGGTCAGTTCCTTTTTCAGCAATATCTGGACGCAATACTGTCTTACGATCAGCCATAGTAGTCGTTGGTTCAACACCAGTTGTATCGACTTCACCGAGCAACTCAACCATATCAACAATTTTAGACAAGGTTGTCGCAAACTCAGCTGTTTCATTTTCAGTGAATTTTAATTTAGAAAGATTGGCAACGTGGGTTACCTCTTCTTGTGTAATTTTCATCTTTTATCCTTTCGTGAAATGATGATTCTTTATCTGTTCTATTTTACCATATTTTCCTATAAATAAGGCAAGTCAAACTGAAAAGAAATAGAAATTGAAAAATAGTTTTTATTTCGATATAATGGTTGAAACTAGAAGAAATAACAACTGTCGTATTTAGTTGGTATATAACCCAACTAGAACACGTTAAGGATGGCACATGAAGCTTTGGGAGTTACTTTTTACCAGTGAAAAGACAGTCCCTCCTCGTTTGGGAGCATTTTACTTTTTATTACCTACTTCTTTGGTAATCATAGCTTTTTTATCGATTCGCTATGCAAGTTCTAAACGTTACCTAGAATTTTGGTATTGGGGACAATTGATTCAGTTGCTCATTATCAACGCTTGGTATATTGCTGCACGCCTGCCCCTATCTGAAGCTCTCCCTTTTTACCATAGTCGCATGGCTATGTGGATTATTCTTTTTGCCCCTAATAAGACCTTTTTCAAGCAATATTTTGCCTTAGTGGGAGTTTTTGGTTCTATCATGGCCTTGGTTTATCCAGTCTTTTATCCTTTTCCCTTCCCTCATGTTTCGTCTGTGAACAATGTTTTTGGACATTGGGCCCTCTTGGCTAACTGCTTGATTTATCTTGTTAGATATTATAAAGTTGAAAAAGGGGATACTTGGAAAATATGCCAGATGACATTTGGAATCAATGCCATTATCTTTCTAGCCAACCTCTTGACAGGAGGAAATTATGGCTTTATGAGTAACCCCCCTGTGATTGGGGATTATGGCGCTTTGGTTAACTATCTCATAGTGACCAGTATGATGACAGGAGTTGTCATCCTCATCAATCAACTTGTTAAATACAAACATAAGAAAAGTTAATGTACAACTGAATTCGTTGCCTTAAGGAGATTTTATGCATCATTTTATTACAAGAACCCAAACAACACCGCCTCCTATTTCCATTTTTTGGTATGGAGTCATGATAGGCCTTCTTGCTTTGTCTATTTATGCTTCTCTTACTTTCTACAAAAATCCAAAATTTGTTCGATTGTTTAAGTGGATTCAAATAGCGCAACTGCTAGCTCTTTATACTTGGTATATTGGTTTTAGCATTCCATTTTCAAATAGTCTGCCTCTTTACCATTGTCGTTTAGCTATGTTCGCGGTTGTCTTCCTACCAGACGGATGGAAAACCAAGCAGTATTTTGCCCTTATGGGAGCTAGTGGAGCAGTATTTGCCTTGGGCTACCCTGTTTTCGACCCCTATGATTTTCCGCATATTACCAGCTTTTCTTTCTTGATTGGTCATTATGCACTTTTGGTTAATTCCCTGGTCTATCTCATGAATCACTACGATAAGACCTTGCTGAAAAAGTATCGAATCATCGCTTACACTTTTGTTCTTAATCTTTTTCTAGTTGGAGTCAATCAATTGACAGGTGGGAATTACGGACTTTTGAATACTACGCCTTTTATCCCAGATGCTCCTATTTGGATCAAGTATCTTCTGGTTTCAATCATTCTTTCTTCAGCCTTAGTACTCTTTGATATCTTGTTTAAGAAACGCTGGCAAAAGAAAATGGCTTTAGAATCAACTTTTTCATGAAACCATAGTAAGTAAAAAACGATACAGATTCGATTGTAAAATATAAATTGAGATATCTATTATTTAAAAGCAAGTCTACTATGTAGACCTGCTTTTTCTGATATCAGCGATTGAAAAACTCCCTAAAATCCGATATAATGGAGTGTTGAAAGGAATTTAAGAGTCCAATGTAACAAAGAGTGATTATCTATTGAAATCATTGAAAATAAAAAGAAAAAAGAAAGAGAAGTTATGAGTATTCAAGAAGAAATTAAAAAACGTCGTACCTTTGCCATCATCTCCCACCCGGACGCGGGTAAAACGACGATTACAGAGCAGTTGCTCTACTTTGGGGGAGAGATTCGTGAGGCTGGTACCGTAAAAGGGAAGAAAACAGGAAACTTTGCCAAGTCTGACTGGATGGATATTGAGAAACAACGTGGGATTTCGGTAACCTCATCTGTCATGCAGTTTGACTATGATGGCAAACGGGTCAACATCCTTGATACACCAGGGCACGAGGATTTTTCAGAAGATACTTATCGGACCTTGATGGCGGTAGACGCTGCCGTCATGGTGGTGGACTCAGCCAAGGGTATCGAGGCCCAAACTAAGAAATTGTTTGAGGTTGTTAAACACCGCGGAATTCCAGTATTCACCTTTATGAACAAGCTGGACCGTGACGGTCGTGAGCCACTAGATCTTTTGCAAGAATTGGAAGAAGTCTTGGGCATCGCTAGCTATCCGATGAACTGGCCGATTGGGATGGGGAAAGCCTTTGAAGGACTTTACGACCTTTACAACAAACGCTTGGAACTTTATAAAGGAGACGAGCGTTTTGCTAGTCTGGAAGATGGGGACAATCTATTTGCTAGCAACCCATTCTACGAGCAAGTCAAAGATGACATCGAACTCTTGCAAGAAGCTGGGAATGAATTCTCAGAAGAAGCCATCCTTGCGGGTGAATTAACTCCAGTATTCTTCGGTTCGGCTCTTACTAACTTTGGAGTACAGACCTTCCTTGAAACCTTCCTCAAGTTTGCTCCAGAACCACACGGTCACAAGAAAACAGATGGCGAAATTGTCGATCCTTACGATAAGGATTTCTCAGGCTTTGTCTTTAAAATCCAAGCTAACATGGACCCTCGTCACCGTGACCGTATCGCCTTTGTCCGTATCGTATCGGGTGAATTCGAGCGTGGTATGAGTGTTAATCTTCCTCGTACTGGTAAGAGTGCTAAACTATCAAATGTTACCCAGTTTATGGCAGAAAGTCGTGAGAATGTCACCAATGCCGTAGCAGGAGATATTATCGGGGTTTACGATACTGGTACTTATCAGGTGGGAGATACTTTGACAGTTGGGAAAAACAAATTTGAATTTGAACCACTGCCAACCTTTACCCCTGAAATCTTCATGAAAGTTTCTGCTAAGAACGTTATGAAGCAAAAATCCTTCCACAAAGGGATTGAGCAATTGGTTCAAGAAGGAGCTATTCAGCTTTATACAAACTACCAAACGGGTGAATACATGTTAGGTGCCGTTGGTCAATTGCAGTTTGAAGTCTTCAAGCACCGGATGGAAAATGAGTACAATGCAGAAGTGGTTATGAGCCCAATGGGTAAAAAGACGGTTCGTTGGATTAAGCCAGAGGACCTAGATGAGCGCATGTCTTCAAGCCGAAATATCTTGGCGAAGGATCGCTTTGACCAGCCTGTCTTCCTCTTTGAAAATGACTTTGCTCTCCGCTGGTTTGCGGACAAGTATCCAGATGTGGAGTTGGAAGAAAAAATGTAGATCGCCAAAGTTACTTGATTGTGTGACAATCTAAGTAACTAACGCCAAGTTTCTATGGAACTTGGCTAGGCGCTCCACTAGTAAAGTTTTACGAATATTATCGATTCGTAAAACTTTACGTCGTGATGGGTAAAAAAGTGGCCTAACAGCCTTACTAACTTCGTTTTACAAATGAAATCGATTTATAAAACTCAGTGTCGTAATCTAATAAACTGCAACCACTATGGAGGTTTACCTAAACGCTTCATTAGGAAAAGTCCACGAATAGTATCGATTCGTGGGCTTTTCCGTCGTATCGTAACAGAAAGGAAGCGGTCTAACAACTGCCTTACTAACTGAGTTTGGCAAATAAAATCGATTTGCCAAATTCAGTGTCGTAGTTCAGGAAATTTATGTGGTTGTATGGCAATCTAAGTAACTAACGCCAAGTTTCTATGGAACTTGGCTAGGCACTCCACTAGTAAAGTTTTACGAATATTATCGATTCTTAAAACTTTACGTCGTAACAGAAAGGAAGTGGACTAGCTTACTGTCACTATCTCCGTATAGCAACTTCTCGCACCTAATTCGTGTTTCGTTCTTAAATAGACAAAAAGGACTAGAAATTAGATAGATTTCTAGTCTTTTTATTTTAAATTATATTAGTAGTGGAACCTTCATTTATTGAATGGCATCTATACCAACAACCTTGATAAGAATTGTCAGAAGGATAAGCATGAGAATGCTCATTCCATTAATTACTAAATGGAGGAAAATAGACATTTCTAGACGTTTGGTGCGATATGCAGTCCAAGTTAGGACGGCAGACATCCAACCATAGATTAAGAAAGAAGGCGGGTTTGTTGGGATATGGGCCATTGTAAAGAGGAGCCAACCAAAAACGTAACCAATTTTTTCATATCCTTCAAAAAGTTTAGTAGGTATAATACCACGGCAGATAATTTCCTCACAAATAGGAGCTACCAAGACAACTACGAAAAAGCTTGAAATGATCGAAGTTTCTGACATGAGGCTATTAATAGTTTCTTGATTTGAAGTAGTTGTTTGATTTAGAAGTCTTAGCCAAATTCCACCAACCATATTTACAGCGATAATGGCTGCATAGCTGAGTGCGATTCGAGGGGCATCATTAATGCTAAAGAGTTTCGATTTTAAATTTAAGAGTTTGCTTTTGTGAGCACCATATAAAAAGAGTGTAACAACAGTCGTAGAGACAATCCCTACTATTAAAGATGCCCAAATAGATTCTAGTTGAGTTCTTTGTAGCAATACCCAAGTCAAAATAGGAACTTGAGATAGAAACATGGCTACAAAAAAGATTCCTAACCAAAGCAGTCTTTTGCTATAATCTTTAAAAAAATTCATCCAAATATCTCCTAAAAAATTTATTTCATTATAGCATACTTTGGATAGGAATTCTATAAACTACCAAAACATGAGTGTAGAGACAATTAGTAAGATATTTCGTATTAAATGACTGTAGAAGGATAAATCGTGTCTTAATTTTTGGGGAAATAAAAAGCTGAGGAAGCTGACTCCTAATAGGATATAAAAGCTGACAGAAAGGATAGTTATAGGATTATGCAGAAAAAATAAACTAAAGATCATTAGGCTAATTAGTTTTCTTGTCTTATTATGAGTTGGTAACTTCTTCCATTTCTTGAGCGGTAAAAAAGTTGCAATATCTACTCCAAGCAAGAAAAAGAAAGAGATAAACATCAAATCCATCACTTCTTTTTGAAGCAAAGTGTCACTACTAGGATTATCAAATAGGATAAGGCTGACTCCCGCCACATTAATGACAATCATAGTGCTATATAATAAAAAGAAAGAACGGCTGCGATTTCGTAGCTGACTGTTGACAGGATCATGGCCTGAAAGATAGTGGATAAAAGTACACATAGCAGCTAATGCCAGCAAGAAAAGCAACAAGTAAAAGTATGATTGTTTGAGAGTTAGAGAAATTCCAGACCAAAATACACAACTACAGAGTCCAAGATATGCTACGGATCCCAATAAGAGAAACTGGATTGATTTTCTAATTTTTTCCATAAATAAACCCCTATGTTTTTTTAAAATTATAACGAAATGGATTCACAAAAAATCAACTTTTTCCCAAGTGTTTGTTTTCGACTCTCAACTGTCTTTTTTATCTGATCCAGCAAAAAACACATCCCTCGATTTTTGAAGGATGTGCTATTTGATTATAAAATTCTAACGTTTAGACCAAGTTCGCTTCATAAAGAGTAATATGATAGGATAAATTTCAAGACGTCCTGCAATCATTGCAAAGGATAGGAGGAGTTTTGAAAATGGACTAAAAATTGAGAAACTTGAAGTCGTTCCTAAAATTGGACCGATATTGTTAAAACAACTGAAAACAGCACTCGTAACAACCATTAGATTGTTAGTATCTAAACTGACGATAAAGATCAGACTGAGTAGAATCATGATGTAAACTACAAAATACTTCAAAATCTTGTGTTGGGTATCCTTGTCGATGACCGTTTTATTAACATGAAGAGTTAAGACACGGTGAGGGGATATAGTAGACAAGAATTGGTTTTTTGCAATTTTAGCGAGGATAACTCCACGGATGACCTTGAGACCACCGGCAGTGGAACCAGCAGAACCACCAATTGCCATTAACATCAGTAAGATGTATTGAGAAAACAAAGGCCAGTTCGTGATGTCACCATAACCAAAACCAGTAGTGGTAATGATATTAGAAACTTGGAAGAAGGCCATCTCAAAACTTTGTGAAACACCACTATAAAGGTGAAGTGTGTTGAGTGTGATTAAGCCAGTAGATATAGCCACGATTAAGAGATAAGCTCGAAGTTCCTCATCGAAAAAGAATTCCTTAACTCGACGAAGCATGAGATAGTAGTAAAGGTTGAAATTGACACCGAACATCAAAACCCCAATACTTGTCAAATAAGTGATGAGAGAACTATGATAGTGGGCAATACCATCGTTATAAACAGTGAATCCCCCAGTTCCAGCTGTTCCCATTGCGATAATAAAGCTATCGTAGAGGGGCATTCCTGCAATATAATAAATAACCACAAAGAGGGCGAACATAGCTAAGTAGAGGATGTAGAGGATTTGGGCTGTATTTTTTAGTTTAGACACAACCTTACCAAATACTGGTCCTGGGACCTCAGCCTTCATAACCTCTAAGTGACTGTTTTTGGCATTGTCCATTATAGCTAATGCAAAAACCAGCACCCCCATCCCTCCAATGAGGTGGGTAAAACTCCGCCAAAATAGAAGTGAACGGCTTAGGACAGATACGTCATTTAGGATGGTCGCACCCGTTGTTGTGAAACCGGAGCTAACTTCGAAGAAGGCATCGATAATATTGGGGATTTGTCCTGAAAAGACAAAGGGAAGGGCGCCAAAGAAAGACCAGAGAATCCAACATAGAGCAACGATCAAGACCCCTTCTTTTGCATAAATTCTTTGTTTTTTTGGCTTGCTGATGATACCAAGAAGACCTAGGACGACAAGAATCCCGATAGTAGAGAAAAGAGCTGTAAATACTTGACTAGATTCTTGATAGTAAAGAGCGATACTAACTGGTACCAAGAGAAGGGCAGCCTCGATTAAGAGTAGCTTTGCAAGAAGAAAGCGTACCATACTTCTATTCATAGCTTACCTCTCTAACAAATCATAAATCTTGGTGATGTTTGATAGCAAAGTGATGACCACTAGCTTATCACCGACTTGGAGCGTATCTTCTCCAGTTGGGAAGATTGTTTTTCCGTTCCGAATAATGGCGGCAATCAAGACATCTTTTTTTAGCTTTAATTGAGACAAGGGTTTGCCAGTCATCTTGTTTGCTTCCTTAATTAGGAACTGAAGGGTTTCTACCTGGCCATTTGCAAGGTGATGCATAGCTTGAAGGTCAGAATATTGGGCATTTACACGACCATGGATAAAGTGCATGATAGTATCAACAGCGATTGTCTTAGGCGTGATGATGCTTGAGAAGTCTGTTGCATGGATAATTTCCAAGAGACTAGTACGGTTAACTTTGGTAATGTTTTTTTGAACACCAATACTATCCAAGAACATAGATGTAATGATGTTTTCCTCGTCGACTCCAGTCAAAGTAGCAACAGCATCGTAGTTTTGGGCACTTTCTTCTAAGAGAATATCTTTAGTTGTTCCATCCCCTTGAACGATATAGAGTTTAGGGAATTTTTCACTAAAGAAGGCAGCTCTTTCTTGGTTGACCTCTATCACTTTCGTATCGATTCGACTATCTTTTAAAATACCTAGTAGGTAGTATGCAATCTTACCAGCTCCAATGATGAGCAAGCTCTTAACGACTCTAGATTTGAGATAATTGTGGAAGAGCATCATATCGACACGATGTCCTGTTACAAAGATGCGGTCTTTATCTTCTAGAACAAAATCTCCACTAGGAATCATCAGTTTATGATTACGTTCAATGACGCAGACGATAACGTTACCGAACTTTTTACGAAAATCAGCAATGGACATCTGACAAATATTGCTATCTTCTCGAACGACGAATTCCATTAGGCTAACCAAGCCACCCACGAAACGTTCAACTGATAGAGCGTTTGGGAAGTCAATGATGTTTGCGATAGCACGAGCAGCTAAGAGTTCTGGGTTAACAATCAGTGAAAATCCGAGAATATTTTTTTCTTTAAAGTAAGGATTAGAATATTCAGGATTACGAACACGAACGATGGTTTCTTTGGCTCCCATTTTTTTAGCGAGAACGGCTGAAACCATGTTAACTTCATCATACTGTGTCATGGCGATGAAAATATCGCAGTCTTGAACATTGGCTGCCTCTAACATAGCAAAGTCAGCACCGTTGCCTGCGATACCGATAATATCAAAGCGACTTGTCATGTAATTTAAAACAGTTTCGTTCTGTTCAATCAAGACAACGTCATGGTTGTCAGCAACAAGCGAACGACAAAGGGCAGAACCGACTTTTCCCCCTCCGACAAGAATAATTTTCATAGTTATATAACCTACTTTTTCAATATGTCTCTATCATACCTTTTTTTCGGAAAAAATGCACTCAACAACCGATTTCTTGCCCCTTTTGAAGAATCAGATTCACATCTAAAAATTTTTTGGTTTAAAATCAATAATCTTTTAGGAATCAGTTCATTTTTCCCAAGTTTTTAATACAAGCCAATCCCATGATATAATTGATTCGATGAACCTTATTTAACTTTTGTAAATATGTTTGTAAAAAAAATGAAAAAATCAAGTCATTTCTATTGACAATCAGGCTGAAAGTGTTATACTAAAAAAGTAGTTTCGCTGATTTACTTCAAACCTGTTGTGAGGTAAGTTAACGACGCCTTAACCACGCTGTTTGCTGAGCTTGACTCCGGGCAGTGTGGCTATTTTTTTGCACTAGTGAGAGGAAGCAAGGCATGACCAATCATATTGTATTGTTTGAACCACAAATTCCACAAAATACGGGAAATATTGCACGAACCTGTGCAGCGACAAATGCGCCCCTTCATATTATCAAACCTATGGGCTTTCCTATTGACGATCGTAAAATGAAGCGAGCTGGGCTTGACTATTGGGACAAACTTGATATTTATTTCTATGATAGTCTAGATGAATTTATGGGAAAAATGAATGGACAACTCTACTTGATTTCCAAGTTTGCAGAAAAGGTCTATTCAGATGCAGATTTCACAACAGAAGGGAATCATTATTTTCTCTTTGGCCGTGAAGATAAGGGTTTGCCTGAGGAATTTATGCGTGAACATCCTGAAAAAGCTCTCAGAATTCCTATGAATGATGAACATGTTCGTAGCTTGAATGTTTCCAATACAGTCTGTATGATTGTCTATGAGGCCCTACGTCAACAAAACTTTGCGGGACTTGAACTGGTTCACACTTACGAAACAGATAAGTTGAAATAAACACTGATGAGAGATAAAATGCTTGCGCTTGCAAGCTTTTTTTGTTATCATAAAGGGGTCTTCAGGGCTGGGTGAGATTCCCGACCGGCGGTGAATTTGACTAGCTATTTTAGCTTTCTCTTCGTTGTCTTGTCTCGATATACTTTAAGTATTATCTTCGACTGCGACGTCTAGATAAATCTAAAATATCTTAGCCAAATAAGTCCGCGAGCGCAAGCTGATGTGGTGAGATTCCACAACCGACAGTATAGTCTGGATGGGAGAAGACGAAAGAATGGCTTTGTCTATTCTAATTGATTTTTTATAGGTAAATTGCAACCGCTTGCTAAAAAGAGTGAGGGGGAACTTTTGGAATATAAAAATAAAGGATAGATAGAGGAATCCTTTCCAACTTCTTCTGATTTTATAGAAAATTGGAGGAACCTGTTATGACAAACACACGTCGACTTTCGACCATTGCAATTTTATCAGCACTTTCATTTGTGTTGATGTACTTTGACTTTCCGCTTTTGCCAGCGGCATCCTTTTTGAGGATTGAGTTCAGTATTTTACCGGTCCTTGTGGGCTTGGTAGTCTTGGATTTACCAGCAGCTTTTGGAGTGCTTTTCCTTCGGTCCTTGTTGAAAATCCTTCTGAACAATCAAGGGGTTAGTACCTATATTGGTTTACCGATGAATATTGTTGCCTTGGGAGTCTTTGTACTTGCTTTTGGTTTGATTTGGAAAGAAGAACGAACAGCCATTCGTTTTGCTCTAGCTTCCCTAATTGGTGTGATTAGTATGACTCTGGCAATGCTAGTGTTAAACTATGTTTATGCTGTCCCTTTGTACGCAAAATTTGCTAATTTTGATATTGAAAATATTCTAGGGCTAAGTAATTACTTGTTGGCAATGGTTTTACCATTCAATTTGATTGAAGGCGTCGTCTTTGCCCTCTCATTCTGGTTATTATTTGTCCTATTGAAACCAACCTTGAAATACTATGAAAGATAAACAAACATATTTCACAAAGGGCTCTTTCGCCCTTTTACTTTTTGTGATTATTGGTTATATGGTAAAGTTCTACCCTGAAATGTTGGTCAACTTTGATCAACCGATTCAGACAGCGATTCGAGGAGATTTGCCTGAATATCTAACCTTGCTTTTTAGAGCAATTACGCATCTAATTGATATCCCGATCATTATCACTTGGGTTCTAATCGTAGCTTTTATTTTTTATCGCAAGCAATGGAAAATGGAAAGTTTTCTCATGTTGGGAAATCTAGCTTTGGCTGGGATCTTGATTGTGACTTTTAAGAATATTTACCAAAGACCACGGCCAGAAATTCTACACTTGGTAGATGAAAAAGGTTTTTCGTTTCCTAGTGGACATTCTCTGGCGGTAACGATTATGGTAGGAACTTTGATTGTGATTTTCAGTCAAAGGATTAAAGACAAGCTTTGGAAAAGAATCGTCCAAATCTTACTAGGATTCTATTTATTGAGTGTACTCGTATCCAGAGTCTATCTGGGGGTTCATTATCCATCAGATGTTCTTGCCAGTCTTTGTGTTGGCCTTGGGGTTCTATTTATTGAATTTCCATTTTATGACAAACTCCGTTTTCAATGGCGTTTTAAAGGCAAGCAGAAGTAATGATAGGAAGCACTCAAATAGAGTGCTTTTTTGACGTGAAAACACTGTTTCTTAAAGTAAACGGTTAAAAAAATAAATAGATTTTAGATAATCATTTAAACGAAAAAAATCTCAAAAAAATTGATTTTTCCTACTTGAATTTTAGACAGAATAGTGTATAATAGATGGGTATGTGTAAAACATACTTGTGGGAGGTAAAAATCTCTAAATTACCGCCAAAACCACAAAGGAGGATTTAAAAATGGCTAAAAAAGTCGAAAAACTTGTAAAATTGCAAATCCCTGCTGGTAAAGCTACACCAGCTCCACCAGTTGGACCTGCTCTTGGTCAAGCTGGTATCAACATCATGGGATTCACAAAAGAGTTCAACGCTCGTACAGCTGATCAAGCTGGTATGATTATTCCAGTTGTTATCTCAGTATACGAAGATAAATCATTTACTTTCATCACTAAGACACCACCAGCTGCTGTTCTTTTGAAAAAAGCTGCAGGTGTTGAAAAAGGATCAGGTACACCTAACAAAACTAAAGTTGCTACAGTTACTCGTGCACAAGTACAAGAAATTGCAGAAACTAAGATGCCAGATTTGAACGCAGCAAACATTGAGTCTGCAATGCGTATGATTGAAGGTACTGCTCGTTCTATGGGATTCACTGTTGTTGACTAATCAATAACATCCCCAATATAACCCGCAAGACTTCATCATTTCGAGAAGTGACGTGGGAGATGAAAATCGATTGAACCACTTACAAGGAGAATAGAAAATGGCTAAAAAAAGCAAACAACTTCGTGCTGCACTTGAGAAAATCGACAGCACAAAAGCATACAGCGTAGAAGAAGCTGTAGCACTTGCAAAAGAAACTAACTTTGCAAAATTTGACGCAACTGTAGAAGTTGCTTACAACTTGAACATCGACGTTAAAAAAGCTGACCAACAAATCCGTGGAGCAATGGTATTGCCAAACGGTACTGGTAAAACTTCACGCGTTCTTGTTTTCGCACGTGGTGCTAAAGCAGAAGAAGCGAAAGCTGCTGGAGCAGACTTCGTAGGTGAAGATGACCTTGTTGCTAAAATCAACGACGGTTGGTTGGACTTCGACGTGGTTATCGCTACACCTGATATGATGGCTCTTGTTGGACGTCTTGGACGTGTCCTTGGACCACGTAACTTGATGCCAAACCCTAAAACTGGTACTGTAACAATGGATGTTGCGAAAGCAGTTGAAGAGTCTAAAGGTGGTAAAATTACTTACCGTGCTGACCGTGCAGGTAACGTTCAAGCAATCATCGGTAAAGTATCATTTGAAGCTGAAAAATTGGTTGAAAACTTCAAAGCTTTCAACGAAACAATTCAAAAAGCTAAACCAGCTACAGCTAAAGGTACTTACGTAACAAACTTGACTATCACAACTACTCAAGGTGTTGGTATCAAGGTTGATGTAAACTCACTTTAATTAGTAATTTGTAAAAAGGTTGAAGACGATAAGTCTCAACCTTTTTTTCTATGAAAATGTTAAAAAAACGGATAAACTTTGGAATCGATTTGATATTGTAAAGTATCTAGATAGAAAATTCAGAAAATTTCTTCTTTTGTCTTGAAAATTTTTGAAAAAATGGTATTATAGAAACAAGTCATTTTAAGAGAACAGAAAGGGGAACAATGGAGAAAATCATTTTAGATTCACCAAAGTCGGGATCAGAACTTGTTTTGGAAACACTCCGTGATTTAGGAATTGATACGATTTTTGGTTATCCAGGCGGAGCCGTATTGCCTTTGTATGATGCTATTTATAGTTTTAAAGGCATTCGTCATATTTTAGGGCGCCATGAACAAGGATGTCTTCATGAAGCTGAAGGTTATGCTAAGTCAACAGGAAAACTTGGTGTTGCAGTCGTCACAAGTGGACCGGGAGCTACAAATGCCATTACGGGTATTGCAGATGCTATGAGCGACAGTGTTCCTCTTTTGGTTTTCACAGGACAAGTGGCAAGAGCTGGTATCGGTAAAGACGCCTTCCAAGAAGCGGATATTGTCGGTATTACCATGCCAATTACCAAGTACAATTATCAGGTTCGTGAAACAGCAGATATTCCACGTGTGATTACAGAGGCGGTGCATATTGCGACAACAGGTCGTCCAGGTCCAGTCGTCATTGATTTGCCGAAAGATGTTTCTGCACTTGAGACAGATTTTATCTACTCACCAGAAGTAGTGTTACCAAGTTATCAACCAACCGTTGAGCCCAATGATATGCAAATCAAGAAAATCTTGAAGCAGTTATCTAAAGCTAAAAAACCAGTATTACTTGCTGGTGGTGGAATCAGTTACGCAGAGGCTGCCGCAGAGTTGATTGAATTCGCAGAACGGTATCAAATTCCGGTTGTAACCAGTCTTTTGGGACAGGGAACAATCGCAACTAGCCACCCACTGTTTTTGGGGATGGGTGGAATGCATGGTTCCTTTGCAGCTAACATTGCCATGACAGAAGCAGATTTTATGATTTCTATTGGTTGTCGTTTTGATGACCGCTTGACTGGAAATCCTAAGACTTTTGCTAAGAAGGCTAAAGTAGCGCATATTGATATTGATCCTGCAGAGATTGGTAAGATTATCGCAGTCGATATCCCAGTTGTTGGTGATGCTAAAAAAGCCTTACAACAATTACTTGCAGAACCAGTTGTTCATAACAATACTGAAAAATGGATTGAAAAGGTCACAAAAGATAAAAATCGTGTTCGATCTTATGATAAGAAAGAACGTGTGGTTCAACCTCAAGCAGTCATTGAACGCATCGGTGAGTTGACCGAGGGGGACGCCGTTGTTGTAACAGACGTTGGCCAACACCAAATGTGGACAGCTCAATACTATCCATACCAAAATGAGCGTCAATTGGTAACCTCAGGTGGTCTAGGAACGATGGGATTCGGAGTTCCTGCAGCCATCGGAGCAAAAATTGCTAATCCAGATAAAGAGGTCGTCCTCTTTGTCGGTGACGGTGGTTTCCAGATGACCAACCAAGAATTGGCAATCTTAAATATCTATAAGATTCCAATTAAAGTCATCATGCTCAATAACCACTCGCTCGGGATGGTTCGTCAATGGCAAGAAGCCTTCTATGAAGGACGAACATCAGAGTCGGTCTTTGATAGCCTTCCTGATTTCCAATTAATGGCGCAGGCGTACGGGATTAAAAATTATAAATTTGACAATCCTGAAACCTTAGAGAAGGATTTGGAAGTCATCAAAGAGAATGTACCAATGTTCATCGAAGTAGATATTTCTCGTAAAGAGCATGTCTTACCGATGGTACCAGCTGGTAAGAGTAATCATGAGATGTTGGGGGTGAAGTTTAATGCGTAGAATGTTAACAGCCAAACTTCAAAACCGTTCAGGTGTTCTCAATCGCTTTACTGGAGTCTTGTCGAGACGTCAAGTTAATATCGAAAGTATTTCTGTGGGTGCAACGGAGAATCCTAATGTATCACGAATTACTATTATCATTGATGTTGCATCGAATGATGAAGTGGAGCAAATCATCAAACAACTTAACCGTCAGGTCGATGTTATCCGTGTTCGTGATATCACTGATAAACCTCACCTAGAGCGAGAAGTTATCTTGGTTAAGATTGCTGCACCAGCTGAGAAGCGAGCAGAAATTTTGGCCATCATTCAACCTTTCCGTGCAACTGTGGTCGATGTAGCTCCTAGCTCCATTACCGTTCAGATGACGGGAAATGCAGAAAAGAGTGAAGCTTTGATTCGTGTCATTCGACCATACGGTATCAAGAATATTGCTCGTACGGGTGCAACTGGATTTACCCGTGATTAATACTCTTCGTAAATCAAATTCAAACTACGTTAGCGTCGCTTTGCCGTAGGTATATGTTACTGACTCCGTCAGTCTTATTTACAACCTCAAAGCAGTGCTTTGAGCAACCTACAGCTAGCTTCCTAGTTTGCTCTTTGATTTTCATTGAGTAAAAGAATCCAACCTAAATTTGTTAATTTAGCCTATCAGGCAATAAAAATAGAAAAGAGAGAAAAAACTATGGCAGTTCAAATGGAATACGAAAAAGATGTAAAAGTAGCAGCACTTGACGGTAAAAAAATCGCCGTTATCGGTTATGGTTCACAAGGACACGCCCACGCTCAAAACTTGCGTGATTCAGGTCACGATGTGATTATCGGTGTTCGTCCAGGTAAATCATTTGATAAAGCTAAAGAAGATGGTTTTGAAACTTACACAGTAGCAGAAGCAACTAAATTGGCTGATGTTATCATGATTCTGGCTCCAGACGAAATTCAACAAGAATTGTACGAGGCAGAAATCGCTCCAAACTTGGAAGCTGGAAATGCAGTTGGTTTTGCACATGGTTTCAACATCCACTTCGAATTCATCAAAGTTCCTGCAGATGTTGATGTCTTCATGTGTGCTCCTAAAGGACCAGGACACTTGGTACGTCGTACTTACGAAGAAGGATTTGGTGTTCCAGCGCTTTACGCTGTATACCAAGATGCTACAGGAAATGCTAAAGATATTGCTATGGACTGGTGTAAAGGTGTTGGTGCAGCGCGTGTAGGTCTTCTTGAAACAACATACAAAGAAGAAACTGAAGAAGATTTGTTTGGTGAACAAGCAGTTCTTTGCGGTGGTTTGACTGCCCTTATCGAAGCTGGTTTTGAAGTCTTGACTGAAGCTGGTTATGCTCCAGAATTGGCTTACTTCGAAGTGCTTCACGAAATGAAATTGATCGTTGACTTGATCTACGAAGGTGGATTCAAGAAAATGCGTCAATCAATCTCTAACACAGCTGAATACGGTGACTATGTTTCAGGTCCACGTGTGATTACTGAACAAGTCAAAGAAAACATGAAAGCTGTTCTTGCTGATATCCAAAATGGTAAATTTGCCAACGACTTTGTGAACGACTACAAAGCTGGTCGTCCAAAATTGACTGCTTACCGTGAACAAGCTGCTAACCTTGAAATTGAAAAGGTTGGTGCAGAATTGCGTAAAGCAATGCCATTTGTTGGTAAAAACGACGATGACGCATTCAAAATCTACAACTAATTTTTGAGAATAAAGATAGAAGGCGAGTTGGGGGTACCTAACCCGCTTTTTATCTTGAAAACGAATCAAGGAGAAGATTATGCTTAGTGCAAAAGATGTGGTAAAAGCCCATAAAGTATTGAGTGGTGTAGTAGTCAATACACCGTTAGAATATGATCATTACTTATCAGAGAAATACGGAGCTAAAATTTATCTCAAGAAAGAAAATGCTCAACGTGTTCGGTCATTTAAGATTCGTGGTGCTTATTATGCGATTTCTCAATTGACCAAGGAAGAACGTGAACGTGGTGTAGTGTGTGCTTCAGCGGGAAATCACGCCCAAGGAGTTGCTTACACATGTAATGAGATGAAGATTCCTGCAACAATCTTTATGCCAATTACAACACCTCAACAGAAAATTGGTCAGGTTCGTTTCTTTGGTGGTGATTTTGTAACCATTAAATTGGTAGGAGATACCTTTGATGCGTCAGCTAAGGCAGCTCAAGAGTTTACAGTCGCTGAAAATCGTACCTTTATCGATCCTTTCGATGATCCTTATGTTCAAGCGGGGCAAGGAACTGTTGCCTACGAGATTTTAGAAGAAGCACGCAAAGAATCCATTGATTTTGATACTGTTTTGGTACCTGTAGGAGGTGGAGGTCTTATTTCTGGTGTTTCTACCTATATTAAAGAAACAAATCCAGAAATTGAAGTAATTGGTGTTGAGGCTGAAGGGGCTCGTTCTATGAAGGCGGCGTTTGAAGCTGGAGGACCAGTCAAACTTAAGGAAATTGATAAGTTTGCTGATGGGATTGCTGTGCAAAAGGTAGGACAGTTGACCTATGAGGCAACTCGTAAAAATGTACAGACTCTTATCGGAGTGGATGAAGGTTTGATTTCTGAAACCTTAATTGATCTCTACTCTAAGCAAGGGATCGTAGCAGAACCTGCGGGTGCTGCTAGTGTTGCAGCCCTAGAAGTGTTATCTGATTATATTAAAGGAAAAACTATTTGTTGTATCATCTCTGGAGGGAATAATGACATCAACCGTATGCCAGAGATGGAAGAACGTGCCTTAATCTATGATGGCATCAAGCATTACTTTGTAGTGAATTTCCCACAACGTCCAGGTGCTCTTCGAGAGTTTGTAAATGATATCTTGGGACCGAATGATGATATCACACGTTTTGAATACATCAAACGTGCTAGCAAGGGAACTGGACCTGTTTTGATTGGTGTAGCTCTAGCAGATAAGCACGATTATGCAGGTTTGATTCATCGAATGGAAAAATTCGACCCGTCTTATATTAACTTAAATGGGAACGAAACCCTATATAATATGCTTGTTTAATATCCTATAAAATTTTTATCATATTATTTGCCTAACCTATATGCGAGTGCTATAATGTAAGTGAAGAAAGGGGGAGATTCCCATGGTTTTACCAGTTTTACTTGTTGTATTAATTCTAATGCTTATTGTGGGAGTTACTCTAGTAAGTTCTGTTTATGTCGTTCGTCAACAATCTGTTGCCATTATCGAACGATTTGGTAAATATCAAAAGTTAAGTAATAGTGGTATTCATCTGCGAGCACCATTTGGCATTGACAAAATTGCAGCTCGTGTACAGCTACGCCTTTTACAAAGTGAAATCGTGGTTGAAACCAAAACCCAAGATAACGTTTTTGTGACCATGAATGTCGCAACTCAATACCGTGTAAATGAGCAAAACGTTACAGATGCTTACTATAAATTGATGAGACCGGAAGCTCAAATTAAATCTTATATTGAAGATGCATTACGCTCATCTGTTCCTAGATTAACTTTGGATGAATTGTTTGAGAAAAAAGATGAAATTGCATTAGAAGTTCAAAAACAAGTAGCGGAAGAAATGTCAACGTATGGGTATATTATCGTTAAGACGCTCATTACCAAAGTTGAGCCGGATGCAGAAGTCAAACAATCTATGAACGAAATCAATGCTGCTCAACGTAAGAGAGTGGCAGCTCAAGAATTGGCTGAAGCAGACAAAATAAAGATCGTTACAGCGGCAGAAGCTGAGGCAGAAAAAGATCGTCTCCATGGTGTGGGGATCGCAGAGCAGCGGAAAGCAATTGTTGATGGACTTGCTGATTCTATTAAAGAGTTAAAAGGAGCTAATGTCGAATTAACTGAAGAACAAATTATGTCAATCCTATTAACCAATCAGTATTTAGATACATTGAATAATTTTGCAGACAAACAAGGAAATAATACTATATTCTTGCCAGCAAATCCTAATGGAGTTGAAGATATACGGACCCATATATTATCGGCTTTAAAAGCCAAATAATCATGTTCTGAGCGCTTTAATTCAGTGTATGTATGCGTTTTTATTGACAAATACTATAAAAACATATAGAATGAAATAGCGCAAAGAAAAAAATAGGAGAATAACATGGCTAAGTCTAACTTTGAAAAAGTAGAATCAGTTGTTAGCTGGGTTCGTGATAAGAAAATCACAGGGTATCGTATTTCTAAGGAAACAAATGCACGTGAAATGTCTATCATTGCTTTAGCTCAAGGACGTGCAAAAGTTAAAAACATTTCCTTTGAAACAGCCCTCGGCTTAATTGATTTCTACGACAAAAATCATGAAAAATTTGAAGATTAGTCTTTGGATATAGGCAGGTTCGAAAAGAATCTGCCTTTTCATTTTAGGAAATATAAAAAGACTGCAGGTTGCAGTCTTTTTTGATTATCCAAGATAGCGTTGTAAAAATTCTCTGGTGCGTTCTTCTTTAGGATTGGTAAATAGATCTTCAGGTTTGCCTTCTTCTGCAATAACCCCCTTATCCATAAAGATAACACGGTTTGATACATCGCGAGCAAATTCCATTTCATGGGTTACAACGATCATAGTCAAGCCTTCTTGAGCTAGTTCTTGCATGATTTTGAGAACTTCACCGACCATTTCAGGGTCGAGGGCTGATGTAGGCTCGTCAAAGAGAATGGCATCAGGATTCATAGAAAGAGCGCGAGCAATAGCCACACGTTGCTTTTGACCACCAGAAAGTTGTTTTGGTTTGGCTTGCCAGAAACGTTCTCCCATACCAACCTTTTCAAGGTTTTCTTTTGCAATTTTCTCTGCCTCTGAGTGTTCACGTTTGAGAACAGTTGTCTGTGCCACAATCGTATTTTCGAGAACATTGAGATTTTCAAAAAGATTAAAGGACTGGAAAACCATACCTAGTTTTTCACGGTAGTGAGTAAGGTTATACCCTTTTTCAAGGACGTTTTCACCGTGATAAAGAATTTCACCTTCAGTTGGGGTTTCGAGAAGGTTGATAGAACGTAGGAAGGTTGATTTACCACTACCGGAGCTACCGATGATAGAAATCACTTCTCCTTTATGAATAGTGAGTGAGATGTCTTTTAGGACCTCGTTTTGTCCATAGGATTTTTTGAGGTGTTTGATTTCAAGAATGGGTTGATTCATTATTTCAAATCCTCCGTTTGCATTTGGTTAGCACCTGTTGTATAGGTATCCATATCCATACGTTTTTCAATGTAACGGAGAATACGCGTTACTGTAAAGGTAAGGACAAAGTAGATAACTGCGATGATGGTAAAGGTTTGGAAGTATTGGTAGGTTTGTGTTGCTACTGTATTTCCTGAGAAGTAAAGTTCTACAACAGAGATAACGTTCAATACAGAAGTATCCTTGATGTTGATGACGAATTCATTACCAGTTGCTGGTAGAATATTTCGAACAACTTGAGGCAAAACAATCTTACGCATGGTTTGATTATGAGTCATACCAAGTGCAGTTGCCGCTTCAAATTGTCCCTTATCAACAGCCAGAATACCACCACGGACGATTTCTGTCATGTAGGCACCAGTATTGATAGAAACGATAAAGATAGCAGCCAGTGTTCGGTCTAGGTTGATTCCAAAGGCTTGTGCAGTACCATAGTAGATAACCATAGCTTGTACAATCATAGGCGTACCGCGGAAAATTTCAATATAGATGTTGAGAATCCAGCCAAGTAGATTTTGGATTACATAGATAAATTGATTTTCAGATTGAGGTGCAGTACGGAAGACACCGATAGCAAGACCGATGATGAGACCGACGATAGTACCGATAATGGAAATTAGAAGAGTGATACCGGCACCACGCAAGAGTTGTTGCCAGTTCTCAGATAGAATTTTAGCAACTTGGCCAAAGAAATTACTGTTGCTTTCTTCAGTTGTTGTAGATTCGGCAGGTTGCTCTTTAATCATACGATCCATGAGCGCAACTTGCTCTTCTTTAGAAATGGTTTCGATACTAGCGTTGATTTGACTGATACGTTCGTCGTCTTTACGTAAACCGATAGCGATAGATGTATCTTCCTCCCCAGTTTTAAAGCCAGGTTCAGGTTGAATCATTTTAAACTTAGCGTTTGCTGATTCAGCAGTTAAGGCTTCTGGACGTTCAGAGACATAGGCATCGATGACCCCAGCTTCAAGAGCTTGTCGCATTTGCGCAAAATCACCCATAGCAGTTTCTTTCTGAGCACCTGGGATTTGTGAAATCAAGTCATAAAGGTAAACACCTTGTTGAGAAGTGATTTTTGCTCCGCTAAAATCCTCTAGTGATTTGGCATTTGCATAGGCAGAATCCTTTTTGACCAAAAGTACTGGTTCGCTAGTGTAGTAGCTGCTTGAGAAAGCAATTTCTTGTTTGCGTTCAGCAGTTGGGCTCATACCTGCAATGATCATATCGATTTTACCAGAGGTAAGGGCTGGGACAAGTCCTTCCCATTTAGTTTTTACAACCAAAGGTTCTTTGCCGAGGTCCTTAGCAATCTTTTTAGCTATTTGGACATCGTACCCATTAGCATATTGATTGGTTCCATCGATTTTGACAGCACCGTTACTGTCATCATCCTGAGTCCAGTTAAAAGGTGCGTAAGCTGCCTCCATTCCAATGCGTAAATATTCATCGGCTTGGACCTGGCTAACTAGTCCTAGAGTAAGGGCTAGGCTAGCAAGGATAGATAAGCATAATTTTTTCATGTTTTCTCCTATTTCTAGTCTAAAAATGGCTCCCTCTATTGTATCTAAAAATGATGAGATTTTCAATACAAGTAAACCTTAACTTCTAAAAAATGATATAATAGTGAAAAAACTTGGAAGGCAGTGTAAGATGAAAAAGAAATGGCTATTGGCTTTGATATTCACCTGTTTCCTTTTTGTACCGCGCTTGGTTTTTGCTGTAGACTTTGATATTTTATCCTATAAGGGAGATTTGAATATTCATGCAGATAATACAGCAGTTTTCAAAGAAACAATTACCTACCATTTTAAAGATGATTTTAATGGTCAATTGATTGGGCTCGGTAAAGCAGGGAAGATGCCAAAGGGATTTGAGATTGATGATGACCCAACTGTCCTTGTATCTAAAAATGGGCAAATCGTTCAGGATGTTCTCTCATATACTAAGGAAGAAGAGGATGGCTACAAGGTCATCATTCTTAATCCAGGAAATGCAGGAGATACTGTTCGGGTAACCGTTACTTGGCAACTGTCAAATATTCTCTTTTTGTATAACGACATCGCGGAGCTAAATTGGCAACCACTGACAGATAGTTCTGGGGATATCAAAGATTTAGAATTTCGAGTAACTTCAGATAGTCCTGCAGAGAAACTCTTTTTCCATACTGGCAAACTCCTCAACGAGGGAAGTGTCGAAAAAATCAATGATATCTACTGGGTTAAAATGAAGGATCTTCCTAAAAAACGTCAAGTTGAACTACACGCCTATTGGCCGAGAGAGGCTTTCTCAAGTGCTCCGAGTCAGGGTCTAAATGAAGAAAATTTAAGCAACTTCAAAAGAGTTGAGGTAGAAATAAAAGCCAATAAAGTGCAGGCAAACGTCATGATAAAATGGATTTTCCCAACTTTCTTTATGGCTTTATTGCTACTTACTATCATGTATTATCGAGCCTTTCGCAAACAGATAAGTCTCCAAAAAGTATATCCGAAGAATCATCGACTTTACGAACCTCCAATGGACTTACCTCCAATGGTTTTGGCAGAAGCAATCTATTCAACCTCCTTAGAGGAAGTTAGTCCCCTAAATAAGCATAAGTTTGGTAAGTTCACTTTTGAACAACTAATCCAGGCAACATTGTTGGACTTAGTCGATCGTGGGCATTTATCCATTTTTCAGGGTGAAGAGGAACCGTGGATAAAAATTAATAGTGAAAAAGGCTTGTCTAATTTTGAAAAAGAATGTTTACGCATGACTCTTTCAACTAAGAAAGAAATTGCTTTATCTGACCTTTTCCTTGAATATCAAGTTTCTTCAACTTTGTTTCATGGTGCTAAGGAAGCTGATGAGAAACATATTCGAGAATTCGGATTACATCTAAAACGTTCTTTCGAGAGACGACTTCAACGTATGCAAAGTTGTGTTCGAGACAAGGTAAAAATTTTACGACTTCCGAGCTACTATCGTCCTTTGACAGATACAGAAAATAATCTTGTGAAGAAAATGAAAGTCTGTTCAGCTGTAACAGGACTTATCGGCCTTATCATTTTTTACTATAGTCTAAGAACCTGTGGTTATTTCTCAATTCCTTTACTTTCCCTCGGTTTACTGGGGTTACTTGCTAGTGCCTTAGTTCATTTTGCGACACGAGGGCCATCTCGTGATGGTGTCTTAAATGAAGAAGGAGCAGAAGCATTTTATCTCTGGACAAGTTTTGAAAATATGCTTCGGGATATTGCCCATTTAGAGAAGGCTGAACTAGAGAGTATTGTTGTTTGGAATCGCCTATTGGTTTATGCGACACTTTATGGATGTGCCAAGAAAGTGAACAAAATCATGAAACTCCATAACATACAACTTGGAAATGCAGATATGAATCTTTATGTGTATTGTGGATGGGATACAAACTTTCATGCATCGGCCTCTCATATCAACCATTATGCAACCATCGCAAATACTGCAAGTACTTTTTCTGTATCATCCGGAAGCGGTAGCTCTGGGGGTGGTTTCTCAGGCGGTGGCGGCGGTGGAAGTGTCGGCGCTTTCTAAAGAAAACTAAACACATCCTTTAAAAGTATGATATAATGGAGGATAGAAAAAAGGAGTAATCTATGTATTTTTTTGAAATTTTAAAAGCTATCTTTTTTGGAATTGTTGAAGGGATCACGGAGTGGCTACCGATTTCAAGTACTGGTCACTTGATTTTAGCACAAGAGTTTATCCAGTTTAAAGATCAAAATGAAACCTTTATGTCTATGTTTAACGTCGTTATTCAACTGGGTGCTATCTTAGCCGTTATGGTTATCTACTTTAACAAGCTTAATCCCTTTAAACCAGGTAAGGATAAAGTTCAAGTTCGTAGAACTTGGCAATTATGGTCCAAAGTATTTGTGGCTACACTTCCTTTATTAGCCGTTTTTAAATTTGATGATTGGTTTGAAACCCATTTCTATAATAAAGTTTCAGTAGCCATCATGTTGATTGTTTATGGGGTTGCCTTCATCTATCTTGAAAAACGAAACAAGGCACAAGCTATTGAGCCAACAGTTACTGACTTAGATAAATTACCTTATAAAACAGCATTGTATATTGGCCTTTTCCAAGTCTTGGCCCTTTTACCAGGAACTAGCCGTTCAGGTGCCACTATCGTCGGTGGTTTGTTAAATGGAACCAGTCGTTCAGTGGTGACAGAGTTTACCTTCTATCTAGGAATTCCAGTTATGTTTGGAGCCAGTGCCTTGAAGATTTTTAAATTCATCAAAGCAGGGGAAGTATTGAGTTTTGGTCAATTCTTCTTGCTCCTAGTCGCCATGGTAGTCGCTTTTGCAGTCAGCATGGTTGCTATTCGTTTCTTGACCGGCTATGTAAAAAAACACGACTTCACAGTCTTCGGTAAATACCGTATTGTTCTTGGTAGTGTCTTGTTGCTTTATAGCTTTGTTCGATTATTTGTATAAGAAAAAACCTTGAGGGAAGTTTCCTTCAAGGTTTTTAAAACCCTGTCACTGTGACTCCCAATAAACGGACGCCTTTATCCTTATCACTAAGTGTTTCGTAGAGTTGAATAATGCATTGAGCGATTTGGTCTGAATCTTGTGTTTGTTGATCTAGGGTTTTTCGCTTAGTCAAAGTAGAAAAGTCAGCGTAGCGAATTTTTAAGATGACAATCTTACCACTTTTTTCATATTTTTGAAGACTAAGAGCGACTTTTTGCGAAAGCAGAGTTAGCTCTTTTTTGATATCTTCTTCCAGACTAAGAATCTTACTATAGGTTTTTTCTTTACCAATAGACTTACGAATACGGTCAGATTTAACGGCAGAATTATCAATCCCACGAGCCTTTCGATAAAGGTCAAATCCAAGTCGTCCAAAACGATCAATAAGCGTAATTTCAGAGATTTCTATGAGATCAGCTCCTGTGAATACACCCATTTGATGCAATTTCTCAACAGTTTTCTTGCCAACGCCGTGGAATTTAGCAATATCCATTTGTTTGAGGAAATTTTCGGCTTCTTCAGGGAGAATAACCGTCAAACCACGAGGTTTTTGATAGTCACTAGCCATTTTAGCTAAAAACTTATTATAAGAAACCCCGGCAGAAGCGGTCAGATGGAGTTCTTGCCAAATATTCTGCTGAATTAAGCGAGCAATTTTAACGGCAGATTTGATACCGAGTTTGTTTTCAGTTACGTCTAGATAGGCTTCATCGATACTCATAGGCTCAATTTTATCTGTATATCGTTTGAAAATAGCTCGTATCTGTTGACCGACAGCAGTATATTTTTCGTAGTTTCCAGAAATGAAAACGGCTTGCGGACAACGCTCATAGGCCTCTTTGGAACTCATAGCTGAGTGGATGCCAAAGGCTCTCGCTTCATAACTACAAGTCGAAACAACTCCGCGACCTCCTGTTTTTCTTGGGTCGCTACCAATAACAACGGGTTTCCCTTTAAGCTTAGGATTGTCTCTAATTTCTATCGCAGCAAAAAAGGCATCCATGTCAATATGGATGATTTTACGAGATAAATCATTCATTAGTGGAAATATCAGCATGTGATGACCTTTCTTTGGTAGAATTACTAGCTATATTATAACCTTTTTCAGAAAAAATAGAAAATAGGTAAATCCTTTTTCAAAACTATAATACAGTTATCGCGAAAACAACAACTGTATTATAAAAGAAAGTGGCAAAAATGACTTATTTTAGTTGTTGAAATCGTTTACTGTGTGGTATACTGGATACATGAATGTAACAGATGACTGTTACTAGAAAGATAAAAGAGGACATTAACATGGTTGTTAAGACAGTTGTTGAAGCACAGGACATTTTTGACAAAGCCTGGGAAGGCTTTAAAGGTGTTGACTGGAAAGAAAAAGCAAGTGTATCACGCTTTGTACAAGCTAACTACACACCTTATGATGGAGATGAAAGCTTCCTTGCAGGACCAACAGAGCGTTCACTTCACATTAAAAAAATCGTAGAAGAAACTAAAGCACACTACGAAGAAACTCGTTTCCCAATGGACACTCGTCCAACTTCTATTGCTGATATTCCTGCTGGATTTATCGACAAAGAAAACGAATTGATTTATGGTATCCAAAACGATGAACTCTTCAAATTGAACTTCATGCCAAAAGGTGGTATCCGTATGGCTGAAACTACTTTGAAAGAAAATGGATACGAACCAGATCCAACTGTTCACGAAATTTTCACTAAATACGTAACAACTGTTAACGATGGTATCTTCCGTGCTTACACTTCAAACATCCGTCGTGCTCGTCACGCTCACACTGTAACTGGTCTTCCAGATGCATACTCACGTGGACGTATCATCGGTGTTTACGCACGTCTTGCTCTTTACGGTGCAGACTACTTGATGCAAGAAAAAGTAAACGATTGGAACTCAATCGAAGAAATCGATGAAGAAACAATCCGTCTTCGTGAAGAAATCAACCTTCAATATCAAGCTTTGCAACAAGTTGTACGCTTGGGTGATCTTTACGGAGTTGATGTTCGCAAACCAGCGATGAACGTTAAAGAAGCTATCCAATGGGTAAACATCGCCTTCATGGCAGTCTGCCGTGTGATCAACGGTGCGGCTACATCTCTAGGACGTGTGCCAATCGTATTGGACATCTTTGCAGAACGTGACCTTGCTCGTGGAACATTTACTGAATCAGAAATCCAAGAATTTGTTGATGATTTCGTTATGAAACTTCGTACAGTTAAATTTGCTCGTACAAAAGCTTATGACCAATTGTACTCAGGTGACCCAACCTTCATCACAACTTCTATGGCTGGTATGGGTAACGACGGTCGCCACCGTGTTACTAAAATGGACTACCGTTTCTTGAACACACTCGATAACATCGGTAACTCTCCAGAACCAAACTTGACAGTTCTTTGGACTGACAAATTGCCATACAACTTCCGTCGCTACTGTATGCACATGAGCCACAAACACTCTTCAATCCAATATGAAGGTGTTACAACAATGGCTAAAGATGGATACGGTGAAATGAGCTGTATCTCATGCTGTGTATCTCCACTTGACCCAGAAAACGAAGAACAACGTCACAACATCCAGTACTTCGGTGCTCGCGTTAACGTTCTTAAAGCTCTTCTTACTGGTTTGAACGGTGGTTACGACGATGTTCATAAAGACTACAAAGTATTTGATATCGAACCAATCCGTGACGAAGTTCTTGAGTTTGAATCAGTTAAAGCTAACTTTGAAAAATCTCTTGACTGGTTGACTGACACTTACGTAGATGCTTTGAACATCATCCACTACATGACTGACAAGTACAACTATGAAGCTGTTCAAATGGCCTTCTTGCCAACTAAACAACGTGCTAACATGGGATTCGGTATCTGTGGATTCGCTAACACTGTTGACACATTGTCAGCTATCAAGTACGCTACAGTTAAACCAATCCGTGATGAAAATGGCTACATCTACGATTATGAAACAATCGGTGAATACCCACGTTGGGGTGAAGATGACCCACGTTCAAACGAATTGGCAGAATGGTTGATCGAAGCTTACACAACTCGTCTACGTAGTCACAAACTTTACAAAGACGCAGAAGCTACTGTATCACTTTTGACAATCACATCTAACGTTGCTTACTCTAAACAAACTGGTAACTCTCCAGTTCACAAAGGTGTATACCTCAACGAAGATGGTTCTGTGAACTTGTCTAAACTTGAATTCTTCTCACCAGGTGCGAACCCATCTAACAAAGCTAAAGGTGGATGGTTGCAAAACTTGAACTCACTTGCGAGCCTTGACTTTGGTTACGCAGCTGATGGTATCTCATTGACAACTCAAGTATCACCACGTGCTCTTGGTAAAACTCGTGACGAACAAGTTGATAACTTGGTAACAATCCTTGATGGTTACTTCGAAAACGGTGGACAACACGTTAACTTGAACGTTATGGACTTGAACGATGTATACGAAAAGATCATGTCAGGTGAAGACGTTATCGTACGTATCTCTGGATACTGTGTAAACACTAAATACCTCACTCCAGAACAAAAAACTGAATTGACACAACGTGTCTTCCACGAAGTTCTTTCAATGGATGATGCATTGAGCTAAGATTCATAAATAGTAAATCGAAAACCAGTCATTTTGACTGGTTTTTTGGTATTAAAAAAATATTTAAAAAAAGTTGGTCAATTTTGGTCAAAACCCTTGACTAATACTGACCAAAGTGATATACTAAGAACATAAGGATGAGAAAATCCTTAGAAAACCTTGATTTTAAGGTGATTGTGTAATTTATCTTAAGATTAAAGTATGGGTAAAACCTAGAAAGAGGTGCAACCTATGTTTAACATTAGTATTTTTAGAAGTCCAATTAGAAAACTTGTATTGGATAAAGAAAAACCTGAAATTATACGTAGAGTAGCAAATAGCTAGTCTAAATTTTTTAAAATAAAGGTCAGAGAAAGTCAAAGTGTTTTGACTAACTAATTTTGAATTTAACGAGGTATGAAATATGAATAACAACTTTAATAACTTTAACAACATGGATGATTTGTTTAACCAATTGATGGGTGGTATGCGTGGATACAGTTCCGAAAATCGTCGCTACTTGATTAACGGTCGTGAAGTAACACCTGAAGAATTCGCGATTTACCGTCAAACAGGTCAACTTCCTAGCGAAGGAAGTGATCAAGCTCAGTACGTTCAAGGGAAAGGTATGAAACAAGACGGTATTCTTGCTAAACTTGGACGTAATTTAACTGCTGAAGCTCGTGAAGGGAAGCTAGATCCGGTTATTGGACGTAACAAGGAAATTCAAGAAACATCTGAAATCCTTTCTCGTCGTACAAAGAATAACCCGGTTCTTGTCGGCGATGCTGGTGTTGGTAAAACGGCAGTAGTAGAAGGTCTTGCCCAAGCTATTGTGAATGGTGACGTTCCAGCAGCAATCAAGAACAAAGAAATCATTTCAATTGATATTTCTGGACTTGAAGCTGGTACTCAATACCGTGGTAGCTTTGAAGAAAATATTCAAAACTTGGTAAACGAAGTCAAGGAAGCTGGGAATATAATCCTCTTCTTCGATGAAATCCACCAAATCCTTGGTGCAGGTAGCACAGGGGATGGTCAAGGATCTAAAGGTCTTGCTGATATCTTGAAACCAGCTCTTTCACGTGGGGAATTGACAGTGATTGGTGCAACAACTCAAGATGAATACCGTAATACCATCTTGAAAAACGCGGCCCTTGCTCGTCGTTTCAACGAAGTAAAAGTCAATGCACCATCTGCTGAAGATACTTTCAAGATTCTCCAAGGGATCCGTGATCTTTATCAACAACACCACAACGTCATCTTGCCAGATGAAGTATTGAAAGCGGCTGTTGATTACTCTGTTCAATACATTCCGCAACGTAGCTTGCCTGATAAGGCTATCGACCTTGTCGATGTGACAGCCGCTCACTTGGCAGCACAACATCCAGTAACAGATGTGCATGCAGTGGAACATGAAATTGAAGAAGAAAAAGCTAAACAAGAAGCTGCGGCTGCTAAAGAAGATTATGAAGCCGCTTTAAATGCAAAAGTTCGTATCGAAGAACTTGAAAAGCAAATTGCTAACCATACAGAAGATCACAAGGTTACAGCGACTGTAAATGACGTAGCTGAGTCTGTCGAACGGATGACAGGTATTCCAGTATCACAAATGGGGGCAACTGATATTGAACGCTTGAAAGATATGGGTCACCGTTTGCAAACTAAGGTTATCGGCCAAGATAAGGCTGTTGAAGCAGTAGCACGTGCGATTCGTCGTAACCGTGCAGGTTTTGATGAAGGAAATCGCCCAATCGGTAGCTTCCTCTTTGTAGGACCTACTGGTGTTGGTAAAACTGAGTTGGCTAAACAATTGGCACTTGATATGTTCGGTACTAAAGATGCCATCATTCGTTTGGACATGTCAGAATACAGCGATCGTACAGCCGTTTCTAAATTGATTGGTACAACAGCTGGTTATGTTGGTTATGATGACAACAACAATACTTTGACAGAACGTGTTCGCCGTAACCCATACTCAATCGTCCTTCTCGACGAAATTGAAAAGGCTGACCCTCAAGTGATTACTCTTCTTCTTCAAGTATTGGATGATGGTCGTTTGACAGATGGTCAAGGTAACACTGTAAACTTCAAGAATACTGTGATTATCGCAACTTCGAACGCTGGCTTTGGCTATGAAGCCAACTTGACAGAAGATGCGGATAAACCAGAATTGATGGATCGTTTGAAACCTTACTTCCGTCCAGAATTCTTGAACCGTTTCAACGCTGTGATTGAATTCTCACACTTGAGCAAAGAAGACCTTTCTAAGATTGTTGATTTGATGTTGATTGATGTCAATAAGACACTTTCTAAGAAAGAAATCGACTTGGCAGTGAGCGATGCAGCCAAAGAATACATGACTGAAGAAGGTTATGATGAAGTTATGGGTGTTCGTCCACTCCGTCGAGTAGTTGAACAACAAATCCGTGATAAAGTAACAGACTTCCATTTGGATAATCTTGATGCTAAACACCTTGAAGCCGACATGGAAGATGGTGTCTTGGTCATTCGTGAAAAAGCCTAAATCAAGAATTCGAAAATAAAAAAGGAACCAGCTGAAAAGCTGGTTCTTTTTTTATTGTTAAATAACATGACGTTCAAAGGCATCGTCTGAAATTCCTTGTTCAAGAATCAATTTAGCCCACTCCTTAGCTGAAAATAGGCTGTGATCCTTGTAGTTGCCACAAGATTCAATGGTAGTCCCTGGGACATCTTCCCAAGTTGTTGTCTCTGCAATTTCTTTCAGCGAATCTTTGATAACAGATGCGATTTCAGCGCTAGTATGGCGTCCCCACATAATCATATGGAAACCTGTACGACAACCAAATGGGGAACAATCAATCATACCATCAATGCGAGTACGGATGAGCTTAGCTAAGAGGTGCTCAATTGTATGAAGACCAGCGGTTGGGATAGAGTCCTCATTTGGTTGAACCAAGCGGATATCAAAGTTAGAAATGATATCTCCTTTAGGACCTGTTTCTTCTCCTATTAAACGAACGTACGGTGCTTTAACAATGGTGTGGTCAAGTTCAAAACTTTCAACAATAACTTCTTTTGACATAGTATTTCCTTTCAACTTTCTTCTTTCATTATATCATAAAGAATTGTTTGAGAACTGTCAAAAAAAGAATTTTGTATCAGATGTTTATTGAAAAGTTAGAAATAGAAAAAAATATTTTCAAATCAATTTGAAAAATTCTGAAAATTGTATTGACACTTAGCAAAAAAGGGACTATAATGTATAAAAAGTCATAAAGGAGTTTATTATGAAATTTTCAAAAGTAATGGCCCTAGCAGGAGTGACTCTGTTGGCGTCAGGTGTTTTGGCGGCTTGTTCAGGTTCGAGCGCAAAAGGTGAGAAAACTTTTTCTTACACGTATGAAACCGACCCAGACAACCTCAACTATTTGACAACTGGTAAAGCAGCAACTGCTAATATCACTAGTAACGTCATTGACGGTTTGATGGAAAATGACCGCTACGGAAACTTTGTGCCATCAATGGCAGAAGATTGGTCTGTATCTCAAGATGGTTTGACTTACACTTACACAATCCGTAAAGATGCTAAATGGTATACTTCTGAAGGTGAAGAGTACGCAGCTGTGAAAGCTCAAGACTTTGTAACAGGTCTTAAATATGCAGCTGACAATAAATCAGAAGCACTTTATCTCGTTCAAGATTCTATTAAGGGTCTTGATGCATATGTGAAAGGTGAAGTTAACGACTTTTCTGAAGTTGGAATCAAGGCAATTGATGATCAGACAGTTCAATACACTTTGAACAAACCTGAAAGCTTCTGGAACTCTAAAACAACTATGGGTGTTCTTGCACCGGTCAATGAAGAATTCCTTACTTCACAAGGAAGTAACTTTGCCAAAGCAACTGATCCAAGTAGTATCCTTTATAACGGTCCGTACTTGTTGAAATCATTGGTAGCTAAATCTTCAGTAGAATTTGAAAAGAATCCAAATTACTGGGATAAGGACAATGTTCATATTGATAAAGTAAAACTCTCATTCTGGGATGGTCAAGATACAAACAAACCTGCAGAAACCTTTAAGTCTGGTGGTTTCTCAACGGCTCGTCTATTCCCAACAAGTGCAAGTTATCCTGAAACTGAAAAAGAGTTTAAAGACAATATCGTTTATACACCACAAGATTCTTCAACTTACTTAATTGGTACCAATATTGATCGTCAGTCTTATAAATATACTTCTAAAACTACAGATGAGCAAAAAACTTCAACTAAGAAAGCTCTCCTTAACAAAGACTTCCGTCAAGCCATTGCCTTCGGTATTGATAGAACAGCTTATACTTCTCAAATCAATGGAGAAAGTGGAGCAACAAAACTTCTTCGTAACTTGTTCGTACCACCAACATTTGTTCAAGCAGATGGTAAAAACTTTGGTGAATTAGTTAAGGAAAAATTGGTGACCTATGGTGACGAGTGGAAAGATGTTAACCTAGACGATGCTCAAGACGGTCTTTACAGTCCAGAAAAAGCAAAAGCAGAATTTGCTAAAGCTAAGACAGCTCTCCAAGCAGAAGGTGTTCAATTCCCAATTCACTTGGATATGCCGGTTGACCAAACAAGTACTACAAAAGTACAACGTGTTCAATCATTGAAACAATCACTTGAAGCAACATTAGGAACTGATAACGTAGTCGTTGATATCCAACAACTTCCAAAAGATGAAGTTCTCAATGTCACTTACTTTGCAGAATCAGCTGCTGGGGAAGATTGGGACCTTTCAGATAACGTTGGTTGGACTCCAGACTTTGCAGATCCATCTACTTACCTTGATATCATCAAACCATCAGTCGGTGAAAACACTAAAACTTACCTAGGATTTGATGCAGGAACAAATAATGCTGCTGCCAAACAAGTTGGTTTGGAAGACTACGAAAAGATGGTTGTTGAAGCTGGAAATGAAAACACTGACGTTTCAAAACGTTATGACAAATATGCTGCAGCTCAAGCTTGGTTGACAGATAGCGCTTTGATTATTCCAACATCTTCTCAAACTGGACGTCCAATGTTGTCTAAGATGGTACCATTTACGCTTCCATTTGCTTACTCAGGTAACAAGGGAACAACTGAACCTCTCTTGTACAAATACCTTGAACTTCAAGATAAACCAGTAACTGCTGATGAATATCAAAAAGCTCAAGATAAATGGAAGAAAGAAAAAGAAGAATCCAATAAAAAAGCGCAAGAAGATCTTGCAAACCATGTCAAATAAAAGAAAGTGGAGTTAGTGATTAACTCCACTTTTTTACGCTAAAAAACCTAGGAAACTATTCCTAGGTCTTTTTTGATTATTGTTGTCCTTGAGGATTTGGATTTTGTTGAGGATTTGTATTTGGAGTAGTTGGATTCTGTGCTGTATTTGGACTAGTAGTTTCAGCTACTGTAGTATGATTTTCAGTAGTCGTACTAGCAGGTGTTTCTGTTGTTGTAACCTGCTGGGTTGTTTGAGGAACCCAGCTATTACGAGCACCGTTTTTAAAGACGTATTCACCATTGCGATACAAACCTTCAGGCATTGTCCAATCACCTGGGTTATCATCCTCTGAGAGATATGCCATCATTGAGCGGTAGATGTTTGCAGCTACTCTAAATCCATCTCCTACGATTGGAGTGAGACGGTTTGAATAACCGGTCCAAACGGCCATTGAATATTTACGGGTATATCCTACAAACATTTCATCAGGTGCAACATAATCGTATCTCTTAATGTAATTTTCAATTTCATCATCTGTATAGTTAGATGTTCCCGTCTTACCTGCTTGAGGTAACCATGACATGTAAGCTCCACGACCTGTTCCGTAGGTTAATACGGTTTTCATCATTTCTGTCATCATGTAAGCTGTAGTTTCCTTCATAGCGCGTGAACCTGGGTCAGAGAATTCTTTTGAAGTTCCGTCACTAAAGACAACTTTATTGATATACATTGGTTTGTGGTAAATACCACCGTTGGCAAAGGCAGCATAGGCAGCAGCCATTTTTTCACTACTTGCTCCGTACTGCTTATGGGACTCAACTGTATTACTTGAAATGGCGTTTGCGTATACCATAGATGGGTAGTCAATGCCTAAACCATTCAAGAAGGTCTTAGCTTGATCTAGTCCAACTTTTTCAAGTGTTTTAACAGCCGGTACGTTACGAGATTGCTGAATTGCATACTGGAGTGTGATATTTCCGTAGTAGGCTTTATCCCAGTTATAGACAGGAATGTCTGTTCCAGGATAGTTATAAGGAGCATCATTAATTGTTGCTGCAGTAGAGTCGAAAATTCCGTACTCAAGTGCAGGAGCGTAATCTGTGATAGGTTTCATAGTAGAACCCCAGTCACGGTTTGTTTCAACGGCTTGGTTAATACCGAAGGAAACATTACTTGATTGGTGTCTAGAACCAAGCTGAGCGATAACTTTACCATTTGTAACGTCAACGATAGTAGAAGCAGCTTGGATTTCATCATCAGGATAATCTACATACTCATCTGTGTTGTATACATCCCAGAGTCGTTTTTGAACATCTTGGTCCACATTGGTGTAGACATCCATACCAGTAGTCAAGAGGTTGTAACCTGTTTCATTTTCAACTTGTTCAATGACTTCTTTGAGGTAATTGTCTAAGTAAGGAGGGTAGCTGTTACTTCCTTTGAGGCTTTGTAAACCATCAGTAATCGGTGTGTTAATAGCTGTTTCGTATTGCTCGGATGTGAGATAGCCTTGATTTTGCATCTCTGATAGGACTAGATTGCGACGTTCAGTGGCTTCTTCTGGGTGAGAATAAGGGTCGTATTGGTTAGGTGCTTGAGGCATTCCAGCAAGCAGTGCAAGTTGTGGAATAGACAAATCTTTTAAGTCTTTACCATAGTAGTTTTGCGCTGCAGTCTGCATACCATAGTTACCATTTGACATGTATACCTTATTGATGTAATATGTCAAGATTTCTTGTTTGGTGGCAGTTCTTTCTAGCTGAATAGCGAGCCAAGCTTCCTGAGCCTTACGAGAGATTGTTTGATCTGACGAAGATGTTGAGAAATAAGTTAATTTAATCAACTGCTGGGTCAAGGTTGAACCACCTTGAAGACCGTTGCTTCGAAGATTTCGTAAGAAGGCGCCCATGATACGAATGCTATCAATCCCTCTGTGGTTGAAAAAGCGATGGTCCTCAATAGAGACGATTGCATTAACAAGGTCTGTTGGGATTTCATTGCTTTGAGCATTTACCCGACGTTCCGCTCCTAAGTCCGCAATCAATTCATTCTTACTGTCGTAAATTTTACTTGAAGTTGTTGCGACTAGTTTGCTTTCCGTAAGTTCAGGCGCTTTAGATGCATAATAGAAGAAGACACTTCCACCGATTAGTATCGAAGCGATAAAGGCAGCTAAGATTCCAATTCCTAGATATTTAGCAATGCGCCAGATAAGTTGTTTATTCATATTGTTTTACCACCTAGTAAATGTTGTTTGACGATATCGAGATAAGGTATTTGAGGAAAGGCTTGTTGTTCAATCACAAAACCGTGCTCTCGAATATAATCAAGTGGCATTGATTTTTTTCCCATATCCTGACGATAAAAACGGATGAGGTCAATTGCCGGTAATAAATACGTTTCCTGATAAGAAGAAAAATGGATTAAGACGAAGCAAATTCCTTTTTGTTCAAGGACCTGTTCCATATGCTGAATCTGATGAGAGTGGAAATTCTTCATCGGAAAAGCTTTTTTTTGTTTGGTTTCCTTGGCTTCGAAATCGATATAAAATCCTTCATAAACACCCGAGTAGTCAGTTGTTGATGCCTGTCTAAAATAGGCTTCGACAATTTTAGCACGACTCCGCTGAGGATAGTCGACTCGTACAATTTGAATCGGGGTTGGCTTTTTATGAATGACTGCCATTCCGTGTGAGAGATAGTAGTCGTTCGTAGCGTTGATCATCTTTTCAAAACTCATTCCCCGATTTGCGAAATTTTTAGTTTGAGGTAGGGAAGTTTTGCTTGATTTAGATGAAAGTTTATGTGGATAGTTGACCATAATCCTCCTTATTGGTACAATAACATCACTCTATTATACCATAAAGGTCTTTAGAAAGGGTGAAAAAATGCATACAGCCTTGGTTTTGGGATACTCAGCTTTTGATTTGGGATTATTTAATGAAAAGGATATCCGTTTAAAAATCATCAAAAAAGCTATCCGTAGAGACTTGGAAAGATTAGCTGAAGAAGGATTGAAATGGCTAGTGTTTACGGGGACTCTTGGATTTGAACATTGGGTTTTAGAAGTTGCTAAGGAGATGAAAGAAGACTATGGATTTCAACTAGCGACTATTTTTGATTTTGAAACACATGGATCAAATTGGAATGAGGCCAATCAAGCTAAATTGAGTGATTTTAAACAGGTTGATTTTATTAAGTATGCTTACCCTGCTTATGAGCATAAAGGTCAATTGAGAGATTATCAGATTTTTTTGCTCGAAAATACAGATGGTGCCTACCTTTTTTATGACGAAGAAAACGAAACAAAACTGAAATTTTTTTACGAACGGATGAAAAAGAAAGACAACTATATTACAAAAATATTAACATTTGAGGATTTAAATGAAGTAGCCGAAAATTTTTCCGAAAATTGAGGCTTTGACCTTGCTTTTTGTTTGCCTTTTTTTATATAATAATACTAGTAACTGAGAATGGAGAGAGACATGGCAAGTATTATTTTTACAGCAAAGGATATTTTTGAACAGGATTTTGGAAGAGAAGTACGTGGATACAGTAAAGCAGAGGTTGATGAATTCTTGGATGATGTTATCAAGGATTATGAAACCTATGCAGCCCTCGTGAAATCCCTTCGCTTGGAAATCGCAGAATTAAAAGAAGAATTAGCAAATAAACCTCAAGTAGCACCTGTATCTGTTGCTTCTGAACCTGCAGATCTTGGAAGCACAACTTCTATGACCAACTTTGATATCTTGAAACGTTTGAATCGTCTTGAAAAAGAAGTGTTTGGCAAACAAATCGTAGAAAACTCTGATTTCTAAGAATCATACAGTTGTGCAATTTTTGGATAATCGCGTGAAGAGTTTATCTTTTCATGAGGAAAGTCCATGCTAGCACAGGCTGTGATGCCTGTAGTGTTTGTGCTAGGCGAAACCATAAGCCTAGGGACGAGAAATCGTTACGGCGAGTGAATAGACTAAGTTTTCGGATATGTTTTAGTAGCTCTGAAAGTGCCACAGTGACGTAGTCTTTCTGGAAACAGAGAGAGTGGAACGCGGTAAACCCCTCAAGCTAGCAACCCAAATTTTGGTCGGGGCATGGAGTGCGCGGAAACGAACGTAGTACTCTGACTACTAGCAACTTCTGGTTGTTAGTGGTAGACAGATGATTATCGAAGGAAGCGGTCCTAGTCGCTTCTGGAACAAAACATGGCTTATAGAAAATTGCATATAGGTTGGGGCTGAGAAATCTTTCTCAACCTCATTTTTTAAAAGGTGAACAAGAGAAAGGTCTTTAAAGACTGACATGAAACAAACATTTAATTTAATCGCGACTGCTGCGGCAGGCTTAGAGGCGGTGGTAGGTCGAGAAGTGCGTGCACTAGGCTACGACTGTCAAGTTGAGAATGGTCGAGTTCGCTTTGAAGGAGATGTGAAGACAATTATTGAAAGCAATCTGTGGCTAAGAGCTGCGGATAGAATTAAGATTGTTGTTGGAACTTTTCCTGCAAAAACATTTGAAGAACTTTTTCAGGGAGTATTTGCTCTTGATTGGGAAAACTATCTTCCGCTCGGAGCGCGTTTCCCAATCTCTAAGGCTAAGTGTGTTAAATCAAAACTTCATAATGAACCGAGTGTCCAAGCCATTTCTAAAAAGGCTGTTGTCAAGAAATTGCAGAAACATTATGCAAGGCCAGAAGGCGTCCCATTAATGGAGAATGGACCAGAGTTTAAAATCGAGGTTTCGATTCTTAAAGATGTAGCGACAGTTCTGATTGATACAAGTGGCTCTAGTCTTTTCAAACGTGGGTATCGAACAGAAAAGGGGGGTGCTCCAATCAAGGAAAACATGGCAGCAGCTATCCTGCAATTGTCTAACTGGTATCCAGATAAACCTCTGATTGATCCAACCTGTGGTTCTGGAACCTTCTGTATCGAAGCGGCTATGATTGCCCGTAATATGGCACCAGGCTTGCGTCGTTCCTTTGCTTTTGAAGATTGGAACTGGGTTAGTGACCGTTTGATTCAGGAAGTCCGCACAGAAGCAAGTAAAAAAATTAATCGTGAGATTGAACTAGATATCATGGGCTGCGATATTGATGGTCGTATGGTAGAAATTGCGAAGGCAAATGCTCAGGCAGCAGGAGTTTCTAAAGACATCCTCTTTAAACAGATGCGCGTGCAGGATTTGCGTACGGACAAGATTAATGGAGTTATTATCTCTAATCCACCATATGGAGAACGCTTGTCAGATGATGCAGGAGTCACCAAGCTCTATGCTGAGATGGGAGAAGTTTTTGCCCCGCTTAAAACATGGAGTAAATTTATCCTGACTAGTGATGAAGCTTTTGAAAGTAAATATGGTAGTCAGGCAGATAAAAAACGAAAACTCTACAACGGTACTTTGAAAGTTGATTTATATCAATATTTTGGTCAACGAGTGAAAAGACAAGATGTTAAAACAGAAAGGAATGCAGATGAGTAAGAAAAGACGCGATCGTCATCATAAGGGTGAGCAAGAATCTAAATTCGAATTCGAGGAAGCTAAAGATTTAACGGTTGGTCAGGCCATTCGTAAGAACGAGGAAGTTGAAGCAGGTGTAACTCCAGATGATACAATCTTAGATAAATATATCAAGCAACACCGTGAAGAAATCGAAGCAGACAAATTTGAAAATTTACAAACGAAAAAAGAGGAATCTACTCAAAGCTTGGATGATATGATCCAAGAAGTGAGAGAAACGGCTGAACAAGAAAATGCATTAAGTTCAGAAGAGCAAGTAATTACAGATGCAGTTGCTGCCGAAACTACAGAGATTGTAGCTCAAGAAGTTGATATCGAGGAAACAAGAGTTCTTGAGCAACCTTTTAAGGATGAATTGGAAGCCGTTGAAATGGCTGAGGCCGATAACTCTCAAGGTACAGTAGTTGCTGAAGAAAATGAAGAACAAGTACAAACTTTGTCTCGTTTTGCTCAAGTTGATGATCAACCTGTAAATAAAAAGAAATGGGCAATTTTATCAGCCATTATTTTAGGTTTCCTCTTGGTTTTTGGAGGTGCCTATTACGTTTATCGCCAAATTTCTCGTTCTTCTCAAGAAATTCAAACGCAAGCGGCAGATTCAGGTCTGGTAAGCAATCAGTCAGTCTTGGAACAATTTAATACTCTCTACGATACATTCTATACTGATGAGAACAAAACAGCTCTTAAAAATAGCCAGTTTAGTCAACTAAATCAGTTAAAAGAAATCTTAGATAAACTTGAGGGAGCAAGAGAGTATACTCTAGCTAAATCAAAATATGATAGCTTAGAAACACAGATAAAAGCTATCCAAGAAGTGGACTCTCAATTTGAAACTCCAGCTATTACAGATGGTGTCTTGGATACAAATGCAAAAATCAAAGCAGATGCGAAATTCACAGATATCAAGACTGGAAATACAGAAATTGACAAACTTCTAGATAAGGCGATCAGCCTCGGTAAGAGTCAATTAGCAAGTACGACAACAACAGCTTCAACAACAGCCGCGACAACAGCCGCGAGCCAGGAAGCGTCAAGTCCAACTACTGAAAGCAGTAGTCCATCGACTTCAACAAACGAGACTGCAGCTACAACTAATGGAGGCTTGTCAAGCGAAGGTGTTAATTTGCAAAGAAGCGTTAGCCGAGTGCCGTACAATCAATCAGCTGTAAATGATAGCAGTAATCCTGCCTGGACATTTGCTGATGGAGTTCTTGAACAAATTCTTGAGACATCACGTGCGCGTGGTTACATCACTGGAAACCAATATATCTTGGAACGTGTAAATATCGTTAATGGTAATGGTTATTACAACCTTTATAAGCCAGATGGAACTTATCTCTTCACCCTTAACTGTAAGACAGGTTACTTTGTAGGGAATGGTTCTGGCCATGCGGATGATTTAGACTACTAGTCAAATTGTTATAAAATTCTTTCTTTTCACAGATAAACGTGATAAAATAAAACATATTAAATAAGAGGAGTGTCACATGACAAAAGCAAACTTTGGTGTTGTTGGTATGGCCGTAATGGGTCGTAACCTTGCCCTTAATATCGAATCTCGTGGCTATACAGTTGCCATTTATAACCGTAGTAAAGAAAAAACAGAAGATGTTGTTGCTTGCCATCCTGAAAAGAACTTCGTGCCAAGCTATGATATCGAAAGCTTCGTAAACTCAATCGAAAAACCACGTCGTATCATGCTCATGGTTCAAGCGGGACCTGGTACAGATGCAACTATCCAAGCTCTTCTTCCCCACTTGGATAAAGGTGATATCTTGATTGACGGAGGAAACACTTTCTACAAAGATACTATCCGTCGTAACGAAGAGTTGGCAAACTCTGGTATCAACTTCATCGGTACAGGTGTTTCTGGTGGTGAAAAAGGTGCCCTTGAAGGTCCTTCTATCATGCCTGGTGGACAAAAAGAAGCCTATGAATTGGTGGCTGACGTTCTTGAAGAAATCTCTGCAAAAGCACCAGAAGATGGCAAACCATGTGTGACTTACATCGGTCCTGATGGAGCTGGTCACTATGTGAAAATGGTCCATAATGGTATCGAGTATGGGGATATGCAATTGATTGCAGAAAGCTATGACTTGATGCAACACTTGCTCGGTCTTTCAGCAGAAGACATGGCTGAAATCTTTACTGAGTGGAACAAGGGTGAATTGGACAGCTACTTGATTGAAATCACAGCTGATATTTTAAGCCGTAAAGATGATGAAGGTCAAGATGGACCAATCGTAGACTACATCTTGGATGCTGCAGGAAACAAAGGAACTGGTAAATGGACTAGCCAATCAGCTCTTGACCTTGGTGTGCCATTGTCACTCATCACTGAGTCAGTATTTGCGCGTTACATCTCTACGTACAAAGAAGAACGTGTACACGCTAGCAAGGTTCTTCCAAAACCAGCCACTTTCAAATTTGAAGGAGACAAGGCTGAGTTGATTGAAAAAATCCGCCAAGCCCTTTACTTCTCAAAAATCATCTCATACGCACAAGGTTTTGCGCAATTGCGTGTAGCTTCTAAAGAAAATAACTGGAACTTGCCATTTGCAGATATCGCATCTATCTGGCGCGATGGATGTATCATCCGTTCTCGTTTCTTGCAAAAGATTACAGATGCTTACAACCGTGATGCAGATCTTGCTAACCTTCTTTTGGATGAGTACTTCTTGGATGTAACAGCTAAGTACCAACAATCAGTTCGTGATATCGTAGCTCTTGCTGTTCAAGCTGGTGTACCAGTACCAACCTTCTCAGCTGCCATCACTTACTTTGATAGCTACCGTTCAGCTGACCTTCCAGCGAACTTGATCCAAGCACAACGTGATTACTTTGGTGCCCACACATACCAACGTAAAGACAAAGAAGGAACATTCCACTACTCTTGGTATGACGAAAAATAAGTAGGTCAGCCATGGGGAAACGGATTTTATTACTTGAGAAAGAAAGAAATCTAGCTCATTTTTTAAGTCTGGAACTCCAAAAAGAGCAATACCGAGTTGATCAGGTAGAAGAGGGACAAAAAGCCCTTTCCATGGCTCTTCAGACAGACTATGACTTGATTTTACTAAATGCTCATCTAGGGGATATGACAGCCCAGGATTTTGCAGATAAGTTGAGTCGGACCAAGCCAGCCTCGGTTATCATGATTTTGGATCATCGAGAAGAATTGCAAGACCAACTTGAAACAATCCAGCGTTTCGCTGTTTCGTATATCTATAAACCAGTCATTATCGATGATTTGGTCAGTCGTATTGCAGCGATTTTCAGAGGTCGGGACTTCATTGATCAACATTGTAGTCAGATGAAGGTTCCTACATCCTATCGCAATCTGCGTATGGATTTAGAAAACCACACTGTCTATCGTGGAGATGAGATGATCGGTTTGACTCGGCGTGAGTATGATCTTTTAGCAACCCTTATGGGAAGCAAGAAGGTCTTAACTCGTGAGCAATTGCTGGAAAGTGTTTGGAAGTATGAAAGTGCGACCGAAACCAATATTGTGGATGTTTATATCCGTTATTTACGTAGCAAACTTGACGTAAAAGGTCAAAAGAGCTACATCAAAACTGTGCGTGGTGTTGGGTATACCATGCAGGAATAAAAAAGCAGTTGCAGTTGTGTAACTGCTTTTTTTGAAGTTTTTTATATATTGACATAGATTCTAGTCTTTGTTACAATCTTTGTGGAGGATATAGAAGTGAAATTTTTGAAAAAAATGATGCAAGTTGGACTAGCAGTATTTTTCTTTAGTCTGTTAGTAACCAGTACAGTATTTGCGGACGATGCTGATTCAGAAGGCTGGCAATTTGTCCAAGAAAATGGTAGAACCTACTACAAGAAGGGTGACATCAAAGAAACGGCCTGGAGAGTGATTGATGGGAAGACCTATTATTTTGATTATAATGGTGAAATGGTTGTTGGTTGGCAGTATATTCCTATGCCAGAAAAAGGTAGTACCATTGGTCCTTACCCAAATGGTATCAGATTAGAATATATGCCAATGTCAAAATGGTATTACTTTAACCAAGATGGCGTACTACAAGAATTTGTTGGCTGGCAACAATTAGAGGTAAAAGATTCCTTAACCGTTGGGAAAAAACATGGTGAAGGCTGGGAAGGTCCAGAAGTTCTTAAATTAGCATACTACTACTTTGATCAAGATCATTCTTTAAAGACAGGTTGGCTTTATGATCAGTCTAATTGGTATTACCTAACAAAAACAGGAAATTCTGGGAATAAGAATCTTGGTGGTGAGAAACGTTCTGGTTGGATTCAAGATGCTTCTACTTGGTACTATCTAGATCCAACAACTGCTACAATGCAAACGGGTTGGCAATATCTTGGTAACAAGTGGTACTATCTCCGTTCATCAGGTGCTATGGCGACCGGTTGGTATCTGGATGGTTCAACTTGGTATTATTTAGATGTTCAAAACGGTGATATGAAAACAGGCTGGATTTATGTCGATAATACTTGGTATTACCTCCGTTCGTCAGGAGCTATGGTGACAGGCTGGTTCCAAGTTAATGGTAAATGGTACTATGCCTATAGTTCAGGTGCCTTGGCTGTGAATACTACTGTAGGTGGCTACTACGTCAACTATAATGGTGAGTGGGTTCAGTAATGAAAACAAGCGATTGTGAAGGAAACAATCGCTTTTTTTGTGAAAATATAATAAAATAGAAAGGAATAAAGTTCTAAAATTTTATCTAGAAAAAGATGATTTTCATCTGATAGTAGGATTAAATGACAAAAGAAGTTGGTGTCGGTCAGGCACATAGTAAAATTATTTTAATCGGAGAGCATGCAGTGGTTTATGGCTACCCAGCCATTTCTTTGCCTCTTTTAGAGGTTGAAGTGACTTGTCGGGTGGTACCAGCAGCGACACCATGGCGTCTTTTTGAAGAGGACACCTTGTCTATGGCTGTTTATGCTTCTCTCGAGTATCTAAATATCAAAGATGCTTGCATTCGTTGTCAAATTGACTCGGCTATTCCAGAAAAACGGGGGATGGGATCTTCAGCAGCCATAAGTATTGCGGCCATTCGAGCTGTATTTGATTACTACCAAGCGGAACTTCCACATGAAGTGTTAGAGATTTTGGTCAATCGGGCGGAGATGATTGCCCATATGAATCCTAGTGGTTTAGATGCTAAGACTTGCCTAAGTGACCAGCCTATTCGTTTTATCAAGAATGTTGGTTTTGAAGAATTAGCCATGGATTTGTCAGCTTATCTGATCATTGCAGATACTGGAATTTATGGACATACTCGTGAAGCTATCCAAGTCGTAGAGAGCAAAGGTAAGGAAGCTCTGCCTTTCTTGCATGCATTAGGAGAATTAACCCAAGAAGCAGAAAAAGCAATAAAAACAAAAGATGCCGTGAAGCTAGGAGAAATTCTAACAAAAGCTCATGGAAATCTAAAAGAAATCGGAGTTAGTAGCCCTGAGGCAGATGCCTTGGTTGAAACTGCCCTTGAACATGGTGCCCTAGGTGCTAAGATGAGTGGTGGTGGTCTAGGAGGTTGCATCATTGCTTTGGTTGCTAATGTCAGTCAAGCACAAGAGCTCGCAGAAAGATTAGAAGAGAAAGGAGCTGTTCAGACATGGATCGAAAGCCTGTAACAGTACGTTCCTATGCCAATATTGCTATTATCAAATATTGGGGTAAGAAAAAAGAAAAAGAGATGGTTCCCGCGACTAGCAGTATCTCTCTGACTTTAGAAAATATGTATACGGAGACGACACTTTCTCCATTACCAGTAGATGCAACCGCTGATTCCTTTTACATCAATGGTCAGTTGCAAAATGAAGCTGAACATATCAAGATGCGTAAAATCATTGACCGCTACCGTCCTGAAGGGGCAGGTTTTGTTCGTATTGACACCAAGAACAATATGCCAACAGCGGCAGGTCTTTCTTCAAGTTCTAGTGGTTTGTCTGCTCTAGTCAAAGCTTGCAATGCTTACTTCCAATTAGGGCTAGATCGTAAAGAATTAGCTTTGGAAGCTAAGTTCGCATCTGGTTCTTCATCTCGTAGTTTTTATGGACCGATAGCAGCTTGGGATAAGGATAGTGGAGAAATCTATCCTGTCGAAACTGACTTGAAGCTAGCTATGATTATGTTGGTCTTGGAAGACCAGAAAAAACCAATCTCTAGTCGGGATGGCATGAAACTCTGCGTGGAAACTTCAACAACATTTGAGGACTGGATTCGTCAGTCTGAGCAAGACTACAAGGATATGCTAATCTACCTCAAGGAAAATGACTTTGAGAAAGTTGGAGTATTAACAGAAAAGAACGCTCTTGCCATGCATGCTACGACAAAAACTGCAAATCCGCCGTTCTCTTATCTGACAGATGCGAGTTATGAGGCTATGGATTTCGTTCGTCAGCTTAGAGAACAAGGAGAATCTTGTTACTTCACCATGGATGCGGGGCCTAATGTAAAGGTTCTTTGTTTAGAAAAAGACTTGGAACATCTATCAAAACTTTTAGGTCAACGCTATCGCTTAATCGTTTCAAAGACAAAGGATTTGAGCCAAGATGACGATTGTTAAAACTTGTGGGAAGCTCTACTGGGCTGGTGAGTATGCCATTTTAGAACCAGGACAGTTAGCACTAATAAAAGCTATTCCCATCTATATGACAGCTGAGATTGAGTCCTCAGAAGTTTATCGACTCTACTCAGATATGTTTACTTATAGTGTAGATATGCGCCCAGATTCTTCCTATGCCTTGATCCAAGAAACAGTTGCTTTGGTGGAGGACTATCTGACTGCCCAAGGAGTTGACTTGCAGCCGTTTTCCTTGGAGATTCGAGGGAAAATGGAACGTGAAGGCAAAAAGTTTGGTCTGGGTTCTAGTGGTAGCGTCGTTGTCTTGGTTATCAAGGCCATGCTTGCTTTCTATGAAAGACCAGCTGAAAGAGACCTCTTGTTTAAACTAGCGAGTGCTGTACTTCTCAAGCGAGGAGATAATGGTTCCATGGGAGACATCGCCTGTATCGTTTCAGAAGACTTAGTACTTTATCAGTCATTTGATCGCGAGAAAGTGGCACAATGGCTAGAAAAGGAAGACTTGCCAACTGTATTAACACGTGACTGGGGCTTTTCTATTAGGAATGTTGAAACGGCCTTGGACTTTGATTTTCTGGTAGGTTGGACTAAGGAAGTAGCGGTGTCTAGTCACATGGTTAAGCAAATCAAGAAGAATATGAACGCTAGCTTCTTGCAGGCTTCAAAAGAAACAGTAACTAACTTGGTAAAGGCTTTGCAGGAAGGCCAAGAAGAAAAGATAATGGAGCTACTAGAACAAGCCAGCCAACTTTTAGAAGGCTTGAGTTCAGATATTTACACCCCTTCTCTCAGACAATTAAAAAATGCCAGCAGAGACTTGAGAGCTGTTGCTAAAAGTAGTGGTGCTGGTGGTGGAGACTGCGGCATTGCCCTCAGTTTTGACCAAGATTCGACCACATTACTGAAAAAACGCTGGGCTAATCTAGGGATTGAGCTCTTGTATCAAGAAAGGATAGGACATGACGACAAATCGGAAGGATGAACACATCCGCTATGCCCTTGAACAAAAAAGTTCTTATAATAGTTTTGATGAAGTTGAATTGATTCATTCTTCTCTACCCTTATATGACTTAGATGAAATTGATCTTTCGACAGAATTTGCAGGACGAAAATGGGACTTTCCTTTTTATATTAACGCTATGACAGGCGGTAGTGACAAGGGCAGAGAAATCAATCAAAAATTAGCCCAGGTGGCAGAGGCCTGCGGGATTTTATTTGTGACAGGTTCTTACAGTGCTGCTCTTAAGGATCCATCGGATGATTCTTTCTCAGTCAAAACTAGTCACCCTAACCTTCTACTTGGAACCAATATTGGCTTAGACAAGCCTGTTGAATTGGGGATACAAACGGTAAAAGAAATGAATCCCCTCCTTTTGCAAGTTCATGTGAATGTTATGCAGGAATTGCTCATGCCAGAAGGTGAACGTCAATTTAGATTGTGGCCAAGTAATCTGAAAGATTATGCTGAGCAAATCTCTGTTCCCCTTGTTTTGAAAGAAGTCGGCTTTGGCATGGATGTGAAGACCATTGCTAAGGCATACGAGATAGGCATACGTACGGTTGATTTGTCTGGCCGTGGGGGAACTAGTTTTGCCTATATCGAAAATCGTCGTAGCGGGCAACGGGACTACCTCAATGATTGGGGGCAATCAACTATGCAGGCTCTTATCAATGCCCAAGACTGGAAAGATAAGATGGAGCTTCTGGTAAGTGGAGGAGTTCGCAATCCACTAGATATCATCAAATCTTTGGTCTTTGGAGCAAAAGCAGTTGGTCTATCGCGAACTATGTTAGAGTTAGTTGAAAACTACCCAGTAGATGTCGTTATCTCTATTGTTGAGAGTTGGAAGGAAGACCTACGCTTGATTATGTGTGCCCTTAATTGTGCAAAAATTGAGGATTTACAAGAGGTCGACTATCTTCTTTATGGAAAATTAAAAGAAGCAAAAGATCAACTATAAGGAGGTCGGGATTTTGGTCCCGGTCTTTTTATCATTCCTCAGACTGATGTGACATTTTGGTTTTGTGATACAATAAAATAGAGAGGACGGATACATGCGAAAATTTCAAATTTTTCTATTTATTGAAGCTTGTTTATTGACAGGAGCTCTGATTATGATGGTATCAGAGCATTTTTCCCGTTTTCTGCTCATTTTGCTCTTGTTCTTACTGCTGATACGATACTATACTGGAAGACAGGGTAATAACTTCATTTTAGTGGCGGTGAGTATTTTAGTTTTCTTTATCATCATGCTCAATCCCTTTGTCATTTTAGCGATTTTTGTAGCCTTGATTTACAGCCTATTCTTACTTTATCCTATGATGAACCAGGAAAGAGAAGATACCAATCTGATTTTTGAAGAAGTTGTGACGGTGAAGAGAGAGAAAAATCGCTGGTTTGGGAATCTCCACCATTTTTCAAGTTATCAGACTTGTCGCTTTGATGATATCAACCTTTTTCGTCTCATGGGGAAGGATACCATTCATCTAGAGCACGTGATTTTGAGCAATCATGATAATGTCATCATCCTTAGAAAACTAGTCGGTACGACTAGAATTATCGTACCAGTGGATGTGGAGGTCAGTCTCAGTGTCAATTCTTTGTATGGAGATTTAACCTTCTTTGACCAGCCTAAGCGTTCTTTACGCAATGAACAATTCCATCAAGAAACCAGAGATTATCTCAAGAGTCCAAAGAGTGTGAAGATTCTTTTGACAACCATGGTTGGAGATGTTGAGGTGGTGCGCGGATGAAAAAACAGCCCTATATTTTAATTGGACTCACCTCATTTCTCTTTGTTGCTTTTCTATTTCGAAGCATTTTTAAGGTCTTAGATTTGGAGTGGACTTCTCTCTTTCAGGATCTAGAAAAGACAGAAAAAGTCCTCTTTCTAGCTTTGATGTTTAGCCTTGCCCTAGCTTTTTTATTAGTCCTATTTTGGACAATGGTTGACGAAATTTCAAGAAGAAGAATCCAAGCAAATCTTAAACGTCTGCTAGCTGGTAAAGATATTAAAAGCCTTGGAGATGTAGATTTAGACGCAAGTTTTAGAAACTTGTCAGGAAAGCTTGGTTTGTTGACAGAAGCCATCCAAAAAGCAGACAATCAGACCTTGGTCAAGGAAGAAGAGATAATTGAAAAGGAGCGCAAGCGAATCGCGCGTGACTTGCATGATACGGTCAGCCAAGAAATTTTTGCTGCCCATATGATTTTATCAGGACTCAGTCAACAAGCTTCGAAATTAGATAGAGAAAAGATGCAAACTCAGCTTCAGAGTGTGACTGCTATTTTAGAAACAGCCCAAAGAGACTTGCGGATTCTGCTTTTGCATTTGCGTCCTATTGAACTGGAACAAAAGAGTCTAGTTGAGGGGATTCAGTTGCTTCTCAAAGAATTGGAAGAAAAAAGTGATCTAAAGGTAAGCTTTAAATATCAGGTAACTGCATTACCTAAAAAGATTGAAGAGCATATTTTCCGTATTGTCCAAGAATTGATTAGTAATACCCTTCGTCATGCTCAAGCTTCTTGTCTAGATGTTTATCTTTATCAGACTGAAACAGGCTTGCAGTTAAAGGTAGTAGACAACGGTCGCGGTTTTCAGTTAGATGATGTTGATGAACTTAGCTATGGACTACGCAATATCAAAGAAAGAGTGGAAGATATGGCAGGGAGCATACAACTATTAACAGCACCCAAGCAGGGTTTGGCAGTGGATATTCGGATCCCCTTGCTTGATTGACTAACAAAAGGAAATAAAATGAAACTATTATTAGTAGATGACCACCAAATGGTGCGTCTTGGTTTAAAAAGTTATTTTGAACTACAAGATGATGTAGAAGTTGTCGGAGAAGCAACTAATGGAGCCGAAGGGATTTCCATGGCCTTGGAGCGTCGTCCAGATGTGATCGTCATGGATATTGTTATGCCTGAAGTCAACGGAATTGATGCAACTCTAGCTATTCTCAAAGAATGGCCGGAGGCTAAAATTTTGATTGTGACTTCTTATCTAGACAATGAAAAAATTATGCCAGTATTAAATGCTGGGGCTAAAGGCTATATGCTAAAGACATCAAGTGCCGATGAATTGTTCCATGCTGTTCAAAAGGTGGCTGCTGGCGAGCTAGCGATCGAACAAGAGGTGAGTAAGAAAGTAGAATACCACCGCAATCATATGGAACTTCACGAAGAATTAACTGCACGTGAACGCGATGTCCTTCAACTGATTGCTAAGGGCTATGAAAATCAGCGCATTGCAGATGAGCTATTTATCTCTCTTAAGACAGTCAAGACCCATGTGTCCAACATCCTTGCCAAGCTTGAGGTCAGCGATCGCACCCAGGCGGCTGTTTATGCCTTTCAGCATCACCTGGTAGGTCCTGACGAATTTTAAGGAAGCTAAGATGTAACTCAAGCATGGATGAAAAGCGCATCCATTACTTGAAAAAATTCGCTACTATATGGTATAATGGACTGTATTAAAAATTTTAAGGAGAAATGACAGAATGTCTGTATCATTTGAAAACAAAGAAACAAACCGTGGTGTCTTGACTTTCACTATCTCTCAAGACCAAATCAAACCAGAATTGGACCGTGTATTTAACTCAGTAAAGAAAACTCTTAACGTTCCTGGTTTCCGTAAAGGTCACCTTCCACGTCCTATCTTCGACCAAAAATTTGGTGAAGAAGCACTTTACCAAGATGCAATGAACGCTCTTTTGCCAGACGCTTATGAAGCAGCTGTTAAAGAAGCTGGACTTGAAGTAGTTGCTCAACCAAAAATTGACGTAACTTCTATGGAAAAAGGTCAAGACTGGGTTATCACTGCAGAAGTTGTTACAAAACCTGAAGTTAAATTGGGTGAATACAAAAACCTTGAAGTATCAGTAGATGTTGATAAAGAAGTAACAGACGCTGATGTAGATGCACGTATCGAACGTGAACGCAACAACTTGGCTGAGTTGGTTATCAAAGATGGTGCTGCTGAAGAAGGCGACACTGTTGTTATCGACTTCGTTGGTTCTATCGACGGTGTTGAATTTGACGGCGGAAAAGGTGAAAACTTCTCACTTGGACTTGGTTCAGGACAATTCATCCCTGGATTTGAAGACCAATTGGTTGGACATTCAGCTGGTGAAACTGTTGACGTTATCGTAACATTCCCAGAAGACTACCAAGCAGAAGATCTTGCAGGTAAAGAAGCTAAATTCGTAACAACTATCCACGAAGTAAAAGCTAAAGAAGTTCCAGCTCTTGACGATGAACTTGCAAAAGACATCGACGAAGAAGTTGAAACTCTTGACGAATTGAAAGAAAAATACCGCAAAGAATTGGCTGCTGCTAAAGAAGAAGCATACAAAGATGCCGTTGAAGGTGCAGCAATCGATAAAGCTGTAGAAAACGCTGAAATCGTTGACCTTCCAGAAGAAATGATCCACGAAGAAGTTCACCGTTCAGTAAATGAATTCCTTGGCAACTTGCAACGTCAAGGTATCAATCCTGATATGTACTTCCAAATCACTGGAACTACTCAAGAAGACCTTCACAAACAATACGAAGCAGAAGCTGAGTCACGTACGAAGACTAACCTTGTTATCGAAGCAGTTGCGAAAGCTGAAGGATTTGACGCTACTGAAGAAGAAATCCAAAAAGAAATCGAGCAATTGGCTGCAGACTACAACATGGAAGTTGCTCAAGTACAAAGCTTGCTTTCAGCTGATATGTTGAAACACGATATCACAATCAAAAAAGCTGTTGAATTGATCACAAGCACTGCAACAGTAAAATAATCTGAAAAGATACAAAGCCCACCGGATTCGGTGGGCTTTCTTGTGCTTTATTTTCCGAAAAATTCTTGAAGGTCATCTTGGCTAATTCCAATCATAGCTGGGATACTAGACCAGTTTTCCTCGGTCAGAATGTAGGATTGCTGCGAATCAGTCTGATCAGTGGGTTCAAGAATAGGCTCATTTGCTTCTTCGGAGCTTTCAGTTAAGTCGCTGAAACGTTCAATCAGATAGGTCTTGCGAGCTGTCCCGATGTGCTTGGTTGCATAGTCAAAGGCCTGCAGTTCACCAAGTAGGATGAGTTTGCTTTTGGCGCGAGTGATAGCAGTATAGATGAGATTGCGCTCCAGCATGCGCTTGCTAGCACTGGTAATCGGAAGGATCACAACTGGAAACTCACTACCCTGAGACTTATGGATACTCATAGCATAGGCAAGGCGAATCTTGTACCATTCATTTCGAGGATAGGAGATCTCGTTGCCATCAAAATCGATCATAATTTCATCTTGTTTGGATTCAGTATATTTTCCAGGAATCAGGTCTGTAATATAGCCTAAGTCTCCATTAAAGACATTGATTTCAGCATCGTTGACCAGATGAATGACCTTATCGCCTGTGCGGTAATGAAACTGACTTGCCTCAAAACTAATCTGTCCCTTTTGAAGAGGATTGAGCAGTTCTTGCATGAGTTGATTGATGGCATCAATCCCTGCTGTACCACGGTACATAGGAGCTAGAACTTGGATATCACGAGCAGGAATGCCACTTCTAATAGCAGCATCTAGGATTTTTTCAATGGTCGCAGGGATATGGTTACTAGCGATTTCAAAGTAGGAACGATCTGCTTTTTTCTGAGTGAAATCTGCAGGTAGGATTCCCTGACGAATCTGACTAGAAAGGGTGACAATGGTTGATTCTTCGCTCTGACGGTAGATTCTTTCCAAGCGTGTTTGAGGAATACTTGAAATCTGGAGTAAGTCAGCAAGGACTTGACCAGGACTTACCGATGGTAGCTGGTCACTATCTCCGACGATGAGAATTTTACTATTAGAGGAGATATTGGAGAAGAGTTGGTTGGCTAGCCAGGTATCCACCATAGAGAACTCGTCTACGATGAAAAAATCAGCATCTAGATAATCTTCCAAATGACTGGTATCATCGTCTCCAGTCATACCTAAATGACGGTGAATTGTTGCACTAGGCAAACCTGTCAATTCATTCATGCGACGTGCTGCACGACCGGTTGGAGCAGCTAGGAGAATCGGTAGACTACTTTTCTTTCTAAGGTCTAGCCCCTCTAATAGAGCATAAACACCAATAATCCCATTGATAACAGTGGTCTTACCTGTACCAGGTCCACCTGTCAGGATAAAGACCTTGTTTTGGATAGCGTCACAGATAGCCTGTTTTTGAATGGCATCGTATTGGATGCCTAATTCCTTCTCAACAATTGTGATATGCTCCTGGATAGTTTTTATTTCGTGTTTATTGGGTTCTTCTTTTTCAAGGATGCGAATAAGGTGATTGTGAATACCTTCTTCAGCGAAAAAGAGACTGTTGTCAAAGATTTTCGTATCAACCTGCTGGACTTTTTCTTCTTCAATGAGATTGGATAATTCTCGTGCAAGTTGGCTGGGTTCCAGTTCAACAGGTCGTGAGGATTCAAGTAGGTTTAGAGTCTTTTCTAATAAATCTCTTGCTTCAACATAAGTATCCCCACTTTCCATACAAGCATTTAAAAGGCTATGGACGAGACCTGCTCGAAAGCGTTCAGGTGCCTGGCTTTCAATGCCCAATTCCTGTGCCAATTGGTCAGCGATAGTAAAGCCCAAGCCCTTGATATCTTCTACCAACTGGTAGGGATAATTTTCAACGATATCGATGGTTTCCTCTTTATAGGTATCCTGGATTTGAATAGCTAATTTATTAGGAATTCCGTAGTTGGCAAGTTTGGCCAAAACCATTTCAGTCCCGTAGTTGAGGCGAAGTGTGGAAACGAAGGCCTCGCGACTTTTAGAAGATAGTCCTGAGATGGTTTCGAGTTTCTCAGGATGCTCCAGGATTTCATCAATGGTATTGTCTCCGTAGAGTTCCACAATCTTTTGGGCAGTTTTGAGACCAATCCCTTTGAAATGGCTACTTGAGAAATACTTGACTAAGCCCTTACTAGTTGGTTTTGCTCTTTCGTAACGGGTGATTTGGAGTTGTTCTCCATATTTGGAATGTTGGACAATCTGTCCCCAAAAAGTGTACTCCTCGCCCTCGATGACATCAGCCATAGTTCCTGTCACAATGATCTCAAAATCATCAAAGTCCTCAGCATTGGTGTCTTCGATATCTAGGAGGAGGATACGGTAAAAATTACTGACATTTTCAAAAATAATACGTTCAATCGTACCTGTAAAATAGACTTCCATATAATTCCTTTGCATTCATGAATGAGAAAAGATCATTCAGAATAGAATGAGAAGAGGCTGAGATTAGTATTCTCGGCCTCTTAGTATTTTTAAACTGTTCCGATACGTTTGAGTGGCCAGAAACGGAATTTTGCCTCTCCAATGATATCTTTTGCTTTAAAAGTACCAACATGTCGGCTATCACTAGATACCAGACGGTCATCACCAAGTAGGAGGTATTGCCCCTCTGGAACAGTGAAGGTGAAGCTAGTGTTGTAATTTACATCTAAGGTGAATGCTTGAGCTTTTTCAGCAAGACTTCTGAAGTACTCGCCTTTTTTCCCATCCCAACTATCTCCAGTATAAGTAGATTGGAGTTTATCCTCCTTAAAGCGTTTAAGATACTCTGCTAGATAAGGTTCATCGGTTTCTTGGTCATTGATGTAGAGTTTATCATTTTCGTAATGAATAGTATCACCAGGCAATCCAATCACCCGTTTCACGATATCTTTATTTCCCTCATCCTCATGAGCGACAACAATATCAAAGCGATCGATAGGGAGGTGTTTAACAACAAAGAGAATTTCCCCATCAGCTAGAGTAGGGTCCATGGAGTGTCCTTCCACACGAACATTGCTCCAGAGAAAGAGACGGCTGAGACCAACTAAGGCGATAATCAGGAAGAAAACTCCCCATTCTCTTATAAATGATTTTAAATATTTCATGGTTCACCTCTATAGAAGTTTTTTGGCTTTTTCAGTATTTTTAAAATGAAGTTTGGCGCAGAAGTTAAGGCCCTTCATTCCATAAGCTTGTAAAATTTGACTGGCAACTTTATCAGAAGCGGTACCTGCCCCACTCGGAAGTTTGTAGCCTAACTCTCGGCCTAGATTTTCAAGATTTTCTAGGAAGAGGTCACGCGCGATGATGGAGCTAACAGCTACAGCCAAGTATTTGCCCTCAGCTTTTTCCTCAAGTGTAACTGGATTTGAGAAATGATTGGCTTCATTTTTTAAGTACTTATCATAGTTTTGAGCACTCGTAAAGGCATCAATGATAATCTTTTCTGGCTCAACTCCCTTTTGAAGGAGGAGAAAAATTGCTTGATTATGGAGAGCTACCTTGACCGAAACAGCATTATAACGTTCCCCAATGACTTCGTTATACTTACTTGGCGAAAGAAGGAGTGCTTGGTGCTGAATTTTCTCCTTAAGAAGGGGAGCAATCTGACGAATTTTTTGGTCTGTCAGTGTTTTGGAATCCCCTACACCGAGTCTTCGTAAATAGTCATGCTGGTCAGGAGTCACAAAGGATGCCACTACAGCAAGACCACCAAAATAGGAACCATTTCCGACTTCATCTGTCCCAATTAATGGGAAATTTTGTCCGCTAACAACTTGCGCTACCTGATAACCTAAAAAGCTGGCATAGTTTTCAGCGGCTTCTCCTTGCAAGAGGACTTTCCCAGATGTATAGACGGAAACACTGGCTTGAGGAAGCTTGAAAAAGTAGCGAATATAAGGATTTTTACTTGGAGCGAGAGCTTGCTCATGCTTTTGAACAAAAGCTTGAATTTCCTTTTCACTCGGTGTTAATGTGATACTTGCCATAGTCTCTATTGTACCATAAAAGCAGTAGAATTGGTTAAAACTGACAAACTTAGTGAAATTTGGTATAATATCGTGAGGTGAATTTTATGGCAAATTTAAATCGATTCAAGTTTACATTTGGGAAAAAAACATTAACGTTGACAACTGAACATGACAATCTTTTCATGGAGGAGATTGCGAAAGTTGCAACGGAAAAATATGAAGCAATCAAAGAACAAATGCCTGGAGCTGATGATGAGACAGTAGCTATCCTCTTAGCAGTTAACTGCCTATCTACCCAGCTTAGCCGTGAGATCGAGTTTGATGATAAGGAGCAAGAGTTAGAATCGCTCCGTTATAAACTAGTTGCGGCTAAACAAGAGCAGAGTAAGATTGAGGATTCCCTATGATTTCTATCCTACTCTTATTAATCCTTGCTTGGAGCTTTTATATTGGCTACCGCCGAGGAATCGTATTACAAGCATTTTATCTTGTGGCAACGATTGTCTCCGCTTATTTTGCAAGCAAATATTACCAATCTTTAGGACAGAAGTTCAATTTACTAATCCCATATGCTAATCCTCAGGAAGGACAGGGAACTTTCTTTTTCTCATCCACTCAACTCTTCCAATTGGACAAGGTCTTTTATGCAGGTATCGGTTTCCTCTTGGCCTTTACAGTATTTTACTGTATCGGTCGCTTCATTGGTCTTTTTCTAAACCTAGTACCGACGAAGCTAGTTGATGGAAAATATTTCCGTATCGGTGCCGGTGTGCTATCAGTCGGAGTGACCTTATTTGTCCTTCAGATGATGCTAACCATCCTCGCAACTGTACCATTACAAATTGTTCAAAATTCACTTGAAAATAGCTTTGTAGCTAGACATATCATCCAAAGCATTCCATTCACAACCAGTTTGATTAAGCAGCTTTGGGTTACCAAATTAATCGGATAAAAAGGGCGGGAACTATTCCTAGCCTTTTGTATACAATTTCAAAAGTAAGAGATTGATTTAAGAACTTGAAAATGACAAAAAGCCATAACTTTTTTACTAAGGAAATAAGATGAATACAAAAATATTAGAAACGTTAGAATTTAACAAGGTCAAGGCTCTATTTGAACCCCATCTTTTGACAGAACAAGGCCTAGAGCAGTTAAAAGAACTTGCTCCAACGGATAAAGGGGACAAGATAAAACAGGCTTTCGCAGAGATGAAGGAGATGCAAGAACTCTTTGTCGAACATCCTCATTTCAGCATTTCGGGGACAAAAGATATTGCTTTAACCTGCAAACGTTTGGAGATGGGTGCTGACCTTAGTATCGAGGAATTTCTCCTTCTCAAACGTGTCATATTTGCCAGCCGTGAATTGAAAAACTTCTATGATAATCTTGAAAATGTACGCTTGGATCACCTAGCAAATTGGTTTGAGAAACTTCACGACTTCCCACATCTACAGGGGAATCTCCAAGCTATCAATGAAGCTGGATTTATTGAGAATTTTGCAAGCGAAGAATTAGCACGAATCCGCCGTAAAATCCATGACAGTGAGAGCCGAGTTCGTGATGTCTTGCAAGACCTTCTCAAGCAGAAGGCGCAGATGTTAACAGAAGGGATTGTCGCTAGTAGAAATGGTCGCCAAGTTCTTCCAGTTAAAAATACCTATCGGAACAAGATTGCTGGGGTCGTTCACGATATTTCTGCCAGTGGGAACACTGTTTATATCGAACCTCGTGAAGTAGTTAAGCTAAGTGAGGAAATTGCTAGTCTTCGTGCAGATGAACGCTATGAGATGATGCGTATCCTCCAAGAACTCTCTGAACGAGTAAGACCGCATGCGGTTGAAATTGCCAATGATGCCTGGATTATTGGACGTTTGGATTTGATTCGCGCCAAGGTACGTTTTATCCAAGAAACTGGAGCAGTGGTCCCTCAAGTCTCTGAGGAACAGGAAATTCAACTCCTCCATGTTCGCCATCCCTTGGTTAAGAATGCTGTCGCAAATGATGTGCACTTTGGGAAAGATTTGACAGCTATCGTTATTACAGGTCCTAATACGGGTGGTAAGACCATTATGCTAAAAACCTTAGGTTTGACGCAATTGATGGCCCAGTCCGGTTTGCCTATTTTGGCAGATAAGGGCAGTCGTGTGGGGATTTTCGAGGAGGTCTTTGCGGATATTGGAGATGAACAATCCATTGAACAAAGTCTTTCAACCTTCTCTAGTCACATGACTAATATTGTTGATATTCTTGGTAAAGTCAACCAAAACTCGCTCTTGTTACTGGATGAGCTTGGAGCAGGAACTGATCCTCAGGAAGGTGCTGCCCTTGCCATGTCTATCTTAGAAGACTTGCGTTTGCGTCAAGTCAAGACTATGGCAACCACTCACTATCCTGAACTCAAGGCCTACGGAATTGAAACAGCCTATGTTCAGAATGCCAGTATGGAATTTGATACAGCTAGCCTGCGCCCGACTTATCGCTTTATGCAAGGAGTTCCAGGTCGAAGCAATGCCTTTGAAATTGCTAAACGTCTAGGCTTGTCAGATGTCATTGTAGGTGATGCTAGTAAGCAGATTGACCAAGACAACGATGTCAATCGTATCATTGAGCAATTGGAAGAACAGACACTTGAAAGTCGTAAACGTCTTGAAAATATCCGCCAAGTCGAGCAAGAGAACCTCAAGATGAATCGTGCGCTTAAAAAACTCTACAATGAGCTCAATCGTGAGAAGGAAACAGAACTCAATAAGGCGCGTGAGCAAGCTGCTGAGATTGTTGAATTGGCTCTAGCAGAAAGTGATGATATTCTAAAAAATCTTCATAGCAAATCTCAACTAAAACCACATGAGATTATCGAAGCCAAGGCTAAGCTCAAAAAATTAGCTCCTGAAAAAGTTGATCTTTCTAAAAACAAGGTTCTCCAAAAAGCCAAGAAAAAACGAGCTCCAAAAGTTGGAGATGATATTATCGTTTTAAGCTATGGTCAACGGGGTACCTTGACCAATCAACTCAAGGATGGTCGTTGGGAGGCTCAGGTTGGCTTGATTAAGATGACGCTTGAAGAGAAGGAATTTGACTTGGTTCAAGCTCAGCAAGAAGCACCAGTCAAGAAAAAACAAGTCAACGTTGTCAAACGTGCAGGTGGGAAAGGTCCACAGGCTCGACTAGACCTTCGTGGCAAACGCTACGAGGAAGCCATGGAAGCCTTAGACGCCTTTATCGACCAAGCTCTGCTCAACAATATGGCCCAAGTAGATATCATCCATGGTATCGGTACAGGAGTTATCCGTGAAGGTGTAACTAAGTACCTCCAAAGAAATAAACAGGTCAAGAGCTTTGGTTATGCACCCCAAAATGCAGGTGGAAGTGGAGCCACCATCGTAACCTTTAAAGGATAAAGCGAAATTATGAAAATTATAATAAAATTTTCTGAAAACATTGACAAGGACAGTTTTTTCTTGTAAAATAAATAAAAATTAAATACAACACCGAATGAAGTTTAATAGAAGTGGAAAGTCCTTTGACTTCCATGACTGTAAATGGACGGAACTCTGGAGAGACCGTAAAGGCACCGAAGGGGCAAGGCAGGCAACTGCTCAAACTCTCAGGTAAAAGGACAGAGCAATGATAGAGCGCTTTTTTGGCATTTATCGATGCATTCCAGAGTACATGTTAGTAAACATGTGCTCTTTCTTTTGGAGTTGAATAGATAGGAGAATGGTATGTTAAATTTGCTAAAAGAACTGGATGCTCTAGTATGGGGACCACCCCTTTTGATCTTATTAGTTGGTACAGGAATATATTTAACTCTTCGTTTAGGACTCTTACAAATCTTGCGTCTTCCTAAGGCATTTCAACTTATTTTTACTAAGGATAAGGGGCATGGGGATGTATCGAGTTTCGCGGCCTTGTGTACAGCCCTCGCAGCAACTGTTGGTACAGGAAACATCATCGGGGTGGCAACAGCTATCAAGGTCGGTGGCCCAGGGGCCCTCTTTTGGATGTGGATGGCTGCTTTCTTTGGAATGGCAACCAAGTATGCTGAAGGATTACTTGCTATCAAATACCGGACCAAGGATGACCATGGAGCTGTTGCGGGAGGAACGATGCACTATATTCTTCTGGGGATGGGAGAAAAATGGCGCCCTCTTGCTATCTTCTTTGCTATAGCTGGAGTATTGGTTGCACTTATGGGAATCGGTACTTTTACCCAGGTGAATTCCATTACAGAATCCGTTCAAAATACAGCTAGTATTGATCCGGCAATTACTGCGATTGTTTTATCTATTTTTGTAGGGATCGCGGTCTTTGGTGGACTCAAGTCCATTTCTAAGGTATCAACTACAGTTGTTCCTTTTATGGCCATTATCTATATATTGGGAACCTTGACAGTCATTTTCTTTAATATTGATAAAGTACCGGCAACAATTTCACTGGTTCTCACATCAGCTTTTAGTCCCATAGCTGCAGTGGGAGGATTTGCAGGAGCTAGTGTTCGGATGGCTATTCAAAATGGTGTGGCACGTGGTGTTTTCTCGAATGAATCTGGATTGGGTTCAGCTCCCATTGCGGCCGCAGCAGCCAAGACAAATGAACCGGTGGAGCAAGGTTTGATTTCCATGACTGGTACCTTTATTGATACCTTAATTATCTGTACTTTGACTGGTCTGACAATCTTGGTGACTGGAGTTTGGAATGGCAATTTAGACGGGGTTGCCCTGACTCAGTCCGCTTTCTCAACAGTCTTTTCATATTTTGGCCCAGCTCTTTTAACAATTTTCTTGGTGCTTTTTGCCTTTACCACGATTTTGGGATGGAACTATTATGGAGAGCGTTGTTTTGAGTTTCTCTTTGGTGTTCGCTTTATCTGGCTTTATCGAGTGGTCTTTGTTGCCATGGTCTTACTAGGAGGATTCATCGAGTTGGATATGGTCTGGGTCATTGCGGATATCGTCAATGCCCTCATGGCTCTACCAAACTTGATTGCTATCTTGACCTTATCACCAGTCGTCATTGCTGAGACTAAGAAGTATTTTGCTAAATAAGCTAATCACACATTTTGTGTGATTTTTTATTTTCATAAAGAAATCCTATCAATACAATTAAAAATATATATTATCCAAGAGAGAAATTCTGTGATAGACTAAGTGTCAAGAAAATGAAAAGAGGCCCCTTATGACAACATTTACTATCCATACTGTAGAATCAGCACCAGCAGAAGTCAAAGAAGTTCTTGAAACTGTTCAAAAGGACAATAATGGCTACATTCCCAACCTCATCGGACTTTTGGCCAATGCACCAACAGCTCTCGAAACTTATCGTACTGTCGGAGCTATCAACCGTCGCAATAGCCTAACACCTGTAGAGCGCGAAGTGGTCCAAATCACAGCAGCTGTAACCAACGGTTGTGCCTTCTGTGTAGCAGGGCACACTGCCTTTTCTATCAAGCAAATCCAGATGAATGATGATCTTCTCCAAGCCCTTCGTAATCGCACTCCGATTGAGACAGATCCTAAGTTGGATACCCTTGCCAAATTTACCTTGGCAGTCATTAATACCAAAGGACGCGTAGGTGATGAAGCACTCGGAGAGTTTTTGGAAGCTGGCTACACGCAAGAAAATGCCTTAGATGTCGTTCTTGGTGTGAGTTTGGCGACCCTCTGTAACTATGCTAATAATCTTGCTAACACGCCGATTAACCCAGAGTTGCAACCTTATGCCTAAGAATAGAAAAAATGGAGTCTGAACCTTTCAGACTCCATTTTTGTATGCTTTTTTAATGGTTTTTATGATATACTGATAATAACATTATTATTGGAGATTCACATGAAAAAACTTCCCTTGGCTTTTTCAGGTTGTTTATTGGGATTAGCTGGAGCTGGCAATCTCATCTTAGATACTTTTCCGCTATTGTCCCAGGTCTTTAGTTTGTCAGGATTGATTCTGTGGTTCTGTTTTCTAGTAAGGCACCTCAGTCATTGGCAAGAAAGTAAGCAAGAGTTGAAGAAAGCCCCTCTTTTATCAGGTATGGCGACCTTTCCCATGGCAGGGATGATTTTATCGACCTATATGCTACGGACTCTACCAGTTAGCTTGAACTTCATCGCGCAGGTTCTCTGGTGGTTTGCCTTTCTACTGGATGTAGGCTTAATCATCTACTTTACTATCAATTACGTACAAGCTAAACCAAGGACGAGCGCAACGCCAAGTTGGACGGTTCTTTATGTGGGAATCGCAGTGGCAAGCTTGACCTATCCAGTAGTGGGGATAGTTGGGATTGCCTATGGAGCTTGGATTTTTGGCTTTATCTTAACCCTTATCCTTTATCCTCTCATTTATCAAGATTTGAAAAGAAATCCATTGCCACGGGCCTTACTGGGGCAAGAAGGTATCTACTGTGCTCCATTTTCTCTCCTTTTAGCAGCCCTAGTTCGTATAGGAGGTCCAGCCCTTCCTAGCTGGATTTTGCTAGTCATGGTCCTTGCATCACAGACTTTCTTTTTCTTTGTCCTCAGTCGCTTGCCAAGAATTTTAAAACAGGGTTTCCAGCCAGCCTTTTCAGCCCTAACTTTCCCAACCATCATCACAGCAACTTCCTTGAAAATGGCCCAGGGAATTCTACAGTTTCCAGTCCTTAACCTTCTCGTTTGGATTGAAACAATCATTTGTTTAACAATCCTTGTCTATGTATTAGTAGAGTATATGCGGTATTTAAGAAACTAAAAGACCCCCTAGCATGGAGAAGTGCTAGGGGTTGGTTTTTAGAGCGATTAATAACCTTCTTTTTGTTTAACTTCTTTAAAGAGTTGATAGAGAGTATAGAAATAGACCAAACTAAAAATGATACAGATGGTTAGAAATAGGAGATATCTCCAATCCATAGAATTCGTTAACAGTTGTGGGAAAGATACGAGGATAAAGCAGAGAGATGCGTTTAAGAGGCGTATTTTTTTTGATGTGATTTTCTGAAATCTTTGTCCTTTGTTCAAGACAGGAAGGGCTAGCAGGAAGATGATCAGAAAAGGACGCGTAATATAGCCATAAACTAGGAAAACTGTGATAAAGATACTGACCAAAATATGACTGAGAATTAAAGTTTGTAATGATTTCATATGATTCCTCCTAATAGTCGTCTTGATCTTCTTTGGCTTTTCGAATGCGAAGCCAGACGACAAGTTGCATCATTAATCCGAAAAAGAAGGCTGCGAAAAGAATTGATGTGAAATGGCCTAGATTGAAAAGGTAACTAAGATAGTTCTTGCTATCATCCGTTAAGACATTGAGAAGAGGCATTCCAAAGAACATCAAAACTCCATAGACAAGTCCGGCTTTAAGGCCAGGGTAGCGCAATTGTTTTTGTTCTTTCTGGTTCAACATATCAGGGTCAATAGCAGTAATACCAGTTTTTTTGGTTTGAGTGGTGACATAGATTGCACAAATCATGGAAATCATAAAAATAATGATTGGATATCCGAAAGCGACAATTTGGGGATATTTATAAGCAAGGACAAAGGGAATGAGATTTCCAAAAATCATGAGGTAGAAGAGAACCATAAAGATTTTATTTCCAATGCGGTCAGCCTCGCGTTGTTTGTGTTCATCAAGTGGTCCTGAAATGCCATATGTGCGTTTGATTAGTTTTTCAGTGAGAGTTTCTTTTTTCATTTCTTTCTCCTTTCTCAAAAATCATCTTCCCAAAAGAGACTGTTGAGGTCTGTTTGGAGGCTGCGAGCGAGATTGAGACAGAGTTCCAGGGTAGGATTGTACTTGTCATTCTCAATCATGTTGATGGTTTGCCTAGAGACGCTGATATCTTTGGCAAGTTCGAGTTGGGACATGCCCAATTTCTTGCGGAATTCTTTTACACGATTCATGCTTCCTCCTTTTAAGAGTGTGTCACATATATTTGACCATAGTATATTCTTTTAAAAATAAAATGTCAACTATTTTTGACATATTTTTGTAAAATAAAAAAAGATTGGCTAGGCCAATCTTTTTATTTTAATTCTGACGCATCTGGTAGGTAAGAACCACCGAGATAGGTTTTGCTGAGTTTTTCAAGGGTTCCGTCTTGGTAGAGTTCTTTGAGGACCTTGTCAAATTGCTCTTTAAATTCTTTTTGGTCGCTTGAGAAGATGATGTAGTTGTTTGGATTGTCATTGCTTTCCAAGTCGACTACGTTCAAATCTAAACCTCGGTCTTGGATAATTTTTTGAACAGAGATTTTATCAAAAATTAGGAAATCAAATTCACCATTAGCGAGGTCAGTCAGACGTTTAGCGACATCTTCACCAGAATATTGGATGGTTGCAGGATTGTCGGAGTGGCTTTGATTCCAGTCTGTAACGACTTTGGCAGTAGAAGTTCCTGTATCATCCTGAGTTGTTTTACCAGCGATATCTTGAAGAGAAGTAAGAGCCTTGTCTTTTCTGCTTACAAGAACCAAAGGATTTTTAGCGATAGGTAGTGAGTAGAGGTATTTATCCGCTCTCTCTTTGGTATAGCTCAAGTTGTTGGCAGCAGCTTGGTAACGGCCAGCATCCACTCCGGGAAAGATACTTTCCCAGGCTGTTTTTTGGAATTCAATCTTGTATTGGTCTAATTTTTCATCGACTGCTTTTAAAACTTCAACATCATATCCAGTCAGATTTCCATCTTTTTCAAAGTCAAAAGGCGGGATGTCTCCGGCAGTTGCTACGACAATGGTTTTAGGACTAGAAGTGGAAGTAGAAGTAGAAGTACTTTCTTGTTTAGATTGTCCACAGGCAACCAACAAGGGACTAATAGCAAATAATAAGAATAATTTTTTCATGAGAGTCTCCTTTACTTAATGCTTTCTAGCTTACCAGACAATTCATCAAATAGCCAATATATATTTTTTATGGACGTGATAGAGAAATATTATAATTTCCAGTTTGAGTCTATAATTAAAAATCAAACCAGATAAGAAAAAGATAATTTATTCCGCCAATGAAAAAACTCTGCAAGCTCTTTCAGAATGTGGTAAAATGGAAGCAATAGAAATAGAAAAGGAACTTGCTTATGAAATTTCTTGAGTTAAATAAAAAACGTCATGCGACTAAGCATTTTATTGATAAACCTGTCGATCCGAAGGATGTTCGTACAGCTATTGAAATCGCAACCTTGGCACCAAGTGCCCACAACAGCCAGCCTTGGAAATTCGTCGTGGTTCGTGAGAAAAATGCTGAACTAGCAAAATTGGCTTATGGTTCAAACTTTGAGCAAGTAGCCTCTGCGCCTGTAACGATTGCCTTGTTTACAGATACAGACTTAGCTAAACGTGCTCGCAAGATTGCCCGAGTTGGTGGTGCCAACAATTTCTCAGAAGAGCAACTTCAGTACTTCTTGAAAAATCTTCCAGCAGAATTTGCGCGCTACAATGAACAACAAGTCAGCGACTACTTGGCCCTTAATGCAGGATTAGTAGCTATGAACTTGGTTCTTGCTTTGACTGACCAGGGAATCGGTTCAAACATTATCCTTGGTTTTGACAAATCAAAAGCCAATGAAGTCTTGGAAATCGAAGAACGTTTCCGTCCTGAACTTTTGATCACAGTAGGATACACAGATGAGAAGTTGGAACCAAGCTACCGCTTGCCAGTAGATGAAATTATCGAGAAGAGATAGGAAGAAAAAATGACAGTTATTGATTTTACAGCAGAAGTAGAAAAACGCAAAGAAGACCTTTTGGCTGACTTGTTTAGCCTTTTGGAAATCAACTCAGAACGTGATGACAGCAAGGCAGACGCGCAGCATCCATTTGGACCTGGGCCAGTAAAAGCCTTGGAGAAATTCCTTGAAATCGCAGACCGTGATGGCTACCCAACAAAAAATGTCGACAACTATGCCGGACATTTCGAGTTTGGTGAAGGAGAAGAAGTTCTCGGAATCTTTGCTCACATGGACGTAGTGCCAGCAGGTAGCGGTTGGGATACTGATCCTTACACTCCAACTATCAAAGATGGTCGTCTTTATGCGCGTGGTGCTTCTGATGACAAGGGACCAACTACAGCATGTTATTATGGTTTGAAAATCATCAAAGAATTGGGACTTCCAACTTCTAAGAAAGTTCGTTTCATCGTCGGAACTGACGAAGAGTCAGGTTGGGCAGATATGGACTACTATTTTGAGCATGTAGGACTTGCAAAACCAGACTTTGGCTTCTCTCCAGATGCTGAATTCCCTATCATCAATGGTGAAAAAGGAAACATCACAGAATACCTTCACTTTGCAGGTGAAAATGCAGGTGCTGCTCGTCTTCACAGCTTCACAGGTGGCTTACGCGAAAACATGGTGCCAGAGTCAGCAACTGCAGTCGTTTCAGGTGATTTAGCTGACTTGCAAGCTAAGCTAGATGCCTTCGTTGCAGAGCACAATCTCAGAGGAGAAATCCAAGAAGAAAATGGTCAGTACAAGGTGACTGTAATTGGTAAATCAGCCCATGGGGCTATGCCTGCTTCAGGTGTCAATGGTGCGACCTACCTTGCTCTCTTCCTCAGCCAATTTGCCTTTGAAGGGCCTGCGAAAGACTATCTTGACATTGCTGGTAAGATTCTCTTGAATGACCACGAAGGTAAAAATTTGAAAGTAGCTCATGTGGATGAAAAAATGGGTGCCCTTTCTATGAATGCGGGTGTCTTCCGCTTCGACGAAGCAAGTGCTGACAATACTATTGCCCTTAACTTCCGTTATCCAAAAGGAACAAGCCCAGAGCAAATCAAGTCAGTTCTTGAAAACTTGCCAGTTGCTTCAGTTAGCCTTTCTGAGCATGGTCACACTCCTCACTATGTGCCAATGGAAGATCCACTTGTCCAAACCTTGTTGAATGTTTATGAAAAACAAACTGGACTTCAAGGTCATGAACAAGTCATCGGTGGTGGAACATTTGGACGATTGTTAGAGCGTGGTGTAGCCTACGGTGCTATGTTCCCAGATTCTATCGATACCATGCACCAAGCCAACGAATTTATCGCCTTGGATGATCTTTTCCGTGCAGCAGCCATCTACGCTGAAGCTATCTACGAATTGATCAAATAATGCTCTAGAAGTCCGAGATTTTATGCTTGGACTTCTTTTTGGAGGGAAAGTAGATGTCTCAAATCGAAAGAATCAAGCAAGCCATTATGGCAGATCCACAGAATACCCGTTATACCGAGCAAGGAATAGAGCCTCTCTTTGCAGCACCAAAGACTGCTCGTATCAATATCATTGGACAAGCTCCTGGTCTTAAAACCCAAGAAGCAGGACTTTACTGGAAGGATAAAAGTGGGGACCGCTTGCGAGAGTGGTTAGGTGTAGACGAAGATACGTTTTATAACTCAGGTTATTTTGCAGTCATGCCCATGGACTTCTATTTTCCAGGACATGGAAAATCGGGTGACCTACCACCACGTCCAGGTTTTGCAGAAAAATGGCATCCAGAACTCTTGAAGGAGTTGCCAGATATTCAATTAACCCTCTTGATTGGTCAGTATGCCCAAGCCTACTATCTGCATGAAAAGGTCAGTGGCAAGGTGACGAACCGCGTACATCGGTTCAAGGATTATTTGCCTGATTATTTCCCTCTGGTACACCCATCACCACGTAATCAAATCTGGATGAAAAAAAATCCTTGGTTTGAAGAAGAAGTCTTGCCTGACTTGAAAGATAGAATCCAAAAAATTCTCGGAGAAGAAAAATGAAAGACATTACTTTTAACGATTTTTACCAACTTTACCAGAATAGCCCACTTTCTGTGCTGGATGTGAGAGAAGTAGAGGAATTTGAAGCTCTTCATTTAGAAGGTGCTCGTAATTTCCCTCTCAGCCAACTAGCGGATACTTATAAACAACTGGAAAAAGACCAACTTTACTACGTGATTTGTAAATCAGGAATGCGTTCAGCACGCGCTTGTCAATTTCTTGCAGAGCAAGGCTACGAAGTTATCAATGTCCAAGGTGGCATGGATGCTTTAGAATAAGAGAAACTCCCTTTGAGACTGAAATAGAAAAGATCTCGAAGGGAATTATTTTGCTCTAAAATTCCGAAAATTGAAAACATTTTAGAATTATTTCGAGATAGCCTTTTCATGCCTTTAAACATGTTATACTAAGAAAGTATTTTAATTTTATAAGGAGAGTTTATGGCTAAAAAAGGTGCTTTAACAGGATTACTTCTGTTTGGAATATTTTTTGGAGCAGGTAACTTGATTTTCCCTCCAACTCTAGGCGCACAGTCTGGAGAAAACTTCCTTCCTGCCATTGCAGGCTTTGTATTTTCAGGTGTTGGGATTGCCGTCCTAACTTTGATTATCGGAACCCTGAATCCTAAGGGTTATATCTATGAGATTTCTAAGAAAATTTCTCCATGGTTTGCGACGATTTATCTTGCAGCTTTGTACTTGTCGATTGGTCCATTCTTTGCCATTCCACGTACAGCAACAACATCGTTTGAGGTCGGTATTAGTCCCCTCCTAGCCGAAGCAGATAAGGGTTTAGGTTTGATTGTCTTTACCATTCTCTACTTTGTTGCAGCCTATTTAATCGCCCTTAACCCTTCAAAGATTTTGGATCGTATCGGACGAATCTTGACTCCAGTATTTGCAATTTTGATTGTTGTTTTGGTTATCCTTGGAGCCTTTAAATATGGTGGGAACGCACCGCAAGCAGCATCAGGTGCCTATCAAACTTCAGCCTTTGGTGCAGGTTTCCTTGAGGGGTATAATACACTTGATGCGCTTGCTTCTGTTGCCTTTAGTGTTATCGCTGTTCAAACCTTGAAACAGCTTGGATTTTCAAGTAAGAAAGAATACATTTCAACTATTTGGGTCGTTGGAATCGTTGTAGCTTTAGGATTTAGTGCTTTATACATTGGCCTAGGTTTCCTTGGAAATCATTTCCCAGTACCAGCTGAAGTGATGAATGAAGGAACCCCAGGAGTTTATATCTTGTCACAAGCAACACAAGAAATATTTGGTTCGATAGCGCAATTTTTCCTTGCAGTCATGGTAACTGTAACTTGTTTCACAACAACTGTAGGCTTGATTGTATCAACAGCTGAATTCTTTAACAACCGCTTCCCACAAATCAGTTATAAAGTTTATGCGACTGTCTTTTCCTTGATTGGTTTTGCTATCGCAAATCTTGGTTTGAGTGCCATTATCAAGTATTCAGTACCAGTGCTAGTTGTCTTGTATCCAATCACGATTGCCATTGTCATGATTGTGATTGTTAACAAGTTTATCGCTCTTTCTAAACCAGGTATGCAGTTGACTGTTGGGTTTGTCACAGCCATTGCTATTGCCAGTGTTTTAGGATCTACATTTAAGATTGACATTCTTGCAAATATCGTTAACACTCTACCGTTTGCAGATGCTTCTCTACCATGGTTAGTACCAGCAATTGTTGGGATATTGCTTTCTCTCGTTCTTCCAAATAAACAAGAGAGTGAAGCGTTTGAAATGGAATAAAAAAACTTGGCGTTAGCCAAGTTTTTTTATTCTTCTTAGTTCGTTTTTTCTTTATAACCTAAATCTTCAAGCATTTTTCTTGTTTTTGAGAAACTTACACGGTTTCCAACTCCCGAATATTCGTTTGGCATAGCTTTCTTCATCTCATCAAGATTGACTACAGTCATATCAATGACCATTGTATGAATGACTTTTCCGTCTTTGAATTCGATATTTTGTGTAACTCCTTTGATTCCTTCGTACCCTTTATAAGTTTTCACGATCAGTTCTTTAATCTCATCTGCAGTCTTATTGAGTACTTCGGGGTCAAAAACATTATAGACTTCCTGTTTCACAACGTCATCACCTTTAACAGTATAAGTTAAGGTAGAATTTCTTCCTGGATTACTGTCATGAACAAAGGCTACAGTTTTTAATTCTGCTTTCTTTTCAGTAGTTTCAGCCTCAGTAGTTTCAGCTTCGGTAGTTTTTACTTCACTCGTCTCTGCTTTTGAAGAGTTAGAAGTTGTTGATGATTGTTTAGAACATCCTAATAAGAATACCAAAGGCAAGGCTAAGCAAAGTATCATTTTAAAATATTTGTTCATATTTCTTCCTTTCATCATAAGAACTGTTTTTTATTATATCATAAAATACTTTTGTTATCAAAGTATATTAGTCTTTCCTTTTTACACATACTAAGATGGGAAAAATGATATAATGGTAGCAAGAGGTGAAGAAATGAATCAAACTGTAGAATATATCAAAGAATTGACTGCTATCGCATCGCCAACTGGTTTTACGCGTGAAATTACGAATTATCTAGTTGAGACGCTTGAAAAACTAGGTTATCAACCAATCCGAACTGCTAAAGGTGGTATCAACGTAACAATCAAAGGTAAAAATGACGAGCAACAACGCTATGTGACTGCCCATGTGGATACTTTGGGAGCTATTGTTCGTGCTATTAAACCAGACGGTCGCCTCAAGATGGACCGTATCGGTGGTTATCCTTGGAATATGATTGAAGGTGAAAACTGTACGGTTCATGTGGCTAGCACAGGTAACACCGTATCAGGTACGATTTTGATTCACCAAACTTCTTGCCATGTTTACAAGGATGCGGGGACAGCTGAACGTACGCAGGACAATATGGAAGTACGTTTGGATGAAAAAGTGACCAATGATAAGGAAACACGCGCACTCGGTATTGAGGTTGGTGACTTTATCAGCTTCGATCCACGAACTATCGTAACTGATTCAGGCTTTATCAAATCGCGTCATTTGGATGATAAAGTCAGTGCGGCTATCCTTCTCAATCTCCTCAAAGTATACAAAGAAGAAGGGATTGAACTTCCTGTTACTACGCATTTTGCTTTTTCAGTCTTTGAAGAAGTAGGTCATGGTGCTAACTCAAGTATTCCTAATCAAGTTGTCGAATATCTGGCTGTGGATATGGGAGCAATGGGGGATGATCAACAGACAGACGAGTACACAGTGTCTATCTGTGTCAAAGATGCTTCTGGACCGTATCACTATGAATTCCGTCAGCATTTGGTCGCCCTGGCAAAAGAGCAAGACATTCCGTTTAAACTAGATATCTATCCATTTTACGGTTCGGATGCTTCTGCAGCTATGTCAGCTGGAGCAGAAGTCAAACACGCTCTTCTTGGTGCAGGTATTGAGTCTAGTCACTCTTACGAGCGGACTCATGTTGATTCTGTAGTGGCTACTGAGCGTATGGTGGATGCTTATCTCAAGAGTGACTTGGTAAACTAAAATGTGCTTGATTTGTGATCGAATTGAATTGATTAAGTCTGGTAACAATCCCTACTTTGTGAAGGAATTAGAAACAGGCTATGTTGTTATCGGAGACCACCAGTATTTTGAAGGATACACTCTCTTTCTATCCAAGGAACATGTCACAGAATTACATCATCTACACACAACTGTCAAACTTCAATTTTTAGAGGAAATGAGTCTGGTTCAGGAAGCTGTCTCTAAGGCTTTTTCTGCTGAAAAGATGAATGTAGAGTTGTTGGGAAATGGAGACGCTCATGTTCACTGGCATATTTTTCCAAGACGAGCTGGTGATATGAAGGGGCACGGTCTAAATGGACGTGGTCCAGTCTGGTGGGTTCCTTGGGAAGAAATGGCAGCAGAAGATTACCAAGTACAACCGAAACAATTAGAAAATTTAATCCAATCTTTATCTGTTGAATTGGATAAAGTTATCAAATGAAAGGATAAAACATGAAAAAAAGATATCTTATCTTGTCAGGCTTATTAGTCTTGACATTGGCAGCTTGTTCACAAGAAAAATCAGCTACTCCTGACGCAAAAACTTCTTCAGAGCAATCAACTGTTCAAGAAGGAACTGTTGGTAGCAAGTCTCATGAGGCTAGCCAAAAGAAGGCAGAAGTAGTAGATAAAGGAGATCACTACAGTATTCAAGGTAAGTATGATGAGATTGTTGTCGCTAACAAGCATTATCCTATGTCCAAAGATTATAATCCTGGAGAAAATCCTACCGCAAAGGCAGAACTGTTAAAACTTATTGCAGCAATGCAGCAAGCAGGATTCTCGATTAGCGATCACTATAGTGGATTTAGAAGTTATGAAACTCAGGTTAAACTGTATCAAGATTATGTCAATCAAGATGGGAAGGCAGAGGCTGACCGTTATTCTGCAAGACCTGGCTATAGTGAACACCAGACCGGTCTAGCCTTTGACCTTATTGGTACAGATGGAGAATTGGTGACCGAACCTAAAGCTGCCCAATGGCTTTTAGATCATGCAGCTGACTATGGTTTTGTCGTTCGTTACCTCAAAGGTAAGGAAAAAGAAACTGGTTATATGGCTGAGGAATGGCACCTTCGCTATGTTGGTAAAGAAGCCAAAGAAATCGCTGCAAGTGGCCTCAGTTTGGAAGAGTATTACGGCTTTGAAGGTGGAGACTATGTTGATTAGTCGCAAAACACCTTGCAAGAATGCTTGAAATTTGATAAAATGAATAATAATTAAATAGGAATCTGCAAGACTAGTATCTCAGGGGAAGTATATCAGGGAGGAGAGCCGTGACTGAAAGCTCTCTATATGAAAGCTGGGTGAATTCACTTGCCTATGGATTCAGAAATAAAGGTCTGACTTGTCAGATGAAAACGGATGGTACCGCGTGTCAACGCTCCGAGTGGAGTTTTTGGCATGTGGTTTTCTTTTTATCTACGAGAGACTGATGGAGGAATTATGTCAACTATTGAAGAACAATTAAAAGCGCTTCGTGAAGAAACGCTAGCTAGCTTGAAGCAGATTACTGCTGAAAATGAAAAAGAGATGCAAGAATTGCGTGTTTCTGTCCTTGGGAAAAAAGGGTCACTGACTGAAATCCTGAAAGGGATGAAAGACGTTTCTGCAGAAATGCGTCCTGTTATCGGGAAACACGTCAATGAAGCGCGCGATATCTTGACAGCTGCCTTTGAAGAAACAGCTAAGCTTTTGGAAGAAAAGAAAGTCGCAGCTCAACTAGCAAGTGAGAGTATTGATGTGACTCTCCCAGGTCGTCCAGTTGCGACAGGTCACCGTCACGTCCTTACACAAACCAGTGAAGAAATCGAAGATATCTTCATCGGTATGGGTTACCAAGTCGTGGATGGTTTTGAAGTGGAGCAAGACTACTACAACTTTGAACGTATGAACCTTCCAAAAGATCACCCAGCTCGTGATATGCAGGACACTTTCTACATCACAGAAGAAATCTTGCTCCGTACCCACACGTCTCCAGTTCAGGCGCGTGCGATGGATGCCCATGATTTTTCTAAAGGTCCTTTGAAGATGATCTCACCAGGACGTGTTTTCCGTCGTGATACAGACGATGCAACCCACAGTCACCAATTTCACCAAATAGAAGGTTTGGTTGTAGGAAAAAACATCTCTATGGCTGACCTTCAAGGAACGCTTCAGTTGATTGTCCAAAAAATGTTTGGTGAAGAGCGTCAAATCCGTTTGCGTCCATCTTACTTCCCATTCACCGAGCCTTCTGTTGAGGTTGACGTCTCATGCTTCAAGTGTGGTGGAGATGGCTGTAATGTATGTAAGAAAACAGGTTGGATTGAGATTATGGGTGCCGGCATGGTTCACCCACGTGTCCTTGAAATGAGTGGGATTGATACAAGTGTTTACTCTGGTTTTGCCTTTGGTCTTGGTCAAGAGCGTGTAGCCATGCTTCGTTACGGAATTAACGATATCCGTGGATTCTACCAAGGCGATGTCCGCTTCTCAGAACAGTTTAAATAAGATTGAAACCTAAACACAATCCTACAAGTCGTCCTCATTTTTTATAGTGTAGCAATAGGAACGACTGACTCGAAGAAAAAGAAAGGAATTGAAAAGATCTCGCTGATTGGGATCTTATGCTCAGAATTATGTTAGTATCATATAAATGGTTAAAAGAATTGGTGGACATTGATGTACCATCAGATGAGTTGGCTGAAAAAATGTCAACCACAGGGATCGAAGTAGAAGGTGTGGAATCACCAGCTGCTGGTCTCTCAAAAATTGTCGTCGGAGAAGTCTTGTCTTGCGAAGATGTACCAGAAACACACTTGCATGTCTGCCAAGTCAATGTGGGTGAAGAAGAAGCTCGTCAAATCGTCTGTGGAGCACCAAATGTGCGTGCAGGCATCAAGGTCATGGTGGCTCTTCCAGGTGCTCGTATCGCAGATAACTACAAGATTAAAAAAGGGAAAATCCGTGGCTTAGAGTCACTCGGGATGATCTGTTCACTTGGTGAGTTAGGTATTTCTGACTCCGTTGTACCAAAGGAATTTGCAGATGGGATCCAAATCTTGCCTCAAGATGCCGTTCCAGGAGATGAAGTCTTCTCTTATCTAGACTTGGATGATGAAATTATCGAACTTTCCATCACCCCTAACCGTGCGGACGCTCTTTCTATGCGTGGAGTTGCACATGAAGTGGCAGCCATCTATGACAAGGCAGTCAACTTTAAGGAATTCAGTTTAACAGAAACAGACCAAGCTGCAGCGGATGCTCTTTCTGTCAGCATTGACACAGATAAGGCTCCTTACTATGCTGCCCGTATCCTGGATAATGTGACCATCGCACCAAGTCCGCAATGGTTGCAAAACCTCCTCATGAACGAAGGTATTCGTCCGATCAACAATGTCGTTGACGTGACCAACTACATCCTACTTTACTTTGGTCAGCCTATGCATGCCTTTGACTTGGATACCTTTGAAGGGACTGACATCCGTGTACGTGAAGCGCGTGCTGGTGAAAAATTAGTAACCTTGGACGGTGAAGAGCGTGAGTTAGAAACAAATGACCTCGTGATTACAGTTGCGAACAAACCAGTAGCTCTTGCCGGTGTCATGGGCGGTCAAGCTACAGAAATCTCTGAAAACTCTAGTCGTGTCGTCCTTGAAGCAGCTGTCTTCAATGGCAAATCTATCCGTAAGACTAGTGGTCGTCTCAACCTTCGTTCCGAATCATCTTCTCGCTTTGAAAAAGGAATCAATGTGGCAACAGTCAATGAAGCCCTTGATGCGGCAGCCAGCATGATTGCTGAACTTGCAGGAGCAACTGTTCGTAAAGGTATTGTTTCAGCAGGTCAGCTTGATACTTCTGATGTGGAAGTTTCCTCAACCCTTGCAGACGTCAACCGTGTCCTTGGAACAGAGCTTTCCTACGCAGATGTCGAAGATGTCTTCCGTCGCCTTGGATTTGGCCTTTCTGGAAATGCAAATCGCTTTACTGTCAGCGTCCCTCGTCGTCGTTGGGATATCACCATTGAAGCGGATCTCTTTGAAGAAATCGCACGTATCTATGGGTATGACCGCTTGCCAACTAGTCTTCCAAAAGACGATGGGACAGCAGGTGAGTTGACTGCGACCCAAAAACTCCGTCGTCAAGTTCGTACCATTGCTGAAGGAGCAGGAGTGACTGAAATCATTACCTACGCTCTGACAACTCCTGAAAAAGCCGTTGAGTTTACGATTCAGCCAAGCAACTTAACAGAGCTCATGTGGCCAATGACCGTGGACCGTTCAGTTCTCCGTCAAAATATGGTTTCAGGTATTTTGGATACAGTTGCCTACAATGTAGCGCGTAAGAACAAAGACTTGGCTCTTTACGAGATTGGAAAAGTCTTTGAACAAACAGGAAATCCAAAAGAAGAATTGCCAAACGAAATCAATAGCTTTGCCTTTGCTTTGACAGGTTTAGTCGCTGAAAAAGACTTCCAAACTGCAGCTGTTCCAGTTGACTTCTTCTATGCTAAGGGAATCCTTGAAGCCCTCTTTACTCGCCTAGGATTGGAAGTGACTTATACAGCAACCTCTGAAATTGCTAGCCTCCACCCAGGTCGTACAGCCTTGATCTCACTCGGTGACCAAGTTCTTGGTTTCCTCGGACAAGTGCACCCTGTGACAGCTAAGGTTTATGATGTCCCTGAAACTTATGTGGCAGAATTGAACTTGTCTGCTATTGAGGCAGCTCTTCAACCAGCTACTCCATTTGTGGAAATTACTAAATTCCCAGTAGTCAGCCGTGATATCGCCCTTCTCCTCAAAGCAGAAGTGACTCACCAAGATGTGGTTGATGCCATCAAATCTGCAGGTGTGAAACGCTTGACAGATATCAAACTCTTTGATGTCTTCTCAGGTGAAAAACTAGGACTTGGTATGAAGTCAATGGCTTATAGCTTGACCTTCCAAAATCCAGAAGATAGCTTGACTGACGAAGAAGTCGCACGCTACATGGAAAAAATCCAAGCATCACTCGAAGAAAAAGTAGACGCAGAAGTGCGTTAAAAGTCTAAGATCCATCCCTAGGGATGGATTTTTTTATTTTTGTAAATGCCTAATATTGGAAAGATAAATAAATGTGAATTTTATTATTTTGGTATAAAAAATTCCTAGCAAATTCTACTAATAAAAATGTACATAAATCCTTGTAATGGCTAAAAAAAGGAGTATAATGAGGATAAGATTCGTAGGAGGTGGAACATGTTAGAAATCCGCAATCTTGAAAAAAGTTTTGGACCTAAACAAGTCTTATTTGGTGTCGATTGCCAAGCGCAACCAGGACGTATTTTAGGTCTAGTAGGGAAAAATGGAGCTGGGAAAACAACTATTTTCCACAGTATTTTGAAATTTTTGGATTATCAGGGAGAGATTCAGTTTGATGGTCAGGAAATTCGTCAGGAGACCTATGCTCGGATTGGCTATCTACCCGAAGAACGTAGTCTCATGCCTAAGCTGACAGTACTTGAACAGGTACGTTATTTGGCAACATTAAAAGGCATGGATGCAAAAGAGGTCAAAGAAAAACTCCCTCAATGGATGGAAAAGCTGGAAGTTAAAGGAAAATTGACAGATAAAATCAAGAGTCTCTCAAAAGGGAATCAACAAAAGATTCAGCTGATCATTACTTTAATGCATGAACCAGATTTGATTATTCTCGATGAACCCTTTAGTGGTTTAGATCCAGTTAATACCGAGTTGCTCAAGCAGGTTATCCTCAAAGAAAAAGAACGTGGTGCGACCATTATCTTTTCTGACCACGTCATGACCAATGTCGAAGAGCTGTGTGATGATATCCTGATGATTCGTGATGGGCGTGTCGTCTTGCATGGACCAGTCCAAGATGTTCGTAATCAATACGGCAAAACGCGACTCTTTGTTGCAAGTGAAAAGAGTCAGGAAGACTTGGAAAAACTCCCACATGTCATTCATGCTAGCTTGACCAAGCAGGGGATTTGGAAGCTCATCCTAGATGATGAAAATGCTGGACAGGAGCTTTTTGCTATCTTGACTCAAGGACACTATATCGCGACCTTTGACCAGCAAGCTCCGACAATTGATGAAATCTTTAAACTAGAATCAGGGGTGGAAGTATGAGAAATATGTTGGTTGTAATCAAAGAAACTTATCTACGTCATGTCAAATCCTGGAGTTTCTTCTTTATGGTAATCTCGCCTTTTCTCTTTATCGGCTTGTCTGGCGGAATTGGCTATCTCCAAGGTTCCTCTTTGGCTCAGAATAATAAGGTGGCAGTAGTTAGTTCGGTGCCTGCTGTAACAGAGAGTCTTAAATCGACCAATGGCATTAACTTTGACTATAAGGATGAAGCAAGTGCGCAACAAGCCATCAAGGATGAGAAAATAAAAGGTTATCTGACTATTGATCAGGAAGATAGTGTACTTAAGGTGGTCTATCATGGAGAGACTTCACTAGAGAGTGGCATTAAATTAGCTGTGACTGCTAAGTTGAATGAACTGCAATCCCAACTCAACCGTTCAGAAGCAAATTTGTCTCAAGAACAGGAAAAACGTTTGGCTCAAACAATTCAATTCACAGAGCAGATAGATGAAGCCAAGGAAAATAAAAAGATGGTCCAAACCTTTGCGGCTGCAGGACTTGGCTTATTCCTTTATATGATTTTAATTACCTATGCTAGTGTCACTGCTCAAGAGGTAGCTAGTGAAAAAGGAACTAAAATCATGGAAGTGGTCTTCTCAAGTATTCGTGCCAGCCATTATTTCTACGCACGTATGATTGCCTTACTTCTTGTTATTTTGACGCATATTGGTATCTATGTTGTAGGTGGACTTGGAGCAATCTTATTCTTTAAAGATATGCCCTTATTAGCAAATTCAGGTATTTTAAACCACTTGGGAGAAGCCTTTTCGGTCAATACCTTGTTGTTTGTATTAGTCAGTCTCTTTATGTATGTGGTTTTAGCTGCCTTTCTCGGTTCGATGGTTTCTAGGCCCGAAGACTCTGGTAAAGCCTTGTCGCCTTTGATGCTTTTGATTATGGTAGGATTTATTGGAGTAACTGCCTTAGGAACTTCTGGCGATAATTTAGTTTTGAAGATTGGCTCATATATCCCATTCATTTCAACCTTCTTTATGCCTTTTAGAGCTATTAATGGCTATGCAGGTAGTGTAGAAACTTGGATTTCGCTTGCTATAACAGTCATTTTTGCAGTAACAGCAACAATCTTTATCGGCCGTATGTATGCTAGCCTAGTCCTTCAAACAGATGATTTAGGCATCTGGAAAACTTTTAAACGAGCTTTGACCTATAAATAATGTATTGGACCTGTGAGTCGATCTCCCAGGTCTTTCAATTAGCTGAAATATTTCACATGAATTTCTTCTAAACCTTTGACTAATAAAGAAAATTATCGTACAATAAAGAGTACATGATAAAATGAGACCAGAGTTTGTATGCTTTGGCGTTAGTAGTAAAAAATGAGGAGAAACGCTTTGGAATTAGAAGTATTTGCTGGGCAAGAAAAAAGTGAACTATCTATGATTGAGGTGGCTCGTGCCATCTTGGAACTCCGTGGTCGCGATCACGAAATGCATTTTAGCGATTTGGTTAATGAAATCCAAAACTATCTTGGTACCTCTAATAGCGATATTCGCGAAGCACTACCTTTGTTCTATACAGAGTTGAACTTTGATGGTAGCTTTATCTCTCTTGGAGATAACAAATGGGGCCTTCGTTCATGGTATGGAGTTGATGAAATTGACGAAGAAATTATCGCTCTTGAAGAAAGTGACGATGAAGAAGTAGCACCTAAGGCTAAGAAGAAACGCGTCAATGCCTTTATGGACGGAGATACGGATGCCATTGACTATGGTGCAGATGACCCAGAAGATGAAGATGCCTACGAAGAAGATCCAGCTCTTTCTTATGATGATGAAAATCCAGATGATGAGAAGAACGAAGTAGAAGCCTACGACGCTGAAATCAACGAAATTGCACCAGATGACCTTGGAGAAGACGTCGATCTTAACGAAGAAGATGACGAAGATTCTGAGGATGAAGAAGAATAATACTAAATGGCAAGGAAAATTTCCTTGTCTTTTTTAATGCTTGACACATACTTGAAGGTAAGACACTAAAATCTGATAGTCAATTAGATTTGACAAATGAGTCAAATTGAGGTAAGATATTGTTCGGGCACCTCTTTTAGAGGTCGGAGCTCCCTAGTTATTAGGGAGCTATTTTTGTTTTTCCGGGAACTTTTATCCTGGATTGTGGTTATTGATGAAGGTTTTGTTTTCTATCTCCCCTACTAGTGAGCAGGACCTTGAGCATTTTAGAAAGAGGAATCTATGTCTACGAAATATATTTTTGTAACTGGTGGAGTGGTGTCGTCTATTGGGAAAGGGATCGTTGCAGCGAGCCTTGGACGTCTTTTAAAAAACCGTGGTTTGAAAGTAACTATTCAAAAATTTGACCCTTATATCAATATCGACCCAGGGACCATGAGCCCATATCAGCACGGGGAAGTGTTTGTAACTGATGATGGGGCTGAGACAGACTTAGACTTGGGTCACTATGAGCGTTTTATTGATATTAACCTTAATAAATACTCAAACGTGACAACCGGTAAAATCTACAGCGAAGTTCTTCGCAAGGAACGTCGTGGAGAATACCTTGGTGCAACTGTCCAAGTTATTCCTCATATTACAGATGCCTTGAAAGAAAAAATCAAGCGTGCTGCTCTTACGACAGACTCTGATGTCATCATCACAGAAGTTGGGGGAACAGTTGGAGACATTGAGTCCCTTCCATTCTTAGAAGCTCTTCGTCAGATGAAAGCAGATGTCGGCGCAGATAATGTCATGTATATCCATACAACCTTGCTTCCTTACCTCAAGGCAGCTGGAGAAATGAAGACCAAGCCGACTCAACACTCTGTCAAAGAATTGCGTGGTCTTGGGATTCAGCCAAATATGTTGGTCATTCGTACAGAAAAGCCAGTTGGACAAGGAATTAAAAATAAACTAGCCCAGTTCTGTGACGTGGCGCCAGAAGCAGTTATTGAGTCATTAGATGTCGATCATCTTTACCAAATCCCACTTAATCTGCAAGCACAAGGAATGGATCAAATCGTCTGTGACCATTTGAAGATAGATGCACCTGTAGCAGATATGACAGAATGGTCAGCTATGGTTGATAAGGTTATGAACCTCAAAAAACAAGTCAAGATTGCTCTTGTTGGTAAGTATGTTGAGTTACAAGATGCTTATATCTCTGTAGTTGAAGCCTTGAAACACTCAGGTTATGCAAATGATGCAGAAGTGAAAATTGATTGGGTTAATGCGAACGACGTGACAGCAGATAATGTAGCAGAACTCCTTTCTGATGCTGATGGAATCATCGTGCCAGGTGGTTTTGGCCAACGTGGAACAGAAGGTAAGATTGAAGCGATTCGCTATGCGCGTGAAAATGATGTACCAATGCTGGGAGTCTGCTTGGGTATGCAGTTGACCTGTATCGAGTTTGCCCGAAATGTTTTAGGTCTTGAAGGGGCTAATTCAGCAGAGCTTAATCATGATACAAAATATCCAATCATCGATATCATGCGTGATCAGATTGATGTTGAGGACATGGGGGGAACCCTTCGTTTGGGACTTTATCCTTCTAAGTTGAAACGTGGTTCTAAGGCAGCGGCAGCTTATCATAACAAAGAAGTGGTCCAACGTCGCCACCGCCACCGTTATGAGTTTAACAATGCCTTCCGTGAACAGTTTGAAGGTGCAGGATTTGTCTTTTCAGGAGTGTCACCAGATAATCGCTTGGTCGAAATTGTTGAAATCCCAGAAAATAAATTTTTTGTGGCTTGTCAGTACCATCCAGAGCTTTCAAGTCGCCCAAACCGTCCAGAAGAACTTTACACTGCTTTTGTAACAGCAGCGGTTGAAAATAGTAACTAGTCATGATTAAACCTTTGAGAGTCATCTCAGAGGTTTTTTATTTGTTTTCAGTATCATGAAAATCTGGAAAATCAGCTCTGAATTTGGTAAGATAAGATTATGGATTTTGAAAAAATTGAACAAGCATATACCTATTTACTAGAAAACGTCCAAATCATTCAAAACGATTTGGCGACAAGCTTTTATGATGCCTTGATTGAACAAAATGGGATCTATCTGGATGGTCAGACAAACCTGGAAGATGTCAAGAAAAACAATCAAGCTTTGAAACGTTTGGCACTTCGAAAAGAGGAGTGGTTACGGACCTATCAATTTTTGTTAATGAAGGCAGCTCAAACAGAACCTCTTCAAGCCAATCACCAGTTCACACCGGATGCGGTTGGTCACTTGATGATTTTTATCATTGAACAACTTTTTCCTGCTGAAAATGTGAGCTTATTGGAATTGGGATCTGGGATGGGAATTCTGGGAGCTAGTTTCTTAACGTCCATGAACAAAAAGGTAGATTACCTGGGAATAGAACTTGATGACCTCTTGATTGACTTGGCGGCAAGCATGGCGGAAGTAATGGATCTTCAAATGGGCTTTGTCCAAGGAGATGCAGTACGTCCACAAGTATTAAAAGAAAGTGACATCATTGTGAGCGACCTGCCTGTCGGTTACTATCCAGATGATCAGATAGCCTCACGTTATCAAGTAGCGGCTAAGAATGAACATACTTATGCTCATCATTTGTTAATGGAACAAGCACTCAAGTATCTCAGAACAGGAGGCTATGCGATTTTTCTAGCTCCAACAGATCTCCTGACAAGTCCTCAGAGTGAACTTTTGAAATCATGGCTGACTGAACAGGCCCAACTAGTGGCTATTGTGGCCTTACCAGAGGATCTCTTCGCCCAAGGAGCTCAGTCTAAGAGCATTTTTGTCCTCCAAAAGAAGACAGGAGAAGGAGTTGAACCATTTGTTTATCCACTTACCAGTCTTCGTGACCCTGAAATTTTGATGGAATTTAAGGAAAATTTTCAAAATTGGTGTCAAGGGCATGAAATCTAGTGCAAATTTTGATATAATAGTTGAAAACGCTTAAAAAGGGGAATAAATTTATGACAAAAACCATTGCAATTAACGCTGGAAGCTCTAGCTTGAAATGGCAACTATATCAAATGCCAGAAGAAAAGGTGCTTGCAAAAGGTTTAATTGAGCGAATCGGATTGAAGGATTCTGTTTCAACAGTTAAGTTTGATGGTCGTTCTGAAGAACAAGTTCTTGATATTGAAAACCATACCTTGGCTGTTAAGATTTTACTTGATGACTTGATTCGTTTTAATATTATTAAAACTTATGATGAAATTACTGGTGTCGGACACCGTGTTGTTGCAGGTGGAGAGTACTTCAAAGAGTCTACAGTTGTTGAAGGTGATGTCTTAGAAAAAATTGAAGAACTGGGACTTCTTGCTCCATTGCACAACCCTGCCAATGCAGCTGGGATTCGTGCCTTCAAAGAATTGTTGCCAGATATTACAAGTGTAGCAGTCTTTGATACATCATTCCATACAACAATGCCAGAAAAAGCCTACCGTTATCCATTACCAACTAAGTACTATACAGAAAACAAGGTTCGTAAATATGGAGCACACGGTACAAGTCACCAATATGTTGCTCAAGAAGCAGCAAAACTTTTGGGACGTCCACTAGAAGAGTTGAAATTGATCACTTGCCATATCGGTAATGGTGCTTCTATTACAGCCGTTAAGGGTGGTCAATCAATCGATACATCAATGGGATTCACTCCACTTGGTGGTGTTATGATGGGAACTCGTACAGGGGATATTGACCCAGCTATCATTCCTTATTTAATGCAATATACAGAGGACTTTAACAAGCCTGAGGACATCAGTCGTATTCTTAATCGTGAGTCAGGATTGCTGGGTGTTTCAGGGAAGTCTAGTGATATGCGTGATGTGATTGCTGCAATGGAAGCAGGGGATCATGATGCTGCTTTGGCATTTGAAATGTATGTTGACCGTATCCAAAAACACATTGGACAATACTTGGCAGTCCTAAACGGGGCAGACGCTATTATCTTTACTGCTGGTGTTGGTGAAAATGCAACTCTTGTGCGTGAGAAAGTTATTTCAGGTATCTCTTGGTTTGGTTGTGATCTAGATCCAGAGAAAAATGTCTTTGGAGTAACTGGAGACATTTCTACAGATGCTGCGACACTTCGTGTACTTGTCATCCCAACTGATGAAGAACTTGTGATTGCGCGTGATGTTGAACGTTTGAAAAAATAAAGGATAATAAAATCGACCTTCTCAATAGAGAGATCGATTTTTTATATTGTTGACGAGTATTTACCATTTGGTAAGCGAAACTTCACCGCTATTGAGCCAGATTTTTTCCCCAGTAGCTAATTCTATCTGCAGTTTGCCTTGGTCAGAGATGTCACAGGCTTTTCCTGTGATTATTTCTTGATCTTTCTTGAAGGAAATTTCTTTGCCTAAAACGATGGAGCGTTTTTTATAGAGATAAAGTAGCTCGTCGGCATCTGTTTCGTAGAAACATCTCCAAATTTCAGCAATCAATTCATTGCGAGTAATGGGACTGCTTTGAGAAAAGAGACTTCCAGCTTTTCCTTGCAGATTTTTGGGGAAGTCAGCGATAGAAAAGTTGATTCCAACACCAATAATAACATCTGTAACAAGGCCTGTTTCGATAGAAGTGATGGCTTCGGTTAGAATACCGGCTATTTTTTTCTGATTTAAGTATAAATCATTTACCCATTTGATATCTAAATCAATTAGACAAAGGTTTTTTACAGCCTTATAAATTGCGGCTGCAGTCAGGAGTGTATAGGCTGGTAGATCTAGATAAGAGAGATTGGGCTTGAGGTGGAGAGACATGTAAATTCCACCTTGTTCTGGAGAATAATAGGGGCGTTGAAATCGACCACGTCCCATAGTTTGGCCTGTTGATAGGTAGAGTGTGTCTCCTTTGGCACCAGCTTCCATGGCCTCCTTAGCATCACTCTGGGTTGATTTGGTGATAGGTTTAAATTGAACTGAGATGGGACTATTGGCTTCGATGTCTTGAGGTAAGATTAGGTCACCGTGAAGAAGTTTGTAGCCACGGTTTTTGATGCTGTCAATTTCTAATCCTTCTTGTTGGAGGCGCTGAATCGCTTTCCAAACAGAGGTTCGAGAGAGATTTAATACTTCAGCGATTTTTTCTCCACTTACATAATCAGTTTCACTAGCTAATATTTTATAGACTTCTTGGTAAGATTTCATGGTAGAGCCTTTCCGGGAAAATTAATTTAATTGTACCACAATTTTACAAAAGATAGACTTCTTTTATGAGAGGAATCCTAGTTCCCTATAAAGTTTTACCAAGTTTTAGTCAGGATGAGAAGGACAAAGTGGTTTTCAAATCCTTTGAAAAATGGTAAAATGTTTTAATAGTTTATATATCTGTGCATTATAGCGCAGAGAGAAAGGATCTGTTGTGAAATCAATAGGTATCATTGAAAAATTGAAAGGCTTCTCTAAGCAAGAACTAGTCTTGCTAGCTGTAATTCTAAGTATTTTCTTGCCTTTTTATATTTTCATCATTATTTTTATCGCTTATTTGATAGGTCTTATATATACAGGTGAAATGAAGGGGATTCTAAAACGACTCTCTAACCATGCCATTCTACTGTTGTTTATTGGCTATAGCGGTGCCATCTCTCTTCTAGCACAAAATGTGATGGGGATGGTTGCTACTTTAGGAATGTTCCTCTTTGCGATTTTCTTTTACTATTACCAGGCTCATCTAACCCCTAAATTTTTTAGACTAGTATTACAAGGGATTTTATCGCTTAGTGTGTTAGCCTCGGTTTTCGCAACTTTGGAGCATTTTCAAATCGTTAAGAAATTTGATTATACCTTCTTATCACCAAAGATGCAGGTTTGGCACCAGAACCGAGCAGAAGTAGCTTTCTTTAATCCTAACTATTATGGAATTATCTGTTGTTTCTGTATCATGATTGGTTTTTATCTGATTAGTACAACCAGATTGAGATGGTTGAAAATCTTCTCAGTGATTGCAATCTTTGCGAATTTATTCGGGCTCAACTTTACTCAAAATAGAACGGCCTTTCCAGCCATTATCTTTGGTGCGATTATTTATCTGTTCACAACCATTAAGAACTGGCGAGCTTTCTGGTTAAGTATTGGAGTCTTTGGTATCGGATTGGCCTTTCTCTTCTCGAGTGATTTAGGAGTTCGAATGGGAACCCTTGATTCATCTATGGAAGAACGAGTGTCTATCTGGAATGCAGGTATGACCTTATTCAAACAAAACCCCTTCTGGGGAGAAGGTCCACTAACCTATATGCACTCTTATCCACGTATTTTTGCTCCTTATCATGAACATGCTCATAGTATTTACATTGATACGATATTGAGTTACGGCGTGGTTGGAACTGTATTATTAGGGATTGCCTCTTCTGACCCAATTCGAAAATTAATTGATATGAGTCAAGTACCAAGTAAACGACCGATTCTTGGACTCTATCTTTCATTTTTAACAGTGGTTGCTGTGCATGGAATTTTTGACTTGGCCCTCTTCTGGGTTCAGTCTTCATTTATCTTCCTTCTAGTGATGTGTAGTCTACCACTCAAACATAGTATGATTGCAGAACTTGTTGATTAACAAAAAAAGATAGTAGAAATAACATTTGTCTACTATCTTTTTCCTTTTGTTGCAATTATTGAATAGCTTGAAGCAAGTCTTCTGCTTGTTGTTTCAAAGAAGCAGCAACGCTGTCTTCGAGAACTAATTTACCATCTTCCCAAGCAGAATCGTTGACACGAGCTGCAGTGAAACCACCAACAACTTGTGTACGGATGAATGGCAAGAGGTCTTTGTAAATCGTAAAGAGCTGATCATGACCTGCATTCGCAACTGAAGATACTGTAACAATCTTATCTTGAAGTGCAGATGCTCCACGGGTATCAGACAAGTCGATGGCACGTGAAAGCCAGTCAAGCAAGTTTTTCACTGTTCCAGGAATTGAGAAGTTGTAGACTGGAGAGAAAATCCAGATGGCATCAGCAGCTAAAACAGCTTCACGAGCAGCCGCAACAGATGGAAGAGTTGGAACTTCAAGTTCTTGGTTGAAGAGAGGAATGGCTGAGTAGTCAAGGTAGCTTACCTCGGATTTGCCAGCAAGTGCCTTTTCAGCTTCTAATGCCATTTGGTGGTTGAATGAACCTTCACGAAGTGAACCAACGATAAACAATACTTTTTTAGACATAGGGAGTCTCCTTTTAATTTTAATCTTTTAATCAGAACCACTCTGTTGTTACAATATATGTTACAACAGAATAAAATCATTTGCAAGGGATATGCTCAGAAAATAAAATCAATAGAATCTAAGTTTTTAATTAAAAATGAAGAGCGTAGAAAAGTCTATAAAAACACGGCTTGAAGTTGTGTAATGATATCCTAAAAACGGATTGAAAATCCAGATTCCTCCCCTAACTTCACTTGTAATTCACTAGGATAGATGGTAAAATAGACGAGTGAAAAAGAGACAGAAAAAAGAAAAAAATTCCCTATTATTTCAGTACATTATTGGTATAACTTTGTTAACTCTAGTCATCACTTCTTCCTTTCTCTACTTAGTATGGCTCAGCATGAAGCCTTATCGAACTGCTAAGGTAGAAGGTGAAAGACTCGCTAAGCAGTATGCAAATCTAGAAACGGTTAGCCAGATTGATATCTTCAATGGTTTAGAAAGCTATTATAGTGTTCTTGGCCAAGATAAGAACCAGAAATCAGTTGCTGTCTTAGTAGAGAAAAGTAGCAACAATATTTACGTATATCAACTAAAAAATGGAACTTCTCAAGAAAAAGCAGAAGCAGTTGTCAGAGAAAAAGGAGCAACTGAGATTGACAAGATTACTTTCGGACGCTACGCTGAAAAGCCTGTCTGGGAAATCAAGTCTGGAGGAGACTATTATCTAGTAGATTTTGAATCTGGCGCCTTAGTCGAAAAGGAGAAACAATGAAATTATCCAAACGTGTCTTAGAGATGGAAGAAAGCGTTACTCTGGCTAGTGATGCAAGAGCAAAGAAGTTAAAAGCTGAAGGAAAAGACGTTCTTTTCTTGACTTTAGGTCAGCCCGATTTTCATACTCCTGAAAATATTCAAGATGCTGCGGTTGCAGCCATTCGAGATGGTCGCGCGTCTTTCTATACGGTAGCTTCGGGTTTGCCTGAATTGAAAGCAGCGGTTAATACCTATTTTGAACGTTATTATGGGTATTCTGTAGCAGCTAATGAGGTCACTTTTGCTACAGGTGCCAAGTTTTCCCTTTATACTTTCTTTATGGCTGTTATCAACCCTGGAGATGAGGTAATCATTCCTACTCCTTACTGGGTCAGCTATGGGGATCAGGTTAAGATGGCAGAAGGCCTTCCAGTATTTGTCCAAGCCAAAGAAGACAATCACTTTAAAGTGACTGTGGAGCAATTAGAAGCTGCTCGCACAGGTAAGACTAAGGTCTTGGTTCTTAACTCACCATCTAATCCTACCGGTATGATATACTCTCGTGAGGAATTGTTAGCCATTGGAAATTGGGCTGTTGAACATGATATTCTCATCCTGGCCGATGATATTTATGGTCGTTTGGTCTATAACGGGAATGAGTTCGTTCCAATCTCTAGTCTGTCAGAAGCTATTCGCAAACAAACCATTGTCATCAATGGAGTGTCTAAGGCCTACGCTATGACAGGATGGCGTGTTGGTTATGCAGTAGGTGATCCAGAAATTATTGCTGCTATGAGCAAATTGACTGGTCAAACAACTTCAAACCTAACCGCTGTTTCACAATACGCAACAATCGAGGCCTTAACTGGACCTCAAGATTCTGTAGAAATCATGCGTCAAGCTTTTGAAGAGCGTTTGAATACTATCTATCCACTCTTGTGTGAAGTTCCTGGATTTGAAGTTGTCAAACCACAAGGAGCTTTCTATCTCTTTCCAAATGTCAAAAAAGCGATGGAGATGAAAGGTTTTACCGATGTAACAGCATTTACAACGGCCATCCTTGAAGAGGTGGGGCTAGCCTTGATAACAGGTGCTGGATTTGGAGCACCAGAAAATGTCCGTCTCAGCTATGCGACAGACTTAGAAACTCTTAAAGAAGCCATTCGTCGTTTGCACCAATTTATGGAAAAATAAGAAGCTTAACCTCCGTCTTAATAACGGAGGTTTTTATTTTTAAAAACTTAGGAATTTCTGTCAAACTAGCTAGCTATCAGGCATTATTTGTGGTACAATAATGAGTAATAATGTCTTTGGACAAGTTAAACGAATAAAGGAAGATAAATGATGACAAAACGTGTAACAATTATCGAAGTAAAAGACTACGTTGGTCAAGAAGTGACTATCGGTGCTTGGGTTGCTAACAAGTCAGGAAAAGGAAAAATTGCTTTCTTGCAATTGCGTGACGGAACTGCCTTCTTCCAAGGCGTGGCTTTCAAACCAAACTTTATCGAAAAATTCGGTGAAGAAGTAGGTCTTGAAAAATTTGATACCATCAAACGCCTAAGCCAAGAAACTTCTGTTTTCGTGACAGGGATTGTCAAAGAAGACGAACGCTCAAAATTTGGTTATGAGTTGGATATTACAGACATCGAAGTCATCGGTGAATCTCAAGACTACCCAATTACTCCAAAAGAACACGGAACAGACTTCTTGATGGATAACCGCCACTTGTGGTTGCGTTCACGCAAACAAGTAGCAGTGATGCAAATCCGTAACGCTATTATCTATGCAACTTATGAGTTCTTTGATAAGAATGGCTTCATGAAATTTGATAGCCCAATCCTTTCAGGAAATGCGGCAGAAGATTCTACAGAACTTTTTGAAACAGACTACTTTGGAACACCAGCTTATTTGAGCCAATCAGGACAGCTTTATCTTGAAGCAGGTGCTATGGCCCTTGGTCGCGTCTTTGACTTTGGACCAGTATTCCGTGCGGAGAAATCAAAAACTCGCCGTCACTTGACTGAGTTCTGGATGATGGATGCTGAGTATTCATACTTAACACACGATGAATCACTTGACTTGCAAGAAGCTTATGTTAAAGCATTGCTTCAAGGAGTTCTTGACCGTGCTCCTCAAGCCTTGGAAACCTTGGAGCGTGATACAGAGCTCTTGAAACGCTACATTGCTGAACCGTTCAAACGTATTACTTACGATGAAGCCATTGATCTCTTGCAAGAGCATGAAAACGATGAAGATGCAGACTACGAGCACCTTGAGCATGGTGATGACTTTGGTTCACCACACGAAACTTGGATCTCAAACCACTTTGGTGTGCCAACATTTGTCATGAACTATCCAGCAGACATCAAGGCCTTCTACATGAAACCAGTTCCTGGGAACCCAGATCGCGTACTTTGTGCAGACTTGCTTGCGCCAGAAGGTTACGGAGAAATCATCGGTGGTTCCATGCGTGAGGAAGACTACGATGCCCTTGTCGCTAAGATGGAATCACTTGGAATGGATCTTACAGAGTACGAATTCTACCTTGACCTTCGTAAATATGGTACAGTACCACACGGTGGATTTGGTATCGGTATCGAGCGTATGGTAACCTTCGCAGCTGGAACTAAACACATCCGTGAAGCTATTCCATTCCCACGTATGTTGCACCGTATCAAACCTTAATAACCATGAGGCTGGGACAAAAGTCCTAGCCTCTCAATTGTCTTTGGATTATCGAGCAAGACGCAGTGGTTGAGTGGGCTCTACTACGCTGATTTCATCAGCTTTTACAGCCCTACTCAACTGTGCGGAGGTGGGATGACGAAATCGAATTCTAACGAATTACCGATTTCTGTCCCACTCTCACTTTAAATGAAAGAGGTGGAGAAAATGTAGGCAAATCTAGGTAAGTCTTTTAGAAACAGTCATAATACATATTGAAAGAGAGAAAACAATGTTTAAAAGAACTTACAAACGCAATATTCCACTCCTAGCAGGTCTGGAATTTACATCTTATTTTGGAATTACCAGTTTTTGGATTCTATTTTTCATTCAGAATGGTCTTTCCTTGCTTCAAATCGGTCTCTTAGAAAGTATCTTTCATGGGACAAGTCTCTTGTGTGAGATCCCTTCTGGTATGTTGGCTGATCGATTTAGCTACAAGACCAATCTCTATTTGGCTCGCTTGGCTAGTATTGTATCCTCTATCTTGATTTTGTTTGGTCAGGGGAATTTTTGGATCTATGCTCTTGCCATGATGGTCAGTGCTTGGTCTTACAATTTTGACTCGGGAACCAGCACCGCTTTCTTATATGATTCTGCGGTAGAAGCGGGTCAAAAGGACCGATATCTTCAGATTTCTAGCTTTTTGTCTGGTGTGGCAGAAGTCACCCGAACCCTAGGTACAGTTGTCGCAGGCTTCTTTATTCACGGAGCATTGGCTTGGACTTATCTAATTGCTATTGGATTATCTTTTCTTTCTATAATCTTGATTTATTTTATGAAAGAACCAATGGCTAAGAGAGGAAGAAATGAAGTCTTAACCTTTAAAACGATTGTCCTGCAAGTTCGAAAAGAATGGCAGGAAAAACCAGTACTCTTTTACTGGATGATGACTTATCAACTAGTCGGGACACTCATGTGCATGTTTTACTTTTACTATCAGCAGAAAATAAGTGACTTAGTAGGATGGCAGGTGTCGCTAGTCATGCTGATTGGTAGTGGCTTAAATCTTATAGCAGTTTATGTAGCTAGTCAAGTTGGGAAGAAATGGGATAGCAATCGAGTTTTTCCGACTCTTGTTGCACTAACGGGCTTGGCCTTGTTGTTGGTGTTTTCAGGAACCCCCTTTGCTTTTCTTCTTGTATATCTTTTAACCAATACACTTTATGCAGTTTATCAGCCTATCTATTTCAATGACTTACAAGGTTATTTACCTTCCAGTGTAAGAGCAACTATGCTTAGTATCAATTCCATGCTCTTTAGTCTTTCTATGATTGTCATTTTCCCATTGACAGGTTGGTTGATTGATCGTTGGGGTCTTGTAGCTATCTTTTTAGTTCTAGGTTTTATCTTACTTTTAAGTTATCCTATATTAATAATCGGTCTGACAAGGATGGGCAAGCTATTAAATCAGGACTTAAAAACTGAATAAAGCACGAAACCCTATTTGCCCAAAGAAAGATCCTGTGGTACAATAGCAAGAAGAAAAGGAGAAGAGAATGATTGATGTAGAAGAAATTCTAAGTAAGATGAATCCCAATCAAAAGATCAACTATGACCGTGTCATGCAAAAGATGGTTCAAGTTTGGGAAAAAAATGAAGAGAGACCAACTATTCTCATGCACGTCTGTTGTGCTCCCTGTAGCACTTACACTCTAGAGTATTTGACCAAGTATGCGGATGTGACCATCTATTTTGCAAATTCAAATATCCATCCAAAAGCTGAGTATCACAAGCGTACCTATGTGACCAAGAAGTTTGTCAGTGATTTCAATGAGCGAACTGGCAATAAGGTCCAATATCTAGAAGCTCCTTATGAACCAAATGAATACCGTAAACTGGTTCGAGGTTTGGAAGAAGAACCTGAAGGTGGGGACCGTTGCAAGGTCTGTTTTGATTATCGTTTGGACAAGACAGCGCAAGTGGCTATGGACTTAGGATTTGACTACTTTGGCTCAGCCCTAACCATCAGCCCTCACAAAAATTCACAAACCATCAATAGTATTGGGATTGATGTGCAAAAAATCTACACCACTCACTATCTTCCGAGTGATTTTAAGAAAAATCAAGGTTATAAACGCTCTGTAGAAATGTGTGAAGAGTACGACATTTATCGCCAATGCTACTGTGGCTGTGTCTATGCAGCTCAAGCACAGAATATTGACTTAGTACAGGTCAAGAAGGATGCGACAGCCTTTATGGTTGATAAGGATATCGAGAAAGACTATTCTCACATCAAATTTACTGTTACAAAGTTAGATATTTAAAGGAAAACCTGCCTCAAGGCAGGTTTTTTGCTTATAAAAAAACGAGGTCAGGATTTTGTTCCTGACCTCTGACAACTTTACCGATTCTTTAGTTCTACGTAGCGTTTGTACCAAATGTTGACATAGGCTTCTGAGAAGGGGCCTCGTTCATTGTTAATCCAATCAACAAGAATCTTGACATGCTCTTTCAAAATATAGTCTAAATCATCAGGATAATTCATCTTGCGCTTGTGACGTTCATACTCTTCGACGTCCAAGAGGCGTTTTTCGCCATCTGTAAAAACTTTAACATCCAAATCATAGTCGATGTATTTTAAAGCTTCTTCGTCTAGATAATAAGGGCTAGCCATATTGCAATAGTAGGAAATCCCATTATCACGAATCATGGCGATGATATTAAACCAATATTTTTTGTGAAAGTAAACAATAGCCGGTTCTCGAGTTACCCAACGACGACCGTCACTTTCGGTAACAAGTGTGTGGTCGTTGACGCCGATAATAGCGTTCTCTGTTGTTTTTAGTACCATGGTGTCTCGCCAAGTACGGTGAAGACTCCCATCATGCTTATAACTTTGAATTGTAATAAAGTCGCCTTCTTTTGGAAGTTTCATAACTAACCAACTTTCTACAATTTATAAGTTTATCGTTTACTATTGTATCACATTTTTGTTTAAAGTTCTTAGTTTTTCATGAAAAAATTAAAGATATTCTCTGAGAGCGCTGGCTATATCCGAAAAATCGTAGCCTTTTCGTGCTAAAACTTGGGTCAAACGCTGCTTAAGTTCGTATCCTTCATACTTACGCGAATATTTTCGATATTGCTTATCCAACTCTTTAAAAATAAGCTCCTGAACAGTTTCTTCTTCGACTTGGCTATCTAGTTGGTCAAAGGCTGTTTTGGCTTCTGTGTAGGAAAATCCTTTATTGGTTAGGCTTTGGATAATCTTATCTTTTAGAGCACGGGCAGGTAATTTTCCTTGGTATTTTTTCAGTAGTTTTTCGGCTGTGCGCTCTGCGACTTCCGCCATATCAAATTCTTGTAAGACTTCTTGGATGATAGATTTGGCAACTCCCTTTTGAGAAATCTTCTGCATCAGCATATAACTTCCCTTGTCACCAGATAGCTGATTGGAGTTGATAATAGCATAGGCATATTGACGGTCATTTATCCAGTTGTCATCTTTTAGAGATTGGATGACTTTGGGTATGATGTTCTCATCGATTTCATGTTTACTTAGATAATCTCGGACTTCTTTTTCAGTACGAGCCTTGAAGGATAAGTGGTAGAGCGCTAGATTTTTTCCGTAGGAAAATTGTGCAAAGGTCTGGATTTCTGCAAACTCTTCGGGACTAATGTCCTTATCCTTGGTCAACATAAAGCGAACAATGGTATCCTCTGTAATGTAGCAAGTTTTGTCGCTATCAAGCTCTAGTAGATAGAGTCTTTTTTTCTTTTCTAGTTTTGTGATTTTCATAGTTTTCTTTTATCCAAATGCTTCAAAGGCAGCAACGAGTCGAAGTTTATTGATATCGATCTGTTCTCTCCCGTAATAGTCAAGAAATAGTTCAGCGTATTTAGGGTCCTTTAGGTTATAGTTGAGGGACCAAACTATCCAAAAGAGATCGATATGTCGGTCACTAAAATCAGTCAAACCAAGGTCAATAAAACAAGAAAAATGGCTGGCATCTTTAAGAATCAAGTTTGGTAGACAGGCATCCCCGTGAATAAAGGCATCTGTTTTTAAAAGGTGGTCCTGCTCTTGAATAAGCTGAAAGGCTTCTTCACGACTATTAATCTGAAATTGGGGTAAGAGGACCTTAGCGTAAAATTTGCCCTGTTCATAGTTTTTAAAGGCTCTATCTTTATAGGTTTTTAAATGATTTTTAAAGGAAAATTTTGCGGGTTTAAGTTGTGAAGCTTTTTAAGAGCCTCTGCCATGCTTCGGCAGATTTTTTCTGGCTGATCTAAAAAAGCGAGTGCATTATGACCAATAGCTTCTTTGGTCAGAAGATAGTCTTTATCTGTAGATAGATAGTGGATGACTGGAGTTCCTATTCCCTCTTGTTCAAACCAACTTGCAATGCTAGCTTCTCGCTCTAAACGTCCCTTTCGATCTATTTTCAAGTAGTAACCTGAGTCAAGATAGAGGACGGTTGCTCCTGAATGAGAAGAGCTGTCAGAAAGGGTTGCCCCCTCTATATAAGTTCGTAATTGCTCAGGAAAATCCAATGGGGAAAAATGAGATGTCTCTGTATTCATGGTTTTATTGTAACATATTCTTAAACATTGAGAAACTACGTGGTATAATAGACTTATGAGTCTTAAAGTCAAACAAAAAATTCCATTAAAAATCAAGCGAATGGGGATAAACGGGGAAGGTATCGGATTTTACCAGAAAACACTCGTTTTTGTTCCAGGCGCCCTCAAGGGTGAAGATATCTATTGTCAGGTGACTTCTGTTAAGCGTAACTACGTTGAGGCTAAACTGCTTGAGGTCAATAAAAAATCTAAGTTTCGAGTGGTTCCAGACTGTACTATTTATAATGAGTGTGGTGGTTGTCAGATCATGCACCTACATTATGACAAGCAGCTAGAGTTCAAGACAGATCTTCTTCATCAAGCTCTAAAAAAATTTGCCCCTGCTGGCTATGAAAACTTTGAAATCAGACCAACCATTGGCATGCAAAAACCCAAGTATTATCGGGCTAAACTGCAATTCCAAACTCGAAAGTTTAAAGGCCAAGTTAAGGCAGGATTATATGCTCAAAATTCGCATTATTTGGTCGAGTTAAAAGACTGCCTAGTCCAAGACAAGGAGACACAAGCAATTGCTAATCGCATTGCTGAACTCTTGACCTATCATCAAATTCCGATTACAGATGAACGGAAAATCCTTGGTGTTCGGACCATCATGGTTCGCCGAGCACGGAAAACTGGGCAAGTTCAGATTATCATTGTAACCAATCGTCAATTGAATCTGACTCAATTTGTGAAAGACCTAGTCAAGGATTATCCTGAAGTAGTGACTGTTGCAGTCAATACCAATACTGCTAAAACAAGTGAGATTTATGGGGACAAGACAGAGATTATTTGGGGGCAGGATAGTATACGCGAGGGAGTCCTAGACTATGAGTTTTCTCTTTCACCTCGAGCTTTTTATCAGCTCAATCCTGAACAGACGGAGATTCTCTACAGTGAAGCTGTTAAAGCATTGGACGTGACTGAAGACGACCATCTGATCGATGCCTATTGTGGTGTTGGGACCATTGGTTTTGCTTTTGCTAAAAAAGTCAAAAGTTTGAGAGGGATGGATATTATTCCAGAAGCCATTGAGGATGCCAAAGAAAATGCCAAGCGCATGGGTTATACCAATACTCATTATGAAGCAGGAACTGCAGAAGAAATTATCCCTCGTTGGTACAAGGAAGGCTATCGTGCCGATGCTTTGATAGTAGACCCGCCGCGTACTGGTTTAGATGATAAGCTCTTGGATACCATCGTCAAATACGCTCCTGAAAAGATGGTTTATGTATCCTGTAATGTGTCTACCTTGGCGCGTGATTTGGTTAGATTGATGGAGGTCTATGACCTGCATTATATCCAGTCTGTCGATATGTTTCCCCACACGGCTAGAACAGAAGCAGTGGTCAAATTGACCAAGCGAAAGCCAGCTTCCAAATAGAAAGAACAACTGGAAAGTTTTTGAAAAGAAGGCTTCTAGTTACAGAGTAAGATTTGCAAGCTCCCTCTATTTATGATAAAATAAGTAGAAAATAAAATGAAAAAAGAGGTATGTGAAATGTCACGTAAACCATTTATCGCTGGTAACTGGAAAATGAACAAAAACCCAGAAGAAGCAAAAGCATTCGTTGAAGCTGTAGCATCAAAACTTCCTTCATCAGACCTTGTTGAAGCAGGTATCGCAGCTCCTGCAGTTGACTTGACAACTGTTCTTGCTGCTGCTAAAGGTTCAAACCTTAAAGTTGCTGCTCAAAACTGCTATTTTGAAAATGCAGGTGCTTTCACAGGTGAAACTAGCCCACAAGTTTTGAAAGAAATCGGTACTGACTATGTGGTTATCGGTCACTCAGAACGCCGTGACTACTTCCACGAAACAGACGAAGACATCAACAAAAAAGCAAAAGCAATCTTTGCGAACGGTATGCTTCCAATCATCTGTTGTGGTGAGTCACTTGAAACTTACGAAGCTGGTAAAGCAGCAGAATTCGTAGGTGCTCAAGTTTCAGCTGCTCTTGCTGGATTGACTGCAGAACAAGTAGCTTCAACAGTTATCGCATACGAGCCAATCTGGGCTATCGGTACTGGTAAATCAGCTTCACAAGACGACGCACAAAAAATGTGTAAAGTTGTTCGTGACGTTGTAGCTGCTGACTTCGGTCAAGAAGTTGCTGATAAAGTACGTGTTCAATACGGTGGTTCAGTAAAACCTGAAAATGTTGCTGAATACATGGCTTGTCCAGACGTTGATGGAGCTCTTGTTGGTGGTGCATCACTTGACCCAGAAAGTTTCTTGGCATTGCTTGACTTTGTAAAATAAGCCTCAAATATCTGAGACAGACAGTTTCCTCATTCGAGATTATGACTGCCTGTCTTCTTTTTGGTAAAATGGCGTGCGAAAGCACGCTCTTTTCTACGTTTCAGAAGAAAAAGAAAGGAGAATTATGCTTTATATTTGGTCTTATCTCAAACGCTATCCCAAGTGGTTAGTGTTAGACTTTCTCGGGGCGATTTTCTTTGTTATTGTCAATCTGGGTCTACCGACTATTCTGGCCCGCATGATTGACCAGGGAATCAACCAAGGAGACAAGGGTAAGCTCTATTTTTGGGCTATCGTCATGTTGGTTATTATCGTCCTGGGAACATGTGGGCGGATTGTTCTAGCCTACGCCGCTAGTAAACTGACCACCAATATGGTTAAGGACATGCGAAATGATGTTTATGCTAAATTACAAGAGTATTCACATCACGAATATGAACAAATCGGTGTATCTTCACTAGTTACTCGTATTACCAGTGATGCCTTTGTACTCATGCAGTTTGCAGAACAAACGCTTAAGTTGGGTGTTATCACACCCATGATGATGCTGTCGAGTATTCTCATGATTTTCTTGACGAGTCCTTCACTAGCCTGGATTGTAGCTTTTTCCGTTCCTTTTCTGGCTGTAGTAGTCATTTATGTGGCGGTGAAAACACGTCCCTTATCTGAAAAGCAACAGAAAACACTGGATAAGATTAACCAGTATGTCCGTGAAAATTTAATGGGCTTGCGAGTGATTCGTGCCTTTGCACGTGAAGATTTCCAAGAAAATCGTTTTGAAGAGAAAAATGCAATCTATGCGGACAATTCCAATCGCTTGTTTAAATTAACTGGTTTGACAGAACCGCTTTTTGTGCAAATCATTATTGCCATGATTGTGGCTATCGTTTGGTTTGCCCTTGATCCACTGAAGCATGGAAATTTGCAGATTGGGGATTTGGTGGCCTTCATCGAGTATAGTTTCCATGCTCTCTTGTCCTTCCTTTTCTTGTCAAACCTCTTTACCATGTATCCACGTACGGCTGTGTCTAGTGAGCGTCTGAAGGAAATCATGGACATGCCTATTTCCATTGATCCAAATGAGGATGGAATTCAAGAAACAGAAACACATGGTTATTTAGAATTTGATAATGTGACCTTTGCTTATCCTGGTGAAACGGAAAGCCCTGTTTTGCATAACATTTCCTTTACTGCTAAACCGGGAGAAACCATTGCATTTATCGGTTCAACTGGGTCAGGTAAGTCTACTCTGGTTCAATTGATTCCTCGATTCTACGATGTTACGCTAGGAAAAATAAAGGTCGATGGTGTAGACGTCCGAGATTACCGTCTCAAATCACTCCGTCAAAAGATTGGATTTATTCCACAAAAGGCCTTGCTCTTTACAGGAACTATCGCAGACAATCTCCGTTACGGGAAAGAGGATGCCAGTCATGAGGATTTGCACCAAGCAGCTGATGTAGCTCAAGCCAAAGACTTTATCGAAAGTCGAGAAGAAGGTTTTGCGACTCATCTGGCTGAAGGGGGAAGCAACCTATCAGGTGGTCAGAAACAACGCTTGTCTATTGCCCGAGCAGTCATCAAGGGTCCAGACATCTATATCTTTGATGATTCTTTCTCAGCCTTGGACTACCGTACAGATGCTATTTTGCGCCGTCGTCTCAAGGAAGTGACGCAAGATGCAACGGTTTTGATTGTTGCGCAGCGTGTTGGAACTATCATGGATGCTGACCAGATTATCGTCCTTGATAAGGGTGAAATCGTTGGTCGTGGCCGTCATCAAGAATTGATGGAAACCAATGATATCTATCGAGAAATTGCTGAGTCGCAGCTGAAAAATGCGTCTCTGACAGAAGAATAGGAGGTAAAGGATGAAACAACAATCTAGTCTAGCTCGTCTATGGAGCTATTTAAAAGCCTACCGATTCTCTGTTTTCTTTGCAGTCTTCTTGAAAATAGTCAGCGTTATTATGAGTGTCATCGAGCCTTTCGTATTGGGGCTTGCCATCACAGAATTAACTAGCAATCTCCTTGCTATGGCAAATGGTGTTGCAGGAGCGGGGATCAATACCAGCTATATCGCAGTAATTCTAGTGATCTATCTCTTGCGTGGTCTTCTCTATGAGTTGGGTTCTTACTACTCGAACTACTTTATGACCAATGCTGTGCAGTCTATGGTACAGGATTTGCGAAATGAAATGAGTGAAAAAATCAATCGCATCCCTGTGTCTTACTTTGACAAGCACCAGTTTGGAGATTTGTTAGGCCGTTTTACCAGTGATGTAGAGACTGTTTCAAATGCCCTTCAACAATCTTTCTTACAGATTGTCAATGCAGTCTTTACCATTCTTTTTGTTATGGGAATGGTGCTCTATCTAAATCTTCAGTTGGCTATCGTTGTCATTTTATCGATTCCGGTTACCTATTTTGGGGCTAAAACGATTCTAAATTGCTCGCAACCATACTTTAAACAGCAAGCAGCCATTCTGGGACAAATGAATGGGTTTGTACAGGAAAGCTTGACTGGTTTCAATGTTCTTAAACTTTTCGGACGTGAAGAGAAATCTCAAGAGAGATTTGAAAAGATTACGGATGAATTGCAACAGGTTGGATTCAAGGCAAGTTTTATTTCAGGTTTGATGATGCCTGCCTTACACATTGTATCTGACTTAACTTATCTGATAGTCGCTGTCCTAGGAGGATTGCAGGTTATTGCAGGACGCTTGACGATTGGTAATATGCAGGCTTTTGTTCAGTATGTGTGGCAGGTCAGTCAACCAATCCAAAACATCACTCAGTTAGCTGGACAAATGCAAAGTGCTAAGTCTTCGCTTGACCGTGTCTTCGAAGTTTTGGATGAACAGGAAGAAGTTCAAACTGTGGAAGTAAAAGACTTGGCGCCATTGACAGGTCAAGTTAGCTTCAAGAATGTTGATTTCCAATATGTGGAAAATAAACCATTGATTCGCGATTTCAACCTAGATGTTGAACCTGGAGAGATGGTAGCTATCGTTGGACCTACTGGAGCAGGGAAAACAACATTAATCAACCTTCTCATGCGTTTTTACGATGTGACAGCTGGTGCCATTTTAGTGGATGGTCAAGATATTCGAGACTTGTCTCGTCAGGACTACCGTCGACAGTTTGGGATGGTTCTACAGGATGCCTGGCTCTATGAAGGTAGTATCAAGGAAAATCTTCGCTTTGGAAATCTTGAGGCAACGGATGAGGAAATCGTTGAAGCTGCTAAGGCTGCCAATGTAGACCACTTTATCCGTACTCTTCCTGGTGGTTACAACATGGAGATGAACCAAGAGTCAAGTAATATTTCTCTTGGTCAGAAGCAGTTGTTAACTATCGCGCGTGCTCTCTTAGCAGATCCAAAAATTCTAATCCTTGACGAAGCGACCTCATCGGTCGATACACGTTTAGAACTCTTGATTCAAAAGGCCATGAAGCGTTTGATGAAGGGGAGAACAAGCTTTGTTATCGCTCATCGCCTTTCAACTATTCAGGAAGCTGACAAAATTTTGGTGCTGAAAGATGGGCAGATTATCGAACAAGGAAATCATGAAAGTCTCCTAGCTGCAAAAGGTTTCTATTATGACCTTTATCAAAGTCAATTTTCTGGTAAAAACAGAGAAAATAGCTAGGATAAATAGTCACTCATTTTCTTAAATTATCAGTCAATTACAACTTTTTTAATATGAGTTAATTTCCTTGCTTTTGTCTACTTGGAGTAGTATACTGAGGTAGTAATCAATAAAGATGGTTACAAAAAATAATAATGAGGTGAGAAAAATGGTAGAATTGAAAAAAGAAGCAGTAAAAGATGTAGCAACATTAACTAAACCAGCGGCTGAAGCGCTAGTAAATACAAAGGAAGTTTTGAATCAAGCCGTAGCTGACTTGTACGTAGCACATATCGCTCTTCATCAAGTACACTGGTACATGCGTGGACGTGGATTCATGGTATGGCATCCTAAGATGGATGAATACATGGATAGTCTAGATGCTTACCTTGATGAAATCAGCGAACGCTTGATTACACTTGGTGGCAAACCATACTCTACTTTGACAGAATTCCTTCAACACAGTGAAATCGAAGAAGGAGTTGGAGAATTCCGCAACGTAGAAGAAAGTTTGGAACGTGTCCTTGAAATTTATCGTTACCTCATCACTCTTTTCCAAAAAGCTTTGGATGTAACAGATGAAGAAGGTGATGATGTAACCAATGATATCTTCGTTGGTGCTAAAGCTGACCTTGAAAAAACAGTCTGGATGCTTGCAGCAGAATTAGGACAAGCACCTGGTTTGTAAGATACTGTACTTTTCTAAAAATCCGTAGAAGTTTTCTACGGATTTTTTCTATTCAGGAGGGCATTCCAAAACAGTCTTTTTTGAAGATTTTTGATAAAATAGAACTATCAATGAAAAGGATGAAAGCATGACAAAGAAAATCGTAGCCATTTGGGCTCAAGATGAAAAGGGTGTGATTGGGAAAGAGGATCGCTTGCCTTGGCATTTGCCAGCAGAGTTAAAACATTTTAAAGAAACAACCTTGAATCATGCCATTTTAATGGGTCGTGTAACCTTTGATGGGATGGGTCGACGATTGCTTCCAGGACGTGAAACCTTGATTTTGACGCGCAATCCCGAAGAGTCAATTGAAGGAGCACTGGTTTTCCAAAATGTTGAGGATGTTTTAGACTGGTATCATCATCAAGCTAAGAATCTCTATATCATTGGTGGCAAGCAGATTTTTCAGCTTTTTGAACCTTATCTCGATGAGATTATTGTGACACAAATTCATGCTCAAGTTGAAGGGGATACCTATTTCCCAGCAGATTTTGACTTGACTGCTTTTGAGACTGTTGCAAGCAAATCTTATTCCAAAGATGAGAAAAATGTCTATGATTTTACCATCGAATATAGAAAGAGAAAGGAAGTCTAATGGAGCGCAGTATTTTTGGATTTTTTACAGCTCTTTTGTGTGCTGTCTGTCTTGTAGCTGGAACACACGCTTTTCGTAAAAAGCGCTTTGGACTTGCTACTCTGCTATGGCTAAATGCTTTCACAAACTTGGTGAATAGCATTCATGCTTTTTATATGACCTTATTTTAGATAGAATGAATAGTTAGAACGGAAGGGAATCATGTCTACAAATAGGAAAAATGATATGATGGTTTATTGCTCATTTTGTGGCAAAAGCCAAGAAGAAGTTAAAAAAATAATTGCTGGGAACAATGCCTTTATCTGTAATGAATGTGTGGAGTTGGCTCAGGAAATTATTCGTGAGGAGTTGGCTGAGGAAGTTTTGGCGGACTTGTCTGAGGTACCAAAACCAATCGAACTCCTAAATATTTTGAACCACTATGTGATCGGTCAAGATCGTGCCAAACGTGCTTTGGCAGTGGCTGTATATAACCACTACAAACGCATCAATTTCCATGACACTCGTGAAGAGACTGAAGATGTTGATTTGCAAAAATCAAACATTTTGATGATTGGCCCAACTGGTTCAGGGAAGACTTTCCTTGCTCAAACACTTGCTAGAAGTTTGAATGTACCTTTTGCCATTGCAGATGCAACAGCTCTTACTGAGGCTGGTTATGTAGGTGAGGACGTGGAAAATATCCTCCTCAAACTCTTGCAAGCTGCTGACTTCAACATCGAACGTGCAGAACGTGGAATTATCTATGTAGATGAGATTGACAAGATTGCTAAGAAGAGCGAGAACGTGTCTATCACACGTGATGTTTCTGGTGAAGGTGTTCAACAAGCACTCCTCAAGATTATCGAAGGAACTGTAGCTAGCGTGCCACCTCAAGGTGGACGTAAACATCCACAACAAGAAATGATTCAAGTGGATACAAAAAACATCCTCTTTATTGTGGGTGGTGCCTTCGATGGCATCGAAGAGATTGTCAAACAGCGTCTGGGTGAAAAAGTGATTGGTTTTGGACAAAACAACAAGGCCATTGACGAAAACAGCTCATACATGCAAGAAATCATCGCAGAGGATATTCAAAAATTCGGTATTATTCCTGAATTAATTGGACGCTTGCCTGTCTTTGCAGCCTTGGAGCAGTTGACTGTGGATGACTTGGTTCGCATTTTGAAAGAGCCAAGAAATGCCTTGGTTAAACAATACCAGACCTTGCTTTCTTATGATGATGTTGAGCTTGAATTTGACGACGAAGCTCTTCAGGAAATCGCTAATAAAGCCATCGAACGTAAAACTGGTGCGCGTGGTCTTCGCTCAATCATCGAAGAAACCATGCTAGACGTTATGTTTGAGGTTCCAAGTCAAGAAAATTTGAAAACTGTTCGTATCACAAAAGAAGCAGTTGACGGAACAGCTAAACCAATCCTAGAGACAGCCTAGAGGTGACTATGGAAATCAATACACACAATGCTGAGATTTTGCTGAGTGCAGCTAACAAGTCCCACTATCCGCAAGATGAACTTCCTGAGATTGCTCTTGCAGGTCGCTCAAATGTGGGGAAATCGAGCTTTATCAACACCATGCTTAATCGTAAGAATCTAGCTCGTACCTCTGGAAAACCAGGAAAAACACAACTACTCAATTTCTTTAATATTGATGACAAGATGCGTTTTGTGGATGTACCCGGCTATGGATACGCCCGTGTTTCCAAAAAGGAACGTGAAAAATGGGGTCGTATGATTGAGGAGTACTTGACTACTCGAGAAAATCTTCGGGCAGTTGTTAGTCTCGTTGACCTTCGTCATGACCCGACAGCAGATGATGTGCAGATGTACGAATTTCTTAAGTATTATGAGATTCCTGTCATCATCGTGGCGACTAAGGCAGACAAAATTCCGCGTGGGAAATGGAACAAGCACGAATCAGCTATTAAAAAGAAATTAAACTTTGATCCAAGTGATGATTTCATCCTCTTTTCTTCAGTGACAAAAGCAGGAATGGACCAAGCTTGGGATGCTATTTTAGAAAAATTATGAGGAATACATATGGCAAAAACAATTCATACAGATAAAGCTCCAAAAGCAATCGGACCTTACGTTCAAGGAAAAATCGTTGGCAATCTTTTGTTCGCTAGCGGTCAAGTACCTCTATCTCCTGAAACTGGAGAAATCGTAGGAGAAACAATCCAAGAACAGACAGAACAAGTCTTGAAAAATATTGGAGCTATTCTAGCAGAAGCAGGAACAGATTTTGACCATGTTGTTAAAACAACTTGTTTCTTGAGTGATATGAACGACTTTGTACCTTTTAACGAGGTATACCAAACAGCCTTTAACAAGGAATTTCCAGCTCGTTCAGCTGTGGAAGTAGCTCGTCTACCTCGCGATGTAAAAGTCGAAATTGAAGTCATCGCAGAGATTGGATAAGCTAGTAGAAGTTTGGTTCTTCCAAACTTCTTTTGATATAAGGAGACTATGATGACAAAGAAACAACTTCACCTGGTGATTGTGACAGGGATGAGTGGTGCAGGGAAAACTGTAGCCATTCAATCCTTTGAAGATTTAGGATATTTTACCATTGATAATATGCCGCCTGCTCTCTTGCCAAAGTTTTTGCAGTTGGTCGAGACCAAGGATGATGACCACAAGTTAGCCCTAGTGGTTGATATGCGTAGTCGTTCTTTCTTTTCAGAGATTCAGGCTGTCTTGGATGAGTTGGAAAATCAAGATGATTTAGACTTTAAAATCCTCTTTTTGGATGCGGCTGATAAGGAATTAGTGGCACGTTATAAGGAAACAAGAAGAAGTCACCCACTAGCAGCAGATGGTCGTATCTTGGATGGAATCAAGTTGGAACGCGAACTCTTGGCGCCTTTGAAAAATATGAGTCAAAACGTGGTAGACACGACAGAGTTAACTCCACGTGAACTTCGAAAGACCATTGCAGAACAGTTTTCAGACCAAGAACAAACGCAGTCTTTCCGAATCGAGGTGATGTCTTTTGGGTTTAAATACGGAATTCCAATTGATGCCGATTTGGTATTTGATGTTCGCTTCTTGCCAAATCCTTACTACCTTCCTGAACTCCGTAATCAGACGGGTGAGGATCAGGCGGTTTATGACTATGTGATGAATCATGAAGAATCTGAAGATTTCTACCGTCATTTGTTAGCCTTGATTGAACCAATTCTGCCAGGTTACAAGAAAGAAGGTAAATCAGTTTTAACCATTGCAGTTGGTTGTACTGGGGGACAGCATCGAAGCGTTGCCTTTGCCAAACGATTAGCCAATGATTTGGCTAAAAATTGGCCTGTAAATGAAAGCCATCGTGATAAAGACCGAAGAAAGGAAACGGTAAACCGTTCATGAGAAAACCAAAAATTACGGTGATTGGTGGTGGAACCGGTATCCCTGTTATTTTAAAGAGTTTACGGGAAAAGGATGTCGAAATTGCAGCAATTGTAACCGTTGCTGATGATGGAGGTTCTTCAGGAGAGCTTCGTAAGAACATTCAGCAATTGACTCCTCCTGGGGATCTTCGCAATGTTCTTGTGGCTATGTCAGATATGCCAAAATTCTATGAAAAGGTCTTTCAATACCGTTTTTCTGAGGATGCTGGTTCATTTGCAGGTCATCCCCTAGGAAACATTATTATTGCCGGTCTTTCTGAAATGCAGGGCTCGACCTATAACGCCATGCAATTGCTGAGTAAATTTTTCCACACGACAGGTAAAATTTATCCTTCAAGTGACTATCCTTTAACACTCCATGCTGTCTTTAAAGATGGAACAGAAGTAGCTGGGGAAAGTCATATTGCAGACCATCCAGGTATGATTGACCATGTCTATGTGACCAATACTTTGGATGATGAAAAACCACAGGCAAGTCGCAGAGTCGTCAATACCATTCTCGAGAGTGATATGATTGTTTTGGGCCCAGGTTCGCTCTTTACATCGATTTTGCCAAATATTGTCATTGAGGAGATTGGACAAGCACTTCTTGAGACCAAGGCTGAAATTGCCTATGTCTGCAATATCATGACCCAGCGTGGAGAGACAGAACATTTCTCAGATAGTGATCACGTAGAAGTCTTACATCGTCATTTGGGTCGTCCATTTATCGATACCGTTCTTGTTAATATTGAAAAGGTTCCGAGAGATTATATGGATACCAACCGTTTTGATGAATATTTGGTGCAGGTTGAGCATGATTTTGAAGGTTTGCGCAAACAAGTACCTCGTGTCATTTCATCAAACTTCCTACGTTTGGAAAATGGTGGAGCCTTCCATGATGGAGATCTAATCGTGGACGAGTTGATGCGAATTATACAGGTGAGAAAATGAGTTTCACAGTAGCAGTAAAAGAAGAAATCCTAGGTCAGCACCATCTGAGTCGCTATGAGTTATCAGCAATTATCAAGATGTCTGGTAGTGTAGGTTTATCTAGCTCTGGTTTGACATTATCCGTCATTACAGAAAACGCTAAGTTAGCTCGTCACCTCTATGAATCTTTCCTGCACTTTTATGGCATCAAGTCGGAGATTCGTCATCATCAAAGAAGTAATCTTCGGAAAAATCGTGTTTATACTGTGTTTACGGATGAGCGAGTCCAAGAATTACTGGCAGATTTGCGTTTGGCTGATTCTTTCTTTGGTCTAGAGACTGGGATCGATCCAGATATTTTAGGAGATGAGGATGCTGGACGTGCTTACCTTTGTGGAGCCTTTTTGGCAAATGGGAGTATTCGGGATCCTGAGTCAGGAAAGTATCAGTTAGAAATTAGTTCCGTCTATGTGGACCATGCGCAAGGGATTGCCTCGCTTTTGCAGCAGTTCTTATTAGATGCCAAGGTTATCGAACGAAAAAAGGGAGCAGTAACCTATCTCCAAAGAGCCGAAGATATAATGGATTTCCTGATTTTAGTGGGAGCCATGCAGGCGCGTGATACTTTTGAAGGGGTCAAGATTCTCCGGGAAACTCGAAATGATCTCAATCGAGCTAATAATGCAGAGACAGCTAATATTGCACGTACGGTTTCTGCAAGCATGAAAACTATTAACAATATCAGTAAAATCATGGATACCATTGGTCTAGATAGTCTACCAGTCGATTTGCAGGAAGTAGCACATCTGCGTATCCAGCATCCAGACTATTCTATTCAACAATTGGCAGACAGTTTGACAAATCCACTCACCAAAAGTGGTGTCAATCATAGATTGCGAAAGATCAACAAAATTGCAGATGAAATTTAAAACCACGAATCAAAGGATTCGTGGTTTTTTCTTATAGACTAGTAGAGTGTTTTGGTTGTACTTTTTGCTCTGGGTCAATGTAGTTAATGGCATTGTTAACTGCAGTTGGTGCTTCACCAAGACCTGTCGCAATCAAGTCAATCTTACCTTCGTAGTAGCAGCAGTCTCCAATAGCATAAATTCCTGCCTGACTTGACTCTTGTTTACTGTTGACGATAATCTTATGGCGATTCAGTTCTAATCCCCAATTTTTAAGGTTTCCGACAGAAGATTTGAAACCATAGTTGACAAAGAGGTGGTCCAATTCAATGGATTCAGTCTCATCGGATTTAACTTTTGTAATTTCAAGCTTATCTAAAGTTTTTCCATCTCCAAGGAGTTGACTTGGCACAAATGGTGTTTTGATACTTACAGATGATTCTTGTAAAGCTTGTACACTATGTTCGAGAGCACGGAAGTTATCTCGACGGTGAACAAGTGTAGTAGGAGCAATCTTTTCAAAAGCTAAAGCCCAGTCCACAGCAGAATCTCCACCACCCAGAATAGTTACTTTCTGACCAGCATATTGTTGAATGTTAGAAACGTGATAGTGGATATTTTCATAACCTTCTACACCTTCTAATTCAAGTGGACGAGGTTTAAAGGCGCCACCACCCATAGCAATAATAACAGCTTTGCTAGTGTGACTTCCTTTAGTGGTTGTGATAGTAAAGATACCATCTTCTTTTTTAATCTCAAGAACAGTTTCGTTGAGGTGAACAGGTGTCTCGAATCCTTCAAGTTGTTCCAAGAGACGGTTAGTCAATTCTTCCCCTGTAAGGTTTGGGAAACCTGGTACATCGAGAATTTGTTTTTCAGGATAAAGGATAGCAGGTTGACCACCTAGCTGAGGGAGAGAATCGATGATTTGTACTTTAGCTTGACGAAGGTGAGCATAAAAGGCTGCGAAAAGACCAACAGGTCCACCACCTATAATGGTGATATCATATAGTTTAGACATGGCTTCTCCTTAATTCATTTCTGTCTTTTTATTCTATCATATTTTCTACCAATTTAAAATCAAGTAGGGGGAGAAAATTTTCATAGAAAATGGTATAATGAAGAGAAGCTTTTTTTATGGAGAGGAGTCCTAGGATGAATTTTCAGCAATTATCTAATCTCCAATACTGGTCTAGTTTATTCTCCAGTCCTTGGAGTATTGTGATAAATTTGATTGATATTCTAATCGTTGCTTATATCTTATATCAATTTACAAAATCAATTGCAGGAACCAAGATTATGATTCTGGTTCGAGGTGTTTTAGTCTTTATCTTAGCTCAGATAGCAGCTAACTTTTTAGGCCTGACAACTATTTCCTGGTTGATTAACCAATTGATTACCTATGGAGTTATTGCAGCGGTTGTCATCTTTTCTCCAGAAATTCGGACAGGCTTGGAACGCTTGGGTCGGGCTACGGATTTCTTCTCTTCTACTCCGATGAGTTCAGAAGAACAGATGATTCAGGCTTTTGTCAAAGCAGTTGAGTACATGAGTCCTCGTAAAATTGGAGCCTTGGTAGCTGTTCAACGTGTGAGAACCTTGCAGGAGTATATCGTGACAGGAATTCCTTTGGACGCTAAGATTTCTGCTGAACTATTAATTAATATCTTCATCCCTAATACTCCCCTTCATGACGGTGCAGTTATTATCAGTGGAGATCGGATTGCAGTAACTTCTGCCTATTTACCACTAACAGAAAACACAGGTATTTCCAAAGAGTTCGGGACACGTCACCGTGCAGCCATTGGTTTATCCGAAGTTTCAGATGCTCTCACTTTTGTAGTATCAGAGGAAACTGGTGGAATTTCGATTACCTACAATGGTGTCTTCAAACATGATTTAAGTTTGGAAGAATTCGAGGAAGAACTACGCCGCATCTTGATACCTGAGGAAACACAGGAATTAACTTTAAGAGAACGCATTTTTGGAGGGTGGAATAATGAAAAAAAATAGCCTTTATATCATCTCCTCGCTCCTGTTCGCATGTGTCCTATTTGTCTATGCGACATCGATTAATTATCAAAACAATTCTAGCGCAAGATCTACTAAAACAGAAACTTATACCAACACGGTAGTCAATGTACCGATTGATATCCATTATGATAGTGATCAATATTTCATCAGTGGCTTTAGTTCAGAAGTGACAGTGTTTCTAACGGGTTCAAATCGGGTAACCTTGGCCAGTGAAATGCAGGAGAGCACACGTAAATTCAAAGTTACTGCTGATTTATCGCAAGCTACAGAAGGAACAATCGAAGTTCCTTTAACCATTGAAAACCTTCCAAGTGGTTTAACAGCTGTCGCAACACCACAGAAGATTACAGTCAAAATTGGTAAGAAGGTTACTAGGGATAACGTACCAGTTGTACCTCAAATCGATTCCAGTCAAATTGATGAGCGGATTATAATCGAACGTGTGACTGTTTCTGATGAAAAGGTTTCAGTAACCAGCGATGCAGATACTTTATCTAAGATTGATCGCATTGTTGCTGTTTTACCAACGAGTGAACAGATTACAGGAAATTACTCTGGTTCAGTTCCGCTACAAGCAGTTGATAAAAATGGATCAGTCTTACCAACCGTTATCACACCTTCTGAGACTACTATAAAAGTCTCAACTAAAACTGTCAGAACAACAAGTAGTACGACTACAAGTAATGCTTCAACTGCTGAAAACTCATCAACGACAGCAGCAGAAACGAAGCCAGATACTTCAAAGCAAAATTAACATTAAACTAGAAAAGGATTATAAAAATGGGTAAATATTTTGGAACGGATGGAGTCCGTGGAGAAGCAAACGTAGAATTAACACCAGAATTGGCTTTTAAACTTGGCCGTTTTGGAGGGTATGTTCTCAGTCAACATGAGACAGAAGCGCCTAAGGTTTTTGTAGGACGTGATACTCGTATTTCAGGGGAAATGTTAGAAGCAGCCTTGATTGCTGGTCTTCTTTCTGTGGGAATTCACGTTTATAAACTTGGTGTACTTGCTACGCCTGCAGTAGCATATTTGGTGAAAACTGAAGGAGCGAGCGCAGGTGTCATGATTTCAGCTAGCCACAACCCAGCCCTTGATAACGGGATTAAATTCTTTGGTGGTGATGGCTTTAAGCTAGACGATGAAAAAGAAGCCGAAATCGAAGCCTTGCTTGACGCCAGTGAGGATACTCTCCCACGTCCAAGTGCTGAAGGATTAGGTACTGTTGTTGATTACCCAGAAGGATTACGCAAGTATGAAGCCTACCTGGTTTCAACTGGAACAGGTCTTGAAGGAATGAAGGTAGCCTTGGATACTGCAAATGGAGCAGCTTCTACAAGTGCTCGTCAAATTTTTGCAGATTTGGGTGCTCAAATCACTGTCATTGGAGAAACTCCAGATGGTTTGAACATTAACTTGAATGTTGGTTCGACTCATCCAGAAGCCTTGCAAGAACTTGTAAAAGAAAATCAATCTGCCATTGGTTTAGCCTTTGATGGGGACAGCGATCGTTTGATTGCAGTAGATGAAAACGGTGAGATTGTCGACGGTGATAAGATCATGTATATCATCGGTAAATACCTTTCTGAAAAAGGTCAATTGGCACAAAATACAATTGTAACAACAGTTATGTCCAACCTTGGTTTCCATAAAGCCTTGGATCGTGAAGGCATTAATAAAGCTGTCACTGCTGTTGGAGACCGCTATGTAGTTGAAGAAATGAGAAAATCAGGCTACAATCTCGGTGGAGAACAGTCAGGTCACGTTATCTTGATGGACTACAATACAACTGGTGATGGTCAACTTTCAGCAGTTCAATTGACTAAGATTATGCAAGAAACAGGTAAGAGCTTATCTCAATTGGCTTCAGAAGTAACAATTTACCCACAAAAATTAGTTAATATCCGTGTGGAAAACACCATGAAAGACAAAGCCATGGAAGTACCAGCTATCAAGGCTATTATCGATAAGATGGAAGAAGAGATGGCAGGTAACGGACGTATTCTCGTTCGCCCAAGTGGAACTGAGCCACTCTTGCGTGTCATGGCTGAAGCACCAACAACTGAAGAAGTAGATTACTATGTGGATACCATTGCTGAAGTTGTGAAAGCAGAAATCGGAATTTAGGAAAGTTAGCAGAAAATAAGAAAATATGTTACAATGTCAAAGTAAATTGTAACCATGGAGAATATGATGAATTTAAAACGTGAACAAGAATTTGTAAGTCAGTATCACTTTGATGCTCGTAACTTTGAATGGGAAAATGAGAATGGAATTCCTGAAACAAAGGTTGATGTGAACTTCCAACTACTTCAACATGACCAAGAAAATCAGGTGACTTCTCTCGTAGTTGTTTTGAGCTTTATGATTGTTTTTGATAAATTTGTTATCAGTGGGACTATTTCTCAAGTGAACCACGTTGAAGGTCGTATCGTAGATCAACCAAGTGATTTTAGTCAAGAAGAAGTTGAGACGCTTGCTCGTCCTTCTTTGGATATGCTAAACCGTTTGACTTATGAAGTAACAGAAATTGCACTAGACTTACCAGGGATCAATTTGGAGTTTTAGTCATGAAATTAGCTGTCATTACAGATTCTTCAGCCTATTTAGAGGAGAAGACGCTGCAAAGAGAGAATCTATTTATCTTGGATATCCCTGTCAATATTGATGGGGAAGAGTATGTTGAAGGTGTAAATCTAACCGCTCAAGAATTTTATGAAAAAATGGCTCGTTCATCTGAACTACCTAAAACAAGTCAACCAAGTATTGCAAAGTTGGATGAAATTTTATCATCATTAAAAGAAAAAGGCTATACTCATGTTTTGGGACTCTTCCTTTCTTCTGGAATCTCAGGATTTCACCAGAATATCCAGTATATGACGGATGAGTTCGAAAATCTAACCATTGCTTTTCCTGATACTCGAATTACAAGTGCACCACTAGGCTTCATGGTGGAAAGTGTGTTTCAATGGTCTGAGCAGGGAGATGATTTCCAGTCTATACTAGATAAGTTAACAGAACAGATTGAAAATACTTCTGCCTTTATCATGGTAGATGATCTTGATCATCTGGTTAAAGGTGGTCGTTTATCAAATGGCGCAGCCATTTTAGGAAACCTTCTTAGTATTAAACCAATTCTATATTTCAATGACCAAGGTGTTATCGAAGTTTATGAGAAGGTTCGTACAGAGAAGAAAGCAACAAAACGTTTGGTTGAAATTGTCAAAGAAGTAACAAGTAATGGAAATTATCAGATTACTGTCATTCACGGGAATGCTCCTCAAAAAGCAGCAGACTTGCGTCAGCTTTTGTTAGACGGCGGAGTGGCTACAGACATTTCAATTGCAACCTTCGGTAGTGTTATTGGGACTCACCTGGGAGAAGGAAGTATTGCTTTAGGTTATACACCAATCGTCTAGATTGTTCTTACAGGCTTTGTATCTTAGAAATTGAACACGGACTATCTGCCTCTTGAAAAAAGATGCCTGTCTTGCCTTTCATGGAAAGTCAGCGCCATTCCCTATTTTTCATGGGCAGCTAACGTCCTTTGTATCTTAGAATTGAACACGCCTGGAACCCTATGTGAAAAAGATAGTTCTTCCAAGGAGAAGAAACTCCTTGATCAGAACTCCTATTTTCACTTTGTGTTCTTACAGTCTTTGTATCTTAGATAGGAGTAAAGATGAGTATTCGAGTGATTATTGCTGGTTTTAAGGGAAGAATGGGTCAATCTGCTTGTCAGATGGTTTTGTCTGATCCTGAACTTGAACTAGTAGCTGTTTTGGATCCTTTTGAGTCTGCATCTGAATGGCAAGGAATTCCAGTATTCAATGATAAAAATGACTTAGCAGGCTTTGATGCCCATGTTTGGGTGGACTTTACTACACCAGCTGTCGCCTATGAGAATACACGCTTTGCGCTTGAAAATAGCTTTGCACCTGTCATTGGAACAACCGGTTTCACTAGTCAAGAGATTGAGGAACTAAAAGAATTGTCTCGTTCCAAAGGCTTGGGTGGCTTGATTGCTCCTAACTTTGCCTTGGGTGCTGTCTTACTGATGCAATTTGCAGCACAGGCAGCTAAATACTTCCCAAATGTGGAGATTATTGAACTTCACCATGATAAGAAAAAAGATGCGCCGAGCGGGACAGCTATCAAAACAGCTGAGTTGATGGCACAAGTTCGTGAGTCTATTCAACAAGGTGCTAGCGATGAGGAAGAACTCATTGCGGGAGCACGTGGAGCTAACTTTGATGGTATGCGAATCCATTCGGTTCGTTTACCAGGTTTGGTAGCTCATCAAGAGGTCATTTTTGGCAATCAAGGAGAGGGATTGACTCTGCGTCATGACTCCTATGATCGTAGCTCCTTCATGACAGGGGTGAATTTGGGAATCAAAGAAGTTGTCAAGCGTCATGAGCTTGTCTATGGATTAGAACACTTACTATGAAATTAACAAAAATGCCTTCTGAATTTCAGAAGGCTTTACCAGTATTAGAAAAAATTAAAGAAACAGGATTTGAGGCTTATTTTGTGGGTGGCTCTGTTAGGGATGCCCTACTCAATCGCCCCATCCATGATGTGGATATCGCGACTTCATCTTATCCTGAAGAGACTAAGCAGATTTTTCCACGCACAGCTGATATCGGCATTGAGCATGGGACCGTTTTGGTTTTAGATGGAGATGAAGAGTACGAAGTAACCACTTTTCGAACAGAGGATGTTTATGTAGACTATCGGAGACCAAGCTCAGTCTCTTTTGTTCGTTCGCTAGAAGAGGATCTTAAGCGTCGTGATTTCACAGTTAATGCCTTTGCCTTAGATGAGACAGGGAAGATTGTCGATTTGTTTAATGGTTTACAAGATTTAGAAAATCAAGTCCTACGAGCAGTTGGTGTAGCTAGTGAACGTTTTAATGAAGATGCTTTACGCATCATGCGTGGTTTTCGCTTCCAAGCTAGTCTTGGTTTTGAACTCGAGCAAGAAACGTTTGAAGCGATGAAGACCTTAACGCCACTCTTAGAGAAAATTTCTGTGGAGCGTACTTTTGTTGAATTTGATAAACTTCTACTAGCCCCTCATTGGCGAGTGGGTCTGTCTTCCATGATTGCAAGTAAAGCTTATGATTATCTTCCAGATATGGCTAGTAGTCAGGATAAACTCCAGTCATTATTTGATTTAGAAGATCATTTCACTTTTGAAACTTCTGAACAAGCCTGGGCAGCACTTTTATGGGTTTTAAAAGTGGAAGATGCTCAAAAATTTTTAAAACATTGGAAGACATCACGTCAATTTGCCAAGCAGGTACAGGATTTGCTCGCTATTTTAGCTCTCCGTGAAGAAGGGGAACTCGGCAAGCGTGATTGTTACCGATTCGATTTGGACTTGATTCTACAGGCTGAAAATCTCCGCAGAGCTCAAGGTAAAGACTATAATCCGGAAGTAATCACAGAAACCTATGAGAGTTTGACCATTCATGATAAGAAAGAAATTCAAATCAATGGTGGTATTCTCATCAAAGAATACGGATATAAACCTGGACCTGATTTGGGAGATGTTTTAGAAGAAATTGAGTATGCTATTGTTGATGGAGATTTGGAAAATGACCGTCAAGCCATCCATGACTACCTAAGGGAGAGAAAATGAGTGACTTTATCGTTGAAAAACTAAGTAAATCCGTTGGAGATAAGACAGTCTTTAAGGATATTTCCTTTATCATCCATGACTTGGATCGCATCGGACTCATTGGTGTCAATGGAACTGGGAAAACTACCCTTCTAGATGTTCTTTCGGGAATTTCAGGTTTTGATGGTGATGTTAGCCCATTTTCAGCAAAGAATGATTACAAGATTGGCTACTTGACCCAGGATCCGGATTTTGATGACAGCAAGACTGTCTTGGATACTGTCCTATCAAGTGATTTAAAAGAAATCCAGCTAATTCGTGAGTATGAATTGCTCATGCTTAACTATAGTGAGGACAAACAGGCCCGTTTGGAACGTGTCATGGCTGAGATGGATTCCCTCCATGCTTGGGAAATTGAGAGTCAAGTCAAGACGGTTCTCAGTAAACTAGGTATTCAAGACTTATCAACTCCTGTTGGAGCTTTGTCTGGAGGTCTCCGTAGACGGGTTCAGTTGGCGCAAGTCCTTCTTGGAAACCATGATCTCTTGCTTTTGGATGAGCCTACCAACCACTTAGATATTGCAACCATTGAGTGGCTGACTCTCTTTTTGAAAAATTCCAAGAAGACAGTTCTCTTTATCACCCACGACCGTTACTTCCTAGATGCTCTTTCTACGCGAATCTTTGAGTTGGATCGAGCTGGTTTGACAGAATATCAGGGGAATTACCAAGACTATGTTCGTCTCAAGGCGGAACAGGATGAGCGCGATGCAGCTCTACTTCACAAAAAGGAACAACTCTATAAACAAGAATTAGCCTGGATGAGAAGACAACCACAAGCTCGTGCAACCAAGCAACAGGCGCGTATCAATCGTTTCCATGACTTGAAGAAGGAAGTTTCAGATACTAGTATTGAGACAGACTTAAGCATGAATTTTGAAACTAGCCGTATCGGTAAAAAGGTCATCGAGTTTAAGAATGTTTCCTTTGCCTATGATGACAAACCGATTTTGCAAGATTTTAACCTTTTGGTTCAAGCCAAAGACCGTATCGGAATCGTTGGGGATAATGGTGTTGGGAAGTCAACCCTTCTTAACCTTATTGCAGAAAGACTTGAAGCTACTGAAGGACAAGTTATCATCGGTGAAACAGTTCGTATCGCTTATTTCTCTCAACAAATCGAAGGTTTAGATGAAAGTAAGCGGGTTATCAATTACCTGCAGGAAGTGGCAGAAGAGGTTAAGACTAGCGGTGGTACTACGACATCTATTGCAGAATTACTAGAACAATTTCTTTTCCCTCGTTCAACGCACGGTACCTTGATTGAGAAGCTGTCAGGTGGAGAGAAGAAACGTCTGTACCTCCTCAAATTACTCCTTGAAAAACCCAATGTACTTTTATTAGATGAACCAACAAATGACCTAGACATTGCGACCTTAACAGTTCTAGAAAATTTCTTACAAGGTTTTGCAGGACCAGTCTTGACAGTTAGTCACGACCGCTATTTCCTTGATAAGGTTGCAACTAAGATTCTTGCTTTTGAAGATGGAACCATCCGTCCTTTCTTTGGCCATTATACAGATTATCTAGATGAAAAGGCCTTTGAAGCAGAAGCAGTAACTCAAATCCAAAAGGCTGACAAGGAAAAAGTCGTCAAAGTTCGTGAAGAAAAGAAACGGATGACCTACCAAGAAAAGCAGGAGTGGGCAAGTATTGAAGGTGACATTGAAGCCTTGGAAAACCGCATCTCTTCTATAGAGGAAGAAATGCTAGCAAATGGTTCTGACTTTGGGAAACTAGCTACCCTTCAAAAAGAGTTAGACGAGAAAAATGAAGACTTGCTGGAAAAATATGAACGCTATGAATATTTAAGTGAGTTAGTATAATGGAAGAAACAATTATTAAATGGAGTAGTAAGAAAATCGTCTTGAGCCTTATTCTTTACCTACTAGAATTGGCTCTTCTACTTTGGATTTTTTCGTTTTTGATGAGCTATCCCGAAGAAGCACCTGCGGGATTGGTGGCTTTAATTCTCTTTATTGGTTTCTTAATCATCATCGTTGGCTTCATTTTGTATCAACATTTGCGACGGCTTTTTTCTGATAAAGAGTATTTGAAATGTACGGCTCAAGGATTTTCCTATAAACCATATCCAAAGAAAGACTGGCAGTTTTATTCCTGGGGACAGGTAGAAAAGTTTGCTCTCACGAAAATTAAGGGTAGTAGAAATGCAAGGGATTTTTATATAATTGAGGTTCAGTTTTATGACAAGGAACTTTTAAAATCCAACTTTTTCTGGTATCGTCTTCGAAGTAGATTTACAAGTTCAAAACATTCTAACGTTTTGAAAATCCCAATCTATTTACTGGATGTTGGATTACCTCGTAGAGTATTTGAAACCATGGCCTACTATGAGCGAGAGTGGCGCATCCAACAAAATCGTCAACGCAACCAAAACTCTAAAAGCAAAAAGAAGTAAGTACTTCTAGCAACAATTGAAGAAAAAATGAGAAGTCTTGAACCAAGTATCAAGGCCTCTTTCTATTTTGCTTTTCTAGGAATTATGGTATAATGGGGAGTAAAAACTTTAAAAGAAAGAAATGCTATGAACTTAAAAGATTACATTGCAAGTATTGAAAATTACCCACAAGAAGGAATTACTTTCCGTGATATTAGCCCATTGATGGCAGATGGAAATGCCTACAGTTACGCTGTTCGTGAAATTGTTCAATATGCTACTAATAAAAAGATTGATATGATCGTAGGACCAGAAGCTCGTGGATTTATCGTTGGATGTCCAGTCGCTTTTGAGTTGGGAATTGGTTTTGCGCCTGTTCGTAAACCTGGCAAGTTGCCACGTGAAGTCATTTCAGCGGACTACGAAAAAGAATATGGAGTTGACACTTTGACTATGCACGCAGATGCTATCAAACCAGGACAACGTGTTCTTATCGTAGATGACCTCTTGGCAACAGGTGGTACTGTTAAAGCAACCATCGAAATGATTGAAAAATTGGGTGGAGTCGTAGCAGGTTGTGCCTTCTTGATCGAACTGGATGAACTCAAAGGTCGTGAAGCTATCGGAGATTACGACTATAAAGTGCTGATGCATTATTAATGAAAAACAGTCCCTAGGGCTGTTTTCTCTTCATTTGATATAAAAATAAGCTATATCTAGTTAGAGAAAAACTATAATTGAAAACTATATCTTCATGCAGTATAATAAAGGGAAAGAGAAACGTCAGCATTTTTCCCCGTTGACGATACCATGTTTACTTGAGTCCAATATGATACAGTAAGGAGATTTCTATGCCGATTCGAATTGATAAAAAATTACCAGCAGTTGAGATTTTACGAACGGAAAATATTTTCGTCATGGATGACCAGAGGGCGGCTCATCAGGATATTCGACCACTGAAAATTCTGATTTTAAACTTGATGCCACTGAAAATGGTTACAGAAACTCAGCTTTTACGCCATTTAGCCAATACTCCTTTGCAGTTAGATATTGAATTTTTATATATGGAAAGTCATCAGTCGAAAACAACTCGTTCTGAGCATATGAAGACTTTTTATAAGACCTTCTCAGAAGTTCAAGACCAGTATTTTGATGGCTTGATTATTACAGGTGCTCCAGTTGAACATCTCCCTTTTGAAGAAGTGGACTATTGGGAGGAATTTACTAAGGTTATCGATTGGTCTAAGACTCATGTCTTTTCAACCCTGTATATTTGCTGGGGAGCACAAGCGGGTCTATACTATCGCTATGGCGTAGATAAATACCAGATGGACCAGAAGCTTTCTGGGATTTATTCTCAAGATGTTTTGAAAGAAGGTCATCTTCTACTGAGAGGTTTTGATGATTTATATGTATCCCCTCATTCTCGCCATACAGAAGTCCACAAAGAAGATATTCTAAACAAAACAAATCTAGAGATTTTAGCATCAGGAGAAGAGGTAGGAGTCTCTATCCTTGCGAGTCGAGATTTGAGAGAAGTCTATAGCTTTGGGCATTTAGAGTATGATCGCGATACGCTCGCAAAGGAATATTTTAGAGATCTAGATGCTGGTTTAGATCCACATATACCAGAAAATTATTTCAAAAATGATGACATTCATGAACTTCCTTGTATGAGGTGGAGTTCATCTGCAGCCCTCTTTTTCAGTAACTGGGTAAATTATGCAGTATACCAAGAAACGCCTTTTGAGTGGAAGAGTGTAGAAGATGATGTGTCTCATTTTGGATACTTATAAGAGGAATTATGACATATTTAGATGCTTTTAAATCAGGGAACTTAGTGTTACCGAGTGACCTGCTCTTACATTACAATCAACTGTTCTCGTCAAGCGATGATTTCTTGGTTTGGCAATTCTTTTACCTACAGAATACAACGGCTTTAGGTGAATTGTCTCCAAGTCAGATTGCTGAAAAAATTGGCAAGCAAGTTACTGAAGTCAACCAAGCAATTTCCCGCTTGACTGATAAGGGGTTGCTTCAATACCGAACCATTGAACTGAATGGCGAAATAGAAGTAATCTTCGATGCAACTCTTGCCTTGGAGCGCCTAGACCAACTGTTTGAAAAACAAGCTCCAAACCAGGTGCAATCTGCCCCAAATGATTTAAAGAGCTTGGTAGATACTTTCCAACAGGAGCTAGGTCGTCTATTGAGCCCGTTTGAGATTGAAGACTTGGAAAAGAGTTTGAAAGAAGACGGAACTAGTGCGGATTTGATAAAAGAAGCCTTACGAGAAGCTGTTCTAAATGGAAAACCAAATTGGAAATATATCCAAGCTATCCTACGAAACTGGCGTCATGAGGGAATTAAGAGTGTAGCCCAGGTAGAGGCTAAACGCCAGGAGAGAGAAGCAACAAACCCTCAAAATGTTCAGGTTTCATCTGATTTTAAAAATGCTATGGATCTATGGAAAGACTAATAATGAATAACAAAAAAACTTGCCTGCTTGGCAAGTTCTTTTATTTTTAATTAGCAAGTCCCCAAACACTTACAGAACGTTCAGAAACTGGGAAGTCACCATATCCTTCAGCATTAATAGTCACTTGGTCTGAATGGTTGCCAAGAATATCAACAAAAGTATGATCAGCCCATTCTGGACCTACAAACATGGTTTTATAATTCTCTTGAGCATTTGAGATAAGAACAGCTAGAGGTGTTTGGTTGTCTACACCTGAACGGACCCAACCAATACAGTTAGGGTCATCAAAGTAGTCCGTTTGCTCTCCATATGCCAATTCTTTTCGGATAGCTAGCAAACGGTCAAGAACTTCTTTAAAATTTTGCTGAGCATATTGACCAGAGATACCATAGTAGTCTCCGTAAAAGACACAGGGAAGACCCTGCTCGCGCAAAAGAATAAGAGCATAGGCTGCTGGTTTAAACCATTCTTCTACAGTAGATTCTAAAGCTTGTCCTCGTTGAGTATCATGGTTTTCGACAAAGGTTACAGCCTTATCTGGTTTGACTTGAACTAAACTATCATTAAAGATGGTACGCAAATCGTAGTCTGCACCAGCTTGGCTTGCTTCAAAGAGATTCATATGGAGGCGGACATCGACAAGGTCAAAGCGCTCTTCAATCTTTTCGAGATAGTCAAGGTTTGCATCCTTATCTGGATTCCAGAATTCTCCAAAGACATAGAAGTCTTGTCCATATTTCTCTTTGATGTCACGAATGAAATTACGCATAAAGAAGGAGTCGATATGCTTGACTGCATCTAAACGAAAACCAGCTACGCCAGTCGTTTCCATGAACCAATCAGCCCAATCGTAGATATTTTGTATGACTTCTGGATGCTTAAAATCTAAGTCCGCATACATGAGGTAGTCATAGTTACCATTTTCGTTATCGACTAATTCCTCGTGGGCCCACCCCTTATTATCTCCCTGGATAAGGTAAATACCAGACTTCCGTCTTTTGGCATCATAGTCAGTTCCAGTGAAATGGTACCAGTGCCAGTGGAAATCATTGTAGGTGTTTTGTCTTCCATCAAAAGTAAAGTTTGTCCAACCATTGATGGTAAAAGGTTCTCCAAGTTCAATTGTGCGATCTTCTGGGTCAACTTCAATAACCTGGAAGGATTCTAAACGGTCTGCAGCTGCCTTGTGGTTCAAGACGACGTCAGCCATAGGTTGAATCCCATGTGATTTAAGTGTTTGAATGGCTTGAAGATAGTCTTCTTTGAAACCGTACTTGGTACGCACAGTTCCTTTTTGATCAAATTCACCGAGGTCAAAAAGGTCATAGACACCATAACCGACATCTTTTTCGTTTGTAGCTTTAAAGGCAGGTGGCATCCAGACGTGGCTAATTCCTAGATTTGCAAGGTGCTCAGCATCTTCGGTAAGTCGCGTCCAGTGTTGTCCATCGTGGGGAAGGTACCACTCAAAATATTGCATTAGGGTTTGATTTTTCATAGATAGTCCTCATACTTAACAATTTGAGAATCATTTTACCACAAAGCAAGTAAATGCACAAACGTTTGCGCAAATCTAAAAATATTTTCGACTATTTTATCAAAAGTGTTGATTATTTTGTACTAAAGTGCTAATATAATAATATAAAGAACATAAATATAGGAGTCAGCCCATGATTGAATTTCAAAATGTTAGTAAGTTGTATGGTGATATAGAGGCTTTGAGCAATCTCAATTTGCAGATTGAAAACGGAGAGATTATGGGTTTGATTGGCCATAATGGTGCTGGAAAATCGACCACCATAAAATCTCTAGTCAGTATCATTTCACCCAGCAGTGGACGTATTTTGGTAGATGGCCAGGATTTATCGGAAAATCGTTTAGCGATCAAACGAAAGATTGGCTACGTTGCAGACTCGCCTGATTTGTTTTTGCGTTTAACGGCCAATGAATTTTGGGAATTGCTTGCCTCATCCTATGACCTAACTAGCTCTGACTTGGAGTCTAGTCTAGCTAGGCTATTGAGTGTTTTTGACTTTGCTGAAAACCGTTATCAGGTTATTGAAACTCTTTCTCACGGAATGCGTCAGAAAGTTTTTGTTATTGGGGCACTCTTGTCTGATCCTGATATTTGGGTCTTGGACGAACCCTTGACTGGTTTAGATCCCCAGGCTGCTTTTGATTTGAAGCAAATGATGAAGGAACATGCACAAAAAGGTAAAACAGTTTTGTTTTCGACCCATGTCTTAGAGGTAGCCGAGCAAGTCTGTGATCGGATTGCCATTTTGAAAAAGGGGCATTTGATTTATTGTGGTAGCGTGGAGGACTTGAGAAAAGACCACCCAGATCAGTCTTTGGAAAGTATCTACCTTAGCCTTGCTGGTAGAAAATAGGAGGTTACAGATGCGTCTCAAGGTCATTAAAAAATTAGTTGATATCAATATTCTCTATTCATCTAAAGAAGCTAATTTGGCTAACCTACGAAAGAAGCAAGCTAAGAATCCTGATAAAAAGGTTGATGTATCAGGGAAACTGTTGCGTTCTTATCTTGCTTCTAGTTTGTTGCTACTCATCTTATTTTCTAATCTAGCCTTTCGTTTCCCTTTTGAGGAAATGCCAAGTTTTTTTAGTACCATGGTTGCTATTTTATTGGTGCTTGCCTTTTCAACGTCTTTCACTGCATTTTACAATGTCTTTTATGAGAGTAAGGACTTGGCCTCCTATAGTCCCTATGCCTTTAAAGAATCAGAGATTATAATTGCTAAAGGACTGTCTGTCCTCTTGCCAGCTCTAACTGGAATTGTACCAATCCTAGCTTATTTTCTAGTCCTCTACATTAGGCTAGCTCCTACTCTTTGGCTGGGTTTGCCCTTGATGTTACTGTCCTTGGCCTTATTATTTGTCTCTGTGACTCTAGTGATGGTAGTGGCAGTGCATTTCTTGGCTCAAACTGCGGTTTTTAGAAAGTATCAGTCTATTTTTGCGAATGTGATGATTGGGATAGGGGTTATCACGCCTTTATTATTTGTCTTCTTTCTACAGTCGACTTCTGGAGATATAGTTGACAGAGTTAGAGACATTCCACCTCTTCTTTATCCTATTCATCTCTTTTACAAAATAGCAGTGGAGCCTTTTTCGACAGAGGCTATACTGGGTCTGCTCGCTTGGATAGGACTAACTCTCTTCTTACTTTATCTGACCAAAAAGAAGGTTCTTCCTCGTTTTTATGACATTATCCTGCTTAATAGTGAGGAGAAAGTCATAAAAGAACGTCGCAGTAAAGAGGGGATTTCAACGACTAAAAAGGGATTTTTCCGCATGGTTTTACGCTACAACCTCTCCCTATTGGGACAGGGGGCTGGCGTCATTACAGTGCTTTTTACAAGTGCCTTTTTTCCTTATATCATGATGATCGGATTGATTTCCAAAATTCGAGATTCTCAGTTAGTTCCAGATATTCATCCTCCATACTGGTTAGCCTTGTTTTTTGTAGGAGTGTTTATAGCAGTTTTAAATAACAATATCACAAGTCTACCTTCAATCGGGCTATCTCTGGAGAGGGAAAATTTTGATTTTCTGAAGAGTTTGCCCTTTGACTTTGCTCGTTATGTGAAAGTGAAATTTTGGATTATATTTGCTGTTCAGTCCTTTTTACCTATCTTGGCTTTACTTGGTCTTTCCCTTTATTTAGGATTGCCCATTTTTTCGATGCTTTACCTTCTTGTGGCATGGATCTTTGCCAGTGTCATCCTTTCTTGTCACCATTATTTTAAAGATGTGAAAAATCTGTCAACTAATTGGACTAGCATTACGGACCTGGTGAATCGTTCAAATGGTATAGTAACAATGGTTCTATTGTTTATTTATAGTGCAATTCTAATTGCCTTTGTAATTGGGAGCTTATTCTTGGTTCAATCTCTCTCTACTATCCTTGCCATCAGCTTGGGAGTAGGAGTTCTTATCCTCCTGCTTGCTCTTGCTATATTTAGCTATCATTACTATCTATCATGCATATTGGCAGAAATAGAAAAAAGATGAGCTAGTTGGTCGCTTGCTTGATAAATTTTACAAAAAGAAATGCTCTTCCAAGACGGAAGAGCATTTCTTTTATTGTGATTCTCACACAATTACTTCCTAATTTTTAATTAGTATTAATATACCATTTTTTAAAACGAGAGTAAAAAAGCAAGGGTTGTTTCTACTTTGTGAATTTTCAACAAATTTGATATAATTGTATCTATGAATAAAGTATTCGTCAGTCGGCGTGTCGAAAAAAAGCTCCGCAAAGGTCAGGTTCTTTTGGAAGAAGTTGATTTTCCAGACTTATCTGAAACTGATCAGGAAGTTGAACTTTTCAGCCAAAGCAAAGAATTTTTAGGGAAGGCTTATTTATCCCGACAAAATAAGGGAATAGGTTGGTTTGTAACTAACCAGAAAGTTTCTTTTAATCAAACCTTCTTTGAAAGCTTGTTTGAAAAAGCTAAACAAAAACGTTCTTCCTACTATCAAGATGAGTTGACAACTGCCTTTCGTTTGGTTAATCAAGAAGGTGATGGATTTGGTGGAATGACGCTTGATCTCTATGGAGATTATGTTGTTTTCTCTTGGTATAACTCCTATGTTTATAGTCTTCGCCAAGAGATTATAGCAGCCTTTAATCAAGTTTTTCCAGAAGTCTTAGGTGTCTATGAAAAGATTCGCTTTAAAGGTCTAGACTATGAGTCTGCCCATATCTATGGTCAAGAAGCAGCTGAATATTTCACTGTTCTCGAGAATGGAGTCTTGTACCAAGTCTTTATGAATGATGGTCTTATGACAGGGATTTTCTTGGATCAGCATGAAGTTCGTGGGAGCTTAGTTGATGGTTTAGCAATGGGGAAATCCTTACTCAATATGTTTTCTTATACAGCGGCCTTCTCAGTTGCTGCAGCTATGGGGGGAGCTAGTGAAACAACCTCTGTAGACCTAGCCAAACGTTCAAGAGAACTATCAGAAGCTCATTTTCATGCCAACGGTTTGAGTCTAGACAATCATCGACTGCTTGTCATGGATGTCTTTGAATACTTTAAATATGCTAAAAGAAAAGGTTTAAGCTATGACGTGATTGTTCTGGATCCGCCTAGCTTTGCCCGAAATAAAAAACAAACATTCTCTGTAGCTAAGGATTATCATAAGTTGATTTCCCAAAGCCTAGAGATTTTAAACCCAGGTGGAATCATTATTGCTAGTACCAATGCTGCTAATGTTACCCGTCAAAAATTTACAGAACAAATCGACAAAGGATTTGCAGGTAGAAAGTATCAGTTCCTTCATAAATATGGACTTCCAGCAGACTTTGTCTACAATGAAAAAGATGAAAGTAGTAATTACCTCAAAGTGATTACCATGAAGGTTAGTAAATGAAATTAATTGTTTCTGTCATGCCAAGAAGTATAGAAGAGGCTCAGGCTATTGATGTTATGCGGTATCATGATGCAGATATCATTGAGTGGAGAGCAGACTTCTTACCCAAGGAAGCTATCTTGCAGGTAGCGCCAGCTATTTTTGAAAAATTTGCAGGTCGTGAGCTTGTTTTCACTTTACGTACTCGTGCCGAGGGTGGTCAAATTGAGCTCTCTTCAGAAGAGTATGTTCAAATTATCAAGGAAGTGGCACAGCTTTATCAACCAGATTATATTGATTTTGAATATTTTAGCTACAAGGATGTTTTTGATCAGATGTTGGACTTTCCAAATCTCGTCTTGAGCTACCATAACTTCCAAGAGACACCTGAAAATCTAATGGAAATCTTGTCTGAGTTAACAAGTTTAAATCCTAAAGTTGTGAAAATAGCTGTTATGGCTAATACAGAACAAGATGTGTTAGATCTGATGAACTTTACACGTGGCTTTAAAACACTGAATCCTGAACAAGAATATGTAACGATTTCTATGGGAAAAGTGGGCAAGGTCTCTCGTATTACTTCAGATGTGACTGGTTCTAGTTGGTCTTTTGCAAGTCTAGATGAAGCTAGTGCTCCAGGACAAATTTCACTATCTAGCATGAAAAAAATTAGGGAGCTTCTAAATGAAGATTGATGGCTACACACGTTTAGCAGCTGTAGTCGCAAATCCTATCAAACACTCCATTTCTCCCTTTATTCACAATAGCGCTTTTGAAGCAACCAATACCAATGGTGTTTATCTTGCTTGGGAAGTAGATGCGGCTGAACTAGCAGAAACAGTTGCTAATATTCGTCGCTACCAGATGTATGGAATCAATCTTTCCATGCCTTACAAGGAACAAGTGATTCCTTATCTGGACCAGTTGAGCGAAGAGGCTTGTTTAATTGGTGCAGTTAATACAGTTGTGAATCGAGAAGGAACATTAATTGGATATAACACAGATGGCAAGGGATTCTTTAAGAGCTTGCCTTCTTTTAAAATATCAAGGAAAAGACTGGTTTTGTTAGGAGCAGGCGGTGCAGCCAAGGCAATTTTGGCACAGGCAATCTTGGATGGAGTGAGTCAGATTTCTGTCTTTGTTCGTTCTTCATCCATGGAAAAAACAAGACCTTACTTAGAAAAAATACAGAATGCGACTGGATTTAGAGTAGATTTATTTGCATTAGAGGATGTTCAAAATCTTCAAGACAGCATCACTAAAGCCGACCTTTTGGTCAATGCTACTAGTGTGGGCATGGATGGATCCTCTCAGCCGATCCCGACCAGCATCGTTTTACCAGAGAAGCTCTTGGTAGCAGATGTGATTTATCAACCCTTTGAAACACCGTTTTTAAAATGGGCAAGAAACCAGGGAAATCAATCTATCAATGGCCTTGGCATGCTGCTTTACCAAGCTGCTGAAGCTTTTGAGTTATGGACAGGCAAGGAAATGCCAACAGATCAAATCTGGGAATTATTAAAACAAAAGTACCAATAAAGAAAAAGGAGACCTGCTATGAAAATTAGAATAGACCTTCCACATCATCCTTACGATATTCAGATTGAAAAAGGATGCTTGTCTCAAGCAGGAAAATGGTTGCGCGAACTTTGGCAACCACAAAAAGTTGTTATCGTAACGGATAACCGTGTGGCTTCACTCTATGCAGAAAAGGTTAAATTGAGTTTGGAGGATGCTGGCTTTCAAGTGGCAGTTTTTGACTTTTTAGAGGGCGAAGAACGAAAAAATCTGACTACAGTTCAAAAAGTCTATGAATTTTTAGTTAAGCAAGGTTTAACTCGTAGTGATGGCATCGTTGCACTTGGTGGCGGAGTGGTCGGGGACTTGGCTGGTTTTGTGGCTTCAACCTACATGCGAGGTATTCACTTTGTTCAAATTCCGACTAGCTTGACAGCTCAAGTTGACTCTTCAATCGGGGGTAAGACAGGAGTGAATACTCCTTTTGCCAAGAATATGGTGGGAACTTTTGCCCAGCCGGATGGTGTTTTGATTGACCCAAACGTTCTTGAAACCTTGGGTAAGAGAGAGTTGATCGAAGGAATGGGTGAAGTCATCAAGTATGGCCTGATCGAAGATCCAGAGCTTTGGGACCTATTATCTGATATGGATGGTTCTGTAGAAAGCATATTGGAACATTCCGAGAGTTTGATTGAGCATTCTTGCCAGGTCAAGCGCAAGATGGTAGTTGAAGATGAGTTGGACAATGGTATTCGTTTATATCTCAACTTTGGTCACACAATTGGCCATGCCATCGAAGCAACTGCTGGTTACGGAAAAGTCATGCACGGTGAGGCAGTAGCTATGGGAATGGTTCAGGTCTCTAAGGTAGCAGAAGAAAAAGGACTCATGCCAGTGGGAATCACTCAGTCCATCCGAGAAATGTGTCAGAAATTTGGCCTTCCTGTTGATTATGAAAACTGGGACCTTGACAAGCTCTATCAGGCTTTGACTCACGATAAAAAAGCGCGTGGGAATACCATGAACTTAGTTTTGGTACCTGAGCTTGGTTCAGCGACCATTCACCCAGTTTCTCTCGAAGAAATGAAAGATTACTTAGTAAAATAAGGAGAATGTATGAGATATTTAACAGCAGGAGAATCACATGGTCCTCGTTTGACAGCAATTATTGAAGGAATTCCAGCTGGACTGCCTTTGACTGCAGAAGATATCAATGAGGATCTCAAACGTCGCCAAGGCGGTTACGGTCGTGGTGGACGAATGAAAATCGAGAGTGATCATGTTGTCTTCACTTCTGGAGTTCGTCATGGTAAGACGACAGGGGCACCTATTACCATGGATGTCATTAATAAAGACCATCAAAAATGGCTGGATATCATGTCTGCTGAGGATATTGAGGACAAACTCAAAAGTAAACGAAAAATCACACATCCTCGTCCAGGTCACGCTGACTTGGTAGGAGGTATCAAATACCGCTTTGATGATTTGCGAAATTCATTAGAACGTTCATCTGCTCGTGAAACGACAATGCGAGTTGCAGTTGGAGCAGTAGCCAAGCGGATTTTAGCTGAGCTTGATATCGAAATTGCCAACCATGTTGTTATCTTCGGTGGTAAGGAAATCAATGTCCCAGAAAACTTAACAGTCTCAGAGATTAAGAAACTAGCTGCCCAGTCTGAAGTTTCTATCGTCAACCAAGAACGTGAGCAGGAGATTAAGGACTATATTGACCAGATTAAGCGAGATGGGGATACCATCGGAGGTGTTGTGGAAACAGTTGTCGGAGGTGTTCCGGTTGGTCTTGGTTCTTATGTCCAATGGGATCGTAAACTAGATGCAAGGCTAGCTCAAGCTGTTGTTTCTATCAATGCCTTTAAGGGTGTGGAGTTTGGTCTTGGTTTTAAAGCAGGCCATCTTAAGGGTAGCCAAGTCATGGATGAAATCCTCTGGTCATCAGAAGATGGCTATACTCGTCGGACTAATAACCTTGGAGGTTTCGAAGGTGGTATGACAAACGGCCAACCGATTATCGTTCGTGGAGTTATGAAGCCAATTCCGACTCTCTATAAGCCGTTGATGAGTGTCGATATTGAAACTCATGAGCCTTATAAAGCAACAGTAGAGAGAAGTGATCCTACTGCTCTTCCAGCAGCAGGTGTCGTTATGGAGGCAGTCGTAGCAACGGTTTTGACTCAAGAAATCCTTGAGAAATTCTCCTCTGATAATCTGGAAGAATTAAAAGAAGCTGTTGCGAAACATCGGGAGTATACAAAGAATTATTAAGGAGTTCTTATGGCAAAAACGATCTATATCGCAGGACTAGGTTTGATTGGTGCTTCCATGGCACTCGGAATCAAGCGGAATCATCCTGATTATGAAATTTTAGGATACAATCGTAGTCAAGCGTCTAGAGATATTGCCTTGGAGAGAGGAATGATTGATCGTGCGACGGATGATTTTGCCAGTTTTGCTCCACTTGCAGACGTCATCATTCTTACCCTGCCAATCAAGCAAACCATTACCTTTATTAAGGAATTGGCCAACTTGGACTTGAAAGAAGGTGTCATTATTTCTGATGCTGGATCGACCAAGTCAGCTATCGTGGCTACAGCAGAAAAGTGTTTTGCTGATAAGTCCGTTCGCTTTGTTGGAGCTCATCCCATGGCAGGAAGTCATAAGACAGGAGCTGCCTCTGCGGATGTTAATCTTTTTGAAAATGCCTATTATATCTTCACGCCATCTAGTCTGACAACTCCGGATACGCTCGAAGAAATGAGAGACTTGCTGTCAGGTCTTCATGCTCGTTTCATTGAAATCGATGCTGAAGAGCATGACCGAGTGACTTCTCAGATTAGCCATTTTCCGCATATCTTAGCATCAGGCCTGATGGAACAAACCGCAAGTTATGCTGAAGAGCATGAAATGGCGCGACGCTTTGCGGCCGGTGGATTTCGAGATATGACTCGGATTGCTGAAAGTGAGCCAGGCATGTGGACTTCTATCCTCTTATCCAATCGGGATACCATTATTGAACGCATCGAGGACTTCAAGGGCCGTTTGGACGAGATTGGACAAGCTATCAGTAAGGGTGATGAAAACCAAATCTGGAGCTTTTTCAATCAAGCGCGTGAGCAACGTCAGGCTATGGAAATCCATAAACGTGGTGGTGTAGATAGTTCTTATGACCTTTATGTAGATGTTCCCGATGAGGAAAACGTCATCTTGCGCATCTTGGAATTGCTAAGAGGAACTTCCTTGGTCAATATCCATATCAATGAGGAAAACCGTGAAGACGTTCACGGAATTCTGCAAATTTCCTTTAAGAATGCTCAGGATTTAAAACGTGCTGAGCAAGTCATTACAGAAAATACTGACTACACAGTCGTAATAAAATAAGGAGGACAATCATGTCAAATATTTATGATAGTGCAAATGAACTTAGTCGTGGACTACGTGAGTTGCCTGAATACAAAGCGGTTAAAGAAGCTAGAGATGCCATCCAAGCAGATGCAGAAGCAAGCAAAATCTTTGCGGATTATATTGCTTTTCAGCATGAAATCCAAATCATGGCTCAAACTGGTCAAATTCCAGACGCTTCTTTCCAAGAAAAAATGGAAAACTTTGGTAAGTTGATTCAAGGCAATGCTCTTTTGTCAGCCTTCTTTGCCAAACAGCAACAACTTTCTATTTATCTATCTGATATTGAAAAAATTGTTTTTGAACCAATTTCAGAACTTTTAAAATAAGAATTTACCTCATAAAGTCAGGAATTTTTAAGAAATTTCTGACTTTTTATGATAAAATAAGAAAAAGTATTGTCAGTATGAGGTCTAGTATGAAGTTAAAAACAAATATTTGCCACTTGAATGGTAGTATTCGAGTGCCAGGTGATAAGTCTATCAGTCATCGCTCTATCATTTTTGGGAGCTTGGCTGAGGGCGAGACTAAAGTTTATGATATCTTGCGTGGCGAAGATGTTTTGTCAACCATGCAAGTTTTTCGTGACCTCGGTGTTGAGATAGAGGACAAAGAGGGGATCGTTACCATTCAAGGTGTTGGTATGGATGGATTGAAAGCCCCTCAGAATGCTCTCGATATGGGGAATTCTGGGACCTCTATTCGTTTGATTTCAGGCGTCCTTGCTGGTGCAGATTTTGAAGTGGAGATGTTTGGAGATGACAGTCTTTCCAAACGCCCTATGGACCGTGTGACCCTTCCTTTGAAAGAAATGGGAGTTAGTATTTCAGGTCAAACAGAGCGAGACTTGCCACCCTTGCACTTAAAAGGTACAAAAAACTTAAAACCTATTCATTATGAATTGCCCATTGCCTCTGCTCAAGTTAAATCAGCCTTGATTTTTGCGGCTTTGCAGGCTCAAGGCCAGTCTGTCATCATTGAGAAGGAGTGCACTCGTAATCATACAGAAGATATGCTGCGTCAATTTGGAGGAGACTTGTGTGTCGATGGTAAGAAAATAACAGTCCAAGGGCCACAAAAACTAAGTGGGCAAACGGTTGTTGTACCTGGAGATATTTCCAGTGCAGCCTTTTGGTTAGTTGCAGGTTTGATTGTTCCAAATTCTCGAGTGGTGCTTAAGAATGTTGGTATTAATGAAACACGTACAGGTATCATCGATGTTATCCGTGCTATGGGTGGGAAATTAGAGATTACTGATATTGATCCAATTGCTAAGTCTGCAACCTTAACTGTCGAAACTTCAGACCTAAAAGGAACCGAGATTGGTGGAGCCTTGATTCCGCGCTTAATTGATGAATTGCCAATTATCGCTCTTCTTGCTACCCAAGCTCAAGGGCAAACGGTTATCAAAGATGCTGAAGAACTTAAAGTCAAAGAGACAGACCGTATTCAGGTTGTTGCAGATGCTTTAAATAGCATGGGAGCGGCTATTACTCCTACAGCAGACGGCATGATTATCAAAGGAAAATCTACCCTCCATGGTGCCAGAGTCAATACCTTTGGGGACCACCGTATCGGCATGATGACAGCCATTGCAGCTCTTTTAGTTGCAGATGGAGAGGTCGAATTGGATCGTGCCGAAGCTATCAATACTAGTTACCCAAGCTTCTTTGATGATTTGGAGACTTTGATTCATGGCTAAGGTTTTACTAGGATTTATGGGTGCAGGGAAATCTACGATTGCTAGAAATTTAGCACCTGACTTCGTAGATATGGACACCCTGATTGAAGAACGCCTGGGAATGTCGATTGCTCGTTTCTTTGAAGAAAAAGGAGAAGCAGCCTTTCGTCAGGTAGAAGAAGAAGTTCTAGCTGACCTGCTAAAGACAGATAAAGTTATTTCCACTGGTGGAGGGATTGTTATTTCGCCACGTAATCGAGACTTACTCAAGCAAAATCCAGAGAATATCTACCTAAAAGCAGATTTTGAGACCCTTTACCAGAGAATTTCACTTGATAAGGACAATCAACGTCCGCTATTTCTAAATAATAGCAAGGAAGATTTGGAAGCGATTTTTAATGAAAGACAAATCTGGTATGAGGAAGTGGCTAGTCAGATTGTTGATGTATCAAGATTAAGCCCAGAGGAAATTATAGAGGAACTGAAATGAAAATTGCCTATCTAGGTCCCAAAGGATCTTTTTCGCACCATGTGGTGCAGACGGCTTTTCCTCATGAGAAACTAGAGCCTTTTTCAAATATTACGGACGTTATCAAGGCCTATGAACAAGGTTTGGTAGACTATTCAGTAGTACCAGTTGAAAATTCTATCGAAGGTAGTGTTCATGAGACCTTGGACTATCTTTTCCACCAGGCTCGCATTCAAGCTGTGGCAGAGATTGTTCAGCCAATCCATCAACAGCTGATGGCAGTATCAGGACAGTCTAAAATTGAGAAAATCTTTTCTCACCCACAGGCCTTGGCACAGGGGAAGAAATTTATCGATGAGCATTATCCAGATGCTCAATTAGAAGTAACGGCCAGTACAGCCTATGCTGCTCGGTATGTTTCCGAACATCCAGATCAACCATTTGCAGCTATTGCTCCAAAAAGCTCGGCTGGAGAATATGGATTAAAACTGGTCGCTCAAGATATTCAGGAAATGGAAGCCAACTTTACTCGCTTTTGGGTTTTGGGGCCTAACTTACCACAAATCCCTTTGGAAGCAAGTTATGAAAAGATGAGCCTGGCCTTGACCTTGCCGGATAATCTACCAGGTGCATTATATAAGGCACTTTCTACCTTTGCTTGGCGCGGTATTGACCTGACTAAGATTGAGAGTCGTCCCCTTAAAACAGCCTTGGGTGAATACTTTTTTATCATTGATGTAGACTATGCTGATAAAGAATTGGTCTATTTTGCTCAAAAAGAACTAGAAACGATTGGAATCCAGTATAAAATACTAGGATCTTACCCTATCTATACCATACAGGATAAAGGGAAGGAGAAGGAATGACTAGAGAGAATCCTCTAACACACCATGAAAAATTACGTTATGACTATCTCTTGAAAAATATTCATTATCTAAATGAAAGGGAAAGAAGAGAGTTTGCTTTTTTGCAAGCGAAGTTAGATGGTCAACAAGACGTACGTCCGGATGTAAAGGAAGAGATAGATAAATCAGAATATCAAGGCTTTTCTGAATCTAACACCGGTCTACCAAGTTATACAAATCGTACTCGTTCAAGCCGACGTACTAGTCAATCTCAACCAAAAGCTAAGCTTCCAAAGCAAAAGAAACCCAAGAAAAAAAGAGCTTTTCGAATCAAACGTATTCTTGCTTGGATTGGGATGCTCTTGCTATGTGCTGCAGTTGGAATGATTTTCATGTTCCTAAAGGGATTCCAATCAGCGAATCCGAACAGCTCAAATGGGCCCAAAGATGCTAAAGCTGCTCAGGTTGAAGTATTCAATGGACAGGATACTCGTGATGGAGTTAATATTCTTATTTTAGGAACAGATGGTCGTATCGGACAGAATAGTACAGAAACACGGACAGATTCCATTATGGTTCTAAATGTAAGTGGTAAGGATAAAAAGCTTAAGCTGGTCAGCTTTATGCGAGACAACCTAGTTTATATTGATGGTTATAGTCAAGTTATTAACGGTCAAAAACAGGCAGACCATAAGTTGAACTTGGCCTATGAATTGGGTGAACAAGAAGGAAAACAAGGGGCTGAAATGGTCCGTAAGGTCCTTAAGGATAATTTTGACTTAGATATTAAATACTATGCTCTTGTCGATTTCCAAGCCTTTGCGACTGCTATTGATACGCTATTCCCTGACGGAGTGACCATTGATGCTCAGTTTTCAACCCTAAACGGAGTTCCAGTTACAGAAGCTACAGTTGGAGATGATTTGCATGCCACAGAAACTGAATCACCAACTCAAACCATTAAAGTTGGGACACAACAAATGAATGGTTCAACACTTCTCAACTATGCACGTTTTCGTGATGATGATGAAGGGGACTATGGACGTACTCGTAGACAGCAACAAGTCATGACAGCTGTTTTACAGCAGATTAAGGATCCTACCAAACTATTCACAGGTTCAGAAGCTTTAGGAAAAGTATTTGCCATGACATCTACCAACATTCCTTATACCTTCTTACTGACTAACGGTTTATCAGTCCTCGAAGGCGGTCAGAATGGTATTGAAAAACTAACAATACCAGAGCTTGGTGACTGGGTAGACGATTACGATGTCTATGGAGGACAAGCCCTTCGAGTAGATCAAAAGGCTTATCAGAACAAGCTAGCCCAAATGGGATTTAGATAATATGTAACAATCGGTCAAAGCTTGAAACATCTAATAAAATAGGTGCTTCAGGCTTTGATTTTTCACATAATCAGATGGATTTTTTGACCATTTTTATGGTATAATAAAATGATGTAATTCTGATGTAATTCTATAGAAGAGGAAGAGAATAAGATGAGTGATTTAAAGGCAATTCAAGCTCGTAGCTTAGAGATGGCTGAATATTTTGTCGCCTTTTGTAAAGAACATGGCTTGCTCTGTTATTTGTGTGGTGGAGGAGCGATTGGAGCTTTACGACATAAAGGGTTTATCCCCTGGGATGATGACTTAGATTTCTTTATGCCGCGCAAGGACTATGAAAAACTAGCAGAGTTATGGCCTCAATACGCGGATGAGCGATATTTCCTATCAAATAGTTCTAAAGATTATGTAGATCGCAACCTTTTTATCACGATTCGAGATAAAGAAACGACTTGTATCAAGCCCTATCAACAGGACTTGGATCTTCCGCACGGCTTGGCTCTGGATGTTCTTCCCTTGGATTACTATCCTAAAAATCCAGCTGAACGTAAGAAACAAGTACGTTGGGCTCTGATTTATTCCCTCTTTTGTGCACAAACCATTCCAGAAAAACATGGAGCCCTCATGAAATGGGGTAGTACGATTTTATTAGGATTAACTCCTAAATCACTACGTTATCGTATCTGGAAAAAGGCTGAGAAAGAAATGACCAAGTATGGTCCAGCAGAAAGTGATGGTATCACAGAATTATGCTCAGGTCCAGGCTACATGAAGAAGAAATATCCAATTCAAGCCTTTGAAGATAGCATTTTCTTACCTTTTGAAGGAACAGAGATGCCTATTCCAGTTGGTTACGATGCCTATCTCAGCACAGCTTTTGGTGACTATATGACACCACCGCCGGCAGACAAGCAAGTACCTCACCACGATGCTGTTATAGCAGATATGGATAAAAGCTATACAGAATATAAGGGAGTATATAATGCAAGAAAAAATTAGTATCATTGTTCCTGTATACAACGTAGAAAATTATCTTGAACGATGTGTTGAGTCGATTTTAAAGCAGACTTATACCAATTTTGAATTGCTTCTTATTAATGATGGTTCGACAGACAAGAGTGGTGAGCTATGTGATCAACTAGTTTCTAAAAATGGAAATATCAAGGTTTTTCATCTTGAGAACGCTGGAGTCTCTAATGCTAGAAATGTAGGTATTCAAAACTCAACAGGAGAATGGATAACTTTTGTTGATAGCGATGATTTTATTACCAATGATTATTTGGAAACTTTAATAAGCGCAGTTGATGGTGATGATTCTATAGGATTTAGTATAGGACGTCTCCATCATATAAAAAATGGTCAAATCACAGAACTACCAGTTTTTACAGGAAAAGAAGAGAAGTGGTCGACTGAGCAGACAATGAGAGAATTATTGACGACAAGTAAAACTTCTTTTTTCCCTGTTGCAAAATTATTTAAAAGAGAGATTATTTCAGATTTTATATTTAATACAGACTATCATTTGGCTGAGGATGCTTTGTTTTTAACAGAAATTTTATTAAAAACCAAATGTACAAGTGTATTTATTGATAAACCAATCTACTATTATGACCATAGACAGGGGAGTGCAACAACTTCTGTCAATACTCATGTATTTGATACCATAGAGGTCTATAAGATTATTGTTTCGGATGTTTTTCAAATATTTCCACAACTAAAAACTGAATTAGTGAACAGGGAGTGTTGGTCCTATATCACTGTGTACGATAAAATAATCTTTACAGAATCAGATCAATATCGAACAGAAAAAAATAAGTTGAGAAAGTGGATTTCCAATCATTTGTCTGAAATATTGAAAGATCCTTATTTTACTAATTTTCGAAAAATAGCCGTTTTGTCTCTCCTTGTTTCTCCATGGATTTATAAACAAATTGTCGGCTTGAATCAATAATGTCATTTAAAGGAGTTGAAGATGAATTTTTCAAAAACGAATGAATGCTTTGAAAAATCAAAATTTTGGATTTCATATCTGTTTGTTTTTATTTCAATTTTAAGCATGAGTTCCCTTGTCTATAAAGTAACTAACCCTGTCTATAAGGGATTATCAGCAGTTGTTGTTCTTTGTATTTGTTTAACCTTATTATTAAATTGGAAACGAATAGAAATCGATAAGAAGTTTCTGGGTTTATTTGGACTTTTAGCAGGTAGTCATCTAGTTGCCGCATTGGTTAATCGCTCGGGCCACTTGATGGGAAATATGGTTGAAATCTTCTTTATGATTACCTACATTTTACTATTTACTATGGTGAATTCAGAGTATCTTAAGAAGTTAATTCGCTTGATTGCAGTAACAGTCCAATTTGTATCTTTTTTCTCAGCTATATTTGCTTTTGTTCTTTTAATATTTAGAGTTTTAATATTATTTAAAATTGGAGAACAATCCTATTATTATGGTGTTATGAATGGACGCCTATGGGGAATTGTTAATCCAAATGCAAGTGCTATTTTTTCTTATATTAGTATTGTTTTTGCTCTATACCTTATTCATAAGGGAAGTAAATATTCAGTTTATTTAAAAATAAATAACCTGATTCAATTTATTTATTTTGCGACTATGCAGAGTAGAGGTGCCTTATTATCAGCTGTTTTAATGCTGGGATTTTATTCGCTTTTTATTGCCAGAGGAAATCTACTGAAAAAATGTCTCACATTTCTGGTTGCTGGTACCTTAATTGTATCTAGCAATATTGGTATTAGTTATGTAACTTCAGTATATATTTTAGCTGCTAAGGCAACAGTCATTGACTTAAATAAAGGTGAGTCTTATTCTGAGACAGAATCGGACGTAGCCAAGAAAAATGGGGAACTTCACCTAATTGAAACAACTCCAAGCGGACGTACTTACATTTGGAAAAATGCTATTAAAATGGGAAGTGCAAAACCATTATTTGGATATGGTGTTCGAAACGTCACTGATTATTATACAGAGTACTTTAGCAAATTTGAAATTCAGAATTCACTGATTGGTGGGAATTTCCATAACATATTAATTACAATTTTTGTAAGTTCAGGATTGTTTGGTCTGCTTTCTTTCATACTTTTAATAGGCTACATCACTGTACGATTTCTCACTTATTTAATTGTTTCTAAGAAGAATAGCGAAAAATTAATCATGATTCTATTTTTTGGTATTTTATTTGGACAATTATTTGAAAGTCAGATCATGTACTCGACAAACTTTATCAATATCGTATTTTGGTTAGTGATTGGTTATGGTCTAACGATCTGTTTAAAAGAAAAAAATATTCGTTATGAGGAAGTGACAGACATTTCTGAAATTCAACAGATGGAATTAGGAATCATGGAATATATTCATGAAGTTTGTCAGAAAATTGGTGTCAAATATTTCTTATCATATGGAAGTCTAATTGGTGCTGTTCGCCATCAAGGTTTCATTCCTTGGGACGATGATATGGATATTTGTATGCTTCGAGATGATTATGAAAAATTACAAGATTATCTGATTGCCAATCCAGATGAACGATATGAAGTTATGTCCTATAAAAATAACATCAATTATGTCTATCCTTTTATGAAGATTCAAGACAATCAGACCTACTTAGTTGAAGAGGATGTACGAATTGATTCGAATATGGGTATCTATGTAGATATTTTCCCTGTAGATGGGTATGAAGATGATCAGGCGTTTAAGGATAAAATGACTAAAATTATAAAAAAACGCCAATTAAGTTGTTATACTTTTAAAGGAATTACGAATACTAAAAGTGTAGTAAATTCAATTATCCGCTATATTTCTGTTATTATCTTTTATTTTACAAACACAAATAAGTATGTTTCTCAAATCGATGAATTGGCTAAATCAAGAAAAGTAGAAGATTATGAACAAGTAGACTATCTTATTTATAAAGATATGAATAAGCCTGTCTGGGAACGTAAATGGTTAGAAGAGGTTGAAATAGGCATTTTTGAAGGTAAGGAATTCATGATACCAAAACACTACCATGAAATTCTTACTTCCGATTATGGAGACTACATGCAGTTGCCACCAGTGGAGCAACAAGTTTCCCATCATGACTTCAAATTGTGGAAGATTACTGAAAACCAATAGATTATTATTTAAACAAAGAAGTAGAGATTAGGAGTGACAAGTAATGTCAGAAAGAATCTTAAGCCTTGAAGAAATCAAGCAAATTGAGCTTGGAATTCTAGAATACTTACATCAAGTTTGTGAAAAACATAATATCAAATATTTTATCGATTTTGGAACTTTACTAGGGGCAGTTCGTCATAAAGGTTTTATTCCTTGGGATGATGATACAGACATCTCTTTAGCTAGAGATGAATTTGAAAAGTTATACGCAGTTTTGAAAAATGATAACCATCCATACTATAAGCTGATTTCTTTTAGAGAAACCAAGGGATATCCATATAGTTATATGCGTGTTTACGATATTCGAACACGGAGAGATTCGAATCTTTTAGATCCAAGTGTTGTACTTGGAACTTGTGTAGATGTCTTCCCGTATGATGGTCTTGTTACAGATGAGCAAGATCGTAAGAAAATGAAACTCTATAAACAACTAATTCGTCTATCGTCGTTAAACTTTAAGGGAATTAAATACGAAAACGGAGGGATTAAAAATCTTTCTCGTTATATTGCATCAGCAATATTCAGATTTACATCTCCTCAATTCTGGAATCAAAAGCTAGAACAACTTGCCTTAAAATACAGTGTTGAAAACTCTACAGACTTAGTTTGTTCAACTTATGATTCATACTATCCAGCTGGTATTAAAACAGAATGGCTGTATGATACAATTGATATGCCTTATGAAAATCTAATCCTAAAGGTACCAAGAAGATATCATGAGATTCTTGTCTATGAATTTGGGGAAGATTATATGACTCCACCTCCTGCTGACAAACAGATACCAGGAAATGAGAAGAATTATTGGATTGATTAACGAAAGAGTATAGAAATAATAGAGAAAGCTGAATGCCTTATGAAAAGTTTTACAAAATCAATATTACTTAGTGCCGTGCTTCTATCTGCAACAATAATTCATGCGCAAACAGTAAATGCAGATACAATCTCAGCAGGTGCAGGGAATCGAATCCATTTTATCAATACCAAAGCTAACTCTGGAAGTGATGCTATTTTACTAGAAAGTAATGGTCACTATGCTCTAATTGATATGGGAGAGGATTATGACTTTCCGGATGGAACGGATACACGTTATCCAAATCGATGGGGAATTTCTACTAACAATTATCAAGTATTAGAAGATCGTTTAATTCGTCATCTTGATCAGTTAGGAGTAAAGAAATTAGACTTTATACTAGGGACTCATGTTCATAGTGATCACATAGGTGGAGCAGATGAAATTCTTAATCGCTATCAAGTCGATAAGTTCTATTTGAAAAAATATTCGGATCAACGAATTACAAGCACTTGGGGATTGTGGGATAATCTTTTCAATTACGATAATGCTCTTCGTGCTGCACAGAATAAGGGTGTTACATTAATTCAAGATATCAAAGATCAGGATAGTCATTTCAAATTTGGTGACATGGATATTCAGCTTTATAATTATAAAAATGAATATGATTCTGATGGGAACTTAAAAAGAGTTCTTGATGATAATTCCAATTCAATTGTAGCAGTAGTAACTGTTGCAGGAAAAAGAATTTATCTTGGTGGTGATTTAGATAATGCTGAAGGAGCAGAAGACAAGTTAGGTCCTGTGATTGGCAAAGTAGATATGATGAAATGGAATCATCACTATGATGCTAAGATTTCTAATACAATTGACTTCATTAATCATCTTTCTCCTAGTATGGTCATTCAAACGACTGGAGGTGATATTAACGTTGCTTCAACGAGAGATTATCTCCAAAAGAAAAATATTCAAGTGATTCATGCATCAAGTAAAACTCAGGATGCAACTGTATTTGATATTAGTGATAAAGGCTTTACAAATGTTTCAGGAGATTTTCCGAATATTCCTACTGTTGAAGAGAAATGGTATCAAGAAGATGGTCATTGGAAATATCGCTTGAAAGATGGTCAGATGGCTATTGGTTGGCAAGACATTGCTGGTGCTACATATTTCTTTAACGGAAAAGGTCAAATGCAGAGTGGTCGTTGGCTCCGTATCACCGACGAATGGAACGGAGAACCAAAATTTAATGACTACTACCTAAACAATAATGGCAAAATGCAGACGGGTGGTTGGTTCTATCATGATAATACTTGGTACTATATCCAGTCAAACGGTGCAAGACGTTACAATGAACTAGCTGAAATTGGTGGTCAAAAATATCTCTTTGATAAAGATGGTAAAATGCTGACTGGCTTACAAGTCTTTAATGGCAAGAAGATGCTCTTTGCAAGTAGTGGCGCTCTTCAAACAGAAGGTAGCGCATCTAGTTGGCAAAAGCAAGGTTCAAGCTGGTATTATTATGATGAAGATGGTATTCGAACAGTTGGTAAAAAGAATATCAACGGCACTACCTATTACTTTAATCAAAATGGTATCATGCAAACTGGTTGGGCCTTAATTGAGGGTCATTGGAACTATTTTGCTAGCTCCGGAGCTATGAAAACTGGCTGGGTCAAGGATAAAGATACTTGGTACTACTTAGATAAAGAAGGTGTGATGCTAACAGGCCTTCAAGAGATTAATGGTTCTCGCTATTATCTCAATGCAAGTGGCGCTATGCAGACAGGTTGGAAATGGCTCAATAACCATTATTACTACTTCGTAAGCAGTGGTGCGATGAAAACAGGTTGGCTCAAGGATAAGGACATCTGGTATTATCTAGATAAAGAAGGTGTCATGTTAACAGGCTTCCAAGAAATCGATGGTTCTCGTTATTATCTCAATGCAAGCGGAGCTATGCAGACAGGTTGGAAATGGCTTGATAACCATTATTATTACTTCGCAAGCAGCGGCGCTATTAAGACAGGTTGGCTCAAAGATAAGGAACTATGGTACTATCTAGATAAAGAAGGTATCATGCTAACAGGCCTTCAAGAAATTAATGGTTCCCGTTATTATCTCAACGCAAGTGGCGCTATGCAGACAGGTTGGAAATGGCTTGATAACCATTATTATTACTTCACAGGAAGTGGTGCCATGAAAACAGGTTGGTTCAAAGACAAAGGTCTTTGGTACTATCTCGACAAGGAAGGTATCATGCTAACAGGCCTTCAAGAGATAAATGGAGCCAGCTATTATCTCAATGCAAGTGGTGCTATGGAAACTGGTTGGCAACAACTGAATGGTAACTGGTACTATTTCCAAACAAATGGTTCTCTCCTAAGAAATGGAACAAGTCCTGACGGGTACAAGCTCAATGCAGATGGAATTTGGACGACTGTTACAACCGAGGTAACAACTCAGGAACAAACGGTAGCAAATAGTCAGGGGCACATTTTCGAAACAACAGAAGTAGAGAGAACTCAACAAACAGAAAGCTCATCTGTTGCGTCTGAGGAAAAAAATCAATCTACTGAACCTAAGACACAAACGAGCCAAGAAAAGAATTAAGTTTCTAAATGACTTTTAATTAAATTTTTCTACAATAAAAACACCTATAAAGCTTAAGCTTTATAGGTGTTTTGTTAACTTCGTTTGATTTTTGCACGAACTAGATCTATTGCATAGTGAAGGGTTTTATCCTTAATGATAAAGAGAGCGAAAGCATAATAAATAGCACATCCGGCAATTGTAGCTACTACCATACTGAGCATAGCCATATTCACTGTGTATGAATGAACTTGGAAGAGAATTTTACAGATATAGTAAATTGGGATAAAGCCTAGTGACACAATTGTGTAGCGAGCTAATGTTCCAAAGATTTCTTTCAAATCCAAGAGTTTATGTTTCTGAATAAAGCGGATTTCAAGTAGAACCACAATTGCCTCAGCAATAATCGTTGTCCCGATGTAGTAGGCAGGAGTAAAGATGTTGTTGAAAAGGAGTAGAGAGTTTAGGATGACATTGACACCGCCACCGATAAAGTAGAAAGCTGTTAATCGGTTTTCATGGTCATTGATAAAGATAATTTGCTTTCCAAGGATTAATTCGATAGCCCAGATAATGGTTCGAAAGGCAAAGACGCTTGTTACAATTCCTGCTTCTATATATTTCTCAGAAGAGTAGATAACAGTTGCATAAGTTCCTAAAACCATAATTCCGATACTAGTCGGAATCATGAGGAAGAAAAAGAGAGATGCACCTTGGTTGACCAGATACTTATAAGAATGAAAATCTTTTTTTCCTAAGTAGTAACCAAGTCGAGGAATGCTGACATTGATAGCTCCACTCAGGACACTAGCAATCAGCATAACAATACTTGAAGCAATAGTGTAGTAGGAGATGTAATTCTCATCCGGTCCTTTGGTAATGAACATACGGTCTAGCAAGGTGTAGAGCATATTGGCATTTGCTAGAAGCAACATGGTCAGAAGAGGCTTAGATGCTTTGAGAAGTTCGATGATTTCAATCTTGACAAAGGAAACTTCTCGTTTAATCCATAGGAAACTGAGTAGATAGTTGATAATGGTTGTTGCACTCATGATTATAGCATAGGGAACAATATCATCAGGTGTCTTAACGAAAGCGAAGATAGCGACCAACATTCCAATACGAATCACGAGTGTTTTATAAAGGATAAAAGAATAATTCTCATAGGCTTCATTCATCCATTCGATATTCAGAAATTGGAAGAGAGCTTGGATTCCAAGGATATAGTAAAGAATTTTTAGATTGACAATACTAGTATCAAAATAAATAAAGAGGAAATAAATAGCGGTTGTTACAACTGAAGTAATGAGCGAAATATAGAACAACTTAGAAAAGACATAATTAATCTTATTTTTGTCATCCTTTACTTTACTAATTGCTCGAATCCCATAATTGTATATCCCAAAGGCAGCTAGTGGAATGACAAAGCTCGCCCAGGTGTTAGCTGTATTAAAGTAACCATAATTTGATTTACTAAGAATCCGCGTTAGATAGGGATTGGTAATCAGGGGAAAAACGATGTTTAAAATATTGACCAGCAAGCTAGCCAAAGCATTAACTTTTATATTTTTCATGAAACTTTCTTTCTTACATTCTAAAATAGATACTAGTATTATATCACATTCCAACGCCATTCTTTTGATAAAATCATTTAAATCTTGTATAATAGATAGAACTGAAAGTATGAGGTTACGAACTATGAAAATGAAACAAATCAGTGATACGACTTTAAAAATCACGATGTCTTTAGAAGATTTGATGGATCGTGGAATGGAAATCGCAGACTTTCTCGTTCCACAAGAAAAAACAGAAGAGTTCTTCTATGCCATTCTGGATGAGTTAGAGATGCCAGACAGTTTCCTGGATACAGGTATGCTTAGCTTCCGAGTGACACCGAAGCCTGATAAGGTTGATGTCTTTGTAACCAAGTCTAAGATTGACCAAAATTTGGATTTTGAGGATCTGGCAGACCTTCCTGACATGGATGAACTAGCAAAAATGTCTCCAGATGAGTTCTTGAAAACATTGGAAAAAACCATGGCAGAGAAAACTAAAGAAGACATTGAAGCTATTCAATCTCTAGAGCAGGTTGAAAAAGAAGAGGAAGCAGCGATTGATGAAATTGCTGAGGTGGATGAAGGGAAAAGAGAACCTTATATCTACTACATCCTACGCTTTGACGACTTAACTAGTTTGGTTTCTTTTGCGAAAACAGTTGATTACCAAATGGAGACTTCAGAACTTTACAAAATGAACGACCAATACTATCTAACAGTTTTGGTTGATGTAGAAGATCATCCAAGTCTTTATCCAGCGTGGTTATTGGCTCGCATGCGTGAATTTGCCGATGATAGTGATATCAGCCGTTCAGTTCTCCAAGAATACGGTCAAGTTATCATTAATCATGATGCTGTTCAAGGACTCCAAAAAGTATAATGATGGTTATAAATGAGACAGAGATAGAAATTCTCTGTCTTTTTTGATTTAGAAAATATAAACAGTCGTTTGGAAGCGAAACTATGTTCCCAGCTTGATAAAATGATGAAAAAACGATATCATAGAAGGAAATAAGCGAGGTAAAGTATGGACCAAGGACATTTACAAAAAGAGGTAGAGGAAATCCTAGAAGATGTATTAGCAAAAGCTTCTCTCCATGAGGGAGCTCTCTTTGTTTTGGGCTTATCTTCTAGTGAGGTGATAGGAGGACACATCGGGAAAGATTCTAGTCAAGAAATTGGGGAATTAATTGTTCAAAAGATCTTAGAAATCTTGTCAGCGAGAGGAATTCATCTAGCAGTTCAGGGATGTGAACATGTCAATCGGGCCTTGGTAGTAGAACGAGAGGTTGCAATCAAATACAATCTTGAGATTGTTAGTGTTCTTCCGACACTGAACGCTGGAGGATCAGGGCAATTGGCGGCCTTTCGCTATATGAAAGACCCAGTTGAGGTCGAATTTATCAAGGCAGATGCAGGACTCGATATTGGAGATACGGCTATAGGGATGCATATCAAACATGTTCAAGTACCGATACGTCCAGTTTTGAGATCAATCGGCCAAGCCCATGTAACTGCCCTCGCTAGTCGTCCGAAACTGATTGGAGGGGCGCGTGCTCAATATCCTCAAGATTTTATAAGAAAAATATAGATAAAAAGTTGAAAGCTCTCGTCTGCTAAGCAGGTGGGAGTTTTTTGTGTCCCAAAAGATGCCTTAATTTCCGAGCAGATTCCAAGTATTTTTAGAAAGGTAGGTATATAATAGAGCTATGAAACCGTTATCTATATTCATATATCTAATAAGAAAGGTGATGAAAATGAAAACATGGCAAGCAACTGTATTGGTCTGCGCTAGTCTGGTCTGTCTATCGGCTTGTAACAATCAGACGACGAGCGAGGCTGATAAACAAAATGGAGACAAAAATGCGCAAGTTAATTCTCAGGTAGCAAAAAAAGGAGAAGAAGTTCCAAACTTTGAACTTACGGGAGTTGATGGTAAAACTTATCGCCTATCAGATTACAAAGGCAAAAAAGTCTATCTCAAATTTTGGGCATCTTGGTGTTCTATTTGTCTAGCCAGCCTCTCTGATACAGATGAGCTGGCTAAAGAAGAAAGTGATGACTATATCATCTTGACAGTTGTTTCTCCTGGACAAAAAGGAGAGCAAGCAGAAGGAGACTTCCAAAAATGGTATCAGGGCTTGGACTATAAAAATCTCCCTGTCCTTCTAGATCCTTCGGGAAAACTCTTAGCAAGTTACGGAGTCCGTTCTTATCCGACTCAGGCCTTTATCGATAAAGAAGGCAAACTAGTTAAGACCCAGCCAGGCTTTATGGACAAGGAAACTATTTTAAAGACTTTAAAAAGCATAGATTAGAGGCTCATCATGAATGATAAATTAAAAATAATTGTATTCATAGGAATCATCATTTGCGTTATTATCGGACTTTTATTTCTTTGGGAAAAAAGAAGCGCAAGCTACACAGATACCACTCAAATCGAGAAGGCAGCAGTTAGTCAAGGACAAAAGGCCAAGAAAAAAACGGAGCCAAGTAAAGATGCTGACCTACATGAAATTTATCTAGCGGGAGGCTGTTTCTGGGGAGTTGAAGAGTATTTTTCAAGAGTAGCAGGTGTGACAGATGCTGTTTCTGGCTATGCGAATGGTAGAGGAGAAACAACCCAGTATGAATTGATCGGCCAAACAGGTCATGCTGAGACTGTTCATGTGACCTACGATGCCAATCAAATTTCTTTAAAAGAAATCTTGCTCCATTATTTCCGCATTATCAATCCAATTAGTAAGAATAAGCAGGGAAATGATGTGGGGACTCAGTACAGAACGGGAGTCTACTATAAGGACGAGCAGGACCTAGAAGTCATCAATCAAGTCTTTGAGCAAGTTGCTCAAAAGTATGACCAGCCTCTTGCGGTTGAAAAGGAAGCCTTAAGAAATTTTATCGTGGCTGAGGACTATCACCAAGACTATCTCCAGAAAAATCCAAATGGATACTGCCATATCAATGTCAATCAAGCATCCTATCCTGTTATTGATGCGAGTAAATATCCAAAACCGAGTGACGATGAATTGAAAAAACTCCTCTCTCCTGAAGAGTATACAGTGACTCAAAACAGTCAAACAGAACGAGCTTTTTCAAATCGTTACTGGGATAAGTTTGAAGCAGGAATTTATGTGGATGTGGCAACTGGAGAACCTCTCTTTTCTTCGAAAGATAAATTTGAATCGGGCTGTGGTTGGCCAAGTTTTACCCAGCCTATCAGTCCAGATGTTGCGACCTATAAGGAAGACAAGTCTTATAATATGGTCAGAACAGAAGTCAGAAATAGAACTGGTGATTCCCACTTAGGACATGTCTTTACAGACGGACCTCAGGACAAGGGGGGCCTTCGCTATTGCATTAACAGCCTTTCTATCCGTTTTATTCCAAAGGATCAAATGGAAGAAAAGGGTTATGGTTATTTGTTAGATTATGTTGAGTGAGCTTCGTTATTTAAATCAATCATAAAAAGCCAGATCTCCTTTTTGGGGTCTGGCTTTTATGGTATACTTAGGATATGCATAGAAAAACAGTGATTGATTTTAGGACTTTGGGCGAGAGATACACCTTCACTCAACCTATCAAAGAGTTAAAAACGAGAGATTTAGCAGAAGTGTCAGACTTGCTGGCACAAGTAGAAAGCTACCAAGAGCAGGGCTATTATGTGGTAGGTTATGTCAGCTATGAGGCTGCACCAGCTTTTGAGGAGAAGTTAGCAGTCCACTCAGTTCCCTTACTGGGAGAGTATCTCCTCTATTTCACCGTTCATGACAGTGTAGAAAAATCCAGTATCCCTCTGACTTATGAGAAGGTGGATTTGCCTTCAAACTGGCAGGAAGTAACTTCTGCAGAGGACTATGAAAAGGCTATTGCCCAAATTCACCATCATTTAAGGCAAGGGGATACCTATCAGGTCAATTATACTGTCCAACTCAAGCAGCATTTAAGTGCTAATCCTTTTACTATCTACAATCGCATGGTGGTGGAACAGGAAGCAGGTTATAATGCCTATGTTGAACATGACGACATGGCAGTGATTTCCATGAGTCCAGAACTCTTTTTTGAGCAAAATGGGCGTGAGTTGACCACTCGTCCTATGAAGGGGACGACTAAACGTGGTCTGACTGATGCTGAAGACTTGAAAGAGGCGGTTTGGTTGGAACAAGATCCCAAAAATTGCTCAGAAAATATGATGATAGTAGACCTCTTGCGCAATGACATGAATCGCCTGTCTGAGGTTGGAAGTGAGCATGTGGAACGTTTATGCCAAGTGGAGCAATATTCAACGGTTTGGCAGATGACTTCGACTATCAAGAGTCAGTTACTACCGAATGTTGACCTAGTAGAAATCTTCCGATCACTCTTTCCTTGTGGATCCATCACAGGAGCTCCCAAGATAGCGACCATGGAAATTATTAAGAACTTGGAACCACAACCGCGTGGAGTTTACTGTGGGACGATTGGTCTTTTACTTCCCAATGGGCGACGGATTTTCAATGTGGCTATTCGAACTATTCAACTGCATCAAGGACAAGCCATCTATGGAGTCGGTGGAGGCATTACTTGGGATAGTACTTGGGAGTCAGAATACCGTGAAGTCCATCAAAAAGCGGCAGTTCTCTATCGTAAACAGCCTCGTTTTCAACTGATTACAACAGGAAAAATTAGCCAGAGGAAATTACTTTTTGAAACTCAACATCTTGAAAGACTACAAAAGGCTAGTCGTTATTTTGCCTTTCCATTTGATCCAGAAGTTCTGAAACAAAAGATAGAGGAGGAGTGTCAAGCCTGTGACTTCCATCAAGAATATCGACTGCGAATCAGTCTCAGCAAATCTGGAGAGATTGAAATTGAACGACAAGTATTGACACCACTTAGCTCTAGTTTTTGTCAGGCCAAGCTTTGTCAGCAAGAAGCTGATTTGCAACAGGCATTTACCTACTTTAAGACGACATTCCGACCACATTTGACAGTGGGAGATCAGGAAATCATTTATCACACTGCTGGTGGAAAATTGCTTGAAACCTCTATTGGGAATCTGGTCTTAAAAATGGATGGCAAGCTCTATACACCTCCTAGTCAGCTAGGCCTGTTACCAGGGATTTATCGTCAACATTTACTTGAAAGTGGGCAGGTAGAAGAGAAGGTCTTGACCATAGAAGATTTGGCACAAGCAGAAGCTATCTATGGCTGTAATGCAGTTAGGGGATTGTATGAGTTGTCAGTAAAAAAGGAGCATTAAATGAAACTAATATTTTTACACGGTTTGGGACAGTCAGCAGATAGTTGGAAAGAAGTTCAGGATTTGCTGACAGATTATCCCTCTGAAGCACTGGACTTATTTCCTGCAGGAGTTGGAACCTACCAAGAAGCCAAGGAACGCATTTATCAGCGCTTAACAGTGGAAACAGAACCTTTTGTATTAGTTGGCTTGTCTTTAGGGGCTGCACTTGCATTAGAATTGTCAAGTTACAATCTGCCAAATCTTCAGGCCTTGATTTTATCAGGTTGTCCATTGAAACTAGCGGGAAACATCCCTTTTTATATTCAATCTCTGATATTTAAACTACTCCCAAAAAGGATATTTGAGAAGCAGGGAGCAGACAAATCGCTTTTAGTTGGAGTATCTGAAGAATTAAAAACACTTGATTTAAGAGAGATTGCAAAGAATTGTTCATATCCAACTTTTTTAATCTGTGGTAGTCAGGATAAGCCTAATCTAAAGTCTATGAAAGATCTGCAACAACTGATTCCAAATTCTCAGTTTCAGATTATTCCTGATGGACCTCATGTTCTGAATAGGGCCAAACCAAAAGAGTTTGCAGAAATAACTAGAAGTTTTCTTGAATTGCAGAAATAAGTTTGATAAAATAATATGGAAGTTGATATAATCATAAAGGAGAAAAAGATGAGTCAAAAGATTATTGGGATTGACCTTGGTGGAACATCTATCAAGTTCGCTATTTTAACGCAAGAAGGAGAAATCCAAGAAAAATGGTCTATCAAGACTAACATTTTGGATGAAGGAAGCCATATCGTAGACGATATGATTGAATCGATCCAACACCGTTTGGACTTACTTGGATTATCTGCTGAAGATTTTCGTGGAATTGGTATGGGTTCACCTGGTGTGGTTGACCGTGAAAAAGGAACTGTTATCGGTGCCTACAACCTCAACTGGAAAACTCTTCAACCAATCAAAGAAAAAATGGAAAAAGCCTTGGGGATTCCATTCTTTATCGACAATGACGCCAACGTAGCTGCTCTTGGTGAGCGTTGGATGGGGGCTGGTGAAAACCAACCAGACGTTGTCTTTATGACACTTGGTACAGGTGTTGGTGGCGGTATCGTGGCAGAAGGAAAATTGCTTCACGGTGTTGCAGGTGCTGCAGGTGAACTTGGACATATCACAGTTGACTTTGACCAACCAATCGCATGTACTTGTGGTAAAAAAGGCTGTCTTGAGACAGTAGCTTCAGCTACAGGGATTGTCAACTTGACTCGTCGTTATGCTGATGAGTACGAAGGTGATGCAGAGTTGAAACGCTTGATTGATGATGGAGAAGAAGTAACAGCTAAAACTGTCTTTGATTTGGCAAAAGAAGGGGACGACCTTGCTTTGATCGTTTACCGTAACTTCTCACGTTACTTGGGTATTGCATGTGCCAATATTGGTTCTATCCTAAACCCATCAACTATCGTTATCGGTGGAGGTGTATCAGCTGCAGGAGACTTCCTTCTTCAAGGCGTGCAAAAGGTTTACGATGAAAATACCTTCCCACAAGTTCGCACAACCACTAAATTGGCTCTTGCAACTCTAGGAAATGATGCCGGAGTTATCGGAGCAGCATCTCTTGTCTTGCAATAATAGTTAATAAGTATTAAAAGGAGAAAATTACTATCTTTAAGCGAGTGATTTTCCTCCTTTCTTTTTTTATGCTATACTAGTTAAGAATAAAAGTTGAGGTAAGGGTAAATGACAAAAGCAGATAAGATTTTTAAAGAAAATATTGAGCGAATTCTCAATGAAGGTGTCTTTTCAGAACAGGCTCGTCCCAAGTACAAGGACGGAACAGTTGCCAACTCCAAGTACATTACAGGTGCTTTTGCGGAGTATGATTTGTCTAAGGGCGAATTTCCAATCACAACCTTACGTCCAATTGCTATCAAATCAGCTATCAAAGAAGTGCTCTGGATTTATCAAGACCAGACAAATAGCTTAGAAGTTCTCAATGACAAGTACAATGTTCACTACTGGAATGATTGGGAAGTGGGAGACACAGGTACTATTGGGGAGCGTTATGGTGCTGTAGTTAAGAAGCACGACATCATCAATAAAATCCTCAAACAGTTGGAAGCCAATCCTTGGAACCGTCGCAATATCATCTCACTTTGGGATTATCAAGCTTTTGAGGAAACAGACGGACTTCTTCCTTGTGCTTTTCAAACCATGTTTGATGTCCGTCGTGTAGATGGGGAAATCTATTTGGATGCAACCTTGACTCAGCGCTCTAACGATATGCTTGTAGCTCATCACATCAATGCCATGCAGTATGTGGCTCTTCAAATGATGATTGCTAAACACTTTGGTTGGAAGGTAGGAAAATTCTTCTACTTTATCAACAACCTTCATATCTACGACAATCAATTTGAACAAGCTCAGGAATTGCTCCGTCGTGAGCCTTCAAATTGCCAACCACGTTTGGTCTTGAATGTACCAGATAAGACCAACTTCTTTGATATTAAAGCAGAAGATTTTGAGTTGGTTGATTATGATCCAGTAAAGCCGCAGTTGAAGTTTGACTTGGCTATTTAAGAACAACAAAAGAAGTTGGAAAAACCAACTTCTTTTTTGTTTATTAACGTGATACGCGACGGCGAGCTGCTTTTTTACGGTTTTCTTCGATGAAAGCTGCTTTTTGTTCTTCTGGTTCAATCACTTTCTTTTTGAATGCGTATACTGCACCTGCAACAGCAGCAACAGTTCCTGCAACACCTGTTACGAGACCTTTAGCAAATCCTTTAGCCATGAGTCTTCCTCCTTTTATTTATAAATCAGACGGAAATAGCTTAAGAGATAGCATTTTTCTGCCTGTCTATTTTGTGATATAATAATAGTAACGAAAAAATGGGAATTTTTCAAGGAAAAACGATGAAAAGCAAAATAATTGTGATTGTTGGTCCAACAGCTGTTGGAAAGACTGCACTTGCCATTGAAGTTGCTCAGCGATTTAATGGAGAAGTAGTTAGTGGAGATAGCCAACAAGTCTACCGAGGCCTAGATATTGGGACTGCCAAGGCTAGTCCGGAGGAGCAGGCAACTGTCCCTCATCACTTGATTGATGTGAGAGATGTAACCGAGTCTTACTCGGCTTTTGATTTTGTTTCAGAGGCCAAGACAGCCATCGAGGATATTCAAAGTCGTGGTAAACTTGCTATTATTGCTGGTGGGACAGGTCTTTATATCCAGAGTCTGCTAGAAGGATATCATCTTGGTGGGGAGACACCCCATGAGGACATTTTAGCTTATCGTGCTAATCTAGAGCCTTTTTCGGATGAGGAGTTAGCCCAACTCATAGAGCAAGCAGGCCTTGAAATTCCCCAGTTTAATCGTCGCCGTGCTATGCGTGCCTTGGAAATTGCCCATTTTGCTCAAGATTTAGAAAATCAAGAGACTTTATATGAGCCGTTGATTATTTGCTTGGACGATGAGCGCAGTCAATTGTATGAACGGATTAACCATCGTGTGGATTTGATGTTTGAAGCTGGACTATTGGATGAAGCTAAGTGGCTGTTTGAGCATTATCCAGAGGTGCAGGCTGCTAAAGGGATTGGCTATAAGGAACTCTTTCCCTATTTTCGAGGGGAGCAAAGTTTGGAGGAGGCTAGTGATAGTCTCAAGCAGGCGACTCGTCGTTTTGCCAAGCGTCAGTTGACCTGGTTCCGTAATCGCATGCAGGTGACCTTTTATCAGATAGGAGAATCTGGTGTAAAAGACCGTATTTTAAACCAGATTGAGGAGTTTTTAGATGATTGAAACGGAGAAAAAAGAGGAGCGAGTCCTGCTGATTGGTGTTGAACTTCAGGGCATGGACAATTTTGACCTCTCCATGGAAGAACTGGCTAGTCTAGCAAAGACGGCTGGAGCAGTCGTAGTGGATAGCTACAGACAGAAGCGTGAAAAATACGACTCTAAGACCTTTGTAGGCTCAGGTAAGTTGGAAGAAATTGCTAAAATGGTGGATGCAGAAGAAATCACGACTGTCATCGTCAACAACCGTCTGACACCTCGACAAAATGTCAATTTAGAGGAAGTCTTGGGTGTTAAGGTAATTGACCGTATGCAGTTGATTTTGGATATCTTTGCCATGCGAGCTCGAAGCCATGAAGGGAAACTCCAAGTTCATCTTGCCCAACTCAAGTATCTCTTGCCCCGTTTGGTGGGGCAGGGGATTATGCTTAGCCGTCAGGCAGGTGGAATTGGTTCCCGTGGACCTGGTGAAAGCCAGCTGGAACTGAACCGTCGTAGTGTTCGCAATCAGATCACAGATATCGAGCGTCAACTCAAGGTCGTTGAGAAAAATCGGGCAACAGTTCGAGAAAAACGTTTGGAGTCAAGTACCTTTAAGATTGGTTTGATTGGATACACCAATGCTGGGAAATCAACTATCATGAACACCTTGACCAGTAAGACCCAGTATGAGGCGGATGAGCTCTTTGCGACTCTGGATGCGACAACTAAGAGCATTCATCTGGAGGGCAATCTTCAGGTTACTTTGACTGATACCGTTGGATTTATCCAAGACTTACCGACAGAGTTAGTATCTAGTTTCAAGTCAACCTTGGAAGAAAGTAAGCACGTAGACCTCTTGGTTCATGTTATTGATGCTAGCAATCCTTACCATGAGGAACATGAAAAAACAGTCCTGTCTATCATGAAAGATTTGGATATGGAGGATATTCCTCGTTTGACCCTTTATAATAAAGCGGATTTGGTGGAGGATTTCACGCCTACTCAAACCCCATATGCATTGATTTCTGCCAAGTCTGAGAATAGTCGCGAACAGTTGCAGGCTTTATTGCTGGGTAAGATTAAGGACATTTTTGAACCCTTTACCTTGCGTGTACCTTTTTCTAAATCCTATAAGATTCACGATTTAGAGAGTGTTGCTATCCTAGAAGAAAGGGATTATCAAGATGACGGCGAAGTCATCAGAGGCTACATTTCTGAGAAAAATAAATGGAGATTAGAAGAATTTTATGGCTGATATCAAAACTTTAGCTCTCAAATATGGCGGCTATACAAGTCTAGACAAAGTCTATTTGGACCAGCTTCTAGCTGGTAGGTCTGAAGAGGAGCAGCTAGCTCTCATCACCCCTCCACCAAGCGTGGTCAATGCTTACTTTGCAGAACTCTACCAGAAAAAGAGTCCTCAAGCTGCGACAGATTATTTTGCGGAAGTCAGTAAAGAGCTAAACCTATACAATGTTGAGCCAAGTTTCACTGAAGAAAGCAAACCTTTTATTCGCCTCAATCTCTCAGGAAAGTCTTTTGGTTTTTGCTATGAGAGAGAAGGGCTAGGTCGCATTTTTTCAGAAGTTGAGGAAGCAATTACGGATGACTTACTTTTTGAGATTGCGCAAATTTTTTCTCATCAGCTAGTCTTTGAGGAGTCTGAAAAGATTTATATGAAAGCTGTCGGAGACGAGGGAGTTATTAGCGTGGAAAATCTCACGGCCTTGACAGATTTGGAAAGTTTGGCAGATGGTCGCAAGCGTCTCAAAGGCTATAGTCAAGAAGATTTACTACAAGAGGCTAAAGCCTTTACTGGTAAGTTTTATTACCGCTCGGAAAACCGCACTGCTATGTTATATTTTGATTAATTAGAAAGTAACGAATGGATATTCAATTTTTAGGAACGGGGGCTGGTCAGCCCTCTAAAGCCCGCAATGTTTCCAGTCTCGCCCTGAAACTCTTGGACGAGATTAACGAAGTCTGGCTTTTTGACTGTGGAGAAGGAACACAAAATCGCATTCTGGAAACTACGATTCGACCACGAAAGATCAGCAAAATCTTTATCACCCATTTACATGGAGACCATATCTTTGGCTTGCCAGGATTTCTTTCTAGTCGTGCCTTTCAGGCCAATGAAGAACAAACAGAATTGGAAATCTATGGTCCCAAAGGCATCAAGTCTTTTGTCTTGACTAGCCTTCGGGTATCAGGGTCTCGCCTGCCTTATAAGATTCATTTCCATGAATTTGACCAAGATTCTCTAGGGAAAATCCTTGAAACAGATAAATTCACGGTCTATGCAGAGGAGTTGGACCACACGATTTTCTGCGTTGGCTATCGTGTCATGCAAAAGGACCTTGAAGGGACCTTGGATGCTGAAAAGCTCAAGGCTGCTGGTGTGCCATTTGGACCACTCTTTGGAAAAATCAAAAACGGTCAGGATATCATCCTAGAAGACGGCACCGAGATCAAGGCAGCAGACTATATCTCAGCACCGCGACCTGGTAAGATTATCACCATTTTGGGAGATACTCGAAAAACAGATGCTAGTGTGCGTCTTGGAGTTAATGCGGATGTTCTTGTCCATGAGTCCACTTATGGTAAAGGTGATGAGAAAATTGCCCGCAATCATGGCCACTCAACCAATATGCAGGCTGCTCAGGTAGCAACAGAAGCAGGAGCCAAACGACTCTTGCTCAACCATATCAGTGCACGCTTCCTTTCAAAAGACATTAGCCAGCTTAAGAAAGATGCTGCAACGATTTTTGAAAATGTCCATGTAGTTAAAGATTTGGAAGAAGTGGAAATCTAGAAGATTGAGAAAGGATAAGGATGCGTACTGTTCTCATTACGGGAGCTAGCGGAGGTCTAGCTCAAGAAATGGTCAAACTCTTGCCCGATGACCAACTCATCTTACTTGGTAGAAACAAGGAAAAATTAGCTCAACTATACGGAAATCATCTACAGGCAGAATTGGTTGAGATTGATATTACCGATGAGCAAGCCCTAGAAGGACTGGTAGCCGAACTCTATCAGCGTTATGGCAAGATTGATGTCTTGATTAACAACGCTGGCTACGGAATTTTTGAGGATTTTGATAAGATTTCTGATCAAGATATTCATCAGATGTTTGAGGTTAACACCTTTGCTTTAATGAATCTGTCTCGGTTGGTTGCTTCTCGTATGAAGGAAATCCGAAAAGGACATATCATCAATATCGTCAGCATGGCAGGTTTGATAGCAACTGGCAAGTCTAGTCTATACTCTGCGACTAAGTTTGCGGCTATCGGTTTTTCAAATGCTCTTCGCCTTGAGCTCATGCCCTATGGTGTCTATGTGACGACGGTTAATCCCGGTCCTATCCGTACAGGGTTTTTCGACCAGGCTGACCCAGACGGCAGTTATCTAAAATCAGTTGACCGCTTCCTACTCGAGCCAGATGCAGTAGCTAAAAAAATTGTTAAGACCATAGGCAAAAACAAACGCGAGCTCAATCTCCCAACCTTGCTAAATTTAGCTCATAAATTTTATACCCTATTTCCCAAGCTAGCAGATAAGTTGGCTGGAGAGACCTTTAATTATAAATAAAAACATAGTTGCACCTCGAAAGTTAATCTAATACATTAACTTTTGGGGTGTTTTATTATGAATCTTGACCAAGTATTGCAAATCGAATCTTAAAGTAGTATACTAGAAACATTGATTATGAAAACGTTTGCGTTTTATTAATTTTAGGAGACAATACATGGAATTAACAGCCATTTATCATAGACCAGAATCAGAGTATGCTTATCTGTATAAAGAAGATCAGCTACATATCCGAATTAGAACAAAGAAAGATGATATTCAAAAGGTCATTTTGCATTATGGTGATCCCTTTATTTTCATTGAGGATAAGTATGAAACTAAGAAAGAAATGACCAAAGTAACCTCAGATGCCCTATTTGACTATTGGCAGGTTACGGTCTCTGTTGATTTTGCACGCATTCAATATCTCTTTGAACTCCTTGATAAGGAAGGTCAGGGTGTCTACTATGGCGATAAGGGTTGTGTAGAACATACTCAGGAAAACTTGGATGCTGAAGGCAATGGTTTCAAGCTTCCTTACATTCACGAAATCGATGGTTGCCAAGTTCCTAGCTGGGTTTCAAATACTGTTTGGTATCAGATTTTCCCTGAACGCTTCGCTAATGGAAATCCTAGATTGACTCCTGATGGAGCTCGAGAGTGGGATGCTGAGCTTGCGCCTAACAGGGATGACTTTTTTGGTGGGGATTTGCAAGGAATTATCGACCACCTAGACTATCTAAAAGACTTGGGAATCACTGGACTCTATCTCTGTCCGATTTTCGAAGCGACGACCAATCACAAGTATGATACAACGGATTATTTTGAGATTGACCGTCATTTTGGAGACAAGGAAGTCTTTCGTAATCTAGTCGATGAAGCTCATAAACGGGGCATCAAGATTATGCTAGATGCGGTGTTTAATCATATCGGATACCAGTCGGCTCAGTGGCAAGATGTTCTGAAGAATGGAGAAAATTCCCCTTATAAAGACTGGTTCCATATTCAAGAATTTCCAATTACTGAGGATAAACTGAAGAAGCCAAAAGAACTACCGTATCATACCTTTGCCTTTGCTAGCTATATGCCTAAGTTAAATACAGCCAATCCGGAAGTTAAAGAATTTCTTTTAAGTGTTGCGACCTATTGGATTGAGAATTTTGATATTGATGCTTGGCGCTTGGACGTTGCCAATGAAATTGACCACCAGTTCTGGAGAGATTTCAGAAAGGCAGTTCTGGCTAAAAAGCCTGATTTGTATATTTTAGGTGAAATCTGGCATACATCTCAGCCTTGGCTAAAAGGGGATGAGTTCCATGCAGTTATGAACTACCCACTTTCTGAAAGTATCAAAGACTATTTCTTGCGTCAGCATAAAAAGACGGAGCAGTTTATTTCAGAAATCAACAGCCAGTCAATGTACTACAAGCAACAAATCTCAGAGGTGATGTTTAACCTTTTAGATTCTCATGATACAGAGCGTATCCTCACAACTGCCAATGGGAATATCCAGCATGTTAAGGTTGCTCTCGCCTTCCTCTATCTTCAAAAAGGGACTCCTTGTATCTATTATGGAACCGAGCTGGCACTAAAAGGTGGACCAGACCCTGATTGCCGTCGTGTCATGCCTTGGGACCGCGTGTCTGAGGACAATGATATGCTGAATTTCATGAAGCAATTAATCCAAGTCCGTAAGGAAGTTGCAAGCATTATTCAGCATGGTTCATATAGCTTGAAAGAAGTGAAACCAGATGTTATTGTCTTGGAATGGATCTACGAAGAAAAAGAAGTTCAAGCTATCTTTAATCAGTCTAAGGAAAATTTTGTCTTGGACAGAGATTCAGTTGACTTGTCTAGTCATTGTCAGATTAAAGAAGGACAAGTGGTTATCTTATCAGATGGATTTGTGGTCTATATTTCTGAGTAAAAAAGGATTAAAATAATGGCACTCAAGGAAGTTTATGATTATTTTCGTCACTATGATAAGGAAACTTATCAAGTTGTCGCTTGCATGGGCAATGAACCATCGGAAGAAGATGTTCAGGATTTTGAAACTCAATATGGCATTCGTCTTCCAGAAGATTTCAGAGAATTCACCATGTCAGCTCTTGGAGGTCTCTTTATGGAAGTCAGGGAAGAGCTATGGCCAAGAGCCAAGGCTTACGATGTAACACCATTTTGGACCTTCTGTCGAGGTATTAAGGTTTTTGGAATTGCAAATGGCATCCCAGATTTCTTAGATATTCGAATTAAAACCAAGGAATTACACGCTCTGGGCTTTGTGGATTATATTCCATTTCTGTCTATCATCGGTGATGGAGATGTAATTTTCTGCTTTGATAAGGACAATCACATAGTAGCCTTATATTGGTATAATAGTGGCGAAACTGAAGAGCTTCATTGTGATTTTTCAGGACTTTTACTCCAGCAAATTGCAGAGCTAGAAGAACGTAAAAATGAGATGCTCAAGATGTTAAAAGAAAAGAATGATAATCAGTAATCGAAGGTAAATTCAGAATAGTTTTTCAGTAACAGCTGTTTCTATAAGTGAAACAGCTGTTTTGACGTATTTGTCTAAATGTACATTCACATTTTTCTGCTTTTCTACAAATTATAGAAAAAAGAATCAAAAGTATGATTTTTATAGGGATTCTATTGATGTTTCCTATATTATTTTATAGAATAGAAGTAATAAATACAATAAAAGTAAAGCGTTTTCAATTAAAAATGGAAGCGGTTACTTAACAAGGAGAACCCTATGGGAAAAGATCATTGGAATCGAAAAAGAGTCTATAGCATCCGTAAATTTACGGTAGGAACTTGCTCAGTGTTAATCGGAACTTGCTCAGTTTTATTTGGAGCTAATTTAGCTAGTGCAAGTACTGTATCTGCGGATGAAACTCCAGTCGCTGTTGCTACAGAAAATGTGGAGAAAGAAGCTCCTAAAGAGGAAGCTGTAGTATCAAAAGCTTCTGAACAACCTGTAACAACAGAAACTGTTAACAGTGAAGCAGTAGAAACTAATCATGAAGTAGAGAAAAAAGTGGAAGCCCCAACTACTGAGACTACTCCTGAGAAAAAAGAAACCTCTGATGTAGAAAAGCAAGCTCCAGCTGTGACTCAGGATCAATCTGCTCAAACAGAAAAACCAGAGCTCAAACCTGCAACTAATGATGAGGTAAAACAGTTGATTGAGGATAGAAAAGTAGAATTCAACCAAAACTGGCATTTCAAGCTCAATGCCAATGCTAAAGATGCAGTCAAACCGGATGCTGATGTTACTAACTGGAAGAAATTAGACCTTCCTCATGACTGGAGTATCTACAATGACTTTGACCATAACTCTCCTGCCCAAAACGAAGGTGGACAGCTAAATGGTGGTGATGCTTGGTATCGTAAGACCTTTAAACTTGATGAAGAAAACCTCAATAAGAATGTTCGTATCACATTTGATGGGGTTTATATGGATTCTCAGGTCTATGTCAATGGTCAGCTAGTTGATCATTATCCAAATGGTTACAACCAATTCTCATATGACATTACTGACTATCTCCATAAAGACGGTCGCGAAAATGTCGTCGCAGTCCATGCCATTAATAAACAACCAAGTAGTCGTTGGTACTCAGGAAGTGGTATCTACCGTGATGTTACCCTTCAAGTTACAGATAAAGTTCATGCTGAAAAGAATGGAACAACAATCTTAACACCAGATCTTGAAAAACAACAGAATGGTAAAGTTGATACTCATGTAACAAGTAAGATTGTCAACACAGATGACAAAGATCATGAAATTCTTGCTGAATACCAAATTATCGAACGTAACGGTCAAGCTGTAACAGACTTAGTTCGTACAGATAGCCAAGTCTTGAAAGCACATCAGTCAACAAGCTTGAATGCTATTTTGCAAGTTGATAAACCAAAACTGTGGACTGTTCTTAACGATAAACCTGCCCTTTATGAATTGGTGACTCGTGTCTATCGTGATGGCCAATTGGTCGATGCTAAGAAGGACTTGTTTGGTTACCGTTACTACAACTGGACACCAAATGAAGGCTTCTCTTTGAATGGTGAACGCATCAAATTCCATGGAGTTTCTCTTCACCATGACCACGGAGCTCTAGGGGCTGAAGAAAACTATAAAGCAGAATACCGTCGTCTGAAACAGATGAAGGATATGGGTGTAAACTCTATCCGTACAACTCACAACCCAGCTAGTGAGCAAACTTTACAGATCGCTGCTGAGCTTGGTTTGTTGGTCCAAGAAGAAGCTTTCGATACTTGGTATGGTGGTAAGAAACAGTATGACTACGGTCGCTTCTTTGATAAAGATGCTACTCACCCAGATGCTAAGAAAGGTGAAAAATGGTCTGACTTTGACCTACGTACTATGGTCGAAAGAGGGAAAAATAACCCTGCTATCGTTATGTGGTCTATCGGTAATGAAATCGGTGAAGCAGACGGGAAACCTCGTTCTCTAGCAACTGTTAAACGCTTGGTTCAAGTGATTAAAGCAGTTGATAAAACACGCTATGTCACTATGGGAGCAGACAAGTTCCGCTTTGGTGATGGTAGTGGTGATCATGAAAAGATTGCAAATGAACTTGACGCAGTTGGATTTAACTATTCAGAGGATAACTACAAGAAACTTCGTGCCAAACATCCAAATTGGTTGATTTACGGTTCAGAAACTTCTTCTGCGACACGTACTCGTGGTAGCTATTTCCGCCCAGAGAGTGAGTTGGTTCACAGTAATCAGGCTTACCGTCATTATGAGCAATCAGACTATGGTAATGACCGTGTTGGCTGGGGTAAAACAGCCACTGCATCTTGGACTTTTGACCGAGACAATGCTGGTTATGCTGGTCAGTTTATCTGGACAGGTACGGACTATATTGGTGAGCCTACTCCATGGCATAACCAAAACCAAACTCCAGTTAAGAGTTCTTACTTTGGTATCGTAGATACTGCGGGAATTCCAAAGAATGATTATTACTTGTATCAAAGTCAATGGGTATCTGCTGAGAAGAAACCAATGGTTCACTTGCTTCCTCACTGGAACTGGGAAAATCCTACTCTAAAAGCGAATGTAGCGGATGCAGATGGTAACATTCCAGTCCGTGCCTATTCTAACGCTGCAAGTGTAGAACTGTTCTTGAATGGTGAAACTCTAGGCAAGAAGACATTTACTAAAAAACAAACAAGCGATGGACGCACTTACCAAGAAGGTGCCAACGCTAATGAACTTTACCTTGAATGGAAGGTTGCTTTTGAAGCTGGTACTTTGGAAGCAGTAGCTCGTGACGAAGCTGGTAACATCATTGCTCGTGATAAGATTGTGACTGCTGGAGAACCTGCAGGGGTTCGTTTGGTCAAAGAAGAACATGCTATCGCAGCTGACGGAAAAGACCTCACTTATATCTATTACGAAATTGTTGACAGTAAAGGTAACGTAGTTCCTACTGCCAATAATCTTGTTCGATTCCAGTTGCATGGACAAGGTCAGATTGTCGGTGTGGATAACGGGGAACAAGCCAGCCGTGAACGTTACAAAGAACAAGCAGATGGTTCATGGATTCGCAAAGCCTTTAATGGTAAGGGTGTTGTGATTGTCAAATCAACTGAGCAAGCGGGAAAATTCACCTTGACTGCTCATTCTGATTTCTTGAAATCTGGTCAAACAACCATTTTCACAGGTAAGAAAGACCAAGAAGAAAAGACTGTTTTAGGTACAGAGGTTCCTAAAGTTCGTACAGTAATTGGTCAAGCTGCAAAAATGCCTTCGAAAGTAGGATTTATCTACAGTGATGGCAGCCGTGCAAAACTTCCAGTAGAATGGTCCGCAGTTGATGTCAACAAACCTGGTATTTTTACTGTTAAAGGTGTGGCAGACGGCCGTGACGTCGAAGCGCGTGTTGAAGTCTTGGCTCTTCAAACAGAATTGCCTGTAGTTAAGAGAATTGCACCAACTACAGATCTAAGTACGGTTGATCCATCTGTTACCTATGTGTTGTCAGATGGTACTGTAGGAAGCTATGACGTTGATAAGTGGGAAGTTGCAGCTGAAGATCAAGCTAAACTAGCTATCCCAGGTTCTCGCATTCAAGTTAAAGGAATTTCAGGTGATAACGAAATCGCAGCTACATTCGTAGTTGCCGAAGGTCAAGCTGCTGGTCCAGTAGTACCGACTGTAACAGTAGCAGACCAAGCAGTAGAAGGTCTCTCAACTGACCAACCAGTTCTATACCATAAACTTGCTTATGGAGCTGAGTTGCCTCAAGTCAAAGCTTTAGCTGAAAATGCTCAAGTAACAGTTATTCAAGCTAACGAAGCAAATGGTATGCGTGCAAGCATTTATGTTCAACCAAATGATGGTGGGCCACTTCAAGCTTATGCTATCCAATTCTTACAAGAAGCTCCACAGATTGAACGTTTGAGCCTAGAGGTAGAAAATGCAGATGCTTTAAAAGAAGACCAAACTGTTGGTATCAAGGTCTTTGCTCACTATCAAGATGGTACTGAAGCTGTCTTGAAAGCTGACAAGGTGACTTTCTCAACTACAGGTGAGGGAGAGGTTACTGTTCGTAAAGGTATGCTTGAATTGCACAAACCTGGTCAAGTAACACTGAAAGTCCAATTTGAAGGAGCTGAAGGTCAAATTGACTTGAATATTCAAGCGAATACTGAAAGCAAAGTCGTCCAAGCTATTCGCCCAGTCAGCGTAGTAACAGGTTTGAACCAAGAACCAAGTCTACCAGATACAGTAACTGTTGAATATGACAAAGGATTTCCAAAAGTTCACAAGGTAACTTGGCAAGCAGTTGCTAAAGAAGAACTTGCTAAGTATCATAGCTTTGATGTCTTAGGAAAAGTTGAAGGAGTCGAGAAAGAAGCACATGCTAAGGTATCTGTAGAAGGTATCATTGCTGTTGAAGAAGTGAGTGTAACAACTCCTGTTTCAGAAGTTCCTCAATTACCAGAAAGCGTCCGTACTTACCACTCAAATGGACAAGTATCTTCAGCTAAAGTGACTTGGGATGCTATTGATCCAAGCCAGTATGCACACGAAGGTAGCTTTACAGTGACAGGACATGTGGAAGGTACTCAGTTACCAACAAAACTTCATGTTCGTGTATCTGCTCAGACAGAAACTGGTGCCAATATTTCTGACCAGTGGACAGGTTCAGAGTTGCCACTTGCCTTTGCATCAGACTCAAATCCAAGCGATTCAGTAGCAAATGTCAATGACAAACTAATCTCATTTAATGATCAACCAGCAAACCGCTGGACAAACTGGAAACGTACAAGTGAGGCATCAGTCGGAATTCTATTTGGAGATTCTGGTATCATGTCTAAACGATCAGTTGATAACCTCAATGTAGCCTTCCACGAAGATCACGGTGTTGGTGCACCTAAGTCTTATGTTATCGAATACTATGTTGGTACAGAAGTTCCAACGGTTCCTAAGGATCCAAGCTTTGTCGCTAGTGAAGACCATGTCTTTAATAACGATAAAAACTGGAAACAAGTAACAAATCTCAAAGCTCCTGATCAAGTCAGAGCTGGAGAAATGACCCACTTTAGTTTTGATAAGGTCAACACTTATGCAGTTCGCATCCGCATGGTTCGACCAGATGACAAGTGGGGTACTTCTATCACAGAAATTCAAATCTTCTCTAAACAAGTAGCTGCGGCTAAAACTGCTCAAGTCCAAATCCAAGTAGATGGCAAAGATTTGTCAGGATTTAATCCTGGTTTAGCTGATTACTATTTAGAAGCAATTGAAGGGCAAGCACCAACTGTTACAGCAAGTGTGACTGAAAATGGTATTGCTACAGTGATTCCAAGCGTTCGTGAAGGGGATCCAGTTCGTGTAGTCGTTAAGGCTGAAAATGGAGATATTCTAGGTGAATACCGTTTACACTTTACAAATGATAAAGAGTTGCTAGCAAGTAAACCAGTAGTCGCTGTGAAGTCATCTCGCTTGGTTGCGAAGGGTCATACTCTTGAGTTACCAACGAAAGTAGGCGTCTATTTCACAGGTAAAGATGGCTATGAAGTCAAAGACTTGACTGTTGAATGGGATGAAGTTCCAACTGAAAATCTAGCGAATGCTGGTGAATTTACAGTTCATGGTCGCGTTTTAGGTACTGATTTAACTGCTGAAGTAGCAGTACGTGTGACTGATAAACTCGGTGAAAACCTATCAGATAACCCTTACTTTGATGACGATAGCAACCGCTCATTTGCTTCAGCAACCAATGATATTGATCCAAATTCTCATGACCGTGTGGACTATGTTAACGATGGTTCAGATGATGAAACCCGTCGTTGGACTAACTGGTCTCCAACTCCATCTGATAATCCAGAAGTTTCAGTAGGTGTTATCTTTAGAGAAGCTGGTAAGATTGTTGAACGCACAGTCGCTGAAGGAAGCATTCGATTCTTCTCAGATGGTGGAACAGACGCACCTTCTAAACTCGTCCTAGAACGCTACATCGGTCCAGACTTTGATGCACCAGAATACTATTCTAACTATCAACCATACGATCCAGAACATCCATTCAATACACCATCTAATTGGGAAAAGGTTGAATACCGTGCAGATCAAGAAATAGAAGCCGGAACAGATATCCATGTCACCTTCGCGCCAGTTAAAACCAAAGCCATGAGATGGCGTATGGATAGAAAAGCTGATAAGAAGGGTGTTGCTATCACTGAATTGACCTTCATTGCACCAAGTGAAGAACCTAAGGATAGCACAACTGCGAAACTTCTTGTAGATGGTAAAGAACTTTCAGACTTCTCTGAAGATCGTGTAGATTACCGTGTGACTTACACTGGTACTCGTCCAAATGTAACAGTAGAAGCTGGCGAAAACGTAGCAGCAACTATTGTTGATAGTGGTGATGATAAACTTCCAGTCTTGGTTCATCTTGTTTCAGAAAGTGGAAAACACGTCAAGGAATATCGCATTCAATTAACTAGAGCAGAAGTTGAAAGTGCCAAGACGGAACCAGCTGTTCACGAAATTCCAGAATATACTGGTGGTGTCAATGGAGAAGAAGCAGCTGTTCTTGAAGTCCCAGAGTTCATTGGTGGAGTGAATGCAGTTGAAGCAACAGTCAATGAAGTTCCAGAATACACAGGTGGTGTGAACGCAGTCGAAGCAGCGGTTAACGATGTGCCAGAGTACAAAGGTGGTGCCAATGCAGTCTTTGCAGCGGTTAACGATGTGCCAGAGTACAAAGGTGGCGTGAACGCAGCCGAAGCAGCGGTCAATGAAGTCCCAGAGTACAAAGATGAGCAGTCGATTGTATCCCTTGCTATGTCTCAAGATAAGACTTATCAAGCGCCTGCTAGCCATCAACATATTCTCCCAGAAACAGGTACTAAAGAAAATGCAACCCTTGCAACAGCAGGTGTTGTGGGAGCGCTTCTTGGTCTCTTTGCAATGGGTAAGAAAAAAGATCAAGAATAGAATGGTCTAACATCATCTAAATCCAAGAAAGTGGGTGGCTGAACCCATCTCGACAATAAAAAGTGGACAAAGCTAGTTCCTTAATGATAGGACTAATATTTGTCCGCTTTTTTATGCTTCTTCGTATAAAATGACTTAAGAACAGAAGTTAAAGTTGATTACTGACTTCATAAATAACAAAAAACAAATAAGAAAGCCCTTTGTGGCTTTTTTATTTTCATAAAAATGGTAAAATAGTAAGAGTAGAAATGGAGTTCTAGAAATGAAACGAATTGATCAATTTAAAAATAAGAAAGTATTAGTCCTCGGTTTGGCCAAATCTGGCGAGTCTGCAGCTCGTCTCTTGGACAAGTTAGGTGCCATTGTGACGGTTAATGATGGTAAACCTTTTGAGGAAAATCCAGCAGCTCAAAGCCTTTTGGAAGATGGGATTAAGGTTGTAACTGGTGGCCATCCCTTGGAATTGCTAGATGAAGATTTTGCTCTCATGGTGAAGAATCCAGGAATCCCTTATAGCAATCCAATGATTGAAAAAGCACTAGGAAAAGGCATTCCAGTCTTAACTGAAGTTGAGTTGGCTTACTTGATTTCTGAGGCACCAATCGTCGGTATTACTGGTTCAAATGGTAAGACAACGACGACAACCATGATTGGAGAAGTATTGACTGCAGCTGGGCAAAATGGCCTCTTATCAGGGAACATCGGTTATCCTGCTAGTCAAGTGGCCCAAACTGCGACAGATAAGGATACCCTTGTCATGGAACTTTCTTCTTTCCAATTAATGGGAATCCAGGAATTCCATCCTGAAGTTGCTGTTATCACGAATCTTATGCCAACGCATATTGACTATCACGGTTCTTTTGAAGCTTATGTGGCAGCCAAGTGGAATATCCAAAGCAATATGACAGCAACTGATTACCTAGTATTGAACTTCAACCAGGAATTAGCTAAAGAACTTGCGACAAAGACAAATGCGACTGTAGTACCGTTCTCAACACTTGAAAAGGTTGATGGAGCTTATCTTGAAGATGGTCTTCTTTACTTCCGTGGTGAAAAAGTCATGGCAGCTGATGAAATCGGTGTTCCGGGTAGCCACAATGTGGAAAATGCTCTTGCAACCATTGCTGTTGCTAAACTGCGTGGCGTTGATAATGAAACCATCAAGGAAACCTTGTCAGCCTTTGGTGGAGTTAAACACCGTCTCCAATTTGTAGACCAAATTAATGGCGTTAAATTTTATAACGATAGTAAGTCAACCAATATCTTAGCAACTCAAAAAGCCTTGTCAGGATTTGATAATAGCAAGGTTATCTTGATTGCTGGTGGGTTGGACCGTGGCAATGAGTTTGACGAATTGGTTCCTGATATTACTGGACTTAAGAAAATGGTCATACTCGGTCAATCTGCAGAACGTGTCAAACGTGCAGCGGATAAAGCTGGTGTGGCTTATATCGACGCGGCTGATATTGCAGATGCAACTCGCAAGGCTTATGAACTTGCAGAAGAAGGAGATGTGGTTCTCCTCAGTCCTGCTAATGCAAGCTGGGATATGTATGCTAACTTTGAAGTACGTGGAGATCTTTTCATCGACACTGTAGCGGAGTTAAAGGGATAATATGAAAAAAATAGTATTTACAGGTGGGGGAACGGTTGGACACGTTACCCTCAACCTTTTGTTAATGCCTAAGTTCATCGAAGATGGCTGGGAAGTCCACTATATTGGTGATAAAAACGGAATTGAGCATCATGAAATTCTCAAGTCAGGTTTAGATGTCACCTTCCATTCTATTGCAACAGGGAAACTACGTCGTTATTTCTCATGGCAAAATATGGTTGACGTCTTTAAAGTTGCATTTGGAATCCTTCAATCGCTCTTTATCATGCTACGTGTTCGTCCACAGGCCCTCTTTTCTAAGGGAGGATTTGTATCTGTTCCGCCTGTTATCGCGGCACGAGTTTGCAGAGTACCAGTCTTCATCCATGAGTCTGACCTCTCCATGGGCTTGGCCAATAAAATTGCCTATAAGTTTGCGACTAAGATGTACTCTACTTTTGAGCAAGCATCTAGTCTCACTAAGGTAGAGCACGTTGGAGCTGTGACTAAGGTTTCTGGTCCAATTATGGAAGAACCCGAAGAAATGGTGGATATCCGAACTTATTTTGATAGTAAATTACCAACCCTTCTCTTTGTAGGTGGTTCTGCTGGTGCGCGTGTCTTTAACCAATTAGTTACAGACCATAAGGAAGAGTTAACTAGTCGCTACAATATTATTAACCTGACAGGGGATGCTAGTTTAAATGAACTCAGTTCAAACCTCTATCGTGTTGACTATGTGACTGACCTCTATCAACCACTCATGAATCTGGCTGATGTGGTCATTACTCGTGGTGGTGCCAATACTATTTTTGAGCTCCTTGCTATGGCTAAATTGCATGTCATTGTGCCACTAGGTCGTGAAGCTAGCCGTGGAGACCAAATCGAAAATGCAGCCTATTTTGTGAAAAAAGGCTATGCAGAGGAGTTGCAAGAGAGTGACTTGACCTTGTCTACTCTAGAAGAAAAAGTTAATAAGCTCTTGACGAATAAAGAGAACTATCAAAATACAATGAAGAATTCTCATGAATTAAAATCTGTGGCAGATTTTTATGAGCTACTAAAAAAAGATTTATCATAAGGAATATTGATGTCAAAGGATAAAAAGAATCAGGACACTCAAGGCAAGGAATTGTCAGAGTGGCAAAAACGAAATCAAGAATATCTTCAAAAAAAAGCAGAAGAAGAGGCGAAACGTGCTGAACAAGAAGCACGTGAAAAAGAAGAGCAAACTCCAGAGTCTTCTTTTGAGGATACTCAAGAACTGTCAGAATGGCAAAAACAAAATAAAGAGTATTTAAATAAAAAAGCAGAAGAGGAATCGATCGATTCTGAAGAAGTTGATGAAGCATCTGAAAAATCTGAAGAGAAGGACTCGGATACTAGTGATGAAACTTCAAATGAAGACAAGGATGTAGAGGAAACTGAGGCTCCTCAAATAGAATCTGAGAGTCAGGACCAGAAAGTGGAAGAAAAGGCTGGTGCAGAGGTTAAGAAAGAGAAAAAAGTTAAGACCAAGAATAAACCTCCTAAACCTCCCATTCCATCGATTCATATCTGGCGAGCAGTTACAATCCTCGTCCCAAGTTTCTTAGTCTTGTTCTTGTCCATTTATCTTCTAACCCCTTTATCTACGATGAAACATATTGAGGTTACGGGGACTGTTCAGACAACTGCAGATCAAGTCAAGGAAGCTTCTGGTATTCAGGATAGTGACTATACGATTAGCTTGCTCTTAAATAAAGATAAGCATGCTGAAATGGTTAAATCAGATCACTGGATTGAATCGGCTAAGATAGTTTATCAGTTCCCGGTTCACTTCACCATTGAAGTGAAGGAATTTGAAATTGTAGCCTATTCTGTTTCAGGTGATAACTATTATCCAATCTTATCTAGTGGAAGTATTGAATCAACAGCTGTTAATGCGGCTAACTTACCTGAAAAATACATATCTGTTCTCTTTAACGATGAGGAGCAGATAAAAACCTTAATTTCTCAGTTAAATGATGTTAGTCCAGAAATTAAGCAGGAAATCCAGAAGATTGAACTTGCCCCAAGCAAGGCAACTAGTGACCTTCTAAAGATTACCATGTATGATTCAAATGAAATTTTGGTTCCTCTATCAGAACTAGGGAAAAAATTACCATACTATAGTAAAATTAAGCCACAGTTAACAGTTCCTAGTGGGATTGATATGGAAGTCGGTATTTATAGCTATAGTTTGGCAGATAAAGCTCTAGAAGAAGAAAGAATCAAAGCTCAAGAAGAGGAAAAGAAGAAAAAAGAAGAAGAGGAAAAGAAAAAGCAGGAAGAAGAAAAGCAAAAACAAACTGAGCAAGGCAATCAAGGTCAAACAACACAAACGACTCAAACCACACGAAGTCGCTAAGCATCAAACGATGTTACTCAGTTTGATGACTGATAATGTTTTAGACTAATTCAGTTACTTGTTTTTACTTGACAACTACCGCTTTAAATAATAGAATAGTAAAAAACCTTTAAAGCAGTCCAGAGAGGCAGCTAAGGTTAACGGTGAAAGGGTGAATTCTACCCATTTTTCGTGGAACCTTGCTGTAGGCAGGTTCCTTTTTTCATGCTCTCTCGCTGACAAAGGTAAAAGGAGAAAAGTATGCGCGAATCTCGTCCGGTTATTGCTCTTGATTTTCCAAACTTTGAGACGGTCAAGAAGTTTTTAGCTCAATTTCCAGCAGAAGAGAGCCTCTATCTAAAGGTAGGTATGGAGCTCTATTATGCTACAGGTCCGGAAATTGTTTCTTATTTGAAAGACTTAGGTCATAGTGTCTTTCTGGATCTCAAACTTCATGATATTCCCAATACGGTTAAGTCAGCCATGAAGGTTTTGTCTCATCTGGGTGTTGACATGACCAATGTTCATGCCGCAGGTGGTGTAGAGATGATGAAAGCTGCGCGTGAAGGTCTTGGAAAAGAAGCCAAATTGATTGCTGTTACCCAGTTGACTTCAACTTCTGAGGAGCAAATGAGAGACTTCCAAAATATCCAAACCAGTCTTCAAGAATCGGTCATTCATTATTCCAAGAAAACTGCTGAAGCTGGATTAGATGGTGTGGTTTGTTCAGCTCAGGAAGTCAAGCTTATCAAAGAAGCAACAAGCAAAGATTTTATCTGCCTGACACCGGGTATTCGACCAGCAGGGGCTGCAGTTGGAGACCAAAAACGAGTCATGACGCCAGCAGATGCTTATCAAATTGGTAGTGACTACATCGTTGTCGGTCGCCCAATTACTCAAGCCACTGATCCAGTTGCAGCTTATCATGCTATCAAGGATGAGTGGAACCAAGACTGAAATTAAAGAAATAGATTATAAAAACAAAAGGAGAAAACCATGACACTTGCTAAAGACATTGCTAGCCATCTATTGAAAATTCAAGCCGTTTACCTCAAACCAGAAGAGCCCTTCACTTGGGCATCAGGTATCAAGTCACCGATTTATACGGACAATCGTGTGACACTTGCTTACCCAGAAACTCGTACCTTGATTGAAAATGGTTTTGTAGAAGCCATCAAGGCAGAATTCCCAGAGGTAGAAGTGATTGCAGGAACAGCGACTGCAGGTATTCCTCATGGTGCTATCATCGCTGACAAGATGGACTTGCCATTTGCCTATATCCGTAGCAAACCAAAAGACCACGGTGCAGGAAACCAAATCGAAGGTCGTGTAGCCCAAGGTCAAAAAATGGTAGTTGTTGAAGACCTTATTTCAACTGGTGGTTCAGTTCTTGAAGCCGTTGCTGCTGCCAAACGTGAGGGAGCAGATGTTCTTGGTGTTGTGGCTATTTTCAGCTATCAATTGCCAAAAGCAGATATGAACTTTGCAGATGCTGGTGTCAAACTAGTAACCCTTTCAAACTACAGCGAACTGATTCATCTAGCTCAAGAAGAAGGTTATATCACACCAGAAGGACTCGACCTCCTAAAACGATTCAAAGAAGATCAAGAAAATTGGCAAAATGTATAAATAGATAGACACTCAGGTATTCTAAGAACTACCTGAGTTTTTTATTTAATGGAAAGTTTATAACCATAGTCTCTGTTTAGAGTAGGATAGGGGAGTGAATCTGTATCATCTTTAACTTCTAGTTCTTAATCTGTTTACCTTTATGATGAAAAGTACAGACAAATTTTTTGAAAACATCATGAAAAAGTTTTAAACTATTCTAGTAAACAAAAGTAAACGTTTACGTTTAAGGAGGACTATTGATGTCATATAAAACAAGCAATGCAGAAGGACCTGTAGATTTCATTAACACCTACGATTTAGAGCCAATGGCGCAACAAGTTATTCCAAAGGCAGCATTTGGTTATATCGCTAGTGGAGCAGAAGATACCTTTACTTTACGAGAAAACATCCGTGCCTTTAACCACAAACTCATCGTTCCGCATACGCTTTGTGATGTGGAAAATCCAAGCACAGAGATTGAATTTGATGGTGAAAAACTATCTTCACCAATCATTATGGCACCTGTTGCAGCCCATAAACTAGCTAATGAGCAAGGAGAAGTTGCGACTGCGCGTGGAGTACACGAGTTCGGTTCACTCTATACAACTAGTTCCTACTCAACAGTTGACCTACCTGAAATTTCTCAAGCCCTTCAAGGAACACCTCATTGGTTCCAATTCTACTTTAGTAAAGATGATGGTATTAACCGTCACATCATGGATCGCGTCAAGGCAGAAGGCTATAAGGCTATTGTCTTAACTGCCGATGCGACAGTAGGAGGTAACCGTGAGGTAGATAAACGAAACGGTTTTGTGTTCCCAGTTGGCATGCCTATCGTAGAAGAATACCTACCTCAAGGTGCTGGTAAGTCAATGGACTATGTCTATAAATCAGCTAAACAACGCCTATCTCCACGAGATGTAGAGTTTATCGCAGAATACTCAGGACTTCCCGTTTATGTCAAAGGTCCACAATGCCGAGAAGATGTTGAACGCTCACTGGATGCAGGGGCTTCAGGTATTTGGGTAACCAACCACGGTGGTCGACAAATTGACGGTGGATCGGCTGCTTTTGACTCGCTACAAGAAGTGGCTGAAGCGGTAAATAAACGTGTGCCAATCGTTTTTGACTCTGGTGTTCGTCGTGGTCAGCACGTCTTTAAAGCCTTGGCTTCTGGAGCTGACTTAGTAGCCATTGGACGACCTGTCATTTATGGTTTAGCCCTTGGTGGTAGTGTTGGTGTACGCCAAGTCTTTGAACATTTGAATGATGAATTGAAGACAGTTATGCAGTTATCTGGAACACAGACAATTGAAGATGTGAAACGATTCAAGCTTCGTCACAATCCATATGATCCAAGTTTCCCAGCTGATTCACATGATTTAAAATTGTATTAGTAGTAAAACAAACCTCCACTCCAAGTGGAGGTTTTTGAGTTATGGCTTTGTAAACATGAAAGAGAGTTTAAAAAGTGAACTTAACGAGTATATAAGAAAAAATTTTAATACATTTTAAACTATTTTAAAAATTTTTAGGAAATTTAGTTGACAAACGTAGATTTTAAGAGTATACTGATAATTGTAATTGACAAATGTAGATTTTGGAGGTGTGCTGATGCAGATTTCGGATGCAGAATGGCAGGTCATGAAGATTATCTGGATGCAGGGAGAACAGACTAGTACTGATCTCATAAAAGTATTAGAGAAAAGGTTCAGTTGGTCCAAATCCACGATCCAGACACTCTTGGCTCGTTTGGTGGAGAAGGAATGTTTGACTCGGGAAAAACAGGGCAAGTCCTTTGTGTATTCGTCCCTTTTAACTCCAGATGATAGTAGGGACTTAATGGTTCAGGATATCAAAGACAAGCTTTGTTCTCGAAGAATAAAGCTCTTGCTAGCTGATTTGATTGAAGAATGTGACTTTACCCTAGCTGATTTGGAAGGCTTGGAAGAAGTGATTTCAAAGAAAAAAGCAAGTGCTGTAACAGAAGTAAGATGTAATTGTATGTAAAGGAGACGCTATGTTAAATCTATTTGTATCTATTGTTGTTTTAGGAATGATTGCTTTTATCCTCTTTTGGTTTTTCAAAAAACCGCAAGAAGATGCTAAGAGAGCCCAGCAAAAAAATGGCTATCAGGAGATTCGAGTGGAGGTCATGGGAGGATATACTCCAGAAACCATTATCCTCAAAAAATCGCAACCTGCTCGCATTATTTTTGATCGAAAAGATCCTTCACCTTGCTTGGATCAAATCGTTTTTCCAGACTTTGGAGTGCATGCAGATCTGCCTATGGGAGACCAATATGTGGTTGAAATCACACCTGAAGAAGCAGGTGAGTATGGTTTCTCTTGTGGCATGAATATGATGCACGGTAAGATGATTGTAGAATAGGAGACGAATATGACCGAAATTGTAAAAGCAAGCCTTGAAAATGGTGTTCAAAAAATCCGTATCACAGCAGACAAAGGCTACCATCCAGCCCATATTCAACTACAAAAAGGAATTCCTGCTGAGATTACCTTTCATCGTGTGACACCATCAAACTGTTATAAAGAAATTCTTTTCGAAGAAGCAGGGATTTTAGAACCAATTGCTCAAGACGAAGAAAAAGTCATTCGTTTTACTCCTCAAGACTTGGGTGAGCATGAATTTTCATGTGGCATGAAGATGCAAAAGGGGACCTATACCGTTGTTGAAAAAACTAAAAAATCTCTCAGTCTTTTACAACGTTTTTGGATTACTAGTATCTTTACTGTGCCTCTTGTGATTCTCATGATTGGGATGTCTACAGGAGGAATTAGTCACCAAGTCATGCGTTGGGGCACATTTTTAGCCACAACACCCATTATGCTGGTAGCTGGAGTTCCATATATCAGAAGCGCCTGGGCTAGTTTTAAAAAGCACAATTCCAACATGGATACCTTGGTTGCTCTGGGAACCCTAGTGGCCTATTTCTATAGCTTAGTTGCCCTCTTCACTGGTTTGCCCGTTTACTTTGAAAGTGCTGCATTTATCCTCTTCTTCATTCTTTTGGGAGCAGTTTTTGAGGAAAAAATGCGAAAAAATACTTCGCAGGCAGTCGAAAAATTATTAGACCTACAAGCAAAAACAGCAGAGGTTTTGCGTGATGATGTTTATGTTCAAATACCTCTAGAACAAGTCAAAGTTGGGGATCTCATTCGCGTTCGACCAGGTGAAAAAATTGCCGTTGATGGTATTGTCTTAGAAGGTGAAACGAGTATTGATGAGTCAATGGTAACTGGGGAAAGTATTCCAGTCGATAAATCAGTTGGAGATGCTGTTATTGGGTCAACTATCAATAATAGTGGTACGATCATCTTTAGAGCTGAAAAAGTTGGTTCTGAGACTATGTTGGCTCAGATTGTGGACTTTGTGAAAAAAGCGCAAACGAGTCGTGCTCCTATTCAAGATTTGACCGACAAGATTTCTGGGATTTTCGTACCAGCAGTTGTCATTTTAGGACTTCTTACTTTTTGGATCTGGTTTGTCTTGCTTGGAGAAAGCTTTGTGACTTCACTTCTCTACGGAGTTGCTGTTTTGATTATTGCCTGCCCTTGTGCACTAGGACTCGCGACACCGACAGCACTCATGGTTGGAACAGGACGAAGTGCCAAGATGGGGATTCTCCTAAAAAATGGTACAGTTCTACAGGAAATCCAAAAAGTCCAAACGGTTGTTTTTGATAAGACAGGAACCTTGACCGAAGGGAAACCAGTAGTGACAGATGTTATTGGTGATGAAAGAGAAGTGCTAAGTTTGGCTGCTTCACTGGAAGATGTATCTCAACACCCGCTAGCTCAAGCTATTGTTAATCGTGCATCTGAACTAGGAATTAGCCTTTACCCAGTGGAAAACTTCCAAGCCTTGCATGGAAAAGGTGTGACTGGGATTATTAATGGTAAACAAGTCTTGCTTGGGAATGCCAAACTTTTAGCTGATCTTGACATTCCGAGTGACTATCAAGAACGATTTGATTTACTTGAGAAAGAAGCAAAAACAGTTGTCTTCCTATCCGTGGATGGTCAGTTAAAAGGCTTAATTGCCTTGCAGGATGTCCCTAAGGAAAATGCTCGAGAAGCTATTGCCAAATTGAAAAAACGTGGTCTTAAAACGGTCATGCTTACCGGAGATAATGCTGGAGTAGCGCATGCGATTGCAGAGCAAATTGGAATCGAAGAAGTGATCGCAAATGTCTTGCCAGAGGAAAAGGCACATGAAATTCACAAGCTTCAAAAGAATGGCAAATTGGCCTTTGTTGGAGATGGTATCAATGATGCGCCAGCCCTCAGTGTAGCGGATGTCGGAATTGCTATGGGCTCTGGGACAGATATTGCCATTGAATCAGCAGATCTTGTCCTCACAACCAACAATTTACTAGGATTGGCACGTGCTTTTGATATGAGTAAGAAGACCTTTAATCGTATTCTACTCAATCTTTTCTGGGCTTCTATCTATAACCTCATTGGTATTCCGATTGCAGCAGGAGTCTTTTCAAGTCTTGGTTTGGTGCTCAATCCAGAACTTGCAGGATTGGCCATGGCCTTTAGTTCAGTCTCTGTTTTAATCAGCTCTCTCATGCTCAATTTTACTAAAGTCGATTAATACTCTTCGAAAATCAAATTCAAACCACGTCAGCTTCACCTTGCCGTACTCAAGTACAGCCTGCGGCTAGCTTCCTAGTTTGCTCTTTGATTTTCATTGAGTATAAAAAGGCGGTTTTAACCGCTTTTTTGCTATTCTAAAACAGATTTCAAAAACGTTTTCAAACTGTACTGTAATAGAGAATGGAGTTTTGTGAGCACATTCTTATGAATCTGAAATCAAATATGATAAATTAGGATTGTAAATTTACTGAATCGTTTTCAAAAAACATATAAAAGCGCTTTTATCTTTTATCAAATTAACTTTAAGGAGAGTTATCATTATGACTCAAGGGAAAATCACTGCATCTGCAGCAATGCTCAACGTATTGAAAACATGGGGCGTAGACACGATCTACGGTATCCCATCAGGAACACTTAGCTCACTCATGGACGCTTTGGCTGAAGACAAAGATATCCGTTTCTTGCAAGTTCGCCACGAAGAAACAGGTGCTCTTGCAGCGGTTATGCAGGCTAAATTTGGCGGATCTATCGGGGTTGCAGTTGGTTCAGGTGGTCCAGGTGCGACTCACTTGATTAACGGTGTTTACGATGCAGCTATGGATAACACTCCATTCCTTGCTATCCTTGGATCACGTCCAGTTAACGAATTGAACATGGATGCCTTCCAAGAATTGAACCAAAACCCAATGTACAACGGTATCGCTGTTTACAACAAACGTGTAGCTTACGCAGAGCAATTACCAAAAGTTATTGACGAAGCTTGCCGTGCTGCAGTTTCTAAAAAAGGTCCAGCCGTTGTTGAAATTCCAGTAAACTTTGGTTTCCAAGAAATCGACGAAAACTCATACTACGGATCAGGTTCATATGAACGTTCATTCATCGCTCCTGCTTTGAACGAAGTTGAAATTGACAAAGCTGTTGAAATCTTGAACAATGCTGAGCGTCCAGTGATTTACGCTGGTTACGGTGGTGTTAAAGCTGGTGAAGTAATCACTGAATTGTCACGTAAAATCAAAGCACCAATCATTACGACTGGTAAAAACTTTGAAGCTTTCGAATGGAACTATGAAGGTTTGACAGGTTCTGCTTACCGTGTTGGTTGGAAACCAGCCAACGAAGTTGTCTTCGAAGCAGACACAGTTCTTTTCCTTGGTTCAAACTTCCCATTTGCTGAAGTATACGAAGCATTCAAGAACACTGAAAAATTCATCCAAGTGGATATCGACCCTTACAAACTTGGTAAACGTCATGCCCTAGATGCTTCAATCCTTGGTGATGCAGGTCAAGCAGCGAAAGCAATCCTTGATAAAGTAAACCCAGTTGAGTCTACTCCATGGTGGCGTGCTAACGTGAAGAACAACCAAAACTGGCGTGATTACATGAACAAGCTCGAAGGTAAAACTGAGGGTGAATTGCAATTGTATCAAGTTTACAATGCAATCAACAAACATGCTGATCAAGACGCTATCTATTCAATCGACGTAGGTGACACTACTCAAACATCTACTCGTCACCTTCACATGACACCTAAGAACATGTGGCGTACATCTCCACTCTTTGCGACAATGGGTATTGCCCTTCCTGGTGGTATCGCTGCTAAGAAAGACAATCCAGATCGCCAAGTATGGAACATCATGGGTGACGGTGCATTCAACATGTGCTACCCAGACGTTATCACAAACGTTCAATACGACCTTCCAGTTATCAACGTTGTCTTCTCAAATGGTAAATATGCCTTCATCAAGGACAAATACGAAGACACAAACAAACACTTGTTTGGTTGTGACTTCCCTAATGCTGACTATGCGAAAATCGCTGAAGCTCAAGGAGCTATTGGATTTACAGTTGACCGTATCGAAGACATCGACGCAGTCGTTGCTGAAGCTGTGAAACTCAACAAAGAAGGTAAAACTGTTGTTATTGATGCTCACATCACTCCACATCGTCCACTTCCAGTAGAAGTTCTTGAGTTGGATCCAAAACAACACTCAGATGAAGCTATTAAAGCCTTCAAGGAAAAATACGAAGCAGAAGAGCTTGTACCATTCCGCCTCTTCTTGGAAGAAGAAGGATTGCAATCACGCGCAATCAAATAATTTCTTTTGTGGAACTTAAAAAGATCGGAGTCCTCCGGTCTTTTTCTTTTATGTCTTTTCTGTTAAAATAGATTCATTAGGATATTTTAAGGAGAAAAAAGATGCCAACAACATTCTTTCTATTATTTGGCTTAATGTCGTTAGGCTTTGCTGCCTTCACCTATTTTATGTTCGACATTTTTATCTTTAGTAATTACAGAAATGCCAAGAGATGCACCGAAAGAACGGAAGGAGTTATTATCCGATATTCCTATGCTCTTTATAATGGAATTAGCCTGCCAGTTGTCGAGTACACTGTTGATGGGAACCAATACAAGGTTTTAGGACCGAAATTTCTATATGCGATTTCAAATACAATCAGTACTCCCTTGGGTTCGATCGTATCTGATGTCAAAATGGATAATTTTGAAGATGGGGAAATTCCTCAGGTTTTAAGATACAAGATTTATAGGAACAGTTTCATCTCTTTAACAAAATCACCTTTAATGGAACGATTTCCAATTGGAGGAAAGGTAACTGTTTATTATGATCCTAAAAAACCAAAACATTCCTACGTAGAAAGACCGCTAAAACCAGGTCGTTATGCATGGTTGACTAAATGTTTAGCTTATTTCCTTGTTTTTCTGATGGTTGCTCTAGCTTTCTTTATCGTGTTCATTCTTCCAAATCTTGTGAACTAATAGTTTTTTGTAGATTTTTTAAAGCATAAAAACAATATCGTTACTATTTTTATAAAATCTTCTCCCTACTTTATAAGATAAGAAAAAGAGTTCAATTAGGACTCTTTTTTTGCTATAATGAGGGTGAAAAATTAGACAGGAGATGTAACATGTCAGAACCATTATTTTTAAATTCCGTAATGCAAGAAAAAATCTGGGGTGGTACTAAGCTACGTGATGAGTTTGGCTACGACATACCAAGCGAAAAAATCGGAGAATATTGGGCAATTTCAGCTCACCCAAATGGTGTTTCTAAGATAGCCAATGGTCGTTTTGAGGGAACAGACCTAGCTACTTTGTATGCAGAACACCGTGAGTTATTTGGCAACCGTCCAGAGCCAGTATTTCCACTCTTAACTAAAATCCTCGATGCCAATGACTGGCTCAGTGTTCAAGTCCACCCAGACGATACTTACGGACTAGAGCATGAAGGCGAACTTGGAAAGACAGAGTGCTGGTATATTATCGCAGCAGATGAAGGTTCAGAGATTATTTATGGTCACAATGCCAAGTCAAAAGAAGAACTCCGTCAGCAAATCGAAGATAAAAACTGGGATGCCTTGTTAACAAAAGTTCCTGTAAAAGCTGGAGATTTCTTCTATGTACCAAGTGGAACCATGCATGCTATCGGAGCAGGTATCTTGATTCTTGAAACGCAACAGTCTAGTGATACCACCTACCGAGTTTATGATTTTGACCGTAAGGATGATAATGGCAACTTGCGCGAGCTTCACCTTGAAAAATCCATCGATGTTTTAAACATTGGTGAGCCTGCTAACAGCCGACCTGTGACTGTCAAAGCAGATGATTTGAGTTCGACTTTACTAGTTTCGAATGATTTCTTCGCAGTTTACAAGTGGGAAATCACTGGAAAAGTGGACTTTGAAAAGACAACCGACTACAGTTTATTTAGCGTCTTGGCTGGTCAAGGAAAATTGACTGTAGATGGTAAAGATTATTCAATTCAAAAAGGTAGCCATTTTATCTTGCCAAGTGATGTTGAATCTTGGACACTTGAAGGAAAAGATTTAGAATTAATTGTAAGCCATCCATAAAAAGAAAAGACTTGAGATTGATTCTCAAGTCTTTTTTAATGATTACATAAATTGGGCAATAAAAACCACGATGATGATGATTGGGATGATATAACGAAGAAGGAAGAGCCAAACTTTGAAAAGTCCTCGTTTCCATGGTGTTTCATCTAGATGAAGTTCTTTCATAGCCAGTGCTTTTTTGAAGATATAGCCTGTAAAAAGTGATAAACAGAGGGCACCAAAAGGCATGAGGAGATTGGAAACCAAGAAATCCATAGCATCAAAGAAGGTTTTCCCAAAGATTTGAACATCGGCCATCACTCCATAGGATAGGGCTGAGGGGATACCAAATACAAAAGTCAAAACCCCTAAAATCATACTCCACTTAGCACGCTTACGGTTGTCTTGATTGGTTATGTTACCAACGTTGATTTCAAGCATAACAACTGAAGAAGTTATCGTTGCAAAGAGGAAGAGTAAGAGAAAGAGAATATAGAAAATCGTACCAAACGGCATATTGTCAAAGAGTTGTGGTAACACGATAAAGAGGAGACTAGGTCCACCTTCAGACTGGATATTAAAGGCTGACATAGCAGGGAAAATCGCAAGTCCTGCCATGATCGATACAGAAATGTTCAAGGCTACGATGGAAATTCCTGATTGGACCAGATTGGTCTTCTTGTCCAGGTAGGAAGCGTAGGTCAGCATGGCTGTAACTCCAAGGGATAGAGCAAAGAAAGATTGGCCCAGTGCATAGAGGAGTCCAGCACTTGTCAGTTTTGAAAAATCCGGTTTGAGGAAGTAAACGACACCATCCATTGCATTTGGCAAACTGAGAGAACGCCCGATAATAACAACAAAGATAATAAAGAGCAGAGGCATCATGACCTTAGAAGCTCTTTCAATTCCTTTTTGAACGCCGTGTGAAACGATGAAAATATTCAAGAAGATAAAGGCTGCTTGGGCTCCAAGGGCAATAACTGGATTAGAAATGATGGAAGAGAATTGCTGGGCATAATCTCCAATTCCGATGAGGTGGAATAATCTTCCAATCTCGATACCAAGGTATACCAGAATCCAACCCCCAATAACACTATAAAATGAGAGAAGGATGAAAAGGGAAAAGGCGCCAATCCAACCGATAAAGTTGTACTTTTGATTGTTGCCAAGCTTACCAAAGGTTTTGATTGCTGACACGCCAGCACTTCGACCAAGGGCAAATTCAGCCAGTAAGAGAGGAAATCCAATCAAAAGTGTCGAGATGAGGAAGACTAGTAAAAACCCTCCACCACCATTGGCAGCGGTCATGTAAGGGAACTTCCAAACAGCTCCAAGACCAATAGCAGAGCCAGCAGACGCAAGGATGAAGCCCAGTTTCGAGCCCCATTGCGATTTTTCAGACATAGTTAAAACTCCAATCTATTTTCTAAAATAAGAAAAGGCTACTTGAGTTGTCAAATAGCCTTCTCTCAATTGCTCTTTATGAGCTTTTTATTTGATTGATAGACTTGATTATCCTATCATGTTTTCTGAAGCCTGTCAAGAAAGCGGTTTTCAAGTTTTCAAAAGTTTCTCAAAAAGTTAAAAATTTTTCGTAAAACCACTTGACTCTGACCTAAGGGGAGGGGTTATACTATCCTTGTAAGGAGAAAATCATGTACCATATCAAAGAAGCTGCGCAGCTTTCAGGTGTCTCTGTAAAAACCCTGCACCATTACGATAAGTTAGGACTCTTGGTTCCTTTAAAGTCGGAAAACGGCTATCGAACCTATAGTCAGGATGATTTGGAACGACTTCAGATCATTCTTTATTACAAATATCTAGGCTTTTCTTTAGAAAAAATAGCAGAGCTGTTAGAAGAAGAAACTTCAGATTTATTGCCCCATCTGATTAGACAACTGGACTATCTAACTCGAGAAAGGCAACATCTGGATACCTTGATATCTACCTTGCAAAAAACGATACAAGAACAAAAAGGAGAAATAAAAATGACCATTGAGGAAAAATTCACTGGATTTAGCTATCAAGACAATCAAAAATACCACCAAGAAGCAGTAGAGAAATATGGTCAAGAAGTCATGGATAAGGCTCTCGAACGTCAAACTGGTAGAGAAGATGAGGCCACGGAAACCTTCAACCAAGTCTTTCAAGCCCTGACTCAAAATTTCAAAGATGGACTACCTACAACAGCAACCGAAAACCAAGAAGAAGCAACCAAGCTCTTACAAGCCATTCGTACGTATGGGTTTGATTGTTCTATTGAAGTCTTCGGTCATATCGGTAAAGGCTATGTCTATAACCCAGAGTTTAAGAAAAATATTGATAAATTTGGACCTGGAACAGCTCAATACACATCAGATGTTATTGCCCACTATGTTCGAACTCAGACAAAATAAAAATCGGCGGAGTAATCTCTGCCGATTTCTTACTTTAAAGTTTAATCAAAATGCAAGCTTCCTGCCACCCATCCGGTACAGAGGGCAGAAGTAATGTTAAAGCCACCCGTATGGGCATTGATATCCAGCACCTCCCCTGCAAAGTGAAGACCAGGTACCAGTTTACTTTCCAGAGTTTTGGGATTGATTTCTTTGAGACTAACGCCACCTTTAGTTACAAATGACTTGGCAAGGGACATCTTTCCAGTCACAGGAATCTTGAGGGACTTGATAGATTGGAGAAGTTGCTCTAGCTCTTTTTCAGTTAGTTGTTTGACTTTTTCTGGGTATCCTTGCGAGAAGAAATCAGCCAAACGTTCTGGCAACAAAGATTTCAAGGCATTTTTTAAGGATTTGTCACGGTTTTCTTCGAGAAATGCCACCAAGTCGCTCTCAGAAAGTTGTGGCAAGACATCCAATGAGAGAACCTCTCCACCCTTGACAAAGCTTGACATACGTAGAGCAGCGGGACCTGATAAACCAAAGTGAGTAAAGAGGAGGTCATGGGTAATAACATGCTTGCCATAGCTTAGAGTCACATCATCCAGTGAAATCCCCTGCAATGCTTTATGTGGGAAATCCGTCAATAATGGACTCTCGGCTGCCTCAAGCTCGGTAATGGTATGTTTGAAGTGGCGAGCGATATCGTGGCCAAAACCAGTCGAACCAGTGGAAGGATAGGACTTGCCACCTGTTGTGACAATGAGTTTATCACAAGTGAAAGTCTGGTCTGCTGACTTGAGGACAAACTGGTCGTCTATCTTTTTAACAGAAACAATCTCTATTTGAGTCATGACTTGTCCGCCCAATTCAGAGATTTTCTTTTCTAAAGCTTCGATAATAGTCCGAGATTTGTCGCTAGCAGGAAAGACACGCCCGTGATCCTCTACCTTTAGTTTGACGCCATTTTCCGTAAAAAAGTTAATGATATCATGGTTATCAAACTGGGAGAAGACACTGTATAGAAATCGCCCATTTCCAGGGATGCCAGCGAGTAGATCGTCTAGAGTTCCGTTGTTAGTCACGTTACAGCGACCACCGCCAGTTCCAGCTAATTTTTTCCCGAGTTTCCGATTTTTTTCAATGAGAAGGGTTTGTTGGCCATAAAAGCTACTAGAAATTGTAGCCATCATACCAGCAGGGCCACCTCCGATGACAATAGTATCAAAATGTTTCATAAGAGTATTGTACCATAAAAAAACAAGAGATGATTAGGCATCTCTTGTCTGATTTATTAGTTGATTTCGTATCCCATGAGGAGCCCGCCTTCTTCCGCATAGAAACTGCAGAGTCCAGAAGTTGGGATGATTTTAATAGTAGCTGCTGGAAATTTTTCACGCACGAGCTCTGAAAGCTGTTGGCAGAATTTTTCATTGCTACGGTGAGCCATGACGATACGCCCACCAGCGTAGCCAGCTTTGATTAACTCTTCATAAGCAGCCTGAAGGGACTTTTTAGCACCACGAGCTTTTTGGAGGAGTTCTAAGGTTCCGGTTTCGCTTGCTTCCCCAACCATACGAATATTGAGGAGCCCGACAACTGCACCAATAAGTTTACTCAAGCGACCGTTTTTAACCAGGTTATCCACTTTAGCAAGAACGAACAACAACTTCGTTTTTTCTTGATAAGTAGTAATAACTTCAACCACTTCTTCAAAAGAAAGTCCTTGGTTGATCAAATCATTGATCTTTTCGACGATTAGGTCAACTTCCCCACCAGCTGATAAGCTATCGATGACATGAATCTGAGTATCAGGGTGTTCTTCGAGATAGATATTCTTAGCTAATTGAGCACTATTGTGGCTACCAGAGAGAGTTCCAGTGATAGTCACTACAAAAATATGTTTTGCACCTTCGAATGCTCGTAAGTAATCATCAGGACTAGGGCAGGCTGATTTTGAAGCTTCAGAAGTCGCATACATAGTTTCCATCATCTTATTGATATCCAGATTGGCATCATCGACAAAGACTTGATCTGCTACCTGAATCTTTAAGGGAACACTGACAAATTCAGTATCAAAAGCGGGGTTTGCCAGTTGGCGATAATCACAACCAGAGTCAGCTACAATCTTCCAAGTCATAGAAATTCTCCATCTTTATCACTTATACATTGACAAAGGTTCTGTCTTTTTTTACAATTATATCATGAAAGCCCTTGAAACAAAAGTAGTACCTCTCTGTTGTCACAACTAGAAAGAAATTGTTATGTCTGAACGTAAAATATCTGAAAAATCGCTTGAAAACCTTAGAAAATCAAATCAAGAATCTAATTTGCTAACCAGAGAAGCGATTGAAACAGCTCTTTTGCAACTCTTGGAGAAAAAGGAGTTGGCTAAGATTAGCATTTCTGAGTTAGTCAAGCGTGCTGGCGTTTCTCGTGCAGCTTTTTATCGAAACTATGATTCAAAAGAAGAGATTTTAGAAAGTGTCTTTAAACGTAGCGTCCATAACATCATGGAGCAATTAGGCCATTACGATGTTAAAACAGACCTTTATCTCGTATGGGTTCATCTCTTTAGAGAAGCCAAGAAAGAAGCCAAAGTTATTCAGCTTGCCCTAGACTATCACTTGGAAAAAATCTTTGTGCAAGCTATGCAGGAATTTTTGGAAAAATATTATGGAAAATCAAAGGGTGTTAGCAGTTATCTGCATTCTTTTTGGAGTTCTGCCATCGTATCCGTTTTGCTAAAATGGATCAAGGATGGAATGAAGGTTCCTGCTGAGAAAATTGCAGATTTGCGTTTGCCATTTTTCAAAAAATAAGTTAAGAGGAGAAAAACTATGACAGAAAAAAGACTGGCTTGGGATGAGTATTTCGCTGCTCAAGCTCTATTGATTGCCAATCGTTCAACCTGTAAACGTGCCAAGGTAGGAGCCGTTTTAGTTAAGGATAACAAGGTTGTTTCAACAGGCTATAATGGCTCTGTATCAGGAACAGAACATTGTATTGACCACGACTGTCTGGTGATTGAGGGCCACTGTGTCCGCACTCTTCATGCAGAGGTAAATGCTATTTTACAAGGGGCAGAGCGTGGCGTTCCAAAGGGCTTTACAGCCTACGTTACTCATTTTCCATGCCTCAACTGTACCAAGCAACTGCTTCAGGTAGGATGTGAACGTGTTGTTTATATCAATCAATACCGTATGGATGACTATGCCCAACATCTTTATCAAGAAAAGGGAACAGAATTAACTCACCTACCACTTGAAACAGTACAAGCAGCTCTCCAAGAGGCTCACCTAATCTAGAAATTATAAAAAATAAATGGTTTAGAAAGCTTTTTAAGCCATTTTTTGATATAATAAGAAGAATAAATTGAAAGAAGGAATTCTGAAAATGGGAAAACTTGAAGTTATTAATCATCCACTGATTCAACACAAATTGTCAATCTTGCGTCGCACTGACACTTCTACAAAAGCTTTTCGTGAGTTAGTTAACGAGATTGCAATGTTGATGGGATATGAAGTACTTCGTGATCTTCCACTTGAAGACGTTGAAATCGAAACACCTATCACAAAAACAGTTCAAAAACAATTGGCTGGTAAAAAATTAGCGATTGTTCCAATCTTACGTGCAGGTATTGGAATGGTTGATGGATTGTTGAGCTTGGTTCCAGCAGCAAAAGTTGGGCACATCGGTATGTACCGTGATGAAGAAACCCTTCAACCAGTAGAATACTTAGTAAAATTACCTGAAGATATCGACCAACGTCAAATCTTTGTGGTTGACCCTATGCTTGCAACTGGTGGTTCAGCAATCTTGGCTGTTGATTCCCTTAAAAAACGTGGGGCTTCAAACATCAAGTTTGTCTGCTTGGTATCTGCTCCTGAAGGAGTAAAAGCTCTTCAAGAAGCTCACCCAGATGTAGAAATCTTTACTGCAGCTTTGGATGAACGTTTGAACGAACATGGTTATATTGTTCCAGGTCTTGGAGACGCAGGAGACCGCTTGTTCGGTACAAAATAAGATTCTAAGCATAGACTAAAACTGTTCATTGGTTTTAGTTTCGAAAGGAGGTTGAATTTTTGTGTCTGTCTTTAGAATGGAGCAAAAATTTGACCTTTTTTGACCAAAAATATATAATAATCCTGTATCGAGTCGTTTGACTAAGAAATATTGAAATCAGAAGGAGAAAAGAATGATTCCTGTAGTTATTGAACAAACAAGTCGTGGAGAACGTTCATATGACATTTACTCACGTCTTTTAAAAGATCGTATCATCATGTTGACTGGACCAGTCGAAGACAATATGGCGAACTCAGTCATCGCTCAATTGCTTTTCTTGGATGCCCAAGATAGTACAAAAGATATTTACCTTTATGTAAATACTCCTGGTGGTTCTGTATCAGCTGGTTTGGCAATCGTTGATACTATGAACTTTATCAAGGCAGATGTCCAAACTATCGTTATGGGGATGGCTGCTTCAATGGGAACAATTATTGCTTCAAGTGGAGCAAAAGGTAAACGTTTCATGCTTCCAAATGCAGAGTACATGATTCACCAACCAATGGGTGGTACAGGTGGTGGTACTCAGCAAACAGATATGGCTATCGCTGCTGAACACTTGCTAAAAACTCGTAAGACTTTGGAGCAAATTCTTGCAGATAACTCTGGTAAATCAGTTGAGCAAATCCATGCAGATGCTGAACGTGATTACTGGATGAGTGCTCAAGAAACACTTGAATATGGTTTCATTGATGAAATTATGGCTAATAATTCTTTGAATTAATCTACTAAAGCAAACTCGACTGAGTTTGCTTTTTTTGGTATAATAAGAGGAAAATTACTAGAAGGAAGATGAATTATGTTTCAAAAAGAAAATCGGTCTGGTCTGATTATCTACCTATACTATAATCGTGATGCAAAAAAACTCGCAAATTATGGCGATATTTGTTATCACTCTAAAAAACACCGTTATCTACAACTTTATGTTCCAACAGAAGAAGTAGAAGACCTGGTAGGTCGTTTAGGTAAAGAGAAATTTATCAAGAAAGTGAGACGATGTCATATCCAAGAATTAGAAACTCCTTTCGTTGGTAACCTCTATAAAAATACCGAAAACGTTATCATTTAAAAATTAAGGTAAACTTGTTGACAATTTTCTGATAATTCGGTATATTCTTAACATGTAATTTAAATTAAGAAATTAAAAGGAGATAAACATGAAGAAAAAATTTGCATTGTCACTTGTAGCTCTTGCAAGTGTAGCTGTTTTAGGAGCCTGTGGAGAAGTGAAGTCAGGAGCTTCAAATACAACTGGTAACCCAATTGATGAAAAAGTTGTAAAAATTGGTTTCAACTTTGAAGAAACTGGAGCTGTAGCATCTTACGGTTCATCTGAGCAAAAAGGTGCTCAACTTGCGGTTGATGAAATCAACGCAGCAGGTGGTATCGACGGAAAACAAATCGAAGTAGTAGATAAAGATAACAAATCTGAAACTGCTGAAGCTGCTTCTGTTTCAACAAACCTTGTTACTCAATCTAAAGTTGCTGCAATCGTAGGACCTGCGACTTCAGGTGCAACTGCAGCAGCAGTAGCAAATGCTACACAAGCTGGAGTTCCATTGATTTCTCCAAGTGCTACTCAAGATGGTTTGACAAAAGGTCAAGATTTCCTTTTCATCGGAACATTCCAAGATAGCTTCCAAGGGAAAATCATTTCTAACTATGTTTCAAATAAATTGAATGCTAAGAAAGTTGTCTTGTACACAGATAACTCAAGTGACTACGCTAAAGGAATTGCAAAATCATTCCGTGATTCATTCACAGGTGAAATCGTAGCAGATGAAACATTTGTATCAGGTGATACAGACTTCCAAGCAGCTTTGACAAAAATCAAAGACAAAGACTTTGACGCTATCGTATTGCCTGGTTACTATACAGAAGCTGGTAAGATTGTAAACCAAGCTCGTGGTATGGGAATTGATAAACCAATCATCGGTGGTGATGGATTTAACGGAGCAGAATTTGTTCAACAAGCAACAGCTGAACGCGCATCAAATATCTACTTCATCTCAGGATTCTCAACTACTGTTGATGTTTCAGATAAAGCAAAAGCCTTCCTTGAAGCTTACCGTGCAAAATACAACGAAGATCCTTCAACATTTGCAGCTCTTGCTTATGACTCAGTTTACCTTGTAGCTAACGCAGCAAAAGGTGCAAAAACTTCAGTTGATCTCAAGAACAACCTTGCTAAAACACAAAACTTCGAAGGTGTTACAGGCCAAACAAGCTTTGATGCAGATCATAACACTGTGAAAACAGCCTTCATGATGACCATGAATAATGGTAAAGTAGAAGCGGCAGAAGTCGTAAAACCTTAATTTTATAGATATCGTAAATGGGGAATGAGCTTTTACTCACTCCCTGTTTCGGTGTTTATAAAGGGATTATTTTTTTATATAAATCCTAAGAAAAATAATTAGAAAGAGTGAACCATATGCTTCAACAACTTGTCAATGGTTTGATCCTAGGAAGTGTTTATGCGCTGCTAGCCTTGGGTTATACCATGGTTTATGGAATTATCAAACTCATTAACTTTGCCCACGGTGATATCTACATGATGGGTGCTTTCATGGGTTATTTCTTGATTAATTCTCTACAATTAAATTTCTTTTTAGCTTTAATTTTATCGATGATTGGTTCAGCCATTCTCGGTGTTATCATTGAGTTTCTAGCTTATCGCCCACTGCGTCATTCAACTCGTATCTCTGTACTGATTACAGCTATCGGGGTATCCTTCTTATTGGAATATGGAATGGTCTATCTGGTGGGTGCCAATACACGTGCCTTCCCTCAAGCAATCCAAACTGTACGATACGACTTGGGGCCAATTAGTCTTACTAATATCCAATTGTTGATTTTGACTGTCTCGATTGTCTTAATGATTCTTTTGCAACTTATCGTACAAAAAACCAAGATGGGGAAAGCTATGCGTGCCGTTTCTGTAGATAGCGATGCAGCTCAGTTGATGGGGATTAATGTAAATCGCACTATCAGTTTTACTTTCGCATTAGGTTCAGCTCTGGCTGGGGCAGCAGGTGTCTTGATTGCCCTTTATTACAACTCTCTCGAACCATTGATGGGAATGACTCCAGGTATTAAATCTTTCGTTGCTGCCGTTCTTGGTGGTATCGGTATCATCCCTGGTGCAGCTCTTGGAGGTTTTGTAATTGGTCTATTGGAAACTTTTGCAATCGCTTTTGGATTGTCAGATTTCCGTGATGCCATCGTGTATGGAATCTTGCTCTTAATCTTGATTGTTCGTCCTGCTGGTATCCTTGGTAAGAATGTGAAAGAGAAGGTGTAAACAATGAAAGTAAATGTAAAAGCTAATATTCTCTGGATATTCCTTTTGTTACTTGGATATGGTATGATTAGCCTCTTAGTTTCACTTGGTATTTTAAACCTTTTCCATATTCAAATTCTGGAACAAATCGGTATCAACATTATTCTTGCAGTAGGACTTAACCTGATCGTTGGTTTCTCTGGCCAATTTTCACTCGGACATGCTGGATTTATGGCTATCGGTGCTTATGCAGCAGCTATTATTGGATCAAAATCTCCAACTTATGGTGCCTTCTTTGGAGCTATGTTGCTCGGAGCCATCATTGCTGGTTTGGTTGCCCTCATCGTAGGAATTCCTACCCTCCGTTTGAAGGGGGACTATCTTGCAGTTGCGACACTTGGGGTTGCTGAGATTATTCGTATCTTAATTGTTAATGGTGGTAGTCTAACTAATGGAGCTGCAGGTATTTTGGGAATTCCAAGCTTCACTAACTGGCAAATGGTATATATCTTTGCCGTGATTACAACTATTTTAACACTGAACTTTTTACGTAGTCCAATCGGTCGTTTAACCTTGTCTGTTCGTGAAGATGAAATTGCGGCTGAGTCAGTAGGGGTCAATACAACAAAAAACAAAATTATTGCTTTCGTATTCGGAGCTATGACTGCAAGTATTGCAGGATCACTCCAAGCAGGATTTGTCGGTTCAGTTGTACCAAAAGATTATAGTTTTATCAACTCTATCAACGTTTTGATCATCGTTGTATTTGGTGGTTTGGGATCAATCACAGGATCAATTGTCGCGGCCATTGTTCTTGGTATTTTGAATATGTTACTCCAAGACGTTGCTAGCGTTCGTATGATTATCTATGCTTTGGCTTTGGTACTTGTTATGATTTTCAGACCAGGTGGACTCCTTGGTACATGGGAATTGAGCCTATCACGTCTCTTTAAAAAAGGTAAGAAGGAGGGACAAAACTAATGGCATTACTTGAAGTAAAAAACTTAACCAAACATTTTGGTGGTTTGACGGCTGTTGGAGATGTAACTCTGGAACTGAACGAAGGTGAACTTGTTGGCTTGATTGGGCCGAATGGAGCGGGCAAAACAACTCTTTTCAACTTGCTGACAGGAGTTTATGAACCGAGTGAAGGAACCGTTACTTTGGATGGGCATTTACTAAATGGGAAACAACCTTATAAAATCGCATCCCTTGGTTTAGGGCGTACCTTCCAAAATATTCGTCTTTTTAAAGACTTAACAGTATTGGATAATGTTCTGATTGCATTTAGTAACCATCATAAACAACATGTATTTGCTAGTTTCTTGCGCTTGCCAGCTTTCTATAAGAATGAACAAGAATTGAAAGCCAAAGCTTTAGAATTACTAAAAATCTTTGATTTGGATGGTGATGCTGAAACCTTAGCTAAAAATTTAGCCTATGGTCAACAGCGCCGTTTGGAAATTGTTCGTGCTCTTGCTACAGAACCTAAAATTCTTTTCTTGGATGAGCCTGCGGCTGGTATGAATCCCCAAGAGACTGCAGAATTGACTGAGTTGATTCGTCGGATAAAGGATGAATTCAACATTACCATTATGCTGATTGAACATGATATGAACTTGGTCATGGAAGTTACTGAACGTATCTACGTTCTTGAGTATGGTCGTTTGATTGCTCATGGTACACCAGATGAAATCAAGAGTAATAAACGTGTTATCGAAGCTTATCTTGGAGGTGAAGCCTAATGTCTATGTTAAAAGTTGAAAACCTCTCAGTACACTATGGTATGATTCAAGCTGTACGTGATGTGAGCTTTGAAGTTAATGAAGGAGAAGTTGTTTCTCTAATCGGTGCTAACGGTGCAGGTAAAACAACCATTCTTCGTACCCTATCAGGACTTGTTCGTCCAAGTTCTGGTCGAATTGAATTTTTGGGACAAGAAATCCAAAAGATGCCTGCACAGAAGATTGTGGCTTCAGGACTTTCTCAAGTACCAGAAGGACGTCATGTCTTCCCTGGTTTGACTGTTTTGGAAAACTTGGAGATGGGAGCTTTTCTTAAGAAAAATCGTGAAGAGAACCAAGCTAATTTGAAGAAGGTATTTTCACGTTTCCCACGTTTGGAAGAACGTAAAAATCAAGATGCGGCTACCCTATCTGGTGGTGAACAGCAGATGCTTGCCATGGGACGTGCACTCATGTCAACGCCTAAACTACTTTTATTAGATGAACCATCAATGGGTCTTGCTCCGATTTTTATCCAAGAAATTTTTGATATCATCCAAGATATTCAAAAACAAGGAACAACAGTTCTCTTGATTGAGCAAAATGCTAATAAAGCACTAGCTATCGCTGACCGAGGATATGTTCTTGAAACAGGAAAGATTGTCCTATCAGGAACAGGAAAAGAACTCGCAGCATCAGACGAAGTCAGAAAAGCATATCTAGGTGGCTAAAAAGGTCTGGGGGACCTTTTTAGTCGGCGGATAAAAATTGCGTCAGCAATTAACATCTAGTCTGGGGGACCTTTTTAGTCGGCGGATAAAGATTGCAAAGCAATCATACAATCTACATAAGTATAAGATTAAGGGCTCTAAGTTGAGCTCTTTTTCGTAAAGTCCTTCAGATTTTTCTGAATCTTGAAAAAGAAATGAAAGCGTTTGATAGCTTTCCGTAAAAAGTGTATAATAAAACTATAAACATAAAGGAGATTTCCTATGGCAGTTAAAGATTTTATGACACGCAAGGTCGTTTATATCAGTCCTGATACAACTGTTGCACACGCAGCAGATTTGATGCGCGAACAAGGCTTGCACCGTCTCCCTGTTATTGAGAATGATAAATTAGTAGGCTTGGTAACAGAAGGGACAATCGCTGAAGCTAGTCCTTCAAAAGCGACTAGTCTTTCAATCTTCGAGATGAATTATCTACTTAATAAGACAAAAGTAAAAGACGTCATGATTCGAGATGTTGTTACTGTCTCAGGCTATGCAAGTTTAGAAGATGCAACTTATCTCATGCTTAAAAATAAGATTGGTATTTTGCCAGTTGTTGACAACGGACAATTGTATGGAGTCATTACAGATCGTGATGTATTCAGTGCCTTTCTTGAAATCGCTGGATATGGTGAAGAAGGAATCCGTGTTCGTTTTATCACAGAAAATGAAGTTGGAGTTTTAGGTAAGATTGTTTCTTTAATCGTTGAGGAAAATCTTAATATCTCTCATACCGTTAATATTCCACGTAAGGATGGTAAAATTGTTATTGAAGTACAAATTGAGGGAAGCATTGATCTTTCATCATTGAAAAAGAAATTCGAGGATGAAAATATTCTCGTAGATGAAATTACAAAAACTTCTGCAAAAAAACTCTAAAAAGAAAAATATAACTTACTTTAAGCTTGCGAAAAAAATTTTTTTCTAGTATAATAGTTTATTGTGAGCAAACCTCACTTACCCCATGCAATGACTTGGGGTCATTAGACCAAAAGGAGGAACATATCAATGGCTAAATACGAAATTCTTTATATCATTCGTCCAAACATTGAAGAAGAAGCGAAAAACGCTTTGGTAGCACGTTTTGACTCTATCTTGACTGACAACGGTGCAACTGTTGTTGAATCAAAAGATTGGGAAAAACGTCGTCTTGCATACGAAATCCAAGATTTCCGTGAAGGACTTTACCGCATCGTTAACGTTGAAGCAAACGACGACGCAGCTCTTAAAGAGTTTGACCGTCTTTCAAAAATCAACGCTGACATTCTTCGTCACATGATCGTCAAACTTGACGCGTAAGAAGGTAGATTATGATTAACAATGTTGTACTTGTAGGGCGTATGACACGTGACGCTGAGTTACGTTATACCCCATCAAATGTAGCAGTTGCGACTTTTACTCTTGCAGTAAACCGTACATTCAAGAGTCAAAATGGCGAACGTGAGGCTGATTTTATCAATGTCGTTATGTGGCGCCAACAGGCTGAAAATCTTGCTAACTGGGCTAAAAAAGGCTCTCTTGTCGGGATTACAGGTCGTATTCAGACTCGTAGTTACGATAACCAGCAAGGACAACGTGTCTACGTGACAGAAGTCGTAGCTGAGAATTTCCAAATGTTGGAAAGCCGTAGTGCTCGTGAAGGACAAAGTGGTGGAGCTTATTCTGCACCAACTGCCAGTCATTCAGCACCTACAAATTCAGTACCAGACTTTTCACGTGATGAAAATCCATTTGGATCAACCAATCCTTTGGATATTTCAGATGATGATTTACCATTCTAATGGACAATTAATACTATAAAGGAGAAAAAACATGGCTCAACAACGTCGTGGCGGATTCAAACGCCGTAAAAAAGTTGATTACATCGCAGCAAATAAAATTGAATATGTTGATTACAAAGATACTGAGCTTCTTAGCCGTTTCGTTTCAGAACGTGGGAAAATCCTTCCACGTCGTGTAACTGGAACTTCAGCTAAAAACCAACGTAAAGTAACAACAGCTATCAAACGCGCTCGCGTAATGGCTTTGATGCCTTTCGTAAACGAAGATTAAAGAAAAGACCCTTATGGGTCTTTTTTTCACGAGCATTGAAATGTGAGAGCGAGTTGAGGTCCGGTGGACCTCTTTTTCATGAGCTTGAAAATAAGAAAGCGAATTAAGATCCCGACGGGTCTTTTTTTCACGAGCATTGAAATGTGAGAGCGAGTTGGGGTCCGGTGGACCTATTTTTCATGAGATAGTTTTTTTTGACCTTGGCGTGCTATAATGGTAATAGAAAGAGTAAAGGTGGGTAAGTCAAAGATGAATTGTACGATTGGAAATGAATGCAACTAGCCAAAATAATGATGATTTGGTTTTGTATCTAGTAAAGGAATTCGGATAAGAGACAAGGATTTTATTGGGGATGTGGGATTTCTCTACTTTATGGTATAATGGAAGGAGTGAATTGAAGGAGGTATTATAATGGATGTCAAGTTAAGATACAAGGCTAAGAAGATTAAGATTATCTTTTTTGATATAGATGATACTTTACGAAATTCAAAGACTGGCTTTATTCCAAGCACTATTCCAACAGCCTTTAAACAATTACGTGATAAAGGAATTTTGACAGGAATTGCGACTGGTCGAGGTATTTTTGGTGTCGTCCCAGAGATTAAAGCCCTCAAACCTGATTTCTTTGTAACCTTGAATGGTGCTTATATTGAGGACAAAAAGGGCAATGTCATTTATAGTAACAAAATTGCTAAAGATAAGGTTGAAGAGTATATTACTTGGACCAAAGAAGTTGGGATTGATTATGGTTTGGTGGGAAGTCATGCTACTAAACTATCAAGGCGAACAGAGATGATTAGCCAGGCGATTGACCCGATTTATCCTGATTTAGAGGTGGACCCTGATTTTTACCAAAAAGAAGATATTTATCAGATGTGGACCTTTGAGGAGCAGGGTGATGACCTTGTCTTGCCTGAAAGCTTAGCATCGACTTTGCGTATGGTACGCTGGCATGAACATTCGTCAGATGTGGTGCCGATTTCCGGTTCAAAAGCAGCTGGAGTTGCCAAAGTGGTAGACCAATTAGGTCTTAAACCTGAAAATGTGATGGTTTTTGGGGACGGACTTAACGATTTAGAGCTCTTTGATTATGCAGGCATTAGTGTCGCTATGGGTGTTTCTCATGACAAAATCAAAGAAAAAGCAGATTATATTACAAAAACATTAGAAGAAGATGGCATCTTTGATGCCTTAGAAGGATTTGGTATGGTAGAAAAAGAATTACATTTTCCACAAGTAGACATTGAAGCAGTAGAAGGTCCAATTGCGACTATTAAGACAAATCATGGGGATATGCGTATCAAACTTTTCCCTGATCACGCACCAAAAACAGTAGCCAACTTTATTGCTCTATCAAAAGACGGTTACTATGACGGTGTGATTTTCCACCGTATTATTAAAGATTTTATGATTCAAGGTGGAGACCCAACTGGAACCGGTATGGGTGGTGAATCTATCTATGGTGAGTCATTTGAGGATGAGTTTTCAGAAGAACTTTACAATGTCCGTGGAGCCCTTTCTATGGCTAATGCTGGGCCGAATACAAATGGTAGCCAGTTCTTTATCGTGCAGAATCAACACTTGCCATATTCTAAGAAAGAAATTGCTCGTGGTGGTTGGCCAGAGCCAATTGCGGAGATTTATGCAGAACAAGGTGGAGCTCCTCACCTAGACCGTCGTCATACTGTATTCGGTCAACTTGCGGATGAAGCTTCTTATGAAGTTCTGGATGCAATTGCAGGTGTCGAAACAGGTGCAATGGACAAGCCAGTTGAAGATGTCGTAATTGAAACTATTGAAATTGAGGACTAAAATGAAAATCGGTGATAAGCTAAATGGCCGTATTACTGGGATTCAGCCCTATGGAGCTTTTGTTGAGTTAGAAACAGGAGTGACAGGACTGATTCATATTTCGGAGATTCGGACAGGATTTATCGAGAATATTTACGAGGTTTTAAAAATCGGTGATGAAGTCCAGGTACAAGTAGTAGATTTTGACGAATACACAGGGAAGGCTAGTCTTTCCATTCGTACCTTGGAAGAAGAAAAACATCAACTTCCTAGACGGAGACGTTTTTCGAATGATCGCATCAAACATGGATTCGCGCCGCTTGGTCGCATGATGCCTGTTTGGACACGAGAAGCCTTGGAACATTTAAAGAAAAACAGTAATTGATATCCCTCAAATCATTGTGATGTTATTATATTTTGCTATAATAGAAGTATGAACGAAGAACAATTATTAAAATCAGGAGAGCGCATTAATCAACTCTTCTCTACTGACATCAAAATTATTCAAAATAGTGAGGTTTTCAGCTATTCAGTGGATAGTGTACTTTTGTCACGCTTTCCTCGTTTTCCGAAAAATGGTTTGATAGTAGATTTCTGTGCGGGCAATGGAGCTGTTGGACTGTTTGCCAGTAGCCGAACCAAGGCTAAAATTCTATCTGTAGAAATTCAGGAACGTCTTGCTGATATGGCCGAACGCTCAGTACGTTTAAATGGGCTGGACGGACAGATGCAGGTCATCTGTGATGATTTGAAGAATATGCCTAGTCATATTCAGGGGAGCAAGGTTGATTTGATTTTATGCAATCCGCCTTATTTTAAAGTGGATCCAAATTCTAATCTGAATGAAAGTGAGCATTACCTTTTAGCTCGGCATGAAATTACAACCAATCTTAAGGAAATCTGTCGTAGTGCCCAGAGTATTCTCAAATCAAATGGACGTTTGGCAATGGTTCATCGTCCTGATCGATTATTAGATATCTTAGCTACGCTCCAACAGCATAATCTGGCTCCAAAACGTCTGCAATTTGTTTATCCTAAACGGGAGAAGGAAGCTAATATGCTTTTGATTGAAGCTATCAAGGACGGCTCCACTAGTGGTTTTAAGGTTTTACCACCACTCATTGTTCATAATAGTGATGGCTCCTATACACCAGAAATTCAAGAGATTTATTATGGATCATAAGGCTTATATGTATGTAGTTGAGTGTCGTGATGGTTCTTACTATACAGGCTATACAACAGATGTTAAGAAACGAGTTGCTGTTCACAATAGTGGCAAAGGAGCCAAGTATACACGAGCTCGATTGCCGGTAAAACTCATCTATGCAGAAGGTTTTGATAGTAAGGAAGAAGCAATGTCGGCTGAGGCTCTACTCAAACGGAAGAAGCGTCCTCAGAAGGAAAGCTACCTAAACGATAATCAAAATAAAAATCTAGTGAATGCTTTTAACCTATAAAGAGAAGCCTTTTAGGCTTCTCTTACTTTTGTCAAAAATTGAAAAAAATGCTACAATAAAGAGAATAAAGAAACGAGGTATTATCATGTCTAAGATTCTAGTATTTGGTCACCAAAATCCAGATTCAGATGCTATCGGTTCATCTGTAGCCTTTGCTTATCTTGCAAAAGAAGCATACGGTTTGGACACAGAAGCGGTGGCTCTTGGAACTCCAAATGAAGAAACAGCTTTCGTCTTGAACTATTTTGGTGTAGACGCACCGCGCGTGATCACATCTGCTAAAGCAGAAGGTGCAGAACAAGTCATCTTAACAGACCACAATGAATTCCAACAATCTGTTTCAGATATCGCTGAAGTAGAAGTTTACGGTGTGGTGGACCACCACCGTGTGGCTAACTTTGAAACTGCAAGCCCACTTTACATGCGTTTGGAACCAGTTGGATCCGCATCATCTATCGTTTACCGCATGTTCAAAGAACATGGCGTGGCTGTTCCAAAAGAAATCGCAGGTTTGATGCTATCAGGTTTGATTTCAGATACCCTTCTTTTGAAATCTCCAACCACTCACCCATCAGATAAAGTCATTGCTCCTGAATTGGCCGAATTGGCTGGTGTAAACTTGGAAGAATACGGTCTTGCCATGCTCAAGGCTGGTACAAACTTGGCAAGCAAATCTGCTGAAGAATTGATTGATATCGATGCCAAGACCTTTGAACTCAACGGAAACAATGTCCGTGTGGCTCAAGTCAATACAGTTGATATTGCTGAAGTCTTGGAACGCCAAACTGAAATCGAAGCAGCTATCCAAGCCACAAATGCAGCTAACGGCTACTCTGACTTTGTCTTGATGATTACAGACATCGTCAACTCAAACTCAGAAATTTTGGCTCTTGGTGCTAATATGGACAAGGTAGAAGCAGCGTTCAACTTCAAACTTGAAAACAACCACGCTTTCCTTCCAGGTGCTGTTTCACGTAAGAAACAAGTGGTACCACAATTGACTGAAAGCTTTAATGCATAATCATAGATGGGAAAGCCCATTGTTAAAAAGGAGTTTCGGCTCCTTTTTTGCTAGGAGAGAAGTATGTTAGAAAATGGCGATTTGATTTTTGTGAAAGATGATTCGAATATAGGACAGGCCATCCAGGAATCTACTGGTCACTATAGCCATGTGGCCATCTTTTTGGACGGACAGGTCTATCATGCCACGGTAGAAGGTGGTGTTCTTGCTCAGTCTCCTGATGAATTCTTTGAACACGAGAAAGTATATGACCTTTATCATTATGAGCAGATTGATTGTACAGAGGTCAAAAAGCGAGCAGAGAGTCTTTTAGGGGCTCCCTACAATGCGTCCTTTTATCCAGATGGAGATGGTTTCTATTGTTCCCAGTTTGTAGCAGAAATCCTCCCTATTTATGAGACCATTCCCATGAAGTTTGGTGATGATACACAGGAAATCAGTGATTTCTGGAGAGAATATTATCGAGAGTTGGGGCTTCCTGTGCCTCTGAATCAGCCGGGTACCAATCCCAGTCAATTAGCAGCATCTCCTTTTTTAGTTTGTAAAGAAAGGAATCTTCATGATTCAGATTTTTAATCCATCACGTTTGACGCGGCAACCATTTTTTAGAGACTTGGTTGACTATCTTGACCAGCATGATGATGTTATCCTCCGTGAAATCAAGGCTCAGTTTCCAGGGGTTGCAGTTGACAAGCACTTGGAGGAATATATTAAAGCTGGTTTCATCCTTCGAGAAAACAAACTCTATTCTCTTAATCTCCCTTTTCTAGAATCTACAAACTCTCTTGAACTAGACCAGGAAGTCTTTGTGAGAGATGATAGTCCTGTTTATCCAGAAATCCTAGAGAAACATTTTCAGACGGAATTACGCAATCAAACCAATACGGCTATCCTAGAAGAGTATACGGATTTTGCTAGGGAAAAGATGACCTTGTCTAATTACTTTTATAAGGTTAAGCACCAGTATCCGCTGACAGAAGATCAGCAGAAACTCTATGCTGTTTTGGGGGATGTCAATCCTGAGTATGCCCTTAAGTATATGACAACATTCTTGCTTAAATTTCTCAAAAAAGACCAGCTTATGCAGAAACGTCGTGATATCTTTGTCGATAGTTTAGTTTTGTTAGGCTACATCGTTCAAAATGTAGATGGGAAATATGAGTTGGCTGTAGAATTTGATAAAGAAAGATTAATTTTTATAAAAAGATAAAGGCTAGGAAATTTCCTAGCCTTCTTTTAATTTATTATAGATAACGTTCTGCGATAGTTGCATCTCCAGGATAGTCTTCCTTTTTGCCTTGGACGATTTGGTAGCAATCAGCTCCTTTACCAGCGATAATCACAGCGTCCAGTTCTTGACTTGTAACAGACATAGCAGCCTTGATAGCTTGCTCGCGATCGACAATCTTTTCAACTGGATGATGGATATAGCTACTGATTTCATCTGCAATGGCCATTGGATCTTCATAGTTTGGATCGTCAGCCGTAAGGAATACTTGAATTTCAGGATGTTGATCGAGGAGAAGTCCAAAGTCCTTGCGACGGCTTTCTCCCTTGTTTCCAGTAGAACCAAGAACTAAAGCAATCTTTCCAGTCTGATGTGTTTCAACAACTGAGATCAATTTCTTCAGGCTATCACCATTATGGGCGTAATCAATGAAAACTTTTGCTCCATTTTTCTGAGTGAGAACTTCCATACGGCCAGGGACACGAGTAGTAGCAATCCCTTTTTTAATGTCTTCAAGACTAGCACCTAAACGAAGGCAAGCAAGTCCAGCAGCGACAGCATTTTCTTGGTTGAAATGTCCAATCAACTGGATATCATAATCGCCAGCTAATTTACCAGTAGCTGAGAAGCTAAAGGCTTTGGAGTTTTCGATTTGGTTATCAGATTGGCTACCGTAGAAGTCATGCTCTTGGTTCTCAACTTGTTCTTTTAGAACAGAGAAGTGGTCCATATCGCTATTAATGACAACTGCTCGGCTATTTTTCATCAAGAGACGCTTGTGGTAGAAGTAGTCTTCAAAGGTTGGATGCTCAATAGGACCAATATGGTCAGGACTGATATTTAGGAACACTCCTACATCAAAAGTGAGGCCGTAGACTCGCTTCACCAAGTAGGCTTGACTAGAAACTTCCATAATCAGGTGGCTTCTTCCATTATCAACTGCCTGCGCCATCATATCAAAGAGGTCGATGCTTTCAGGTGTTGTCAGAGCAGACTTGAAGAAAGTTTTTCCGTCCAAAGTCGTATTCATAGTTGATAACATAGCAGGACGATGCTGCTGATTTAAGATATTGTAGGCGAAGTATGCCGCTGTTGTTTTTCCTTTGGTACCAGTGAAAGCGAGAAGTTTTAGTTTTTCCTGCGGATTGCCATAAAATTCCATGGCAATCAAACTCATAGCCTTCTTAATATCGCTAACAACGATGACAGGAATGCCTACTTCATAATCCTGCTCCGCTACATACCAACCGAGTCCTTGTGAGATTGCTGAAAGAAGAAATTCCTTCTTGAAAGCAGCTCCCTTAACAAAAAATAGGCTATTATCTTTTGCTTTTCGGCTATCGTAGCAGATGCTATCAAAAGTTACATCATTAAAATTATAGTGGTAATGTCCTTGGTCGATAATCTCACGGAAGAGATCGTCTTTCTTTAAAATATCTAATACGGTTTCAATCTTTATCATACTTTCTATTGTAAACTGAAAGTCTGAATTTTACAAGTAACAAGGAAAAGTTTATAATGGAAGATAAGGAACTTTTCCTAGTGATTAAAAATGAATGAGGAAGTTATGTCTAACGAAAATAATCATCAGCAGGCCCAGATGTTACGCGGGACTGCCTGGCTTACAGCTAGTAACTTTATCAGTCGTCTACTTGGAGCTATTTACATTATCCCTTGGTATATTTGGATGGGAACATATGCTGCTAAGGCTAATGGTCTCTTTACCATGGGTTATAATATCTATGCTTGGTTCTTGTTGATTTCGACAGCAGGTATCCCAGTGGCGGTCGCTAAGCAGGTCGCTAAATACAATACCATGCATGAGGAAGAGCATAGTTTTGCCCTGATTCGAAGCTTCTTAGGCTTTATGACTGTATTGGGACTTGCCTTTGCTTTGATCTTATATCTCTTTGCACCTTGGTTGGCCGATCTTTCCGGTGTCGGTAAGGATTTGATTCCCATTATGCAGAGTCTAGCTTGGGCTGTCTTGATTTTCCCGTCTATGAGTGTTATCCGTGGATTTTTCCAAGGGATGAATAATCTTAAACCTTATGCCATGAGTCAAATTGCTGAGCAGGTTATCCGTGTTATTTGGATGCTCTTAGCAACCTTTATCATCATGAAGCTGGGTTCAAAAGATTATCTATCAGCAGTTACCCAATCTACTTTTGCTGCTTTTGTGGGAATGGTAGCTAGTTTTGCAGTCTTGCTTTATTTCCTTTATAAGGAAGGATTGCTCCAAAAAGTTTTTGAAACTCGAGATAAGATTGATAGTAAGAGTCTTTTGGTTGATACGATTAAGGAAGCTATTCCTTTTATCTTGACTGGTTCTGCTATTCAGCTTTTCCAAATCTTGGACCAAATGACCTTTATCAATAGCATGAAATGGTTTACCAACTATAGTAATGAAGACTTAGTTGTCATGTTTTCTTATTTCTCTGCCAATCCTAATAAAATCACTATGATTTTGATTTCGGTTGGAGTTTCGATTGGTAGCGTTGGTCTACCTCTCTTGACAGAGAACTATGTCAAGGGGGATTTGCCAGCGGCTTCTCGTCTAGTTCAAGATAGTATCACCATGCTCTTCCTATTCCTCTTACCTGCAACGGTTGGAGTAGTCATGGTAGGTGAACCACTCTATACAGTCTTTTACGGTAAGCCAGATAGTTTGGCTATGGGCTTGTTTGTCTTTGCAGTTTTACAGTCAACCATTCTTGGTTTGTACATGGTCTTGTCTCCTATGCTTCAGGCTATGTTCCGTAACCGCAAGGCAGTCTTGTATTTTGTTTATGGCTCAATTGCAAAGATTGTTCTACAATTACCATCGATAGCTATTTTCCATAGTTATGGTCCCCTCATTTCAACGACTATCGGTCTTATCATCCCGAATGTCTTGATGTATCGTGATATCTGTCAGGTTACAGGTGCGCGTCGAAAGATTATTCTGAAGAGAACAATCTTAGTTACTATTTTGACTCTGGTTATGTTTATTCTAGTAGGACTCTTGCAATGGATTATTGGATTTGTCTTCCAACCAACTGGACGTTTCTGGAGTTTCCTATATGTCGCCTTAATTGGTACAATCGGTGGCGGGCTTTACGGAGTTATGTGTCTCTATACTCGTCTCTTGGATAAGGTTATTGGACAGGAAAAAGCAAATCAGTTACGAGCACGATTAAAATTATCATAATCCTTTATAAATAAAATGAGCAATTTGAACTTTTAAAGAAAAAAAGTTTAGATTGTTCATTTTTTCTTTAAAAAATACATAAAAATATAAAAAATGGAGAAAAAAGTAATTTTTTAACACATAAACGCTTGACTAAAAAAAACTTTAACTGTATAATGATACAAATATTTAAATTTGGAGGTTCTGGAGATGAAAAAGTCTAAGGCAAAATATCTGACGCTGGCAGGAGTTGTCCTAAGTGCAGGTCTGCTATTGGCGGCTTGTAGCAACTCAGCTAGCTCTTCAAAATCATACAACTATGTATATAGTAGCGATCCATCTAGTCTAAACTATCTCTTAGAGAATCGTGCAACAACAGGTGATGTTGTGACAAACTTGGTAGATGGTTTGATGGAAAATGACCAGTATGGAAATTATATTCCTTCATTGGCAGAAGATTGGACTGTATCCCAAGATGGTTTGACTTATACTTACAAACTTCGTAAGGACGCCAAATGGTATACAGCAGATGGTGAAGAGTACGCCCCAGTTACAGCACAAGATTTTGTGACAGGATTGAAGTATGCTGCGGATAAAAAATCTGAAGCTCTCTATCTAGTTCAAGATTCTGTTGCTGGTTTAGATGATTATATCAACGGAAAAACAACAGACTTTTCAACAGTTGGAGTTAAGGCTATTGATGATCAAACAGTGCAGTATACTTTGAAACAACCAGAAACTTACTGGAACTCAAAAACAACTGCGACTATTCTGTTCCCAGTAAATGCAGACTTCTTGAACTCAAAAGGGGATGATTTCGGTAAAGTGGATCCAGCAAATATCTTGTATAATGGTCCATTTATTCTCAAATCATTCACATCTAAATCTGTCATGGAATACAAGAAAAATCCAAATTACTGGGATGCAAAAAATGTATTCGTAGATGAAGTGAAGTTGACTTACTACGATGGAAGCGACCAAGATGCCTTGGCACGTAACTTCATGGAAGGAGTTTACAGCTACGCACGTCTCTATCCAAATAGTTCGAGCTTTGAAGGAATTAAGGAAAAGAATAAAGATAATATTATTTACAGTATGCAAGATGCGACATCCTACTATTATAACTTTAACCTAGATAGACAATCTTATAACCATACTTCAAAAACAACTGATGCTGAAAAGACAGCCCAACAAGAAGCAGTTTTGAATAAATCATTCCGTCAGGCTATCAACTTTGCCTATGACCGTACTGCTTATGGTGCCCAATCTCAAGGGGAAGATGGAGCAACTAAGATTATCAGAAACTTGCTCGTTCCACCATCATTCGTTACTCTTGATGGTAAAGATTTTGGTGATGTCGTAGCTTCTAAGATGGTCAATTACGGTCAAGTATGGCAAAATATGAACTTCGCTGATGCCCAAGATGCTTACTACAATACCGATAAGGCCAAAGAAGTCTTTGCTCAAGCCAAGAAAGAATTGGAAGCCAAAGGTGTTCAATTCCCAATTCACCTGGATTTACCGGTTGACCAAACCTTTAAGAAGGGGGTGTTAGAGGCAAGTTCTTTCAAACAGTCTATCGAGTCTGTTTTGGGTGCAGATAATGTCGTCATCGATATTCAAATGCTGACTACTGAGGAAATGGATAGTATTGGTTATCTAGCGAATACAGCTGCACAAAAAGACTATGACCTCTATAACGGTGGTTGGGGACCAGACTATCAAGATCCATCAACCTACCTCGATACTCTTAGCTTAACAAGTGGTGGCTCACTACAAAACCTCGGTTTGGAACCAGGAGCAACCAATGCTAAAGCAACAGCTGTTGGTTTGGATGTCTATACTAAGATGTTGGAAGAAGCCAATGCTGAACAAGATTTGAACAAACGTTATGATAAATACGCTGAAGCCCAAGCTTGGTTGGTGGATAGCTCTCTAGCAATTCCAAACGTTTCTAAAGGTGGAACACCTACATTGAGAAAAACAGTTCCATTCTCTGCCGCCTTCTCTCAAGCTGGTAATAAGGGTGTTGAATCCTACAAATACGTGAAATTGCAAGATAAGATTGTCACAACAGCTGAGTATGAAGAAGCTAGACAAAAATGGCTGAAAGAAAAAGAAGAATCTAATAAAAAAGCCCAAGAAGATTTTGCTAAACACGTTAAGTAATCAGTCTATTCAACAGGAAAAACGATAGTTTCTCAGGAAGCTATCGTTTTTATATAGTTTGAAACTATAACTAGCTCTTGAAAACAAGAAAACGAAGGATACAAAATAAGTGGTACAATAGTTACTATAGATTTGGAGGTATTGTATGAGTAAATCATTTCACATCAACACAATTTTAGCACAAGCAGGGATCAAGTCTGATGAGGCAACAGGAGCTTTGGTTACACCAATTCACTTTTCAACGACTTATCAGCACCCAGAATTTGGTCAATCAACTGGATTTGACTATACCCGCACCAAAAACCCAACACGTAGCAAGGCAGAGGAAGTTTTGGCAGCTATTGAATCAGCCAAGTATGCTTTGGCGACTAGTTCAGGTATGTCTGCGATTGTGTTAGCCTTTAGTGTCTTCCCAGTAGGAAGCAAGGTTTTAGCTGTCCGTGACCTTTACGGTGGCTCTTTCCGCTGGTTCAATCAAGTGGAGCAGGAAGGACGTTTCCGCTTTACCTATGCCAACACAGAAGAAGAGCTAATTGCCGAGCTAGAAAAGGATGTGGATGTACTTTATATCGAAACACCAACCAACCCTTTGATGTTGGAATTTGATATTGAAAAATTGTCAAAATTAGCTCATGCTAAGGGTGCTAAAGTTGTCGTCGACAATACCTTCTATAGCCCGATTTACCAACGTCCAATTGAAGATGGAGCAGATATTGTTCTTCATTCAGCGACAAAATACCTTGCAGGCCATAATGATGTTCTAGCTGGTGTAGTTGTGACAGATAATGCTGATTTGTACGAAAAACTCTTTTACAATCTCAACACGACAGGGGCTGTTTTGTCACCATTTGATAGTTATCAATTGATTCGTGGTCTTAAAACATTGTCACTTCGTATTGAGCGCTCAACAGCTAATGCTCAAGAAATCGTAACCTTTTTGGAACAATCACCTGCAGTCAAAGAAGTCTTGTATACAGGACGTGGAGGGATGATTTCCTTTAAAGTAGCTGATGAGAAGCGTATTCCTCATATCTTAAATACCTTGAAAGTATTTTCTTTTGCTGAAAGTTTAGGTGGGGTTGAAAGTCTGATTACCTACCCAACTACTCAAACCCATGCAGACATTCCTGCAGAAGTTCGTCATTCTTATGGATTGACAGATGACCTTTTGCGCTTGTCTATTGGTATTGAGGATGCTAGAGATTTGATTGAAGACTTGCGTCAAGCCTTGGAAGGATAAGACTATGGGAAAATATGATTTCACGACCTTGCCCAATCGTTTTGGACACCATACCTACAAATGGAAAGAAGCAGAAACTGACCGAGAAGTATTGCCGGCTTGGATTGCTGATATGGACTTTGAAGTGTTACCTGAGATTCGTCAGACTGTTCATGACTATGCTGAGCAATTAGTCTATGGCTATACCTATGCTAGTGATGGGTTGATTGAAGCTGTTCAAAATTGGGAGGAAAAACAGCACGGTTATCGCTTTGATAAGGATGCTCTAGTTTTTATCGAAGGAGTAGTACCTGCCATTTCAACAGCCATTCAAGCTTTCACCAAGGAAGGTGAAGCAGTCCTCATTAACACACCGGTTTATCCTCCTTTTGCTCGTAGCATTAAGCTCAATAATCGTAGACTAATCACCAACTCTCTAGTAGAAAAAGACGGACTTTTTGAGATTGACTTTGAACAATTGGAGAAAGATTTTGTCGAAGAGGAAGTGAAACTCTATGTTCTCTGCAACCCTCATAATCCTGGTGGACGCGTTTGGGAGAAAGAAGTTTTAGAGAAGATTGGACAACTGTGTCAACAACATGGAGTCTTGCTAGTTTCAGATGAGATTCACCAAGACGTGGCTTTATTTGGAAACAAGCACCAGTCATTCAATACGGTAAATGAAGCCTTCAAAGAATTTTCACTAATTTTAAGCAGTGCTACCAAGACCTTCAACATTGCAGGAACCAAGAATTCTTACGCTATCATCGAGAATCCTAAATTAAGAGTGGCTTTCCAAAAACGCCAGCTTGCTAATAATCAACATGAGATTTCAGGTTTGGGTTATTTGGCAACGGAAACAGCTTATCGCTATGGTGAAGACTGGTTAGCAGAACTCAAAGAATTAATCGAGAAGCACATTAATTATGTAGTCGATTTGTTTGGGAAAGAAACTAAAATCAAGGTCATGAAACCTCAAGGGACCTATCTCATTTGGCTTGATTTTTCAGCCTATGATATTAGCGATGAAGAACTAAGAAAACTCTTGAGAGACCAAGCCAAGGTTATCCTGAATAGGGGCTTGGACTTTGGTGAAGAAGGAGCTCTCCATGCTCGCTTAAATGTAGCTATGCCTACATCTGTCTTGGAAGAAGTTTGCCAACGAATCATTGCCACTTTTTCAAATTATTAAAAAACTAGCCTTTTAGGAGAAAAGTACTCCTAGAAGGCTATTTTCATAGACAGAAATGTGGTATAATTAAGAGATAAAGTAAAGGGGACACTATGGCTAAATTGATTCCAGGAAAGCTTCGAATGGAGGGAGTAGAACTCTACGAAACTGGTCAGATTGAAATCATTAAAGAACAAGATCATCGCATCTATGCGCGTGTAGCGGATGAAGAAATTCGCTATAGTTTGGATGATGATTTGATTTTTTGTACCTGTGCATTTTTCAAAAAAAGAGGTTACTGTGTTCATTTGGCGGCATTGGAATATTACCTGAAAAATGACCAACTAGGGCAAGAAATCTTACTCAATCTAGAGGCTAATCAGGAAGAAAAGGAAATTGTTGAGACACAAGTGACTTTCGGAGGAAAATTCTTGGAGTCTATCCAAGTACCTAGTCAGTCTGACCTCTATCAGCTTTCTGCTCAAGGACAGGTGGAAGCAGGAACCAATCGCCTTATCTGGACTTTAAGGATTGGTCTTTCTAAGCAAGAAAAATTTTATGTAATCAGGGATATTTCTCTGTTTTTAAAAGTCATAGAGACCGCTAAACCATACATGATTGGGAAACATTACGAGACCTCATTAAGACTTGAGTATTTTGATAAAGCCAGCCAAGAAGTTTTGAGTTTCTTGCTAGGACTGGTTGAGGAGAAAACGGACAATCCTATTTTTTTCCCAAATCAAGGGCGACATCTCTATTTCCCTAAGACTTTTTTTGAACAAGGTGTCTGTCTTCTGATGGGCTTAGATGTATTCCAATTTGATCATCAGCTTACAACTTATCACCATCTTCTTTTCCAAGACTTTGATGATCAAGCAGGTTTGTTTACTTTTGAGATTAAAGAAAAATCCAACTATTATGAGATGGAAATCCTCGAACGGACAGGGGTCAATGCCTTTTATGGGGGACAAGTTTTATTCTCTAAAGGCAATTTTTACCTATTGACGAAAAAACAGGCTAGTCTATTAGATGCGCTTAGAAAAGTTCCTTTAGATCATAGTGGTAGAAAGATTTTACAGTTTGATAGTAGCGATCGAGATCTCTTAGCTTCGACTCTGTTCCAGTTTAAAGAACTCGGAAAAGTAGAGGCACCTGACTCGCTTCACATCCAATCTTTTCGTCCCATTTTCTACATGGAACGAGAAGAGGATGGCTCTATTCGTTTGGATATGCAGTTTCAGTATGAGAAATACCTAGTAACCAATCGCAATGAACTAGAGAACCTCCCTTTTGCGAGTGATATTCAACTAGAAAAAAGGATTTTTCAGCTGGCTCTATCAGCTGGATTTGAAGCAGATTTTCGTTCATGGCGTCAGAGTTTGAAAGCTGATGCAGTCCATACTTTCTTTCAGGAAATTTTGCCAGCCTTTGCGGTGCTTGGAGAATTAAAGATTTCTGAGAGTTTGCAGGAGCTTTATCGAGTTCAGAAACCTCAAGTCCACATCTCGTCCAAGGGAAGTCTTCTAGAAATTCAATTTGATTTTCAGGATATAGATCAAGAAGAAATTAATCGAGCGATGAAGGCTCTGGTTGCAAAGCAAGATTATTATATTTCTTCCACTAACCAGGTTTATTATTTCGACGAAGAGACCAAGCGTATTCGTCAGGATTTGGATGATTTGGGAATTGGAGAGATAGAGAGTGATACTTTCCATGCACGCAAATCTTTAGCTTATACCCTTTCTTATCTTTTTAAGGATCAGGACCAAGTAACATTTACCGAAGAATTTAAGCATTTAGCACACGATTTGACGCATCCAGAGGATTTTCCGATGACAGCTCTGAATATCAAAGCTGATCTCAGAGATTATCAGAAAAAGGGGATTCAATGGCTTCAAATGCTTCACCATTATGGATTTGGCGGGATTTTGGCGGATGATATGGGACTTGGCAAGACCTTGCAAGCTATTGCCTTTCTGAGTAGCCAGATGCACGAAAACAGTCGAGTCTTAATTCTTGCTCCATCGGGTCTCATCTATAATTGGGCCGATGAGTTTCAAAAATTTGCACCGAATTTGGATGTGGCTGTTGTGCATGGATTGAAACCTTATCGAGAGACTATTTTAGCAGAAAAACATCAGATTTATGTGACTAGTTATGCTACTTTCAGGCAAGATAGTGAAATCTACAAAAATTTATCATTTGATTTTCTATTTCTAGATGAAGCTCAGGTGATGAAAAATGCCCAGACTAAAATTGCGAAAACTTTGAGAAAGTTTGTGGTACCATCAGTTTTTGCTCTATCTGGAACACCGATTGAAAATAACCTTGGCGAATTGTGGTCTATTTTTCAAATAGTCTTACCTGGACTTTTACCAGCAAAAAAAGACTTTATGAAATTACCGGCTGAGAGAGTGGCTCAGTTTATCAAACCATTTGTCATGCGTCGTAAAAAAGAAGAAGTCTTAACTGAATTGCCTGACCTGATAGAAGTCGTTTATAAAAATGAACTGGAAGATCAGCAAAAGGCTATCTATCTAGCTCAACTACAACAGATGCAAGAACGTATAGAGCATGTGACAGCTGCAGAATTTCAACGAAATCGTGTCGAAATTTTAACAGGTCTCATGCGTCTCCGTCAGATTTGTGATACTCCAGCCTTATTTATGGAGGATTACAGCGGAGATAGCGGGAAGCTGGATAGTTTACGAGATTTGCTGAGTCAGATTGCTGAAGGAAATCATCGTGTACTCATCTTTTCTCAATTTAGGGGGATGCTAGACCGTATTGAAGAGGAGTTACCTCAGCTTGGCTTAACTTCCTTTAAGATTACAGGTTCAACTCCCTCACAGGAACGCCAAGAGATGACCAAGGCTTTTAATCAAGGTGACCGTGATGTGTTTTTGATTTCTCTAAAAGCTGGTGGTGTTGGTCTCAATCTTACTGGTGCTGACACAGTTATTCTGGTCGACTTATGGTGGAATCCAGCAGTCGAATCACAGGCTATTGGTAGGGCTCATCGCATGGGACAAGAACAAGCTGTTGAAGTTTATCGCCTAATAACTCGTGGAACAATCGAAGAGAAGATTCAAGAATTGCAAGAGCAGAAAAAAAATCTGGTTTCAGAAGTCTTAGACGGAACAGAATCTCGTGGTAGTCTGACACTTACTGAAATTCAAGAAATATTAGGAATTTCACAAGTCAGGACTTGAAAAATCAAGACTTTACGCTATAATGGAGTATTGAAAGGAAATAAAAATGAAGCAAGAACGATTTCCAATAGTGTCAGATGATGAGATCATGCTGACAGAGATGCCATTTATGAATTTATATGATGAGTCGGATTTGATTAGTAATATTAAAGGGGACTACAAAGATAAAAACTACTTGGAATGGTCGCCAATTACTACTGAAAAAAAGTCACCGACTAAGGCGCCAGAGAAACTGACTGAGCAAAAGGAAAAATCTTACGCTGAACTTGCTCGTGAGGAAGCTAGAGCTGATTTGAAACGTAAACGTTCAGCAAAGTATTTGACGCAAGATGTTAGTTTTGCAAAACGTCATAAACCTTCAAATACTGTAGTAAGACAGGCAAACCAGCCGACAGCTCCTTTTCAAAAGGAAAATCCTGGTGAGCTTACAAAATATAGTGATAAACTAACTCAGCGCCATTATATTTTGGCGGAAATGACTCCTCAGATACAGCAAACTACCAAAGAACAGCATCTAGGACCAAAGAAAAATAACTATGATTTTCTAAAGAAAAGCCAAATCTATAACAAGAAAGAAAATCAAACAGAAAAAGAACGTAAAATTGCTCAAGAATTAAACTTGACAACTATGACAGAGTAAAGGGGAAAAAGATGGCAAAAACCTATCATTTTATCGGAATTAAAGGATCAGGGATGAGTGCCTTGGCTTTGATGTTGCATCAAATGGGGCATAAGGTCCAAGGATCTGACGTTGAGAAATATTACTTTACACAACGTGGATTAGAGCAAGCAGGGATTAAAATTTTACCTTTCGATGAGAAAAATCTTCAGGGTGATTTAGAAATCATTGCTGGGAATGCCTTTCGTCCAGATAACAACGTTGAAATTGCCTATGCAGACAAGAATGGTCTAAGCTATAAACGTTATCATGAGTTTCTTGGTAGCTTTATGCGTGACTTTATCAGCATGGGAGTTGCTGGTGCACACGGTAAGACTTCAACAACAGGTATGCTTTCTCACGTTTTGTCACACATCACTGATACAAGCTACTTGATTGGAGATGGTACAGGTCGTGGTTCTGAAAATGCCAAGTATTTTGTCTTTGAATCAGACGAGTACGAACGTCATTTCATGCCATATCACCCAGAATACTCTATCATTACCAACATCGACTTTGACCATCCAGACTATTTCACAAGTTTAGAGGATGTCTTCAATGCCTTTAATGATTATGCTAAACAAATTACTAAAGGTTTGTTTGTTTACGGTGAAGATGCAGAATTGCGTAAGATTACGGCTAATGCTCCAATCTACTATTACGGATTTGAAGCAGAAAATAATGACTTTGTAGCAAGTGACTTGCTTCGTTCTACTACAGGTTCAACTTTCACAGTTCACTTCCGTGGTCAAGAGTTGGGTCAATTCCACATTCCAACTTTTGGTCGCCACAACATCATGAATGCAACCGCTGTGATTGGTTTGCTTTATACTGCTGGTTTTGACTTGAATTTAGTGCGTGAACACTTGAAGACTTTTGGAGGAGTGAAACGTCGCTTTACAGAAAAGATTGTTAATGACACTGTTATCATCGATGATTTTGCTCACCATCCAACTGAAATCGTAGCGACTCTTGATGCTGCACGTCAAAAATATCCAAGCAAGGAAATCGTCGCTATCTTCCAACCACACACCTTTACTCGTACAATCGCCTTGTTGGATGATTTTGCCCAAGCCTTGAATCAAGCAGATGCAGTTTACCTTGCACAAATCTATGGTTCAGCTCGTGAAGTTGACCATGGTGATGTCAAGGTTGAAGATTTAGCAAACAAGATTCATAAAAAACATCAAGTTATCACAGTTGAAAATGTATCTCCTCTCCTAGACCATGACAATGCTGTCTATGTCTTTATGGGAGCAGGCGATATTCAAACGTATGAATACTCATTCGAGCGTCTCTTGTCTAATTTGACAAGCAATGTTCAGTAAGGAAAATTATGGAATTTCCAATTAATATCAGGGAAGCTCAGGTTTCAGATATCGAACACATTTGTTTGATACAAGAGAGTGCTCAGACTTCCCAAGATGAAATAACTCGAGAAATATTAGAAGAACGTATCCGCAGTCATGCGGATACGTTTCTCTTAGCTAGCCTGGATGGTCAAGTAATTGCCTATATCTTCGCAAGGACTGTTAAATCCTCTTTAAACAAATGGATTTTAGAGAGTGGAAATGAGAAATTCATTAGCGATCGTTCAATAATCCTCGAAGATTTATCTGTTCATCCAGACTTCCAGAAACAAGGTTTTGGAACTTTGTTGCTTGCAAGTTTGAAAGAAGTTATCCGTCAAAAAAATAGTTCAGCTATTTATCTGGTTTGTAAAGATGAATGGCTTACTTATTTTGAAATGAATGGGTTTATGGAACAAGGAATTGTAGAAGGGGAAAGGAGCAGTGAAGTTGCCTTTCTTATGTGTTGGAGAAATCCCTTTTACCAGGAGGAATTATGATTATTCGACAAGCTAGACTTAGTGACTTAGATCGTATTTTGGAAATTGAATTAGAGAATTTCTCAATTGAAGAAGCCATACCTCGCTCTGTTTTTGAAGCACATTTAAAGGAGATTAAAACTAGTTTTCTAGTAGCAGAAAAAGAAGGTGAGATTCTCGGTTATATTGAAGGGCCAGTAGTCCCTCATCGCTATTTGCAGGACCAATCCTTTACAGAAGAAATAGAAGATCACAGTCATCAAGAAGGTGGGTATATATCTGTGACATGTCTGTCTGTTGCAAAGAAAGCTCAATCCTTGGGGCTTGGGAGAAAACTCTTAACTGCCTTAAAGGAAGTGGCTCTCAAGCATGAACGTGAGGGGATCAATCTGACCTGCCACGACTACCTCATTGAATACTATGAAAAGCATGGTTTTGTAAATGAAGGTAAGTCCAAGTCCCAATTTGCGGGAGAAGAATGGTATGATATGGTCTGGGAAAATGGGAATTAGTAGTGAGAAAAGCTCATAAGGTTGCTTTTCTCTAGTTTTTAAGATATAATATTAAGGATTATCAACAAGGAGGTAAATACCTTTGAGCGAAAATTCAAATGAAGAAGAAAAGTTAAGTTTTAAAGAGCAAATTTTACGCGATTTAGAACGACTTAAAAAAGAGGCAAATGAGGCAGAACAAACTGATGACCTCTTTTCAGCTTTAGCAGATTCTTCTAAATCAACTCCAGAAAAAAAAGAACCAAGTATTTCTGAAGAAGAATTAATTGCAAAATCAATTTCAGCTGTAGATCAGTTAATTGATAATGCACCAGTTGTTCCTCCACGTTCAACTGTTACAGAAGAAACTCCAGAAGAGGTAGTTGAGTCACCTCAAAGAATATCAGAAAAAGAAGAAAAACATTCGATTCCAACTAGGGTTTCAGTTTCTTACAAAACGCAAGATGCTTTACCAGAAGAAACTGAAGCTGTGAGCTTTGCATCTAGCAAAGAAGAGTTCGCAAATGAAAATCATGCGGATGTTGAAACTGAAGCTGCAGAACGTTCTAGAAGAAGTCGTAGAGAGTCTGTGAAACCAACCAAGAAAAAGAAAAAATCCCGCTTTAAAGGATGTTTAGTAACATTATTGGTATTGCTAATCCTATCCGGTGTTGGTGGATTCTTTGGTCTTCGTTATGCTAAATCAGCCCTACAACCAGTAGATCCAAATTCTAAGCAATATGTGACTGTTCAGATTCCAGATGGAGCCAATACGCAACAAATTGGTTCAGCTTTGGAAAATTCAGGTGTTATTAAAAATGGTTTGGTCTTTGCACTGTATGCCAAGTATAAAAACTACACTGAATTGAAGTCTGGTTATTACAACTTGCAAAAGAGCATGAGTGTAGAAGATGTTATCAAAGAATTACAAAAGGGTGGTACTCCTGAACCTCAAGAGCCTACTCTTGCAGAATTAACGATCCCTGAAGGTTATACTTTGGAACAGATTGCTCAGACAGTTGGTCAACTTCAAGGTGACTTTAAAGAACCTTTGACAGCGGAATCATTCCTAGCTAAGGTTCAAGATGAGACCTTTATTGCCCAAGAGGTTGCCAAATATCCAAACTTACTTGAAAGCTTACCAGCTAAAGATAGCGGTGTCCGTTATCGCCTAGAAGGATATCTTTTCCCTGCAACATATACCATCAAAGAAAGCACTACAATTGAAAGCTTAATTGATAACATGCTTGCAGCAATGGACAAGAACCTCTCTCCACACTATGCAGCTATCAAGGAAAAGAACTTAACGGTTAATGAGCTCTTAACAATTGCATCACTTGTTGAGAAAGAAGGGGCGAAAACAGAGGATCGTAAGTTGATTGCTGGAATTTTCTACAATCGCTTGAATCAAAATATGCCACTTCAAAGTAATATTGCTATCCTTTATGCAGAAGGAAAACTTGGTCAAAATATCAGTCTTGCTGATGATGCAGCTATTGATACTTCTATTGATTCACCTTACAATGTCTATACAAAAGTAGGTCTAATGCCTGGACCAGTTGATAGTCCAAGCTTAGATGCTATCGAAGCAAGTATCAATCAAACAAAGAGTGATTATCTCTACTTTGTGGCCAATGTTCAAGATGGTAAAGTTTACTATGCAACGACACGAGAAGAACATGATCGTAACGTTCAAGAACACATCAATAGTAAATTACCTCAATCAAATAGCACAAACTAAAATTATGTGGTTCTCCACATAATTTTGCTTTAAAAAAGTAAAATGTATTTAAAAAATTAAAAGAAAGTTGAGAAAAATGGTAGAAAAAACTTATCCAATGACATTGGAAGAAAAGGAAAAACTAGAAAAAGAATTAGAAGAATTAAAATTAGTGCGTCGTCCTGAAGTCGTAGAACGTATCAAGATTGCTCGTTCATACGGTGATTTGTCAGAAAATAGTGAGTATGAAGCAGCTAAGGATGAACAAGCCTTTGTTGAAGGACAAATCTCAAGCTTGGAGACAAAAATTCGTTATGCAGAAATCGTGAATAGCGATGCAGTTGCGCAAGATGAAGTTGCTATCGGAAAAACTGTAACTATCCAAGAAGTTGGAGAAGACGAAGAAGAAGTCTACATTATCGTTGGTTCAGCTGGTGCAGATGCCTTCGCAGGAAAAGTATCAAACGAAAGCCCAATCGGTCAAGCTTTGATTGGTAAGAAAAAAGGTGATATCGCTACAATCGAAACACCTGCTGGAAGCTATGACGTTAAAATTTTAAAAGTTGAAAAAACAGTTTAATAGGGTAAAAAAGAAGGAGTAGATAAAGGGAAAGCGCTTCCTGTCACTCCTTTTCTTCATTCTAAAAACTTGAGGAGACTAGATGAATTCAGAAAATAAACATAAAAAGAAAAGTAAAATGGAACGTGGATTAACCAATCGTCACGTTCAGGTCATGGCCATTGCGGGAACAATCGGGACTGGACTATTTTTGGGAGCTGGTCGCTCTATCAGTTTAACGGGACCGTCTATTGTACTGGTCTATATGATTACGGGTGGTTTTATGTATCTCATGATGCGAGCTATCGGAGAGATGTTGTACCAGGACCCAGAGCAACATACCTTTATCAATTTTATTACTCGTTATCTAGGTAAGGGCTGGGGCTATTTCTCAGTTTGGTCTTACTGGCTCTCAGTAGTCTTTATAGGAATGGCTGAGATTACAGCTATTGCTCACTATGTTCAGTTTTGGTTTCCATCTTGGCCATCTTGGTTGATTCAGGTTGTCTTTCTAACAATTTTAGGACTAGTCAATCTGATTGCTGTTAAAATCTTTGGTGAAGTAGAATTTTGGTTTGCCATGATTAAAATTGTGGCCATTCTTGCCATGATTGCGACAGGTATTTTTATGGTTTTGACCGGCTTTGAAACACCTTATGGTTCAGCAAGCCTTGCCAATATAAGTGATCAATTCTCTCTTTTCCCAAATGGTGGTATGAACTTTGTCATGGCCTTCCAGATGGTTTTCTTTGCCTACTTGATGATTGAATTTATCGGTGTTACTACATCTGAAACTAAGGATCCAAGAAAAGTATTGCCTAAGGCTGTTAAGGAAATTCCTTTACGAATTATCTTCTTCTACGGTGGAGCTCTCTTAGCTATTATGTCTATTATTCCTTGGCGTGAGCTTTCTGCAGCAGATTCACCATTTGTAACGGTATTTGAACTTGTTGGTCTTAAGTGGGCGGCTGCTTTGATTAACTTTGTTGTCTTGACTTCAGCAGCGTCAGCATTAAATTCAACCCTTTACTCAACAGGTCGTCACTTGTATCAGATTGCCCATGATTCACCAAATCGTTTCTTGAAAGCTATTAAGGCAGATACCCTCTCACGCCACAATGTTCCTCAGAATGCAATCATTGCTTCTGCCGTATTAATTGGTTTTGCAGCCTTCATCAATGTACTTCCGGGTGTATCAGATGCCTTTGCTTTGATTACAGCTTCTTCATCAGGTGTTTATATTGCCATCTACATCTTGATTATGGTAGCCCATCTCAAGTATCGTAAGTCTAAAGACTTTATGGCAGATGGCTATCTCATGCCCCAATATCGCTTGCTAAATCCTCTGACTATGCTCTTCTTTATCTTTGTATTTGGAACTCTCTTCTTACAAGAATCAACTGTAATGGGAGCTCGAGGTTCAGCAATCTGGATTGTTGCTTTTGGTATTTATAGCCAATGGAAGTTTAGAAAATAAGTCAGAAGCTCATCAACTTAGGTTGGTGAGTTTTTTAGTTTGACAGTTCTTTAAAATAGGAATATAATCAAGGCGTTAGTTGTCTTCGAGGAGGGTTTGATGCACATTCGATTGGAGAATACAGAGTCTCAGAAAGCACAAGAAATAGGGAATTTGATTCGCTCTTATAATCGTTCCAAAAGGGAAGCAGCTGAAAGTGAGCCACTTAACCTTTATGTTGAAGATAATAGCGGTGAAGTCCTGGCTGGTTTAGTAGCAGAGACCTTTGGAAATTGGCTAGAAATCGAGTATTTATTTGTGAAAGAAGACTTGCGAGGACAAGGAATTGGCTCCCAACTATTGCAGCGAGCAGAAAGTGAAGCTAAGAAGAGAAATTGTCGCTACGTTTTTGTGAATACGTATCAGTTTCAAGCACCAGCCTTTTATCAAAAACATGGCTACAAGGAAGTCTTTACCTTAAAAGACTATCCCTGCACTGGACAAAGGCACTATTATCAAAAAGATTTATAAACAGACATTGGACGCTTAAAGAGATTGTTCACAGAATGATGGAGGTAGGTTGATGGATATCATACTGGATATGGGTAATGTTCTACTGGAATGGAACAAGGAAAAGATTTTAAAAGCTGTAGCTAAAACCCAGAAAGATTATCTAATTTTAGACAAGGCTATTTTCCAGTCGGGGCTTTGGGAAAGATTGGACCTAGGAACCTTGACTCGAGAAGAATTGGTTGATAAGGTTCTTTCCCTATTAGGAGATTGCTATCAGAAAAAGGTTGAAGAAGTCATTTGGAACTGGCCTGCCTATATAGATATTTACACGGGAGTCTTTCCGCTTCTTGCACGTTTAAAGGAAAAAGGCCATCGTATTTTTGTCCTATCTAATACCTCACCAGTTTTTTATGAATTATTGAAAGATCAACTAGCACCTCTAGAAAAGATTTTAGATGGGTTTGTTCTTTCCTGTGATATCAAGGCTATCAAACCTGATCGAAAAATGTTTGAAGAAATTCTCCGTAAATATCAGTTGGACCCAGCAAATTGTGTCTTTCTTGATGATATAGCAGACAACACTAAGATAGCTGAAAGCCTAGGCATCAAAGCCTATCAAGTCAAACAGAGAAGTGACGTTGTAGATATTTTGAAAAAATTTGAATAAGCAGAAAACTCTCTATCATTTAGCTGATAGAGAGTTTTTTGTAAAAAAAATCGCACAAAATGACAGATATATATTGCATAATGTAAAATATATGATATAATAAAGTTAAAAAAAGAAGCGCGACTTTTAAAATTAAGGAGGAGGTTACAAGTGGCTAAGAATTTAAAATTAAAACTAGCTCGAGTAGAGCTTGATATGACACAAGGTGACTTGGCAGAAGCTGTCGGGGTTACGCGCCAGACTATCGGCTTGATAGAAGCTGGAAAGTACAATCCCTCGCTTTCGCTTTGCCAGTCTATTTGCAGATGCTTAGGGAAAACTTTAGACCAATTATTTTGGGAGGAAGAAGATGAAAAATAAATTTTATTATTATCAATTATTAGACGAAAGAGAAGAACAACTGATGAATAAAGCTAGTGCAGAGAGTTTTCATATCTCTATCGGATTGTTGTTTCTAGCTTATTTCATAGCAGTGTTAGCACCAAGCCTTTTTAATCCAAGTATGCTTCTCGTTATTATTATCATAGGGACTTTTTACTTTATCAATCGTGCTAGAAGTCTAGGTGTGTCTTACTATAGTCGTTTTCATTTTACAATTTTAGGTTGCCTATTATTAACTCTAGTGATTACAGCTACCTTGATGCTACAGAACTACCAGTTCAATATCGAAATATATCAGCATAACCCTCTACATCTTAAATACATTTTTGCTTGGGTATTTACCTATATCTTTTATCTTCCTTGGGTCTTTATTGGTAACTTAGGTTTGAAAAGTTATGGTGAATGGGCTCAGAAGAAGTATGAAAAAGATATGGATGAGCTCGAGAGCATGGAATAGCTTGTTAGCTTTTTATCAATATCGAGAAAATGTGTTATAATAGTACTAATTTATGAGAAAAGAAGAAACATTTTCATCTTTTTACAAATAGGGAAGAAGGACAGTATATGTACCCAGATGATAGTTTAACTTTGCACACTGATTTGTATCAAATTAACATGATGCAAGTTTACTTCGACCAAGGCATTCATAACAAGAAAGCAGTTTTTGAAGTTTATTTCCGCCAACAACCTTTTAAAAACGGTTATGCTGTATTTGCAGGTTTGGAACGAATTGTGAACTACCTAGAAAACCTGCGCTTTTCTGAGAGCGATATAGCTTATTTGGAATCACTTGGGTATCATGGCGACTTCTTGGAATATCTCCGTAATCTCAAGTTAGAGTTGACGGTACGTTCTGCTCAGGAAGGGGACTTAGTATTTGCCAATGAACCGATCGTTCAAGTGGAGGGGCCTTTGGCTCAGTGTCAATTGGTTGAAACAGCCCTCTTGAACATCGTCAACTTTCAAACCTTGATTGCGACTAAGGCAGCTCGTATTCGTTCAGTCATTGATGATGAACCTTTGATGGAATTCGGAACACGTCGTGCGCAAGAAATGGATGCGGCTATCTGGGGGACTCGTGCGGCTGTTATTGGTGGTGCCAATGGAACTAGTAATGTACGCGCAGGTAAGCTCTTTGGTATTCCGGTTTTAGGTACTCATGCACATGCCTTGGTTCAAGTCTATGGGAATGACTATCAGGCTTTCAAGGCTTATGCCTCAACGCACAAAAACTGTGTCTTTCTAGTAGATACCTATGATACTCTTCGCATCGGAGTTCCAGCAGCGATTCAGGTTGCGCGTGAACTTGGTGATAAGATTAATTTCCTTGGTGTCCGCATTGACTCTGGAGACATTGCCTATATCTCTAAAAAAGTTCGTCAGCAACTGGACGAGGCAGGATTTACGGATGCTAAGATCTATGCATCCAATGACCTGGATGAAAATACCATCCTTAACCTCAAGATGCAAAAAGCTAAGATTGACGTCTGGGGTGTAGGTACTAAGCTCATTACAGCCTATGACCAACCAGCTCTAGGAGCAGTTTATAAGGTTGTTGCCATTGAAGATGAAAATGGTCATATGCGCAATACTATCAAACTTTCAAACAATGCAGAGAAGGTTTCAACACCAGGTAAGAAGCAAGTTTGGCGTATCACCAGCCGTGAAAAAGGCAAGTCTGAAGGTGACTACATTACTTACGATGGTGTAGATGTTACTAGTATGACAGAGATTAAGATGTTCCATCCGACCTATACTTACATCAAGAAAACTGTCAGAAATTTTGATGCCGTTCCTCTCTTAGTGAATATCTTCAAGGACGGTAAGCTGGTCTATGATTTACCGAGCCTACCTGAGATTCAGGCCTATGCTCGCAAGGAATTTGACAAGCTCTGGGACGAATACAAACGTGTTCTTAATCCACAACATTACCCTGTCGACTTGGCTCGCGATGTATGGCAAGACAAGATGGACTTGATTGATAAGATGCGTAAAGAAGCTCTGGGCGAAGGAGAAGAAGAATGAGTTTGCAAGAGACCATTATCCAACAACTAGGCGTTAAACCAGTCATTGATGCTCAGGAAGAAATCCGTCGTTCCATTGACTTTTTAAAAAGATATTTAAAGAAGCATCCTTTCCTTAAAAGTTTTGTATTAGGAATTTCTGGTGGTCAAGACTCGACTTTAGCTGGTCGCCTTGCTCAACTAGCTATGGAAGAAATGCGAGCTGAAACCGGTGATGATTCTTATAAATTTATAGCAGTTCGCCTGCCTTATGGAATTCAAGCAGATGAGGATGATGCCCAAAAAGCCCTAGCTTTTATCCAGCCAGATGTGAGTTTGGTGGTCAATATCAAAGATTCTGTAGATGCAATGGCATCGGCAGTAGAGGCTACTGGTAGTCCAATGTCAGACTTTAATAAAGGGAATATCAAGGCTAGAAGCCGGATGATTGCCCAATATGCACTCGCAGGAGCTCATAGTGGAGCAGTTATTGGTACTGACCATGCTGCAGAAAATGTCACAGGTTTTTTTACCAAGTTCGGTGACGGCGGTGCAGATATTCTTCCTCTCTATCGCCTCAATAAACGTCAAGGAAAACAACTATTGAAGGAGCTGGGAGCTGATCCTGCTCTCTATGAAAAAGTACCGATTGCCGATCTAGAAGAAGAGAAACCAGGTATTGCAGATGAAGTAGCCTTGGGAGTCACTTATAATGAGATTGATGACTACTTGGAAGGTAAACAAATCAGCCAAGAAGCCCAAGCAACCATTGAAAAATGGTGGCACAAAGGCCAACACAAACGCCATTTACCAATCACAGTGTTTGATACGTTTTGGGAGTAAAAAGGTCCGGGAGACCTTTTTAGCCCGAGCCTTAAAATAGAAAAGCGAGGAAGGTCCGGGGGACCTTTTTACCTTCTTGCCTAGAAATTAGAAAGCAAGAATAACCTCCGGGGGAGGTTTTTACCCCGAGCCTGAAAATAGAAAAGCGAGGAAGGTCCGGAGGACCTTTTTTGGCTGAGTCTTGAAACAGGAAAACGAGGAAGAGTTCTATGAATACATTTTTTAACTCTTATAACCTTGATTTAATAGCGTTTTAGGACTTTTGAATCTTGCAAAATAGACTCATTTTTCAAATTTTTGTAACTTTTTGGTAACTCTGTTGTATCAAAAAGTTTTTACATATGCTACTATTTTCGTTATAGCTAACTTTAATTCTCATTTATTAAGTATACCTAAGTTTTATGTTTAAATTTTGTATAGAATAGCTGTACCTCTTAATAGAGTTATGATTACGCTTTCAATTAAAACTCTTTTATGATACTATTATAGTAATAGAAAAAATTCTTAGTTCGCTAAAGACCTTTATTCGAGTTCCAGATAAAAAAGAAATTTTATCCATTAAAAATTCGTTTCATAAGTTACTTACTTGATATTAATAGAATTCCAATTTATATAATAAAATCAAAGATGACACTGGAATCAGGAGGATTTATTATGGTTAATAATGTAGCTGTTAAAGTCTCAAACCTTTCAAAAGAATTTTTGTTAGGGCAAGACAAAACTGTCTCTATTTTGAAAGATGTTTCTTTATCTGTCAATTATGGGGAGTTTGTATCAATACTTGGTGTCAGTGGTTCTGGAAAGTCTACTTTGCTAAGTTGCTTATCAAGTTTATCTGAACCAACAAGTGGTGAAGTTGTTATCAATGGTATAAATCCATATACCTTAAAAGAAGGGAAGCTTGCTAAATTTAGAAGGCAAGATATTGCAATTATTTTTCAAAACTATAATCTGGTACCCGCTCTACCTGTACTAGAAAATGTTACACTTCCTCTGAGACTCTCAGGAAAGAGTGTTGATAGTAATAAAGTAAAAAAAATGTTGGATAGTTTGAATTTTAAAGCAGAACTATCATCATTAGTTGCTACCTTATCAGGTGGAGAACAGCAAAAAGTGGCTATTACTCGTGCAATAATAGCTGATAGTAAAATTATTTTTGCTGATGAGCCAACAGGAGCTCTGGACAGCGTCTCAAGAAAACTTATTTTTGAAACACTCCGTAATTTAGCGAGTCAAGGAAAATGTGTTCTTATGGTCACTCATGATATTGAGTTGGCTTCAAAAACTGACAGAGCACTCATTTTAAAAGACGGAAAAATATCTCGACAAATTATTAAACCTTCAGCTGATGAGCTCTACCAAGCACTTGAAAGTAGTAAAGATTAATTTGAGGAGGATTTATTATGCTAAAATTAATCATTTACCAATTTCAGTACTCAAAAAGACAATGGTTAGGAACAATACCATTACTATTTGTATCTAGCCTGATTGTTGGAACATCTTTATTTGGTATTGCTAGTGCAATAAAGACTGCTAATATTAACGCTTCACAACTTTTTCAAATGCTAATAGTTTTTGGCGGGACTACTCTATTTTTCCTTATTTCAAATAATATAAGACTGCTAATAGATATCTTTAAAAAGGATTACCAATTATGGGCTACCCTAGGCGCAAGCAGAACTCAGCTATCTTTATTAGTATCTGGACAGTTTTATTTAATGGCAGTGATTGTTAGTAGTATTGGTACAATACTTTCATTTATCATGGCAGATAGTTACTACAAATTTTTACAAAATTTATTAGGAAGAGATGAGTTACCTGATTTAGTTATTACATCCAACATTCAATCAATTTTATTGAGTGTTTTCATAGTCCCAACAATTGTCGGGATAGGGGCTTACTTTTATTCAAGTCGTATACTTAAAATATCATCAATATTAAAACCAAAAAAGAAAAAAAGAAAAGTTACAGTAACTGGTTTTATTAACATCTCTGTTCGTTTAATCCTATGGTTACTATGTATAGGTTTTATTGTTTCAGCAGGTTTTAGCAGTAATAAAGAAATAATTTCAACACAGTCAAGCATAATATTATTTTTATTAATTATTCACATCCTTATTATTCAATCACTATCTCCATCAATTCAAGTGTTTCTAATAAAATTTTTAATGAGGATATTTCCAACTGAAAATTATGTAATCAATACAGGCTTTTGGAATCTACTATCCAATCCTAGCTATTTGAAAAGTATACAAACTTCAATGAGCATGGGAGTAACTCTCATTTCTGGGTTTATTCTTTACACCCAAAATATGTATTCATTCATGAATACAGCAAACGGTGTACTCGAAGCAAGAGCTTCCTTTATTGCTTATCTGTCTGCTCCAATTATTCTGATTATTACTAGTTCTATTTCTCTTACAATTTTATCTTCTAATAAAGATATTGAAGACATTAAACAGTTAAAGACACTGGGAGTGTCAAGCTCACAACTGTTTAAAATACGTATAGGCGAGGCAATAATACATTCGGTGTTAATTTTATTAGTATCAGTAATTTTCAATTTAATTATTTTAATTTTAGTTAGCTTTATTGGCCAACTTTTAGGCCAAAGTGTAGTAGATATATCGGGTTTTTGGCAACCGAGTCTTATAGTTATTTCTTTGTTAGTTATTTTTTATAGTATTACAAAGGGATTTTATATATTTCGAGATAGATAAATTGGAATAGTTACTGATTCAAAAAGAACACACTTATTGACATTGAAACAAAAGCAATACTAAAACGAAAAAGACAAAGATAAAACACCTTGTCTTTTTAAAAATACTAACAGCTTAGACTAACAATGGGACTTTTTTCATAATTTAGCACCTCTTTATTAACCTGGTCAAGATACGGATTTTGAGTCCAATTGACCTTTTTAGCTTGGGCATTCAAATAGATAGCGAGACAGGTCCGGTAACTCGAAGAGTTCGATTTCGTAGTCTCACCCCCACAAGGCTGACTAGGCTTGAAAAAGCTTGACAAAGTGTATTTCAAGCTAGATAGCTATTGCGTCAAAGCGTTAATACCAGAAAAGGACGAGATTCTATATCCCGTCCTTTTTTATTTATAAAATTATGACTAATCAAAATAAAGCAAGTCTTTGCTGGTACTTGTAAAGAGGTCGAAGCCATCCTTCGTAACAACACCGCAGTCTTCGATACGGACACCGACTTTACCAGGGATGTAGATACCAGGCTCAACTGAGAAGCACATGCCTTCTTCGATAACCATGTCGTTTCCTTCCATGATGGATGGGAATTCGTGGACATCCATACCGATACCGTGACCGAGACGGTGGTTGAAGTACTCACCGTAGCCAGCTTTTTCGATTACTTCACGAGCAGCTCGGTCTACTTCATGAGCAGTCACACCAGGTTTGATAAAGTCAAGGGCAGCTTGTTGAGCTTCTAGAGTCAAGTTGTAGATATCTTTCTTGAATTGGTCAGGTTTACCAACAGCGACTGTACGAGTCATATCTGATGCATAACCATTGACCATCACACCGAGGTCAAAGAGGAGAAGGGCATTGTTTTCAACCTTGTTAGCTCCAGGAATACCATGTGGATTCGCAGCATTATCACCAGTCAAGACCATGGTATCAAAGCTCATTTCATAGCCTTCACGTTTCATAGCAAAGTCAATCTGAGCAATGATATCAGTTTCCGTATTATCAAGAGAGATATTATCAAAACCAACTTTAACAGACTTGTCGGCGTAAATACCCGCTACCATCATCTTTTGCACTTCGTCTGCAGATTTGATTAAGCGCATGCGTTGGATCAATGGAGTTAAGTTGTCAAACTCGGCTGTTTCAAAGACTGTTTTCAAGCCATGATATTTGGTCAAGATGAGATTATCAAACTCAACTGCTACACGTTTGAAATCAAGCTGTGGAAGAGCGTTTTGGATTTTCTTCCAAGGGTTTTCAGAGTCCACATAACCAACTACTGGGAAAGAGACAGTGCTAGTTGCACGTTCAACCTCAAGTGTTGGAACGAAGAGAAGCGGTTCCTGATCTGCAAGGACAAAAAGGAACATTTGACGTTCGTGTGGATCACTGTAAAAGCCAGTGAGGTAATTAATTGTGACGGGGTCAGATACGACAGCGACATCTAGCTTTTCTGATTCAAGATAAGTTAAGATTTGTTGTAATTTAGACATATGCTACCTTCTTTCTACCCCTCTATTTTTGCAAAAATTAGTAGAAAATGCAAGGGAGAAGGGGAAAAGAACCTAAAAAAATTCCAACAGCTAATAGCATATTGGAATCTAAATATTAATTGAATTCTGCCTTGCTCTTAACATCGCTATATTCTTCAGCGATTTCTTGGCTGAGAATTTCCTCGTAAGTTGGTAGAACAATGTCCTGACCATATTTTTTCTTAAGAGTAGTAGTGACCAAGCGATAGGCAAGGTTTGCATTACGAGATAAGATAGGCCCGTGGAAATAAGAACCAAAAACATTTTTATAGTGAACACCTTCACCGATTTTCTCCTCATTATTTCCGTTTCCGTATACGACCTTCCCCAATGGTTTTTGGTCATCTGAGAGGAAGGTACGACCTTGGTGATTTTCAAAACCATAGTAGGTTTCATCAAATTCTTCGTTATGAATTTTAATGTCACCAATAAAGCGGTTGTTGGTTTGATTAAGGGTATAGTGTCCCATGACACCGAGACCTTCGATGCGTCTTCCAGAAGCTTCAATATAGTATTGGCCTAATAGTTGGAAGCCACCACAAATAGCAAGAACGACACCATCATTTTGGATAAAGTTATCGATACTTTCTTTTTTAGCAGGCAAATCACCAGCAATGATACTTTGTTCAAAGTCTTGGCCACCACCGAAAAAGGCAATATCGTAGTGATGTTCATCGAAATCATCATGAAGTGAAACGATGTCAACTGTTACATGGGCCCCCAGCTTTTCAGCTACGTACTTGAGCATGAGGATATTCCCGTTATCTCCGTAGGTATTCATGAGATTCCCATAGAGGTGGGCGATATTTAGTTGGTAAGGATAATTGCCGTCTTTTGAGGAAAGTGAAGTATAAACCATTAGTTCATCTCCTTTCTAACAAGCTGACGATTGGCTAGTAATTCTCGGAATTCCAGCATAGCCGTATAAGTCGCAAGGATATAGGCATGCTTGCAGTCTTGAGCTTCGATCGTTTTGAGAACTTGTTCCAGGCTACTTGTTTCAGTGATCTTGTCAGCTGGATAGCCAGTAACACGTAGACGACGAGCAATTTCAGAATGACGAACTCCACCCGCATTGATTTCAGGAATATCCATGTCAGTAATTTGTTCAAAGTCAGCATCCCAAATCCAGCTGGTATCAATCCCGTCTGCATAGTTGGCATTGAGGAGAACAGATAGACTAAATGGATAAGGAGCTAGTTTGATCATTTCGATGGCCTGGGTAGCACCAACAGGGTTTTTAATAAGAACCAGTGTGCATTCCTTGTCACCGATATGGAAGGTTTCTTGTCGTCCAAAGACAGCACGACTCTTGTCAAATCCTTGTTTAATCAGTTGAGAATCAGCGCCTAGGTAACGAGCGATAGCAACTGCAGCAAGAGCATTGTAGATGTTGTAGAGACCACCGATTTGAATACCATATTCCTGACCATCAATAACAAAACGAGAACGATTGTTAGTCAACTCAACCAATTCTGTCAGACGGTAGTCCAAGTCAGGACGCTTGCATCCACAATTTTCACAGATATAAGCTCCCAAGTTAGCATAAGTGTTGAGCTCGTATTTCAGAATACTTTGACATTCAGGGCAGAGAATACCTTCAGTATTGTAGTGAGCAAGTTGCGCTGGACCTTTTTCTAGATCAAAACCAAAATACTGAACAGGATTTGAAATTGCAGGCTTGTAGAAAAGCGGACTATCACCGTTTAGAAGAACAGTAGCAGTAGGAACCTTTCGAATAGCGTCCAAAATCATGTTGTAGGTCGTATAGATCTCACCGTATCGGTCCATCTGATCGCGGAAGATATTAGTGATAACGAAAAGACTAGGCTGGATATAGTCACAGATATGTGAGAGACTAGCTTCGTCGATTTCAAGTACTGCAATATTTTTTCCAGTTTTTGAAGATTTTGCAGTCAAGAAAGTAGTCGTAATCCCTGTGATCATGTTGGCACCACTTGGATTGGTTAACACTTGACCATAAATTTCCTTTAGGATACCGACAGTGAGAGCGGTTGTCAAGGTTTTTCCATTGGTACCAGTTACCACAACAATTTCGTAGTTGTTTGCTAAATGTTGTAGAATATCTTTATCAAATTGAAGGGCGAGTTTTCCAGGCAGCGTACTTCCACGGCCAAGACGGCTCAAAATAAAGTGAGAAGAACGCCCAGCAAGAAGGCCCAAAGTAGTTTTAAATTTCATGTTTCTATTATATCATAAAAGCTAGAAAAGATAGATTTGAGATTTCAGTGAAGAAAAAACAGCCCGACGAGGGCTGCTTTCTAAAATTATACTCAATGAAAATCAAAGAGCAAACTAGGAAGCTAGCCGTAGGTAGTACTTGAGTACGGCAAGGTGAAGCTGACGTGGTTTGAATTTGATTTTCGAAGAGTATTAAATCGCAAACAAATCGTTTAGGTTCTCAGCCATAGTTGGGTGAGTAAAGATTTGTTTAGCCAAATCTGTGTATGGGATATGATGGTTCATAGCAAGAGTAATCAAATTGATAATTTCATGAGATTCTTGACCAAAGAGGGTCACACCCAAGATTTCCTTAGTTTCAGGGTTTACTACAGCTTTGAAGGCACCACGCAAATCGCCATTAACATGACCACGAGGCATGCCAGCAACTGGAAGTTCCTTGACAGCAACTGGTCCACCTGCTGCTCTGGCTTGGTCTTCAGTAAGACCAACTTGTGCCAAAGGTGGGTTGAGGAACATAGCGGTTGGAACAGCTCCACGTGTTTCAAGATTATAGCTACCATCCCCTGTCAAGTAATTAAAGACAATACGGAAATCATCTAATGAAATATAAGTGAATTGAAGACCACCATTGACATCACCTACTGCAAAGACACCTGGAACGCTTGTTTCCAAATGCTTATTAACCTGGATACCACCACGCTCAGTCAAGGCAATATCGGTGTTTTCCAAGTGAAGAGGTTCAATATTAGGCTTGCGTCCTGTCGCATAAAGGAGTGCATCAAAACGGAAGTCTCCTTTATCAGTAACAATGACAACTTCATCACCGTCATTCTTAACTTCGGAAGTTTTAACACCTTGCTCAAAGACAATGCCGTCCTCTTCCATGTATTCCTTAGCCAACTTAGCAATAGATGGCTCCACACGTGGCAAGAAGCTAGTCGCTGCATCCAAGACAGTCACTTGGCTACCCAAACGGTTATAAAGGCCAGCAAATTCAAGACCGATATTACCACCACCTAAGACACCTAAACGTTTTGGCAAGGCTTCAAGGGTTTGAATACCAGTTGAATCGTAGACATGCTCAGTTGTTGTCAACCCAGGAATCGGCAAGACATTAGACACAGCACCTGTATTGATGACAATAGTTTCAGCCGTAAGCTCTTGGCGGTCATCACCAGCCACTACTTCGATGACCTTATTTGACACGAAATGTGCCTCTGCATCAATGACATCAACGCCATTGTCTGCCAACATTTTATAATTCTTAGCGTTAAGACGACCTGTCACCGCACCACGCTCTTTCATGGTATCGTCAAATGACCAGCCCTTTTCAGCTGCTACAATCATAGTCTTGGTTGGGATACAAGCAAAATTAATGCAAATACCACCATACATCGCTTTACTGCGCTCGATGACAGCAACTTTCTTACCAGCCGCATTCATCTTAGCAGCCAAAGTCTTACCGGCTTTACCAAATCCAATTACAATTAAATCGTATGTTAACATTTTTAAATCCTCCTATTTGATTTCATTCTAGCACAAGAAAAAAACTTTTGCACAAATCTGCTACGGGAAAAAATATTGGACTAAAATAGTCTCACGAAAGCTTTCGGGAATCAAGTTCAAAAAATAGAAAAATCGTTTACATGTTTTAATCAAGTGGTTAGACTATCTTTTGGCCCTCTCTTGTGATATACTAGATAAGTTGCAAAGAAAGCAGTACTTTTCTTTAGTGGAAAAGAAGCAACACGATCTTTCATAAAAAGATATGAAAAACCGTCATGACAAGAAAAGTATAAATTAAGCGCTATAGGATGGCTTCGCACCATCTTTAGAAAGAAGAAAAACGTGAAATTTAATGAATTTAATCTTTCTGCTGATTTGTTAGCAGAAATTGAAAAAGCAGGATTTGTAGAAGCAAGTCCTATCCAAGAGCAAACCATTCCTTTGGCTCTTGAAGGAAAAGATGTTATCGGTCAAGCACAGACTGGTACAGGGAAAACAGCAGCATTTGGCTTGCCAACCCTTGAAAAAATTCGAACAGAAGAAGTAACTATCCAAGCTTTGGTGATTGCCCCAACTCGTGAACTGGCTGTTCAAAGTCAAGAAGAGCTTTTCCGCTTTGGTAGAAGCAAGGGTGTAAAAGTTCGTTCAGTCTATGGTGGCTCAAGCATTGAAAAACAAATCAAGGCTCTTAAATCAGGTGCTCATATCGTAGTAGGAACACCAGGACGACTTCTTGACCTCATTAAACGCAAGGCTTTGAAATTACATGATATTGAAACCTTGATTTTAGATGAAGCAGATGAAATGCTGAACATGGGATTCCTTGAAGATATTGAAGATATCATCTCTCGTGTACCAGAAAATCGTCAAACCTTGCTCTTTTCAGCGACTATGCCAGATGCTATCAAACGTATTGGTGTTCAGTTCATGAAAGAGCCTGAGCATGTGAAGATTGCTGCTAAAGAATTAACAACAGAATTAGTAGACCAGTACTATATCCGTGTTAAAGAACAAGAAAAATTCGATACCATGACTCGACTTATGGATGTTGATCAACCTGAGTTGTCAATCGTTTTTGGTCGTACCAAACGCCGTGTAGATGAGTTAACTCGTGGGCTTAAAATCCGTGGTTTCCGTGCAGAAGGGATTCATGGAGATTTGGACCAAAACAAACGTCTTCGTGTCCTTCGTGATTTTAAAAATGGTAACCTTGATGTCTTAGTTGCAACAGACGTTGCTGCTCGTGGTTTGGATATTTCAGGTGTGACTCATGTCTACAATTACGATATCCCACAAGATCCTGAGAGTTATGTTCACCGTATCGGTCGTACAGGGCGTGCAGGTAAGTCAGGTCAGTCTATTACCTTCGTTTCACCTAATGAAATGGGGTATCTACAAATCATTGAGAACTTAACTAAGAAACGCATGAAAGGTCTCAAGCCTGCAAGTGCAGAAGAAGCCTTTCAAGCTAAGAAGCAGGTTGCACTGAAGAAAATTGAACGTGATTTTGCGAATGAGGAGATTCGTAGTAACTTTGAGAAGTTTGGCAAGGATGCTCGTCAATTGGCCTCAGAATTCAGCCCAGAAGAATTGGCCATGTATATCCTCAGCTTAACAGTTCAAGACCCAGATAGTCTTCCTGAGGTTGAGATTGCACGTGAAAAACCTTTACCATTTAAACCATCTGGTGGTGGCTTCGGTGGCAAAGGCAAGGGTGGTCGAGGAGGTCGTCGTGGGGATGACCGTCGAGATCGTGATCGCCGTGGCAATGGACGTCGTGATGACTATCGTAAAGGTGGACGTTCAAAGGATCGCTTTGATAAAGAGAAGCGTTACCGCAAGGATACTAAAAAACCACGCAATACTTCAAGCGAGAAGAAAACAGGCTTTGTTATTCGTAACAAAGGAGATAAATAACAAAAAAAGCGGTTCACTGAGGTGGATCGCTTTTATATATAAGGAGACCGAGAGTCATATGAAAAAGTAATACGAGAAGTTTGTATTTATAAATTTGTTATCTTGTAATATTATTCTATCAAAAAATCAGAAAGCTGTCAATAAGAAAATTATAAAAAATAGGAAAAATTTTCGAATACACTTGAATTGCAATTCAATAAACAATTTTCAGATAATTGTTGAAAAAGTCAGAATTTTATGATATAATGAAAGCGATTATATGCGAGGTAAAAAATGGCACATTTATTAGAAAAAACAAGAAAAATCACATCAATTTTAAAGCGTTCGGAGGAGCAATTACAAGATGAGCTTCCTTATAATGCCATTACACGTCAATTAGCAGACATTATTGACTGTAACGCTTGTATTGTGAATAGCAAGGGTCGTTTGTTGGGCTACTTTATGCGCTACAAAACTAATAATGACCGAGTAGAGCAATTCTTCCAATCAAAGACTTTCCCAGAAGATTATGTGCAAGGTGCGAACATGATCTACGATACGGAGGCTAATCTTCCAGTTGAGCATGATTTGACAATTTTCCCAACTGAGAGTCGTTCTGATTTCCCAGATGGTTTGACAACGATTGCTCCAATCCATGTCTCTGGTATTCGCTTGGGTTCATTGATTATTTGGCGCAATGATAAAAAGTTTGAAGAAGATGATTTGATTCTGGTTGAGATTGCCAGTACAGTAGTAGGAATTCAACTCTTGAACTTCCAACGTGAAGAAGATGAGAAAAATATTCGTCGTCGTACGGCTGTAACTATGGCGGTCAATACACTTTCTTACTCTGAACTTAGAGCAGTATCGGCTATTCTAGCTGAATTAAATGGTAATGAAGGTCAATTAACAGCTTCAGTCATTGCTGACCGTATCGGTATCACTCGTTCTGTAATTGTTAATGCCCTTCGTAAACTCGAATCTGCAGGGATTATTGAGAGTCGTTCTCTTGGTATGAAAGGAACTTATCTCAAAGTTCTCATTCCAGATATTTTTGAAGAAGTGAAAAAGAGGGACTATTAATGGCTAAGGCTTTAATTTCTATTGACTATACAGAAGATTTTGTAGCGAATCATGGGAAACTGACTGCGGGCGCTCCAGCTCAAGCAATATCTGATGATATCTATCATGTGACCCAAAAGGCTTTTGAACGTGGCGATTACATCTTTTTTACCATCGATGCCCATGAAGAAAATGATGTTTTTCATCCTGAAAGCAAACTATTCCCACCACATAATATTATTGGGACTAGTGGACGAAACTTGTATGGCAAACTAGCCGAGTTCTATCAGGAATACGCCGATGATAGTCGTGTTTTTTGGATGGACAAACGTCACTATTCGGCCTTTTCTGGAACAGATTTGGATATCCGTCTCAGAGAGCGTAGGGTAGATACAGTCATTTTGACAGGAGTTCTTACTGACATTTGTGTCTTGCATACGGCCATTGATGCTTATAATCTTGGTTACCAGATAGAAGTTGTGAAACCAGCAGTAGCATCCATTTGGCCTGAAAATCATGCCTTTGCACTTGGACATTTCAAGAATACACTTGGTGCGAAATTGGTCGATGAAAATTTGCTTGAAATTACAGAATAATACATTTCAAGATGAAAAAATCTGAAAAAAGTCTTGACAATTTTTTTCAAAGTTGATATACTAGTAAAGTAATCGACGCGGGGATGGCGGAATTGGCAGACGCGCAGGACTAAGGATCCTGTGACCGCTTTAGGTCGTGAGGGTTCAAGTCCCTCTCTCCGCATACTAGTGAGCTAGCTTTGGCTAGCTTTTTATTTTTCATCAAAAAGAGCAAAAATATTTTTGCTCTTTTTTTGGTATTTCATAAACATTTCATATTTGAATATTATAATGGTTTTACAAATATGGAGGTGCTATATGAATCCCACTCAAAGAGCTTGGGCTTACGTCAGCAGAAAACGACTGAGAAGTCTCATATTATTCTTGATTCTATTTGTCTTATTGGCTGGAATATCGGCTTGTTTGACGCTTATGAAGTCCAACAAAGCAGTAGAAAATAATCTCTATCGCTCATTGAATACGTCTTTTTCGATTAAAAGAATAGAAGCAGATCAGACCTTTCAACTGTCTCAACTAGATGACCTTAAAAAAATAAAAGGTCTTGAGAAGATTTCACCTGAGCTAGAAACAATAGCCAAGTTGACTGACAAAGAAGTTGTTACTGGAGAACAAAGTATCCAAAGGGATGATTTGACAGAGGCTGAAAAAAATCTCATCACTTTAATTGCATTAGAAGATTCTTCCAAGGATGTTTCTTTTACAAGCTCCGCCTTTAGTCTTAAAGAAGGAAGACATCTCGAAAAAGGGGACAGTAAAAAAATCTTAATCCACGAAGATTTAGCTAAGAAAAACAATCTAAAGCTAGGAGATAAGATTAACTTAAATTCTGGACAAGTTGAAGGAAATAGTGGACAAAGGATAGACTATGAAATCGTGGGTATTTTCTCAGGTAAGAAGCAAGAAAAATTCACTGGTCTTTCGTCAGATTTTAGTGAAAACACGGTCTATACAGACTACGAAAGTAGCCAAACTCTTCTTGGAAATAAGGAAGCTCAAGTTAGCGCCGCTCGTTTCTATCTAGAAAATCCAAAAGATATGGATAGTATTATTCAAGAGATTGAAAAGTTATCCCTGGAAACCAAAGGTTATCAAGTTGAAAAGGAAAATAAGGCTTTTGAACAAATCAAGGATTCAGTTTCGACCTTCCAAACCTTCCTACAGATTTTCCTCTATGGCATTATGATCGCTGGTGTAGGAGCGCTGATCTTGGTCTTGTCACTTTGGTTACGAGAGCGAGTCTACGAGGTTGGTATTTTATTGGCACTAGGTAAGGGAAAAGGAGCAATCTTTAGCCAATTCTGCCTGGAAGTCATCATAGTTTCATTGGCATCTATTCTGCCTGCATTTGTAGCTGGAAATGCCATTACTTCCTATCTCTTGAAGACTGTACTAACAAGTGGCGACCAAGCTGCTCTACAAGATACTCTGTCAAAAGCAACGAATCTTACAACAAGTCTTCTATCATTTGGAGAATCTTATATCTTCCTACTTATAATCAGCTGCTTGTCAGTTGCACTTTGTTTTATCTTTTTATTTAGAAAATCACCGAAAGAAATTTTATCATCTATTAGTTAATGAAGGAGAAATCATGACATTACTACAATTACAAGATCTTACTTATCGTTATAAAAATACTGCAGAAGCAGTCTTATATAAAATCAATTACGATTTTGAACCTGGCAAGTTTTATAGTATTATTGGAGAATCAGGAGCTGGGAAGTCAACACTCTTATCTCTCTTAGCAGGACTTGATAGCCCAGTCGAAGGTGCTATCCTATTCGAAGGCAAGGATATTCGTGAACAAGGTTATTCTTATCATCGCATGCACCATATCTCGCTAGTTTTCCAAAACTATAACTTGATTGATTATCTTTCTCCATTGGAAAATATCCGCTTGGTCAATAAAAAGGCTAGCAAGGATACCCTTCTTGAACTTGGTTTAGATGAAAGTCAAATCAAGCGGAATGTTCTCCAATTATCAGGTGGACAGCAACAACGTGTTGCCATTGCTCGTAGCCTTGTATCGGAAGCACCAGTGATTTTAGCAGATGAACCAACAGGAAACTTGGATCCTAAAACTGCTGGAGATATCATCGATTTGCTCAAATCTCTTGCTGAGAAAACAGGCAAGTGTGTGATCGTTGTGACCCACAGCAAGGAAGTAGCACAGGCGTCAGATATTACACTTGAATTGAAGGATAAGAAACTGACTGAAATAAGAACAAACAGTAACTAAAACTTTTAAACATATTAAAAACTGAAGTAAATCTAGAAAGGAATCCTATGTTACACAACGCATTTGCCTACGTCACAAGAAAATTTTTCAAGTCTATTGTGATCTTTCTTATCATTCTCTTGATGGCTAGTTTGAGTTTGGTCGGCTTATCTATCAAGGGAGCGACAGCCAAGGCTTCTCAAGAAACCTTTAAAAATATCACCAATAGTTTCTCCATGCAAATCAACCGTAGGGTCAATCAAGGAACTCCACGTGGTGCGGGGAATATCAAGGGTGAAGATATCAAAAAAATTACCGAAAATAAGGCCATTGAATCCTACATCAAACGGATTAATGCTATCGGTGATTTGACAGGCTATGAACTGATTGAAACGCCTGAAACCAAGAAAAATCTAACTGCAGATCGAGCTCAACGTTTTGGAAGTAGCTTGATGATAACAGGAGTCAATGACTCTTCTAAAGAAGACAAGTTTGTGTCAGGCTCTTACAAACTGGTCGAAGGTGAGCATTTAACAAACGATGACAAATACCAGATTCTCATGCACAAAGACTTGGCTGCTAAACATGGCTGGAAGGTTGGAGACAAGGTCAAACTGAACTCCAATATCTACGATGCAGATAATGAAAAAGGAGCCAAGGAAACAGTAGAAGTAACGATCAAAGGACTTTTTGATGGACATAACAAATCTGCTGTAACCTACTCACAAGAACTCTATGAGAATACAGCTATCACAGATATTCACACAGCTGCCCAACTCTATGGTTATACAGAAGATACAGCTATTTATGGAGATGCTACTTTCTTTGTAGCTGGAGATAAGAACCTAGATAGTGTCATGCAAGAAATAGGCTCTATCAACGGTATCAACTGGAAGATGTATAGCTTGATTAAGAGTTCATCAAACTATCCTGCTCTTGAACAATCTATCTCAGGCATGTACAAGATGGCTAATCTCCTCTTCTGGGGTAGCTTGAGCTTCTCTGTTCTTCTACTCGCTCTCTTACTGACACTATGGATTAACGCCCGTCGTAAAGAGGTTGGAATTCTCCTTTCAATTGGTCTAAAACAAGCAAGTATTCTAGGACAATTTATCACAGAAGCAGTTATGATTGCAATTCCAGCTCTTATTTCAGCCTACTTCTTAGCTAACTATACTGCTCGTGCTATTGGAAATACAGTACTTGCCAATGTCACATCAGATGTGGCCAAGCAGGCAAGTAAGGCTGCACAAGCTTCCAATCTCGGTGGTGGAGCAGAAGTGGACGGCTTTAGTAAAACACTTTCTAGTCTAGATATTTCCATTCAGCCATCAGATTTTGCTATCGTTTTTGTTCTTGGATTAGTTCTAGTAGTACTTGTTATGGCACTTGCTTCAAGCAATCTCCTCTTTAAACAACCAAAAGAACTATTGATAGACGGTGAATAAGAATCCTGCTACCTATTCTCACTCAAATGAGATATAATATAGGTAGCATTTTTGATAGAAAAGGATTTATATGAAAATTCTAATTGTAGAAGATGAAGACATGATCCGCGAGGGAATTAGTGACTATTTGACGGATTGTGGCTATGAAACCATTCAGGCAGCAGATGGCCTTGAGGCCTTAGAGCAATTTTCGAATCACCAAGTTGCTCTGATTCTCTTAGATATTCAAATGCCGAAACTCAATGGTTTAGAGGTTTTGTCAGAAATTCGAAAAAGTAGCCAAGTTCCGGTCTTGATGTTGACAGCCTTTCAGGACGAAGAATATAAGATGAGTGCCTTTGCTGCATTAGCAGATGGGTATCTGGAAAAGCCCTTTTCCCTTTCTTTGTTAAAAGTACGAGTGGATGCCATCTTTAAACGTTATTATGATACTGGTCGTATTTTTACCTATAGGGACACCGAGGTAGACTTTGACAGTTATAGCGCCAAAGTGGCTGGTCAAGAAGTTGCAGTGAATGCAAAAGAACTGGAAATTTTAGACTATCTGGTTAAAAATGAAGGTCGAGCCTTAACACGGTCGCAGATTATCGATGCTGTATGGAAGATGACAGATGAGGTTCCTTTTGACAGAGTGATCGATGTCTATATCAAGGAACTACGGAAAAAATTGGATTTAGACTGTATTCTTACCGTGCGCAATGTTGGTTATAAATTGGAGAGAAAATGAGACGTTCAGGTTTATTTAAAAAAATTTTTATCTATACCTTCTCGGTATTTTCTACCTTGGTCATTTGTTTGCATTTGGCCATCTATTTCCTCTTTCCTCCGACCTATCTCAGTCACCGTCAGGAGAGCATCGGGCAAAAGGCTACAGAAATTGCCCAGTCCCTCCAAGGAAAGGACAGTCAAGCTATTCAGGAAGTCCTTGAACTTTATTCTAAAAGCAGTGATATTAAGGGAGCTGTTAAGGGAGAGATGACTCAGGATAAGTTGGAAGTCAATGATAATCTTCCCATTGATAAACAACGACAAACGGCCTCCTTGGTTATTGAGGAAAGAGAAGTTCAAACTAAGGATGGTCAGACCATGACCTTACAGTTTTTAGCTTCTATGGATTTGCAGAAAGAAGCAGAAGACATCAGTCTTCAATTTCTACCTTATACTTTATTAGCGTCTTTCATCATTTCGCTCCTCATCGCCTTTATCTATGCTAGAACCATTGTTGCTCCTATTTTGGAAATCAAACGAGTGACTCGACGGATGATGGATTTAGATGCAGAAGTGAGGTTGCGCGTGGATTCTAAGGATGAAATTGGCGATCTCAAAGAACAAATCAATAGCCTTTATCAGCATCTCTTGACGGTCATTGCAGACTTGCATGAAAAGAACGAGGCCATCCTCCAGCTGGAAAAGATGAAGGTTGAGTTTTTGCGAGGTGCTTCCCACGAACTGAAAACACCTCTAGCTAGTCTAAAGATTCTTCTGGAGAATATGAAAGCCAATATTGGACGCTATAAAGATCGTGACCATTATCTGGGAGTTTCTTTGGGTATTGTGGATGATTTGACTCACCACGTTCAGCAAATCTTATCCCTTTCTTCAGTGCAAGAATTGCGAGATAAGAAAGAACAAATCAACCTTCTTGAAATGACAGATTTTCTTTTAAAGGATTATGATTTATTAGCTAAAGAGAGGGAAATCTCAGTTGTGAATCAACTGACTGACCAACAAACTTATCTAAATCCTTCAGTACTCAAGCTAATTCTTTCCAATCTTATCAGTAATGCTGTGAAACACTCTGTTCAAGGTGGTTATTTAAAAATTGGGACAGAAGATGGCTGGCTTTTCATTGAGAACGCCTGTACACCTGAGGAGCAAGATAAATTTGAACAATCCTTTACAGTTTCTAGTAGACAAAGTAAGGGAGCTGGTTTGGGACTATTCGTAGTTAAAAGTTTATTGGAAAACGAAGAAATTGACTATCGATTTGAACGCTATGAAGACCACTTAGCCTTTTATATGAACCTACCTAAAGACCTATAAGATTAGGACTTTGAGGAGAGTTCCATATTTTTAGATAGAAGAAATTCAATCTAATCTACAGGAAAAACTAGATTTTTTTGTCAAAAAGTGATAAAATGAACAATGTAAATGGGATATCCCATAAAAATATACAGGAGGCCTGATAAAATGGCAATCGTTTCAGCAGAAAAATTTGTCCAAGCAGCTCGTGACAACGGTTATGCAGTTGGTGGATTTAACACAAACAACCTTGAGTGGACTCAAGCTATCTTGCGCGCAGCAGAAGCTAAAAAAGCTCCAGTTTTGATCCAAACTTCAATGGGTGCTGCTAAATACATGGGTGGTTACAAAGTTGCTCGCAACTTGATCGCTAACCTTGTAGAATCAATGGGTATCACTGTACCAGTAGCTATCCACCTTGACCACGGTCACTACGAAGATGCACTTGAGTGTATCGAAGTTGGTTATACTTCAATCATGTTTGACGGTTCACACCTTCCAGTTGAAGAAAACCTTAAATTGGCTAAAGACGTAGTTGAAAAAGCACACGCTAAAGGTATCTCAGTAGAAGCTGAAGTTGGTACTATCGGTGGTGAAGAAGACGGAATCATCGGTAAAGGTGAATTGGCTCCAATCGAAGACGCTAAAGCAATGGTTGCAACTGGTATTGACTTCTTGGCAGCTGGTATTGGTAACATCCACGGTCCTTACCCTGCAAACTGGGAAGGTCTTGACCTTGACCACTTGCAAAAATTGACAGAAGCTCTTCCAGGCTTCCCAATCGTATTGCACGGTGGATCAGGTATTCCTGATGACCAAATCCAAGCAGCTATCAAACTTGGTGTTGCTAAAGTTAACGTTAACACTGAATGCCAAATCGCATTCGCTAACGCAACTCGTAAATTTGCTCGTGACTACGAAGCAAACGAAGCAGAATACGACAAGAAGAAACTCTTCGACCCACGTAAATTCTTGGCTGACGGTGTAAAAGCTATCCAAGCATCAGTTGAAGAACGTATCGACGTATTCGGTTCAGAAGGTAAAGCTTAATCTAGCTGAACAATACAAAATGAAACCCGCCTGTGAAGGTGGGTTTTTTGTGTTCCTAATATATTTCGTAATTTTAGTAAAAGGGGATTACTTTTATTTTTAAACATAAAATGATTATTATAAATCATATAGACTTTATATTATGCTTTTGTTATAATTTATTTAATTTACAACTAAATATTGATAATTTATACAAATGATTTTAACCATATTTTGGAAAAAGTAATTTTATTTTTATAGTGTTTAGTTAATACTAGAGAGGTTATTTATTAAGTATGAAAGATAACATAGTGAGTTTTTTTCAATATTTTTCCTGGAAAAGAAAAATTAAAGGGGTCCATAATCATAGTGAGGAAAAAGTAAGACAGATTTTTAGAACAATTGCAAGGAATGCATTTGATTATTATGGAGAAGCTGTTCCTTATGGTCGTGCAAAATGGTTTATTGATTCAGAAAAAGATTTTTACTATGAATTTTGTAATACTGAATTTGAATTTTTTGGTTATTCTCCAGTTAGAAGTTTAAAAGAAGAAGAGTTTAAAGAGTATGGTTTACTTCTGACACAGTATGGTATTTTTGAAAAAGTTCAAATAAAAGATCAAGAAGAATGTAATGTACAGTTTTTCCCTTTTTCAAATTTATGGAAAGTATCAGTTGACGAAAATCATAATTTAGTATTTTACTATCCATATGGCATTATCAAACGATTGAATTCTCCAAAAAACCTAATTTATACTTTGAGAGAATTCAATGAATTGATTGATTCTGGTTATACAAATGATGTTCAAGTTGAAAATTTAAATACACAGTTATTAAAAATTGGTAAAAAGAATGTTAATTCAACTACTTTTAGAAGAGGAACTGAATTAGGAGTTGTTTCTTGGTTTTTTTTAAAAACTCGTACAGTATTTAAGGATATTCAATTAAATCGTATTGTTAACAATGATAAGGGAGGACATGGCTTTGCGGCCGAGTATGCGAATAATACAATTGATAAACTAAGATATCCTTTTAAAAAAGTGGAACTAGTAGGGCAAGGAAATGAGTTAAATGGAGCGGATAGAAGAGTTGGGAATCAATTAATCCAAACCAAATATCATAAAGATGCAAGGGAGAGTGTAAATGCGGCATTTGATTCTAGTAATAATGGAATGTACAAGTATAAAGATAAGCAACTTGAGATCCCTAAGGATCAATATGATAGAGGGCTAGAAATATTTGGAGAAAAAATTAGACAAGGAAAAGTTGAAGGAGTAACTAACCCAGCTGAGGCTAAAAATATCATCAGAAAAGGACGTATTACCTATGGTGAGGCAAAGAATATAGCGCAATCAGAAAAATTAACATCACTTAAATATGATGCATTAGATGGAGCAATTAATTCTTTACCTGGAGCAAGTATTAGTTTTGTAATTGTTTTTGCTCAAGCTAAATGGTCAGGTATTGAAACTAAGAAAGCTACTCTAATAGCTGGTGAACAAGGATTTTGGGCACTGGTAAAGGGTACATTAATCTATGCTGGGTCACAGCAATTTGCAAAAAGATTAACAACACAAATTAGTGATTATTTTAGAAAAAAAGTTACGGCTGAAGTGGTTGCAAGGCGAGCTGCACCTGTGATATCGTTTGCAGTTATTATTACACCAGATATCTTTGATGCCCTAGTAGGAAGAATTTCCTCACAACAACTCTTAAAAAATGTAGCGGTTGCTGGTGGCGGGATGCTTGCTGGAGCTGGAGCAGGTGCAGTTGGTGGAGCACTTGCTGGACCAGTAGGAGCTGTAGTAGGAGCACTTGCTGGTGGTATCGCAGGAGGATTCGGAGTTAAACTCATTGCGGATCAATTTATAGAAGATGATCGTGTGGAAATGTTTGCTCAATTAAAAGAAGAATTTATTGATCTTGTAATGATAATTTCTTTGTCTCAGGAAGAATTTAATAAAATTCAAGAAGGAGTTTTTAATGAACGTTTAGAAGATTTATTAAAAGATATGTTCCAGAGAAAAGAGGGAAGTAGAAATTACGCAAAAGAGTTTGTTGAGAGTCAAGTTCAATCTGTTATCAAAGACAGAAAAAAAGTTGAATTGAGAGAAATTATAGATGCAATTCAGGTATTAAATGGTAGTGAGAACTCATCCGATTCAGGTTGGAATCAATATGATGGAGCTTGGTATTATCTGAATAATAGTAGTTCTTTAGCAACGGGTTGGATTCAAGATAATGACAATTGGTATTATCTAAACGATGATGGAACTATGGCAACCGGATGGCTTAAAGACAAAGATGTCTGGTATTATTTAAAAGATAATGGGGCAATGGCAACCGGATGGATTCAAGACGATGGAGCTTGGTATTACTTAAATGACAATGGTTCGATGGCAACCGGTTGGTATCAAGTTGGAGAAAAATGGTACTATTCATATTCATCAGGAGAGCTCGCAGTTAATACTACTATAGATGGGTATAGAGTTAATGAAAAAGGTGAGTGTATGGATTAGTTTTAAGTGAATATTAAAGTTGAAGAACGTATCGACGTATTCGGTTCAGAAGGTAAAGCTTAATCTAGCTGAACTATACAAAATGAAACTCGCCTGTGAAGGTGGGTTTTTTGTTTCTGGATATATACAGATTATACTGGAAAATTCTTTAACTTAAGTTGCTAAAAGAGTCTAATTTTTGTACAATAATGCTATGAAAATACTGAAAAAATGGTGTCTAGGGCTTCTTAGTTTCATTCTTTTGTTTTTAGTAGGGACATTCATCTTTCATCGTAGCAGCTTAGAAAAGGAACAAGCCTCTCTAACTCCTATGGGTAAAACTGTTGTCGTTAATGGACACAAAATCAATGTTTACGTTGAGGGGGATGGTCCAGAGACAATAGTAGTTCTATCAGGTGCTGGAATTGCTTCCCCAATCTTGGACTTTAAGAATGTTTCAGATTCCTTATCAAAAAAATATAAGGTAGTCATCGTGGAGCGGGCTGGCTATGGTTATAGCGAGGATAGTAATCAATCCAGAGATGTGATGGAAGTTTTGTCTGAGACACGTCAAGCTCTATCACAAGCAGATGTCACAGGACCTTTTATCATTCTGTCTCATTCAATGGCTAGTCTTGAAAGTCTGGCTTGGCAGGAAAAGTATCCTGATGAAGTGAAAGCCTTGGTTGGTCTGGATTGGGCATTACCAGCAAGTTATGAGGATTTAAAGGATAATCAGGCCTTGCTTACTGTGGCTTATTGGAGCAGTAAGATTGGCTTATTACGCTATTTCCCTGAGTCCTTTTATATAAAAAATCCAACTCTGACTGAAACTGAACGAAAACAATATAAATTACTAGCATATAAGCAGTTAATGTCACAAGCCATGCTTCATGAATCCCGTTTGGTAAAGGAAAATGCCAAAAAAGTTCCCTCTAGCATCAATCCGAAAATTCCCACCTTATTACTGGTTTCTAACGGTGAAGGCACGACCTTTAGCAAATCAGAATGGCAGCATTATGCAGAGAAATTTTCTAGTGACCAGTCTAATGTTCAAGTCATCTATATGGACGCGCCTCACGAACTTTATCATTATCAAAGTCATGAAATAGTTTCTCAGATTGAAGATTTTTTAAAGAGTCATTGATGGTTTAGAGATCATTTAAATTTTAGACTGATGACAATAATTGAAAGGTAATGACTTATGAATAATTCTTATATTTTACTTAGACATGCTCATTCAAAATTTTCAAGTGATGATTTTAATAGAACTTTGTCAGAAAAAGGATTTTCATCTCTTGACCAGTTAGAGTTTTTGAATTCTTTTAATATTGATCATTATTTTTCTAGTCCTTATAAACGAGCATTTGAAACGATTAATAGCTCGCCAATTCAATTTGATAAAATAGTTCTTGATAATCGGTTACGAGAGCGAAAATTATCTTCAACCATTATAAAAGATTCTGAGTTTGAAGACAGTATTAAATATTTATGGCAAAATCCCAGTGAATCTCTTTCAGGAGGGGAATCAAATCAAGATGCACTAGCTAGAGTACTAAATTTTTTAATGGAATTGGAAGAGAGATACTCAGAAAAAACGATTTTACTTAGTTCACACGGGAATCTGATAGGAATACTACTACATCACTTTGATTCCAGTTTTGATTATGAAAAATGGGAGCAAATGACCTTTCCAGATTGTTTTCTAATTGATAGAAATGGGATTGTGAAAAGAATTATGAAAGATTAGTTCTTTGATTAAATAGTGAATCATATTGATCAAAATAGTTTGCTTTTTTACAATTCGTAGCCTGCCCCTAATGGCAGGTTTTTTGGTGTTTTAAGGAACTATTAAACCAGAATTTCTGACTCAAAAGTATTATTTTAAGAGAGAAATATCTAATTTCATAATCTATAAGCAAACGCTTGCATTCCTTTTTTTATTGGATTATAATAGGTTGGTATAAATCCTTCTGTAATAATATTGAGAAGGTGTAGAAAGTAAGGGTTTAGAATATTTGTAGTCAAAAATACAATGTTGTTTCTTACTAAAGGGAGATAGATATGGCAATGATAGAAGTGCAACATCTTCAGAAAAATTTTGTGAAGACTGTTAAGGAACCGGGCTTGAAGGGAGCTTTGCGCTCCTTTGTTCATCCTGAAAAGCAGACCTTTGAAGCGGTCAAGGATTTAACTTTTGAAGTTCCAAAAGGGCAGATTTTAGGATTTATCGGGGCGAATGGTGCTGGGAAGTCGACAACTATCAAAATGCTGACAGGGATTTTGAAACCGACATCTGGTTTTTGTCGGATTAACGGCAAGATTCCCCAGGACAATCGCCAAGATTATGTCAAGGATATTGGGGTTGTCTTTGGGCAAAGAACCCAGCTATGGTGGGATTTGGCTCTGCAAGAGACCTACACGGTCTTAAAAGAGATTTACGATGTGCCAGATTCGCTCTTCCATAAGCGCATGGATTTTTTGAATGAAGTCTTGGATTTGAAGGAATTTATCAAGGATCCTGTGCGGACTCTTTCACTAGGTCAACGGATGAGAGCGGATATTGCGGCTTCCTTGCTTCACAATCCCAAGGTTCTCTTTTTAGATGAACCGACCATTGGTTTGGACGTTTCGGTCAAGGATAACATTCGTCGGGCCATTACTCAGATCAATCAAGAGGAAGAAACCACCATTCTCTTGACCACTCACGATTTGAGTGATATTGAGCAACTCTGTGATCGGATTTTTATGATTGATAAGGGGCAAGAGATTTTTGATGGAACGGTGAGCCAGCTCAAGGAGACCTTTGGCAAGATGAAGACTCTTTCCTTTGAACTGCTACCAGGTCAAAGTCATCTCGTCTCTCATTATGAAGGCTTACCTGATATATCCATTGATAGACAAGGAAATACTCTTAATATTGAATTCGATAGTTCTCGCTACCAATCAGCTGATATTATCAAACAAACCCTGTCTGATTTTGAAGTCCGAGATTTGAAGATGGTAGATACGGATATTGAAGATATTATCCGTCGCTTCTATCGAAAGGAGCTCTAAGATGGTCAAATTGTGGAGACGTTATAAACCCTTTATCAATGCGGGGATTCAGGAATTGATTACCTATCGAGTCAACTTTATTCTTTATCGGATCGGCGATGTCATGGGGGCTTTTGTGGCCTTCTATCTCTGGAAGGCGGTCTTTGATTCCTCGCAGGAGTCTTTGATTCAGGGCTTCAGTATGGCAGATATCACCCTCTACATCATCATGAGTTTTGTGACTAATCTTCTGACTAGGTCGGATTCTTCCTTTATGACTGGTGATGAGGTCAAGGATGGCTCTATCATTATGCGCTTGTTGAGACCAGTGCATTTTGCAGCTTCTTACCTCTTTACAGAGCTTGGATCCAAGTGGTTGATTTTTATCTCTGTTGGACTGCCATTTTTAAGTGTTATTGTATTGATGAAAATCCTATCTGGGCAAGGGGTTGTAGAAGTACTGGGATTAACAATTCTTTATCTCTTTAGCTTAATCCTAGCCTACCTGATCAACTTTTTCTTTAATATCTGCTTTGGATTTTCAGCCTTTGTGTTTAAAAATCTATGGGGTTCCAATCTACTCAAGACTTCCATAGTAGCCTTTATGTCTGGGAGTTTGATTCCCTTGGCTTTCTTTCCAAAGGTCATTTCAGATATTCTGTCCTTCTTACCTTTCTCATCCTTAATTTACACTCCGGTCATGATTATTGTTGGGAAATACGATACCAGTCAGATTCTTCAAGCACTTTTGCTTCAGCTTTTCTGGCTTATAGTGATGGTGGGCTTGTCTCAGTTGATTTGGAAACGAGTCCAGTCATTTATCACCATTCAAGGAGGTTAGGATGAAAAAATATCAACGCATGCATCTGATTTTTATCAGACAATACATCAAGCAAATCATGGAATACAAAGTTGATTTTGTGGTAGGTGTCTTGGGAGTCTTTCTGACTCAAGGCCTGAACCTCTTGTTTCTTAATGTACTCTTTCAACACATCCCCTCGCTAGAAGGGTGGACCTTTCAAGAGATTGCCTTTATCTATGGATTTTCCTTAATTCCAAAGGGATTAGATCATCTCTTTTTTGACAATCTCTGGGCACTGGGGCAACGCTTGGTGAGAAAGGGAGAGTTTGACAAGTATCTGACTCGACCCATCAATCCTCTCTTCCATATCCTCGTTGAGACCTTTCAGATTGATGCCTTGGGTGAACTTTTGGTTGGTGGAATTTTACTAGCGACAACGGCGACTAGCATTGCTTGGACACTTCCAAAATTCCTGATTTTTCTAGTTTGTATTCCTTTTGCGACCTTGATCTATACTTCCTTGAAAATTGCAACAGCCAGCATCGCTTTTTGGACCAAGCAGTCAGGTGCCATGATTTATATTTTCTATATGTTTAATGATTTTGCCAAGTACCCGATTTCCATTTACAATTCGCTTCTTCGTTGGTTGATTAGCTTTATCGTTCCTTTCGCCTTTACGGCCTACTATCCTGCCAGCTATTTCTTACAGGGCAAGGATGGACTCTTTAATATCGGTGGTTTGATTCTGATTTCCCTTGTCTTCTTTGTTATTTCTTTGAAACTATGGGACAGGGGCTTGGATGCCTACGAAAGTGCGGGTTCCTAAGAGGAATAATCTCAAAGCCTTGTCTCAGGATAGGCTTTTTCTAATGGAGATGAAAATTTCTTGACATCTATTCTCAGAGTGCTATACTAAGAAGGTAATTGCCGATTTAGCTCAGTTGGTAGAGCACCGCACTCGTAACGCGTAGGTCACAGGTTCGATCCCTGCAATCGGCAGAGTAAAAGAAGTCCTCTTGGACTTCTTTTTTTTCTTTTGATAAGATTCTGACCACATAGTCTGCGATGTCTACCACATAGGCAAAAGCTATTGTTTGTGATTTTTATTTCTGTTATAGTAGTAACTGTCAAAGGGAGATAAAGCTTCCTAACAAATTAGAAAATGAGGTTATATCATGAAAAGAGTATTAGGTATCGGATTTTTAGTCGTTGCAGCAGTAGTCTTGTATTTTGGTTTTGTTGGATGGCCAAGTTTGGATGTTAACATCTGGGCACTCTTTCCAGTGGGTCTATTTCTATTCTTTACTCTTGAAAATCTAGTGAAAAAAGATTATAAAGCTAGTCTCATGTGCTTAATCATTGCTTTTATCATTGCAAATGCTATTCTTGATATCTTACCACTTTCAAGTGGGTTGGTAATCGGTGCAGGAGTGCTGGCTTGCGTGGGAATTGGATTCCTCGTTCCAGAAATGAAAAAGAAAGAAGCATAATACAAAAAAGTCTCGAGATTTCTCGGGACTTTTACTTTATTTACCTGCGTAATATTTTTGAATACCTTTGACAATCCCTGCCACTAATCTATTTTGGTAGGCATCGCTACGAATTTGTTGGTTTTCGTTGAAATTGTCAATATAACCAAGCTCCAATAGAACAGCTGGTTTATCCGTTTCTCGAAGGACAGCAAAGCTACTTTGGAGGAGGCCTGCATCCTTAGCACCAGTTTCAGCTAGGAGTGAAGAGTGGATATCAGCAGCAAGGCGATTGCTTTCACTGATACGATCAGGGTGGTTATGCCAGTACTGATTAATCTTAGAGCTATAACCTGGATCTTCTTCGTAAGAATAAGTCTGGATACCAGAGCGGTTAGAAGCAGGAGCTCCGCTTGCATTGAAGTGAATACTAATGAAGATATCTGAGTTTGTCTTGTTGACCATTTTTGAACGTTCAGTGACAAAGTCGACATAGACATCACTATCTCTTGAAGAAAGAACGGTATAACCAAGACCTTGGAGTTCCTTGCGTAGTTTTTTATAAACTTGCAAGGTGAGGTCTTTTTCATTAGTGTTGTAATAAACAGCACCTGGATCTTTACCGCCATGTCCTGGATCTAAGAAAACAGTTTTCGTATATTTTCCTTTTTCAAATCCACGACTGATTGGTACTTCGCCAATCCATTTTCCATTACTTTGGAACTGATGAGCCTTCCCATCGATCTTACGAGTTCCTGTGACATAGATACCACTTTCTTCTAGGTAATACCAAGCATTATAGTAGTTATCAAAGATCCATTCATTCTTAGCCATGTAACCACCGGCCTTGAGGTAGTAGGAACCAATCCATTCACGCGCAGCGTATGTACCACCTGATTTCAAATAAAACCAACTATTGTAGTTTTTATCAAAAATCCATTCTCTTTCAGCCATTGCACCACTAGCTTTTAAGTAGTAGCTGCCTTGCCATTGGTTGCTTGCCATGATGGCATCTTTGTTAAAGTAGTACCAAACTCCACCGATTTTATCCCACTTGTTTTTGATTAAGCTACCAGATGCTTGGGCATAATACCATTTGCCATCTTGTTTAACCCAAGCGCTCTCAGCCATGGCACCACTATTGGTAAAGATATAACCGTCAAAAATGGTGTTGCTGAGCATGATGCCTTCTTTATCAAAGTAGTACCAAACCCCACCAACCTTTTTCCAATCCTTTTTAACAATTCTTCCAGATGGATTAGCATAATACCATTTATCTTTGATTTTACCCCAGCCGCTATCAACCATAGCACCGTTGCTAGTCAGGATGTACCCATCATAAATCGTATCGCTGAGCATGATACCATCCTTATCGAAGTAGTACCATTTACCGTGGATTTTTTTCCAATTGATAGCAGCCTTGTTAGCTTCATAGAAGCGCCAGATATTTCCTTCAAATACCCAACCCTCTTTTATGACTTCTGGAGCCTTGCTTTCTTCTTTCTTAGCTGGACTAGTATTTGGGGCTGTAGTAGAAGTTGTCGGTAAACTTGAACTTGCTTCAGTAGAAGGAACTGTTTCCTTAGTTGAAGGCTCCTTTGTTTCAACCTTGTTAGCTGTTGTAGTTTCTTGAGTTGTTTCTACCGTAGTAGTTTGGACTTTATTTTCTTCAGCTAAAGCTGGGTTTGTTGCTAATCCTAAGTAAGTAAGCGTGATGGCACTTGCCAAGAACGTTTTTTTCACTTGTTTGATCTCCTATTTATTTTTTAATAATCTCTTTTTAAAATGTCATTAGAAAAGCACATCATATGGAACGTCGGGTTGCCAACTTTGTTGAGGTGCTGGTGAAAATTGATAGTGTTTTATTTCATCATAAAGATTTGAACAATCATGATGATGTAGATGAGCAATGTGAGTAGGAATCCAGCTCTCCAAAAGAATTTAAGGAATTTTGGATAATAAAAACTACGTTTTTTGCTCAAGAAGAAAAAGGCTAGAATGATAGCCAGCAAGGATAATGCTGCTCCCAAAACGGGAAGTTGATTGTGTGTAAAAACCTTAGCACTGATAAAATAATATTCAAAAATTAGAAAAGGAAAAGCCAGATCAGCAAAGTTGATGCCTCTTTTCTTTAACTTAAAGAATCTGCTCAGAATAATTGCTAAAGCCAAGGTTAATACCAAAAGCAAGACGGAAGCGAGTTTCATTAAAATCATAACAATATTGTATCATAAAACTTGAATAATAGGAAAGCATATTCCTTGATTTAACAGTGTTTTTCTAAAAATTTTTGTTTAGAAACTGATTTTTTATACTTTATACAAATTCAGTGTATGTTGGATACAAAAAATGTAATAGTTTGAGTCTTCAATATAAATCTTTTTTATGGTGACCATAGAAAATATATATTAGTCAGAAAGCAAGAATAGTAGTAGAATGAGTAGCAAATAAAACAAAGGAGTTTCTTATGAAATTAGTTACGTTATGGTCAAAACTCTCACTAGGAATCCAATTATTGGTGGCTTTGGTCTTGGGTGTGATTGCTGCGGTCATCTGGCCACAATTTGCAGGTTTTTATCAATTTTTAGGTCAAGCCTTTATTAAATTGATCAATATGGTTATCATTCCACTAATCTTCCCAACAATCGTTGTTGCAGTAGCTGGAGTTATCGGGAAAAAATCTTTCGGGAAAATCTTGACCAAGAGCTTGGTTTACTTTTTCGCAGTAACAACTGCTATTACCCTATTGTTTGTATTTGCTAGTTATTATTTGGGATTTGGACAAGGTGTGAACATTGGTCAAACTGGTGGAAACCTTGATGGTATCGCCAACAATGTAAAATTTAGCGAATTTCTCCTTGGTTTTATTCCATCAAATATCGTCAAATCTCTTTCAGATGGTGCTCTATTGCCGATTATCGTTTTTGCTATCTTTCTTGGTTACGGAATTGGTAACCTTAAGTCTGAGAAATCTCAGAAAATTATCGAAGGTTTCCAAATCTGGATTGAAGCCATCTACAAGATTGTTGCAGTGATTGTTAAACTATCACCGATTGGGATTTTTGGATTTATCGCAAAAGACGTTGCAACTACTGGTGTTGACAAATTGATTGGACTTGGTCAATTTGTAATCGGAACTTACTTGGCCTATGCTGTTTTGGTTCTCCTTATTTTCCCTTTGATTGCTCTATTCTTTAAAGTACCATATTTGTCAGCATTTCGTGAAAATTGGAGTCTCTTGACCCTGGCTTTTGTTACGGGTAGTTCTAGTGTTGTCTTGCCTTCCCTTCTTAAAGATTTGAAAAAACAGGGGCATGACGAGCATACGATTGATTTAGTTGTTCCTTTAGGATATACTTTTAACTTAGAAGGAGCAGCAGTATATTTCTCAGTGGCGACAATCTTTATCGCACACGCCTATGGCATTCAATTTTCATTATCAAGTCTCTTGTTTACTGTTTTACTCTTGACCTTGATTGGAAAAACTGCGGCAACCGTACCATCAGGAGCTATCGTGGTTCTACTAGCTGCAGCACCTCAGTTGGGCTTACCAGTTGAAGGAGTAGCCTTGATTTTTGCAGTTGATTTCTTTGTCAATGCTGGCCGTACCATGATCAATGTTTTGGGTCAAATCTTAACAGTTAGCGTTATCGAAAAAACAGAAGGATATATTTTAGAAGAAGAAAAGGAAAGCCAACTATCAGTCAGCTTTTCTTAAGGAGATGATAAGTAATGAGTGAAGCAAAAGTTTATGTGATTCATGAGAATCTTGAATGGACCCAGCATTTGGTCAAATGGTTGGAAGAACTAGAAGTCCCTTATGAACTGTGGGATTTGTCTAGTGGAATTTTGGATCTGCAAAGTCCACCGCCACAGGGTATTTTCTACAATCGTATGTCTGCGTCTTCTCACACAAGAGGACATCGCTATGCGCCAGAATTTACAGAGCAGGTGATTACTTGGTTAGAAGCCCACGGACGCAAGGTTGTGAATGGAACTGGAGCTATCAACCTAGAAATCAGTAAAGTCAAACAATATTTGAAGTTAAACGAGTCTGGCATTGAGACTCCTGCGACAGTTGCAGTTTTAGGCCAAGAAAATATCATTGAAGCAGCCAGAAAATTGAACATCTATCCATTGATTACCAAGCACAATCGAGCAGGTAAGGGGTTAGGCGTTCAACTCTTCCAAAATGAAGAAGAACTTGAAGCTTATGTCAATAGCCCTCTCTTTGAACCATCAGTGGACGGGATTACCTTGTTACAAGCCTACATCAAACCAAGTGATGGACGTATCCGTCGTTCAGAGTTTATCAATCAGAAGTTTCTCTATACTGTTTCAATCGATTCTTCAGATGGATTCCAACTTTGTCCAGCAGATGGTTGTCAAATTGGCAAGAGACCAGAACAACTAGAAACGTCTGAAAAATTTCAGATTACAGAACCTCTACCAGATTCTCGAAGAGAAGCTTATGAGAACTTCCTTAAGAATGCTCAGATTGAAGTTGCTGCTATTGAATGGGTTCAGTCAGAGAGTGGTGATATTTATGTTTATGATGTAAATACCAACACAAACTACAATCCTACCGCAGAAAAAAATGCCAATATTTTTGCTCACCAACATTTGGCTCAATATCTAAAAACAGAATTGCAAGCCCTAACGAGTGGACAATAAAGTACTAAAGAAAATCCCCCAGTATTAAATGACTGGGGGATTTATCTGTTTTCGTTATATACAAGTAGATGAGAATTATTGATTGACCTTGAAATCTGGATCCTTAAGACTTTGAACACTGGCATTAATCACAGCACCAACAATCAATAACTTGGCAATGATAATGAACCAAAACATCATGACAACAACGATGATGGAACTGAAAAATCGAACGTCGACGAGATAGTTGACATAGTTATTGAAGTAAGCTGAAAAGATGGTTAATAAAGAAATAAGAGTGACGAATACGAATAGACTTCCAGGAAGGACGTAACGAATACGACCAATTTTCACGTTTGGAAGTAAGTAATAAATCATGATGAGGATTGCAAAGAGGAATACATAAGCTAAAGGCCCTGTAAAATCTTGTAAGTAACTAAAAAGGGAACTCTCAGATTTCCAGTAGTTCTTAAGAAAGTCTAGTAACATATGACCAAACATACTGAAGAAGAGAATTATGGCAAAGAGAATCTGTAATCCCAAACTAACTAGGATACTCATCAACTGATGAGAAATAAGTCCTCTGTTTTTAGCGATTCCATAAGCTTTATTAAAGGCCTTCTGAAGGAAATTCATAGATTTTGAAAAAGTCCAAAGAGCTGATATCACCGCAAAGCTCAAGAGACCAGCAGATGGTTGTGTTAGCACTTCGCGGGCAATCTTTGCTACTACGTCATAGATTGTATCAGGTAAAAATTCCTTCAGTGAAATCAGAAAATCAGAGATTGGAATCTGAAAGTAGGGAAGGATATTGACCACTATCATGAGAAGTGGAAAGATTGAAATCAACCAATAATAAGCCACAGCTACACTGGTTAATTCAATATCTGAAACACGATAGTAGTGTAAAAAAGCTTTTAATAAGGGCCTATTAGTTAGTTGTTTCCACAACTCTTTCATTGCATAATCCTCCACAATAAAGTCTCACTTTTTATCCTAAATCTTAATTTCGTCGAACCAACTCCATCATATCATAAGGTAGCGTGTTGGCTGATTCTTTTAGAGAATAGGTTTCTAGGTTGTTTACATTTTGTCGTAGTTTTTTAGCATACTGGGCTGAGATGAGTTTTTGTTTCTCGTACTCAAAGATGCATTTACGTTCTAGATAATAACCTCTCAGCATTTCGTCGATATTATTGGGCTTAATACGATTGATAACCCGCTCCACAAAGGCACCACTGGTAATATGACTGGTTTCACGGAGACGAGATTCCTGCATAAAGCTAATAAGAGAACTCTTATAAATCCCTTTGAGGTTTTCCAAACTTTCGATGATGATTTCAGTGTTGGCTAGGTAGAGTTCAGCAATCTGGTCATAGTCAATGGCCAGAAGTCTTTGGGTTTCTTTGTTCTTCAAGGAACGGAGGGTTTTGCCAAATGTGAGCAACTCGTGTAGGAGAAAACGTACAATCCGAATAGAAACAAGGAAGTAGTAGGTTAGTCGAGAAGCAAAGTTTCGTTTAATATTTTTCTCCATGCTTTTCAGATAACGTTGGTAGACACGATATCCTCTTTCGCCGATTTTGCCTTCTTCATAGGCTTGCTCCAAACCATCGCTCTCGATACTGAGAATCAGTAGTTTGAGAGCTTCCCAGTCTTCCTGGATTTCCTTATTTTCCTGGTTGAGGATGAGGTTTTCAATCCGTCCATGATAATTATCGATCGCCGCATAGAGGGGAACCTTGTTTTTGGTATTGTCCAAATCTTTCTCTAACTCCATGGCAACATCATTTAGGATAGCGATGTGCATGAGATGATCCTTAGATGGCTCTTGCTCTTCAGAAAGGTGTGGTAAGACCAATAATCCAGTAAGAAAACTGACTAGGGTCACACCTGCGACGAGAAAGAGAAGTAGAGGATATTCTTGCTCTAAGTTAGACGGTATCAGGAGGATGGTAGCAATAGAAACTGTTCCTTTAACTCCAGAAAATGTCAAGAGAAGCATATCTTTAACATACTTGTGGAGACTTTTTTGAAGTTTCTTTATACGCAAAGCGTAAAAGCCATAAATCATTACAAAGCGGATAGCAAAAAGTAAGAAGGTTAAGAGGAAAACCGTGATGAGAAGAAGCACTTTGTTGTAAAAAGCACTCTTCAGAATTGGCTCCGCAATCATCTCCAGTTCCATTCCCAACAGAACGAAGACAGAACCATTGAGCATAAAGGTTACAGTGTGCCAAACGGTTTCAGTCACAGTATCCACCTGGGCTTCAAGAAGATTTATCTTTTTAAAACGACTCGCTTTCAAAATACCAGCAACAACGACTGCGATAATTCCAGAAACATGAATTCCTTCAGCTATGAAGAAGGTTAGAAGTGGTAAACTAAGATCTAGCAGTAGTTCACTGGCTATATCAGTAGCACGGACACTTAGAAGGAAGGAGTGGAGGAATCGGTTTATTAAAGCCGTTATAAGACCAACTGCAAGCCCTCCAACGATAGAGATAGCCAGAGATATTCCTGCTTGAGCGATTGAAAAAGTTCCCGTTGTCCAAGCGATGAGGGCTACACGAAAAGCAATTAGCCCAGAAGCGTCATTTAATAGGCCTTCCCCTTTTAAGATATTTGAAATTCGTTTTGGAAAAGTAAAACGTTCAGAAAGAGAAGCAAAAGCGACGAGATCGGTCGGACCAAGTGCAGCTCCGACCGCAACGCAAGCAGCTAATGGTAAACCAATCCAAAGGACATGGGCAAGGCCTCCCATACTCAATGTTGATACAAAGATAACAGGGAAAATCAGATAGAGCACAATTTTCCAGTGTTTTAAGATAGAGGTTACATCTGCTTCTTGAGCCTCACGAAAGAGGAGCGGGCCGATTACCAAAGCTAGAAACAACTCAGTGTCTAGGTGATATTGGTTATTCGGTAAGCACAGACCAATCCCAATCCCCAGAAGTATTTGAATCAGGGGCATGGGTAAAAAGGGAAGTAGTTTATTGGTCGTACTAGAAACAATGAGAACAAGTAAAAATATCAAGAGATAAAAAAGTAAGTCCATCTTCTACCTCCTTATTTTTGTTTTCGACAAGCTTCAAAAAGTTCCTTTTGTTCTTGGATTTTTTGATCAATCTTCGAGCAATCCTTATGCTCAATTTTCTTCTGACAACGCTCCATTTCAAGTGTTATCATTTTTTTCTTGATTTTTAGCATCTTTTTGCTCATATGAGCTTCATCTAACATACCAACTGCACGTTCATGTTGGGTTGATTCAACGAATTTGTGACGAAGTCCTTCTATTTTATCACGTAGGTATTGTTTATCCATGGCGATACCTTTCTAATTTTTCAATCATAACTAAAAATGGTGGATTGTTGATTTGGTTGAGGGTACGATAGATCGTAGCAGTGTATTCTTGTTGTGGCAACTGACTGACAAAATCTAAGACAGCATCTCGCTCTATATCTCCGCCTTCATGCCCGTAGTAAATCATAATGGCTATACGTCCGCCCTTAATGAGCATCTGACAGAGTTTTTCTAGTGCCTCAAGGGTTGTCTGAGGTTGAGTGATAATGCTTTTATCAGCTGAAGGAAGATAACCTAGATTAAAGATGGCCGCCTTGACTTCTGTCACAAATTGATCCACAGTTTCGTGGCCTTGTAGAAGTAAGTCGACATTGGTCAAACCAGCTTCTTGCAGACGTTTGCTAGTCTTTTCTAGAGCTTTTTCCTGTATATCAAAAGCGTAGACTTGTTTAGCTAGTTTTGCAAGGAAAAGTGTATCGTGGCCATTTCCCATGGTCGCATCCACGACAACATCCTCTGGGGTGATGACTTGGGCAAGAAAATCATGCGCCATTTCAAGTGGTCTTTTCATTCATAAACTCCTGTTTTACAGCCTTGCATCCTTGAACACTACCTCGACGCCTCATTTCAGCTTCAATGCTATTTAGAACTTCCCATTTGTTGAGACTCCACATAGGACCAATCAGCATATCTCTAGGTGCATCACCTGTAATCCGATGGATAACGATATGCTTGGGAATGATTTCCAGCTGGTCACAGATGACCTTGACATATTCATCTTGACTCATGAGTTGTAAACGTCCTTCGTGATAGTCTCGTTGCATTCGAGTGTTGGTCATGAGGTGAAGTAGGTGAAGCTTAATCCCTTGAATATCATTATCTGTCACACAACGGCGAACATTTTCAACCATCATCTCATGGGTTTCACCTGGCAAACCATTGATTAAATGAGCTACAATCTCGATCTTTGGATATTTTCTTAAGCGTTTGACAGTCTCCACGTAGAGTTCATAGGAGTGGGCACGGTTAATCAATTCAGAAGTTTCTTCATAGGTAGTTTGTAAGCCTAACTCTACGGTAACATGCATTCGCTCTGATAACTCTGCCAAGTATTCGATAGTTTCATCAGGAAGACAGTCAGGTCGAGTACCGATATTGATACCGACAATCCCCGGTTCATTGATGGCTTGCTCATAACGCTCGCGAATCACTTCTAATTTTTCATGAGTATTAGTAAAATTTTGGAAATAAACCAAATACTTTTGGACATCAGGCCATTTACGGTGCATAAAGTCTATTTCCTTATAGAATTGCTCGCGAATAGGAGCATCAGGAGCAACGATTGCATCACCAGAACCAGAAACCGTACAAAAAGTACAGCCTCCATGAGCTACTGTACCATCACGGTTGGGACAATCAAATCCAGCATCAATCGGAACTTTAAATGTCTTTTCTCCAAATAAATTTCGGTAATAATCATTCAAGGTATTATAGGATTTCATAGCTAATATTATATCAAAAAACACCTATAAACTCAAAGTCAGTAAACGATTGGTGAGAAGCTCAAAAGTTTGAATATCAAAAAAAAATTAAAAAAGCCTTTACAAAAAAATAAAAAGTGGTATAATAGAGGTGTGATTAATGCAAACGTTTTCGTAAATCGTTTGCATTAGAATAAAATAAGGAGATTTGAATGATGAAAGCTACATTCAAAAATGTTTTGTCTTTCGAGTTTTGGCAAAAATTCGGTAAGGCTCTAATGGTGGTTATCGCTGTTATGCCGGCTGCTGGTTTGATGATTTCAATCGGTAAGTCACTTGCAATGATTAACCCTAACTTTGCACCACTCGTGATTACAGGTGGAATTCTTGAGCAAATCGGTTGGGGAGTTATCGGTAACCTACATATCTTATTTGCTCTTGCTATCGGTGGTAGCTGGGCTAAAGAACGTGCAGGTGGTGCATTTGCAGCAGGACTTGCCTTTATCTTAATCAACCGTATCACTGGTGCTATCTTTAGTGTAAGCAGTGATATGTTGAAAGATCCTAACGCTATGGTTTCAACAATCTTTGGTAACTCTATCAAAGTTTCTGATTACTTTATCAGTGTGTTTGAAGCTCCAGCGCTTAACATGGGTGTGTTCGTAGGGATTATTTCTGGTTTTGTAGGGGCAACTGCCTTTAACAAATACTACAACTTCCGTAAATTGCCAGATGCACTTTCATTCTTTAACGGAAAACGTTTCGTACCGTTTGTTGTTATCCTTCGTTCAGCGATTGCAGCGATTGTTCTTTCAGTTGCTTGGCCAGTTGTTCAAACAGGTATCAACAACTTTGGTATTTGGATTGCGAACTCACAAGAAACAGCTCCAGTTCTAGCACCATTCTTGTATGGTACTTTGGAACGTTTGCTCTTGCCATTTGGACTTCACCACATGTTGACAATCCCAATGAACTATACAGCTCTTGGTGGTACTTATGATGTGTTAACTGGTGCAGCAAAAGGAACTCAAGTATTTGGTCAAGATCCACTTTGGCTTGCATGGGTAACAGACCTTGTCAACCTTAAAGGAACAGATCCAGATCAATACCAACACTTACTTACAACTGTAACTCCAGCTCGTTTCAAAGTTGGACAAATGATTGGTTCATTCGGTATCTTGATGGGTATCATCGTTGCTATTTACCGTAACGTTGATCCAGATAAGAAACACCAATACAAAGGTATGATGATTGCGACAGCTCTTGCAACTTTCTTGACAGGGGTTACTGAACCAATCGAGTATATGTTCATGTTCATCGCAACACCTCTTTACCTTGTTTACGCTCTTGTACAAGGTGCTGCATTTGCAATGGCTGATATTGTTCACTTACGTGTTCACTCATTCGGTTCAATCGAATTCTTGACTCGTACTCCACTAGCTATCAATGCTGGTCTTGGTATGGATATTGTCAACTTCATCTGGGTAACAGTACTCTTTGGATTTATCATGTACTTCATCGCTAACTTCATGATTAAGAAATTCAACTATGCTACCCCAGGACGTAACGGTAACTATGAAAATGCGGATGGTTCTTCTGAATCTTCAGCTGCTGGTGAAACTAAAGTTGCAGAAGCTTCTCAAGCTGTAAATATCATTAACCTTCTTGGTGGACGTGCTAATATCGTTGATGTGGACGCATGTATGACTCGTCTTCGTGTTACTGTAAAAGACGCTGAAAAAGTCGGAACAGAAGAACAATGGAAATCTGAAGGAGCTATGGGACTTGTCATGAAAGGACAAGGTGTCCAAGCTATCTACGGTCCTAAAGCTGACGTTTTGAAATCAGATATCCAAGATATCCTTGACTCAGGTGAAGTGATTCCTGAAACTCTTCCAAGTCAAATGGCAGCTTCTCAAAAAGACGCTGTTGTATACAAAGGTGTGACGGAAGAAGTTTACTCAGTTGCTGATGGTCAAGTGATTGAATTGGAACAAGTGAAAGACCCAGTCTTCTCACAAAAAATGATGGGTGATGGATTTGCAGTGGAACCAGCAAATGGAAACATTGTATCTCCAGTTTCAGGTACTGTATCAAGTATCTTCCCAACTAAACATGCTCTTGGTCTTGTGACTGCAGAAGGTCTTGAAGTTCTTGTTCACATCGGTCTTGATACTGTAAGCCTTGAAGGAAAACCATTCGATGTGAAGGTTTCTGAAGGTCAAGCAGTAGCTGCTGGTGATCTCTTAGTCAAAGCTGACCTTGGTGCTATTCAAGCAGCAGGTCGTGAAACTACAACTGTAGTTGTCTTTACAAATGGAGACGTGATCAAGTCAGTTAAATTAGAACAAACAGGTTCTCTTGCAGCTAATACACCAGTTGCAAAAGTAGAATTGTAATCGTTTAGGGGTTGGAAGTTTTTTCCAACCTCTTGTTTATAGGAGAAAAAGTATGAAATTTTTAACCCTTAATACTCATAGTTGGATGGAAAAAGATCCTGAAGAAAAATTTCAGCTCTTGTTACAAGATATCCTTGAAAACAATTATGATTTAATTTGTTTTCAGGAAATTAACCAAGAAATCACCTCAGAGCAAGTAGAGGCTGGTCCATTATATCATTCGTTACCTTCAGCAGAACCGATTCACCAAGACCACTATGTGCGCCTTATGGTAGAGAAATTGGCTGAAAAAGGACTAAAATACTATTGGACATGGGCTTATAACCATATCGGTTATGATCGCTATCATGAGGGTGTTGCAATCTTATCTAAAACGCCGATTGAAGCGCGTGAGATTTTGGTTTCAGATGTGGATGACCCGACAGATTACCACACACGCCGAGTTGCTTTAGCAGAAACGGTAGTGGAAGGTAAAGAACTTGCTGTTGCGAGTGTGCATCTCTCTTGGTGGGATAAAGGCTTCCAAGAGGAATGGGCGCGTTTTGAAGTAGTTCTGAAAGAATTAAATAAGCCTCTCTTACTAGCAGGTGATTTCAATAATCCTGCAGGCCAAGAGGGTTATCAAGCTATTTTAGCTAGTCCACTAAACTTACAAGATGCATTTGAAGTTGCTAAAGAGAAAAGTGGAAGCTACACTGTTCCACCTGAGATTGATGGTTGGAAAGGTAATAGTGAACCTCTACGAATCGATTATGTCTTTACAACAAAGGATATGCAGGTAGAAAATCTGCAGGTAGTTTTCGATGGTCAACAAAATCCTCAAGTTAGCGATCACTATGGCCTTAAAGCAGAACTCTCATGGAAAAACTAAACAAGGAATTTTAGTAAAAACAAACAAGTTCCCCTTCTACTGACAGAAGGGGTTGATTTATTTAAAGAGTTAATATAGTTAAAGTTTTTAGTTGAATAACTTGTAAAATATCATAAAATCCTTTAAAATAAAAATGTTGGAGGAATTTATGATTGTAAATCAAATTGTGCGTATGATCCCGACGCTAAAGGTAAATAATAGAAATTTAAATGAATCATTTTATATTAAGACTTTGGGTATGAAACCCTTGCTTGAAGAGTCTGCCTTCTTATCACTTGGAGACCAGTCAGGCATTGAAAAGTTAGTTTTAGAAGAGTCACCGAGTATGAGAAGCCGTAAGGTTGAAGGAGTAAAAAAATTAGCTAGATTGATTGTAAAAGTAGAAAATCCATCTGAGATTGAAGCGCTACTAGCTAAAATGGAAAAGCTTCCTCATCTCTATAAAGGAAACAAGGGATATGCTTTTGAGGTTCTTTCTCCAGAAGGCGATTGTGTCCTTGTTCATGCGGAAGATGATATTAGAGATTTGGAAAAGGTTGAAGAAGAAGTCACTTTTTCAAAAGACGAGAACATGCAATATTTGACGGCGTTTGAAATCTCAGTGGAAGTTAACTTTCCAGAAGATACAATCAGCCTACTTGAAAAAGAAGAAATCGAAAATCGAATCGCTTTTAGAGAAGCTCAAGGCGGTGATTTACTTGTTGAAAATAATGTAACTTGGGACTTGTCTATGTTGAAATTCCAAGTAAAAGAACTTGACCTAGCCAGTCTGCGTCAACGTTTTGAAACTGCAGGTTACTTTATTCCTAAGTCTGAAAAGTTTTTCCTAACCAAGGATACCAACAATATTGAATTGTGGTTTGAAGCAGTATGAAACAAAAAATCATTCAAAAAATAGATCAACAAATTGAGGCAGGGATTTATCCTGGTGCCTCTTTTGCGTATTATCAGGATGGCGTTTGGTCTGACTGGTATCTAGGTGAAGCAAATCCAGAAATTGGTGAGAAGACGCGTGAAGGGTTGGTCTATGATTTAGCGAGTGTGAGCAAGGTCGTCGGAGTAGGAACGGTCTTAACCTTCTTGTGGAAGGAAGGTAAGATTGAGCTCGATCAATCCATAAAAGCGTACCTTCCAGAGGCGGATTATCCAGACATCACCCTTCGACAATTATTAACGCATGCGACGGATTTGGATCCTTTTATTCCTAATAGGGATCAACTCTCAGCAGACCAACTTAAAGATGCCATGTTTCATCTTAATCGCCGAGAGAAACGAGCTTTTCTCTACTCGGATGTGCACTTTCTCTTGCTTGGTTTTCTCTTAGAATCCTTTTTTGAAAAGGACTTGGATCAGATTTTACAAGAGCAAGTTTTGAATCCTTGGGGAATGAAGGAAACTCAGTTTGGTCCAGTTAGCCGTGCTGTTCCAACGGTCCGTGGACAGAAAGCAGGAATAGTACATGATCCCAAGGCGCGTTTACTAGGTAGACACGCTGGGAGTGCAGGTTTATTTTCAACTGTTCATGATTTAAAAATCTTCTTAGAGCATTATTTAAAGGATTCCTTTGCTGAAGACTTAAGTCAAAATTTTTCAGACTTGGATGACAAGGAACGTTCATTGGCTTGGAATATAGAAGGTGATTGGCTGGATCACACAGGCTATACTGGAACTTTTATCATGTGGAATCGACAGAAACAAGAGGCGGCAATCTTTTTATCTAACCGAACCTATGAGAAAGATGAGCGTGCTCAGTGGATATTGGATCGTAATCAGGTCATGGACTTGATTCGTGAAGCAGACTAGGGAGGGATCATGTCTAAAGCGTTAAAAGGAACTCTTTTTACAGTGATTGCAGGTATCGCATGGGGTCTATCAGGGACTAGCGGTCAATACTTGATGGCTCATGGAATTTCTGCTCTTGTTTTAACCAATATCCGTTTAATTATAGCAGGTCTCCTATTAGTCCTTTTGTCCTATATCAAGTCTAAGGAGCAATTCATAACTTTTCTAAAAGATAAATCAAGTCTGTTTTCTCTCTTGTTATTTTCTTTGTTTGGGCTCTTTTTAAATCAATTGGCCTATTTATCAGCTATTCAGGAAACAAATGCTGGTACAGCGACGGTCTTACAGTATGTCTGTCCAGTTGGAATCTTAGCTTATACTTGTATAAAAGATAAGGTAGCCCCTACACTTTCAGAAATCCTGTCTATGATTTTGGCTATAGGTGGAACTTTTCTCATTGCAACCCATGGGCAGTTGGATCAGCTCTCCATGACTCCTGCTGGTCTATTTTGGGGTTTGTTTTCTGCTCTGACTTATGCTCTTTATATCATTTTACCAATTAAACTAATTCAAAAGTGGGGGAGCATTCTGGTTATTGGTGTGGGAATGATGATCTCAGGTTTTCTAGCAGTGCCTTTTACAGGGATTATCGGGGCTAGTATTCCCTTATCTTTTGATATCTTTCTAGCTTTTGCAGGAATCATTCTGATAGGAACGGTCTTTGCCTATACTGCCTTTCTTAAGGGTGCCAGTATGATTGGACCAGTCAAGTCTAGCCTTCTAGCTTCTATTGAGCCCATCTCTGCAGTATTTTTTGCCTTTATGATTATGGGGGATATCTTTTATCCAGTAGATTTTCTAGGTATGGCAATGATTTTACTAGCTGTGACTATTATTTCTTTGAAGGATTTGATGCTAGAAAAGAAACATAAGTCTAGTTAAGGATGTGACAACCTTCCTAGGAGGTTGTTTTTTTATTCCCTAATATCAATTTATATAATTTTAAGATTGAAAGTTTATAATGAACTAACAAAACACAAAGATTTATGGAGGCAGTATGAATTTTATCCAAAGTATACATCCAACTAAACCCCTAAAATATTTAAAATGGTTTGATATCTTAATTATCACTATTTTAATGTTTGGAGAGTTTATCATTCGTTCCACACAACAATTTATGGAGAGTTTATCACCCTCAACTGTTACCAGTGTTGTGGAGACTACGTCAAATGTAGCAAGTGATGGGGCCGCCTATTCTAGTAATTTCAATTTCCAGTTGATCATGCTAGGGATTACTTTCCTCTACCTCCTGATTCGAAACTATGATTTTAAACAGCTTCCAATTCGCTTTACTTGGTCAGTTTTGATTTGGGTTCCCCTTATTTTTGCTGTTGTTGGTATTTTTGGTGATATTATTACAACTCTTAGTGGTGAGTATAATTACTTCAATCCCCAACTGATTCCTTTTATAGATCCCATGGAGATTATTAGAAAATTCATGGCTTTAACACCAATGGCGATTGGTTATGCATTATTAAATGGTTTTTACGAAGAATTTTTCTTCTTGGGCTTACTGACTTCAGTCAAAGAAAAACATAAGTGGTTAGTCCTAGTTTACTCCGTAATTATCAGGATTTCTTTCCATACCTATCAAGGATTACTCTGGGCATTGGTTATTGGTCTTGTTTATGGTCTCCTTTATTACTTCTTGTACAAGTATGTGGTCAAAAATCTCCTCCCATTCTTCCTCATGCATGCCTTGGCAGATATGTTTGGATCTAGTCTAATGTATCTCTTGATTACTTGGGCTTCTTAAGAATCAAAAAAAGCCACTCAAATAGAGTGGCTTTTTGGTTTAATCTTTGTTTTCGTATGGCAAGATCAAGTTTAGGATGATACCTGTCATAGCTGAAAGAGCAGTCCCAGAAAGGGTAACTGGACCAAGTTTAAGGATTGCTCCACCAAGTCCAAGTACCAACATTGCACTTGCGATGATAAGGTTACGCATTTGACCAAAATCAACACGTTCCTTGATCAAGACTTTCAAACCGTTGCTTGCGATAACCCCGTATAGAAGGATTGACATACCACCAAGTACAGCGTTTGGAATTGTAGAAATCAAGGCAGTAAATTTACCAAGGAAGCTAAGGGCGATAGCGATAAAAGCAGCGTTACGGATAACAGAGACAGAAGCGATGCGAGTCATACCAATAACCCCTGTATTTTCACCGTAAGTTGTATTTGCTGGTCCACCAAGGAAGGCAGAAACAGAAGTTGCGATACCATCACCGAGAAGGGTGCGGTGAAGACCCGGATCTTTCAAGAATTGGCGTCCACAGATTTGACTTAGAACGGTGTGGTCACCGATATGTTCAGAAATGGTTACAATAGCGATTGGTAAGATGGCGATTGTTTCAGGACCAAAGTAAAGGTCGTATTGTTTGAAGGCACCACCTGTATTGAATGGTAGGTAGAAACCAGGAATTTCAATCCAGTTAGCTTCAAGAACAGGAGTGAAGTCAACCAAGCCGAGCGCTAGGGCAAAGAGATATCCACCAATAATGGCAAAGAGGAAAGGAATGATACGAAGGAAACCTTTTCCTTTTGTATTGATAAAGGCAGCAATCAGGAAAGTAACGACTGCTACAAGAGCGTTTTTCCAGTTGCCGTCTGCGACAAGGCCAGCGTTGGTTACAGCAGAACTTGCAAGTCCAAGACCGATAACGATGATCATTGGTCCTATAATGATTGGAGGCAAGAGTTTATCAATCCATTTTGTACCTGCGAAGCGAACACTTGCAGCAACAAGGACATAAACAAAACCAGTTAGGATAACCCCTGTTTGAGCAGCAGATACATCACCACCCATTTCTTTCATGGCAAGTGACATGGCTGTAATAAAGGCGAAAGAAGAACCAAGATAAACAGGAACTCTAAAACCTGTTGCAATCATATAGATGAGGGTACCAACCCCTGAAGCAAAGAGGGCAACGGATACAGGCATTCCCAAAATAAGTGGGACCAAAATTGTTGCACCAAACATAGCAAAAACGTGCTGGAAGCTGAGAAGAATTCCCTTACCAGCAGAAGGACGTTGGTCGACGTCTAATAACAAATCAACAGTTGATTCTTGTTTCATAAATACCTCACTTTTGGGCATCAAAAAAGAGCCCATTATTTTACAGCAATAGGCTCTCAGAGTAAGACTTCATTAAAAAAATAATTGAAAACATTTTAATGAATGTTATGTATATCTGCGTCTTCGTCACCTCACGGGATGACATTAAAAACCTTTGCTTGTGATAGTATAGCAGAAAAAAATGATTTTGTAAATCATTTTTTCCCGAGCCTAGAAATAGGAAAGCGAGGTATGATTTTGTAAACGAATTTTTCCCGAGCCTAGAAATAAGAAAGCAAGGTTCGTTTTGTAAATGAATTTTTCCCGAGCCTAGAAATAAGAAAGCGAGGCTGATTCTGCAGATTTATGTATAATTCCTTTAAAGCGGACGTTTATTTGGCATACCTGCTTTTCTTGGATATTTATTTGGAGTTTCTTTTTTCTTTTCTACCACAGTAATATAGCGAGGGTCTCCATTGGGAAGAGTGTAGCTGATGTTGTCCTCAACTTTGCTAAAGAGAAGGTTAAGGGCGTTCTTGGCTTCTGTCAATTCCTCTGGTGCATTACTGGCCTTAAGTGCCAAAAGTTTTCCTCCTACCTTTAGATAAGGAATCGTTAATTCAGACAAGACCTGCATGCGAGCAACTGCTCGAGCTGTGACGATATCAAACTGGGCACGAAAATTCTTGTCTTGACCGAAATCTTCTGCACGCCCATGGTAGAAGTGAACATTTTCTAACTCTAACTCTTGTGCTAAGAGATTAAGGAAGTTGATTCGCTTGTTTAGGGAGTCAATAATAGTTACATCTAACTGAGGGTAAAGAATTTTCATAGGAAGACTTGGAAATCCAGCACCAGCTCCAATATCTAATAACTTTATTTCCTGATTTTCAATCAACTCTTGCAGGATAGGTGCAATCGAATCATAAAAATGCTTGAGATAGACTTCTTCCTTTTCAGTAATTGCAGTCAAGTTGATTTTTTCATTCCACTTGACTAAGAGTTCAAAATAACGCTCAAATTGTGCTTTTTGCTGGTCAGTAAGAACAATATTTTGTTCAGCGAGTAATGTGTAAAATGTTTCTGGTTTCATAGTTGTATCCTTCTTTGATGTCATCTTATTTTACCAAAAAATATGGAAATTTGATATACTTGTACTAATCAAAAGGCAGAAAGGAGCTTTATGATGAATTGGATTTTTTATGGAGTTCTTGCTCTAATTATTTTTTTGGTTATCGATTGCTACAATAGACTGGTAAAAAATCGTATGCAAACCAAGGAAGCTTGGAGTCAGATTGATGTTCAGTTGAAGCGTCGAAATGATCTCTTACTGAACTTGATTGAAACTGTGAAAGGATATGCAAAGTATGAAGGTGCAACACTAGAAAAAGTTGCTGAACTTCGTAGTCAAGTTGCGACAGCATCTTCACCAGCCGAAGTTATGAAAGCCAGTGATGCCCTATCTCGTCAAATTTCAGGTATCTTTGCTGTAGCGGAAAACTATCCAGAATTGAAAGCTAGTGCTACCTTTGCTCAATTACAAGAAGAGTTGACCAACACAGAAAATAAAATTTCTTACTCTCGCCAACTCTACAATAGTGTTGTTAGCAAATATAATGTTAAATTAGAAACATTCCCAAGTAATCTGGTTGCGGCTATATTTGGCTTTAAGGAAGCGGATTTCCTTCAAACTCCAGAAGAAGAAAAAGCAGTTCCTAAAGTTGATTTTAGCGGTTTAAGTGACTAAGAAATATATAAAAGAAACATCCAGAGAATCTTCTGGATGTTTCTTTTTGTAAAGTTTGTATTTGCAATTGAATTTGGTTATTACATTCTAAAAACCAAAAACAGGTCCATAGAGTGTCAAAACGTGCTTAACTTGATCGTAGTGAAACTTGTCATAGTTTCGCCAAGCAGTGCGAGCTTGATCGTTTAGTTTTAGTGAGCCAAGTCCAATCAAAAGACTAGTCTGTTGGTAAAAGCTTTCAAGTTCAATTAAAATAGCATTATCCACTCTCTCAGCTTTTTTGAGAGCTCTGAGAATTTCATCAATATTTTGCTGTAAGCGTAGGTCGTCAGGCAACCCTTGTTTGCAGTTTTGTATCGTTTGATTTAATTCTGAAACGAGTTGATAGGCTTCAGCTAAAAGAGCTTTGTCTTCCATATGAGCGTCCTCCTTTGCTCATGTATTGATGCCTATAGTATAGCACAAAAAGAAAAATTGTCATAATAAATATATCAAAAATAGAGAAAGATATTTTAAATGTTTAGATACTATACTCGACCTCCTTTCATGGTATAATCAAGTGAGTAAATCTTTATGGAGGAAGTATGAAATTAAATATTCAAGAAATTCGTAAATTGCCTGAAGGCTTGCATTTTGAGCAAAATTTAGATTTGGCAGCTGACTTACGTAAACGTAATCAAGAAATTTTAGATGTAAAAGATATTGTCGCAGTAGGAAAAGTCCAGTACGAAGACCTTATGTTTTTCCTAGATTATCAGTTATCTTATACAATCGTTCTAGCTTCTAGCCGCAGTATGGAGCCGGTAGAATTGAAAGAGTCTTACCCAGTGACAGAAGTCTTTATGGAAGGTGCTACCAATCAATTGGACCAAGAAGTTCTAGATGATGACTTAGTATTACCGATTGAAAATGGTGAAATCGACCTTTCTGAGAGCGTATCTGATAATATCTTGCTAAATATTCCAATAAAGGTCTTAACAGCAGAAGAAGAGGCTGGTCAGGGATTTGTTTCTGGAAATGACTGGCAAATCATGTCTGAGGAAGAGTACCAAGCTCAACAAGCAGTTAAGAAAGAAGAAAATAGTCCTTTTTCAGGCTTGCAAGGGCTGTTTGATGGAGATGAGTAGATGGTTTTATCCAAAAAACGTGCCCGTCATGTCATTGAAGAAATCATCGCTCTTTTTCCAGATGCAAAACCTAGTCTAGACTTTCGCAATCATTTTGAGCTTTTGGTTGCCGTTATGCTATCTGCTCAGACGACAGATGCTGCAGTCAACAAGGCCACACCAGGTCTCTTTGCAGATTTTCCAACGCCTCAAGATATGGCAGATGCAAGTGAGAGTGAAATTGCTAAACATATTTCTCGTCTAGGCCTCTATCGCAATAAGGCTAAGTTTCTTAAAAAATGTGCCCAGCAGTTACTAGACGATTTTGACGGCCAAGTCCCTCAGACTAGAGAAGAATTAGAGAGTTTGGCAGGAGTTGGCAGAAAAACAGCTAACGTAGTTTTGAGCGTAGGCTTCGGTATTCCAGCTTTTGCAGTTGATACTCACGTAGAACGTATCTGCAAACACCATGATATTGTTAAAAAATCAGCTACGCCACTTGAAGTTGAAAAACGTGTCATGGATGTCTTACCACCGGAAGAATGGTTGGCAGCCCATCAGGCTATGATTTACTTTGGCCGTGCCATCTGTCATCCAAAAAATCCAGAATGCGAACACTATCCACAATTGTACGATTTTAGTTCTTTATAAGGCTGATCATTGAATGTTTTTACTTGCTTTGGCCTAGGCTTTGTGATATAGTAAGGACAATAAAATATTCCTTTAAACCTGTCCCGTGAGGCAGGCAAGGAGCTGGATTAAGTAGAAGAGTAAGTCTATACTGTTTACAGTAAGGCTCGCTTAGTTATACATTCTCAAGTCTCCTTGAAAAAGGAGACTTTTCTTTTTGGAGGTTTGTCATGAAGACAAAAGAAGTTGTAGACGAATTAACCGTCAAGCGAGCAATTACGCGTATCACTTATGAAATCATCGAACGCAACAAAGATTTGAATAAAATCATTTTAGCGGGTATCAAAACACGTGGTGTCTTTATTGCTTACCGTATTCAAGAACGCTTGGAACAATTGGAAAACATCTCAGTTCCTGTTGTAGAATTAGATACTAAACCTTTCCGCGACGATGTTAAAAGTGGTGAGGATACTTCATTAATTTCTGTCGATGTGACAGACCGCGAGGTCATCTTGGTGGATGATGTGCTCTATACAGGCCGTACAATCCGTGCTGCTATCGATAACATTGTTGGACATGGTCGTCCAGCGCGCGTGAGTCTTGCGGTGCTAGTTGACCGTGGACACAGAGAATTGCCAATTCGACCAGATTACGTTGGGAAAAATATTCCAACCAGTCGTTCGGAAGAAATCATCGTTGAGATGACAGAACTTGATGGCCAAGATAGAGTTTTGATTACTGAAGAAGCTTAATAGCTAAAGGAGTAGCCATGTCAGAAAATCAACAAGCACTCAACCATGTGGTGTCCATGGAAGATCTTACTGTGGATCAGGTTATGAAATTGATTAAACGAGGGATTGAGTTTAAAAATGGAGCTCAGATCCCTTACGAAGACCATCCCATTGTTTCCAATCTTTTCTTTGAAAATTCGACAAGAACGCATAAATCGTTTGAAGTTGCAGAGATTAAACTAGGATTGGAACGACTTGACTTTGATGTAAAGACAAGCTCAGTCAACAAAGGTGAGACACTCTATGATACCATCCTGACTTTGTCAGCGCTTGGTGTAGATGTCTGTGTTATTCGTCACCCTGAGGTTGATTACTACAGAGAATTGATTGCGAGTCCGACGATCACGACTTCGATTATCAACGGTGGTGACGGTTCAGGGCAACATCCTAGTCAGAGTCTGCTTGATTTAATGACAATTTACGAAGAATTCGGACATTTTGAAGGACTCAAGGTAGCGATTGCTGGAGACTTGGATCATTCACGCGTTGCCAAATCCAATATGCAGATTTTGAAACGCTTAGGTGCAGAGCTCTACTTTGCAGGACCTGAAGAATGGCGAAGTCAAGAATTTGCTGACTATGGACAGTTTGTTACCATTGATGAGATTGTTGACCAGGTGGATGTTTTGATGTTGCTTCGAGTTCAACATGAACGCCACGAAAGTGGAGCCGTCTTTTCAAAAGAAGGCTATCATGCTCAGCATGGCTTGAACCAAGAACGCTACAATCGCTTAAAAGAAGAAGCAATCATTATGCATCCTGCTCCAGTAAATCGGGATGTAGAAATCGCTGACCACTTGGTTGAAGCTCCAAAATCACGCATTGTTCAACAAATGACCAATGGAGTCTTTGTTCGAATGGCAATCTTAGAATCCGTATTGGCAAGTAGAAAAGCCAAATAAGACACAAAACGTTAAAAGACGCCAGTGAGCGTCCACGAGAGGTGAGAATATGACAAAACGACTTCTAGTTTTAGAAGATGGCACAGTTTTTGAAGGTAAAGCCTTCGGTGCAGATATTGATGTAACAGGGGAAATCGTCTTTAATACAGGGATGACAGGCTATCAAGAATCCATTACAGACCAGTCTTATAATGGACAAATTTTGACCTTCACTTATCCATTGGTGGGGAATTATGGGATTAACCGTGATGATTACGAATCTATCAGCCCTACTTGTAAGGGTGTTGTAGTCTTCGAAGAGGCACGTAGAGCAAGTAACTGGCGGAATCAAATGACGCTGGATGAATTCTTGAAAGCTAAGAAAATTCCTGGTATTTCAGGGATTGATACTCGTGCTCTTACAAAAATTATCCGTAAACATGGAACCATGCGAGCAACCTTGACACATGCTGGAGACAGTATGGATCATGTTGCTGATCAACTTCAAGCGACTGTTTTACCGACTGATAATATCAGACAAGTTTCTACCAAGACTTCTTATCCAGCTCCAGGAGTTGGCTTGAGTGTTGTTCTTGTTGATTTTGGACTAAAACACTCAATTCTACGAGAACTATCTAAACGCGATTGTAACGTAACTGTAGTTCCATATACAACAACTGCTGAGGAAATCCTACATTTGAATCCAGACGGAGTTATGTTGTCAAATGGTCCGGGTAACCCAGAAGACGTTCCAGAAGCGCTCGACATGATTCGTGGTATTCTAGGGAAGATTCCAATTTTTGGGATTTGTATGGGTCACCAACTCTTTGCAATGGCAAATGGTGCAAAGACTTACAAGATGAAGTTTGGTCACCGTGGCTTTAACCATGCAGTTCGAGAAATTGCAACTGGGCGCGTGGACTTTACTAGTCAAAACCATGGTTACGCCGTTAGCCGTGAGGATTTACCAGAGCACTTGATTATCACCCACGAAGAGATCAATGACAAGTCAGTTGAAGGTGTACGTCACAGATACCAACCAGGTTTCTCTGTACAATTCCACCCAGACGCAGCTCCTGGTCCACACGATGCAAATTATTTATTTGACGAGTTCATCGAGATGATGGAAGCCTTCAAACAAACAAATTAATGACGAGTGTAAAATCGTCGGAGAATTTATGTAACTGAACACGATCGGAAAGCTCGGAATTCAGAGAAACCAACTTGGATTGTCAATCCTTCCTTGGTTTCCTAAAATTCAATCGCTTTCTATTCGTCCTTTGTATCTTATTTAATGTCGCTCTGTGAGGCGACGAATAGAAAGGCAGGTCGTTTCTTTTAGTCGCTATTGGGCGAACTAAAAACTTCCTGCACTAGATTTTTTACCGAAAAGTATCGTTTCGCTAAAAAATCGTCGGAGAATTTATTTAATGTCGCTCTGTGAGGCGACGAATAGAAAGGAGAAGGGTGGTCCGTATTTACTAAACTGAATACGGGCTACGGACGGTGCTAAAAAGATAGTTATTCCTAGAACTGAGAGTTCTTCGTCATAACTCCTATTTTAGCTTTGTCCGCTTGACGCCCTTAATATCTTATAAATGCCTAAACGTACTGATATCAAAAAAATTATGGTGATTGGTTCTGGTCCGATTATTATTGGTCAGGCTGCTGAGTTTGACTATGCTGGGACCCAGGCTTGCTTGTCCTTAAAAGAGGAAGGTTACGAGGTTGTCTTGGTAAACTCAAACCCTGCAACCATCATGACTGATAAGGAAATTGCAGACAAGGTTTACATTGAGCCAATCACACTTGAATTTGTGACTCGTATTCTCCGTAAGGAACGTCCAGATGCTTTGCTTCCAACACTTGGAGGGCAAACAGGGCTTAACATGGCCATGGAATTGTCTAAAAACGGAATCTTAGATGAGCTTGGAGTAGAACTTCTCGGTACTAAATTGTCTGCCATTGATCAAGCTGAGGACCGTGATCTCTTTAAACAGTTGATGGAAGAACTGAACCAACCGATTCCAGAATCTGAAATTGTAAATACAGTTGAAGAAGCAGTTGCTTTTGCAGCAACTATTGGATACCCAGTCATTGTGCGTCCAGCCTTTACTCTTGGTGGTACCGGTGGTGGTATGTGTGCCAATGAGGAAGAACTGCGTGAAATTGCTGAAAATGGTTTGAAGTTATCACCTGTTACCCAGTGTTTGATTGAACGTTCCATTGCTGGTTTCAAGGAAATCGAGTACGAAGTCATGCGTGACTCAGCTGATAATGCCCTTGTGGTTTGTAACATGGAAAACTTTGACCCAGTTGGGATTCACACAGGGGACTCTATCGTATTTGCTCCAGCACAAACCATGTCCGACTATGAAAACCAAATGCTTCGTGATGCTAGTTTGAGCATTATTCGTGCGCTCAAGATTGAAGGTGGGTGTAACGTTCAGCTGGCACTTGATCCGCATAGCTTCAAATACTATGTTATCGAAGTAAATCCTCGTGTATCGCGTTCGTCAGCCCTTGCTTCTAAGGCGACGGGTTATCCAATTGCTAAATTAGCTGCCAAGATTGCGGTAGGGTTGACCTTGGATGAAGTTATTAACCCTGTTACAGGTTCAACTTATGCTATGTTTGAACCAGCCCTTGACTATGTGGTTGCAAAGATTCCACGCTTCCCATTTGACAAGTTTGAAAAGGGTGAACGTCGTCTTGGTACTCAGATGAAGGCAACTGGAGAAGTTATGGCTATCGGTCGTAACATCGAGGAATCACTTCTTAAGGCTTGTCGTTCTCTTGAAATTGGAGTTCACCACAATGAAATGCCTGAACTTGCAGAAGTCTCAGATGATGCCTTGATTGAAAAAGTTGTCAAAGCTCAAGATGACCGTCTTTTCTACGTATCTGAAGCCATTCGTCGTGGTTATACACCAGAAGAGATTGCTGACTTGACTAAGATTGATATCTTCTATCTTGATAAACTCTTGCATATCTTTGAGATTGAGCAAGAATTGGGTTCTCATCCACAAGATCTAGCAGTCCTAAAAACAGCAAAACTCAATGGTTTCTCAGATCGTAAGATTGCTGAACTCTGGAATACTACAGCTGACCAAGTTCGCCAACTACGTTTGGAAAACAAGATTGTCCCAGTTTACAAGATGGTTGATACTTGTGCAGCAGAGTTTGAATCAGAAACTCCATACTTCTATTCTACTTATGGTTGGGAAAATGAATCTATCAAGTCAGATAAGGAATCTGTACTTGTCCTTGGTTCTGGTCCAATCCGTATCGGTCAAGGGGTTGAGTTTGACTACGCAACTGTTCACTCAGTTAAGGCGATTCAAGCTGCTGGCTACGAAGCCATCATCATGAACTCAAACCCAGAGACAGTTTCAACAGACTTCTCTGTATCAGACAAACTTTACTTTGAACCATTGACATTTGAAGATGTCATGAATGTTATTGACCTTGAACAACCAAAAGGTGTTATCGTTCAATTTGGTGGTCAAACAGCCATCAACCTTGCTGAACCATTGGCAAAAGCTGGTGTAACTATCCTTGGGACGCAAGTTTCTGACCTAGACCGTGCCGAAGACCGTGACCTCTTCGAGCAAGCCCTCAAAGACTTGGATATTCCTCAGCCACCTGGACAAACAGCAACAAATGAAGAAGAAGCTGTGCTTGCAGCTCGTAAGATTGGCTTCCCAGTTCTCGTTCGCCCTTCTTATGTCTTGGGTGGGCGTGCTATGGAAATCGTAGAAAACGAAGAAGACCTTCGTTCTTATATGCGTACAGCTGTTAAGGCTAGTCCAGACCATCCAGTTCTTGTAGACTCATATATCGTCGGTCAGGAATGTGAAGTAGACGCCATCTCAGATGGGAAAAATGTACTCATTCCTGGTATCATGGAGCATATCGAACGTGCTGGTGTCCACTCAGGGGACTCCATGGCTGTTTACCCTCCACAAACCTTATCTCAAAAAGTCCAAGAAACCATTGCGGACTACACAAAACGCTTAGCTATTGGTCTTAACTGCCTTGGAATGATGAATATCCAGTTTGTCATCAAGGATGAAAAAGTCTACGTCATTGAAGTCAACCCACGAGCTAGTCGTACGGTTCCATTCCTTTCTAAAGTAACCAACATCCCTATGGCTCAGGTAGCGACTAAGTTGATTCTCGGTCAGAGTCTTGAAGAACTTGGTTACCAAGATGGACTCTATCCAGAAAGCACTCGCGTTCACATCAAGGCGCCAGTCTTCTCCTTTACCAAACTAGCAAAAGTAGATAGCTTGCTCGGTCCTGAAATGAAGTCAACAGGGGAAGTCATGGGTTCTGATACAACTCTTGAAAAAGCGTTATACAAAGCCTTTGAAGCTTCTTATTTGCACTTGCCAACATTTGGGAATGTTGTCTTTACAATTGCAGATGATGCAAAAGAAGAAGCCTTGGAATTGGCTCGTCGTTTCCAAAATATTGGCTACGGAATCCTTGCGACTCAAGGAACTGCAGAGTTCTTTGCAAGTCATGGATTGCAGGCTCAACTTGTTGGTAAGATTGGTGATGATGAACATGATATTCCAAGTTATGTTCGTAAAGGAAAAATCCAAGCCATTATCAATACAGTTGGTACCAAACGTACAGCCGATGAAGACGGTGAACAAATCCGTCGATCAGCTATCGAACATGGTGTGCCACTTTTTACAGCTCTTGATACGGCAGATGCCATGCTGAAAGTACTAGAAAGCAGAAGTTTTGTTACTGAGGCTATCTAAGATTAAAAAATGATTCTCGTAAGGGAATCATTTTTTTAGTCTGAAAATACGTTACAGTGTTCACAATCTTTAAAATGTAATCAAATCGAAATATTTAGAAAAAGAAATATAATAAATGAAACGATTATTAAATAAAAAAATCTTGTATATAAGGCTTTTTTTATACATACATTTAAATATATATTATAAATTATAAAAGGCTAAGAAACACTGTTAAAAGTGATTAGAAAGCGTTCTCTGGAGCATATAATTAATTGAATTAATATTGATTTTTTGATATGATAGAAATGCTAAAGCGGGTAAAATCTAGTTATAATTTTTGTGCATAAGGTTCAAGATTTGTAGAAATATTACCTTCTGTTAGTAAAATATATAAAAGGAGAACTTATCCATATGATAAGAAAAGAACAACAACGTTTTTCTTTGCGTAAATATAAGGTAGGTGTTGCATCAGTATTTTTAGGGACAACTCTTAGCTTTATGATGGCAAATGGTGGAGCAGTTAAAGCATCTGAGCTCCCTACACAACCAGCTTCTGAAGAAAAAACTGAGTTGGTGAAAAAGGATGTCAGCAGTGATGATTCCTCTAAAAAGGAACAAGATGTCGTAGCAAATGTTGCAACAACTGAGCTTGCTGAGGGGAACAAGGCAGAAGAAGTAAAACCTGCTTCTGAAGCTAAAACAGAAGAAGCTAAATCTGAACCAGTGTCTTCAGAAAAAGCAGAAGAGGTAAAACCTGCTTCAACAGAGACTGAGATTGCTAAGAAAGAAACCGCTAAGCCAGTTGAAAAAGCTGAAGAAACAAAGCCAGCTGTTTCAGAAGGTGATAAACCTAAAGTCCGTAATCGTCGTGCTACAACGGAAGATGCAGTTTCTGGAGATCACAACTCTAAACCAGTCAGTGTTAGTACATATCTAAAAGATGGTGAAACTGTAGATCCTGCGATCACAAATCCAAATGGAGCTAAGGTTGTGTCACAAACTGTTCCTTCTGGTTATGCAAGAAAAGAAGGAGATTGGTATACTTACAGTATCATAGACCTTACTCGCTTTAATGAACGATATAATACAAATTATTATACACGTGCGTATAAAAGATTTGATGATTCTACAGAAACAACTGTTGAATTAATCGATAAAACTACTGGTAATGTAGTAGAAACTAAAACTCTTTCTGCGTCAAGCGGTATTCAAAAATTCACAACTACAACTGCTGCCTCTAATGGACAATTAACTGTGAAATATGATTACAACAAAGGTTTAGGAGCAGGACCTGGTAAAACTGACGAACCATTCATTCAATTTGGTTATGAAGTTGGGGCAAGTATTCAAGCTTTAGTAAATCCAAAAAATGAAGCTGAACAAAAATTATATACAGATGTTTATAATGCTCGTACATCAACTGATATTATTAACGTTGTGGAACCAGCTTATAACGGTCGTACAATTACTGATTCAAACGCTAAAATTCCAAAATTTGTCGAAAAACCGACTTACTATAGAGTAGTCGATAAAAATAATGCTACATTTAACGCTAATAAAACAGATAAAACTGTTCAAGACTACGTACCAAATGGTAAAGAAGTAGATTTAGCTAAATATGCAACTAAAGCTATGGAAGGACAACATTTCACAGCGTCTGGTGAGCGTCAATTTGATGGATACAAACTTTACCAAACAGCAAATCCAGATTCGACAACTGGCTTTGTAAGTCGTCCTTACGTAGTTGGTACTAAATTCATGGACGCTGAGCGTGCAGGAATTAAACGTATTAAAGAAATCGTAGGTGAAGACGGTTCAGTCGTTATTCGTGTCTATCTACTTGATCCAAAACAACAAAGTAAACGTTCAGATGGTACATTAAGCACTGATGGATATATGTTACTAGCGGAAACTAAACCTATTAAACCAGGTGATTACAATAAAGAAGATTTAGTAGTTAAGAAATCACCTCTTAACACAATTGCTTTTACTGATAATAAAGGTGTAAACCATCCTAATGGAGTAGAAGTTCCATTTGACTTCCAAACTGCTGCTGGATATACACCCAAGAAAACAGTATTCGTACCATTTTTAGGAGACGGTATCGGACACCTTTCACCTAATAGTCAATTAGAAAATGGTGCATATGTACAGATTGGTACAAACGTTGACTTATTAAACTCGTTAACACCATATAAACCAACTGTTTACTACTATGTAAAACAAGAGCCAGTTGAAGTAACTCCAGAAGTTGAAAAACAATTGGATGGACGTGTCTTGACAGACGGCGAGTTCACATTCAAGTTAACAGAAGAGAAGAGCAGTCCTGATAAACACGAAGAAACTGTTACAAACAAGGACGGCAAAGCGACATTCAGCAAGCTTACTTTTAACAAAGTTGGTACCTATAAATACAAGATTACTGAGCAAAAAGGCTCTGATGCGAACGTTGACTACGATGCAATGACTGTTACAATGACAGTTACTGTAACAGAAAACTCTAAAGGTGATTTAGTAGCTAGCGTTAAATACAGTTCAGAAGGTGGATTTAGCACAAGTGCTGATGATAAGATCTTCAACAACTATGTTGTAGCTCCTGTTAAAGTTAAATTTGACTTCACTAAGAAATTGGCTGGACGTGAGCTTAAAGATGGCGAATTTAACTTCGTGCTTAAAAATTCTGATGGTGAAGAAGTTCAAACTGTAGCTAACAAAGCCGATGGAACTGTAACTTTCACAGAAATCGCATTCGACAACACTAAAGTTGGTACTCATACTTATACTGTTGAAGAAGTTGTCCCTGCAGCTAAAGAAGCTGGCATGGTATACGATGCTATGAAAGCTACCATTACTGTAGAAGTTTCTAAAAAAGGTCATGCATTAACAACCGTAACGAACGTAGTTTCTACTGGTGGTGTGGATGATAACGGTGCATCAACTGATGGTACTGAAGATAAAGTATTCAACAACAAGATTACTCCTCCAGAAACACCTGAATTCCAACCAGAAAAATTCGTACTTAACAAAGAAAAATATGATATTACTGGTACAAAATTAGTAGATGATGACAACGAGTTAACGGATGAGTACACTGAAACCAATGCAGATCCGTATGCTGATAAAACTACTAATAATGAACCTGAAAATATCAATACTAAAACAGTTGAACGTGGAGATAAATTAGTTTACCAAGTATGGTTGGATACTAGAAACTTCACAGATAGAAACAACATCCAATCTGTTGGTATTTCTGATACTTATGACGCTGAAAAAGTAACAGTTAACGCTGCTGATATCAAAGCATACGACAGTGTAACTGGTGAAGAAGTAACTTCTAAGTTTGATATTAAAGTTGAAAATGGTGTCATCACAGCTACTTCTAAAGCTTCTATGAACAAGTCTTTAGGTGATGCAGATAACACTCAAGTGATCGACACAACTAAATTCGAATTTGGTCGCTACTATAAATTCGATATTCCAGCTACTGTTAAATCAGATGTTAAAGGTGGAGTAGATATTGAAAACAAAGCCAACCAAATCGTTCATGTCTATAACCCAGTAAGCAAATCTGTAGAGACACCTGAAAAACCAACTCAAAAACGTGTAAATACTGTACCAATTACAGTTGATCTCAAGTTTACTAAGAAGTTGGAAGGACGTACTCTAGCAACTGGTGAATTTAGCTTTGTTCTTAAGAAAGACAATGTTGAAATTGAGACTGTTAAGAATGATGCAGAAGGTAAGATTACCTTTAAGACACTTAAGTTTGGTAAAGATGACCTTGGTAAGACCTACACTTATACTGTTTCAGAGGTTCCAGGTACTGATTCAACAGTTACATACGATGACATGGTTGCTACAGTAACAGTAAGCGTATCTCATGATGGTACTGCTAAAGCAATCGTTGCAAATGTGACTGATGCTCCTGATAAAGAGTTCAATAACGTTGTAACACCTCCAGAAGAACCTAAGTTCCAACCTAAGAAATATGTATTGGACCAAGAAGGTTTTGATATTAAAGGTGATTCATTATTAGATGACGATAAAGAACTAACTGATTCAGTAACGGATACAAACAACAACCCTTATGCTGATAGACATGATAATAACGAAGAGCATAACATCAACACACTGGGTGTTCGTAAAGGTGAACGCATTGTTTACCAAGTTTGGTTGGATACAACTAAATTTAACACAAACAACAAGGATAATATCCAAACTGTTGGCATCACAGATGATTATGACGAAACAAAAGTTGATGTCAATGCTTCAGATATCAAAGCTTACGATTCAGTAACTGGTGCTGATGTAACTAACAAGTTTGATATCAAGGTTGAAAATGGAATTATCACGGCTACACTTAAAGATGGTTTCACCAAGTCACTTGGAGATGCAGACAACACACAAATCATCGACACAACTAAATTCGAGTTTGGTCGTTACTATAAATTCGATATCCCAGCCACTGTAAAAGACTCTGTTGTAGCAGGTGCTGATATTGAAAATACTGCAAGTCAGTTGGTACATTATTACAATCCATCAACTAAGAAAGTTGAAAAACCAGTTAAACCAACTGAAAAACGTGTCAACTCAGTTCCAATCGACATCGAATTCAATTTCACTAAGAAATTGGAAGGCCGTGAGTTGAAAGCTGGCGAATTCAGCTTCGTATTGAAGGATTCAGAAGGCAACGAAATCGAAACTGTCAAGAATGATAAAGATGGTAAAGTGAAATTTGAACCATTATCATTCATGAAGGGTGACGAAGGAACTCACAAGTACACTGTAGAAGAAGTAGCTGGAACAGACGGAACAGTTACTTACGATACAATGAAAGCTGAGATTACAGTTGAAATTTCTTACGACGGTACAGCTAAAGCACTTGTGAAGACAGTGACTGACGCTCCAGATAAAGAATTCAATAACGTCGTGACTCCTCCAGAAGAGCCTAAGTTCCAACCAGAGAAATACGTATTGAATACAGCTAAATTCTCAATCACTGATAACAAGCTTCTTGATGATGATGTAGAGTTGACTGATAAATATGGTGAAACAAATACAGATCCATATGTAGATGGAACTTCAAACAACGAAGCAGAAAACATCAATACTAAGACTGTTAAACGTGGTGATAAGGTCTACTACCAAGTATGGTTGGACACTACTAAGTTCGACGCAAACAACAAGGATAACATCCAATCAGTAAGTATCACAGATGACTTCGATGAAACTAAGGTTGATGTAGACGCTTCAGCTATCAAGGCTTACGATTCAGTAACTGGTGCAGATGTGACAGATAAGTTCGACATCAAGGTTGAAAATGGTGTGATGACTGCAACTCTTAAAGCTGGCTTCACCAAGTCACTTGGCGATGCTGACAACACTCAAATCATCGACACAACTAAATTCGAGTTTGGTCGCTACTATAAATTTGATATCCCAGCCACTGTTAAAGCAGACGTTGCAGGTGGAGTAGATATCGAAAATACCGCAGCGCAAATCGTAAACTACTACAACCCAACTACGAAGAAAGTTGAAAAACCAGAAAAACCAACTGAAAAACGTGTCAACTCAGTTCCAATTGAAGTTGAATTCAACTTCACTAAGAAACTCGAAGGCCGTGAATTGAAAGCTGGTGAGTTCAGCTTCGTATTGAAAGACTCTGAAGGTACTGAAATCGAAACAGTTCAGAACGACAAAGATGGTAAGGTGAAATTCGCTACACTTGAATTCACGAAAGCCCAAGTTGGAACTCACAAGTACACTGTAGAAGAAGTAGCTGGAACAGACGGAACAGTTACTTACGATACAATGAAGGCTGAAATCACAGTAGAAGTTGAACACGATGGAAAAGCTAAAGCACTTGTGAAGACAGTGACTGACGCTCCAGACAAAGAGTTCAATAACACTGTGACTCCTCCAGAAACTCCTGAGTTTAACCCAGAGAAATACATTCTTAACGAAGAGAAATTTGACATTACTGGAACTAAACTTTTGGATGATGATAAAGAGTTGACTGATAAAGTAGCTGATACCAACAAAGATCCATATGCGGACAAAGCTGATAATAATGAAGCTCAAAATATCAATACTAAAACACTCCATAAAGGTGATAAGGTTGTTTACCAAGTATGGTTGGATACAACTAAATTTACAGAAGCTCACAATATTCAATCTGTTGGAATTACAGATAAATATGACAGTGAAAACTTGGATGTTAATGTAGCTGATATTAAAGCTTACGATTCAGTAACTGGTGAAGATGTAACCGCTAAGTTTGATATCTCAATTGTGGATGGTGTCATTACTGCTACATCTAAGGCTGAATTGACTAAGTCACTTGGAGATGCAGAGAATACACAAGTAATCGACACTGCTAAATTAGCATTTGGACGTTACTACAAGTTTGATATTCTTGCACGAATCAAGGATACTGCTAAGGAAGGTGTAGATATTGAAAATACAGCTTCTCAAATCGTTCACCAATACGATCCAACTAAGAAATCAGTTGAAAAACCAGAAAAACCAACTGAAAAACGTGTTGTAAATATTCCAGTTAAAGTTGAATTCAACTTCACTAAGAAATTGGAAGGTCGTGCACTTAAGGCTGGTGAGTTTACTTTTGTACTGAAAGACAAGGATGGAAATGTGATTGAAACTGTAAGCAATGATGCTGAAGGTAAGATCAAGTTCTCAGCTCTTGAATTCAAACGTGGCGAAGAAGGTACATATATCTATCACGTAGAAGAAGTACAAGGTACAGAAGCTGGCGTCGAATACGACAAGATGGTTGCTACAGTTGGAGTTACTGTAACTAAAGAAGGTAAGGTATTGACTCTTACTACACAAATGCCGGAAGATACTGAGTTTAATAACAAGGTAACACCTCCGACACCACCAGTAACACCACCAACTCCACCAACACCAGTAACACCACCAACCCCTGAAAAACCTAAGGGACGTGAGTTGCCAAATACAGGTGAGCAATCTACAGCTGGAGTGGCTGCTCTTGGTGCGGCACTTGGTCTAGTAGGACTTGGTTTGGTTGCAAAATCAAAAAGACGTGAAGACTAAAATTGATAGGTTCACATTAATCTAGTGAAAAACTAACGATTTTAGTTCTGAAATGAAAAGGCTTTGCTCGTAAGAGCAAGGCCTTTTTATAGTTTTTAAAAGATTTATGAAAAAAATATTGAAAGAAAGTGAAAACTATTGAAATTACATATCTTTTTTGATAAACTTAACATGTTTTTAAGAATCAAATCTTTTTATGCTTGAGAACATTTTAAATTTAAAATAAAAGAAGGAATAATCATGTCATCGTTAAAAGGTCAAAAAAAGATTAAATATGCTTTGAGAAAAACCTCTGTTGCTTTTGGATCTGTTGCTGTAGCGACAGTGATCACTGCTGCAGGAATTGCATCAGTATCTGCAGATGAAACTTCATCAGCTACTAACCCTATCTCTTCAACTACAATAGTAGCTAGTAAAGATATGAAAGAAGTTGTTGTTCCAGACGCTTTGGAAAAAGCTAAAACTGTTGCAACAAATGAAGGTCTTGAAGTAAAAGAAACTGAGACTAAACAACATGATTCTGAAGAATCTGCTACAAAAGATTACGAAAAACAAGTTACGGATATTCAAAAAACTGTAGCTGATTACAAAGCTCAAGTCGCAGCCAACAATGTAGCTTACGAAAAAGAAAAAGCTGAAGTTGCTAGTAAAAATGCTACTGCACAAGTAAACTATGAGAAAGAACTTAATTCATACAATGAACAGTTAGTTGCTTATGAGAAAGCTTTGACTGAAAAAGCAGCGGTAGAAGAAAGTAATGCAGAAACACGTGCTGCTTATGAAAAGAAACTTGAGGAATATAATAAAGCCTTAGCAGCATACAATGCATCTGTGAAGGCGAATCAGGAAGCTACTAACAGCAACAAATTAGCTCAAGAAGAATATGAAGCTAAAATGGCGGAGTACAAAACTAAGAAAGCTGCATATGATGAAGCACAAGCTGCTTACTTGATTGAACTTGAAGTTTATAATAAGAAGAAAGCACAATATGATGATGCCAAAGAAGCTTTCAATAAAATGGTTGCTGAACGTGGTGGAAATCCCGAAAAATACAAACAAGATTTGACTCTTCTTCCTGAAGAACTTGCTGAAGGAGAAACGACAAAAATCACACACCAAATAACTGGATTAACAACCTACTTGACAAGAGAAGGTCAATCTCGTATGTATGGTGATGGGAAAGCAACCAAAATGTATGAAACTAAGAATTTAAAAGATTCTGATTTAACAACAACAAACCCATATGCTAATAACGAAATTGAGTGGGCAGTTGTAAAAGTCGGAGATAAATTCGATGTAACATACAATGGTTTAACCCAAGCGAAAATAACTTATGGAAATAAAGAAATACCAATTGCTAAAGTCGTATACAAATACGAGGTAAAAAGTCTTCCTTCTTCTGACGGAAGAGGTATTGTTCAAATTTATAATGATCCAGCAGTTACAATGACAATCGGAAGTTCAACAGAAACTGAAAATCCTGCAATAGTTGCTGTGGACATTGAGTTTTATGATAAGAATAATCAATTGCTTAGCTTGACTAATCCGAATGCACTTCTTGCTCTTAACTCACTCAACCACTGGAATGGTGCATCTTATGTTGAAAACGATAAACCTCGTGCTCTAGTTGTGGAAGCTAAAGATAGCGATGGAAATACAGTTCGTGGAACTTGGGATCCATACGCAGACGGAAGCAATCCAACACTTGATGGAGCAGATGTTGTTGTCAAAAGTGGTAAAGCTGACTTTGGTAGTGCAGAAGTCTATATCGATGCAAGCAATCCGTTGAAAATTGTTGCACAAAAAGCGACATGGGTGGATGATGCCTTTAAAGTTACTGAAGAAACTGTAGTTGACGAAACAACAGTAAATGCTTCTGGTGGTGGTAATGGTCATTCAGTTGGGACCGAGGACTACACATTTAACAATCAATCAGATGTTATCGGTAGCTACACAGTAGATGCTACATCAGGTGTTTTGCGATACACACCTAAGATGAAACACCAAAATACACCTCACATTGAGTATGTAAATATTGGTGACAATGAATTTATTAAACTACCAAATTCAAGTGTTGATCAGGATGCATCTACAAAATTAGTCTATTCAAAAGATCAAAATCAATACATGTCTCAAGGAGCTACCTTTAATGCTGATTCTTCAAGTGAGACTAAGGGTTGGGATGATCCAAAGAGTCCTTACCTCTACTATGGTGGTGGTGCTGTTCTTTTAAAAAATAATCATCTTGAATTTATCGTAAAAGGTGCAAATGCAACAGGAGAAGCGACACTTTATTGGTTTTCAATTCAAACAAATGTTGCCTTCCCTCAAGACCCAGGTGAGGAACCAGTTAAACCAACTGAGCCAACTCCTCCTGTAAAACCTGAAAAGCCAGAGTTACTTGAAGTACCGATTGTTAAAGAAAACCCAATTCCACCTAGCAAGCCAGAGTACAAAGCTGTACCTGTTCTCCCAAGTCAACCAATTAAACCACAAGATCCAGAGTTGCTGAAAGATCCAGTTAAAAAAGAAGTAGAAAAGCCAGTTATTGAATGGCACAAAAATGTGGTAGTCAAAAAATCAGAAGAAACTTCACAAGCTATTAAACCAGAACCAGCTAAGAAAAACTTGCCAAATACTGGTTCAGCTGATCAATCATTCATGACATATTCAGCACTTGTTGGTTTAGCTACAGCAGGTTATGCTTTGTCACGAAAGAAAAAAGAAGATTAATTTAATCTAAGAATTATTTAAAAAGAGAAGACTAATTAGTTTTTCTCTTTTTTTTTTTTTTTTTTTTTATGAAATTTTGCTTATTAAAATTTAAAATATTAAACCGTTTTCACTTGACAAAAATTGGTCTATACCATATAATAAAATAAAGAAATGTGGAGGAACAATTATGAAAGTTATTCAAGTAAAAAATCCTGAAGAAGGTGGGAAAGTAGCTTTTGAAATTTTAAAAGAAAAGCTAGCAAATGGTGCTCAAACATTAGGGCTTGCAACAGGTAGTAGCCCGCTTGAGTTCTACAGAGAAATCGTTGAGAGTGACCTTGATTTTTCAAACCTTACAAGTGTCAACTTGGACGAATATGTAGGATTAGATGGAGATAATCCTCAATCTTATCGTTATTTCATGCAAGAACATCTGTTCAATAAAAAGCCATTTAAAGAAAGCTTTTTGCCTCGGGGAGTTAAAGACAATGCAGAAGAAGAAGTAGAACGCTATAATCAAATTCTTGCAGATCATCCAGTTGATTTACAAATTTTGGGAATTGGTCGTAATGGTCACATTGGATTTAACGAACCAGGAACTTCCTTTGACAGCCAAACACACCTTGTAGATCTTGATCAGTCTACGATTGAAGCTAATTCTCGTTTCTTTGATAAAATCGAAGACGTCCCAACACAAGCTATCTCAATGGGAATCAAAAATATTTTAGATGCTAAGTCTATTGTTCTATTTGCTTATGGTCCCTCAAAAGCAGAAGCGATTGCCGGAACTGTTGAAGGTCCAGTGACTGAAAATCTACCAGCAAGTAGTTTACAAAATCATCCGGATGTGACTATTATTGCGGATGCAGAAGCGCTTAGTTTATTAAAGAAATAAGTTGACATTTATATAGACCAATCAATAGCATACTTTGATTGGTCTTTTTATTTTATATTGATGTTTGATTAGTAAAAATAAAAAAATCTAACAGCCAGGATTGAATGAATTATAAAAAAGTAATACCTAGCAAACATAAAAATTATAAAAAATATTTTTTATAAATATATTTCAAACTATTTTAAGAATAAAACTAGACTTTGGTAAAAAATACTGGTATACTGAAATCGTTTAACGTCTAAACAATTAAATTTAAGGAGACAACTTAAGGTGAATAAGAAAAAAATAGCATTTTTTTCGTTCATTATTTGCTTATTTACGATCATTTTTTCTCTTAGCTTGAACAAAGCTTTTGCAGAAAATGCAGCGAGTAGTAAGACTATTGATGCCATTACGTCATTAGATATTGCAAATAATTCAGGCGGTGATCTTGAGAAAGATTTGGAACAGTGGGTTACATTTAGGCTTAACGCAACTTATGATTTGACAGACAAAGATGTTAAAGCCGGTGATACCACAGTTGTTGATTTGTCAGATGCTTTATATATCGAATCAGAAAACTTTGAAATTCGTGATGAAAAAACAAATGAGGTCATTGCGAATGCTAAGATTGACGAAACAAAAAAACATATCGTATTAACGTATACGGATTATGTAGAAAAGCACTCTGATACAAGCGGGTCTTTCTTTGTCTATACTCGAGTGGATTTCCAAAAGCACCCTGAAAAAGGAGAAATCCCTATCGAAGTTACTATTAATGGGAAAACACGAGTCGTTGGTAAGGTTAACTTTACTGGTGTTGGAGATGGAAATCCTGAATTAATCAATAAAACTGGATGGGTAAGTAGTGAAGACCAAAAAACACTTTCTTACACGATTTCAATTAACCGTACCAAAGAAAGCCTTCAAGATGCAACGGTAGAAGATACATTGAAGTTTTCTAATGCATCTTATATCAAAGATAGTATTCGTATCATCAAAGGTAAATTTAACTATGTGAACGGTCTATGGGAATTTACAGATAGAACAGATGTAACAGACCAACATACCATTACAGTGAGTGAAGATGGTCAGTCATTTGTTATTAAACTTGGTGATATTACAGAAAATGACCAGTACCGCATTGAATATAATGTTCAAGCTAATTATTCACCAGCAGATGGCGAAATCTTGAATAATGACGCTGTCTTAAAAGGTAAAGGTACAACTATTAAAGAGGTTGTACAATCAACTGTAGTTCAAGTATCTGGTGGTTCAGGGATTGGATATGTCTTCACGATAAATATCCATAAAGTTGATAATGAAAACCAACCGGTAGCTGGCGCTAAATTTAAGGTTGTAAGACAAGCTAACAATCAAGTTATTGGTGAGTATGTTACAGATGCTGAAGGTAAAATTACAGTAACTGGCCTTTTGAAAGATAAGTATATCCTAACTGAGGTGGAAGCACCAAAGGGATATGTGATAAATACAGCAGACACGGAAGTGAATGTAACAGATTTTGGAACTGATAAGTCAGTTACGAAAACAATTGTCAATCCAAAAGAACAAACCACAACAACGACAACTTCAACAACAACAGAAGCTCCGACGACAACTTCGACAACAACGACGGAAGCTCCGACGACAACCACAACAACAACGACAGAAGCTCCAACAACGACTTCAACAACAACGACAGAAGAGCCAACGACAACTTCAACAACAACGACAGAAGAGCCAACGACAACTTCAACAACAACAGAAGCTTCAACAACAACTTCAACAACAGAAGTGCCAAAGACGACTTCAACAACTTCAAAACCAGAAGTATCTGAAACCACTACTACAGAAGACAAACCAAGTCTTCCAAATACTGGTGAGTCTACAGGTATTGCATTAGTTATTGCTGGTGTATCTATCTTGGCAGGTACTCTCGTTATGAAAAAGAAATTTTCTAAATAATTGAGTTTAGAAAAAGATAGTTAATAAAAAGGACTTTAGGGTCCTTTTTTTATGTCAATGAAAAATAATGAAATGCACTATTTTTTCTTGACAATTTTTATCAATCCATGTAAAATAGAATAGATCTTGAACTTGAAGGGAGTGAAAATAATGTCTAAAACAGTAGTACGTAAGAATGAATCTCTTGACGATGCACTTCGTCGTTTCAAACGTGCGGTTACTAAAGCTGGTACTCTTCAAGAAACACGCAAACGTGAATTCTATGAAAAACCTTCTGTAAAACGTAAACGTAAATCAGAAGCAGCTCGTAAACGTAAAAAATTCTAATTAAAATGAAAGACTAGACTTGTCTAGTCTTTTTTTGCACATTGTTTAAGAATAAGAGGTTCTCACGAGAGAGTATATAAAAGAATATCAAAAGATGCGAGAAGATCGTTTTAATGATTGGGGTTATTATTCTGTTCCAATAAACTGGGAGGAATTTGAAGAGTCTAATCAAAGAATTTTTCAAAAGTATTTGAAGGATTCAAAAGTATCGTCTGATAAGGTTTTAAGGACAAAGTTGTACAGTAGTTTATTGCTAGATGATATTAAATATTTTGCATACTATACAGCTTTTCTAGACGGAGATTATAAACAATTAAATAATGCTTTGTGGCAAATAGGAAGAGAAGAATTGATTAGAGGCGGTTTGCTTGCTAGTGGTACAATCTATACTGATGGTATTTTGAGAGGCTTATTTACCTCTTTTGCTTGTAACGATTTTTCAGTCATTCCATCTTTTATACCAAAAGACTTGCCTTTACTGAAAGGAATCTATTATCCCCAAAATGTCATCAATCTTTTATACGCTCTTTATTATCAAGATGAAGACAGATTATCAGAGTCTCTTATATTGGCACAACAGTTTCTAGAGAAGAAAAAACGAACAGGTATGGAAGAATTTTCTGTTCGTTACTTCATACACTTGGCAAAAAAAGACACAGCTGGGATAAGCCAAGACTTACAAAACTTATGCCTAGCTTATCAGAGACGGGGTTATCCCTTTGAAAAGATAGATAAATGTTTTGCTGATGAAGTTCATGGTCTTTATCGCTTGGTGAAATATTTTGATCATTCTATGTTCGAAGCAGTTAATATGCCGTCTCATAAGACTTTTCTGCAAGATTTTGAAAAATGGCAAGTTCAAAATCAGTTTCCACAAGGACAACAGTTCTATGTCTATCCACGGCATTTTAAGAAGTGCAAAGAAATACAAAGAATATTTAATGTGTTTATTTACAGGCAATCATCACAATTTAGTTTTTTAAAATAGGATAGTATATTTTGATTTTTTGACCAAAACTTGACCAAAATTTGACCAAAAAATAAATTGAATATAAAATTAAGTGGATCAGATAGCTGATCTATTTTATTTTGTGTTTAATGAATATAAAAATTTGAATTGTCTGTCTAAAAGTGATACAATAGATATACAAGAAAAAAAGGAGAATTGATATGTCACAAATTGCTGTAAGAGTAGATGATGATTTGAAAAAAGAAGCAACTGAAATATTTAATGAACTTGGGCTAGATATGTCAACTGCTGTAAAATTGTTTTTGAAGCAAAGTGTACTAACTAGAAGTATTCCTTTTGATTTAAAATTGGATAAAGATTATGAGTTTGATTTAAGTAATGGAGATTATATTAGGACAAGAAATTTAGATGAATATAATGAAGTAACTCAAAATTCTTTTAAAGAAAGTATGAAGAAATATGAAGAACATGGAATATCAAAATGTAATGAAAGTGTTGATGAATACTTTGAAAGAATGGTGAAAGAAAATGCTGAGTTATGAGTTTTCGAATAGATATAATAAGGATTTATCTAAAATTATTAAACGTGGAGTAGATATAACTCCAATCAATGAAGCAGTTAAAAAGATTATTAATAATGAAGAATTAGGTTATGAGTATAAAAAGCATATTTTAGAGCCTAGAAAAAGGATTCCAAAATTATGGGAAATACATATTGGTGGTAGAAAATCAGATTTACTTATGATTTATTATTATTTAGAACGGGGAACACATGTAGTTTTTGAACGAATTGGAACTCATTCTGATTTATTTTAATAGGAGATAGAAAATGGAAATTCAAGAAATACGTTATCAGACAACTGTACCTAAAAAGATGATTCCAAAATTGAATTATTTTGTAAGGGATTTTCTTAATGATTATTCTGATTATTTAGATGAATTGGAAACAGGGGAAAGCTTTGATACGGAAGTTGAATATGAAGGTGATTTAGAACTTTATTTTGTTCAATTTCGTTTTAGTAAAGCAGGAACTGGATTTTTAGCTAGCAAGAGGAATGAACTATTTCTAGATTGTAATGGTGAATTTTGTGGGATAGTTTATTTACAGTAAATTAAAAAACACTATCATTAGATAGTGTTATTTTTTTTGTTTTCATTATAAAATTGTGTTGCTATTTCTTTAACATAGTTTTCATATTTTGAAGGAATATCAGCATTTTTGAGATAGTTCTGATAATTGAAACTATCATCTATTGGATATTCGCTGTTCACTAAACTCATAAAATCAAGGATTCGTCCTTTTTCGCTAGTATTTTCTATATGTTCTTTGAAGGTATCTATTTGAGATAGTGAGTTGTTACAATCATCATTGATTAGATGGTGTTTCTCATGTAGTAGAACGTTTATTTTCTCGATTTCTGATGTATCGGCTCGAAGAAAGATGAAGTGTTTATTCTTTGCTAGAACGTATCTTCCTTTAGTGGATAGGTCTTTAAGAATGATCACCTTACAGTTTAGGTGTTCAATCTCTTTTATAACTTTGTTTAGATTCATAGTTATTTCTTATTTGAAAAGTATTCGTTTAGATAGTTCTTTATAATTTCTCTATCGTGATCTGTGATAGGTGTACCATCATAGGCAACTGAATTGTCAATAGCAGTATCAAGGTCTGTTTCAGAAATCTTTATGCAAGTTGGATCGTCAGTAATACCTGTTAAATATTCGGAAGATGTATTTAAAATTTCAGCCAATTTATCTATTGTAGGTTGAATAGGTGTTCTATTTCCTTTTTCCCAATTTGAATAAGAGTTTTGTCCTACTTGAATTTTTTCGGCTATTTGTTTTTGTGTTAAACCAGCTTGTTTTCGTAGTTTTTTTAATCTATCAGGTATCATAAAAAAATCTTTCTAGAAATTTAAAAAAAATAAAAAAAGTGTTGACAAATAAATCTCAATGAGATATAATATAAGTATCTCAATGAGATAATTAGTTATGATTAAATAAAAACTTTACTCAATCATAACATTTTATGAAAATGATAATTTTAAAATATCTTTGGAGATGAAATGAGTAATTCAGCATTTACAAATAAAGAAAAGACAAAGTTACAAATGTTCTCATTTATTTCAGATATTTCAAGAATTTGCGAAGATAATCTTGAAATGGTTGAGACACTTAAAAGTAAATATGATATGCAAGGATTTTCTGAAATTTGTTTAAGTGATATTGAGCGAGTTTCATTGATGTATCGTCAAGCACTTGGTAAGGTCTTATTGAAGATGGACGAAGAGATCAATGAAATTTCATCGGAAGATTATAGTGATTTAGAAACTATTCTGTTTGATTAGGATAGATAATTTCATTGCCTTTACGGATTGGAATTGATAAAGTTATTTTTCCTTTTGAGTGATGTTTCAATGATTTGTTCATATTTTTAACTTTATCATATTTTCTTTTTGTAATTTTGTTGTTATCTTGGTAACAATTTCTGTTGTGGGAGTTAAAATCATCTTTAAGATGGTTTCCCTGCAAAACGTAAGGGTGTCTACTTTTAGCCATAATAATTATCCTTTTATTTAATTTAGTGGTTGTTTAGTATAAACAATAGTCTTTTGCTTATACTAAAGAACTATTAAAACGAAAAAAAGTTTAATAGTTTGTTCTTTGAAAATTAAATAAAAAACGTGTCAGGCAATGACTTTGATATACACTGACTAACACGAGTATTAAATGTAGCAATTTAATTATAAGTGAAAAATGGTAAAATGTCAAGTTGGTCTGATAGTAGATGTAGTTTGTGGAGTCTAGCTTTTGAAAAATCTACTTGAATTTTCTTTGGAATATCAAATTGAGAGCTTTCAAGTGCTACTTCTTTAAGTGAAAATAGTGAGTTCACGATATTAAATACAATGAGAAAAAACACGTTTGAGAATATTTTTTATATTTGTATCTTGTTGGAGAACCTCTGCTAATTTTCTATTCCAATTAGGTTTTGCCGTTCTAGTAAAAAATGCAAGAAAGATGTTTTAGACAATATCCAGTCAAAAACAGAACGTAAATTCTTAAAAATCTAGCTAGATTCCGTAAACTATATCTATTAGTCATTATTGACCATGTTGGGTTTTTCGTCCTTTTGCCTTAAAAGATAAGAAAAGGGAACTGACGGCTGTGGTGCAGTCAATGATACTTTGTAGAGGTAGCTAGAGTGAGATAGTGAGGCTATATCGTATGGTCGGTGTGTAAGATGAAAGTCTTGCTAATGCCTTAGGGTAAGGAAGAGGGGGTATTGAGTTATCCTTAAATCTGTGACCGTGGCGAAGGTAGTAAGCTATAAAGCTGAAAGTGTGCGAAGATAAGAGCATACACAAAAAAGAGTAACAAGAAAAGGCTTTGAAATATAAGCCTTTTTATTTTTACTCAAAAAGGAAATTAACAATAAAATTTATTGTTAGTTTTCACAAGAGAATAGTTACTATTCTTTTATGTGAATTAACAATAGAAAGAAAGAGGGTATTTATATAAGAGAAATTTTAGAAGGTTATATTCTTTTCCTGAAAAAAGGAATTTTATTTTTGTTAGAATATCATTTGGAATTATTGATAGTTTGTTTGAAATTTTTAAGTGTGTTGATGATGAATTTGGTATTCTGTGTTTTATTTGTGATGATTCTTAATAATGATCTATTTGGTTTTGTATCGTATTTGTTTATTCTAGTAATTGGAAGTTTTGGTTTTTATCTAATAGATCGTGATAGGAATTAAGATAATTGAAAGAGGTGTGTTAAGATCGTATCTATTGAGTGGAAGGGAGAAGATGATGTAAGAACATATTCAGAAGAATGGATTCGTAGGGAATACCTGCGAATATATAGTAGGTTCTGCTGGAATCTAAAAATTTATGCTCATGTAAAAAGGGGCGCTGATGTTTATGTATCGTCAAAAAAATGTTGTGAAGATTTGTATAGAAGATTGTATAGTATGGGGCAATTAACGAATACATTTTACCGTAAGATTGAAAATCGTATTGATCGTACTTATAATCATTTCTTAGAAACAGGAGAAATTATTGAGTTTCATTAAATAGTTGTTGTAGTAAGTCGGTTTATATCGGCTTTTTTATTTTTGAGAAAAAGGAGAAGTTATGTTACTAGGTATTTTTAGACGGTCACGTTCACCATCTAATGAATGAGATCGAAAAAGAAAAAAACATTATTTAAAAATAAAAAAAGAAAAAGGAGAAAAAAATTAATGTTTAAATCTAATGAATATAAGGCTTTCGGTTCAATCCGTAAAACAAAATTTGGTGCTTGTGGAGTTATCCTTGCGCTTGCTATGTTGATGGTTGCTTTTGGTGGAAACAATGTATCTGCTGATGAAGTTAAGCCTACAACTCCTGCAACTACTGAAGTTGCTAAACCTGTTTCACCTACTGAAGCACCTAAAACAGAAGCTAAAGCTGATCAAAAGGCTGAAGCTAAAGTAGAAGAAACAGTTAAACCTGTTGAATCACCTGATCTTGATTCTGCTGTTGAAAAAGCTAAAAGTGTTGGTATTAAGGTAACTGAAACAGAAAAAGTTGGCTATGATACTGAAGCTGAAGCAAAAGAAGATGAAGCGAAGCAAGTTAAGGAAATTGATAAGAAAACTGCTGAAAAAGAGCAAAATATCAAAGAAATTAAGGAAGCTGAAGCAAAAAACAGCAAAATCAATGCTGACAATAAATCTGCTATGGAAAAAGTCGGCTTGAAACATACAGGTGATTATCCAAAAGATAAGAAAACTGTTGATGGTTACAATGCGCAAGCGAAGAAAGAAAACGAAGCTAACGAAGCGAAGTTTAAAAAAGACAAGCTGGAAGCTGAAAAAATCAAAGCTAAAGACAAAGCTATCATGGAAAAAGTCGGCTTGAAATTTAGTGGTAACTATGCGCAAGATAAAAAAGCTGTTGATCAATGGAATAAGGATAACGCTGGTAAAGTGATCAAGTCAATTCAAACAGGATTGACTGCAACTGCAAGTACAACTTTTGAAGTTGTTTCAGGTGGTTCTAAAGTCACTCCTCCTGCTTATACAGCTAATGTAATTCAAGGTTATGCACGCAATACTAACCTTGATGCAAACTTTGATAATGTGTTCCTTCTTGATGATAAGAGTGGATCAATCAAAATTAAAGTTAAAAACACTTCTAATGGTGATGTCACTTTAACATTTAGTGATATTACTCCATCTGCTGAATCAGGATTCATTCGTTCTTATGTTGCTCTATGGGCAGGTGAAGATGGTGGAATTGGTTATGGTGTCTTTATCTCTGCTGGTGCTGGTGAGGCAAACGGTGGAGGTGGTGTTGATGGTCAAGGTGGAGGGGGCGCTTCAGGTGCTTACCTTAATGATCGTCAAGGCTGGGTGAAAATGGTGACTGTTGGAGTTGAAACAGATTCTAATAATGTAAGTGAAGTAACCGTAAATGATGTTGACAGCAATCAAGTCATTGATGTGTCTAAACTTGATGGTGCTAAAGTAACAACTGGTGCTAACATTACACAAAGTGGAAACTCATTCACTGCGAATGATTCTGCGCAAAGTCAAAGTACAGCAGGCGTGCTTGATTCTAATGGTATTGGCTGGTCATTTGCTAAAGGTCAAAAGATTAACTTTACCTTTATTCACTCAAACACTTCTGATACAAGCTATTCTATTGTAGGTGGTTTGTTTGGTCGTGCTTCTCAAAAAGAAGTTAAGCAAGAGCCTATCTCTATTGAGAAATACAATGATCCAAAATACACTCCTAAAGCATATGTGCAAATTAAACCGTATGTTCCTGTTCCTGAAGAAAAACAAGTGGAAGTAGAATATCATAAGGCTTACGTTAAAGAAGTTCCTGTAACTCCTGAAAAACCACAAGAGCATAAGCCTGAATTGCCTAATACTGGTACTGCTGAATCATCACTTGGTCTTGCTGGTGTAGTAGGTGTTGTGGGAACTATGCTTGGTCTTGCTGGTCTTAAACGTAAAGAGGACTAATGTATTTGTTAAGGGCGATTAAAACAGGACAATCGCCCTTTTTGATTTTAAAAAAATAAGAAAAAATATAATAAAGAGGTATAAAAAATGGCAAAAATTAAAAAAATCCCTGTTGGGTTGGAAGCGATTGGATCAAAAGTAGTTGTAAATCCAAAATTTCGTGAAGTTGTGACTGGTAACGGAGAAAATTTCGTTCCTTTCCGTGAGTTTGAATTGTCAGGTGATCAACAAAATAGCGTGATTGTTCGTGTTTATGGAGTAAATAATTCTGATACTCCTAAAGCTAAAGGCTTGACTATTGTTAAGTCTGTATCAGGACTTAATTTTGTAACTCGCTTGGTTGGTCGAAAAGAAGAAGTCCAATTTGAAGCAAGTGAAATTCGTTTTGAAAAATAATAAAAAGGAGAAATAAAAAATGGCTTTTAATATTCGTAAATTTAACAATGCAGAAATTCCTGTAAACGTGAAGGAAAAATTCGGTACGCTTACTTTCTTAGGTTTTGATGAGAACTGGAAAATGGTAGATGGTGAGCCTGTTGAATATCCTACTCATGCCGAAGTTTTCTCTGATAAAATGCAAGAAACTATTGCGATCAAGTTGGAAGAAGGTATTTCAGTAGATGAAATTCCGTTCATGTCTGAAGTTGAAATTGTTGGTCAAGCGACAATTTGGATCTATGATTATGAAGATACAGTATATCGTGGCAATAACAATGTGTCAGAAATTAAGGCGCTCGCCTTCTCATTGCGTGCTGAAAACGTTAAGCGTGTTGGTGCTGGTGCAACTCCACAACCTAAACAAGAGCAGAAGCAAGAGCAAAAACAAGAGCATAAAGGCTAGTTTGTAAAGGAGAAAAGATATGGGTTTGTTTCCTGCATACAGGGGAATTAAGGTGAAGCCTTATATGGTGAATCTTAGATACTTTATCTTTTCTTTTTTCTTTTTGTTGTTAGCACCTGTGCTTGTAATTTATGGTTATTTAAACTTTGAAAAAATTAAAAATTTAGATATACCAGCTATTATTATTTCTGTGAGCCTGTTGATAGTAGTTGTTGTTTTAAGTATTTATCTTACATGGTTGTCACAAGAAAGAATCTTTTTCTTTCAAAAGCTAGAAAGACTAGCAAAATTGGCTTTCTTTTTGAAGGAGAATGGCTATACCTATACGAAGAAGGTTAAGCGTGAATCAGGTACTATTGATAAAATAGCGTTTCCTCCTGTTTATTTGAAGCAGAATCGCTATGATCTTGATGTAGCCTTTAAAATGGCTGGTAACAAGTTTCAAGAGAAGTTTAAGAAGATTGGTAGTGAGTTAGAAACAACGTTCTTTATGGACTTTATGGAGGTTCAGGACGATATTAAGTTTAAGACTTATAAACTCGCCTACTCTGCTTTCTTGAATCGTATTAAGGTAACTGATGTCAACTATTCTGATAAGGGTATTCAACTGATGAAGAATCTTTATTGGAATCCTGTTGACGATCCTCATATGTTGGTCTGTGGTGGTACTGGTGGAGGTAAAACTGTACTTTTAAGAACATTGATTCTTGCTATGTCGAAAGTTGGAGTAGTGGATATTTGTGATCCAAAACAAGCTGACTTTGTGACTATGGCTGAACAGAAGGCTTTTGAAGGTCGTATTTCATATCAAGTAGAAGATATTGTATCTATGATTGAAAGAGCAGTCGTGATCATGTTTGCTCGTTATTCTTATATGCGTAAAAAACGTGAAGAAAATGGCGATAAGGATTTGAAAAAATTCTATGAGTACGGTTTAGAGCCTTATTTCCTAGTTTGTGATGAATATAACGCCTTGTGCGCTATGTTAGACTTTCAAACTAGACAGCGCCTAGACAATGCTATGGGTCAATTCCTGCTTCTTGGAAGGCAAGCTGGGTGCTTTGCGACAATAGCTATGCAGAAGCCTTCAAGGGAGGATTTAGGTTCAAAATTACAAGCTAATATTAACTTCCGTGTATCTGTTGGTAGGTTAGATGAAGTTGGATATGATCTTGCCTTTGGTGAAGTCAATAGAAACAAGGAATTTAAGTATGTGAAATATCTTGCTGGTAAGCGTGTTTATGGTCGTGGTTATGCTTCAGTATATGGAGAAGTAGCAAGGGAATTTTATTCACCACTATTTGAGAATGGATTCTCATTTACTGATGAATTTAGTAAGGTTGAAAGAAGGGAAAATCCTTTCAATCCTCTTGAAAATCCATCTGCTGAATTGACTGAAGAAGAAAAACAAGCATTACAGGAAGAAATGGAAGCTAAACAAGAACTTGAAAAAGGAACAGTTAAAAAGGCCAATCCTGAATTGGTTCAAGAGCTGTTTGCTAGTAAACAAAAAGAAGAAGAAAATCTTGGTGATCTAAAAAAGGCTAGTGATTTTTCTAGGACGATCAATAATAGTTTTGCTTCGGTTCAGAATCTTATGAAGAAGCTGGAAGAAAAAGATAAGCTAGAATTGATCAGAAAAGATGGTATTTTATATTTAGATAAAAAACAGATGGTCTTGGTCAAAGATTTGTTTGAATTGAAAGAAAACACTAATCAAAATTGGAGTGAAATTATTGATGATTTCCCTTTTGATGATTATTTGTGATGTATTGAGGGGGTTTTCCCCTCTTTTTTTCTATTGGAGTGCTAGTTGGTACAATCCAGCTTGCTAGTAGCTAGTAGCAGGAGCGAGGAAGCGTATGCGACGAGCGACTGCGGTCACTAGCGGTCACTGGCAGGCTGGATTGTGCGAATTAACCCCCTATGACTAATAGGGGGGTAGAAGTATTCAAAAGTGTTCAAAAGTATTGATATTACTGACTTTTTGATAGCGAAAACTTTGAAAAAATGAAAAAGTGAGGAATTATGGAGTTTAGTTATTTAGAAAAGGTTATGAGAATGTATAATTTCTCTGTAAATGAAATAGCCGATTATCTAGGAATTAATGCTGGTTCTTTTTATCATTGGAAAGAAGCTGGAAAAATTCCTGATTCGTATGATTCACAAATTCAAGAGTTGATGGCTTTTAAAGAAGGAGTGAGAGATAGTGGTTTTTCTTTGGAAGGTAAGGTTGACTATTTGAAGGTAACATTCAAAACAAGAGATTATATTGAAGTGATTGAGAAAGTTTTGTGTTTGAAGAATAAGCCTTTTCTCGAAGAAGAAAAAGGTGGTTCAGGCTATGATACAAAATATACATTTCAGCATATCAATGTTTTCATATCGAAGAAAAGGGAAGATATGGGTTGTATGATTGAATTAAAAGGTCAGGCTTGCAGGCAATTTGAATATTACCTAGAAGAAGAACAAAAAGTAAGCTGGAGAGATTTCTTTATTCGCTGTTTTGAGTATGAGCGTGAAATTGCTGAAGGTGATGGAAAGTATATGAATATACCTCGGTTGGATATAGCGCTTGATGAAAAGTATAGCGAAGAAGGGAATTTTGAACTTGGTAAGCTGGTAGAACTTTGGGATAAAGGGTTGATTGATAGTCGGTTGAGATTGAAGCAAATTGAAGATAATGGTGAGTATGGAAAAGCTAAAACAATCTACTTTGGATCAAGACAATCTGCATATCATTTCTGCTTTTATCAGAAAGATATTGAGCAAGCGAAAAAACTTGGTTTTGGTTTAGATTTCATTCATTCGGCTTTGAAATTCAAGAATCGGTATGAAGTGCGAATGTGTGATGAAGTCGCTTTGGATTTCGTAAAAAAAGCCTTGAATGAAAGACTGGATATGGCAAAGATGGCTGTAAGAGTGATCAATAGCAAGATTAAGGTCTTTGAAAAAGATAATGGAAAAAAGGTCTTGAATAAAGAGTGGTATTCATTGCTGGGTGAAGTTGATCGTATTGGTTTTTCAACTGCTCCTGTTGAGGTTGGTTTCTTTGACAAACAGTATAAATGGATCAATGAGAATGTTTCAGGTGTTACGACTGTTCTTAAAACTTGGGAAAACATAACAGGTGAGCATAAATTGAAAAGAATATTGTTTGAAGGAAATATATCCGAAAAAAACTGGAAAAAATTAGAGCAAGCGAAGGTGGACTATGAGAAAAATTTACAAATTGATAGGTTCTGATTCAGTAGTAGTGAATAATAGTAACCTTGTTGTATCAACTGATAAAGGGTTGATGTCTGTTAGCAAGTATTTTCCGTCTTATGAAGGGAATCAAAATTTAACTGTGATTCCTGTTGAGCCTTCTAGAATCTATCGGACTTATTTCAAGGATTATATATTGGATTGGTCTAGGATTCACGAAGATGTAAATGCAATTCTTGATATGAAAAAATAGTTAGTTAAGATTGAGGTTGTTCTATGAAGAAAAGAAAGAAAAAAATATCTGATGAAGCGTTAAGAAAGTTGGTATATTTGATTCCTGCTAGATATTTCTATGATGGTATTGTAACAAGTGAGAAGGCAAGAGGTTATCAAGATTATATTGAGTTTCAATGTCAGACTTATAGAGCAACTAAAAAAAGACAAGATTGGTATGAAGTTAAAAGACTAACTAAAGAATATGAGGAATATTTACAGAAAGAGGTTGATATAAAAAGAAAGTTGTTATTGTTTGGTTTGCTAACAAGAGATAGTAAGGAAAGAATAGATGTCTATAATTTATTGGTTAAAAAATATCATTTGGAAAGATGGGTTTGAAGATGGTTAGAGTTTTGAAGTGGTTAAGAGAAGTCCTGCGCTTTATGTGTTTGAATTATATATTGCCTATGGTTGTATTTTTTGTTGTGAATTTGATTAGTGGCAACTCTAAAATCGCTTTTGTTTTCTTTAGTATTACGTTAATTGTAGGAGTTGTGATGAATTTTAGAGAATTGGATAGGTCTATATATGATAAGAATGGTAAAGATGATTTTTAAAATCATACATTATTTGCTTGTAAATATTATTGTTGGATTGGTTATGGCGCTGGGTTCGTATGTGTTGATAGGGAATGTTAAATTCTCTATTTTGCTATTTCTGATATTTTTTGTAGGTGGTTTATTTGTTGAATGAAAAGGGTGAATTTAGGATATGGAGAAATTTCATGAGAAATTAAAAGTGTTAAGAAAGAAGCATGGACTTACACAAAAGGAAGTTGCTGATTTTCTTGGTACAGTTCAAGCTGTTTATTCAAAATGGGAAAGAGGAGTGTACGAACCTAACTATGAAAATTTAAGTATGTTAGCTTGTATATTTGATGTTTCTATTGATTTTTTGTTAAGTGAATATTTAGTAGTATCAAAAGAGAGATGTTTGAAATTTGAAAAAGAAATAAAGGAAGGAGAAAAAATGAAAATATTAGAAGAAGATGAGTTGAAAGAATTTTGTAAAAAGCTTTCACGTGATGAGTTTGAAGATAGTGAGCGTGCAAAAAGAGTTGCTATTAAAGCTATGAGAGTAGTCTTACTTGCATTGGGTTATGATACAGATTTTGTAGAAGATAAATTTAGAAGAGAAGTAGAGAAAGTTATTGTGGTGAATGGAAATGGAATTTATGACAATTTTTTCAGAACGTTTAAAGAGATTAAGAAAGAATAAAGGTCTAAAACAACAAGAATTAGCAGAGATATTCGGAATAAAGAGAAATACATATAGTGATTGGGAGAATGGAAAGACAGAGCCTAGTTTTGACAATCTTGTCAAATTAGCTGATTTTTTTGAAGTTTCGTTGGATTGGTTGTTTGGGAGAAAGTAAATGAAAATAAAAAAACGTTCTCCTGCATGATAGCTGGAAAAAAAGTAAAAGCTAAAAAATAGAAAATGAGGTATAAAAAAAATGGCTTTAAGTGGAAAAGATAAACAAGTGATTGACTTGTCATTGGAACTTAGTAAGAAATTGAAGGATCAAGAATTTAAGCAAGCGTGGACTTTAGCTGGTGAGTTAAGTGCGCTTCTTAAAAATACTGATGATTTGAGCCTTCCATATCAAGTGATTGAATGTATCAAGAAAGATGTATCAAGTTATTACTCAATGAATCAAGAGTATAACAAGGTAACGAATCGTGCATTTGCGATTGGCTCTAGCTTTGAGCGTTCAGCTTCAATTTAATTAAAACGATAAAGGAAGTCAAAGTTGGCTTCCTTTTTTATATGGAAAAGGAGAAAAAATGAATAAAAAATTTGATTGTCAAGTAGGAGAAGTGTTTCCTATTGTAGATAGAGAAAGTGATAGTAACATTGTTTTGGTTCAGCAAGCATTTGTAGTGTGTAATGCTTTACGGAGTGAATCATATTCTTATGAAAAATTTTTGGTAGAATTTAAACTTTTAGAATCAATGGTAGTCAAGGTTTTAAATGCTAGAGATGGAGAAGATTATCCTGATGATTTATTTTATTTAGAAGAAGGTTCAGATATGTTTTCTCGTGTTTATCAGACTTATCTTTGGGCTAGGTTTAATGTGAATATGTGTGTATTGTCAGAAGAAGAAGAAGAATTTCTACAAAAAATTTCTGAAATGAGTGTGAATTTGGATTCAGAAGATGAGTATAAAGTTAGCTGTTTAATTTCAGCATATTCCGATATTCTTAGTCTGTTGAAAAAGAAATATATTCATTTTGAAGGTATTGAAGTAATTGAAGATTCTATTTGTTCTTTGAATATGATTTTAGATTAACTTTAAAAGGAGATAGAAAATGAGTATTAAAGTTATTTATGATAGTTATTCTGATATTTGTAAAGATTATGTTTATGGGAAAAGATTCCTTGACGAACCTGAAATTGTTATTGAAAGGTTGAATGAGCATTTTGATGGTGTTGAATTTGGTCAGTTTGATGGTTGTAACCCTGATAATGTTTATATCAATTCATTTACAGAAGTTGATACACAAGAAGCCTTGATTGATTTTGCTGGTATTTTGGATCATGGAGAATATGAGCAGTTAATGAATGAAGAACGTTTGTCTGCTTATGTAGAAGAGCATGAAGAAGAAATTGTTAGTCGTTTAGAAGATTCTTATACTTTCCTTGGTCATGAAGGCGATAGCTGGTACTTCTTGCAATAAAGAATAGTTGGTATTGAATATGGCTTCAAGAGTTTTAATCAAGAATCCAAAAAATGGAAGGCAGGCTTGGTTTAGCTTGCCTTTATATTTTGGAAAATTGTCTGTGATTGGTTTGAGTGGTTCTTATGATGATCAAATTGAAATTGTTGATTATGAGGGGACTTCATTCATTGGATATGGTTTATTTACTGTTGCTGACTTGGAACAGTTAAATAGACAAGTGGAAGGCTAGTTTTTAAAGGAGAAAAGAAAAAATGGAATTAACAGCTTTAATTATGGATAATCGGACAAAGAAAGTAAAACAATTTTCTTTACCTGTTGATTTTGAATATGTTGCTTCTGAATTTGGATATGATGTCGAAGATGTTTCTATAACGATTCAATCTATTGAAGAATTGTCTGATTTGGATTGTGAACGCTTGAATTTGGATTTAGCGAATGAACTTGCTGAAAACTTGGAAGATGTAGATGAAGATATTGTTTTATCATTCATTGAATCAGATAGTTCTGATCCAAAGGCTTTAGCAAATGCTGAATTTGATGATTGTTGGTTATATCCTGATGTTTCAACTGATAGAGATTTAGGCGAATATATTGTAGATGAGATTGGTTTTGAATTGTCGAGGGAAACATTAGAACGCTATTTTGACTATGAAAAATTTGGTCGTGATGTTCGTTTAGAAGAAGGTGGTAGCTTTGTTGATAGAGGTTACTTTGTATCAAGATGATAGCGAATATCAGGGTTCTGAATGAAGGCAATTTCGATTATCTTTGTGAGTTAGATATTATGAAGCATAGTCAAGAGCAGATTGTTGCAAGATTGAAAGAATTGGGGATTGATAAAGGGAATTTCTTTGTATGTGGTATTACTGATTGGGAAGTTGATAAGATCATGTCGCTGGACGAGGTTTACTTGCTGAAAAAAGCAGTCCTTGATTTGTATGATGGTGATGATTATGTTGTGAGATTTCAGTTACAGCGATATGTTCCTATCAAAAAGATTATTTCAACCTATTATCAATTCTGTTCTAATGATGAAGTAGCAACTGTGATTCAACTTTCAAAAAATTTAGATATTGGTCTTTTGATAAATTATTTTTTTAAGTGTGGAAATTGGGTGACAGCATTTCAAGGTTTTGTTGAGCAAGGGGAAGTGCTGAATACTCCAAAAGGATTTTATAGAAAGGTTTCTTTTGAATGAGAAATATGTTTTTAAAGAAGCCACGCAAAGACAAACAACTGACAGTTAAGAAGATTAGTCAGAAAAAATCGAATCTGATTTTTATGATCAGTTTGGGTGGATTCGTCTTGTTGTGTGGTTTAACCATGTTTGTTTCAATAGTAACTACTGCGAAGATGAAGGCAAGGCTTTCTGAAGCGCCTGTTGTAGAAGCTAAAAAGGAAACAGATCGTACTTTGGAACAGTTCCTAGATGGATATGTAAGTCGATATTTTACATACAATTCACAAAGTGGCTCTGCTGATGAAGATGTCACAAAGTTGAATGATTATTATGGAAGTGTTCCTGATGTGAAGAATCAAGGTCAGACGAAGCAGGAGATGAATATTGTTAGCGCTCGTATGTTGAGTGCTAAAGATGGTATCGCTGTGTATCGTGTGATTTATGATACGAAGAAAGATGGTAAGAATCAAAGAGTAGGAATTGAATTTTCGATTCCATACGGTGTCAAAGATGGTAAGTATTATGTAAGTGGATTGTCTTGGTTCTCTCCTGTGAGCGATTTTAAAGCTGAAGGGGTGGATAAAGAGAATCATGTATCGCTGGTGGCGAATGATGAAATGGAAGAAGGTAAACGCAAGAAGTTAGTTTCTTTCTTGGAATTGTTCTTTAAGAATTATACTACCAGTCAAGCAAACTTGGATTTGATTTCTAATGGAATTAAGTCCATTGGAGGTGCAACTTTCAAGAGTTTAGATTATACCTACTTTAAAGAGAAAGATGGGAAAATCTATGCTTATGCACAAATTACTCTTGATGTAGCTGGTACAACTCATAGTGAGAATTTTAGCTTTGAGTTAAGAGAAGATAAAGACAGCTATTTTGTAGAAAAAATGGATCATACGATCCCAGCAGATTTCAATAAAAAAGATGATAAAGGAGAATAAAACAAATGGCATTATTTCAATTTCTAGTAGCAAAACTCGGTATCCCAGCAGTAGCATTTTTCGCTGGTACGAAGGTTCTTAAAGCATGGAAGGATCAAAAGATTGGAACGATTGTAGGAACAGTCTTAATTGCAGGATTCATTATCTATTTCATGGATAACCCTGAAACAGTATTGCGTGCAACGAATACAATTTGGTCTAAAGTGCTTGAAGTATTCAAGTAGGACTACGCTATGAAAAGAGAAGATAAGAAGTTGTATGTTTACACTACTGCTTTTAGACAGCCTATATGGGTGCATAAGATAAATGAGGAATTTAGTTTACCGTTTGCATTGAAAATGTCAACGATCATTTATACTCTAGTAAGTTTTGCTATTTCATGGTTCTTGCTAGGGTATGTACCCTTCTTGGATTGGGGTTTCCGATTCATGGGTTCATTGTTCATTGGCTGGTGGTGTGGAAATTTACTAGCTGAAAATAAAATTGATGGAAAATCATTGTTTCGATTCTTAGTTGATTATTTAATGTTTTGGGTTAAATATGACAGTAAGAGAAATTCAATGTATTTTTGTAAAGGTAAAAAATATGAGAAAGTGAGAAGAATTTATCGTGGAATTAACGAATAATATTTGGGCGATAGATGATAGCTTGATTCTCTTGAAAGATGGAAGTGTGCTGGCTGTATTTGAAGTTGAGCCACAAGTTATTAACACTATTGAAGATGGTGAGAAGGAAGAGTCAAAAGACTTAGTATTCAATTATTTATCAAGTATTGCTGAATATGGTGATTTTGGAATCTATACTCTGAATTTTGACTTAGAATTGGCAAAGAAAATTGAGTTGCTTTCTCACGATATTGAGCAGGGTGTTGGAAGTTCTCCATTGGCAAATTATGTGATTTCAAATTTAGCTGAACGCTTAGAAGAAGAAGTTACCTATTTGTTAGAATCAAAAGACTATCTAGTAGTGCCTTTGAAGTCGGTCAATGTATCGTCTGATTTTAAAGTGACGGTGAAACAGTCTGTTGCAAACGTTAGAAAATCAGTTATGAAAATGGTTGGTTTTGAAGAATTACCGAAGGTCGATTGGGCGAAGGAATGGCAGGATCAAAAAGAATTGATTCAGACAAAATTACACGCTTTGAATATTCAGGAAGTCGTGAAAGATGATTTGATGTTGTTGAATCGGATTCATTTCTTGAATGGTCAATACTATGATAAAGATAGTGAAATTATCGCCCTTCAAAATTCGATTGAGAATGTTGATGAAACAATCATTGAAATTGGATCAGGTAACGCTTTGAAGCTGGTCAATGGTGAAGAAGAAAGCTATGTAGCAACGATTCCTGTATATGGTTATCCAAAGAATGTTTCCTACTTGCACTTAGCAGAAGAGATTAAGAATATTGGTTTCCCTGTAAATAGTGTCTTGAAAGTGAAATTCTCAACCAAAAGTGGATTTTATTCTTTGAATACAAGGGCAAGGAATAAACGTAAAAATCTTGGGAATACTGTGACTGAAACAGCAGAAAATGATGATGTTCAAAAGATTGAAGTCTTAGAAAGTTATCAGTTACTAGAAGATTATCAAGAAAAGTCTGATAACAATGAACCTATGATTATATACCTTCACTTATTACAAATTACTGGTGATAGCATTGAAGAATTGAATGTGAAGTATGATATTTTAGCTTCAAGATTGAAAGATTTGGAAGTTGAAATTGTGAAGGCTGTTGCCGATCAGATTTATCTATTCTATAAGTGTAGAATGACTGAATTAGTTGATGGTGATAGAGAAGGGTATTTACAATATTCAAGTTTGCGTGGTCTTTGTGAGAATCTATTTTTTACAAAGAAAAAAGTAGGTACTGATGTTGGTTTCCCTATTGGTCGAATTGATAAAGAAAGTGCTTCATGGTATGGAGATTTTAAACGTGCTTTAGATAATAGCACGAATGTTGTATTTACTAACTTGTTACAAGCTAATAAAATTGGTGTTCACGGTAAAGAAACAAGCAATCCTCATACAGCTATTACTGGTGCAACTGGTAACGGTAAGTCATTCTTGACAAAATTACTCTTTACTTACCATTCATTGTTAAAAGCAAAAGTTCTTTATGTCGATCCTAAAGCTGAAATGCGAACACAATATTTATCTGTGCTAGCTGATTTGGAAGAAAAAGGTGAATACGAAGAATTACAAGAATACATACGATCTATTCGCTTTATTACTTTGGATATGCGTAAGGAAGAGAATAGAGGTGTTCTTGATCCATTCTCATTCTTGCAAGATGAAGGTGAGTTGACGGAGTTAGCAACCGTACTTGTTGCTTCTGTGTTGGATAAAGATACTTATATTAAGATTAAAGCTCACCTGTTAGATTCACTTGATAAAGTGATTGAGCGTAGAAAAGCTGGTGAAAAGGTTGGTATGTTACAAGTTTTTGATGAATTGGAAAAATCGTCAAAAGAGGAAGTTTCAACTGCTGGATATTTACTAAAGAGAATTTCAAAAAATTCATTGTTATCATTGTGTTTTGCTGATGGTAGTCAAGAAGTATTAAAGACTGATGATAAGACAATTATTGTTGAAATTACTGGTCTTGATATGCCTGAAGGTACTGACAAAGATGAAATGACTGAAACACAATTAAGAAGTTTGACTGTTATGTATGCTTTGACCTATTTCTGTGCGATCTTTGGTGAACGTGAGAAAGATAAGGAAACAATGTTATACCTTGATGAAGCATGGCAGATTATGTCAACTCCTGCTGGAAGGCAAGTAGTCAATCGTGTTAAACGTACTGGACGATCATTCAATAATTTCTTGGTACTTATTACTCAATCGGTAAAAGACTTGAAAACAAGTGATGATACAACTGGTTTTGGTACAGTATTTGCGTTTCCTGAAAATACAGAAACAGAAGCAATACTGGAACATTTAAGAGTTGAAAACGATGATGCTTCAAGAGCATGGCTTGAAAATCAGACAATGGGTCAATGTATCTACTATGATACATTTGGACGTAAGGAACGTATAACTGTTGATGGTACAATTTTCCCTGAATTTTTACCATTGTTTGAAACAGTTAAATCAGATTTGGTGTCAGTTCAATAGAAGGAGGAAAAATGAGAAGAAATATTTTACTAGGATTTGTTTTGTCTATCTTTTTCCTTCCCTTTTTAGCTGGTGCGACTGAACCATCATTACCGAATAGTGGAATAAATGCTTTTAATTCTAATTCGATTTCAACGACAACTCCATCTTCTGATTCGTCTGTGAAGCTGGATAGTGGTATTGGAACAGATTACTTACCAAAGAATAATTTTAATATTATTGAATTTGATAAGAATACGAATAAACCTGTCATTAAAGATCGTGATGCTGAAATAGCAAAGAAAACGCTTGAACGAGCAAAGAAGGATGTGGAAGGTAAAAAAGCTATTCAAAAGAAAGAAGCAGAAGCAAGAAAATTGACTTATGAAAATTATAAGTCGAAGATGTCTGATCTAACTAGCAAGGTTTACTTTGATAAGAAATTCTTTGGTTTTGATTCAAACATGAATTATTTCTTTAATGCTGTTGTGCAAGCTATCTTTTGGTTGTCAAAATTTATCTTCACGATTATAGCTGGAATTTATAATGCAGTAGAGGGAATGAGTGATGTATCAACCTTATTGAATAATGTGATAGGCAATTCTAGTAAAGTATTTTCTTCTCTGTTCAGTAAAGAGATAGTTTATGTTATCGGTGCAAGTATGGCTATGTATCTCTTGTATCTGTTCGCAACTGGTAACGGAAGTGTCGTTAAAGCATTTGTGAAAATGTTGTTGATTTATACAATTATTGGTCTTTACTTTATTAAAATAAATGTAAATGATCAGAATAAGTATTTACTAACTCATTTGTATGATGGATTTAGAACGACAACGATTTCTCTTAATGGTCAAATTACAAAGACTTTGACCAATGAAAATTCTAATGCTATTGATGTCTATTTTACTGAAACAATCGTAAAATCGTATAAGTATATGAATTCGCCTTTGAAAGAAGATGGAGAATTTCAGTTATCTGAAGCAGAATTTGAAGATTTAGCTGGCTATAAGCAAGGTGATGGAGATTATCTTGTTGGTGGTAAGAAAATCAAGGATATTGCAAAAGACAAAGATCCTGAAAACAAAATGTTGAAAAGTGAGTGGGGCGCAAAGTTTAGCTATGCTTTTTCTTCATTGATTGATGTAACCGTAGTAGGAATTGTTTATCTAGTCTTAGGACTAGCAAGGTTCTTCTTTTTGATGATTTATGTGTTCTTGATTCTCTTGTTACCGTTTATTCTGCTGGTTAGTCTATTTCCTTCAATGGAAGGTTTGATTCACTCATTCAATAAAAAAGCTATATCAATGTTGATTCTATCGTCTGTGACCTTGTTAGCTACAACTCTATTTGTGTTTTTCTATAATTCACTAACAGATTTTATTAGCTTGGCAGTCGGTCAAAATGTTCTGATCGTGATATTTGTAAAAGCTATTCTATTGCTCTTAATGTTTAAGAATAAGAATATGATCCTGTCATTGTTCTCACAAATTGGACGATTACCTGTAAATAGAATGAATGGCTTGAATCTCAATCAAGGTACTAAAAAGATTCGTGAAAGAATGTTCGGTGCTGGAAAGAGTGGACTTTCTGCTGGTGGTCAGTTTGCTAAAGGTGGTTTGAAGATGGGTAAAGACAACTTGCAATCACGCCTTAAAGGTTTACGATCTAACAGTTCGAAAAATGAATCTCTTGGAAAATTTGGGAATAGATATGCTTCTATGAAACATGGTGCTAGAAGTACGGTGAATGCCTTGAAAGAAAAAGGGAATCGTGGTATGGCTTTCTTGTATCAAGCTAGGGCAAATTCATTTAAAGGTGGAATGAATAAAAAATTGCTTAATGATAAAGCAGATAAATTGACTAAAAAAGCTGATTTGCAAGAGAAAATCAAAAATAGTTCTCGTGCTGAAGTGAAGCGTTTGAAAGAACAAAGACTGGCTAGAAAGAAAGCAGAATTTCAGGCTAAAAATGAACATAGAATGAATCAAGTGGATTCAGGAAAGAATCCTAAAATTGATACTCCTAAAGCAAAACGAATGAAGGGAGGAAATTCTAGTTCAAAAAAGCAGGGAAGAAAAGATAAGAAAAATCGTCCGAATGTTACGATAGATAGAAAGAGAAATAAGATTTAATGAAGAAACAGATTAAGAATCAGGTAAAGAAATATGTAGTTGCCTTTCTTTTGTCGAATCTTACAACTATTCTACCTATTATCTTGATTTTGATACTTGTCATGGGTGCTGTGGTTGCTGGAAGTTCAGGTTCATCTGATTCAACGACTGGAAAAAGAACACGTTTAACAGCACAAGAAGTAGCACAAAAAGCGAATATCTCTGTTGAAAGAGCAGAAGATGTGATTAAGATTCTTAACTGGCAATTATCCAAAGAAAAATTCACTTTAGAGGGCGCAAGTGGTTCTCTTGCCAATGCTGAAAGAGAAAGTGACTTTGATCCTAAACTAACAAATCCATCAGGTGGAGTTGCTGGATATTTTCAATGGTCAGGTTGGGACGGTAACACAATCAATGGTGATAGATGGGCGAAGGCTAGTTCTCGTACCTTAGATAGTACGGTTGAATTGGAGTTAATGAGTTATGAGTTAAACCATGGCTATAAAAAGGTAAAAGACTATATGCAAAAGGCAACTGATCCTTATGAAAGTGCTAAATATTGGTCTGAACATTATGAAGGTGTAGCTTTAACAGACGGTCAGACAAAATTAGAGAAGCTGGAGAAGGATAGTAAGAAGTGGTATGAAGTCTTTAAAGGTACGATTGAATCTGATGGATCATCAGGTGGGAACGCAATAGCTGGTAGCTTAGATGTTCCTGCTGGTCAAGTGGCTATGGATATACCTAGTGGATATTCGATAGATAAGGAGATAACAAAAGATGGTTATATAACAGCTTCTTATCCTTATGGTGAATGTACTTGGTATGTGTTTAATCGTGCTAAAGAATTTGGAATACAGTTTGATCCATACATGGGAAATGGTCAAGATTGGGCGCATAAGTCAGGGTATGAAGTTTCTAATACTCCTACGAAACATTCTGCTGTAAGTTTTCAAGGAAGGCAGGCAGGTGGTCACCCTACTTATGGTCATGTGGCTTTTGTTGAAGATGTGAAAGATGATGGATCAATATTAATTTCTGAATGTAACTTTGTTCAAAGTGGTCAGGGAACAGGAATTACAAACTATCGTGTATTTACTGCTGATCAGGCAAAAGAATTTTTATATGTAACTGGAAAATAAAAGAAAGAAAAGGAAAGAAAATATGAATAAAAAAATTGTAACTTTAGCGTGTGTAACGCTATTGAGTAGCTTTGTAGCTGGTGTAAATGCTGATGAATTGTCTTTGGGTGGAAGTGTTACTCCTAAAGAAGATACTGCTGGTCTAGTTGTTGCAGAACAGCCAAAAGAAGATAAGCCTGCTGTTGTGCCTGCTGTAAATGCTGAAGCTGAAAATCTTGGTAAGGAATCAGAAAAAGAGCCTTCACAAGATAATACAGGTGTTGTGGTAGAGCCTACAACTCCATCAGAAAAGCCTAAAGAGGAAAAGCCTAAAGAAGAAAAGCCTTCTGAAAATCTTGGCAAGGAATCAGAAAAAGAGCCTTCACAAGATAATACAGGTGTCGTAGTAGAGCCTACAACTCCATCAGAAAAACCGAAGGAAGATCAACCAAAAGAGGAAAAGCCAAAAGCTGATTCTCAAAAGGAAGATGATCCAAAGGTTCAGGAGGATAAAAAGAAGGCTGAAGATAATGTTGGTGTGAAAGAGTCTGATGTTCCTAAACCATTGAATGTCACTAAAGAAGATATTCAAGAACAGCCTATTGAAACAAATACTGGTCACAAGGTAGTTTCAACGAATCAAGGAAAAGTTGTAGTTGAAACAAGCGAAGGTGATTATGCTGAAAAAGAGCCTTACGAAGTAGGTGCTGTGAAACAAAAAGATGGTACTATTGTTTTGAAGGATAAAGAAGGTCAGTTAAAAGTCCTTCCGAATACTGGAACAGCTAGTACAATTTTTACTACTATTTGGGGATTTGTAGGATTGATTGCAACTGTAATTGGTAAGCGTAAGTTTGATTAAAAACAGCAAGGTAGGGTATTTCCTACCTTGTTTTTTCTTTTTGAGAAATATAATAAGACAGAAATAGAAAGTGATTAAGGAGTATTCAGTTATGGATTGGGTAATAGTTAGTGGAATTGTTGTGACGATAATTTTACTAGTAGGAATATTGATTAAGCTAGTACGAGATAATAGTGTACTTAAAGTTGAGATGAAGGCATTGGCTGATGAAGTATATTTAGGAAATAATAGATTGTTTAAATACTATGTTTCTATAAAAAAAGATACAAAATATATTTATGATAGAATGGTACAAGAGAAATTGTTAAGAGAAATTTTGTTTCAAAATACTCCAAAGGCTGGAGAAATTATAGATAAGATGGATTTGATGAAGGAAGTTGTGCTTCAAAATTCAACATTAACTCAAGAAGTAACAAGATTGGAAGTGGAAAATTCTAGTTTATCTAGTAGAAATTTTAATCTAGAAAGACAGCTACAAGCATATCCACTTTTAAGAAAGATACATGGGCAGTTAGATTCTCTTGAAAGTTATTGCAATACAGAAGAAACACAAGAACTTTTGAAACGTGTTAAAAGTAAATTGTCTGAATTGACTAATTAGTGTAAGTGACAATTTTAGAAAAAATGATATAATAAAAGAAAGTGAAAGGAGAAGGAATCATGATTAAAGAGTTTGGTGTTACAAATTTAGAAGTAACTAAAGAAGATATTTCTAAAAATCCTAACAATCCAATTTTGCGTATGTATGATGATGATGAATTGATTGGAACATTTAGTATTCTTACAGGTGAAGTTGTGGAAAATTTAGATTTAGCAGACTATGATATACGATTTGCGCAAAAACAAATTGAATTAAATCGTGATAACTACCTTGAAACGTGGAAGGACTACGTGGGGTTATTACATGCCTAAGTATTCTTTTTTGAAGTATGGTATTGAAATTCGTCCGAATGAACATAACCATAAAGGTCAGATGGCTCATATTCATATTTATATTCATGGTGAAGAAGTTGGATCAATGTTTTTAAATGGTGAACTTCGAGATGGAAAATTAAAATCAAAAGATATGAAAATAGTAAGACAGTATGTTTTAGAAAATGCAGATGAATTTCAGGCATTATGGAATGAGTATCAAAATAGTGCATATTAAAGGACAAGTCAGAAATGGCTTGTTTTTTTGTTGTGTGAAGGAGTTTTAAATGAAAGAGCAGAAACAAGTATTTAATATTGAAGTTCCGATTCCTGCTGATATGGTTTTGATTAGTCGAACTGAATATTTAGATTTGCTTCAAAAAGAAGAAGTTGGTCAATGGTGGACGATTGATAAGGTTGAGGAATTATTATCAATTAGCAAGACTAAACTGGTAAATGATATTTTGTTGAATCCTGCGATTAAAAAGGAAGTGGATATTGAGCAGAATGAAGATGGTTTTGTACTTTATCCAAAGAGTAAGGGTTCACCGTATAGATTCCTTGCAAGGAAAACTAGAGAATATTTTGATAAAAACTATCAAAGAATATCATTGATGTTATAATAGAATGGTGATGATTTGCCGTTTTAGAAAGGAGATATTGTGGCAAGTTATAGACAGCGTGGCAAGAGTAAACTTTGGGATTATCGAATTTTCGATAAAAAAGGCAAAGTTATTGCGACAAATTCAGGCTTTAAGACGAAGCGTGAAGCTATGAATGAAGCGCAAGAGAAAGAACGTAAGCTGTTTCAATCAAATTATACAGCTAGATTTGATAGTAAGGTTACTTTGTTTGATTTATGGAAAGATTGGTATGATCTTATGATTTTACCTTCAGAAAAGGCAGAATCTACGAAAGAAGGCTATCGTTTTAGAGGAAAGATGATAGAAAAACTCTTTTCGGATATTCCAGCAGTACAAATTACTCATAAAGAATATCAAATTCGATTAAATGAGTATGGAGAAAAGGTTACTAAAGAATATGTTGGTCGTTTAAATGCAGATATACGGACTGTTGTTAAGTTTAGTAAGCGTAGTGGTATAGTGATGAATGACTTTACTGATGGAGTTAAAATATTTGGGTTAGCTGGTAGAGATATTGAAGATAAGTATATTCATAGTATTTCTAACTATAAAGATTTGTTATCTCATTTACGGTCAAAATTTAATTATAGAGAATCTGTAATGCCTTATTTATTGTATTTCTTATTTAAGACAGGTTTTAGGGTTGGTGAAGGAATGGCAGTCTGTTGGTCTGATATTGATTTTGAAAATAGGACGATCAAAACATATCGGAGATTTTCAGGTGATAAACAAGTATTTACTCTTCCAAAAACAAAGACTTCAATTAGAGAGATTCCTGTTGACGATAAGTTGTTACAAGTTTTGAAAGATTTAAAAGAAGAACAATCTATGGTTCTTTATGATCGTAAAGATTTGAATAAGGAAGATTTAGTTTTCTATGATAGAAGGTATAGAATACCGACTAATGCAGGTTTAAACAAATATTTAAGAGTATGTTTATCGGAACTTGGAATTGGCAGTCAGGAGATGTCTGCGACTTCAGGAAGGCATACATACGGATCATATTTATTGTCACAAGGAGTTGATATATGGGTAGTTGCAAAGTTGATGGGGCATAAAGATATTCAGCAACTTATCAGGACTTATGGTCATGTATTGCAAGAGGTTATTGATAAAGAATATGATACAATTAGAGATTTAATGGTTGAATAAAGAAGAAAAAAGAACAAGAAAAATTTGACCAAAATTTGACCGACAATTCTTGGAAGTGTTGATATAACAGCACTTGTTAGGGGGTTTAATATCTCTATCCACAAGATATGGCTGATGCAAACAGAATACTAACAAAAGAACTTCCAAGAATTTACTTAGAAAAATCTGGAAGGGACTTGGTGATAGACGTTGAACGATTTGCAGTTGATTTGTCTCAAGTACTTGAATGATGGTTGTTTTTTCTCCATATAATTTATGATTAGAGTTAGATTGTTAAGCGTTTGGAAGGCGTAAGACAAATTATTTGAAATATAAAAACAATCAGGCATTTCTGTTGAATTTTAAAGACAAATATAGTAAAATTGTAGTATAATAGTGTAAATTTACACGGAGGTAAAAAAGGGATGAAAAACCAGAAAAGGTTTGGAAAATTATTGATTACTTTATTGTCAACTGGAGTGCTTTTAGCAGCTCTTCAAAGTCAAGGAATTATTACAGCTGAAGAAGCAACAACGACAGCTGAACAAACTTCGACAACAACAGCAGAATCAGCAACAACAGCAGAATCAGCAACAAGTGCAGAAGTAGCAACAAATTCAAGTGCAGAAGCAGTAACAAGTACAGAAACTCCAGCACGTGCTGCTAAAGAAGTAAATGCACAAGTGACTGGTACTATAAAAAATCATGACATTAAATATTATGAATACTATACAGATGTAGACCTTTCTTTTTCAGTCACAGATGATGATGTGAAAGAAGGCGACTATGTTACAGTTACATTAGAAAACGTCGCTGTCTTAAATCAACTAAATGGCAAGGACGTAACTTACGAAGGTAAGACAATTGGTAAAATTTCAATTGTTTCGTTCGAAAACATCAATAAAGCACGTCAAGGTTCAAACGATACAGCTCAAATGCAACAAGCTGAATTGGAATCAACGCGCGCGACTTTAAAAATTACATTTACGAAGGCTATTGAAGCTGAACAACCAGATGTATTGAAACAAGTCAAGTTCCAAATTAAATCAGACAACGCCTATAATGGAGCTGTAATTGCAAATAAAAACTACACTTTAAATCAAGTGATTAAAGTGGGCTCTTCTTCTGTGACAAGTACAGTGGATATTCCTAAAGTAGAACAATTTGCGACAGAGACAAACTCAATCCACTTTACACCATCTGGAAATACAATTAAGTTCAATGCAGATGGTTCATATGACACTTCAACACAATTCCAAGTGCGTGGAAGTGAAGGGATGAAAGTTGGTTCAACAGTTGAACTAGAATTCAATGACGCTTCAGGTATCGAGTGGAAAACAAGTGGTGACACAGCAATTAAAGTTGGTGATACACACCAAGCTTACTTTATCTTACCTGTCTATAGTAGCTATAGTGTAAACCAATACGGTGCTTATGTGTTCCCAACAGGTGTAGCACCTAAGTTTAAAGTGACTTCTGTTACTGCTAAGAAAATCACACTTGAGATGATTTCAGGAGATGTTCCAAAAGAACTTGGAGTTTTCTTCGGTGTTGGTCAAAATCGTATTAACATTATTGATAAATCTAAGATCGATCTTGAAAAAATGCAATATGATGTTTCGAAAGTAGCTACGGCAACTATTGATGGGAAAGATTCAAAGGGTATTTATATTTACCGTATCATTAATGACTCTGCAGGTGCACAATTAGTTCTTGATACGCTTGTGACAGACTACAAAGACATCGATACAAAAGCAACTCTTAAACCACAGGATAAGGGTTGGAAGGATCCAGCTACTATCGATGGATATGAATTTGTAAAAACAGAAAAAGACCGTGAAGGAAATCGTATCCACTGGTATAAAAAAGTTGAACAACCAACAACTACAACAACTACAACAACCACAACCACAACTACAACAACAGTTGAGACAACTCCAGGTAAAACAACTGAAGAAACAACACCTGAAACTACATCTACAACATCTGAACCTAAAAAGGAACTACCAAATACAGGTTCTAAAGAATCATTGTTCGCAACAGGTGTAGCTCTCTTAGTAACAGGACTTGGCGTATTGGGTCTAAAGAAAAAAGATAATTAAAGTTCACTATTTATTCGTAAATAATACTGTTAAAAATAGTGGAAGGGATTAGACATGAATTTGTTGTCTAATCCCTTTTTCATTAGAATAAATCACTTAAAAAGTTATTTCTAAATAAATAGCATAAAGACTGTAAAAAACATAAACTTATTCCGACAATCTGATATAATAGTAGGAGAACTCTATTGAAGGAGAAATATATGTCGGTTTTAGTCAAAGAAGTAATCGATAAGCTCAGACTAGATATTGTCTATGGTGAGCCAGAATTACTTGAAAAGGAAATCAATACGGGCGATATTTGTCGACCGGGTCTTGAAATGACAGGCTATTTTGATTACTATACTCCGGAACGTATCCAATTATTGGGAATGAAGGAGTGGTCTTATCTCATTAGTATGTCTTCTCACAACCGTTATCAGGTTTTGAAGAAATTGTTCCAACCTGAAACACCTGCTGTTATTGTTGCGCGTGGTTTAGTGGTTCCTGAGGAAATGCTAAAAGCTGCTAGAGAATGTAAAATCGCGATTTTAACAAGTCGTACAGCGACAAGTCGTCTGTCTGGTGAATTGTCAAGTTACCTGGATTCTCGCTTGGCTGAACGTGCAAGTGTGCACGGTGTCTTGATGGATATTTATGGTATGGGTGTTTTGATTCAAGGTGATAGTGGTATCGGTAAGAGTGAAACCGGACTTGAGTTGGTCAAACGCGGACATCGTCTAGTCGCAGATGATCGCGTGGATATCTATGCGAAAGATGAGATGACACTTTGGGGTGAGCCAGCAGAAATCTTGAAACATTTGTTAGAAATCCGCGGCGTTGGTATTATTGATATTATGAGCCTTTATGGGGCTAGTGCAGTTAAGGATTCTTCACAAGTTCAATTGGCTGTTTATTTAGAAAATTACGATACTGATAAGGTCTTTGACCGTTTGGGGAATAATGCGGAAGAGTTGGAAATTTCAGGTGTTTCTATTCCACGTATTCGTATCCCAGTAAAAACAGGACGTAATATCTCTGTCGTTATCGAGGCGGCTGCAATGAATTATCGTTCGAAGGAGATGGGTTTTGATGCGACACGCCTCTTTGAAGAACGATTGACAAAACTAATTGAAAGGAACGAGATGAAGAATGATTGATCCAGTTGCTTTTCAAATTGGTCCTTTGGGTATTAGATGGTATGCACTCTGCATTGTTTCAGGTCTTATTTTAGCAGTCTATCTAGCAAGTAAAGAAGCACCAAAAAAGAACATCTTATCCGACGACATTTTAGACTTTATTTTAATTGCTTTTCCTTTAGCTATCATTGGTGCTCGACTTTATTATGTCATTTTTAGATTTGACTACTATAGTCAGCATATGGGAGAGATTTTTGCCATCTGGAATGGTGGTCTTGCCATATACGGCGGTTTAATCACCGGAGCAATCGTACTCTATTTCTTTGCTGAACGTAGATTAATCAACACATGGGATTTCTTGGATATTGCTGCTCCAAGTGTTATGATTGCACAGAGCCTTGGACGTTGGGGGAATTTCTTTAACCAGGAAGCCTACGGAGCGGTTGTGGAAAACCTTGATTATTTACCTGGTTTTATTAAAAATCAGATGTATATCGATGGTTCCTATCGTCAACCAACCTTCCTTTATGAATCTGTCTGGAATCTCATTGGGTTTGCATTGATTATTATTTTTAGACGTCGATTAAAGAGTATTCGTCGTGGTTATATCACTGCCTTCTATCTAATTTGGTATGGATTTGGACGTATGATCATTGAAGGTATGCGAACAGATAGTCTCATGTTCTTTGGACTTCGAGTATCTCAATGGTTGTCAGTCCTTCTAATTGGACTTGGAATTTATATTATCGTTTATCAAAATCGAAAAAAAGCACCATTTTATAATGTGAAAAAGGAGAATTAAAATGTTAGAAGTTGCTTATATCATTGTGGCAATTGCCTTGGTTGTATTCTTGGTTTATTTGATTATTACCCTTCAAAAAGTTGGTCGTGTAATCGATGAAACTGAAACTACTGTTAAAACCTTAACTTCAGATGTAAATGTTACTCTACATCACACAAACGAACTACTTGCAAAGGTCAATGTTCTTGCTGATGACATCAATGTCAAAGTTGCAACGATTGATCCACTCTTTACAGCAGTTGCAGACCTTTCTGTTTCTGTTTCTGATCTAAATGAGCAAGCTCGTGTATTGAGTAAAAAAGCATCGTCTGCTGGTTCAAGAACTTTAAAAACTAGTGCAGGTTTGTCTGCTATTCGTGTTGCAAGTAAATTTTTTAAAAAATAAAAAGGAGATAGCTCATGGGTAAATTATCATCAATCCTTTTAGGAACTGTTTCAGGTGTTGCGGTTGCCTTATTCCTAACAAGTGAAAAAGGGAAGCGTGTTACGAGTCAAGCACAAGACTTTATTGAAGATTTGAAAGAAGATCCAGAATATGCTAAGGAACAAGCTCTTGAAAAATTGACAGAAGTCAAAGAACAAACCAGAGATTTTGTTCTAAAGACAAAAGAACAAGTAGAATCTGGCGAAATTACCTTGGATTCAGTTCTTGAAAAATCTAAATCTTTAGCTCAACAAGCGACTGAAGCTTCAAAAGAGACCTTGAACAATCTCAAGGAACAATTGGAAGAAAAAGTAGTTGTTGAAGATCCAGAAGACGGTCAAGAAATCATCATCGAAATCAAAGAAGATTAAAAAAGAAATCACCATTTTTGATTCCCTTAGAGTCGGAGATGGTGATTTTTTTCTTGAGGGAAGTCTTTGTGGTATAATAAATACTATGCAGAAGAAACCAACATCAGCTTATGTGCACATTCCATTTTGCACACAAATCTGTTATTATTGTGACTTTTCTAAGGTCTTTATTAAAAATCAACCAGTAGACAGCTATCTAGAACATCTACTGCAAGAATTTCATTCTTATGACATTCAGAAGTTGCGTACTCTCTATATTGGGGGAGGGACACCGACAGCCTTGTCTGCGCCACAGTTAGAGGTGCTTCTGGATGGATTGACTAAAAACTTAGATTTGTCAGTCTTAGAAGAATTAACCATTGAGGCTAATCCTGGTGATTTGGATGAAGACAAGATTGCAGTTTTGAAAAATTCAGCGGTCAACCGTGTTTCGTTGGGTGTCCAAACCTTTGATGACAAAATGCTAAAAAAAATTGGTCGTAGTCATTTGGAGAAGGATATTTATGAAAATATTGACCGCCTCAAATTGGCTGGTTTTGATAATATCTCTATTGACTTAATCTACGCACTTCCTGGGCAGACCATGGATCAGGTCAAGGACAATGTCGCTAAGGCAATTGCTCTTGATATTCCTCATATGAGTCTCTATAGCTTGATTTTGGAAAACCATACGGTCTTTATGAATCGTATGCGTCGTGGGAAGTTACCACTTCCTAAAGAAGAAGTAGAGGCTGAAATGTTTGAATATATCATTGCTGAATTAGAGCTTGCTGGTTTTGAGCATTATGAAATTTCAAATTTTTCAAAACCTGGCTTTGAAAGTCGTCACAATCTTATGTACTGGGATAATGCTGAGTATTATGGTATAGGTGCAGGTGCGTCTGGCTATGTAAACGGTGTTCGCTATAAAAACCATGGGCCAATCCGCCATTATCTAAAGGCAGTAGAAGAAGGCAATGCTCGCATCAATGAGGAACTCCTGAGTCTTAGGGAACAAATGGAAGAAGAGATGTTTCTTGGACTTCGCAAGAAGACAGGAGTTTCAAAAGCAAGATTCGAAGAAAAATTTGGCACATCTTTTGAAAATTTATATGGTCAAGTTGTAAGAGATTTGTGTCATCAAGGTCTTTTACAAGTAGAAGGTCAACAAATACGAATGACAAAAAAAGGTCTCTTTCTAGGAGATACAGTAGCAGAACGATTTATATTGGAGTAAAATTATGGGCTTAACTTATCAAATGAAGATGAAAATTCCTTTTGATATGGCTGATATGAATGGCCATATCAAGTTGCCAGATGTTATTTTGTTGTCCCTGCAAGTATCAGGAATGCAATCCATTAATCTAGGAGTGAGTGACAAGGATGTTTTAGAACAGTATAATCTAGTCTGGATTATCACTGATTATGATATCGATGTTGTACGTTTACCTCAATTTGCTGAGGAAATCACAATTGAAACGGAAGCCTTGACTTACAATCGTCTATTTTGCTACCGCCGATTTACTATTTATGATGAAGCTGGTCAAGAAATCATTCGCATGGTAGCTACCTTTGTCCTTATGGATCGTGAGAGTCGTAAGGTTCACCCTGTAGAACCAGAAATTGTCGCACCTTATCAATCTGAGTTTTCTAAGAAACTACTCCGAGGGCCAAAATACACAGAGTTAGAAGAAGTGATTAGCAAGGACTACCACGTTCGTTTTTATGACTTGGATATGAATGGTCACGTCAATAACAGCAAATACCTGGACTGGGTTTTTGAAGTTATGGGAGCAGATTTTCTGACCAATCATATTCCTAAAAAAATCAACCTCAAATATGTCAAGGAAGTTCGACCAGGTGGTATGATCACTTCTAGTTACGAATTGAATGGACTGGAAAGTAATCACCAAGTTACAAGTGATGGGGATATCAATGCTCAGGCAAAAATAACTTGGCAAGAAATTAACAAAGATTAGAAGGAAATGTATGACTTATAAAGGTTATTTAATTGATTTAGACGGAACAATCTATAAGGGGAAAGATAGAATCCCAGCAGGTGAAGCTTTTGTTCATGAATTGCAAAAAAGAGAGATTCCTTATCTCTTTGTAACAAATAACACCACTCGTACACCTGAGAGTGTTCAGGAGATGTTAGCCAATCACTTTAACATCGACACACCTGTATCGACAATTTATACTGCAACCTTAGCGACTATTGATTACATGAATGATTTGGGGCTTGAAAAGACAGTCTATGTTATTGGAGAAGCGGGGCTCAAGGAAGCAATCAAAGCAGCAGGCTACGTTGAAGATAAAGAAAACCCTGCCTATGTGGTTGTTGGTTTGGACTGGCAAGTAGACTATGAAAAATTTGCTACGGCAACCCTAGCTATTCACAAAGGTGCTCACTTTATCGGCACTAACCCAGATTTGAACATCCCAACGGAACGAGGCCTTTTACCTGGTGCTGGTTCACTGGTCACTCTGCTCGAAGCAGCAACTCGCGTAAAACCAGTTTATATTGGAAAACCGAATGCGATTATTATGGACAAAGCTGTTGAACACCTAGGGCTTGAGCGCGAAGAAATTGTCATGGTGGGGGATAATTACCTGACTGATATTCGTGCTGGTATTGATAATAGAATCCCTAGCCTTTTGGTGACGACAGGATTTACAAAACCTGAAGAAGTAGCAGACCTACCAATCGCTCCAACCCATGTTCTCTCAAGTCTAGCGGAGTGGAATTTCGATGAAAACTAAATTAACTTTTGGAGGAAGTCTCCTTTTCCTCCTTTCGCTTTCTATTTTATTGACCATTTATCTAGCTTGGTTCATGTATCCTCAGGAAATTTCTTGGTTACACCTAACAAGTCGTGTTCCTTTCCAACCTCAGACAATCCAGCATAACTTTAATGTTTTGATGGATTATTTGACCAATCCATTGAATCAAGCATTGAAAATGCCAGATTTTCCGTCGTCTCCTTCTGGCATCCATCATTTTGCGGTTGTGAAGGGACTCTTTCACCTAGCACAAGGAGTAGCGATAGTTACCCTACCGATTTTCTATCTTTTTTGGAAGCAAGTCATTCAGAAAGGTTTTCTGTTTCTATATCGCAGAGGCCTCTTTATTATGCTGTCTCTACCTCTGGTTCTTGCTTTAGTTGGTATTTTCATTGGATTTGAACAATTCTTTACTTTATTTCATCAAATCCTTTTTGTGGGAGATGATACTTGGCTTTTTGATCCAGCAAAAGATCCAGTCATTCTCATCCTACCAGAGGACTTTTTCCTTCATGCCTTTCTTTTATTTTTCTGCTTGTATGAATTGATTTTTGGATTTATGTATCTTAAAAGTCGAAAAACAGGCAAATAAAAGAATAAATGCATAAAAATGTTTTAAAAGAATGTGCGAAAAATCTATTTTCTTGAAAAAATAGGTTTTTTTACGGAAATAACTAGTCAAGCGCTTTATTTTTTTGTATAATAGAGTGAGAAAAGTATGCAAAGAAGAGAATAGCATGATTACACTATTTTTATCACCGAGTTGTACATCATGTCGTAAGGCAAAGGCTTGGCTAGATAATCATAAGGTGCCTTTCCAAGAGCACAATATTATGACCAGTCCTTTATCAAGAAAAGAGTTGCAACACATTCTTTCCTTGACCGAAAACGGTACCGATGACATCATTTCAACTCGTTCAAAAATTTTCCAAAAATTAAATATCGATGTGGAAAGTATCTCGGTGACGGAGTTGCTTAGTTTAATTGAGCAATACCCTAGTCTTTTGCGTCGTCCTATTATCATTGATGATAAACGTATGCAGATTGGCTTTAATGAAGATGAAATTCGTGCGTTTCTTCCTCGTAGTTATCGTAAGCAAGAATTGAAAGAAGCTACATTGAGAGCTGGTATTAATTAGATGAATAAACAGTATAGTTACCCACTAGATTTGTCGTGGAGCACTGAAGAACTTGCTTCAGTGCTTTCTTTTTTTAATGATGTTGAAGCTGCCTATGAAACTAAGGTAGAAGCAAAAAAACTATTAGATTCCTACAAGTTATTCAAGTCAGTTGTTCCAAGTAAGAGTGAAGAAAAACGTTTGGGACGTGAATTTGAAGCAGTTAGTGGATATTCTTTCTACCGTGCAGTCCAATTGGCAAAAGAAAAAGGAGAAGGGAAGATTTCACTTGGAAAATAAATTTACATTTGCCAAAGAAATTGTTAGGGAAGCTGGAGAATATATTCTTGAACATATGAAAGAAGATCTCCATGTTGAGAGAAAATCTTCGCCTACAGATTTGGTCACTAAGTTAGATAAAGAAGTTCAAGCCTTACTCATTGAGAAAATTCGATCTCGTTATCCCGATGATTTATTTTGTGCAGAAGAAGGATGTATGCGTGCAGCAGTAGGACAAGGTTGTGTATGGATTATCGATCCCATTGATGGGACCAACAACTTCGTAGCACAAGGTGAAGATTTTGCCGTTATGCTAGCCTATTTTGAGGATGGTGTTGGGAAATTTGGGATTATCTATGATGTTATGAAAGGTGACTGCTACCATGGTGGAGGAGACTTTCCGCCTTGTCGCAATGATGAACCTTTACCAGCATTTAAAAAGAAACCTTTGAGAGAATTTTTGGTGGCTGGTAATTCTGGTATGCTAGAAAGCAACGAATGGGGCTTAGCAGATTTGGGAAATGCTGCACTTGGCACACGAGTTTATGGCAGTGCTGCAATTAGTTTTGCAAAGGTACTATCAGGACGACTACTAACGTATATCACTTATCTTCAACCCTGGGATTATGCAGCAGCAAGTATCCTAGGTGAAAGTTTAGGTTATAAGGTTCTTACGATTGCTGGTGAGGAAGTTGATTTCCAAACACGGCAGGCCGTTATGATGGTACCAGTCGAGATGAAAGATGAAATTCAATCCTATATCTACGAAAGGAAATAATCTTACATGCAATTTCCAGAAGGATTTGTAAAAAAATACGAAACTATATTGGGAGATGAGGCAAGAGCTTTTCTTGCCTCTTTTGATGATGAAGCCGTTAATGCCTTTCGTATCAATCCCTTAAAAGAAAGTCAAGTTTCTTTTTCAGACGCTATTCCAAATACACCTTGGGGCTACTATGGTAAGGTTTCTGGAAAGTCTCCAGAGCATGTAACTGGTCTGGTCTATTCCCAAGAACCGGCTGCACAAATGGTGGCGCAAGTAGCTCAGCCAAGTCCTGGCATGAAGGTCTTGGATTTGGCAGCAGCACCGGGTGGAAAATCGACACAATTGGCAGCCTATCTAGCAGGTGAGGGGCTCCTCGTTTCCAATGAAATTTCAAGTAAGCGAGCAAAAATACTGGTTGAAAATATGGAACGTTTTGGTGCGACAAATGTAGTTGTAACTAATGAATCTGCCGATCGTTTGGCAAAAGTATTTAAGGGATATTTTGACCTAATTGTTCTAGATGCACCATGTTCAGGTGAGGGGATGTTCCGAAAACAACCTGATGCCATGGACTATTGGAGTGAAGAATACCCAAGACAGTGTGCTAGCCTACAACGTGAGATTTTAGAAGATGCGGTTACCATGTTGGCTGATGGTGGTCGTTTGGTTTATTCTACCTGTACATGGGCTCCAGAAGAAAATGAAGAAATCATCAGCTGGTTACTGGAAAACTATGATTTTGAATTGATTCCAGTTGAACCTATCAATGGGATGGTACCTGGGATTGACTTACCTGAAACAGCTCGTATGTATCCTCACCATTTTAAGGGAGAAGGACAGTTTGTCGCTCATTTACAATTTAGAGGGGAAAATAAGGCCTCTAAATTCAAACCATCTAAGGCTAATCTCTCTCGAGAACAGCTTTCTTTATGGCAGGATTTTGAGGAGAAACATTTAAAAGAAAAATTGACTGGAGTCTTACAAGCTTTTGGGGAGCAACTGTATCTCTTGCCAGAAGTCTTACCCGATTTGGGTAAACTTAAGATTGCTCGAAACGGACTCCATCTTGGAACTTTTAAGAAAAATCGTTTTGAACCAAGCTTTGCACTTGGATTAGCTTTAAAACCAAGCCAAGTCAAACAATCAATTGAAATTCATCAAGAAGACTTCGTTAAATACGTGGCCGGTGAGACAGTTCAATTGTCTGAAACTCTGCCAAATGGTTGGTACCAAGTTTTGGTTGGTGGGAATGGTCTGGGCTTTGCTAAAGTGACAGGAAATACTCTAAAGAATTATTTCCCCAAGGGCTTGAGGTTTAAGGTATAAAACTAGTCAAAATCAGTATTCTATGTTATAGTGGAAGTGTGGATTTTTCGTGAAAAACGTTAGAAAATAAGGACGAAAATCCGGGTTATTCATCATTATTTTCAAGGAGACAAATAGTGAAAAAATTTAAAAAACTCACCCTCTCTCTTGCAACTCTTTTACTTGCTGGTTCGCTAGCAGGGTGTGCAAGTTGGATTGACCGTGGGGAGTCTATGACGGCTGTCGGTTCAAATGCCCTTCAACCTTTAGTCGAGGCGGCAGCAGATGAGTTTGCGTCAGCTCACATTGGTAAAACAGTCAATGTTCAAGGTGGTGGATCTGGTACAGGTCTATCTCAAGTTCAGTCAGGTGCAGTAGATGTTGGGAACTCTGATGTATTTGCTGAGGAAAAAGACGGGATTGATGCCTCTGCCTTGGTAGACCATAAGGTAGCCGTTGCTGGAATTGCTGTTATTATTAATAAAGAGGTGGATGTCGATAATCTAACGACGGACCAGCTCCGACAAATCTTTATAGGAGAAATTACCAACTGGAAAGAAGTTGGTGGGAAAGATTTGGCTATTTCTATTATCAACCGTGCTGCGAGTTCAGGTTCTCGTGCGACCTTTGATAGTGTGATTATGAATGGTCAATCTGCGATTCAGAGTCAGGAACAAGATTCTAATGGTATGGTTAAATCAATCGTTTCCCAAACCCCTGGAGCTATTTCCTACCTAGCATTTGCATATGTTGATGATTCAGTTGGGACCATCAAACTTAATGGCTATGAACCAACTTCAGAGAATGTAACTACTAATAATTGGCCTTTGTGGTCTTATGAACACATGTATACACTTGGTGAACCAAATGAATTGGTTACCGAATTCTTGAACTTTGTTCTTTCAGACGAAGTTCAGAACGGAATCGTTAAGGGAATGGGCTATATTTCTGTCAAGGAAATGAAGGTTGAAAAAGATGCTGCAGGTACTGTGACAGCAATAGAAGGGAGTCAATAATGAATCAAGAAGAATTATCTAAAAAATTGCTCTCTCCTTCAAAGAACTCTCGTCTTGAGAAATTAGGGAAAGGGCTAACTTTTGCCTGCCTCTCTTTGATTGTTATCATTGTGGCTATGATTTTGATTTTTGTAGCACAAAAAGGTTTGTCAACCTTCTTTGTCAATGGTGTGAATATTTTTGATTTTCTATTTGGTGCAACTTGGAATCCATCAGGTAAACAATTTGGTGCCCTTCCAATGATTTTAGGTTCCTTTATTGTTACCATCCTATCAGCTTTGATTGCTACACCATTTGCCATTGGGGCAGCAGTCTTTATGACAGAAGTATCACCAAAAGGAGCTAAGATTTTACAACCAGCTATCGAGCTCCTAGTTGGGATTCCTTCAGTAGTTTATGGATTTATCGGTTTGCAGGTCGTGGTACCTTTTGTACGTACTGTCTTTGGTGGTACTGGTTTTGGGATTTTATCAGGGATTTTCGTTCTCTTTGTCATGATTTTACCAACTGTTACCTTTATGACAACGGATAGTCTGCGTGCTGTTCCTCGACACTACCGTGAAGCTAGTTTAGCGATGGGAGCAACTCGTTGGCAAACCATTTGGCGTGTGACCTTGAAGGCTGCTCGTTCAGGTATTTTTACTGCAGTGGTTTTTGGGATGGCGCGTGCTTTTGGTGAAGCCCTTGCGATTCAGATGGTTGTCGGTAACTCAGCCGTTGTTCCAACTTCATTGACGACACCAGCAGCGACTTTAACATCTGTATTGACCATGGGAATTGGTAATACCGTTATGGGAACTGTTGATAATAATGTTCTTTGGTCACTGGCTCTAGTATTGCTCTTGATGAGCTTGGCCTTCAACAGTGTGATTAAATTGATTACGAAAGAAAGAGGAAAGAAAAACTATGCACGCTAAGAAATTAGATAAACTTGCAACAGCTGTCCTCTATACCATCGCAGGAATCATCGTGACAATTCTAGCTTCTTTGATTCTTTATATTCTGGTTCGAGGCTTGCCTCATGTTTCATGGTCATTTTTGACAGGAAAATCATCTTCTTATCAAGCAGGTGGTGGTATTGGAATTCAGCTTTATAATTCCTTCTTCCTTTTGGTCATCACCTTATTCATTTCTGTACCATTATCCATGGGGGCTGGAATTTACTTGGCTGAGTATGCTAAAAAAGGCCGTGTTACCAACTTCGTTCGTACCTGTATTGAAATCTTGTCATCTCTACCATCTGTCGTAGTCGGTCTCTTTGGTTACCTTATCTTTGTCGTTCAGTTTGAATATGGATTTTCAATTATTTCAGGTGCCTTGGCTTTGACCGTCTTTAACCTTCCACAGATGACACGTAATGTTGAAGACAGTTTGAAACACGTTCACCATACACAACGTGAAGCTGGTTTAGCACTTGGACTTTCTCGTTGGGAAACAGTTCTTCATGTTGTCATTCCTGAAGCTTTACCTGGTATTGTTACTGGTGTGGTACTTGCATCAGGTCGTATTTTTGGTGAGGCTGCAGCTCTTATCTACACAGCAGGACAATCAGCACCAGCACTTGACTGGTCTAACTGGAACGTTCTAAGTGTATCTAGTCCAATCTCTATCTTCCGTCAAGCAGAAACCTTGGCTGTTCATATCTGGAAAGTCAACAGTGAAGGAACTATTCCTGATGGAACTCTTGTTTCAGCAGGTTCTGCTGCGGTGCTCCTCATCTTTATCTTGATTTTTAACTTTGGAGCTCGTAAACTTGGAAGCTATCTACATAAGAAATTAACTGCTGCCTAAAGGAGAAGCCATGTCAAAATATAATTGGGATGAAAGGCATATCATTACTTTTCCAGAAGAAAAAGTGGCCCTCTCTACGAAGGATTTACATGTTTACTACGGTAAGAATGAATCCATCAAGGGCGTGGATATGCAATTCGAAAAAAATAAAATTACGGCCTTGATTGGTCCATCAGGGTCTGGGAAATCAACCTACCTCCGTAGTCTTAATCGTATGAATGATACCATTGATATTGCTAAGGTTACAGGACGGATTCTCTATCAAGGAATTGACGTTAACCGTCCTGAAATTAATGTTTATGAAATGCGTAAACACATCGGAATGGTGTTCCAACGTCCAAATCCATTTGCTAAATCAATCTACCGTAATATTACTTTTGCACATGAACGTGCAGGGGTCAAGGACAAGAAAGTCCTAGATGAAATTGTAGAAACATCTCTTCGTCAAGCTGCCCTCTGGGATCAGGTAAAAGATGATCTTCATAAGTCTGCCTTGACTCTATCAGGTGGTCAACAGCAACGTCTTTGTATCGCTCGAGCAATCTCTGTTAAACCAGATATCCTCTTGATGGATGAGCCTGCATCAGCCTTAGATCCGATTGCGACAGCTCAGCTTGAGGAAACCATGTTGGAATTGAAGAAGGACTTTACCATCATTATCGTGACCCACAGTATGCAACAGGCTGCACGTGCAAGCGACTACACTGGATTTTTCTACTTGGGTGATTTGATTGAGTATGATAAAACTGCTAATATTTTCCAAAATGCTAAGCTACAGTCAACTAACGACTATGTAACTGGACACTTTGGTTAGAAAGGAAACAGTATGACAGAACCGATTTTGCAGGTTTCAGACCTGTCAGTCTATTACAATAAAAAGAAGGCCTTGAATAGTGTTTCCTTATCATTTCAACCCAAGGAAATTACAGCCCTTATCGGTCCGTCTGGATCTGGGAAGTCAACACTTCTAAAGGCTATTAACCGAATGGGTGACCTCAATCCTGAAGTGACGACAACTGGATCAGTAGTTTATAACGGTCACAATATCTATAGCCCTCGTACCGATACAGTTGAATTGCGTAAGGAAATTGGAATGGTATTCCAACAACCTAATCCTTTCCCAATGTCTATCTACGAAAATGTCGTCTACGGTCTCCGTATCAATGGAGAAAAGGACAAGCAGGTCTTGGATGAAGCAGTGGAGAAGGCTTTACAGCGTGCTTCAATCTGGGATGAAGTTAAGGATCGCTTGCATGACTCTGCTATAGGTCTTTCAGGTGGTCAACAGCAACGTGTTTGTGTAGCCCGTGTCTTGGCGACTAGTCCAAAGATTATTCTTTTGGATGAGCCAACCTCGGCCTTAGACCCTATCTCAGCTGGAAAAATCGAAGAAACCCTATATAGCCTCAAGGACAAGTACACCATGCTTTTGGTTACTCGTTCCATGCAGCAAGCATCTCGAATCTCTGATAAAACAGGCTTTTTCCTTAATGGAGATTTGATAGAATTTAACGATACCAAGGAAATGTTCCTCTATCCTCAACATAAAGAAACTGAGGACTACATTTCAGGTAAATTTGGATAAGGAGAAAAAGATGTTACGATCTCAATTTGAAGAAGATTTAGAGAAATTGCACAACCAATTTTACGCGATGGGTCAAGAAGTTCTTTCCCAGATTAATCGTACAGTACGAGCTTTTGTGACACATGACCGTGACTTGGCAAAAGAAGTTATCGAGGAAGACGCAGAAGTAAATGAATATGAAGTAAAACTTGAAAAGAAATCATTTGAAATTATTGCGCTTCAACAGCCTGTTTCACAAGACTTGCGTACAGTGTTGACAGTCCTAAAAGCTGTATCAGACTTAGAACGTATGGGTGACCATGCGGTATCTATTGCGGAAGCAACTATTCGTATGAAGGGTGAACAACGTATCCCAGCAGTTGAGGAAGAAATCAAAAACATGGGACGCGATGTTAAAGGTTTTGTGGAAACAACTCTCGAACTTTACCTTAACGGATCAGTCGACAAGGCCTACGAAGTTGCAACCATGGATGAAAAAATTAACCATTACTTCGAAAATATTCGTGATTTGGCAACTGAAGAAATCAGAAAGAATCCGGATGCTATTGTCACAGGTCGTGATTATTTCCAAGTTATTTCTTACTTGGAGCGCATCGGTGACTATGCAAAGAATATCTGTGAATGGGTTGTTTACTTTGAAACAGGTAAGATTGTCGAATTGTAAAATTGATTAATTATACATAAAAAGGGGCTGAATAATGAATAAAAGCTCCTTTTTTGTTAAAGAAATCGAAAAAAATAAATAAATATTAAAAATATACTTGACAAACAATTTTTATAGAGTTATAATTATACAAAATTAACAGAGAGGTTGTTTATTTATGAAATTTAAAAAATGGATATTTGTTTTATGTAGTTTTCTTGCAAGTTTCTTTTTAGTAGCTTGCCAATCGTCTAGCTCAAGCTCACAGTCTGCAGTAGAGGCTATCAAACAAAAAGGGAAATTGGTGGTCGCAACAAGCCCAGATTATGCTCCATTTGAGTTCCAAGCGCTTGTGGATGGTAAGAACCAAGTTGTAGGTGCTGATATTGACATGGCACAAGCAATCGCTGATGAACTTGGAGTAAAATTGGAAGTTTCAAGCATGAGTTTTGATAACGTCTTGACTAGTCTTCAGACAGGAAAGGCTGACTTGGCCATTGCGGGAATCAGTGCAACTGAAGAAAGAAAAGAAGTCTTTGATTTCTCAATTCCATACTATGAAAACAAAATTAGCTTCCTTATCAGAAAGGCTGATCTTGAAAAATACAAGGATTTAGATTCTCTTGCAAGTGCTAATATTGCAGCTCAAAAAGGAACTGTTCCTGAATCAATGGTCAAAGAACAACTTCCAAATGCGCAGTTAACATCTTTGACTAACATGGGTGAGGCAGTCAATGAGCTTCAATCAGGTAAGGTTGATGCTGTTCATATGGATGAACCAGTTGCTCTAAGTTATGCTGGTAAAAACTCTGATTTGGCTGTTGCTACAGTAAGCTTGACCATGAAAGAAGGCGAAGCAAATGCTGTAGCTATCAAAAAAGGCAATTCAGATTTGAAGGAAGTAGTAGATAAGGTCATCCAAAAATTGAAAGATGACGGAACTTACCAAACCTATCTTGAGAAAGCTTCTAAATTAACCGAAGTAGAACAATAAAAAATAACAGAGTTGGACTTTAGTCCAGCTCTGTTTTTAAGTATTTTAGTGTTGCTTCAATATTTTCAAAGGGAACTTTTGCAAAGTGATAGGGACAAGCCCCTATGTAGGATGCTTCGAAAAAGTCGAGATTTAAAGGACTGTGTTTGAGACTTGCAATCTTAGGATAGTCTCTAAGATCAAGTAAGACTCCATCATGGAGAGAATAGATTGGCAAGGAAATGGGATAGTTATTTAAAAGTTGTTGGATGTGCTCCTGACTTTTTTCCTGAAGTGCTAATCTTGCGAGTCTGTTTTTCTCAAAGAGTTGACTATCAATATAAAGAGATAAGGCCTTTTGCATGATAAGGTTGTTATCATAGTCCAGAATATTTTTATAAGTTATAAAAGCATCCTTTATAGCATTTGGAAGAAGAAGTGCAGTTATCCGGAGGGCAGGAAATAGACTCGTAGAAAAGGATTTGATATAAATGACCAAATCATGTTGATCCAGATAATGAAAAGTTTGTCCCATTTTAGGATCTAAGTCACCTAGATAGTCATCTTCAACGATATAGATCTGGTATTTTGCAGCCAAGTCAAGGATAGCAAGTTTTTCCTCCTCAGAATAGGAATGCCCCAGAGGGTAGTGGAAACGGGGAATAGTATAGAAAAACTTAATCTTTCCACTCTTAAACTGTTTCTCAAGTTCGTTTAGGTCAATACCGTCCACCTGACGTTCAATGGTTTGATAGGGAATGTTTTGAGCTAGTAGTAGTTGATTCATCCGATGATAGGTTGGCTGTTCAACCAGTATTTCCTGAGCTTGACCTGGAAAATCAATCTGAGAAAGAATAAACAGTGCTTGCTGGGTTCCAGATGTCATGACTAACTGGTCTGCCTTACTATAAATCGCTTGATTAAAAAGTAATGTCTGAACAGATTTTCGTAATTCTTCTAGTCCCTCTTGGTTTTCATAGTAGTTGTAGAGATAATTTTCTCGTCCAATCAAGCTTTCATTGACGCAAAGCCGAAAATCATCATAGGCAGCCACATGTTCATCATTAACGGAGATAATTAGGTCTTCGTGACTGGTTTGTTGTTCCAATACATAATAACCACTTTGAGGCTTGGAGTAGATGTATTTCTCGTATCGAAGTTCCATGAGTGCACGCTGAATAGTGTCCTTACTGCAGTGGAAATCTTGACTGAGTCTTCGAATAGATGGCAGGCGACTTCCTGTCACAAATCTACCTGATTCTATCTCATTTTTTAGATAGTGTACGACTTGTTCGTACTTGCTTTCTTGCTTCATCCCAGACCTCTCTTGATTTTGTTACATTGTACCTTTTTTTCAGAAGTTTGGCAATGTTATACTTTTAGAAAATCTCTTCAAACCGAGTCAACGTCGCCTTGCCGTATGTGTAGGATACTGACTACGTCAGTTCCATCTACAACCTCAAAACAGTGTTTTGAGCTGACTACATCAGTTCTATCCACAACCTCAAAGCAGTGCTTTGAGCAGCCTGCGGCTAGTTTCCTAGTTTGCTCTTTGATTTTCATTGAGTATTAAAAGGCAGTCTAGCATTCAATTCTAATCAGAAATGTGATATACTTAGTAAGTAAAATTTCAATAAGAGTGAGATGATGAAGGTGCAAGAACCAGTGAAATTATTCCAATACAATACTTTGGGAGCCTTAATGGCTGGACTTTACGGTGGAACCATGACCGTTGGTGAATTGCTTGAACATGGCGATTTAGGGCTAGGAACTCTAGATTCCATTGACGGGGAATTGATTGTCTTAGATGGAAAGGCTTATCAAGCTAAGGGGTCAGGTGATAAACCTGAAATCGTTGAAGTGTCGCCAGATGCTCTGATCCCTTATGCGGCAGTTGTACCCCACCAGGCAGAAGTTATTTTTCGTCAGCGTTTTGAAATGACTGATCAGGAACTTGAAAAGCGTATTGAGTCCTATTATGATGGGGAAAACCTATTTCGTTCGATTAAGATTCACGGTGATTTTAAACATATGCATGTTCGTATGATTCCAAAATCAACAAGTGAAACAAAGTTTGCTGAGGTGGCAACTCATCAGCCTGAATATAGCTGTGACAATGTTTCAGGAACAATTGTTGGATTCTGGACACCTGAAATTTTCCATGGCGTCAGTGTTGCTGGTTATCATTTGCACTTTATCTCAGATGACCTAACCTTTGGTGGCCACGTTATGGACTTTGTTATCAAGGAAGGAATTGTAGAGGTAGGTGCTGTTGACCAGCTGGATCAACGTTTCCCTGTTCAGGATCGTAAATATCTCTTTGCTAAGTTTAATGTAGATGAGATGAAAAAAGATATCGATCAAGCAGAGTAAGAGGTGCAAGATATGAAAATTCATGTAATAATTACTATGATAGCTTTAGTTGTATTTCTTATAGCAGCCATTTGGTATGCAAAAAAGAAATACAAGATTAACCTTTCGGTACTAGGTCTTGGGGCAGTGGCATTCTTTGTTTCTTCTCAAGTCTTGGAGAAAATCGTTCACCTTTTGGTACTTCATCCACAAAAAGACGGAACCATTTCGCTCATGCAGGAGCACCCTTTTTTATATGTCCTTTATGGAATTGCTATGGCAGCTATCTTTGAAGAAACGGCTCGCCTTGTCTTCTTTAAATGGTTAGAGAAGAAGAGAAACTTAGAAGATTCAGATGCCTTAGCTTATGGGTTGGGGCATGGAGGTTTGGAATTGCTCTACCTCGGAATGGGAAGTTTGATTAGTCTTTTGATCCTCCTATCATTATTAGAGTCTTCAAATCCCGATGTAGCGAATCTCCTTCCAAAAACTACACTTGAAGCAGTTCAGTCCCTATCTGTATGGCAAGTTTATTTACTAGGTGTTGAACGCATACTTGCTCTGGTGATGCAAATCGGACTCTCTTTCTGGGTTTATCAAGCAGTTCGTCAAAAGAATTGGATTTACTTAGTAGCTGCCTATGGTCTACATGCCCTATTTGATTTGGCTCCGAGTCTTTCACAGGTTGGTTGGATTTCAAATCCACTAATAGTGGAAGGATTACTAGCTGTGGAAGTTTTCTTATTTGTATACTTTACAAAGTCAATTTTTTATAAAAAACAATAAACGAAAAGAGGCCTAGCCTCTTTTTAATTTGTATGAATAAAAAAGCTCATCAAATCATCGAAAAAAATCGCTAAAAATGGTATAATGGAATGAATTTTATAAAAGGATAAGAAAAATGACTGTATTAGATAAATTAAAAGAAACCTTAGAAGGAATTGACATTCGATTCGATGAGCCATTGAAAACTTATACCTATACAAAAGTTGGAGGGAAAGCAGATTACTTAGTTTTTCCTCGAAATCGCTACGAGATGGCTCGTGTCGTTAAATTTGCCAATCAAGAAAATATCTCATGGATGGTTCTTGGAAATGCAAGTAATATTATCGTTCGTGAAGGTGGAGTTCGTGGTTTTGTCATCATGTGTGACAAATTGAATAATGTCACAGTTGATGGTTATACGATTGAGGCAGAAGCTGGAGCTAACTTGATTGAAACGACTCGTATAGCTCTTCGTCATAGTTTGACGGGTTTTGAGTTTGCTTGTGGAATTCCAGGAAGCGTCGGTGGTGCTGTCTTTATGAACGCTGGTGCCTATGGTGGTGAGATTGCTCATATCTTGCAATCGTGTCAGATTTTAACAAAAGATGGTGAAATCGAGACTTTATCTGCCAAAGACTTAGCCTTTGGTTATCGTCATTCAGCCATTCAAGAATCTGGAGCAGTCGTCTTATCAGCTAAATTCGCACTATCTCCAGGAAATTATGAGACGATCAAACAAGAAATGGAACGCTTGACCCATTTAAGAGAACTTAAACAACCGTTGGAGTATCCATCTTGTGGTTCTGTCTTTAAACGTCCGGTTGGGCATTTTGCAGGGCAATTGATTTCAGAAGCTGGTTTGAAGGGCTACCGTATCGGTGGTGTCGAAGTCTCAGAAAAGCATGCAGGCTTTATGATAAATGTAGCTGATGGAACTGCTAGAGATTATGAAGACTTAATTGAGTCTGTCATTGAAAAAGTTAAAGAACATTCAGGCGTTACCCTCGAGAGAGAAGTTCGTATTCTGGGTGAGCACGAATAACATTATTTTTACACATCATTCAAAGATTGGGATTTTATCGCTAGATGAGATTTAGGCCATTTTATGTCCTAAGCTTGTTTCTAGCATTTAAAAAGGTCCCAATCTGTTAATTTACGAAGAAAAAGGAATTTAGAGGAATTGAAAAAACCAATTATCGAATTCAGAAACGTCTCTAAAGTTTTTGAAGATAGCGACACCAAGGTTCTCAAGGATATTAACTTTGAGTTGGAAGAAGGAAAATTTTATACACTGCTAGGAGCGTCTGGATCAGGAAAATCAACTATTCTCAATATCATCGCAGGTTTGCTGGATGCAACGACTGGTGATATTTTGTTGGACGGCGTGCGAATCAATGATATTCCGACCAATAAGCGCGATGTTCATACGGTCTTCCAGTCTTATGCCTTGTTCCCGCATATGAATGTCTTTGAAAATGTTGCCTTTCCATTGCGTTTGCGTAAGGTCGATAAGAAAGAAATCGAACGACGTGTATTAGAAGTTCTCAAAATGGTACAGTTGGAAGGTTTCGAAAAACGTTCTATTCGTAAGCTTTCTGGAGGACAACGTCAGCGTGTAGCAATTGCGCGTGCGATTATCAACCAACCACGTGTGGTCCTCTTGGATGAGCCTTTGTCAGCTCTTGACCTGAAGTTGCGAACCGACATGCAGTACGAATTGCGTGAATTGCAACAACGATTGGGTATTACCTTTGTTTTTGTTACCCACGATCAGGAAGAAGCCCTGGCTATGAGTGACTGGATTTTCGTTATGAATGACGGTGAAATTGTTCAGTCCGGAACACCAGTGGACATCTACGATGAGCCAATCAACCACTTTGTTGCGACCTTTATCGGTGAATCAAACATCTTGCCAGGAACCATGATTGAGGACTACTTGGTCGAGTTTAACGGCAAACGCTTTGAAGCGGTCGACGGTGGGATGAAACCAAATGAACCAGTCGAAGTCGTCATTCGTCCAGAAGACTTGCGCATTACCCTCCCAGAAGAAGGGAAGCTCCAAGTGAAGGTTGATACCCAGCTTTTCCGTGGGGTTCACTATGAGATCATTGCATATGATGAACTCGGCAATGAATGGATGATTCACTCAACTCGTAAGGCCATCGTTGGTGAGGAAATCGGTTTGGACTTTGAACCTGAAGATATTCACATCATGCGTCTCAATGAAACGGAAGAAGAGTTCGATGCTCGTATCGAAGAGTACGTAGAAATCGAAGAGCATGAAGCAGGTTTGATTAACGCTATTGAGGAGGAAAGAGATGAAGAAAACAACCTCTAAACTCTTTGTAGTGCCCTACATGCTTTGGATTGCACTCTTTGTATTGGCACCCTTGGTCTTGATATTTGGACAATCCTTTTTCAACATCGAAGGCCAGTTCAGTTTAGAAAACTATAAATCCTATTTTGCGTCCCAAAATTTGACCTATCTCAAAATGAGTTTTAACTCAGTGCTCTATGCAGGGATTGTAACTCTAGTGACGCTACTTATCAGCTACCCAACAGCCCTCTTTTTGACTCGTCTTAAACACCGTCAACTATGGCTCATGCTGATTATCCTGCCAACCTGGATCAACCTTCTCCTTAAGGCCTATGCCTTTATCGGGATTTTCGGGCAAAATGGCTCTATCAACCAATTTCTAGAATTTATCGGGATTGGTTCGCAGCAGTTGCTCTTTACAGATTTCTCATTTATCTTTGTAGCAAGCTATATCGAGCTTCCATTTATGATTTTGCCCATCTTCAATGTTTTAGATGATATGGATAATAATCTCATCAATGCTAGCTATGACCTCGGTGCGACCAAGTGGGAAACCTTCCGCCATGTCATCTTCCCTCTGTCAATGAATGGAGTGCGAAGTGGTGTCCAATCTGTCTTTATCCCAAGTTTGAGTCTTTTCATGTTGACCCGTTTGATTGGAGGGAACCGAGTAATTACCTTGGGGACTGCCATCGAGCAGAACTTCCTAACCAACGACAACTATGGTATGGGTTCAACTATCGGTGTTGTTCTTATCCTGACTATGTTCGTCACTATGTGGGTGACTAAGGAAAGGAGAGAACGATGAAAAAATTATCGAATCTATACCTAGCCTTCGTCTTTATCGTCCTCTATCTGCCAATCTTCTACTTGATTGGTTATGCCTTCAATGCTGGGGACGATATGAATAGTTTTACAGGTTTTAGTTTAGCTCATTTCCATACTATGTTTAGCGATGGAAGACTCATGCTGATCCTGGTACAGACATTTTTACTAGCCTTTTTGTCAGCCTTAATTGCGACAGTGATTGGTACCTTTGGAGCTATCTACATCTACCAATCACGCAAGAGATACCAAGAAGCATTTCTATCACTCAATAACATTTTGATGGTTGCTCCAGACGTTATGATTGGTGCTAGTTTCTTGATTCTCTTTACACAACTCAAGTTTTCGCTTGGATTTTTGACAGTTCTTTCTAGTCATGTGGCCTTTTCAATTCCAATTGTAGTGCTCATGGTCTTGCCTCGATTGAAAGAGATGAATGGAGATATGATTCATGCAGCCTATGACCTTGGAGCTAGTCAGTTCCAAATGTTCAAGGAAATTATGCTTCCTTACCTAACACCGTCTATCATTGCAGGTTATTTCATGGCTTTCACCTATTCACTGGATGATTTTGCTGTAACTTTCTTTGTAACGGGGAATGGTTTTTCAACCCTCTCAGTCGAGATTTACTCTCGAGCTCGTAAAGGGATTTCCTTAGAAATCAATGCACTTTCAGCCCTAGTCTTTCTCTTTAGTATTATCTTGGTTGTCGGCTATTACTTTATTTCGCGTGAGAAGGAGGAGAAAGCATGAAAAAGCTCTATTCATTTTTAGCAGGAATTCTTGCGATTATCCTCGTTTTGTGGGGAATTTCTTACCATCTTGATAGTAAAATCAATAGTCGTGATAGTCAAAAATTGGTTATCTACAACTGGGGAGACTATATCGATCCTGAACTTCTGGAAAAATTTACAGAAGAAACGGGAATCCAAGTTCAGTACGAAACCTTTGATTCTAACGAAGCCATGTACACGAAAATCAAGCAGGGTGGAACAACCTATGATATTGCCATCCCGAGTGAGTACATGATTAACAAGTTGAAGGACGAAGATCTCTTAGTTCCACTTGATTATAGTAAGATTGAGGGAATTGAGAATATTGGTCCAGAGTTTCTCAACCAGTCTTTTGACCCCAACAACCAGTACTCAATCCCATACTTCTGGGGAACATTGGGAATTGTTTATAATGAAACAATGGTGGAAGAAGCGCCTGAACATTGGGATGACCTCTGGAAACCAGAATACAAGGATTCAATCATGCTCTTTGATGGGGCGCGTGAAGTGCTTGGGTTAGGTCTTAACTCACTAGGCTATAGCCTCAACTCTAAAGATCCACAACAACTGTCACAAACGGTCGATAAACTTTATGAGCTAACTCCTAATATCAAGGCTATTGTAGCCGATGAGATGAAGGGTTACATGATTCAGAATAACGCTGCCATCGGTGTGACTTTCTCAGGGGAAGCTAGCCAGATGTTGGAAAAGAATCCTAACCTCAAATACGTCGTACCTACAGAAGCAAGTAACCTCTGGTTTGACAATATGGTGATACCAAAGACAGTTAAGAACAAGGATGCAGCCTATGCCTTCATCAACTTCATGTTGAAACCCGAAAATGCTCTCAAAAATGCAGAATATGTCGGTTATTCAACACCAAACAATGCTGCTAAGGAAATGCTCCCTGAGGAGACAAAAGAGGACAAGTCCTTCTATCCAGACGCAGACACTATGAAACACCTGGAAGTTTATGAGAAATTTGACCATAAATGGACAGGTATCTATAGTGACCTCTTCCTACAGTTTAAGATGTATCGGAAGTAGGAGTATAAATAAAACGAATCAGTTAAGCTGGTTCGTTTTTTGTTAGCTTTCCCAGTTGACTCAATCATCAAAAAACGATATAATAAGAAAGTTGAGAATTGATTTTCTCTCCATCTTAGTTCAGAGAATTGGCGGTGCTGCGAGCCATCTAAGATAGAAAATCATGCTACTCGATTGTAACAATTGCATAAGAATCAAGAATGACAAGTTCATTGAATGAAGGTGGTACCGCGGTTTTTCGCCCTTCGTGATATGGATTTGTCTTTTATTTTTGGAGGTGCTTATGAAAACATTTCTTGTTAAACAAAAGTTCCGTCTAGGTGGTGAACGTTTTGATATCAAGGATGAAATGGGCAATGTCGCCTATCAGGTTGAAGGTTCATTTTTTAAGATTCCTAAGACTTTTACCATTTATGATGCAGTTGGTGAACAGGTCAGTGGAATTAGTAAAGAAATTCTTACCTTTATGCCACGCTTTGAGATTCAACTCAGTAATGGAGATAGTTTCTATATTCGAAAGAAGCTCACTTTATTTAGAGATAAGTATGAGTTCGACAATCTCGGTCTTCGTATCGAAGGCAATATCTGGGATTTGAATTTTAGACTCCTAGATGATCGTGATCAAGTGATTGCTGAGATTACCAAGGAACTTTTTCATTTAACCTCTACCTATACTGTAACAGTCTACGACGAATCTTATGCAGACCTAGTCATTTCCCTCTGCGTTGCTATCGACTATGTGGAGATGCTAGAAAGCCAATCTAATTAGTAAAAAGGAGACATTATGAAACAATTATCTAGTGCACAAGTCCGCCAAATGTGGCTTGATTTCTGGGCAAGTAAAGGCCACTCAGTAGAGCCATCTGTTAGCTTGGTTCCAGTAAATGACCCAACACTGTTGTGGATCAACTCAGGGGTTGCCACTCTTAAGAAATACTTCGATGGAACTATCAAACCTGAAAACCCACGTATTACCAATGCGCAAAAAGCCATCCGTACCAACGATATCGAAAACGTAGGGAAGACTGCTCGTCACCATACTATGTTTGAAATGTTGGGGAACTTCTCAATCGGGGATTACTTCCGTGACGAAGCCATTACTTGGGCTTATGAGCTTTTGACAAGTCCTGAGTGGTTTGACTTCCCTAAAGACAAACTCTACATGACTTATTATCCAGATGACAAGGATTCATACAACCGCTGGATTGAAGTGGGAGTGGATCCAAGTCACTTGATCCCAATCGAAGACAACTTCTGGGAAATCGGTGCGGGACCTTCTGGACCTGATACAGAAATCTTCTTCGACCGTGGAGAAGCCTTTGACCCAGAAAACATCGGCCTTCGTCTTCTTGCAGAAGATATCGAAAACGACCGTTACATCGAAATCTGGAATATTGTCTTGTCGCAATTTAACGCAGACCCTGCTGTTCCTCGTAGCGAATACAAGGAATTGCCACACAAGAACATTGATACGGGCGCAGGTTTAGAGCGTTTGGTGGCGGTTATCCAAGGGGCGAAGACAAACTTTGAGACAGACCTCTTCATGCCGATCATCCGTGAAGTTGAGAAATTGTCTGGTAAGGTATACGACCAAGATGGTGACAATATGAGCTTCAAGGTCATTGCCGACCATATCCGTTCGCTTTCATTTGCGATTGGGGATGGTGCCCTTCCTGGAAATGAAGGTCGTGGATATGTACTCCGTCGTCTTCTCCGTCGTGCTTCTATGCACGGTCAAAAATTGGGTATCAACGAGCCTTTCCTTTATAAACTCGTTCCAACAGTTGGAAAAATCATGGAAAGTTACTACCCAGAAGTGCTTGAAAAACGCGACTTTATCGAAAAAATCGTGAAGAGCGAGGAAGAGTCATTTGCTCGTACCCTTCACTCAGGTCAACACTTTGCAGAAACCATCGTAGCAGACTTGAAAGCCAAAGGTCAAAGCGTCATCGCTGGTCAAGATGTCTTCAAACTCTATGATACATACGGATTCCCAGTGGAATTGACAGAAGAAATTGCTGAAGAAGCTGGTATGACGGTTGACCGTGAAGGTTTTGAAGCAGCCATGAAGGAACAACAAGAACGTGCGCGTGCATCTGCTGTCAAAGGTGGATCTATGGGGATGCAAAACGAAACCCTTCAAAACATTACAGTTGAAAGTAGCTTCAACTACAATGCTAGCCAATTGCCTTCTAAGTTGGTGGCTATCGTAGCGGACAATGTAGAAGTAGAAGCTGTATCTGAAGGAACTGCATCTCTTATCTTTGCAGAAACTCCATTCTACGCTGAAATGGGTGGACAAGTTGCGGATCATGGTCAAATCTTAGATGCTCAAGGAAATGTTGTAGCGACAGTGACAGATGTTCAAAAAGCACCAAACGGACAACCACTCCATACCGTTGAAGTTCTTGCACCACTTGCTTTGAACCAAGAATACACCTTGGCTATCGATAGCAATCGTCGTCACCGTGTCATGAAGAACCACACAGCCACTCACTTGCTCCATGCAGCTCTTCATAATATCCTTGGTCACCACGCCACTCAGGCAGGATCTCTTAATGAGGTAGAATTCCTACGCTTTGACTTTACTCACTTCCAAGCAGTGACTCCAGAAGAGTTGCGTGCTATTGAGCAACAAGTCAATGAGCAGATTTGGGAAGCCATCGCAGTAGAAACTGTTGAGACAGACATTGACACCGCTAAAGAAATGGGAGCTATGGCCCTCTTTGGTGAGAAATACGGTAAGGAAGTCCGCGTTGTCACTATCGGTGATTACTCTGTTGAGCTCTGTGGTGGTACTCACGTAGGTAATACTTCTGAAATTGGTCTCTTCAAGATTGTCAAAGAAGAAGGAATCGGATCAGGAACTCGTCGTATCTTGGCAGTGACTGGTAAAGAAGCCTTTGAAGCTTACCGTGAACAAGAAGATGCACTGAAAGCAGTCGCAACAACCTTGAAAGCTCCTCAACTCAAGGAAGTACCTCACAAGGTTGAAGGACTTCAGGAGCAACTCCGTCAATTGCAAAAAGAAAATGCAGAATTGAAGGAAAAAGCAGCAGCGGCGGCAGCAGGTGATGTCTTCAAGAATGTTCAAGAAGCAAACGGCCACCGTTACATTGCCAGCCAAGTTTCAGTATCAGATGCAGGTGCCCTTCGTACCTTTGCGGATAACTGGAAACAAAAAGATTACTCTGATGTCCTTGTTCTTGTCGCAGCTATCGGTGATAAGGTCAATGTCCTTGTAGCTAGCAAGACAAAAGATGTGCATGCAGGTAATGTGATTAAAGAATTAGCTCCAATCGTTGATGGACGTGGTGGTGGGAAACCAGACATGGCCATGGCAGGAGGAAGCAACCAAGCGAACATTCAAGACTTGTTGGATGCCGTAGCAGGTAAATTGTAAGAAAAAATCTACCATTTTTGGTAGATTTTTTTGTTTATTTTGGTCTTGTTTAGAGTAATTTTTATCTATCACCTAAAAGTAAATGTATATAAAATACGTAAAAATCAAAAAAGTGTATACTAGATATAAAAAATGTATAATTTTTGTAGATAAAATATCTTATTTGTGATAAAATTAATTTGAGCCAATGTGTTTCAATTAATATAAAGGAGAAGAATGATGAACAGGAAAAATTCCTTATGGAAAGCCTTCTTGAGAAAAGGTTTTGTCCTATTCACCATATTAATGATGCTAGGGCAAATGAGTCAAGGAGCTGTATCAGTCCTGGCAAAAGAACTAGCAGTCGGAGATAATGGTGCCTTAGATGTTAGTCTCTTGTACGGAGATAAACAAGACCATCCGGGTGGTATGGCCTATAACACTTCTGATACCATGTCTGGCTATATTCAGATTACCCCAAAAAATCTGACGACAGATATCAATGATGTCGTGGTTAATGTAGTCCTCCCTGGGAAATACTTATCGGAAGTTAGTCTTCCAGGATTCACTAGTAGTTCTCAACATGATGAACCAACAGTGACCAAGGTGGGAGATGATTACCAAATCAGCCTACATTTCACCAATTACCAAAAGTCAGAGGTGTTGACACTACCATTCATCGCTAAGTTTAAGTTAGGATTTCCTCCTACAAACTACTCGATGGATATCACAGGGACATTGAATGTTAATGGTGCTGAGACTGCCCTCAATAGTATAACCTGGAAACCTCAATACAAGGATTATACCTTGACCAAGTTTATTAATCAGAACTATGATGCGACCATGTCTAGGGACTATGCGGAAGCATCTCCAGGGATTGTGATAGGTGCTGATGGTAAAAAGTACATTGAAAAAGCTAGTTCAGTTCCATTTGCCTTCTTGTTAGATGGGATGCGTGGACAGTATAATGGTAGCTATCGCCAGTTGGAATCTGCAACGATTACTGATAAGTTACCAACTTATACGGATAAAAACGGAAAAACTCGTACAGCAGTTCTGGATACAGAAAAATCAGAAGGCTGGGTCGACAATGGGGATGGTACGGTTTCAAAAACTTTTGTTGCCGATGCCAATGCCAATCCTCAAAACTATCATTCTGATTTGATGCAAAAAATCCAAGATAAGAGTTTCTTATACTTGAAATTCCCTGATTTGGTCATGGAAAAAGACCAAACTTTAGAAGATGTCTTAGTGAAAGATTTGACCAATACTGCGTCTGTCGTGGGGATTCCTGCGGAACGTGGTGAGGGAGAACCAGATGTAACGGCTGAAGATTCTCTCATCTTCCGACTCACTTCGCGTGACTTGGAAGGAAAAGGATCTTTTGCCAAACAAGCTGAAGGTAATGTCTACGATTCGACAGACTACAAGGCAGCCAACTATAAGTGGGTATTGAAATTCCAAAATATCACACCATTTGCTCAGAAAAACATTGTCTTTTATGATGAGCAAGTAGACTCTCGTTTGAAGTTTACCAAAATTGAATATGGTCGTATGTTGATTGGAATCTATGGAAATGGACCTCTGATCAATCAATACGTGAAACGCATCATCCTAACCATGGAAGATGGTTCAACTAAAGAAATCCAACCAGAGGCAGACAAGGATGGATTTGGAAGCACTGATTTGACCAAATATGGAACGGTTGTCGGCTGGAGACTGGAGATGAAAGACGACTTCGAGCTTCCATCTGGTCAAGGGATTTATATTTCTACCTATACATCTTTTAAAGATCCAGAAAAGACCCATATTGATCAGAATGATGATACCAAGAATGCCTATGAAAATACTGGACGAATTACTTACAAAACCCAGTCAGGTGCAGACAGAGACCAATCTGCTAAATGGCAGTTCAAACTTCTTCCTTTGAAAGAAAATGTTGAACTGACTAAGAATACAGATTACAACAATGTCCAATTCACAGATGGAAAAACCATTCGTTTTTCCCTATCTGCTGAAAATGTTCGCTTGGATCCAGGTAAGGATTACAAGGACTTGCGTGTTATTGATCTCTTTGATCCAAATACCTTGGACATTGACTTTAAGGACTTAGATCAATATTTTGATAAGAATAACACTCGTTTTTATGCTCCTTGGAACAAATCCTATGAAGTGGTTGAAAACTACCACAACTCTGGACGTTCTGCCTTGATTATCCACTTGGATCAAAAGGAATTTATCAAACGTGCTCTAGAGACTGGTGGTCAAGTTCGTTTGCCATTTATCTATACTAAGCTGAAAGGTAAGGCCGATGGCGGAACCTTTACCAACCATATTTATTTGGCTGGGGAAGGTCTCTGGGATTTAGAAACTGCTAACCCTAATAAGATTGCAGTAGATAGCTACGATTTAAATAACAACGGTTCGACAACGGATAAGATTCCTCATGCGGAATCTAACTATACTATCGTTGCAGCTGAAGGTGTCTATGCTCGTAAGTTCATTGCTAAAAACGATGACTTATCTGATGCCTCAACAGTAACTCGTACCTTTAAACCAGGTGAAACCTTTAATTACAAATTAACAATTAAGAACAACACAGATAATCCAGTTGAAAATACGGTTATCTATGATGTCCTTCCTAAAGTTGGTGATGTCAATACACTTGATGCTTCTGCTCGTAAGACAGAATACACTGTCAGTCTTCGTGGACCAGTCACTGCTCCAGAAGGTTGGACAGTATACTACACTACAGATACAACAGTTACAGCTAGCACTATGGCACAAGCTGCAGATAAAGATATTTGGTCAGCAGATATCACAGACTATAGTAAAGTAACAGGAATTAAGGTCGTTGCAAATGAAGGAACCGCTATCGGTGCGCGTAGCCAAGTTGATATTGCTGTACCAGTGGTCAACCCAAGCGAATTGACAGACCAAGTTAAGCAATTGATGCTAGATCATACAGAAGACAACAAGGACAATGGTGGCCGTTCAGGTGTCGTTCAAGCTCATAACCAATTTGGATATAGAGCTAAAGGACATGATGGAAACCGTGAGTCTAATACGGTAACTTCTCAAATCTTTGCGGCTAGCTTCCATGTGAAGAAAGTGGATAAAGACGATACAAGTAAAGCTTTAGCAGGTGCAGAGTTCACCTTGTCAGATGCTACTGGTACTGTTCTTGCAACTCAAGTTTCTGATAAGGATGGAAACCTTGCCTTCACTACCCTAACAGAAGGAACTTACACACTTAAAGAGACTAAAGCTCCAAACAACTACAAGTTGGATGAGACAGAGCATGCAGTCGTTGTCACTTACGATGCAGACCAACAAATCTATCATGTTACAATTGATGGAGAAGCTGTTGGTTCCAAAGCATCGCCAAAAGTGATTTCAAATAAGACAGCTATCCAATATATCAATCTCGAAGCTTCTAAAGTTTGGGATGACCAAGACAATATTGAAGGTCTTCGTCCGAAATTTATTGAATTCCAATTGTATAAAAATGGTAAAGCAGAAGGAACACCAGTTTCACTCTCAGCAGCGAATAATTGGAAAGCAACCTTTAGCAATCTACCAGATAGAGATAGCGAGGGTAACCTTTTCAGCTATACTGTAAAAGAAGTTAAAGTACCAGCTTATTACACAGTTGATAAAGAAGAAGCTGAATTTATAGATGGAAAAGCAACGATTACTAACAAGCGAACTCCTGAAACAACAGAAGTAACTGTAAAAAAAGTTTGGGATGATGCTAAAAACCAAGATGGTCTCCGTCCTACAACAATTACGGTTCATATCTTGGCTAATGGTGAGAAAGTTCAAACAGCAACTCTTTCTGGTGAGGGAGAAACATGGAGTCATACCTTCACAAACCTACCAGTCTATAAAAACGGTCAGAAAATCATCTACACTGTGACAGAAGATACCGTAGCAAACTACACAGCAACGATTGATGGTACAACTATCACAAACACATACAAACCAGGTAAAACTAGTTTAACAGTGACTAAGAAGTGGGATGATGCAGAAAACCAAGATGGCCTTCGTCCGAAGGCAATCAAGGTTCAACTCTATGCTGACGGTCAAGCATTAGGTAAAGAAGTAGAGCTCTCTGAAGATAACAAATGGACTTACACCTTCTCTGAATTGGATGAGAAAAAAGATGGCAAAGCTGTTCAATATACAGTGAAAGAAACAGAAGTGCCAGAAGGTTATACTCAAACGGTTGAAGCAACTGATCCAGGTCAAGTGGTGATCCGTAATACGCATACTCCATCTAAGACAACAGTTCAAGTAACTAAGAAATGGGATGATAGTGATAACAAAGACGGTATTCGACCTAAGAATGTTAAAGTACAACTTTATGCTGATGGTCAGAAAACTGGCGCTGTAATTGAGTTATCTGAAGAGAACAAGTGGACTTATACATTTAGCGACCTTAATGAAAAAATCAATGGTAAAGCAATCAACTATACAGTTGAAGAAGTAGATGTTCCAGAAGGTTATCAAGTAACTATTACAGATGACGGTAAAGGAAACTTTGTTCTTACCAATAAACATGAACCAAGTGTCCCTCCAACAACTACAACAGAAGAACCAAACAAGAAAGTTGGAATCCTCCCAAATACTGGTTCAAGTGACTCTGTTCTTAGTCTAATCTTAGCTCTTGCTGGAGTTGGCATTGCAGCTTACCTTCTTAGAAAGAAGAAAAACTAAGAGGAAATTGCACTAAAATCTTGTTTATAAAGCCCCAAAAATAAGAGGTCCATAAGACCTCTTATTTTTTATATAAAGTAGCAGAGCAGTTGATTTCGTTAAAGAATAAGCGTATAATATATAATAATTGATTGAGTGTTCACTCAATTTGTTTAGTAATTAGGAGAACAAGATAATGGTCGTTAAAGCAATACACTATAATCGTTTTGGTAATGAAAAAGTCCTAGAATTAGTAAATATTACATCTGAATCATTAAGAATGAATCAAGTTAGGGTAAAAGTATTTGCTGTTGGTTTAAATCCTATTGATTACAAAACTTTCGAGGGGGCGAAGCCGCTTCGTTTTTTGAGTTTTTTGACAAAATTAAAACAACCAAGTCGTTGGTTTGAATCAAAATCATCTTTATTTCCAAGAGGTGTCGCTAGGGATTTTGCTGGTGTTATCACAGAAATTGGTGAAGGAGTGAGCCGTTTTTCAGTAGGTGACAAGGTTTTTGGAACAATAATAAGTGATCCTGGACTTGGTACTAAGAGGGGTGCGTTAGCAACAGAAATTTGTATTAGTGAATCGGAAATCGCATTGAAACCAGAGAATATTGACATGAATCATGCTGCTACTATGGGTGTGGCCTCTTTAACGGTCGGAGGCGCTTTTAGAAGAATTCATTTAAATTCAAAAGATGTTGTAGTTATTTCGGCAGCTTCAGGTGGTATTGGAAGCATTGCAGTTCAGTATGCGGTTGCTAAGGGCGCAACTGTTATTGGTATTGCAAGCAAGAAAAATGCAGAATATCTAGAATCATTAGGCGCTATACCAGTATCTTATGAAGAGGATATCCAAAAGTCTATTTTATCAGTAGCTCCAAAACCTATTACAAAATTTTTGGATTGCTATGGTGGTGATTACGTTAAATTAGCTTTCCATCTTGGATTAAACGGAACTGATATTGGAACTTTAGTACCTTCACCATTTGTTATGATCAAAGGGGCTCAGTTCACTGGGCCAAGACATTCTACTTATGATGATTTTAAAATTCTAGAGGAGATGGTCTCAGATGGAAAAGTTCAGCTAAATATTGAGAAAGAATATAGTTTTTCTTTAGAGTCAGTTAGAGAGGCATATCGTAGTCTGAAATTGGGACATACTCGTGGTAAAAGAATTATTAAAATAAGAGAGTAGATAGAGGGGGCAACAATGGAAAGTATAGAATATAAATTTGCTGAGACATTAAAAAGCAGTGAATTAAGTTTAAAACAACGTCAAGTATTAATATCCAGTTTAAAATTATTTTCCGAGATTGGTTTTGAAAATACAACATCTAATCTTATTGCTGAACATGCTGGAGTTTCAGAAGGAACCGTTTTTAGTTATTTTAAAACCAAGGAAGGTATACTAGATGCTATTTTATCTAGATTTCTAGAACAAGTTATTCCAGAGGTAATTGCTGATTTTTCAGATAAGAGATTTATAATAGAGCAGGAAACTTTTTCTCTTTTTCTAAAAAGTATCGTTCAGGATAGGTTAGTTTTTATTCAAAACAATAAAATGCAAGTTAAAATTCTCTTGAGTCGTTCACTTATTGATAAAAAAATTTCTGAAGAGTTAGGAAATATCATAGTACGTTCAATCATTAAACCAATTAGTCCAATTTTGAATCAGTTTAAAGAAAATGGTGTTATCCGAGATTGGTCAAATGAAAGAATCGTTCGCTATATTTTAGCTTTAAGTCTTTCTTATACTATTCCTATGATTATTAATGACAATGGAGATATAAATATTGATAAAGTAACAAGTGAAATTGTTGAATGTCTTTCATTTGCCTTAGTTACAGTAAAATAACTATTAATTTTAAGCTCACTAAAAAATTTAGTGAGCTCTTTTTAAAACCAAAATAAAAATCCCCAATCGAAGTGATTGAGGTTTTTTGTATTGAATTATTTTACACGATACCTTGCGCAATCATAGCGTTTGCTACGTTTTCGAAGGCAGCGATATTTGCACCTGCAAGGTAGTCAGTTCCAAGACCGTAAGTTTCTGCAGTTGTTTTAGCAGTGTTGAAGATGTTCGTCATGATATCTTTCAAGCGACCGTCCACTTCTTCGCGTGTCCATGAAAGACGTTGGCTGTTTTGGCTCATTTCAAGAGCAGATACAGCTACACCACCAGCATTGGCAGCTTTGGCAGGTCCGTAAAGGATTCCATTTTCCTTGTAGACTTTAATAGCTTCAAGGTCGCTAGGCATGTTAGCCCCTTCAGACACACAGATAACTCCTTGAGCAACCAAGCGTTTAGCAGCTTCACCATTGATCTCATTTTGAGTCGCACATGGAAGAGCGATATCGTAGTTACCAGTGTAAGTCCATACAGAACCTTCATAGTAAGTAGCAGTTGGTTTTTCTGCAGCATACTCAGTCAAGCGAGCACGGCGTTTTTCTTTAACATCTGTAAGAAGGTCGAAGTCGATACCATTTTCGTCGATGACATAACCATTTGAGTCAGATACAGAGATAACAGTTGCTCCAAGTTCAGTTGCTTTTTGAAGCGCGTATTGAGCTACGTTACCAGAACCTGAAATCACAACTTTCTTACCAGCAAAGCTATTGCCGTTTGCTTTAAGCATCTCTTCAGTGTAGTAAACCAAACCGTAACCAGTTGCTTCTGGACGAATCAAGCTACCACCAAATCCAAGAGGTTTACCAGTCAAGACACCAGCATCAAATTGGTTAAGGCGTTTGTACTGTCCGTAAAGATAACCAATTTCACGTCCACCTACACCGATATCACCAGCAGGTACGTCAAGAGATGGTCCGATGTATTTTTGCAATTCAGTCATGAAGCTTTGGCAGAAACGCATTACTTCAGCATCAGTTTTGCCTTTAGGATCGAAGTCTGATCCACCTTTACCTCCACCGATTGGAAGTCCAGTCAAAACATTTTTAAAGATTTGTTCGAAACCGAGGAATTTCAAAATCCCTTGGTTTACAGTTGGGTGGAAACGAAGTCCGCCTTTATATGGTCCAACAGCTGAGTTGAATTGAACACGGTAACCACGGTTAACTTGAACTTTTCCATCACGGTCAACCCAAGGAACACGGAAGCTAATTACGCGCTCAGGCTCAGTGATACGTGCCAAGATATTTTCTTCAATATACTCAGGGTGTTTTTCAAAGACAGGTTCCAAAGTGCTGAAGAATTCTTCAACCGCCTGGAGAAATTCAGCCTCATGCCCGTTACGAGCTTTTACAGTTTCAAACACGCTTTGGATATATTCTTTAGCAGATGTCATATCGTTCTCCTTTTTTGTTGTCATATTTTATTACATGAGACATTATAGCAGAAAAATTTTGCAGTGTAAAGAAAAAAACATAAATTTTCTAAAAATTCTTTCAATTTAGCAACAGCTCTTTTTTTCAGCTAAAAAAGCCAACATTTTTATGAGGTTACTTTTATTAAAAGGGTCCTATCAAAGTATGGTATAATAATAGAGATATAAAGGAATCTGGAGGAATAGAATCATGGTATCAACTAAAACACAGATCGCTGGTTTTGAATTTGATAATTGCTTGATGAATGCGGCAGGAGTTGCTTGTATGACCATTGAGGAATTGGAAGGTGTTAAAAACTCAGCAGCAGGAACCTTTGTCACTAAAACAGCAACCTTGGAATTTCGTCAGGGGAATCCTGAACCACGCTACCAAGATGTTCCACTTGGCTCTATCAACTCTATGGGTCTGCCAAATAATGGTTTAGACTATTACTTGAACTACCTTTTGGAATTGCAAGAAAAGGAACCAAATCGTACCTTCTTTTTATCATTAGTTGGAATGTCTCCAGAGGAAACTCATACCATTTTGAAGAAGGTGCAAGAAAGTGATTTCCGTGGTCTAACTGAGCTCAATCTCTCATGCCCAAATGTTCCAGGAAAACCTCAGATTGCCTATGATTTTGAAACAACAGACCGTATCTTATCAGAAGTCTTTGAGTATTTTACAAAACCACTAGGAATCAAGCTTCCACCTTATTTTGATATTGTACATTTTGACCAGGCAGCAAATATTTTTAACAAATATCCACTCAAGTTTGTGAATTGTGTCAACTCTATCGGAAATGGTCTTTATATTCAAGATGAGTCGGTCGTGATTCGCCCTAAAAACGGTTTTGGTGGTATTGGTGGAGAATACATCAAACCTACCGCCCTTGCAAATGTCCATGCTTTCTACCAACGCTTAAATCCAGAAATTCAAATCATTGGAACTGGTGGGGTGCTTACAGGACGTGATGCCTTTGAACATATTTTATGTGGTGCCAGCATGGTACAAGTAGGAACTACTCTTCATAAAGAAGGAGTAGGTGCTTTTGAGCGTATTACTAATGAACTAAAAGAAATTATGGTGGAAAAAGGTTATCAAAGCCTAGAGGATTTCCGTGGTAAATTACATTATATTGATTAAATAAAAGCGAAACTAAAAAGAAAGGAGAATAGATGCTAGCCATAGAAGAAAGCCGAAAACTGTCCTTAGCTAACCTCCCGAGTTTGACCCTGTTTACAGGGGGCGATCAAGGCCAGTATGACGTCATGAAAACACAGGTTCTAAAGCAAATCGGCTACGATCCTGCAGATTTGAACTTTGCTTATTTTGACATGAAAGAAGTAGACTACAAAAGCTTGGAGCTAGAGTTGGTCAGTCTTCCTTTCTTTGCAGATGAAAAGATTGTTATTTTAGATCATTTTATCGACATAACGACAGCTAAAAAACGCTATCTAAGTGATGATGAACTTAAATCTTTCGAAGACTATCTGGAAAATCCTTTACCTTCTAGTAAACTAGTCATTTTTGCTGAAGGGAAGTTGGATAGCAAGAGACGTTTGGTCAAATTGCTCAAGCGCGATGCGACAGTTTTTGAAGCCATCGAGCCAAAAGAGCAAGAAATACGAGCTTATTTTCAAAAGTGGGCTCAGGAACAAGGCCTTACCTTTGATGGGAAGTCCTTTGAACAGTTGCTTATTAAATCAGGTTTTCAATTCAGTGAAATTCAAAATAATCTACTCTTCTTACAGGCCTACAAGGATAATGGTGACATTACAGAAGAAGACATTGTTGAAGCTATACCAAAGACTTTGCAGGATAATATCTTTGATTTAACCCAGTTGATTTTAGGGAATAAGATTGATCAGGCGCGAGATTTAGTGAAAGATTTGACCTTGCAGGGAGAAGATGAGATTAAACTGATTGCCATTATGCTGGGACAGTTCAGACTCTACACACAGGTTAAAATTTTGCAAGAGTCTGGTCAGACAGAATCTCAGATGGTCAGCAGTTTAGGTCACTATCTTGGTCGCAATCCGAACCCCTATCAAATCAAATTTGCCCTTCGTGACACACGAGGTTTGTCCTTGAATTTCTTACAGGATTCTATCCGACATCTCATCCAAGCTGATTACCAAATTAAGACAGGGGTTTACGAAAAAGGTTACCTATTTGAGAAGGCTTTATTGCAGATTGCTAGCCAGTCGAATTGAGCAAAAAACTTGAAAAAACAGGATGATTGCGTTATCATTTTTATATAAAAAGAAAAAGAGGTATTACAGATGGCTATTATCTTACCAGATCTTCCATACGCTTACGATGCATTGGAACCATATATTGATGCTGAAACAATGCACTTGCACCATGACAAACACCACCAAACATACGTAAACAATGCAAACGCAGCTCTTGAAAAACACCCTGAAATTGGTGAAGACCTTGAAGCATTGCTTGCTGACGTAGAGTCTATCCCAGCTGATATCCGTCAAGCTCTTATCAACAACGGTGGTGGACACTTGAACCACGCTCTTTTCTGGGAATTGATGACTCCTGAAAAGACAGCTCCTTCAGCAGAACTTGCAGCAGCAATCGATGAAGCTTTTGGTTCATTCGAAGAATTCCAAGCAGCCTTCACAGCAGCAGCAACAACTCGTTTTGGTTCTGGATGGGCATGGTTGGTTGTTAATAGAGAAGGTAAGCTTGAAGTGACTTCAACAGCAAACCAAGACACACCAATCTCAGAAGGTAAAACACCAATCCTTGGTTTGGATGTTTGGGAACATGCATACTACGTGAAATACCGCAACGTTCGTCCTGATTATATCAAAGCTTTCTTCTCAGTGATTAACTGGAATAAAGTAGACGAGCTTTACGCAGCAGCTAATTAATATGAACACTAACGCCTTTTGGTTAGAATTTTATCTACCTTAAAAGGTGTTTTTTGTTTGCTTTGATAAGAAGTATCGGTCTCATGATTTTCCTTTGTTGGATAGGCTTGATTTATGGTATAATGATAAGATAGAGATCGAAGGAGAAATCATGAATATTCAACAATTACGCTACGTTGTGGCTATTGCTAATAGTGGTACTTTTCGTGAAGCAGCTGAGAAGATGTACGTTAGCCAACCCAGTCTATCTATTTCTGTAAGAGACCTGGAAAAAGAGCTCGGCTTCAAGATTTTCCGCAGAACTAGTTCAGGGACATTTCTCACTCGTCGTGGGATGGAATTTTATGAAAAGGCACAAGAGTTAGTTAAGGGATTTGATGTTTTTCAAAATCAGTATGCCAATCCTGAAGAAGAAAAGGATGAGTTTTCAATAGCCAGCCAGCACTATGATTTCTTGCCACCAACCATTACAGCTTTTTCGCAACAATATCCTGAATATAAGAATTTCCGTATTTTTGAATCAACAACTGTTCAGATTTTGGATGAAGTAGCCCAAGGACATAGTGAGATTGGGATTATTTACCTCAATAATCAAAACCAAAAGGGAATCATGCAGCGGGTTGAAAAGCTAGAACTTGAAGTGATTGAGTTGATTCCTTTCCAAACTCATATCTATCTACGTGAAGGACATCCCTTAGCCAAGAAAAAAGAGTTGGTTATGGAGGATTTGGCAGATTTACCAACAGTGCGATTCACACAGGAAAAGGATGAGTATCTTTATTATTCAGAGAACTTTGTGGATACAAGTGCTAGTTCTCAAATGTTTAACGTAACTGACCGCGCTACCTTAAATGGAATTCTTGAAAGAACAAATGCTTATGCGACTGGTTCTGGATTCTTAGATAGCGATAGTGTGAACGGAATCACCGTTATCCCATTAAATGATAATCTCAATAATCGCATGGTTTATGTGAAACGTGAAGAAGTAGACTTGAGCCAAGCGGGAACCTTATTTGTAGAAGTTATGCAAGAGTATTTTGATCAGAAGAGGAAAGCATGAAAAAAAGAGGACTAGTAGTATGGATTATAGGATCCTTAATCCTATTCGACCAATTAGTAAAGTCTTATGTCGTTAAGACTATTGCTCTTGGTGAAATCAAGTCATGGATCCCAAATCTAGTTAGTTTAACCTATCTGCAAAATAGGGGAGCAGCCTTTTCGATGCTCCAAGATCAACAGTGGTTTTTTGCAGTGATTACCCTGGTAGTCATGGTTGGAGCTATCTGGTATCTTCATAAGCATATAGAGGATTCCTTATGGACTGTCTCTGGATTGGTTTTGATTATTGCAGGTGGTCTTGGGAACTTTATCGATCGCATCAGTCAAGGATTTGTCGTGGATATGTTCCACTTAGACTTTATCAATTTCGCGATTTTCAATGTAGCAGATAGTTATCTGACTGTAGGAGTAGTTGTGTTATTGCTTGCAATGCTAAAAGAGGAAATGAATGGAAATTAAAATTGAAAAAGGCGGAGTACGCTTAGATAAGGCTTTGTCAGATTTGACAGAACTATCCCGTAGTCTCGCTAATGAACAAATCAAGTCTGGTCAGGTCTTGGTCAATGGTCAGTTAAAAAAAGCTAAGTACTCGGTTCAAGAAGGGGATGTAATCACTTATCAAGTTCCAGAACCAGAAGTTTTAGAGTATGTGGCTGAAGATATTCCCTTAGAAATCATTTATCAAGATGAGGATGTAGCAGTAGTTAACAAACCTCAAGGAATGGTCGTCCATCCAAGCGCTGGCCATACCAGTGGTACCTTGGTTAATGCCCTCATGTACCATATCAAGGACCTATCAGGCATCAATGGTGTATTGCGTCCAGGGATTGTCCATCGTATTGATAAGGATACGTCAGGCCTCTTGATGATTGCTAAAAATGATGAAGCGCATATGGCACTTGCTCAAGAATTGAAGGACAAGAAGTCTCTTCGTAAATATTGGGCTATTGTTCATGGTAATCTCCCAAATGATCGTGGAGTCATTGAGGCACCAATCGGACGTAGCGAAAAAGACCGCAAGAAACAAGCAGTGACTGCAAAAGGGAAACCAGCAGTGACACGTTTCCAAGTTTTGGAACGCTTTGGTGATTATACATTGCTGGAATTGCAACTGGAAACAGGACGTACCCACCAAATCCGCGTACACATGGCTTATATCGGTCATCCTGTCGCTGGTGATGAGGTCTATGGTCCTCGTAAAACTTTGAAAGGTCATGGGCAGTTTCTCCACGCTAAGACACTTGGTTTTACCCATCCAAGAACTGGTAAAGCCATGGAATTTACTTCCGATATCCCAGCTATCTTTAAAGATACTTTGGAAAAACTTCGAAATAACTAAAAAAAAAAAGGACTCAACTGAGTCCTTTTTTATTTGCGTTTTTTCTTAGCTTTTTTCATTTTGTTGGCCATGCGTTTCATGGATTGCTTCATGGCAAATTCACCGATTTTACCTTTGAGGCCTCCACCGAGCATCTGGCTCATATCAGGCATACCAGCTCCTCCGAGAGCAGACATATCAGGCATGCCACCTTGTCCCATCATTCCTTCAAGGTCGGACATATCCATGCCTCCAGGCATATTTTTAGGAAGGTTGTTAGGGTTGATGCCCATTTGTTTCATCATTTTATTCATGTCACCAGACATGACACCTTGCATGAGCTGTTTGGCTTGATTAAAATCCTTAATGAACTTGTTGACTTCGATAAAAGTATTACCAGAACCAGCAGCAATACGACGACGACGACTTGGTGTGAGTAAATCTGGATTTTCACGTTCTTCCGGAGTCATGGAAGACACGATAGCACGTTTGCGAGCAATTTGTTTTTCATCCACCTTCATATTTTGAAGGGCAGGGTTGTTGGCCATACCAGGAATCATCTTGAGCAAATCTTCCATTGGTCCCATATTTTGTACCTGATCCAACTGATCAATGAAATCGTTGAAATCGAAGGTGTTTTCACGCATCTTTTCAGCCATTTCAAGGGCTTTTTGCTCATCGTATTCTTGGGAAGCTTTTTCAATCAGAGTCAGCATATCTCCCATACCGAGAATACGGCTGGCCATACGGTCTGGGTGGAAGGTTTCAATATCAGTAATCTTTTCACCAGTACCAGTGAACTTGATTGGTTTTCCAGTGATGTGACGAACAGAAAGGGCAGCACCACCACGAGTGTCACCGTCAATCTTTGTAAGGATAACACCAGTAACTTCTAATTGGTCGTTAAACTCACGTGCAACGTTGGCAGCTTCTTGACCAATCATGGCATCGATGACTAAGAGAATCTCATTTGGTTGTGCTAGAGCTTTAACATCACGGAGCTCATTCATGAGAAGTTCGTCAATTTGTAAACGACCAGCTGTATCAATCAAGACATAGTCGTTATGGTTGGCTTTGGCTTGCTCCAAACCTTGGCGAACAATCTCAACCGCAGGAACTTCAGTTCCAAGTGCAAACACAGGAACATCAATTTGTTGTCCAAGTGTTTTGAGCTGGTCAATAGCTGCAGGACGATAGATATCGGCCGCGATCATTAAAGGACGAGCATCCTCTTCCTTTTTAAGTTTGTTAGCAAGTTTACCTGCAAAAGTTGTTTTACCAGCCCCCTGCAAACCGACCATCATGATAATGGTTGGGATTTTTGGAGACTTGATAATCTCAGCTGTATCTGAGCCAAGAACTGCTGTTAACTCTTCATTTACAATCTTGATGATTTGTTGGGCTGGATTGAGGGTATCAATGACTTCGTGCCCAATCGCACGTTCTCGAACTTTTTTGATAAAATCCTTAACAACTGGCAAAGCAACGTCGGCTTCTAAAAGAGCAAGACGAATTTCCTTGGTTGCTTCTTGGATATCGCTCTCTGTAATTTTCCCTTTTTTACGTAGATTTTTAAAGACGTTCTGTAAACGTTCTGTTAAATTTTCAAATGCCATATTTATTCCTCTTATTCTCTATTGTCGATACTTGTTAAAATCTCAATTTGCTCTTGTAGAAAAGCATCTTCTGGATAACGCTCCAAAATCTGATCAAAAATCTGACTGCGAACAATGTAGTCAGAGTACATATGGAGCTTCATTTCATAATCTTCCAGTATCTTTTCTGTACGTTTGATATTGTCATAAACAGCCTGGCGACTAACGCCGAATTCTTCAGCGATTTCAGCCAAACTATAGTCGTCTGCATAGTAGAGTTCGATATAGTTCATCTGCTTATCAGTCAAAAGGGCTGCATAAAATTCAAACAGAGCATTCATTCGATTGGTTTTTTCAATTTCCATAAGATTTATTATACCAAAAAATAGGCTAGACTGCTAGTAATGGATTGATTTTAGAAGCAAGTGAGAAAAAGTCGTTTTAACGGTTATTTACTGACTATGAATCCTTTTTTTGGTATAATGGAGTGTATTATAATGTTTTAGAAAGAGGTTCTTATGAAAGAATTAGAAACCGTGTTAGAGCAACGTTTTGAGCTTGTTTTTTCAGATAAACAATTACTTGAAACAGCTTTTACTCACACTAGTTATGCAAACGAGCACCGCCTCTTAAAAATTTCACACAATGAACGCTTGGAATTTTTAGGAGACGCTGTTCTGCAATTATTGATTTCAGAATATCTGTACAAGAAATATCCTAAAAAACCAGAAGGTGATTTATCTAAACTTCGTGCCATGATTGTTCGCGAGGAGAGTTTAGCTGGATTTGCTCGTGATTGCCAGTTTGATCAGTTTATCAAGCTAGGCAAAGGAGAAGAAAAATCAGGTGGTCGCAATCGTGATACCATCTTGGGAGATGCCTTCGAAGCCTTTTTGGGTGCTCTCCTTTTAGACAAGGATCTGGCTAGAGTGAAGGATTTTATCTATCAAGTCATGATACCAAAAGTAGAAGCCGGCGATTTTGAAATGATTAAAGACTACAAGACTCACCTCCAGGAATTGCTTCAAGTCAATGGGGACGTTGATATCCGTTATCAGGTGATTTCAGAGATCGGACCTGCGCATGATAAGATGTTTCAAGTGGAAGTCCTTGTTGAAGGGAAAAGTCTTGGAACTGGTCAAGGACGTTCAAAAAAATTAGCAGAGCAGGAAGCCGCAAAAAATGCAGTTGAGGAAGGGCTGGATTCATGTATTTAAAGGAAATTGAGATTCAGGGGTTTAAGTCCTTTGCTGACAAGACCAAGGTTGTATTTGACCAAGGAGTAACAGCAGTTGTAGGACCTAATGGTTCTGGAAAATCAAACATCACGGAAAGTCTGCGTTGGGCACTAGGTGAATCCAGTGTCAAAAGTCTTCGTGGTGGGAAGATGCCTGATGTTATCTTTGCAGGTACAGAAAGTAGAAAACCATTAAACTATGCTTCTGTAGTTGTTACTCTAGATAATCAGGACGGTTTCATCAAGGATGCAGGACAGGAAATCAAGGTGGAGCGTCATATCTATCGTACTGGGGATAGTGAATACAAGATTGATGGGAAAAAAGTCCGTCTTCGTGATATACATGATCTCTTCTTAGATACTGGACTTGGGCGCGATTCCTTCTCTATTATTTCCCAAGGAAAGGTTGAAGAAATTTTTAATTCTAAACCTGAAGAACGTCGGGCTATTTTTGAAGAAGCTGCCGGAGTCTTGAAGTATAAGACTCGTCGCAAAGAGACGGAAAGCAAGCTCCAACAAACTCAAAACAATCTAGACCGTTTGGAAGATATCATTTATGAGCTAGATAATCAAATCAAGCCTTTAGAAAAGCAAGCAGCAACAGCTCGTAAATTTATAGAATTAGATGGTCAGCGTAAGGCGATTTACTTGGACGTTTTGGTTGCACAAATTCAAGAAAGTAAAGCTGAATTGGATCTAACTGAAGAAGAATTAAACCAAGTTCAAGAACTTTTGACGAGCTACTATCAGAAACGTGAAGAGTTAGAAGAAGAAAACCAAACTCTCAAAAAGAAACGTCATGACTTGCAAGCTGAGATGACAAAAGACCAGGCAAGCTTGATGGATTTAACTGGTTTAATCAGTGAATTAGAGCGTAAGTTAGCCTTGTCAAAACTTGAAACAGAGCAAGTCGCTCTCAATCAACAAGAAGCTCAGGCACGTTTGGCTAGTTTGGACGAAAAGAGAAATGCTCTCATTCAGGAGAAGGAAGAAAAAGAAGCAAATCTCAGTCAGTTAGAAGAAAATTTAGCGGTCAATACGAAGGAACTCAATCGTTTAGAAGCAGAATTATTAGCTTTTTCTGATGATCCAGATCAAATGATTGAGCAATTGCGTGAACGTTTCGTGGCATTCTTACAGGAAGAAGCGGATGTCTCTAACCAACTGACACGGATTGAGAACGACCTTGAAAATAGTCGCCAACAGACTCAAAAGCAAGAAGAACAATTAGAATCCTTGAAGGAACAATTGGCTTCTGCCAAGTCCAAGGCTAGTGAGCAAGAGCTTGCCCTTAAATCAGCTAAAGAAGAAGTACAAAGCTTACTTGCAGACTATCAGGCCAATGCCAAGCAAGAAGAAGAACAAAAGCAGGCTTATCAAAGTCAGCAAAATCAACTCTTTGACCGTTTGGATAGTCTGAAAAACAAACAGGCCAAGGCGCAAAGTTTGGAAAACATTCTTAAAAACCATAGCAATTTTTATGCGGGTGTTAAAAGTGTTCTACAAGAAAAAAATCGATTGGGCGGTATTATTGGAGCAGTTAGTGAACATTTAACCTTTGATGTTCGTTATCAGACAGCTCTTGAAATTGCACTTGGTGCAAGTAGCCAACACATCATCGTTGAAGACGAACAGGCAGCGACTAAAGCTATCGATTTCCTTAAGCGAAACCGAGCTGGTCGTGCGACTTTCCTACCTTTGACAACCATTAAGGCTCGTAGCATTTCAGGTCAGAATCAAGATGTGATTGCCTCAAGTCCTGGTTTTCTTGGTATGGCAGATGAACTGGTTACCTTTGATGCCAAGCTTGAAGCTATCTTTAAAAATCTGCTAGCTACCACAGCTATCTTTGATACAGTTGAGCATGCGCGTGATGCTGCTCGTAAGGTACGCTATCAAGTTCGTATGGTAACGCTAGACGGTACAGAACTACGAACAGGTGGTTCTTATGCTGGTGGTGCCAATCGTCAAAATAACAGCATTTTCATCAAGCCTGAATTGGAGCAGTTGCAAAAAGAGATTACTCAAGAAGAAAAACTTCTTCGCCAAGAGGAAGAAAATCTGAAGTCAGTTCAAGAAGCCTTGAATGAACTTAGTCAAACTTTGGAGACCATTAAGTACCAGGGAGAGCAAGCTCGTATCCAGGAACAAGGCTTGTACTTAGCTTATCAACAAACTAGCCAGCAGATCGAAGAACTTGAGACACTCTTGAAACTTCAGGAGCAAGAATTAACTAATCTCAGAGGTGGAGATTGGCAAGCTGAAAAGGAAAAATGCCAAGAACGTTTCAGAGTTATTGCAACTGAAAAGCAAAAGCTGGAATCTGAAATCGAAGAAATCAAGTCCAATAAAAATGCTATTCAGGAACGCTACCAAAACTTGCAGGAAAAAATTTCCCAAGAACGTCTGCTTAAAACAGAAATGCTTGGACAGAAGCGTTATGAAGTTGCCGATATTGAACGGATTAACAATGAACTTGAGAACCTCAATATCGAGCAAGAAGAGATTGAACGTCTTTTGCAAGAAAAAGTAGACAATCTTGAAAAAGTTGATACAGAACTTTTGGCTAAGCAGGAAGCAGAAGCCAAGAGTCAGAAGGAAGAAATTCAACAAGGATTGATTCGTAAGCAGTTTGAAATCGACGACATTGAGGGACAACTGGATGATATTGCTGGTCATTTAGAACAAGCTCGTCAGCAAAATGAAGAATTAATTCGTAAGCAAACACGAGCGGAAGCGACCAAAGAAAAAATTACGGACCGCCTTCGTTATCTTCAAGGTCAACTGACTGAAGAATATCAGATTAGCTATACGGAAGCTTTAGAAAAAGCGAATCAGTTGGAAGATTTAGCAATCGCTGAACAAAAGGTTAAGGATTTGGAAAAATCCATTCGTTCACTTGGTCCGGTTAACTTGGATGCTATTGAACAGTTTGATGAAGTGCATGAACGTTTGGAATTCTTGAATAGTCAGCGAGATGACATTCTTTCTGCTAAAAACTTACTTCTTGAGACCATTACAGAAATGAATGATGAAGTGAAAGAACGCTTTAAGTCAACCTTCGAAGCTATTCGTGAGTCCTTTAAAGTGACCTTCAAGCAGATGTTTGGTGGTGGTCAAGCAGACCTAATCCTGACAGAAGGAGATTTATTGACTGCAGGTGTCGAAATCTCTGTGCAACCACCAGGCAAGAAAATTCAGTCTCTCAATCTCATGAGTGGTGGAGAGAAGGCCCTGTCAGCTCTGGCTTTGCTCTTCTCAATCATTCGTGTCAAGACCATCCCATTTGTTATCTTGGATGAAGTAGAAGCTGCACTTGACGAAGCAAACGTTAAACGTTTTGGTGATTATCTCAATCGATTTGATAAGGACAGCCAATTTATCGTTGTGACCCACCGTAAGGGAACCATGGCAGCAGCAGACTCTATCTATGGGGTGACCATGCAAGAATCTGGTGTATCTAAGATTGTCTCTGTAAAACTAAAAGATTTAGAGAATATGGATGCTTAGTTAGTGCTCGATACAAACTTTCAGCTTAGCATTTAGAATGACCTTTATGAAGCCAAAAGGGTTACAAAAATAATTTGAGGAGCTTATATGGATTTTGATCTATTCCTAATGGTTTGTAATTATATTGGGACAATAGCCTTTGCAGCGTCAGGAGCCATCAAAGGATTTGGTAAACGTTTAGATATTTTTGGGATTAGTTTGTTGGCGATCGTAACTGCAGTTGGTGGGGGGATTTTAAGAGATTCTATTATCAGTCGCTTTCCTTCCTCGCTTGCTGATCCTGGACCGATTTATGTCTCTATCCTTGTAGCGGTTATCATGTATGTCTTTGTGACTTCAAAGCAGGCCAATGCGAGTCATGATAAAAAGTTCTATAAATGGTTGAGAGAAGCCTATCTCATCTTTGATTCGATTGGGCTGATTATCTTTTCCTTGATTGGAGCGACAGCTTTGGCAGATAGTAAGTTGAATTTGATGTCTGCTGGCATTTTGGCTTGTTTAACAGGTGCTGGTGGAGGAATTATCCGAGACCTCTTAATCAATGAGGTCCCTAGTGTTTTAAAAGAAGACATCTATGCCCTTCTATCTTTCGTAATTGGAGTCGTATACTACTGGCTAGCCTTTGTTCTTCATTTTCCAAGAATTACTGCCTTTATCATTCTCTCTATTGTTGGTTTTGTGATTCGACTTTGTATCATTAAATTCAGACTCTCTTTGCCCAATATGGATAAGAGAACCTTGAACTGATGAATAAGCGAGACTTGTTTTATATAGGCGTCTAATCTCGTATAGATTAGGCGCTATTTTATTCTTTGCAAATACGGGAAATATTTGATGAAATTAATATTTTTTGGTATTATATCTAAAATTTAAAATAAGATAGGAGCAGCAATGAGTAATTTGAAGAATTCGGTTGATTTTATTAAAGAAATAGAGAAATTAAAGTCAGTAACAAGATTTAATAGAACTCTTGATGGAAGATTTGAAAATAGTGCTGAGCATTCTTGGCAGGGTGCCATAGCTGCAATGGTTCTTCAAGATTATTATCCTGAAAAATTGAATATGGAAAATGTGATTTCTATGTTACTGATTCATGATTTAGGTGAGATTTATGCCGGAGATACTTGGGTTTTTGATAATGAAAAAAAGGTTCATTCTCATGATAGAGAGCTAGAATCTATAGAAAAAACAATGAGCCTCCTTCCAAAAGAGAAATATTTGAATATGAAAAATTTGTGGTTGGAATTTGAAAAAGGGCATAGTTCTGAAGCAAGATATGCAAGAGTGATCGATGCATTGGTACCACTGATTAATCATTTAGAAGTATCAGAATTAAATTATAACCCTGATAATATCAGTGCAGACATGGTATTAGAAAAGAAAAAGTTCATAAAAAGTGAATCTGAAGAATTATGGAAATTGACAGAAAAGTTAATTCAGGAAAGTGTAGAGAAGGGCTTATATTTATAATAAGAATTGGCTCTTTGGATTGATTTTTAGTATACTAAGGCGTGTCAATCCTGCACGTCTTTTTTGCTTTTTCTATGATATATCTATGGTATAATAGAAGATAGATTTACTACTGGAGAATATAAGTATTTATGATTAAACTAGTCGCAACGGATATGGACGGGACTTTTCTAGATGAAGCGGGCCAATTTGATATGGAGCGCTTAAAAGCTCTCCTCTCATCATACAAAGAGAGAGGTGTCTATTTTGCTGTCGCATCAGGTCGTGGTCTCTTATCACTTGAAAAACATTTTGCAGATGTCAAAGATGAGATTATCTTCATTGCTGAAAATGGGAGTCTCGTTCGTTTCCATGGAGAGGACCTCTATGAAGCAACCATGCCACGTGATTTTTACCTATCAACTTTTGAAAAACTAAAGACTTCCCCTTATTTTGATGAGAAGAAGATGCTCTTGACCGGTAAAAAAGCATGCTATGTTCTAGATACGGTGGATAAAACTTATCTTATGTTTAGCCATCATTACAATGAAAATATCCAAAAAATAGCTAGTCTTGAAGATATTACTGATGAGATTTTCAAATTCACAACTAACTTTACAGAAGAGACAGTTGAAGCTGGAGAAGCTTGGGTCAATGAACATGTGCCTGGTGTTAAGGCTATGACTACTGGTTTTGAATCCATCGATATTGTTTTAGACTATGTTGACAAGGGAGTCGCTATTGTAGAATTAGCCAAGAAGTTAAATCTAGATATGGATCAAGTGATGGCCTTTGGTGATAATCTCAATGACCTTCACATGATGCAGGTTGTAGGACACCCAGTTGCACCTGAAAATGCACGTCCAGAGATTTTAGAACTAGCCGAAACAGTTATTGGACACCACAAAGACCAATCAGTTATCGCTTATATGGAGGGATTATAATGGCAGATATTAAATTAATTGCTTTGGATTTAGATGGTACTTTGCTAACGACAGACAAGAAATTAACAGATCGTACCAAGGCAACTTTGAAGGCTGCGCGTGAACAAGGAGTCAAGGTAGTCCTAACAACAGGACGTCCCCTCAAAGCTATGGATTTCTTCCTCAAAGAACTTGGAACAGATGGTCATGAGGATGAGTATACTATTACTTTTAACGGCGGTTTGGTTCAGAAAAATACGGGCGAAATACTTGATAAGACAGTCTTTTCAATTGATGATGTGAGCCGTATTTACGAAGAAACTGAAAAACTAAATATTCCATTAGATGCTATTTCTGAAGGCATCGTTTATCAGATTCAATCAGACCAGGAAAGTTTATATGCTCAATTTAACCCAGCTCTTACTTTCATTCCGAGTGCCTTTGAAGATTTGTCTAGTCAGATTACTTACAATAAGTGTGTGACAGCTTTTCCTCAGGAGCCTTTGGATGCAGCTATCAAACATATTTCTCCTGAATTGTTTAACAAATATGAAATTTTTAAATCACGTGAACTCTTGCTAGAATGGTCACCAAAGAATGTTCATAAAGCGACTGGACTAGCTAAGTTAATTGAGCATTTAGGAATTGATCAAAGTCAAGTGATGGCTTGTGGAGATGAAGCGAATGACCTTTCGATGATTGAATGGGCAGGTCTTGGTGTAGCCATGCAAAATGCTGTTCCTGAAGTCAAAGCAGTTGCAAATGTGGTAACACCTATGACCAACGACGAAGAAGCCGTCGCATGGGCGATTGAAAAATATGTACTGAAGGAGAATTAAAGTATGGGATTATTTGACCGTTTATTTGGGAAAATAGAAGAGCCAAAAATTGAAGATGTCGTCAAAGAAGCATTAGAAAATATTGATTTATCTGATGATAACGGGCAAAACGAGGCATCGGAATCTGAAAATGCTGTAGTGACAGAACCAGAAGAAGTTATCTTACCTGCAGAACCTAAGGAAGAAACAAATGAAGACTCACCTGAAGTAGAGGTTGTAGAAGAAGCTATTATTGAACCTCTTGATGAAGTTGAAATTCCTCAAGAAGAACCAAATCAAGTTGAAGAGGTAGAAAGTCCTCAAGTGGAATCGGATCCTGTCGAAGAAATCCCTTCAAATGATAGTGATGAGGAAGAAATTGTTCAACCTCAATCAAACGAAACAGAGCCGGAAATCACTGAGGAAGTGGAAGAAAATCTAGTTATCGAAGAAACTCCTCAAGTTCAAGAGACTGTACAGGAAAAATATGACCGCAGTCTCAAGAAAACACGTACGGGATTTGGGGCTCGTTTGAATGCCTTCTTTGCTAATTTCCGCTCAGTTGATGAAGAATTCTTTGAAGAACTAGAAGAACTGCTCATCATGAGTGACGTTGGTGTGCAGGTAGCTTCAAATCTTACTGAAGAATTGCGTTATGAGGCTAAACTTGAAAATGCCAAGAAACCAGAAGCCCTTCGTCGTGTTATCATTGAAAAATTGGTAGAGCTCTACGAAAAAGATGGGCAATACAATGAAAGCATTAACTTCCAAGATGGTTTGACAGTCATGCTCTTTGTAGGTGTTAATGGTGTCGGGAAAACAACATCTATTGGTAAGCTTGCTCACCGTTACAAACAAGCTGGTAAGAAAGTTATGCTGGTTGCTGCGGATACTTTCCGTGCAGGTGCGGTTGCCCAATTAGCTGAATGGGGGCGTCGAGTAGATGTTCCTGTCGTAACAGGTCCAGAAAAAGCTGATCCAGCCAGTGTGGTCTTTGATGGGATGGAACGAGCAGTAGCAGAAGGTATTGATATTTTGATGATTGATACAGCTGGCCGTCTGCAAAACAAAGAAAACTTGATGGCAGAGTTGGAAAAGATTGGTCGTATCATTAAACGTGTTGTACCTGAAGCACCTCATGAAACCTTCCTAGCTCTAGATGCCTCAACTGGTCAAAATGCTCTTGTACAAGCTAAAGAATTTTCAAAAATCACTCCATTGACAGGAATTGTATTGACCAAGATTGATGGAACTGCTCGAGGTGGTGTCGTTCTTGCTATCCGTGAAGAATTGAATATCCCTGTTAAGTTGATCGGATTTGGTGAAAAAATCGATGATATCGGTGAGTTCAATTCTGAGAACTTTATGAAAGGTCTTCTAGAAGGTTTGCTATAAAAGAAAATCCTGCAAGAATTCTTGCAGGATTATTTTTGATTATTCTAGTCGTCCATCTTCACAATAGGCAATATCCGGTTGCCAAGTCCATTCAGCACCATATTTTTTGAGTAAATCAAAGCTAGCTTGAGGTCCCATGCTACCAGCTTTGTAGTCATGGAGTGGAGCACCGTTTTCAGCCCAAAGCTTCTCAATACGGTCAATCAATTTCCATGATGCGCTTACTTCATCCCAGTGGCTAAAGTTGGTTGAGTTATTGTTCAAAACATCATAGATGAGTTTTTCATATGGATCTGGTGAAGCACCTGTAGCAGTCGCATCTGTTCGAAAGTCAAGAGAATTTGGCGCAAGGTTAAACTCTTCACCCACCTTCTTACCGTTAAGGCTAAGAGAGAATCCTTCAGTCGGTTGGATATAGATGGTAAGAACATTTGGCGCTAGAGGTTCACCAAAAATAGAATCCATTTGTTTGAAGACAATGTTCACGTGTGTTCCTTTTTCAGTTAGGCGTTTACCTGTACGGAAGAAGAAAGGTACACCACGGAAGCGATCAGTATCTACGAAGAAGGCACCTGAAGCAAATGTTTCTGTCATAGATTCGGGGTTGACATTTGGTTCGCTACGGTAAGAGATGTATTTCATGCCATCGACTTTACCCGAACGATATTGACCACGGATGAATTGTTCTTTGAGTTCCTCATCTGTAGGTTGGTAAAGGTTCTTGAAGACCTTGATTTTTTCAGCTCGAATATCATCCTTTGTAAAGCTTGCAGGTTTGTCCATAGCAAGGAGTGATAGAAGCTGTAGGGTATGGTTTTGAACCATGTCACGAAGGGCACCAGACTCATCATAGTAGCCACCACGCTCCTCAACACCGAGACGCTCTGCAAAGGTAATCTGAACATTATCGATGTGCTCACGATTCCAAACATTTTCAAAAATCATATTGGCAAAGCGAATGGCAAAAATGCTCTGGATCATTTCCTTACCGAGATAGTGGTCAATACGATAGATTTGATCTTCGTTAAAAGTAGCTAGAAGTTCTTCGTTTAGTTTGCTTGCAGTTTCATAGTCTGTACCGAAAGGTTTCTCAACAATCAAACGTTCAAATCCCTTGCCGTCAACGATTTGCTCGGACTTGAGGTGTTTGGCAATAGTACCAAAGAATTGAGGTGCCATAGAGAGGAAGAAAAGCTTGTTGTGTTCAGTTTGATATTTTTCATTTAACTCAGCCTGAAGCTTACGTAATTCGATATAGTGCTCAGTGTCATTAACATCGTGACTTTGGTAGTAAAAATGACTAGCAAATGCTTGAGCTTCTTCTACGCTATCTGCCAAGTCCAAAATAGATTCGACAACAACAGATTCGAAATACTCTTTACTCCATGGTCTACGAGCAGTTCCGATAACAGCAAAATGATCAGAAAGATTACCTGATTTATAAAGTCTAAAGAGTGAAGGGTAAAGCTTGCGTTTAGCCAAATCTCCACTTGCACCGAAAATTGTAACAATAACTTTAGATGACATCCAGCTACCTAATTTCTATTTTGTTTCCTAGTCAAGCTAGTCATGAGGAATCCCCATTTTCATACCCTTTATTTTATCATAATTTTCTAAAAAATCCAAAATTCCAATACAAGTAAGAAAAAAACTGCAAGGGAAACCTTGCAGTTTTTTTAAGCGTTGAGAACCTTGTCCAAAAATTCTTTTAGACGAGGGTGTTGTGGGTTATCAAAGATTTGATCAGGGGTTCCATCTTCTAGGAATTCACCGTCTGCAGTAAAGATAACACGATTGGCAACCTTACGAGCAAATCCCATCTCGTGAGTTACGATGATCATGGTCATGCCTTGCTCTGCCAATTCCTTCATAACGTTAAGAACGTCACCAACCATTTCAGGGTCAAGGGCAGAAGTTGGCTCGTCAAAGAGCATAATATCAGGGTTCATTGCTAAACCTCGTGCGATAGCCACACGTTGTTTTTGTCCCCCTGATAGACTATCAGGATTAGCATTTGCCTTGTCAGCAAGCCCAACTTTTTCAAGGAGTTCCATTCCCAATTTTTCAGCTTCGGCCTTAGTCATCAACTTATGCTCGATAGGAGCAAAAGTGATATTTTCCAAGACGGTCATATGTGGAAAGAGATTGAAGTGCTGGAACACCATTCCTACATTTTCACGAACATGGTCCACGTTGGTTGCTTTGTCAGTCAAATCATAACCATTAACTGTGATATGACCTTTTGTCCCCTCTTCGAGGAGATTCAAGCTACGCAAGAAAGTTGACTTACCTGAACCAGAAGGACCGATGATACAAACAACATCACCTTCGTAGAATTTTACAGAGATTCCTTTAAGAACCTTGTTTTTTCCATATTGTTTATGTAAATTATCGACATCAATTTTTAATTTTGCCATTATTGAATCCTCTTTTCTAAGCGTTTTGCTAGTCTAGTTAGAAGAGTGATAATCACAAGGTAAAAGACTGCGAGAATTGCATACATTTTAAAACTTTGGTAGTTACGAGCAATGATAATTTTACCAGTTTGGAAGAGTTCTACAAGACCGATTGCAGATACGATCGTTGTATCTTTCAATGCGATAACAAATTGGTTAACGAAGTTTGGAAGCATGAGTTTGGTTGCTTGAGGCAAGACAATCTTACGCATGGTTTTTCCATATGAAATACCCAGACTTCGACTAGCTTCCATTTGCCCAACGGGAACTGCCTTGATACCACCACGTACGATTTCAGCGATGTAGGCTGCTGAGTTTAGGGAGAGGGCAATTGTACCAGCGACAAAGTCGTTGATTGGGCTTTGTTGACCTGTAAGGGTTTCGATAAAGTTAGGAATACCCCAGAAAATAAATGCTGCAAGAATCATCAATGGAATACCACGGATGACGTCAACAAAAATCTCTGAAATCAAACGAAGTGATTTATATGGGCTGACGCTAAACATACCAAAGATAATTCCGATGAAAATCGCAATTACAAATGAAATAAGGGCTAATGAGAGAGTAATTCCGAGTCCACTGAGGAGTTGTTTGTAGTTATTTTTCAACAAGCCCCAAATAGTTGTTTCATCAGCAGTTGAAGTTGTGGTAGTAGAGTCGCTGGCTAGATACTTATCAAGAATCTTTTGGAATTCTCCATTTGCTTTAAGATTTGCAAGTCCTTTATTGAACTTCTCTAGCAATTCTGGATTGCTTCCTTTTTTAACTGCAAAGGCAGTTTCGCCAATTGGAGTACCTGCGATTGGTGTTTTTAACTTTTGTCCTTGACTGATAGAATATTTAATAACAGGTTCGTCATCCATAACAGCATCAATTGAACCAGTATTTAAACTATCATACATAGAAGCAGCATCTGAAAAGGTCTTGATTTTGTAACCGTATTTGCTTTGATTCTCGTTTAAGAATGTTTGTGAAGCAGTACCATTTTTTACACCTACAGTCTTACCGTTCAAATCTTCGTAAGAAGAAATAGTACTTGATTCTTTAACGCCAAGAATAGTATTTGCAGTATAGTAAGAATCAGAGAAATCAAAAGTTTCTTTACGAGCATCAGTCACTGACATACCTGCAATGATACCGTCTGCTTGTCCAGATTGGACTGCGTTAATAGCAGCGTCAAAACCAGGATTGGTAATCTCTACTTCAAAGCCTTGGTCTTCAGCGATAGCCTTGATTAGATCCATATCGATACCAGTGTATTGGTTGCTTGAGTCTTGGAAAACAAATGGTGCAAATGACGAGTCACTGGCAATGACATACTTGGTTTTCTCAGTATCAGCTTTTACTAGTCCTAATGAAAAAATAGGAAATAAAATAAGCAAACATGCTAGGATTTTTTTCTTCATGTTATGTCTCCTTTCAGGGTATTTTCAAATTATACCAGAAAAGTTGAATTCCAGCAACCATTTTGTGTTTTTATGTCAGAAGATATAACATAAATAAAGGTAGAGGTAGAAGAAAGATAATCAGTAAGTATCTTCTTTTTGTTTGTGGTAAAATAGAGGGATAGAAAATGTGTATGAGGCTATTATGATAAATAGAATTACAGACAACAAATTTAAACTTGTATCCAAATATCAACCTTCTGGGGATCAACCGCAGGCTATTGAGCAGTTGGTAGATAACATCGAGGGTGGTGAAAAAGCTCAAATCTTGATGGGGGCGACTGGTACAGGGAAAACCTATACCATGAGTCAGGTGATTTCCAAAGTTAATAAACCAACTCTAGTCATCGCCCACAATAAGACCCTAGCAGGCCAGCTCTATGGGGAGTTCAAAGAATTTTTCCCAGAGAATGCGGTCGAGTACTTCGTATCCTACTATGATTACTATCAACCTGAAGCTTATGTTCCCTCTAGTGATACTTATATCGAAAAAGATAGTTCAGTCAACGATGAGATTGATAAACTTCGTCACTCCGCTACATCAGCGCTCTTGGAGCGTAACGATGTCATCGTTGTAGCATCTGTATCTTGTATTTACGGTTTAGGTTCACCTAAGGAATACGCTGATAGTGTAGTAAGTTTGCGTCCAGGTCTTGAGATTTCTCGTGACAAGCTGCTCAATGATTTGGTGGATATTCAGTTTGAACGCAATGACATTGATTTTCAGCGTGGAAGATTCCGTGTTCGTGGGGATGTGGTGGAGATTTTCCCAGCCTCTCGTGATGAGCATGCCTTTCGGGTAGAGTTTTTTGGTGATGAAATTGATCGTATTCGTGAAGTCGAAGCTTTGACAGGGCAAGTTCTGGGCGAAGTGGATCATTTGGCGATTTTCCCAGCCACTCACTTTGTGACCAATGATGACCATATGGAAGTAGCGATTGCCAAGATTCAAGCGGAACTAGAAGAGCAGTTGAAGGTCTTTGAAAAAGAAGGAAAACTCCTAGAAGCTCAACGCTTGAAACAACGGACAGAGTACGATATTGAAATGCTCCGTGAAATGGGTTATACAAATGGTGTCGAAAACTACTCCCGTCACATGGATGGACGAAGTGAAGGAGAGCCACCTTATACTCTTCTTGACTTCTTCCCTGATGATTTTTTAATTATGATTGATGAGAGTCACATGACTATGGGGCAGATAAAGGGCATGTACAATGGTGACCGTTCACGCAAGGAAATGTTAGTTAACTATGGTTTCCGTTTACCGTCTGCCTTGGATAACCGTCCTCTTCGTCGTGAAGAATTTGAAAGTCATGTTCATCAGATTGTCTATGTGTCTGCTACACCGGGTGATTATGAGATGGAGCAAACAGACACTGTGATTGAGCAAATCATCCGTCCCACTGGTCTTTTGGATCCAGAAGTGGAAGTTCGCCCAACAATGGGACAGATTGATGACCTCTTAGGTGAAATCAATGCCCGTGTTGAAAAGAACGAGCGTACCTTTATTACAACCTTGACCAAGAAAATGGCAGAAGATTTGACGGATTACTTCAAGGAAATGGGTATCAAGGTCAAGTATATGCACTCGGATATCAAAACTTTAGAGCGGACAGAGATTATCCGTGACTTGCGTCTGGGTGTCTTTGATGTCTTGGTTGGAATTAACCTACTTCGTGAAGGGATTGACGTACCTGAAGTCAGTTTAGTTGCCATACTCGATGCTGATAAGGAAGGCTTCCTCCGTAATGAACGTGGTCTGATCCAAACCATCGGTCGTGCAGCCCGTAATAGTGAAGGTCATGTTATTATGTATGCTGATACTATGACTCAATCTATGCAAAAAGCCATCGATGAAACAGCCCGTCGTCGTAAAATCCAGATGGCTTATAATGAAGAGCATGGTATTGTCCCACAAACCATCAAGAAGGAAATCCGTGACCTGATTTCTGTCACAAAAGCTGTGGCTAAGGAAGAGGATAAAGAAGTCGATATCAATAGTCTTAACAAACAAGAACGCAAAGAATTGGTTAAGAAACTGGAAAAACAAATGCAAGAAGCCGTCGAAGTGCTTGACTTTGAGTTGGCAGCGCAAATCCGTGATATGATGCTGGAAGTGAAGGCTTTGGATTAAAGAGAGAAAAAAGTAATAGAGTGGGAAGGGGAGGATATATTAGTGAAAAATTCTAGACATTTAGGGATTGAATTTTGTAGAATTTTAGCTATGTTGATGATTTGTAATTTACATGTTCTGGGCATGGGAGGAATTCTAGAGAAAGTTTCTACTCAAAAAAACCTTTATTATATTTTTGCAAATTCTTTAGAAGCTTTTTCATACTCAGCAGTAAATATTTATATTTTAATCAGCGGCTATGTCGGACTTAATTCAAAATTTAGTTATAAAAAAATGTTTAGCTTTTGGTTGCAAATCATTTTTTATACGATTTCAATTACATTAATCTTCGCATTTTTTTCAAAATTATCTGTTAACACAAGTGATTGGTTCTCTGCTTTTACACCAATTAGCCATGGTCAATACTGGTATATGAGTTGTTATTTCGCACTAATGTTAGTGGCTCCATTTTTAAATCAAGCTATATTAACAATAAAGCAAGAATTGTTATTACCTATTGTTATTGGTGGGTTTGTATATTTCTCGATTATTCCAACAATATTTAAACAAGATTCGTTAGGATTGTGGGGTGGTTATAGTGTATTGTGGATGATACTTCTTTATATGATAGGGGCTATCATTAATAGATTGGAATTTGCAAATCGTTTTAAAGTTTGGCAAGTTGCTGGAATTATTATCTTACTGACAAGTTTAACTTTTCTATTGCACAGCCTTGGTTATGACCAGTGGAGAAGTTATATATCTCCAACGGTAGTTCTTCAAGGGATTTCAATTTTTCTATTATGTTTAAATCTTAAAAATCTTCCTTTTACTTTGAAAAAAATAGTTTTATTGATATCTCCTTTAACATTAGGGGTATATCTGTTTCATGTTCACCCTCTTATTTTCAGAAGGATTTTACCTAACATCTATTCTTTAATTGACGGACAGAAATTCGTTATATTTGTTATTAACATTCTCTTAATGTCACTTCTAATATTTATTGTAGGTGCATTTATTGAGTATTTAAGAAAAAAACTATTTATATTTATTTCTGGTAAATTATAATATCAAAAATTATTCTCTAACAAAAAAACTTATATTAAATAGGTCGAATCTTTATTTTTAAATGATGAATTATAAGGAAAGATTAATAAAAAATGAGAAAGAATGACAGTACACAGAAAACATCAAAAAAACACTATAAGCCAAATCGAAAAATGAGCTGGCTAGATAAAGTAAAATTGTGGTTGCTACAGCATTCAAAAATAGCTTTTCTATTAGATAGTAGTATATTTTTTTTATCAGTTTTTGCGATACTCTATTTGTTGCTTGGGACAACTCTTCTTCCAAAACCATATCAAAACCTCAATTATGTCTTTCCACTTTATATGAATCTTGTATTCTTAGTGCAAGCTTGATCATATTAATTTCGCAGTATAATGATAATAAAAAGAGAGAAGAAGAAAATGGGGAAAATCAACTCAAATGAAAAATCATAAAGGAAAATTAAAAAGGAAAAAGAAATTATCCAGGTTAGAGAAGTTCAATCTGTGGTTAGATTCTCATAAGCTGTTGGCCTTCTTAGTGGATTTTATAGTTTTATTATCAATAACTGGACTAATAGGTATTGTTTTTCAAGTAATTATCCTTATACCAAGCCCTTATAAACATATGTACTACATGTTTCCGCTCTACTGTAATATACTTTTGATATTTGCTAGGTTCTATGCTTATTATCTGAGAGAAGTTTGTTCAACTAAGAAAAATTTTAAAGATTATCTGGAACCGTTTCTTTATAACTGTTTTATTTTTATAATTCACTTGACAATCGGAATTGGAACACCGACTCACCACGTTTTACCCTCTCTCTTATCCCTAGATCACCGTTACATTTGGTTCCCTATAGCAACCTATCTGGTCTTTTTTTCCGTAGCTGCTTTAACGATATTGTTTATGAACTATATTGAAAAGAAAAGGAGTTAATTATGAGAAAACATCTATCTATATTTAGGATTCTTTACTTACTGTTTTTGCTATTTGCCCTAATTCATTTTATCTTAGGTTTATTTGGTTTAGCTTTTACCCCAGTTTTGTGGAATGTCTGGTTCTTTGGCCTCTGCTTAACCCTATTTATTCATCCATGGACTATCTTCTATAAATCTAGAATCTTTCAATGGCATCATTTGATTTTTCAAGCTCTCAGCGGATTCTTTGCTCTCATAATCTGGTTTGTGGTATTTTTCTTTTTCTCCATGGTTCCAGATTCATCTATGCCTATCAATATAGACTATCAGGTGAATAGTAAAGATAAGGAAATCAGAATTATTAGAGGATCCCTGCTCCATGAAATTCATGAATATCATGACGTAGTTAATCCTTTGATTATGAAATCTAAAGTTAAGTATAAGATAGAAAATTAAAGATTAGAAAGTGAGTCCTATGTCTCGAGCACAATTAACCATTCTAACCAATATTTGTATGATTGAAGATCTAGAAAGGCAGCGCGTGGTTATGCAATATCGCTCTCCTGAAACCAACCACTGGTCTGGCTATGCCTTTCCAGGAGGACATGTCGAAGACGGAGAGGCTTTTGCTGAATCTGTCATTCGTGAAATATACGAGGAAACAGGTCTGACGATTCAAAATCCTCAACTTGTCGGCATTAAAAATTGGCCACTGGATACAGGTGAGCGCTACATTGTCTTTTGTTACAAGGCGACTGAATTTACGGGTACTCTCCAGTCCTCTGAAGAAGGAGAAGTGTCATGGGTACAAAAAGACCAGATTCCAAATTTGGATCTGGCCTATGATATGTTACCTTTGATGGAGATGATGGAAGCTCCAGATAAGTCAGAATTTTTCTACCGTCACCGTACAGAGGACGGCTGGGAAAAAAGAACTTTTTAATCCTTTACCAAATACCCTAACTTGTCCAAGGCCTTCTCGATATAGAGGAGGTCTTGTTTGCTTTCTGCCTCAACCAAATGATAGTGGATTCCATCTGTTAATTCTGACAATGGTCTAAAGTCTGAAGATTCAGCTTGGTTTAAAAAGTGTTCCACGTCTCGTCTACAACTCAACTTGAGAAGTGTTTCAATTTCTCCGTAGACAGGATGGTCAATGAGAATATTTTGTACCCGACCACCGTTATCAACAATAGCAAGTAGTTCTGGTTCCATGTCTTCCTCTTTATGTTTGACCTTAAAGAGTTTGTGAACAAAAGGATTGGCTTTATTTTCTTTATATATATAGCCACGATTGGTTGATAGAATGGGAGCTCCATTAGCGCGAAGTACAGCGATATCCTGGACAATAATCTGTCGAGTCACGTGAAAATATTCTGCTAAACTTTGGCCGTTCATTGGCTTTTGAGCTTCCTTTAAAAGTTGAATAAGTGATTCTTTGCGGTCTTTAGTCATGGTTTACTTTCTTAACGGCGTTTTTTTAAGGCTTTATACACAGCCAGTGCCAAGTAATAGTCTATCATACTATGAACAATAGTTCCAAAACCAACTAATACAAACAAAACGTAGAACATATTTTTTAAGTCTGTTCCTGTACTAGCATAGAAGATGATACAAGCAAAGACTTCCGCGATAGCATGTACTAAACCAAGTACAAAGTTGAAAATCAATGAAGATTTCTTATTGTCCAAGGTTTGAGGATGTTTTTGAAGGTAGAAAGCACCTAGCGTTCCAAAGAAGATGTGAGAGAAAGCGCGAAGTACGATGACAATTGGATAACCCGCTAGCAGGAAGCCGATACTAGAAGCAACGATGACAAAAATTGCCATCCAAGGCGAGAGAAACATAGCGATAAAAATAGCTACGTGACTTCCAAGAGTGTAGGAAGCGGGTGGGATAACGATTTTAAATGGCATCACTAAAGGAATCAAAATAGCGATAGCTGTCAGCAATGCGGTTAAAGTCATGAATTGGGTTTTCTTTTTTGTATTCATAATAACTCCTTTTCTGTATATACAGTTGTATAGTACACTAAATATTTTTCCTCGTCAAGAGAGAAATTGAATTTTGAAGGAAAAATAGTTAAAATAAAGTAAAGTATCTTAGAAAGAGTAGAGAGTCAAGATGATAGATATCATTTATCCAATTTTTATCATTCATTACATATCTAAGCAGAAAAAAACAGGATTCCAAGTATCAAAATTCACAACATTTACAGCCTATAGTTTTTTGATTATCTCTTTAATCAGAATTGCATTTGGATCCTTAGGACTATTCCTTTTCTCGATTCCCATATTCGGTTTCCTCTATTTTGCAGTTATAGGTGAAATTCTTTTTCATATTAGCATCATTTACGGAATCATTTTACTTTTCTTGTCCTTTACGCTATTCCTAGACAGTCAAAAAAGTAACCAAGAACTTCTAATCATGGAAAAAACTCCCTTTATCTTTTATCTACTAATGTTAAGTGTTCACGCACTCTTGATCTATTCAACATTAGTACCGATACTTTCTATTCATGATAAAATGTAAATGCCCTTTATCAATGACTTGTAGTGAAATATAAGAAACATCGAGACAATATACAGTATAATGAAGTGAATAGTCTATATGTTTTCTTTTAAAAAATTAAATTTTTTTTAATAAAAGTGCTTGCTTTGAAATGACAGATATGATATACTTATAAACGGTTTGAAAAAACTGCCTAAGACAGTAGGGGAGCTCGACTCATAAATATCCTACCGAGGACAAAACGTATCATGTAAAAAGAAGCGTATTGTACTTTCGTGTCTAGGTTTGGGCGCGTTTTTCTTTTGGAAAAATTCCCCAAGCAAAATAATTACGGAGGTGAACACACTAATGAGTGAAGCAATTATTGCTAAGAAAGCGGAACTAGTTGACGTAGTAGCTGAGAAAATGAAAGCTGCTGCATCAATCGTCGTTGTAGACGCTCGTGGTTTGACAGTTGAACAAGATACAGTTCTTCGTCGTGAGCTTCGTGGAAGCGAAGTTGAGTATAAAGTTATCAAAAACTCAATCTTACGTCGTGCAGCTGAAAAAGCTGGTCTTGAAGATCTTGCATCTGTTTTTGTTGGACCATCTGCAGTAGCATTTTCTAACGAAGATGTTATCGCACCAGCGAAAATCTTGAACGACTTTGCTAAAAACGCTGACGCACTTGAAATCAAAGGTGGTGCAATCGAAGGCGCTGTCGCATCAAAAGAAGAAATCGTTGCTCTTGCAACTCTTCCAAGTCGCGAAGGACTTCTTTCTATGCTCCTTTCTGTACTTCAAGCGCCAGTGCGCAACGTTGCTCTTGCAGTCAAAGCGGTTGCAGACAACAAAGAAGACGCAGCTTAATTATAAGCTACGCATCGTAGCCTAGCTACAAAAAATTATAAAAATTAAATTTAAACTTATTTTGGAGGAAATAACAATGGCATTGAACATTGAAAACATTATTGCTGAAATTAAAGAAGCTTCAATCCTTGAATTGAACGACCTTGTAAAAGCTATCGAAGAAGAATTTGGTGTAACTGCAGCTGCTCCTGTAGCTGTTGCTGCAGCTGGTGCTGCTGACGCTGGTGCTGCTAAAGACTCATTTGACGTTGAATTGACAGCTGCTGGTGACAAAAAAGTTGGCGTTATCAAAGTTGTACGTGAAATCACTGGTCTTGGACTTAAAGAAGCTAAAGAACTTGTTGATGGTGCACCAGCACTTGTTAAAGAAGGCGTTGCAACTGCAGAAGCTGAAGAAATCAAAGCTAAATTGGAAGAAGCTGGAGCTTCAGTTACTCTTAAATAATCGTTCATTGATTGTTTAAGGGGGAAAGCCGAGTTTAAAGGCCTTTAGTTAATAGTAAAGGCGATAGAATAGGAAATGTTTCTTTAGAAACTTCCCCACAAACACCCCCACAATTTTTTGTGGGGGTGTTTTCTAAAATTTATTAAGGATTTAAACTTATGGTTGATGTATTAATTTATAATACTGTTGGTAATTATATTAATAAGAAGTTTAATGGTAAAAAAACAATTCCTCTTTCAAAAAAGGATTTTATAAGATATCTTATAAATGCTGGTGGTTTTAGGAATAAAGGTGTGTCCTTTAACGGACAAAGATTTTATTTTCATTTAGTTAATATGGCTTTAACAGAGAGTAATCAGAAGTTTTATATGACAAGTGACTATTCTAACTCGGAATCATCTATTAAATCAGCTATCTCTTATTTTATTGGCATACTATCAGCATATGCAATTGCTGAAAAAGAATATAAAATTCCTTATTTGTATCATCTAAAGGATCCTGCTATCTCCAGAATAGTAAACACCACTAAACACTTTCCTGATTTCTTTGGTTTAGGATATGGTAGTATAAATAATGCTTATTTAATTGAAGCTAAAGGTAGTGTGAAGAGTAGTATAGATAAGAAAACTATAACTAAAGCAAAAAAACAGGTTAACTCAATTGGTCAATTAACATTTAAGGAGTCTTCTGGTAATTCCCATAATATAACTCGCTTTAAGAGACATATAACAGCTTCTTATTTCCAAAATGATGAATTAAAATTTTGTGATGTTGATCCTAACTTTGACGGAGACTTAGAATACTATTTAGACGCAAATGTGGCAATTCTTCGCTATTACAAAAATATAATGGAATTGTTAGTATATAGTAATAAAAAGATAGAAGTTAAAAAAATAAATGAAGTAGAATATTCTTTAGTTGATTTTGAAGGTTATCAGATTGGAATTAATACAAGGATATTCAAATTATTAAAAGAATACTCGGGTAATATTAATAATTTACCTGAAGATTGTAAACTTTATAATTCGATTACAGAAATTTCAATGTATAGTTATGAAAACACTCCAACTTCATTAAGAGAAAACAAATCAATTTCTCTAGGAAGAGATGGTATAATTGTCATCTAAATTTATTCTTTAAAAAAAGTATTAAATAGTATATTATTAATAGCCATAAGCGAGTGACAGTTTTAAAAAACTTTATTTCGTCTGAAAATACATAGAAACACCCCACCAACTTTATGTAGGGGTGTTTATTTTTTATAAAATTGATGTATAATTATATTGTGTTATTTACTAATCTATTTAAGAATTTATAGATTTTATTTTATCAATTAAAATTTTTTGTAGGAGTTATTATGGCGATAAAAGAATTAAGTTTAAAAGGTTCTATGAACCGTTCTGTTCAAGCGATTATGCCATTAGATGAAGATAAGGAAGCCTTTGGGAAAAAGTTAAACAATTATCTTACTCTTTTATATGATAATCAAAGGGAATCTGAGGAATATCAAAAGAATTTATTGAAATCTTTTCTCGAAAAGCTTTTACCACATAATTTTATAAATACATCAAATAGAATAGATTTAGCTATTTATAACGGGAAAGATTCAAATTCTACTTTAGGCGTTATTTTTGAACATAAAAGTTTAACAAATAAATCAGAGATGATGGCTAAAGATAAAATTAATTCTAAGGCTTTTCAAGAGATTGTAGCTTATTACTTAAGAGAAAGATTATTTGAACATAATCTAGAGATAAAAAAATGCATTGTTACAAACGGTCTATCATGGTTTGTGATTGAAGCGAAAGAAATCGAAAAATATTTTACAAAAAACAAGAAGTTAGTAGATCTTGTAACTAAATTTAAAAATAATCAACTATCTAGTAATACGACTGATTTTCTTTATAATGAAGTAATCTCTCCAGCAATAGATTTAGCGATTGATAAAGGGATAGAAATAGCCCATTTTGATTTACGAGATGCACTTGTCAAAAATAGTAAGTCAATTGAAATAAAGAAAAATAATCTGACTCAATTATACCGTTTCTATACTGCAGAAAATCTTTTAAATAAGGAGATATTTACTGATTCAAATAAGTTAAATAAGAATTTCTATGATGAGCTTTTATACTTGATGGGACTTGAAGAATCTAAAGTAGGAACTTCAAAAATTATTTCTCGATTGAAACCGTCTAAACGCCAACAATACTCATTTGTTGAAAATATTATTGATAAATTGGAAGTTAAAGATGTTCCAAAAGATAGACAAGAAGATATTGCGATTCAATTAACCGTCATTTGGATGAATAGAATTCTATTTTTAAAACTTTTAGAATCTCAGTTAGTTCTATTTAACAAAGACGAATCATATCGCTTTTTAACATATGATAAATTATCGAGTTTCGAAGAAATTTATACATTGTTCTTTGCTGTTCTAGCTAAAAAAATAACTGATAGAAAAGAACGGGTTCAAAAAGAATTTGGTTATATTCCCTATTTAAATTCATCACTTTTTGAAGAAAATGAATTAGAAGTTTCTCGTGATGGTATTGGTATTGATCGTTTACCAGAAGGTGATATTGAAATTTATTCGAAAACATCGCTTAAAGGTTCTAATAATAAAAGAAAAAGTGGAAAAATAAATTTTATTCAGTATTTATTTGAATTTTTGGATTCCTATGATTTCTCGACTAGTATTTCTCATCACGAAAAATCAAAAAATGACCTTATTAATGCTTCAGTACTAGGTTTGATTTTTGAAAAAATTAATGGGTATCGAGATGGTTCTTTCTATACACCAGGTAACATTACTATGTATATGTCTCGAAAAGCGGTTCGAATGGCAGTGGTTGATAAAATAAATGATGCCATGTCATGGAACTGTAGAAGTATAGAGGATGTGAAATTTCAAATTCGATCTACGGAAATCGCTAAAAAGGTTAGTGATATAATTGACCAGATTAAAATTTGTGATCCTGCTGTAGGTTCAGGGCATTTTTTAGTATCCGTTTTAAACGAAATTATTGCCCTAAAAAGTGATTTAAATGTTCTTTTTGATTCTGAAGGAAATTATATCGGTAATATAATTCAATGTTACGTTATTAATGACGAGTTAATTATTCAAGATATGTCTGGTAATAATTTTGTGTATCAGGTAGGGAATGATTTATCAGAACGAATTCAAAAAGCTATATTTACTCAAAAAAGGATAATTTTAGAAAACACTTTATTTGGTGTAGATATTAATCCAAGTTCAGTAAATATTTGTCGTTTGCGTCTATGGATTGAACTATTAAAATCTTCATACTACTATAAGGATGATGAAATTAATCAACCAGTTTTAACAACTTTACCAAATATCGATATTAATATTAAGGTTGGGGATAGTCTACTTCATAAATTTGATTTTAATTATGAGTTTGATCTCCGTAGAAATGATTTTAAAGAATACTTAGATTTAGTTCGTGAATATAAAGATACAAATAATAAGGCAACAAAGGCAAACATTTGGGATAAGATTGAAAGACTTAAATATTCTTTTGATGATTTGGCATCTAGTCCTGAATTAAAGAAACTTCATAAGCTGATATCGGAGAGAAACAAAGCTGGTGCGATTAGTCTTTTTGAAGAGGAAAACAATAACGATAAAGAGTATTTAAGATTAAACAAGCAACTTGAACAAGCTCAAAAAGAATTTGAAGAGCGCTTGAAAAATCCACTTTATGCAGGTGGTATGGAATGGAGAATGGAATTTCCTGAAATTTTAGGAGAAAATGGTGAGTTTATTGGTTTTGATCTTATAATTGGAAATCCACCTTATATATTTACTAGAAACCAATCATTCACAAGTGAAATGAAAGATTATTATATAAAAAATTATATAAATTCTAGTGAATTTAAAGCTAATACTTATACACTATTTATTGAATTGGCTTTTCAACTAATGAAAAATGGTGGTTCATTTTCGTATATTGTTCCTAATAATTTTTTAACTATTCCTAATAACTCAAAAATTAGAACATTTATTACTAAGAATACAAGTAATGTAGTTTTTATTAACTCATTAGATAAGATTTTTTCAGATGCTTCAGTTGATAATTGTATCATCTTTTTTAAGAAAAATACCCCTAATTGGATTGAAGTTGCAGAGTTAAAAAACGGAGAATTTAATACAGTTGCTAAAGTGGATTCGGATTTCTTTATAGATGATGATATAATTAGTTTTTCTAAAGCTAAATATCCTCAGTTAAGTTCTATTTTTTCAAAGGTGGATGAATCACCCGTATTGGAAAGAGAAGGCGTAGCTGTAGTTAAGACAGGAGTTCAAGTATATGGAAAAGGTCAGGGAACTCCCAAACAAACAAAGGAAGTAGTTGATAATAGAGCTTTTCACTCCTTATCGAAACTTTCTGATGAATATAGGAGATATCTTGATGGTGAGAACGTTAGTAGATATAAATTAACATGGAATGGGGAGTGGGTAAAATATGGAAATCATATGGCACGTATGAGGAATCCTGAAATTTTCAAGCATCCTAGAATTCTAGTTAGACAAATTCCTTCAAATAAAACTTATTCTATTGAAGCTGTTTTAGTTGATGGAGATTACATAAGTGATGTTAATTCTCATATTATTACAAATATAGAGATAAATCCTTATTATTTATTAGGGGTAATAAATTCTAAAATAATTTCGATATGGTTTATATTGAAATTTGATAAGTTCCAAAGAAGAATCTTCCCACAGTTTAAAATAAATGAACTTGGAGAGTTTCCAATTCCAGAAGCTAGTAATTCTCAACAAAATTCGATAGCATTATTGGTAGAGCAATTGATGGATGAAATGAAGAAAGAAACACAAGATTCTGAGTTGATTAACAAGCTTAATCTTGATATTGATAATCTAGTTATGGACTTATTTGATTTAACAGATGATGAGAAAAAAATTGTTTCTGAATTTAATTTATAAATATTGGAGTTGGAATGAGTTTTTTTGAAGATGAATTAATAAAAAGGGTATCAGTAAGATTTCGAGAGTTAAGAGGTTCAAGGCAAATAGAAACGATTTCGTACGGACAAAAATCTACAATAAAAAGAATAGAATCTGGGAAGAATGTAAAAAGTGGTAATTTTATTCCAGATAGTTTATTGGAAGATTACTCCCGAATTTTTAATATAAAAAAAGTTCGTTTAATATTTGGTACAGATAGTGAAATTGAGAATTTTTTAGAAGTTACATTTGATAACTATTTTCAAGAAATACTATCAAATAAGAAAATTATTGATGAATTAGATAATTTTAATAAATCTTTTATCGATTATTTATGTATTTTTACTGAGTTTTCAACTTGGTATAACTTAAATATGGATCAAGAATGTTCTTTATCATTTATTATTCCATGGTATCTTATTAAGAGGAAGTTAGTAAATTCATTTAAAAATCGTGTAATTAATAACATATTTAAAGATGAAGATTCAAAATTTCTTTTTAAAGAAATAGATGAACAATATACACAGTGGTTAAATTATGAATTGGCTAATGTATTATTTCCTGAGGTAATTAATAAGTTAAAAGAAGAAACTATTTTTAAAATTGGATTTATGATTAATTTTCTAACTAAAGAGATTATAGAGCCTGAAATACCGATTTTAGAGAATGATTCAATACCTCTTAAATATTTGAGATTGAAAAAAAATTCGGACTACATTAAGACTGTTATGGTTAAAACAGATAGAGGGGTAAGTTTTAAAAGAAAATATAGTCCTCCTAAAAATAATGGAGTTCGTAAAAAAGAACTAGTTTCTGAACAGAAAGATTTAAATAGAAATGATTTTTTAAATTATATTAGAAGTGATAGAGAGAAACTTGGTGGTCATGTCCCTGGTATTTTAACAGTAAATAGCAGAGCATCAAAGTATATACAGTTAGAATTAAATGATTTAATGATTAATCATGTGAAAGAGTTTACTGCATATCAAAAAAAACTTTTAAATTTAATTGAAATTTCGGAATTAGAAAATTTTTTATAAGTTAAAGAAAAAGAAGTATAAGTGTATTATATTTCTTTTTTTATTTGAATAATTTATTCAAATTATTGATATCAATGGATTTTATAAGACAGTCTATAATTATGTCTACAATTTACTATTAGATTGTAGACGAAAGTTTAGACTAAATTATTATTTTTTTTACTTATAATTAATTTATCAGATCACAGCAATGATTTGATAGAAAATTGATAATAGAGTTGCAAATCTATTTTCAAAAAATAAAGAAGTTGCTGATTCTTTATTTCAAAATAAAAAGAGGTAAAAAATTATGACACTAAAAAATTTAAGAAGTTTTTTAAAATTCGATAAATCATTCTTCGAAAAAAAAGAGTTTGTTTATTTAAATTGTAGACTTACACAAGATAATCATTTAAAAGTAACGTTACTTATTGTTGAAGATAAAACAGTGTATCAAAACGAACAGAATAACCTTGGTGAACAAGTGGTCATTACTGTTTTAAACAAAGGGATTGATGATTATTCTTCATTTAAACCACTTCAAACAGTTTGTAAAGTCGTAAATATAAGTAAAGCAACCGTCTATGGCGAATATCAAAATCAATTGTCAATTACTGCCGATGTAATTTTAGACTCACAAGGAAATAAGCAACATGAAAAGAGTTAGTATAAATTGGGTGTATCCTTTTTGGGGAAGTCGAATAATATTTTTTCTCTTTATAGTAGTAGTTCTTTTTATTGATTTATATTTTCTACCATTGATCGATTTGAAATTAAGTATAAATCAAATTTTACTTATATATTCTTTAGAAATATTACTAGGTTCTTTGTTTGTTTTCGGTCAGTTTAACAGAAGTAAATATTTAAAACAGAAAAAATTATTTAAATTTATTAAATTAAACCAATTATATATTACACAGATAACTGAAACTAAAGAAAAAAAATATATTGAAACTTTGGAAATGGAATGGATTGAAAATAAAAAAGATACGAGTACATTTACAATTAGAGTATACAATATAGGTGGACTTCTAAGCCATAAAGTTAATGATCTTGGAAGCAAGCTGGAAGCATATTTAGGGAAAAAATTGATATCTAATACAAAACAGTTAACATACACCGACTATACTTTTGAATTAATAAAAGATGAACGTTTAAAAGTATCGGATTTGAATTTAGAAAAAGGCAGAAATTCGACAGTAATTCAACTCACAAAAAAAATATCATACGATATTAGAAAAGTTCCCCATGGATTAACAGTTGGTACAACAGGTTCAGGAAAAAGTATGTTCTTAAACTATAAACTTTTGCAATATGCATCAATGGGTGCTGATATTTATATCTGTGATCCGAAAAATGCAGATTTAAGTTTATTGAGGTATGTTAGTGGTTTTCCAGAAGAGAATGTCGCTGTAACTTCTAACCAAATCTGTAAAATACTGAGAGTTGTAAATTTTCAAATGATGAATAGATACGATAAATATTTTTCTAGTCAAGAATCATTCGGTAAAGATTTTACAGATTTTGGATTAAAACCAATCGTAGTTTTTATTGATGAAGTTACTGCTTTTGTAAAAGTATCTGATAAAAAAATTGCTGCAGAAGCCATGTCTTACCTCTACAACTTAGTGATGATGGGAAGACAAGTTGGCATATTAACCGAGATCTCCTTGCAGCGCCCAGATGCGAGTATTCTTGATGGTGCTATTAGGGATCAATTGGGTTGCCGAGTTGCACTTGGCAATCTATCAGAAGATGGATACAGAATGGTTTTTGGTTCTAATTTTAAGGACTATAAATCAATTGAAATAAAAGGAGGAGGGCATGTACAGATTGATGGGAAAATGACTTTACCAACTTATTTTGAAACCCCATTCTTTGATAAAAATTTTGACTTCCTAAAAGAATTGGAGGAATATTATTCATAGAGCACTTTCGAAAGTAAAGAATAGGGGTGCTCAGCTCAGAGAGCTAGAGCAAGTGGAACGTCCCTCTTTCTTTACTTTAAGAAATGTGCCCAGCAATAGAAGCTTGCTTCTATTGCTTTTAACTTGATAAACGTCAAACATTAGAACAATAACGAAAGCGAGGAGTAAAAATAAATAATCCAAAAGTAAATTCAGAAAGTATCGTTAAATCTTATAGATATGGTAATACACTTGAATTAACAACTTCGAATGGATTACATAAGCAAACTATAAAAGTACTTCCGAATAGAAAATATGTCGTTTTAGATACTGGAGAAATATTTGATATGGATACAAGCGGAGTTACACGAAGTGATAATATCAAATCTACTCGTATAACGATGAGAAAATTAAGGAGGCTTATCGCTCATAATTTTAGGGGAGAGAAGAATGAACTTTGGATAACATTGACTTACGCTAAGTACACTAATGAAATAGAAAATGTATATAGAGATTTTAAATTATTTATAAGAGATTTAAGAAAACAATATTCAGATTTAGAGTATATCAATGTTATTGAACCGCAAGCTAGTGGGAGTTGGCATTGTCATCTGCTTATAAAAGCACCTAAAAGGAGTTCTCTTTATATCCCAAATAAAATTATTGAAGAATGCTGGAAAAAAGGCTTTACCAAAACTAAAAGACTTAAAAATAGTGATAAAGTTGGTAATTACGTTATTGCGTATTTAACTAATTTGGAGATAGATGATAATCAGAATTCAAAAAAATACATTAAAGGTGCACGCCTATATTTATATCCAAAAGGTGTCAGGATTTATAGGTGTTCTAGAGGAATAAAAAAACCAATTGAAATAACAGCTACTAAAGGAGAAGTAATGACTATCAATGGGCTAGATATTGATTTAGAAGCTAATTATTCGAAAAAAACAAATCATATTATTAGCACAGGAGATGAAATTAGTTATATTACAGAATTCTACAATATAGGAGATAAAAATGAAGACAGTTAATCATAGAGATATTATGAAGCTTGGTTTTTCAAAAACAGCTTCAAAAGAAATAATTAAGCAAGCTAAAAAGATTGCTATAAATCAATTTGATGAATCTTTGAATTCTTCAAATAATATGGTAAAATTAAGTAAATCGCCTTTCGATAACAAAAGACTTGATCTTGCACCTAGTTTTATTGTGGAAGAATTACTCGGCTTTCAATTTACTTAATGAAAGGAATTGAAAGCAATGTCAAAGAAATATAAAGGAGTATTTAGAGATAGTAAAGGAAGAATTTACTGTCAGACAGAATTCAAAGCATCAGCTACAGGTAAACGTCAAAGATTTAAAAGATATCGAAATATATGGGGAAAATCTTTTTCAACTGAAAAAGAGGCATATGATGAGTTATGTCGAGCAAGAGTTGAATTTTACGACAAATTTGATTATAGTGATTATAATCTAAATTTTGAACAGTATATGTTGGAGGTTTTTTTACCTTACTACAAACAAACGGTACAAGATAGCACATATAGAACTGCGATCACTCAATTTGATACATTTATTGAGAGATTTGGAAAAATGAAATTACGAGACATTAAACCTCGTGACTGTGAAAGATTTCGTTTAGAACTTATTAATAAGTATTCTGCGAATTATGCAAAATGTGTTTGGATTCGTTTTAAACAATGTTTAGGCTATGCTGAGAGAATGGAATATATCAAAACATTCCCTTGTAAAAGTCTAGATAATCCAAAAGGTAAAAGACCAGATACAAAATTCTGGACTTTTGAAGAGTTTAAGAAAGTTATCTCTACTTTTGATTTAACTGATTATGAAGATCTTCACCGTTTTACAACCACTTGGTTATACTATATGACTGGTGTACGTGTTAGTGAAGGTTTTGCATTACTTTGGTCAGATTTTGATAAAGAGAATAAACGTATCTTTGTTCACTCAACCTTAGAAGCTTTAAAGGGTGGTGTCTACAAACGTAAAGAGCAGACAAAAACCGAAGCAGGTATAAGATATATAGACTTAGATGATGAAACAATAAAAGTACTTGAACGATGGCGCTCAATTCAGATTTCTAATTCTAATCAGGATTATATTCTATCTAAGTTTGGTGAACCAATGGTAAAAAGTACTTTGACAAGAATGTTGAAGCGTCATGCAAAGTTGGCTGGAGTTCCAGAAATAACTGGCAAAGGATTGCGTCATTCACATGATTCATTTATGATCAATGTTCTGAAAAAGGATGTTTTAGAAGTATCACAGCGTTCTGGAAGAATTGATAAAGCTACAACATTAAACACATATAGTCATTACTATAATGCAAATAATACAACTCTTGGAAATGAAATTACTCAACTTCTTAAACAGGAAGGAGTTGGAGCGACACCCCCATTCACACCCCTACAAAAATAAAATAATAAAAAATAAGCTTTATACTTAGTCTTTTGAGTATCACGCTCAAATTACTCTTAAATAATAGAGCGACTACATTTATAGCTTAAAAACATGATTAAACCGCTATTCTTAGGAGTAGCGGTTTTTCTTTTTGTTCTAGAAGAGGCAAAAAAGGGGCAGTTAAATTAATTTGGTTAAGAAATATATAGGACTAGTGATAAAATAATTTTACTTTTTAATTGCATTTTGTTATAATAGACGCAAGAAGGAATATCTTATCGGTAAATCCTAAGCGAGCCTGAGATAGTGAGAGTCAGGTGATTGAGAGATAAGTGTGGCGCTTTTGGTAGTATTTTCAAAAACAATGAAGTAATAAATTAGGGTGGAACCGCGTTTCTGACGCCCCTAGTCGCAAGGCTTGGGTGTTGAAATTCGGTTCTTTTTGAATTCGTCTAATGCCTAAGTAGAAAGGAGTACAATGCTTAAAGGATCTTGTTTATGTAAAGCAGTGACTTACACTCTGGATGAGGAATTATCTGAATTAGTTTTTTGCCACTGTTCATTCTGTCGGAAAGCAACTGCGTCTGCCTATACAGTTAATGCCAAAGTTAGTAGTAAAAATCTAGTATTGCATGGAAAAGAAAAGCTTGTTACGTATAGTTCTTCTCCAGGAAAACAGCGTTATTACTGCCAGAACTGTCATAGTCAAATTTTCACTGTTCAAGAAAATATACCAGAAGTCTGTGCTTTGAAATTAGGTACAATAGATGAATGCGATCAGAATTTACAAACTGTTCCTAAACGTCATATTTTTCAGGACCCAGCCTTTTCTTGGTTGCTTGATAAATAAATATAAGAAGATAATATAAATTAAAGGAGAAAACAATGTCTAAAAAATTGACTTTCCAGGAAATCATCCTAACTTTGCAACAATACTGGAATGATCAGGGTTGTATGCTTATGCAGGCTTATGATAACGAAAAAGGTGCGGGAACCATGAGTCCTTATACTTTCCTTCGTGCCATTGGTCCTGAGCCATGGAATGCGGCTTATGTAGAACCTTCTCGTCGTCCAGCGGACGGTCGTTACGGAGAAAACCCAAACCGTCTCTACCAACACCACCAATTCCAAGTAGTTATGAAACCATCACCATCAAATATCCAAGAGCTCTACCTTGAGTCTTTGGTAAAATTAGGTATCAACCCATTGGAACACGATATTCGTTTCGTTGAAGATAACTGGGAAAACCCATCAACTGGTTCAGCTGGTCTTGGATGGGAAGTGTGGCTTGACGGTATGGAGATCACGCAGTTCACATACTTCCAACAAGTCGGTGGTTTGGCAACTGGTCCTGTTACTGCTGAGGTAACCTATGGGCTAGAACGTTTGGCTTCTTATATCCAGGAAGTAGATTCTGTTTATGATATCGAATGGGCTCCAGGAGTTAAATACGGAGAAATCTTCCTTCAACCAGAATATGAGCATTCAAAATACAGCTTTGAAGTTTCTGACCAAGACATGCTTCTTGAAAACTTCGAGAAATTCGAAAAAGAAGCAGGACGTGCTTTGGAATTAGGCCTTGTGCACCCAGCCTATGACTACGTTTTGAAATGTTCACATACCTTCAACTTGCTTGATGCTCGTGGAGCGGTATCAGTTACAGAACGTGCAGGTTACATTGCCCGCATCCGTAACTTGGCCCGTGTCGTAGCCAAAACCTTCGTCGCAGAACGTAAGAAACTCGGTTACCCACTTCTAGATGAAGCCACCCGTGCTCAACTCCTAGCAGAAGAGGAAGAATAGACAGAATTACAGGAATAAATGACTGAAAGTCGACCGTAGGTCGCTAAATATAACAAGACCGCTGTAGTGAAAATCGGATAAGAAGTTTCTTATCCGATTGGGGAACCGACGAGACTTAAGGCTTGACAGTTAGCAATGAAACCGAAGGTTTGCTTGCGTCCCCCACTACTAAAGGTCTTGTTGAAGAACATTAATTGTGTAAAGGAAAAAACATGACAAAAAACTTATTAGTAGAACTAGGACTCGAAGAGTTGCCAGCCTACGTTGTCACACCAAGTGAAAAACAACTAGGTGAAAAAATGGCAGCCTTCTTGGATGACAACCGCCTTTCATATGAAGGGATTCAAACATTTTCAACACCACGTCGTTTGGCTGTTCGTGTACTTGGTTTAGCAGACCAACAAACAGATTTGACTGAAGATTTTAAAGGTCCTTCAAAGAAAATCGCATTGGATGCAGAAGGAAACTTTTCTAAAGCTGCTCAAGGCTTCGTCCGTGGAAAAGGCTTGACAGTTGATGATATTGAATTCCGTGAAATTAAAGGTGAAGAATATGTCTATGTAACCAAGCATGAAGCTGGAAAACCTGCTGAAGAAGTGTTGACAGGAATTCCAGAAGTATTGGCTAGCCTTAGCTTCCCAGTAAGTATGCACTGGGCAAATAATACCTTTGAATACATTCGTCCTGTCCATACTTTGATCGTCCTTTTGGATGATGAAGCTCTTGATATGGACTTCTTAGATATTCATTCAGGAAGAGTTAGTCGTGGACATCGTTTCCTTGGACATGAAGTGGAAATTCGTCATGCTGATAGTTACGAAGAGGATTTGCGAAAAGTCTATGTCATTACTGACAGTATAGAACGCGAAAATATGATTCGGGAACAAATCAAGGCTATTGAAGTAGAACAAGGTGTTCAGGTTCAAATTGATGAAGGACTCTTGAATGAAGTTCTGAATTTGGTTGAATACCCAACTGCTTTTATTGGGAATTTTAATCCTAAATATCTAGAGGTTCCAGAAGAAGTTTTAGTTACTTCAATGGAAACTCATCAACGTTACTTTGTAGTCCGTGATCTTGAAGGAAATCTAAAACCAAACTTTATTTCTGTTCGAAACGGTAATGCAGAGCATTTGGAAAATGTTGTTCGAGGGAATGAGAAAGTCTTAGTTGCACGTCTTGAAGACGGAGAATTCTTCTGGCGTGAAGATCAAAAATTGAAAATTGAAGATTTAGTAGCTAAACTATCACATGTAACCTTCCATGAAAAGATTGGTTCATTACGTGAACACATGATCCGTACAGGACAAATTGCTATTCTATTAGCAGAGAAAGCTGGTTTATCAGTTGATGAAACTGTTGATCTTGCTCGGGCTGCAGCCATTTATAAATTTGACCTTTTGACAGGTATGGTTGGTGAGTTTGATGAGCTTCAAGGGGTCATGGGCGAGAAGTATGCTCTTCTTGCTGGGGAGAACGCAGCAGTGGCACAAGCTATTCGTGAACACTATCTTCCGGATTCGGCTGACGGAGCTCTTCCTGAGTCTAAAGTCGGAGCTATTCTTGCACTAGCTGATAAATTAGATACTCTCTTATCTTTCTTCTCGGTTGGCTTGATTCCATCAGGTTCAAACGACCCATATGCTCTTCGACGTGCAACACAAGGAATTGTTCGAATCTTGGAAGACTTTGGTTGGAAGATTCCAATGGACGAATTGATTGCGAGCCTTTATGCCTTATCATTTGATAGTCTAACTTATGTTAATCAAGAAGAAGTGCTTAATTTCATCAAAGCTCGTGTCGATAAGATGATGGGTTCTACTGCAAAAGATATTAAAGAGGCTGTTCTTGCAAGTTCAAACTTTGTTGTTTCTGATATGATTGAAGTAGCAGAAGCCTTAACTGAAGCAGCAAAATCTGAAGATTATAAATCATCAGTTGAGTCTCTATCTCGTGCCTTTAACTTGGCAGAAAAAGCAGAAGGATCAGTCAAAGTCGATTCAAGTCTCTTTGAAAATGAACAAGAAAGAGAACTTGCTCAAGCAGTAGAAAGTCTTGAATTACAAGGTTCAGCTAGTGATAAATTAACGCAACTATTTGCTCTTAGTCCAGTAATTGATGCATTCTTTGACAATACTATGGTTATGGCAGAGGATGTGGATGTTAAAAATAACCGTTTAGCTATTCTTGCTGAGCTTGTAAATAAAGCAAAAACAGTGGCTGCTTTCAATCTTCTCAATACAAAATAAAATTAAAAAATAATTGGAGGTCCTAATATGACACCAGAAAAAATTGCTCGTATTAATGAGCTTGCTAAAAAGAAAAAAACAGAAGGGTTGACTGCTGAAGAAAAAGTAGAACAAGCCAAACTTCGTGAAGAGTATATCGAAGGCTATCGTCGTGCGGTTCGTCACCACGTTGAAGGAATTAAAATCGTGGATGAGGAAGGAAATGACGTGACACCTGAAAAACTTCGACAAGTACAACGCGAAAAAGGTTTGCATGGTCGCAGTCTTGATGATCCAAATTCATAAAATAAATAAAACCTCGGTTAGTGCAAGCTAACCGAGGTTTTTGTATTGAAAAAAGGAACCAAGAATGGTCCCTTTATATTGGTTTTAGTTACTTGCACCAGAAGTAGCATCAGCAGCTCCGTGGCCACCGTCACCATGTCCTCCAGCGTCAGATGCACCAGAAGTAGCATCTGCCTCACCATGACCTCCAGCAGGAGCAAATGGTCCGCTACCTCCTACCAAACGTTGACCAGTTTCTTTCAAGTACCAGTCAAGCCATGGTTGGAAGTTAAAGACGATTTCATTAATACCAGCATATGATCCATCTGGATAGTACATTGCTTGGTAGTTGTGAGTATTGATAACACCTGCAGGTGAACCAGGAACGATTGTACGTACATATTCTTGGTTACCATTACGAAGTGTTCCAATCACCCATTCAACGTTTTTCATACGTGCTGGCGGAAGTGATCCGTGAACAGTTGACATACGGCTACCTGATTGAGGTGGCACACGTTTCGCAAACATGGTTTCTGGATCTTGATGAGCGTTGTTGTAGTAGAGGAATTGGTTGTTATCATCAGCATATGTCAATTCAAAAGGCATAGCTTTCAAGAACATATCAATTTGATTAACTGTCAAGATACCATGGTCAAGTTTAACGTATGTATCACCAGATACAGCTCCTGTGATTTCTGCAACTTTTTCTACCCATTCTGGATCATCAGGGTCAACTTCTGTAATAGTTGTGGCAATTGGTTTTCCACAATCCAAGTCTTCTGGTTCAATTGGTTTTGGTTTTTTCAAATTAGAAACGACTCCTACGTATTTGACAAAGTTATCTAAGCAAGTTTCAAGGAATTTAACAGTTCCTTCGTTAATAATATTTCCTTTTGCATCAAAAGCTTCTTTGGCTTTTCCAAGAAGGAACTCATTACCTGGTAATGTGTAGGCATTTACTCCTGGTGCATCAAGAATTTTACGAAGGTGAACTTGAGCACGTGAAGTTCCCTGATCGTAGTATGAAGCACCCACAATCATAACTGGTTTGTTTTCAAATGGATGAACTTCGTATGAAAGCCATTCAAGGACTGACTTAAGTGAAGCAGAAATAGTGTGGTTGTGCTCTGGAGTAGCAATAATCACACCATCAGCTCGAGTAATTTTGTTGTAAAGAAGGCGCAACTGGAAGCTCTCGTCCCATTTTTCGTCTTGGTTAAACATTGGAACTTCATCGATTTCCAAAACTTCTAGTTCAAATTTAAATTTAAACTGACGGCGGATGAACTCCAAGAGTTTGCGGTTATATGATTGATCGTAGTTTGATCCAACAAGTCCAACAAATTTCATTCTTTCGATCTCCTATCTTACAAATTTTCCCAATCAAAATCTTCAGCATCTTTGCGAAGAAGCTCTTGTGCGTTACGCAATTTCTCAGTAACTTTAACAAAGATACGGAAGTCATCAAAGATGGCATCCAATTTCTTGATGACATCAAGATCTACCAAGTCACCATTTTGATCAAATGCTTGAAGAGAATGTGAAAGCAAGAATTCATCTGGGAGAACGTTTGCTTTGATTTCAGGAGCATTAAGAATTTGACGAAGTTGCAATTGAGCACGTGATGAACCGAGTGTACCATATGAAGCACCTGTAATCATGACAGGTTTGTTCAAAAGCGGGAATACACCATATGAAATCCAAGCAAGAGCGCTCATAAGAACAGCTGGGATTGAGTGGTCGTATTCTGGAGTACCGATAATAACTCCATCAGCGACTTCGATTTTAGCAGCGATTTCCGTAGCTTCAGCTGGGATTTGTTTGTCAGCTGGTTTGTTAAATACAGGTAGATCTTTAATTTCTACCAATTCGATTTCTGCTTTATCAGCAAAGTGTTTCTGCATATATTGAAGCAGTTGGCGGTTTGTGGAACGTTTTGAGTTAGTTCCTACAATAGCAATAAGTTTAAGCATGGGCTTTCCTTTCTCTTTTTGCATTATTAATTATTTATCTTGGATACCAGATGAACAAGCTAAGCGTCCATCTTTGTCAATGAGGATGGCTTCGATACCATCAATATTTTCGACTTGCCACATAATAGACGCGCTACGTTCGCCAAATAATCGTGTGGTCCATATCTCACCGTCAACAGAGCGGTCAGATATAATGGTTAAACTAGCTAAATCCGTTTCAATAGGATAGCCTGTTTCACTATCGAAAATGTGGTGATAATCCTTGCCATTGATTTCAAGATGCCGTTCATAAATCCCAGATGTAACCACTGATTTTCCAGTAATGGATAAGGTCATCAGGTGATTACCACGTGGATTACTTGGATCTTGAATGCCGATTTGCCACGGACGTCCATCTTTTGATTGGTTGTTTCCAATTGTGAGGATGTTTCCTCCAAGATTGATAAGAGCAGAAGTGACACCGTTTTCTTTTAAGAAAGCTGCAACCTTATCTGCACTGTACCCCTTTGCTAAACACCCTAAGTCAATTTTCATTCCCTTTTTTTCTAGGAAAACTGTAGAATTGACTGAATCGAGTTTAATAAAATGAGGGTCTATTAGTGCTAAGGCTGAATCGATTTCTTCAGGGCTTGCAACCTTTGCATCGGAAAAACCAATACGCCAGGTCTGAACCAAAGGCCCTATACTAATATTGAGATGACTTCCAGGTGCTAGACTGTGGTCCAGACCTAATGAAATTAGTTCAAACAAATCAGGATGGACTTTGACTGGTGCAATACCTGCCTGATGGTTAATTTTCATTAATTCTGATTCAGCACTGTTAGCGTTGAAGCGAAACTCAAGTTCCTTTAGCAAATCAAAAGCTTGACGGAGAAGATTATCCGCTTGTTCATGTACTAAGGAAATAGTAATCGTAGTTCCCATTAATCGCTCAGATGATGAACTAAGAGACAAAGAATCAACTCCCTTCGAATCATTGGGAAATAGCTACAAATCTTGAATTAATAAGAAATTTAAAATTTATAATTTATTTCCATATAAATAGAATATCATAAAGTCAGCGTTTTCACAAATCATTTTTTACAAAAAGTCAAGAAATATGCTTAAAAAATTAAAAACAGCTCCAAATCAATAAGAAGTCTTTGAAAACAAATTGATATATCTTTCAAAAACTTTCTTAAATAACATCAAACGGGTCAAAAGTCTTGAAAACGTTCACAGATAATGGTATACTTGAGAGGTAAATAAAAAAATAAAGGTAGGATTTATCTTATGAGTAAAATCGTAGTCGTGGGTGCTAACCACGCTGGAACTGCATGTATCAACACTATGTTGGACAACTTTGGAAACGAAAACGAAATCGTTGTATTTGACCAAAACTCAAACATTTCATTCCTTGGATGTGGAATGGCTCTTTGGATTGGTGAACAAATCGACGGCGCTGAAGGATTGTTCTACTCTGATAAAGAAAAATTGGAAGCAAAAGGTGCTAAAGTTTACATGAACTCACCTGTTCTTTCAATCGACTATGACAATAAAGTTGTGACAGCAGAAGTTGAAGGTCAAGAACACAAAGAGTCTTATGACAAATTGATCTTTGCGACTGGTTCAACTCCAATCTTGCCTCCAATCGAAGGTGTTGAAATCGTTAAGGGCAACCGCGAATTCAAAGCAACACTTGAAAATGTTCAATTTGTTAAGTTGTACCAAAACGCAGAAGAAGTTATCAACAAACTTGCTGACAAGAGCAAACACCTTGAGCGTATCGCTGTTGTAGGTGGTGGTTACATCGGTGTTGAGCTTGCTGAAGCTTTCGAACGTCTTGGAAAAGAAGTTGTACTTGTTGATATCGTTGACACTGTATTGAACGGATACTATGACAAAGACTTCACACAAATGATGGCTAAAAACTTGGAAGACCACAACATCCGTTTGGCACTTGGTCAAACTGTTAAAGCTATCGAAGGTGAAGGAAAAGTTGAACGCTTGATCACTGACAAAGAAACATTTGATGTGGATATGGTTGTTCTTGCAGTCGGTTTCCGTCCAAACACTGCACTTGCTGATGGTAAGATCGAACTCTTCCGTAACGGTGCTTTCCTTGTTGACAAGAAACAAGAAACATCTATCCCAGGTGTATATGCTGTTGGTGACTGTGCGACCGTTTATGACAACGCTCGTAAAGACACTAGCTACATCGCACTTGCATCAAACGCTGTTCGTACTGGTATCGTTGGTGCTTACAACGCTTGTGGACATGAGCTTGAAGGAATCGGTGTTCAAGGATCAAATGGTATCTCAATCTATGGTCTTCACATGGTTTCAACTGGTTTAACACTTGAAAAAGCAAAAGCTGCAGGTTACAATGCAACTGAAACTGGATTTAACGACCTTCAAAAACCAGAATTTATGAAACATGACAACTATGAAGTAGCTATCAAGATCGTCTTTGATAAAGATAGCCGTGAAATCCTTGGTGCTCAAATGGTATCTCGTGATTCAGCAATTAGCATGGGAATTCACATGTTCTCACTTGCTATTCAAGAACACGTTACAATTGATAAATTAGCATTGACAGACCTATTCTTCTTGCCACACTTCAATAAACCATACAACTACATCACAATGGCTGCACTTACAGCAGAAAAATAATTGATGATATGACAAAAAAAGTAACTTCAACTATTGAAGTTACTTTTTTATTTTAAGGTTAAGAAACCTCGTCTCTTGCTGGGAAAGTAAACCCTTCTCCAAGGATTTCGTGAGCTTCCGTGATAGTGATAAAGGCCATCGGATCAACTGTATGAATCATTTCTTTCATCTTGACAATTTCATTTCTTGCGACAATACAGTAAATAATCTTTAAGTCCTTTTGGCTATAGTAGCCTTGTCCTGAGATAAAGGTAACACCACGACCGAGTTCTTCGTTAATTTTATCGGCTAATTCCATCGGTTTTTGAGTGATAATCATAAATCCTTTTCCAGCATATCCACCCTCACCGATTAAGTCAATAACTCTTGAAACGATGAAGTCAAATAAGAGAGTATAGGTTACAAGACGTAGGTCTTGGAAGATGATTAAAATCAACATTAGAATCAGAAAATCAAGTCCAAAAAGCAATTTTCCAACAGAGATATTGGTGTATTTGTTAAGGATACGAGCGACGATATCAGTGCCACCAGTTGTTCCACCCGCGTTGAAAATAACACCGAGCCCAACACCTAGGAGGACACCAGCTACTAAAGCAACCACAACCAAATCACCTTCAAGGTTAAACTGAAGAGGAATCTTCTCAAAGATAGCTAACCAGACGGAGACGGCAATAGTTCCAAGTAGACTGGAATATAGTGATCTTAGTCCAAATATTTTCCAAGCTAGTAGGAAGAGAGGGATATTAATCAAGATATTCATCAGCGAGATAGGGATGTTAAAGAGGTAAAAGGTAATCAAGGTTATCCCTGTTGCTCCACCTTCGAACAAGTGATGTGGAACAACAAAATAAGTAAGTCCGAAGGCGAAGATAGCAGCTCCGAATATAATAGTTACAGTTGATTTAATATGCCGTAGCATTGAGCTCCCCTCCTTTATATAAAAGTGTAGTAAGAGTTTCACTACAAATTTTTATTTTATAATTTCATGGATTGAATTTTTTCAGAATCAGGTGTCACACGTAGCGTCTTTTGACCTGTATAAGTCACGAATCCTGGTTTTCCGCCAGTTGGTTTATTAAGCTTTTTAACCTCAATCATGTCAACTTGAACGAGATTTGAAAGGCGTCCTTTGGAGAAGTAGGCGGCAAGTTCTGCAGCATCCGTCTTGACTTCGTCAGAAGGATTCAGATTTCCTGAGATGACAACGTGGCTTCCAGGAATATCTTTAGCATGGAACCAAAGTTCCTCTTTTCGTGCTATTTTAAAGGTTAATTCTTCGTTCTGCAGGTTATTTCGCCCAACGAGGATAATGGTTTTACCATCACTAGCTAGATACTTCTCAGGTTTTTTACGCTTCTGGATTTTCTCCCGTTGGCGTCTTCTGATAAAGCCTGTTTGAATTAATTCTTCACGAATTTCAGCTATTTCATCTAGACCAGCCTGGTTTAGAACCGTCTCTACGCTTTCCAGATAAAGTATAGTAGCCTTGGTTTCCTCTATCAACTCTGTCAGATATTTAACAGCCTCTTTTAACTTCTGATATCGTTTGAAGTATTTTTGCGCATTCTGATTAGGTGTCAATGCTTTATCGAGTGCGATAGTGATGGGCTGATTGGTGTAGTAGTTGTCTAAGATAACTTGGTCTTTGTCATTAGGGACTTGATGAAGGAAGGTTGTTAGCAACTCCCCTTTTTGTCTGAATTCTTCAGCGTTTTCGGTAGCTTGAAGTTCTTTTTCTTGTTTATTAAGCTTTTGGCGATTCTTTTGTAGTTCATTTTCGACACGACGAATGAGTTCGCTAGCTTGTTGTTTGACCCGGTCACGCTCAGCCTTATCTTTGTAAAAGGTATCCAGTAATTGAGAAAGGCTTGAGAAATGATCATCAATGGTATTAGAAAAAGGGACACAAGAAAAAGACTTATCCGTTAAGCAAGGTTTAGTTTCTTGTTTAAAAAAGTTACGGAAATTGGAGAGTTTATCACTGACCAATAATGTTTCCAATTCGTTTGCCGTATCACGACCTAATCCTTGAAAGAGAGTCTGAAGATTTTTGGCCTTCAGTTCCTGTGTTTGTAGTATTTCAAAGAGTTTTTCATCCTTGATGGTAAAAGGATTCAGAGTCTTTGTACTCGGAGGAGCTATATAGGTAGCACCAGGCAGGAGTGTTCGGTAACTATTTTGTGAAAAGCCGATATGTTTAATAACTTCAAGAATTTTGTGATTACTCTTGTCGACAAGGAGAATATTACTATGTTTACCCATAATCTCAATGATGAGGGTGGCTTGAATATCGTCTCCAATCTCATTTTTGTTAGAAACAGTAATTTCAACAATTCGGTCATTTTCAATCTGCTCGATAGACTCGATAAGAGCGCCCTGTAAATATTTCCTTAAAACCATGATAAAAGTAGAAGGTTGAGCAGGATTTTCAAAGGTCGTTTCTGTCAACTGGATGCGTCCAAAAACAGGATGAGCAGACAGGAGCAGACGATGACTTTGGCGATTGCTACGGATTTGTAGGACCAATTCTTGTTCAAAGGGTTGATTAATCTTTTGAATGCGACCATTTAGTAATTCGGTACGCAATTCCTCAACCATGTGGTGTAAAAAAAATCCATCAAATGACATCGTTCTCTCCTTGTGAATGTATTCCATAGTATTATATCAAAAAGGTAGAATAAAATCATAGAAATATGGTATAATAAAGCCAAGTAAAGAGAATCGAGAAGCACATGTATATTGAAATGGTAGATGAAACTGGTCAGGTTTCTAAAGAAATTTTAAAGCAAACACAAGAAATTTTGGAATTTGCTGCGAAAACGATTGGAAAAGAAGACAAGGAAATGGCAGTAACTTTCGTGACCAATGAACGCAGTCATGAACTCAATCTAGAGTTTCGTGATACTGATCGTCCAACAGATGTCATCAGCCTTGAATATAAGCCTGAAATAGAAATTGCTTTTGATGAGGAAGATTTGGCAGAAGACCCTGATTTAGCAGAAATGATGTCAGAATTTGATGCTTATATCGGTGAGCTATTTATTTCAATTGACAAGGCTAAGGAGCAGGCTGAGGAGTATGGCCATAGCTTCGAACGTGAAATGGGCTTTCTAGCGGTTCATGGATTTTTACATATTAACGGTTATGATCACTACACTCCGGAAGAAGAAGCGGAGATGTTCGGTTTACAAGAAGAAATTTTGATAGCCTATGGACTCACAAGACAATAAACGAAAATGGAAAAATCGGGATTTGCTCTCAAGTTTAGATTTTGCCCTAACAGGTATTTTTACGGCCTTCCAAGAAGAGCGTAATATGAGAAAGCATGCGGTAACATCACTTTTGGTTGTTCTTGCAGGCTTTGTTTTTCAGGTTTCAAAAATTGAATGGCTATTTCTCCTACTAAGTATTTTCCTAGTAATTGCTTTTGAGATTTTGAATTCAGCCATTGAAAATGTGGTTGATTTGGCCAGCCATTATCATTTTTCTATGTTGGCAAAGAAGGCTAAGGATATGGCTGCCGGTGCGGTACTTGTCGTGTCTTTATTTGCTGCAGTGACTGGACTTATCATTTTCATCCCTAGGATTTGGGATTTGCTATTTTAAATATTAAAGAGGTAACTATGACATTTAAATCAGGCTTTGTAGCCATTTTAGGACGTCCCAACGTTGGGAAGTCAACTTTTTTGAATCATGTCATGGGGCAAAAAATTGCCATTATGAGTGACAAGGCTCAAACAACCCGCAACAAAATCATGGGTATTTATACTACGGATAAGGAACAAATTGTCTTTATCGATACACCAGGGATTCACAAACCCAAAACGGCTCTTGGAGATTTCATGGTGGAATCAGCCTACAGCACACTTCGTGAAGTCGATACGGTTCTTTTCATGGTACCAGCTGATGAACCACGTGGAAAAGGCGACGATATGATTATCGAACGTCTCAAGGCTGCTAAGGTTCCGGTTATTCTTGTGGTCAATAAGATTGACAAGGTACACCCTGACCAACTCTTGGCTCAAATCGATGACTTCCGTAGTCAAATGGACTTTAAGGAAATCGTGCCGATTTCAGCGCTTCAAGGAAATAATGTTTCACATTTGATTGATATCTTGAGTGAAAATTTGGAAGAAGGATTCCAATATTTCCCAGCAGACCAAATTACCGATCACCCAGAACGTTTCTTGGTTTCTGAGATGATTCGTGAAAAAGTGTTACACTTAACTCGTGAAGAAATTCCACACTCAGTTGCAGTAGTGGTAGATTCTATGAAACGAGATGAGGAGACTGATAAAGTTCATATCCGAGCAACTATTATGGTCGAGCGCGACAGTCAAAAAGGAATTGTCATCGGTAAAGGTGGTGCTATGCTCAAGAAAATTGGTACCCTTGCGCGTAAGGATATCGAACTCATGCTAGGAGACAAGGTCTTCCTAGAAACATGGGTCAAAGTTAAGAAAAACTGGCGCGATAAAAAGCTAGATTTGGCTGACTTTGGCTATAACGAAAAAGAATATTAAGAAGAGGTGGGCGGTAGCCTGCTTCTTGTTTTTAGAGAAGGAGGAGCTATGCCTGAATTACCAGAGGTCGAAACGGTTCGACGCGGACTGGAAAAATTGATTCTGGGAAAGAAAATATCAAGTGTTGATATCAGTTATCCCAAGATGATTAAGACGGATTTTGGACAATTTCAAAAGGAATTGCCAGGACAAGTTGTCGAGTCAATGGGCCGTCGTGGAAAATATCTACTTTTTCACTTATCTGATAAGGTTTTAATTTCTCATCTGCGAATGGAGGGTAAATATTTTTATTATCCTGATGAGATTCCTCCACGAAAACATGCTCATGTATTTATCCACTTTGAAGACGGAGGCACTCTAGTCTATGAGGATGTACGCAAATTTGGGACCATGGAACTATTAGCACCTGAACTCCTAGAGGCTTATTTTCTCTCTAAGAAATTAGGTCCGGAACCAAGAGAATCAGATTTTGATTTAAAAATCTTTAAACAAGCCTTGAAGAAATCCAAAAAGCCCATTAAGTCTCATTTACTTGACCAGACCTTAGTTGCAGGATTAGGAAATATCTATGTTGATGAAGTACTCTGGAGAGCTAAGGTTCACCCTTCAAGACTTTCTAACAGTTTAACTTCTCAAGAGGCCAGAAAAGTCTATGATGAAACGATTAAGGTTTTAGGAGAGGCTGTTGAAAAGGGTGGTTCAACGATTCGTACCTACACCAATGCTTTTGGCGAGGACGGGACCATGCAAGAGTTTCATCAGGTCTATGATAAAACTGGACAAGCTTGTTCTCGCTGTGGGGCTATTATCGAAAAAATTCAGCTTGGTGGTCGAGGAACCCACTTTTGTCCCAAATGTCAAAGGAGAAAGTGATGGGAAGAATAATTGGAATCACAGGTGGTATTGCATCCGGTAAGTCCACCGTTACAGAATTTCTAAGGCAAAAAGGGTTTCAAGTAGTGGATGCGGATGCCCATGTCCACCAACTGCAGAAACCAGGAGGTCGACTTTATCAGATGTTAGTTGCGCACTTCGGTGCGAAAATTCTTCTTGAAAACGGGGAACTGAATCGACCATTACTTGCCAGTCTTATCTTTTCTAACTCTGAGGAAAGAGAATGGTCTAAAGAAACTCAAGGCAAAATCATCCGTGACGAATTGAGGGCTTTGAGAGACAAGTTAGCTCAAACTGAGGATGTATTTTTCATGGATATTCCATTACTGTTTGAGCAAGACTATGCTGATTGGTTTGATGAAACTTGGTTGGTCTACGTATCACCTGATGTTCAATTAGAACGTTTGATGAAAAGAAATCATCTATCAAAAGAATCGGCTGAAGCTCGGTTGGCTTCTCAATGGCCTTTAGAAGATAAGAAAAAATTGGCTAATCATATCTTAGATAATAATGGCAGTCGTGATCAGCTTCTTAGTCAAGTAGTGACTTTACTTGAAGGAGGCGATGTCCATGCAAGAACTTAGTTGGAAGGATAATCTTCGTATTGCTTGGTTTGGTTGTTTTTTAACAGGAGCTAGCATTTCTCTTGTTGTTCCTTTTATGCCTATTTTTGTGGAACAATTAGGAGTTGAAGGGGATCAAGTTGCTTTTTATTCAGGTTTGGCTATTTCTGTTTCTGCTATTTCTGCAGCCTTTGTATCACCAATCTGGGGTATCTTTGCAGACAAATATGGTCGTAAACCTATGATGATCCGTGCGGGACTAGCCATGACTATTACCATGGGAGGACTGGCTTTTGTTCCAAATGTTTTCTGGCTCTTGTTTCTACGTTTTCTCAATGGCGTTTTTACAGGTTTCGTACCAAATGCAACAGCTTTGATTGCGAGTCAAGTTCCCAAAGATAGGTCAGGATATGCTCTAGGGACTTTATCAACTGGCGTTGTCGCTGGAACTCTAACAGGTCCATTTGTTGGTGGTCTTATTGCAGAATTTTTTGGAATTCGTAATGTCTTTTTATTGGTAGGCAGTTTCTTGTTTTTAGCTGCTATCCTAACCATTCTTTTTATTAAAGAAGACTTTCAACCTGTGCCGAAAGAAAAAGCACTCCCGACCAAAGAGCTTTTTACATCTGTTAAGTATCCTTTTCTCTTGATAAATCTATTTCTAACTAGTTTTGTAATTCAGTTTGCTGCACAATCGATAGGGCCTATTCTTGCTCTCTATGTACGAGATCTTGGGCAGAAAGAGAATCTTCTCTTCGTCTCTGGCTTGATTGTATCCAGTATGGGATTTTCAAGTATGATGAGCGCAGGAGTTATGGGTAAACTAGGTGATAAAGTGGGAAATCATCGACTACTTGTCGTAGCTCAGGTATATTCAGTTTTCATATATCTATTATGTGCAAATGCGACGAGTCCATTCCAATTAGGTTTCTATCGTTTTCTATTCGGGCTAGGTACAGGCGCTCTGATACCGGGTGTCAATGCACTCCTCAGTAAAATAACTCCCAAAGCTGGTATATCAAGAGTATTTGCCTTTAATCAAGTTTTCTTTTATCTAGGAGGAGTGATAGGCCCCTTGGCAGGATCAGCAGTAGCAGGTCAATTTGGTTACCATTCAGTATTTTATGCAACAGCTCTCTGCGTAGCTCTTAGTTGCTCTTTTAACCTTATCCAATTTAAATCATTATTAAAAGTGAAGGAAATCTAGTGCGCGTAAAAATTAATTTAAAATGCTCCTCTTGTGGCAGCATCAATTATCTAACCAGTAAAAACTCTAAAACACATCCAGATAAGATTGAAGTCTTAAAGTATTGTCCTAAAGAAAGAAAAGTGACTCTACATCTTGAATCTAAGTAGAAATTATGGTAGAATAATAGGGATTTTAAGGAGTTTGATATGTATAACCTATTATTAACTATTCTATTAGTATTATCTGTTGTGATTGTGATTGCAATTTTTATGCAACCGACTAAAAACCAATCTAGCAATGTGTTCGATGCCAGTTCAGGTGAATTGTTTGAACGTAGCAAAGCGCGTGGCTTTGAGGCCGTAATGCAACGTTTGACAGCGATCTTAGTCTTTTTCTGGCTAGCCATTGCCTTAGCATTGACGGTATTATCAAGTAGATAAGAAAATAATGGGCGAGACTAGGTCTTAGCCTATTTTTATTTTAAAGAGAAATACGGTTTTACACCAAAAGAAATTTACAAATCTAGAAAGAAAACATGAAAGATAAAATAAAGGAATTTATAGAAGAGAAAGGGCAAGCAACAGTAAATGAGCTAGCTCAAGCCCTGGGAAAGGAGAGCTCTAAGGATTTTAGTGAGCTCATCAAAACTTTATCACTGATGGAAAGAAAACATCAGATTCGCTTTGAAGAAGATGGTAGTCTCAGTCTAGGTCAAAAGAAGAAGCATGAAATTACACTAAAAGGAACTTTTCATGCTCATAAAAATGGATTTGGTTTCGTTAGCTTAGAGGGAGAAGAAGACGATCTTTTTGTCGGAAAGAATGATGTTAACTATGCTATTGACGGAGATACTGTTGAAATCGTAATTAAGAAGGTTGCGGATCGTCAAAAAGGAACTGCTGCAGAAGCAAAGATTATCGATATTCTAGAACACAGTTTAACGACTGTGGTTGGGCAAATTATTCTTGATGAAGAAAAGCCCAAGTATGCTGGTTATATCCGTTCTAAAAATCAAAAAATTAGCCAACCAATTTACGTAAAGAAACCAGCTCTCAAGCTAGAAGGTACAGAAGTTCTCAAGGTCTTTATTGAAAAGTACCCAAGTAAAAAGCATGATTTCTTTGTCGCAAGTGTTCTGGATGTGGTAGGACATTCAACTGATGCAGGGATTGACGTTCTTGAGGTCTTGGAATCAATGGATATTGTGTCAGAGTTTCCAGAAGCTGTTTTGCAGGAAGCAGAGAGTGTTCCGGATACTCCATCAGGGAAAGATATGGAAGGTCGCTTAGATCTTAGGGATGAAATTACATTTACGATAGATGGTGCGGATGCTAAGGACTTGGATGATGCTGTTCACATAAAGCACTTGAAAAATGGAAATTTTGAACTTGGAGTTCATATCGCTGATGTCTCTTACTATGTGACAGAGGGTTCTGCTCTTGACAAAGAAGCTCTCAATCGTGCGACCTCTGTCTATGTGACAGACCGTGTAGTTCCAATGCTTCCAGAACGCCTCTCAAACGGAATCTGTTCTCTTAACCCTCAAGTGGACCGCTTGACTCAGTCTGCGATTATGGAAATTAATAAGCAGGGTCGTGTTGTGAATTATACGATTACTCAGACTGTTATCAAGACAAGTTTTCGTATGACCTATAGTGATGTGAATGACATTTTAGCTGGTGACGAGGAGAAGAGACAAGACTATAAGAAAATTGTTCCTAGTATCGAACTTATGGCCAAACTCCATGAAACATTGGAAGGTATGCGAATTAAGCGTGGTGCTTTAAATTTTGATACCAATGAAGCTAAGATTATAGTCGATAAAAAAGGCAAGCCAGTTGATATTGTTCTTCGTCATCGTGGTGTTGCTGAACGTATGATTGAGTCCTTCATGCTGATTGCCAACGAAACGGTTGCCGAGCACTTTAGCAAGCTGGACCTACCTTTTATCTATCGGATTCACGAGGAGCCTAAGGCTGAAAAAGTTCAGAAGTTTATTGATTATGCTTCGAGCTTTGGTTTGCGAATTTATGGGACTGCCAGTGAGATAAGTCAGGAAGCTCTTCAAGACATCATGAGTACTGTTGAGGGAGAGCCATATGCGGATGTATTGTCTATGATGCTTCTGCGTTCGATGCAGCAGGCTCGTTATTCTGAGCATAATCACGGTCACTATGGTCTAGCTGCGGACTATTACACGCACTTTACCAGTCCGATTCGTCGTTATCCTGACCTCTTGGTTCACCGGATGATTCGAGACTATGGACGTTCTAAGGAAGTAGCCGAGCATTTTGAACAGGTTATTCCAGAGATCGCGACCCAGTCTTCTAACCGTGAGCGCCGTGCTATCGAGGCAGAGCGTGAAGTCGAAGCCATGAAAAAAGCTGAATACATGGAAGAGTACGTTGGTGAAGAGTATGATGCAGTTGTTTCAAGTATTGTTAAATTTGGTCTTTTTGTTGAATTACCAAATACAGTTGAAGGCTTGATTCACATCACAAATCTTCCTGAGTTTTACCATTTTAATGAACGCGATTTAACCCTCCGTGGGGAGAAATCAGGAATTACTTTCCGAGTGGGACAACAGATACGTATTCGTGTCGAAAGAGCGGATAAGATGACTGGTGAGATTGATTTCTCCTTTATTCCAAGTGAATTTGATGTCATTGAGAAAGGTTTGAAAGGCTCTGGTCGTAAGGATAGAAGTCGTCGTTCAGATAAGAAAGAAGACAAGAGAAAAGCTAGTCGCTCAAGTGATAAGCGCAAGCATTCTCCAAAAGACAAGAAGAAAAAGAGCAAGAAACCTTTTTACAAAGAAGTAGAAAAGAAAGGAGCCAAGCATGGCAAAGGGCGAGGGAAAGGTCGTCGCGCAAAATAAAAAGGCGCACCACGACTATACAATCGTAGATACGCTAGAAGCAGGAATGGTTCTGACAGGAACTGAGATCAAGAGTGTTCGAGCAGCCCGCATCAATCTGAAAGATGGGTTTGCCCAAGTGAAAAATGGGGAAGTTTGGCTGAGCAATGTGCATATCGCTCCTTATGAAGAGGGCAATATCTGGAATCAGGAACCCGAACGTCGTCGTAAACTTCTCCTTCATAAAAAACAAATCCAGAAATTAGAGCAAGAAACCAAAGGAACAGGTATGACCTTGGTTCCTCTTAAAGTTTATATCAAAGATGGCTATGCCAAGCTTCTTTTAGGACTTGCAAAAGGGAAGCATGATTACGATAAACGTGAGTCTATCAAACGACGTGAGCAAAATCGTGATATTGCGCGTGTTATGAAAGCTGTTAACCACCGATAGAAAGAGTGAAGAATATGGAAAAACTAGTTGCCTACAAACGCATGCCTGTCTGGAATAAAGACACCATGCCAGAAGCTGTTCAAAGAAAACACAATACTAAGGTCGGAACCTGGGGCAAGATTACCGTATTAAAAGGGACTCTAAAGTTTATTGAGTTGACTGAAGACGGGGAAGTTTTAGTCGAGCACTTTTTTGAAGCAGGTGCTGATAATCCTATGGCACAACCTCAAGCTTGGCACAGAGTAGAAGCTGCCACAGAAGATGTGGAATGGTACTTGGAATTTTATTGTAAAGCAGAGGATTATTTTCCCAAGAAATACAATACTAATCCAGTCCATTCGGAAGTTTTAGAAGCTATGGATACAGTAAAACCATGTAAGGCACTAGACCTAGGATGTGGTCAAGGAAGAAATGCACTCTTTCTAGCTCAACATGGATTTGATGTCACAGCTGTAGATCAAAATGAGCTATCTCTTGAAATCTTGCAAAGCATTGTGGAGCAAGAAGATATAGAAATGCCTGTAGGTCTCTACGATATCAATTCAGCTAGCATTGGACAAACTTACGATTTTATCGTATCAACGGTTGTTCTCATGTTTTTACAAGCAGATCGCATTCCAGCTATTATTCAAAACATGCAGGAACAAACCTCAATTGGAGGTTACAATTTGATTGTGTGTGCCATGGATACGGAAGATTATCCATGTTCTGTTAATTTCCCCTTTACCTTCAAAGAGGGTGAGTTGGCAAATTACTACAAGGACTGGGAATTGGTTAAGTACAATGAAAATCCAGGGCATTTACATCGTCGTGACGAAAACGGCAATCGTATTCAACTACGCTTTGCGACCATGTTGGCAAGAAAAGTAAAATAAAAGACTAAGGGAATAGAAAAGGATTTTTCTATTTCCTTTTTTGTTACCCTAATAAGAAAGGAAGTTCTCAATTTATGCTATACTAGAAGTAGGAGAAGTCGATGAAATGAAACAGAATCGTGATAGTTTTAAAATGATTCTAATCGACCACTATTCTATCGGACTTTTTTGTCTAGGAGGTCTTAGGATGACTAGTCTTTTAATTGAACTGTATGACCGTCATACCATTGAGAAAAATGTCTACCAAGCTTTTGTCAGTGATTGTGATGAAATTTTATTTTTATCTTTGAAAAAAATTGCTGAAGAAGAAAGAGTATCCCTGAAACATTTTTTATTGGAACAAGTACCCCACTTAAAACAAGTACATTTTCGTCAATTTAAGCTAAATAAAGTCTGGCAGGATTTAGACGTGTTTATCAATGATTTTCAGACAGTGACCATCGATATTTTTGGTGGAGATAATCTATTAGCAATAGTTCTATATCAGTATGGTTTGGAGAAAGGTATTCCCATTATTGCTATGGATGTAGAACAAGGAAAACAGTATGCATTAGGGAGGACTAAAATCGAGGATGAAGTCCTAGACATTCCTAGTCTATCCATTGAACAGTTGGTAGCCTTACGTGGTGGGAAAATTTTGAAATCAAGACGACCTCAGCATACGGTTAAGCAAATTGAAGCTATCAAAAAATTGGCCAAGTACGCTATTGAGAATCCAGAAGAATGGTATCAGATTACTCAATTTTTTGCGATAGCAAAAACAGCCGATTTTCACTCTGAAACAGCAAAAGTTTTGGAAAGTAACGGAAAAACCTACTCCTATCCAGCTAAATTGATTCCTCTATTTAGGGATGCCAATTTACTAAAAATAGAAGAGGAAAAAAGTGATAGGGTTGCCTATACATTTCTCAGTTCAGAAGCACATTTATTATGTCGCACCAAGGGACATATTTTGGAGCTTTATATCTATTTACTAGCCCTTGAGTCTGAGTATTTTGACGAATGCCTGATTGGCGCTGAGATTGATTGGAATGGTATCTTTCCTGAGATGGACAATGTTCAAAATGAGATTGATGTTATCTTTCGTAAAGGTCATTCAGTAGTATTCATTTCCTGTAAAATGACAGATTTATCTGTTGAAGCTATTAACGAACTTGAAGTTTATGCCAATCATTTTGCAGGTGATAATTGTTTGAAGATGATTGTTTGCTCTGGTAGGATTAATCCCGTCTACAGCAATCGTTGTCAGGAATATGGTGTAACTGTGATTAAGCAGGATCAAATACAAAATCTCATCCCTATGGTTCAGAAATATATTAAAAATCATAGAAAATAGTTGAGAATTATATAGTATAAAAGGTTGAATCTATCAGCCTTTTTTTTCTTCTTTTCGAATGGAATAGAAAAGGAGGTCTCTATGTTTCTAGCGAGGGATAAAAATGGGAATTTAATCAGCGCTTTAGGGGATGAAGTAAAGAAACAAACTTATTATTGCCCAGCTTGTGGAGCACGTGTTCGCTTGAGAAAAGGGAAAAATGTACGAACGCATTTTGCTCATGAAAGTCTAAAAAAATGTGATTTTTTCCATGAAAATGAAGGACCAGAACACCTGGAAAACAAGGAGCAATTGTTTTATTGGGCTAAGAAGAATGATGAGGTTGAAATGGAATATCCGATACCTGAACTGAAGCAAATTGCTGATATCTTTGTCAATAAACAACTAGCCCTAGAAGTTCAGTGTAGTCCAATTTCTTGTGACCTTTTAAGGGAGAGAAGCAATGGTTATCGAAGTCTCGGTATTCAAGTTTTGTGGTTACTTGGAGAAAAACTATGGATAAAAGAGCGACTAACTCAACTTCAGAGAGATTTTCTTTATTTCAGTAATAACATGGGCTTTCATATTTGGGAGTTAGACCATAAAAGACGAGTTTTGAGACTTAAGTACTTACTCCACCAAGATTTGAAAGGAAAACTTCATTATCAGGTCAAGGAATTTTCTTATGGCAAAGGGAATCTTCTAGAAATATTACGGACTCCTTATCAACAACGAAACCTGATTTCTTTTTCAGTTGAGCAAGACAGAGATATTTGTTATTACATTCAAAAACAGCTTTACTATCAAAACCCCTATTGGATGAAACAACAAGCCCAAGCTTACTTGAGAGGAGAAAACCTATTAAATTTGAAGACTCAAGACTGGTATCCCCAAGTAAGGCCGATAGAATATGGTCATTTTTGTCAGATAAGTCAAAATCTATATGATTACTACCGCAACTTTCAGGCTTATTATGAACTGAATTCACAAAATCAGCAACAAAAGCTCTATCCACCTGCCTTTTATCAGCATTATTTCTCGAAAAATATGGTAAAATAGAAAGGATGGAGGAAATTTATGGTATTACAACGAAATGAAATCAATGAAAAAGATACATGGGATCTATCAACGATCTTTGAAACAGACCAAAAATGGGAAGAAGAATTAGCTCTATTAACCGAGGATACAAAAGAAACAGCTAGCCTTGAGGGACATCTTTTGGATAGTGCAGAGAGCCTATTAAATATTACAGAGCGTTATTTGGATTTGAGCCGTCGTCTTGAAAAACTCTATGTCTACGCTCATATGAAAAACGACCAGGATACACGAGTTGCTAAATATCAAGAATACTATGCAAAGGCAATGACTCTTTATAGTCAACTCGACCAGGTATTCTCTTTCTATGAGCCAGAATTTATGGCAATTACTGAAGAGCAGTATCAAAACTTTTTAGCAGAAGAACCAAAACTCCAGCCTTATAAACACTTCTTTGATAAACTCTTGCAAAATAAGGAACATGTCCTTTCACAACGTGAAGAAGAGTTGTTAGCAGGTGCTGGTGAAATCTTTGGTGCTGCTAGTGAAACTTTCGCTATCTTAGATAATGCAGATATCGTCTTTCCACTAGTTAAAGATGAAGATGGAAATGAAGTGCAGTTGTCACACGGTGTCTATATGCGCTTAGTAGAATCTAAGAACCGTGAGGTTCGTCGTGGTGCATATGAAGCCCTATACTCTACCTATGAGCAATACCAGCACACTTACGCTAAAACACTACAGACCAATGTCAAAGTACAAAACTATCGAGCTAAGGTTCGTAACTATAAGAGTGCGCGTGAAGCTGCTCTTGCGGCCAACTTTGTTCCAGAAAGTGTCTATGACAACTTAGTATCTGCTGTTCGTAAGCATTTGCCATTATTGCATCGTTATCTCTCACTTCGTTCAAAAATCTTGGGTATTCCAGACCTTAAAATGTACGATGTCTATACACCATTGTCTTCAGTAGAATACAGCTTTACTTATGAGGAAGCCTTGAAGAAGGCAGAGGAAGCTTTAGCTGTTCTTGGTGAGGATTACTTGAGTCGTGTTAAACGCGCCTTTAGCGAACGTTGGATTGATGTGTATGAAAATCAAGGCAAGCGTTCAGGTGCATACTCTGGTGGTTCCTACGATACTAACGCCTTCATGCTTCTTAACTGGCAGGATAATCTCGATAATCTCTTTACTCTCGTACATGAGACAGGTCATAGTATGCATTCTAGCTACACGCGTGAAACACAACCTTATGTATACGGAGATTACTCAATCTTCTTGGCAGAAATTGCTTCAACAACCAATGAAAATATCTTAACTGAAAAATTATTGCAAGAAGTTCAAGATGACGCAACACGCTTTGCTATTCTCAACAACTTCTTGGATGGTTTCCGTGGAACAGTGTTCCGCCAAACTCAATTTGCTGAATTTGAACATGCTATTCACCAAGCCGATCAAAATGGTGAAGTCTTGACAAGCGAGTTCTTAAACAATCTCTATGCTGACTTGAACCAAGAATATTATGGCTTGAGCAAGGAAGACAATCCTCAAATTCAGTACGAGTGGGCTCGTATCCCTCATTTCTACTATAATTACTATGTATATCAATATTCAACAGGCTTTGCAGCAGCTTCGGCCTTGGCTGAAAAGATTGTTCACGGTAGTCAAGATGATCGTGACCGTTATATTGATTACCTCAAGGCTGGGAAGTCAGACTATCCTCTAAATATCATGCGAAAAGCTGGTGTTGATATGGAAAAAGAAGACTATCTTAATGATGCCTTTGCAGTCTTTGAACGCCGTTTGGATGAGTTCGAAGCCCTTGTTGAAAAACTAGGATTAGCATAAAATGGTTGAGTCATACAGTAAAAATGCTAACCATAACATGCGACGGCCTGTTGTTAAGGATGAGATTGTGGAATTTATGCGCCACAGACAAGAGCAGGTGACTGGTTCTTTAAAAGAACTAGAAAACTTTGCTCGCAAGGAGAATATTCCTATCATTCCTCATGAAACAGTCGCCTATTTCCGTTTCCTAATGGAAACAATTCAACCAAAAAGTATTTTAGAAATTGGAACGGCAATTGGCTTTTCGGCACTTTTGATGGCTCAACATGCCCCAGAGGCTAAAATTACAACCATTGACAGAAATCCTGAAATGATTGGTTTTGCCAAGGAAAATTTTGCCAAGTTTGATAATCGCCAACAAATCACTCTTTTGGAAGGCGATGCGGTAGACGTTTTGTCAACATTGACAGAGACCTATGATTTTGTTTTTATGGATTCTGCAAAATCCAAATACATCGTATTTTTGCCAGAAATCCTAAAACACCTTGAGGTTGGTGGAGTAGTTGTCTTGGATGATATTTTCCAAGGTGGAGACATTGCTAAGGATATTATGGAAGTCCGACGCGGGCAACGAACCATTTATCGTGGTTTGCAAAGACTATTTGACGCAACTCTAAACAATCCGGGATTAACAGCTAGTCTAGTTCCTCTTGGAGATGGAATCTTGATGCTAAGAAAGAATCAAGCAGAAATAGTACTGCCTGATGTTGATTAATTTCAGATATTTTTAAGACAATTTAGTAAAATAGATAAGGTAAACATTTATCTAGTGTATAAAAAGGAGTAAACATGAAGAAAAAATTATTGGCTGGTGCCATCACTTTGTTATCAGTAGCTACATTGGCTGCTTGTTCAAATAGCTCTCAAGGAGCTGACCTCATCAGTATGAAGGGTGATGTCATCACTGAGCACCAATTTTATGAAGAAGTGAAAAACAACCCAACTGCTCAACAAATCTTGCTCAATATGACAATCCAAAAAGTTTTTGAAAAACAATATGGATCTGAAGTAAGTGATAAAGAAGTAGAAGATGCGGTAGCAGAAGAGCAAAAAAGATATGGTGATAGCTATCAAATCGTTCTTTCTCGTGCTGGTATGACAGCTGAAAGTCGTAAGGCTCAAATTCGTACAAGTAAATTGGTTGAGTATGCTGTTAAAAAAGCTGCAGAAGCTGAATTGACAGATGAGAACTACAAAAAAGCTTACGATGAGTACACACCAGAAGTTACAGCTCAAGTGATTAAACTTGACAGTGAAGATAAGGCTAAGGAAGTACTTGCGAAAGCACAAGAATCTGGAGCAGACTTTGCACAATTGGCTAAGGATAATTCAACTGACGAAAAGGCAAAAGCAAATGGTGGTGAAATCACCTTCGACTCTGCATCAACAGAATTGCCAGATGTTGTTAAAAAAGCAGCCTTTGCCCTTAATGTTGATGGAATCTCAGATGTGATCACAGCTCCGGGTACACAAGCTTATTCAAACAGTTTCTATATTGTGAAATTGATCAAGAAAACAGAAAAATCTTCTAACTGGGAAGATTATAAAGAAAAATTGAAGACAGTTATCCTGACTCAAAAACAAAATGATGCTACTTTTGTTCAAGGTGTAATTAGTAAAGAGTTGCAGGCGGCAAATATCAAGGTTAAAGACCAAGCCTTCCAAAATATCTTTACTCAGTACATCCAAAGTGATACAACAACTCAAACGACAACTACATCAGCAGCAACTGAAACGACCACAACTGCAACTGAAACGACAACAACATCTTCAAACTAAAGATGAAAACTCTATCTTTCTACTCTTGAAAGGTAGAGTTTTTTTGGAGTTTTCTTAGCTAAAAGCCCAAAATATAAATAAATGTTTGTGAATTCTAAAAGCTTAAATTCTAGGCTTTAACGGATAAGAGTTTTTTTCTAGTCTAAAAAGTGGTATAATAGCATGTAAAACTAGAATTAATAGAAAATTAAAAATTTAGTAGATGGTGAAATATGAAAATTAGTAAAAGGCACCTGTTGAATTACTCTATTTTAGTGCCCTATATTCTCTTATCCGTTCTGGGATTGATAGTGGTATATTCGACAACGAGTGCATCCTTGATTCAGGAGGGTAAGAGCGCCTTTCAATTGGTTCGAAATCAGGGCTTGTTTTGGATTGTTAGTTTGTTGCTTATTGCAGTAATCTATAAGCTGAAACTTGGTTTTCTTCGAAACGAACGTTTGTTATTTATTGTTATGTTTGCTGAGTTAGTGTTACTAGCTTTAGCTCGTTTGATTGGGATTCCCATCAATGGTGCATACGGTTGGATCAAAGTAGGACCTATTACTGTTCAACCTGCGGAATACTTGAAAATTATCATCATTTGGTACTTGGCTCAACGTTTTTCAAAACAACAAGAAGAAATTGCCGTTTATGATTTCCAAGTATTGACTCAAAATCAATGGTTTCCTAGAGCATTTAACGATTGGCGATTTGTACTTCTAGTCATGATTGGTAGTTTGGCTATTTTCCCTGACCTTGGAAATGCTACAATTCTCTTTTTGGTAGCATTGTTGATGTACTCAATTAGTGGGATAGCTCACCGATGGTTTGCAACTATTCTTGGAGTATTGACCAGTTTATCCTTTGTTTCTCTAACAACCATTAAGCTTGTTGGTGTTGATAAGTTTTCTAAGATTCCAGTATTTGGATACGTAGCTAAACGATTCAGTGCTTTCTTTAATCCCTTTGATGATGTCGCTGGTGCAGGACACCAGTTGGCAAATTCATACTATGCTATGGTAAATGGAGGATGGTTTGGACTGGGATTAGGAAACTCTATCGAAAAACGAGGCTATCTACCTGAGGCACACACGGACTTCGTTTTCTCTATTGTGATTGAAGAGTTTGGATTTGTTGGTGCCAGTCTTATCTTAGCTCTATTATTCTTCCTAATTCTTCGTATTATTTTAGTGGGGGTACGAGCAAAAGATCCGTTCAACTCTATGGTAGCAATCGGTATTGGTGGAATGATTTTAATTCAGGTATTTGTTAATATCGGAGGGATTTCAGGATTGATTCCTTCAACAGGTGTAACCTTCCCATTCCTTTCACAAGGGGGGAATAGTCTCCTGGTTCTATCAGTAGCTATCGCCTTTGTGTTAAATATCGATGCTAGTGAAAAACGTGCAAAACTATACAGCGAATATGAAGCACAACTCTAAGAAAATGTGACAAGGAGAAAAATATGTCTCTTCAAAAACTAGAAAATAACAGAAACAAAACTGTAGTCCAAGAAGAAGTTCAAATCTTGACAGACTTACTTGAAGATATCACGAAAAATATGCTTCCTGCTGAGACTTTTGACAAGATTATGCAGTTGAAGAAGCTATCATCAAATCTAGACTATCAAGGACTAGATAAGGTAGTGAGAAGTCTTTCAAATGATGAAATGGTCTACATCTCCAGATATTTCTCTATTTTACCACTTTTGATTAACATCTCCGAAGACGTAGACTTAGCTTATGAGATTAACCATCTAAACAATATTGATCAAGATTATCTTGGTAAATTGTCAACAACCATTGAAATGGTTGCTGAAAAAGAAAATGCGGCTGAAATTCTTGAACATCTGAACGTGGTGCCAGTATTAACAGCCCATCCAACTCAGGTTCAACGTAAGAGTATGCTGGACTTGACTAATCATATCCATACTCTCTTGCGTAAATACCGTGATGTGAGAATGGGGCTTATTAACAAAGAAAAATGGCATAATGATCTTCGTCGCTACATTGAGATTATCATGCAGACGGATATGATTCGTGAGAAGAAACTAAAAGTAACGAATGAAATCACAAACGTGATGGAATATTACAATAGTTCTTTCCTACAAGCTGTACCAAATCTAATGTTAGAATATAAGCGTCTTGCAAAAGAGCAGGGAATTGACCTAAAACAAGCAAAACCTATCACCATGGGAATGTGGATTGGTGGAGACCGTGATGGTAATCCATTTGTAACTGCCGAAACTCTCATGCGTTCAGCAACCATTCAAAGTGAAGTCATCTTCAACTACTATATCAGCAAGATTTCTAGTCTCTATCGAACTTTCTCTCTTTCTACTAATTTATCCAAAACAAGCAAGGCTGTTGAAGAAATGGCTGCGCAATCTAGTGATACATCTGTCTTCCGTGAAAAAGAACCTTACCGTCGTGCTTTTCACTTTATCCAATCTAAATTAATTCAAACGCTTTTGAATTTAAAAGAGTGGGCTCTTATTGGTTCATCAGCAGATGAACGACATCATGTTGAACGTCTCCTTGGTGCTCAAGGATACCAACAGGGAGAGATAACAGACTATATCAGTAGCCGACTTACAGGTGCTATCCAAGACTTAGCAGATGAGCGCCCACCCTACTATGAAACGATTGAAGAGTTTAAGCATGATTTAAATGTTATTAAGGATTCATTGCTTGAGAATAAAGCAGAAGCATTGTTGACTGGTGAGTTTGCAGAATTACTAGAAGCAGTTGAGGTCTTCGGTTTCTACTTGGCATCAATTGATATGCGTCAAGACTCAAGTGTCCACGAAGCCTGTGTTGCTGAATTGTTAGCATCTGCTGGAATCAATGACCACTATAGCGATTTGTCAGAAGATGAAAAGTGCGAGTTGCTTTTACATGAATTGTTAGAAGATCCTCGCATCTTGTCTGCAACTCATGCTGAGAAGTCTGAACTGCTCGAAAAAGAATTGGCTATTTTCCAAACTGCTCGTGAATTAAAAGATCGTTTGGGAGAAGATGTTATTCGTCAAACAATTATCTCTCACGCAACTAGCGTATCTGATATGCTGGAATTGGCCATCATGCTCAAAGAAGTCGGTCTGGTGGATGCTGAAAAAGCTCGTGTTCAAATCGTTCCTCTTTTTGAAACGATTGAGGACTTAGATCATTCTGAAGAAACAATGAGAAAGTATTTCTCTTTACCACTTGCTAAGAAGTGGATTGCTTCTAGAGATAATTACCAGGAAATCATGCTTGGCTACTCTGATAGTAACAAAGATGGTGGATATCTCTCATCTTGTTGGACACTCTATAAGGCTCAAAAACAATTGACCGCTATTGGTGATGAATACGGAGTCAAAGTAACCTTCTTCCATGGTCGTGGTGGTACCGTTGGCCGTGGTGGTGGACCAACTTATGATGCCATTGCTTCTCAACCGCTCAAATCAATCAAAGATCATATTCGATTGACTGAACAAGGTGAAGTTATCGGAAATAAATACGGAAACAAGGATGCAGCCTACTATAACCTTGAAATGTTGGTTTCAGCGGCTATCAACCGTATGATCACTAAAAAGAAGAGCGATACCAATACTTCAAATCGCTATGAAGCTATCATGGATCAAGTGGTGGAACGCAGTTACGATATCTACCGTGAGCTTGTATTTGGAAATGAACATTTCTATGATTATTTCTTTGAATCTAGTCCAATCAAGGCTATCTCAAGTTTCAATATTGGGTCTCGTCCAGCAGCTCGTAAAACGATTACTGAAATTGGTGGTCTACGCGCCATCCCTTGGGTATTCTCATGGTCACAAAGTCGTGTTATGTTCCCAGGTTGGTATGGAGTGGGTTCAAGCTTTAAGGAATTTATCGATCAGGATCCTAAAAATATCGAAACGCTTAGAGAAATGTATCAAAACTGGCCATTCTTCCAGTCTCTTCTCTCTAACGTAGATATGGTTTTGTCAAAATCTAACATGAACATTGCTTTTGAGTACGCTAAACTATGTGAAAGTGAAGAAGTACAAGCAGTCTTCTATACTATCTTAGATGAATGGCAATTGACCAAGAACGTTATTTTAGCCATCGAAGGATATGATGAACTTTTGGCAGAAAATACATACTTGAAAGATAGTCTAAACTATCGTATGCCTTATTTCAACATTCTGAACTATATCCAGTTGGAGTTAATTAAGCGTCAACGTCGTGGTGAACTATCCTCAGATGAAGAAAGATTAATTCATACGACTATTAACGGAATTGCTACAGGATTACGTAATTCAGGTTGATATAAGCCCCATTTTCCAAAAACCGTAGGAATTTTTGTAATTTTTAAAAATAATTCATGAAAACCCTTGACAAGCTTTAGGAAAATGATATAATTTAAGCATTCAGAAAGTAATCATCGAATTTTTCTAGCGAGTCTGTGGTTGGTGAAAACAGGCAGATGAAGATGATGAAATTGGGCTGGATGTTATTAAGAATTTGAAATCATAAGAATTCGGTGAGCACACCTTACAGTGCAACTCGTGAAGCGAGTAAGAGTGATAGGACAAGTTCCTATAATTGAGGTGGCACCGCGCATCGACGTCCTCACACAAGTTTTTTGTGTGAGGACTTTTTCTATGAGGAGGAAAAAAATTATGGAAATCAAACGATGGCGACGCTTGGTAAAGTTATATTGAAAGTGAAATGAACATTACTAAGTTTAATAAAATAAGGAGAAATAGATATGAATAAACGTTTAATTGGTATTATCGCAGCATTAGCACTTGTAGTTGGAGGAAGCTTGGTCTACTCTAACTTGACGAAACAAGAAACTAAAACAGAGACAGCTAACAAGACAGCTAAAGTTGGTGTCCTACAATTTGTCAGCCATCCATCGCTCGACTTGATTTACCAAGGAATCCAGGATGGTCTTGCTGAAGAAGGTTATAAAGGCGACCAAGTTAAAATCGACTTTATGAACTCTGAAGGTGACCAAAGTAAGGTTGCGACAATGAGTAAACAATTGGTGTCAAATGGAAATGATGTTGTTGTCGGAATTGCGACACCTGCAGCTCAAGGTCTAGCAAGTGCAACAAAAGACCTACCTGTTATCATGGCAGCTATTACAGACCCAGTTGGAGCTAACCTTGTACAAAACTTGGAAAAACCAGGTGGAAACATCACTGGGGTATCTGACCACAACCCTGCTGAACAACAGGTTGAATTGATCAAAACGTTGACTCCTGATGTTAAGACTGTTGGAGCTCTTTACTCAAGTAGTGAAGATAACTCAAAATCACAAGTTGAAGAGTTCAAAGCTTACGCTGAAAAAGCAGGTTTGAAAGTAGAAACTTTCGCAGTTCCATCAACGAACGAAATTGCTTCAACAGTAAACGTTATGACTGGTAAAGTTGATGCAATTTGGGTTCCAATCGATAACACTATTGCGTCAGCATTCTCAACTGTAGTATCAAGTAACCAAACAGCTAAAAAACCAATCTATCCAAGTGCAACTGCCATGGTAGAAGCTGGAGGTTTGGCATCAGTTGTTGTGGACCAACACGATCTTGGTGTGGCTACTGGTAAAATGATTGCCAAAGTCTTGAAGGGTGAAAAACCTGCAGATACACCAGTTAATGTCTTCTCAACTGGTAAATCAGTTATCAACAAAAAAGTTGCTCAAGAGCTTGGAATCACTATTCCAGAATCAGTTCTTAAAGAAGCTGGTCAAGTAATCGAATAAGAATAAAGGAGGAGTTGGAGACATCTCCTCCAATTTTTAGAATAAAGGAAACGAATCATACATGCTAATATCTATTATTTCACAGGGATTGGTCTGGGCTATCCTAGGTTTGGGAATCTTTATGACCTTTCGTATCCTAAACTTTCCAGATATGACAACTGAAGGTTCCTTCCCTTTGGGAGGAGCAGTTGCAGTTACTCTCATTACCCAAGGTGTTAATCCTTTTCTTGCGACTTTAGCAGCTGTAGGAGCGGGTTGTCTTGCTGGTTTAGCAGCGGGTCTTCTTTATACGAAAGGGAAGATTCCTACCCTTTTATCAGGAATTTTGGTCATGACTTCTTGTCATTCTATCATGCTCATGATTATGGGACGGGCTAACCTTGGACTCTTAAACACCAAGCAAATCCAAGATGTTCTTCCTTTTTCATCTGAGATTAATCAATTACTGACAGGTTTGATTTTTGTGACTTTGGTCATTTTACTCATGCTTTTCTTCCTAGATACTAAACTTGGACAGGCCTATATCGCTACAGGAGATAATCCAGATATGGCTCGTAGTTTTGGTATCAATACAGGACGCATGGAGCTTATGGGGTTGGTCTTGTCAAATGGTGTAATTGCACTTGCTGGTGCCCTTATTGCTCAACAAGAAGGCTATGCCGATGTCTCTCGTGGTATCGGAGTTATCGTAGTTGGTCTTGCTAGTCTGATTATTGGTGAAGTCCTCTTTAAGAGCCTTACCCTAGCAGAGCGTTTGGTTACTATTGTCGTTGGTTCTATTAGTTACCAATTCTTAGTATGGGGAGTTATTGCTCTCGGCTTTAATACTAGCTACCTCCGTTTGTACAGTGCTCTTATCCTGGCTACTTGCTTGGTAATTCCAACCCTTAAGGATAAATACTTGAAAGGAGTCAAGTTAAGCAAATGACAGCAATTGTAGAATTAAAAAATGCCACAAAAATTGTGAAAAATGGCTTCAACGAAGAAAAAATTATCCTAAACGATGTTTCACTTGAAATTTATGAACATGACTTCATCACAATCTTGGGTGGAAATGGAGCAGGGAAGTCAACTCTCTTTAATAGCATTGCGGGAACTCTACCATTGACAAGTGGTAGCATTCGTATCATGGGTGAAGATGTAACTCATTTTAGCCCTGAAAAGCGTGCCAAGTATCTTTCTCGTGTTTTTCAAGATCCAAAGATGGGGACAGCTCCACGTATGACAGTCGCAGAAAACCTTTTGATTGCCAAGTTCCGTGGAGAAAAACGTGGACTTTTCCCAAGAAAATTGTCTTCCTATAAGGAAGAATTTCAAGCGACCATTGAAAAGGTTGGCAATGGTCTAGAGAAGCATTTGGATACTCCGATTGAATTCTTATCAGGTGGACAAAGACAGGCTTTGAGTCTCTTAATGGCAACACTAAAACGTCCAGAGCTACTTTTGTTAGATGAACACACGGCTGCACTTGACCCTAAAACAAGTGTTGCCTTGATGGAATTGACAAATGACTTTGTTAGCAAGGATCATCTAACAGCTTTGATGATTACCCACCATATGGAAGATGCTCTCAAGTATGGAAATCGCTTGATTGTTATGAAAGATGGACAAATCATCCAAGATTTGAATAAGGATGAAAAAGCTAAAATGAAGATTTCTGATTATTATCAACTGTTTGATTAAGAATTCACATTAACTATAAGCTTAGAGGTAGTATTTACCTCTAAGTTTTTTGTTTTTGAAACGAATAGAAAATTTTAGCTATGATTTTTTTTCAAGGTTATTTGCTTTTAAATAAAATTTTACTTTAAAAAAGTTCATAATCTATGAAATAGGAGTATGTAAAGGGTATGAAATGGTTTACTTTTTTTCAGAAATAAAGTATACTATATAAAGTAAACTGTGATAAAATGGAGGTATTGTCTATGGTTGACAAGAGAGTCATCGAAGAAATCAAAAACAATACCAATATTGTCGAAATCATAGGAGAAGTAATTTCCTTACAAAAATCTGGACGGAACTTTTTAGGGCTCTGTCCTTTTCATGGTGAAAAGACCCCTTCCTTTAACGTGGTCGAAGATAAGCAATTTTACCACTGTTTTGGTTGTGGTCGTTCTGGAGATGTCTTTAAATTCATTGAAGAATATCAACAAGTAACCTTTGCCGATGCCGTGAGGATTCTAGGTGAACGTCTTGGGATGCACCTTGAAACTCCTGTACACAATATTGCTCAACATACGTCCCCTCATCAAAATCTTTATGAGATGCATGATAAGGCTGCACGCTTTTATCATGCTATTCTCATGACAACAAAAATGGGTGAGGAAGCAAGAAACTATCTCTATAAACGTGGCTTGACCGATGATGTCATTAAACATTTTATGATTGGTTTAGCCCCTGCTGAACGTTCTTATCTCTACCAACGTTTAGCTGATGATTATAGCGAAAAGGACTTGCTGGATTCAGGTCTGTTTTATCTTTCCGAGAGTAATCAATTCTTTGATACCTTCCATAATCGGATTATATTTCCACTCTCTAACGATCAAGGTAAGGTAATTGCTTTTTCTGGTCGTGTTTGGCAAGAGACGGATTCTCAAACTGCCAAGTATAAAAATAGTCGCGCAACGGCAATTTTTAATAAGAGTTACGAATTATATCATTTGGATAGGGTAAAAAAAGGGTCTGGTAAGGCTCCTGAAATTTATCTGATGGAAGGTTTTATGGATGTCATTGCAGCCTACCGTGCTGGTATTGAAAATGCCGTAGCTTCCATGGGAACAGCCTTGACTGCTGAACACGTTGAACATCTCAAACGCTTTACAAAAAAAGTGATTATCACTTATGATGGTGACAAGGCAGGACAAGCAGCAACTGCTAAAGCTCTAGAGGAACTTGGTGATTTACCAGTTCAAATTGTTCAAATTCCCGATGCAATGGACCCTGATGAGTATTTACAAAAGAATTCTCCAGAGGATTTGGCTTATCTTTTATCCAATACTCGAATCAGTCCGATTGAATTTTACATTCACCATTACAAACCAAGTAATAGTGAAAATCTTCAAGCACAGATTGATTTTATCGAGAAAATTGCACCTCTTATCGTCAAAGAACCTTCTATCACAGCTCAGAACACCTATATTCATTTACTGACTGATCATTTACCATCTTTTGATTATCAACAAGTAGAGCACATTATTAATGAAAGTCGTGTCAGACAGAGACAAGAGAAGGTTAAGCAAGTCGTTAATCCGACACCTGTCACCATGTCAGTTTCTAAACAATTGTCGGCAGTCATGAGAGCTGAAGCGCATATTCTTTACCGTATGATGGAACATCCTTTGGTGCTCAATGATTATCGCTTGAGAGATGATTTTGTATTTGAAACACCTGAGTTTCAAACCTTGTATGGACTCTTGATTGATAATGGCTCGATATCTTCTGAGGACTTAGCAAATCAGACTAGAGAAGTGGAAAATGCTTGGTACCAAGTGTTAGCCTTGGATTTACCTTCTGAAATGTCTCCAGAAGAACTAAAAGAAGTGGAAGAGTCTCGTAATCGTGCTCTTTTGAATCAACAAAATTTGCAAATCAAAAAGAAGGTTCAGGAAGCTAGTCATGTAGGTGATACAGAAACTGCTTTAGAAGAGCTTGAACGCTTAATTGCCCAAAAAAGAAGAATGGAGTAAGAATGGCAAAAAAACAAAAAGAAGTAACTACTTTTGATGTCCAAGTCGCTGAGTTTATTCGTAACCATAAGAAAACTGGTACTGCGACAGATGACGAAATTAACAATGTCCTAGTAATTCCTTTTGCACTGGATGTTGAAGGAATTGAAAACCTTTTGCAACGTATTCAAGATGCTGGGATTGCAATCACTGATAACGAAGGAAATCCAAGTGAGCGTGTTCTAAGTACAGAAGAAGAACCAGAACTTAGTGATGAGGATTTAATTGGTTCTACATCTGCTAAGGTTAACGATCCTGTTCGCATGTATTTGAAAGAAATTGGGGTTGTACCTCTTCTTACAAACGAAGAAGAAAAAGAGTTGGCCCTTGCTGTTGAAGCAGGCGATGTTGAAGCTAAGCAACGTCTAGCAGAAGCTAACCTTCGTTTGGTAGTATCTATCGCGAAACGCTATGTTGGACGTGGAATGCAATTCCTTGACTTAATCCAAGAAGGTAACATGGGGCTTATGAAAGCCGTTGATAAATTTGACTACTCTAAAGGGTTCAAATTCTCAACTTATGCAACTTGGTGGATCCGTCAGGCTATTACCCGTGCCATTGCTGACCAAGCTCGTACCATCCGTATCCCAGTTCACATGGTAGAAACAATCAACAAGCTTGTTCGCGAGCAACGTAACCTTCTTCAAGAGTTGGGACAAGATCCTACTCCAGAGCAAATTGCAGAACGTATGGATATGACACCTGATAAGGTTCGTGAAATCCTTAAGATTGCTCAAGAACCAGTTTCTCTTGAAACTCCTATTGGTGAAGAAGATGATAGCCATCTTGGTGATTTTATCGAAGATGAAGTGATTGAAAATCCAGTTGATTACACAACTCGCATCGTTTTACGTGAGCAGTTGGATGAAGTGTTAGACACATTGACTGACCGTGAAGAGAATGTTCTTCGTCTTCGTTTTGGTCTCGATGATGGGAAAATGCGTACGCTAGAAGATGTGGGTAAAGTCTTCAACGTTACTCGTGAGCGTATTCGTCAGATTGAGGCAAAAGCTTTGAGAAAACTTCGCCAACCAAGTCGAAGCAAACCGCTTCGTGACTTTATCGAGGATTAAGATAGAGGAGACTGAATATGGCTTACACAGAAGAGCAAATTGAAAACATCAAAACACGGATTTTGACAGCTTTAGAAGAAGTTATCGACCCAGAATTAGGAATCGATATCGTCAACTTAGGTCTTATTTATGAGATTCGTTTTGATGGTGATACAGGTGAGACAGAGATTGATATGACCTTAACGACTATGGGTTGTCCTTTGGCAGATCTCTTAACTGACCAAATCTATGATGCAATGACAGATGTTCCAGAGGTTACCAACGTCGAAGTTAAATTAGTTTGGTATCCAGCTTGGACGGTTGAAAAAATGAGTCGCTATGCACGTATTGCTTTAGGAATTAAGTAGAAACATATCAAAAAGAGAAATAGTATAATTGTTAGGAATTTCCCTAGCTTTTATGCTATCTCTTTTTTAATTTGCTGATTTTCTTTCAAGAAAATGATATAATGGAAAGTATGGAAAAAGAGAAATTACGCATCAATATGCTAAGTTCAAGTGAAAAGGTAGCAGGACAAGGTGTATCTGGAGCTTACCGTGAACTTGTGCAACTTTTGAAACGTGATGCGAAAGACCAACTAATTGTAACGGAGAATCTTCCTGTAGAAGCTGATGTTACTCATTTTCATACAATCGACCTTCCTTATTATCTGTCAACTTTTCAAAAGAAGCGTTCAGGTCGTAGGATTGGTTATGTTCACTTCTTACCTGATACCTTAGAGGGCAGTTTGAAAATTCCGTTCTTCTTAAAAGGGATTGTTAAGCGCTACGTATTTTCTTTTTATGACCGTATGGAACACTTGGTTGTGGTTAATCCTACTTTTATCGAAGATTTGGTTGCAGCTGGTATTCCTCGTGAAAAGGTGACCTATATCCCTAACTTTGTTAACAAAGAAAAATGGCACCCACTTTCTGCAGAAAAAGTAAGTCAACTTCGACAAGATATGGGGTTGAGTGAAAATCAATTTGTAGTCGTAGGAGCTGGGCAGGTTCAGAAGCGCAAGGGAATCGATGATTTCATCACTCTTGCTGAGGAACTACCGGACATCACCTTTATTTGGGCGGGAGGCTTTTCATTTGGTGGGATTACAGATGGTTATGAACGCTATAAAAAAATCATGGATAATCCTCCAGAGAATCTGATTTTCCCTGGAATTGTTGAGCCAGAACGGATGAAAGAACTCTATGCTTTGGCAGATCTGTTCTTACTTCCTAGCTATAATGAGCTCTTTCCGATGACTATTCTAGAAGCTGCAAGTTGTGAAGCACCCATTATGCTTCGGGACTTAGATCTTTATAAGGTTATTCTAGAAGGCAATTACAGACCAACCACCGATGTGGAAGAGATGAAACAAGCTATTATGGAATATAGAGAGCATCCAGAAGCTTTGAAAGAGTTAAAAGAAAAGGCCAAGGCTATTTCAAGAGAATACTCAGAGGAGCATCTCCTTGAAATATGGCTAAAATTCTATCGGGAGCAAGCGGCTTTAGGAAAAAAATGAGGTAGTATATGCGAATTGGATTATTTACAGATACTTATTTCCCACAGGTTTCGGGTGTTGCAACTAGTATTCGAACCTTAAAAACAGAGCTTGAAAAGCAAGGGCATGCAGTCTTTATCTTCACGACAACCGATAAGGATGTCAATCGTTATGAAGACTGGCAGATTATTCGTATTCCTAGTGTTCCTTTCTTTGCCTTTAAAGACCGTCGTTTCGCTTACCGTGGATTTACGAAAGCTCTTGAGATAGCTAAACAATACAAACTCGATATTATTCATACCCAAACTGAATTTTCTCTTGGTTTATTGGGAATTTGGATTGCTCGAGAATTGAAAATTCCAGTCATTCATACCTATCATACCCAGTATGAGGATTATGTTCACTATATTGCTAAGGGGATGTTGATTCGTCCAAGTATGGTCAAGTATCTTGTTCGAGTTTTTTTGCATGACGTTGATGGAGTTATTTGCCCGAGTGAAATTGTACGCGATCTTTTATCTGACTATAAGGTAAAAGTTGAAAAGCGTGTTATTCCTACAGGTATTGAACTCGCTAAGTTTGAACGACCTGAGATTGGTCCTGAACACATCAGTGATTTACGGGAAAAACTCGGTATCAAGAAAAACGAAAAGATGCTTCTAAGTCTTTCTCGTGTTTCGTACGAGAAGAACATTCAAGCAGTTCTGGCAGCTCTACCAGAAGTTCTAAAAGAAGAACAAAATGTTAAATTGGTTGTAGCTGGTGATGGTCCTTATTTGAAAAATCTTAAGGAGCAGGCAGAAGACTTGCAGATTCAAGATTCTGTTATCTTTACAGGTATGATACCACCAAATGAGACGGCACTTTATTATAAGGCAGCTGATTTCTTCATATCGGCTTCAACAAGTGAGACTCAAGGATTGACTTATCTTGAAAGTTTGGCAAGTAAGACTCCTGTTATTGCCCATGGGAATCCTTATCTGGATAATCTAATCAATGATAAAATGTTTGGAACCCTTTATTATGAGGAAAGGGACTTGGCAGGAGCGATTCTTGAAGCCTTACTTGCTACACCGCCAATGGACGAAAAACATTTGTCTGAAAAATTATATGAAATCTCAGCTGAGAATTTTGGTAAAAGAGTTCATGAATTCTATCTAGATGTCATTATTTCAAATAATTTTGCCAAAGAAACAAGAACTGACGAACCTGTTACAAAACGAATTTTAAAGACAGTCTTTTATATTCCACAACAGGCCGTTAAGATGCCAGTTAAAGGTTCTAGACGTATGCTTAAGGCATCAAGAAAACAATTAAAAAATTTAAGAAAATATTTGAATGACTAAATTCTTCCGATGAAAGGATAAAACAATGAATAAGAAATTGATGAGAAGTGGTAGAGATCAAAAAATTGGTGGTGTCTGCGCAGGAGTAGCACACTATTTTAATATTGACCCTACCATTGTTCGTGTTATTTGGGGAGTTTTGGCTTTCTGTTATGGAGCTGGAATCGTTGCTTACTTGATTTTGTGGGCAATTGCTCCTGTATCAGATGAATTTTAAGAAAAAGATTAGAGTAGAAGCAAGACTAATAATATTCAATGATTTGAAACTTCAAATCGGTGAAATGGGATTCATTTGGGGTTGATTTCTGGTGCGGGATATTAAATTTCATTAAATAGATTTGTCCGTTAAAGGAGTTGAGATAATGAAAAAGAAAAGATGGGCCAAAATCAGTGCGTTTGTAGGGATTCTAGGTGGGCCTTTAGCGCTCTTCTTTATATGTGCGTTATTGGCATCTGGGATTGGCGCCAGTCGTTCGGGGGTAGAGGAATCTCTTAGTTTATTAGTGACGACATTTGGAATTATTTTTTTAGTAGCGTTGAAAAGTGCGTGCTATTATAAAAAGGATGAACGTGTGAATTCAGTGATGGTCAAGCTGTTTGCAGCCTCAAGCGCAGTAGGGTTCTTTGTAAGCTTACTGATTGCCTTGGCAAATATTCCGATGATTAGCGAACTCTTTGAATTGATAATGGATGCCTTGTTCGACGGAAGCGATGGCTTTGCACGTGCACTCGGTTTCATGTTTCTATCAGCGATTTTATCCGTTGTCTGGGGCATTTATTATGCTATGTGCCTAAGGAAATTTGAGGACTAACACTTAAGGGAGACGAGAACATGCAAAGTAAGAAATGGGCAATCTGGTGTGTTTTTGTGGGCATTGTGGGAGGAGCATTTTTAATGATATCTCCCGTGGGATTACTCGCAGCAGGAATCGGAGCAAATGGCCAGATGTTTGATTCTATATTAATTCTAATACTGTGTACGTATTTGGCGATTTTCTGTGTAGCTTTGAAGAGTAAGCTTTACTATAAAGGCGATGATAGAGTCTCTAAATTCGTAACCAATACGTTTTTAATAGCAGGGACGATTGGATATGCCCCAATCTTTATTTGGTTTATAGGATATATTCCCTTCTTATATGACTTGTTTAGTGCGGTTTTTTCTGGCCAAGATGCCTTCTCTCTATTGTTTCTAGTGGTAGAGTTTGTCGCGTTTCTATCGATTGTCAGTGGCATTGGATATGCGGTCAGCTTGAAAAACTTCAGAAAATAATGTAATGCGGATTTTTTCGAGGCTTTTATTGATAAGATATTCGGAAATTACAAATAGAGAGGAAATGAGAATTTGACAGATATAAAATAGGGAATCTGATGTGTTTTTGTTTTTGATACATCTGTATCAAATGATTTTTAAAATTAGAAAAAAATAATAAAGGAGAGATTATGGCATTCGGTGATAATGGTAAACGTAAAAAAACTTTCTTTGAAAAACTAACAATGTTTGTCGTACTAATCATGTTGTTTGTTACTTTAGCAGGTATTTTTGCGACTGCAATTGGTGTATTTAGCAGATTCTAAATTGCTAGTTGTAGGATTTATTTCAAATAGTTGGTGACTGGGATTTCCCAGCCCTTTTTAAAGTGAGAAGAGAATATGAGTATGTTTTTAGACACAGCCAAGATTAAAGTAAAGGCTGGTAATGGTGGCGATGGCATGGTTGCCTTTCGTCGTGAAAAATACGTCCCTAATGGTGGACCATGGGGCGGTGATGGAGGACGTGGTGGTAACGTTGTTTTCGTTGTAGACGAAGGTTTACGTACCCTGATGGACTTCCGTTACAATCGTCATTTCAAAGCCCAATCTGGCGAGAAAGGAATGACAAAAGGAATGCATGGTAGAGGGGCAGAAGACTTAATTGTCCGTGTACCTCAAGGGACAACTGTGCGTGATGCTGAGACTGGAAAAGTCATCACTGATTTGATAGAGAACGGACAAGAGTTCATCGTGGCTCATGGAGGTCGTGGTGGTCGCGGAAATATCCGTTTTGCAACACCTAAAAATCCTGCGCCAGAAATCTCAGAAAATGGAGAACCAGGTCAGGAACGTGAATTACAGTTAGAACTTAAAATTCTTGCGGATGTTGGCTTAGTTGGCTTCCCATCTGTCGGTAAATCAACTTTGTTAAGTGTTATTACTTCTGCAAAACCAAAAATTGGAGCTTACCATTTTACAACAATTGTTCCAAATCTTGGTATGGTTCGGACTCAATCCGGTGAATCCTTTGCAGTGGCAGACCTTCCTGGATTGATTGAAGGTGCAAGTCAAGGCGTTGGACTAGGAACTCAGTTTTTGCGTCATATCGAGCGTACCCGAGTTATCTTGCATATCATTGATATGTCTGCCAGTGAAGGACGTGATCCTTACGAGGATTATTTAGCGATTAATAAGGAACTTGAATCTTACAATCTTCGTCTGATGGAGCGTCCACAAATCATTGTTGCCAACAAGATGGATATGCCAGAGAGTCAGGAAAACCTTGAAGAGTTCAAGAAAAAATTAGCTGCAAATTATGATGAATTTGAGGAATTACCGCCAATCTTCCCGATCTCAGGTTTGACCAAGCAAGGCCTTGCACCTTTATTAGATGCAACCGCTGAACTTCTTGATAAGACGCCAGAATTTCCAATTTACGATGAATCTGAAATGGAAGAAGAAGCATACTATGGCTTTGATGAAGAAGAAAAACCATTTGAGATTGGTCGTGATGATGATGCAACATGGGTTCTTTCCGGTGAAAAACTCATGAAACTCTTTAACATGACCAACTTTGACCGCGATGAGTCTGTTATGAAGTTTGCCCGTCAGTTGCGTGGTATGGGAGTTGATGAAGCTTTGCGTGCTCGTGGCGCTAAGGATGGGGATCTTGTTCGTATTGGAAAATTTGAGTTTGAATTTGTAGACTAGGAGATAGCTATGGGTGATAAACCAATATCTTTCCGAGATGCTGATGGAAATTTTGTTTCTGCAGCAGACGTCTGGAATGAAAAGAAATTAGAAGAACTTTTTAATCGCCTCAATCCAAATCGTTCATTGAGACTTGCGAGAATGAAGAAACAAGCCGAAGAAAAAAAATAAGAATAAAAAAACCCGTGATATTCGTATCACGGGTTTTCTGGTTTACTAACTATTTTTGATAAGGAAGTTCTAGACTTGATTGTGAAAGGTCCACAGTTAATTGATAGTCTGTATTGTCACGTATAGTGATCTCAAAGTCAGTAGTATAAAGAACGAGTCGAATTGTATCGCCTTTTCTTAGTTTGTAAATTGTTGGTTGGAGTTCAAATTGGAATTCCATCCATTCATCTGGCTTAACTTCTTTAATTTTCAATAAATCATGACGATTTTGGAGATTGAGGTAGCCTTTGGTAATAACACGCTGTGCATTTGGGCTAAATGGTAGTTCACAAAGATTTTCCAGCATGTGGTAACGGCCATTATCGATTGTACGGACTGATAAGATTCCTGGATACGGTTGTAGGTATTTCTTTTGACCAAGTTCAAGAAGTTGAGCAGAAAGTAAGCCTTTATTGGTACTTGATTTAAGATGGAGGTTTAGTTTGACACGACCATTAAGATGAAGGTCTTCCGTCACTGGAATGTCAATGGTTACCTGATTGACTTTCCCTTGATAGAGTTCATTGTTAAAGGTTTGGTAGGTTTTTCCAAAACGTTCAAAGTCAGAATCTTGGTAATGATTTTCAATGATAGCTTCTTCAGTACCCAAAGAGAAAGTTTTATGTTCAGCTTGATTTCCAAAGTCATTTAGTTTATGCCAGGTTTGTGGACTAGTATTGTCTTGCCAAACGACTCTTGGAAGTTGGTAGTCAGTTTCTTGCCCCAATAATTTATGTGTCAAAAGGGCATTCATAGATTCACGGAAATCAATAGACTGCCAGTTGTTCATATAAACATGAGCCCCGTTATGATAAAAGAGGTGCTTATTAATATGACTTGGAAGAGCATTAAACATTTGATAGACGTGAAGTGGTTTGACATTCCAGTCTTGCGAACCGTGGGTAAAAACAACTTCAGCCTTAACTTTTTCAGCATTAAGGAGGTAATTTCTGTCATGCCAAAATTGGTTATAATCTCCAGTTTTACGGTCTAGATTATTCTTCAGTTCTTCTATGGATTTTTTATGAGCCTCGTTTCCACGAATATAGTCACCAGCTAAGAGATTACGAGAATAAGTTAATTCATCTAATGAATCGAAGTCCTCCCCTGGATAGCCACCTGGGCTTGTCACAAGACCATTTTCACGGTAATAGTTGTACCATGATGAGATACCTGCTTCAGCAATAATGACTTCTAAACCATCAACTCCTGTAGTAGCCAGACCATTAGACATTGTTCCTAGGTAAGAAAGTCCAGTAGTTGCTACTTTACCATTTGACCAGTCAGCATTTACTTGACGTTCACGACTATGGTCTGTGAAGGCACGGCATCGACCATTGAGCCAATCAATGACATTTTTATAAGCTTCGACTTGTCGGTAGTCACCATTGGTCATTTGACCTTGAGAATCCTTGGTACCAAGACCAGATACATAGATATTTGCAAATCCTCTTGGGAGGAAGTAGTCGTTAAGTGTGTAGCTACTATTGATATGAGTGAGTTTTTCTTCAGCATCAGAAACGAGTGTTGCGTCCCCAACTGGTTCAACCAAGTCTAGGGTTGGCTTATCTAGCGTAATTTCATGTGGTTCCTTGACTTCTAGTTCGGCTTCCATTTTATAGAGAGCCTTATCGCTTGCCTTATCATTGGTTCCTTGATGGTATGGGCTTGCTGTCATGACAGCAGGAATCTTTCCATGGTATGTTGGTCGGATTATGCTCACCTTAATGAGATCAGGCAGACCATCCTTATCAGAATCAACACGAGTTTCTACATAAACTACTTCACGAATGACATTGTTAGTATTGAAGGTTGCCAAACTCTTACCATTGAAGTAATGATAGTCATTGTCCTCAGGAATGAGACCATCACTAACTAGCTGATCAATCAAGGTATTTCCCTTTTTAGTGCGCGTATTAAGAAGTTGGTAGAGGTTATCAATCAAATTACCGTAAACAATTGGGAATGCTGTTTCTTTATGAAAAGCAAGACTATCTTCAAAGTCTACTAAGTAACTGAATCCAAGTAACTGGAATGCTACAGTATAGAAAATCTCTGCAGTTAATTCACGTTCTGAATTGAAGAAGGTTAACAGGTCAGTCTCCTTATCAACTGCTAAAGCGGAAAGTGGATAGTCGGTATTTTTGTAATTGAAGAAACACTTTCTGACGAAAGATTCAAACTGCTCTTTGGCTGATGCTGATAGGTCAAGATTGAAGCCAAGGTCAGATAATTCCTTTAGAGCTTGTTGATTTGTAACGGGATAATAACTAAATTGATTAAAACGCATTAATATCTCCTTTAAAGATTCATTCAAAAGTCATTATATCAAAAAAAGATAGAAAATAACAGAAATAGTAGAGTATGTCTGATAGTCAGGCATGATAAGAGAGTCGATACTAAAACAAGGACAATTTTCATTTTTTGAGTATCTTATAAGGATATGCTATACTAGATATATGTTAGATTTGGAGAAATATGGCGTGTCCATGTGGGAAGAAGATAAAATTCGCTCTTTCCGAAATAAATTATTAGCCTGGTATGATGAGAATAAGCGAGATTTACCTTGGAGAAGAAGTAAGAATCCTTACCATATCTGGGTGTCTGAAATTATGTTACAACAGACCAGAGTTGATACAGTTATTCCCTATTATGAACGGTTTCTAGAATGGTTTCCTACTGTCGAGAGTTTAGCAAATGCACCTGAAGAACGTTTATTAAAGGCATGGGAAGGTCTTGGATATTATTCGCGTGTTCGCAATATGCAAACTGCGGCTCAGCAGATTATGAATGAATTTAATGGAGAATTTCCTTCAACTTACGAAGGTATTTCAAGATTGAAAGGGATAGGTCCCTATACAGCCGGAGCTATTTCAAGTATTGCCTTTAATCTAGCACAGCCTGCAGTTGATGGGAATGTCATGCGTGTTTTGGCTCGTTTATTTGAAGTCAATCACGACATTGGCAATCCAAGTAATCGCAAGATATTTCAAGCCATGATGGAAATTTTGATTGATCCAGAACGTCCAGGTGATTTCAATCAAGCCTTGATGGATTTGGGTTCAGATATTGAGGCCCCCGTTAATCCGAGACCAGAAGATAGTCCAGTTAAAGATTTTAGTGCTGCCTATCAAAATGGAACAATGGGACGCTATCCCATTAAAGCGCCAAAGAAAAAGCCAGTTCCTGTCTATCTTAATGCTTTAGTTGTTCAAAATGATAAAGGACAGTTTTTACTAGAAAAGAATGAAAGCGAAAAGTTACTAGCTGGATTTTGGCATTTTCCCTTGATTGAGGTAGATGAATTTTCTAAAAATGAAGAACTAAATCTCTTTAATCAGGTAGCTGAATCATCTATTCAACTTGGGCCATCACCGCAAGAAAGTTTTGAGCAGGATTATGATTTAGAAGTTGAGTGGCAGGATAGTCATTTCGAAGAAGTGAAACATATCTTTAGCCATCGAAAGTGGCATGTACGAATCCTATCTGGGCAAGTAGTTGATAGCAAAGAATATTGTGATAAAGAGGTAGTTTGGTTAACCCCTGAAGAGTTTGACCTCTATCCACTAGCAAAACCTCAACAAAAAATTTGGCAAGCATATTTAAAAAGATAGGATAATACCAGTCTTTCGTGTCTTCTTTGCATTTTTTTGGTATAATTGATATAAGGAAAAAGGTGACTATATGAAAAAAATATTGATTGTAGATGATGAAAAACCAATCTCAGATATTATTAAGTTTAATATGACCAAGGAAGGTTATGAGGTTGTTACAGCCTTTAATGGACGCGAAGCCATCGAATTGTTTGAAGCTGAGAAACCAGATATTATTATTTTGGATCTGATGCTTCCAGAGATTGATGGTCTTGAAGTGGCTAAAACGATTCGCAAAACAAGTAGTGTTCCAATTATCATGCTTTCGGCAAAAGATAGTGAGTTTGACAAGGTTATTGGTCTTGAACTTGGTGCGGATGATTATGTGACCAAGCCATTTTCAAACCGTGAGCTACAAGCGCGTGTGAAGGCTCTTCTTCGTCGTACGGAGTTAGTAACAGTAGATAACCAAGAGGAAGATACTAAATTGCAAAGTCTTCAAATTAGGGATTTAGAGATTCTTCCAGATGCTTATGTAGCCAAAAAATATGGAGAAGAATTGGACTTAACTCACAGAGAGTTTGAGCTATTGCATCACTTAGCTTCTCATCTTGGTCAAGTTATTACCCGTGAACATCTCCTTGAGACTGTTTGGGGTTATGATTATTTTGGTGATGTTCGTACTGTCGATGTTACCATTAGACGTCTACGTGAGAAGATTGAAGACACACCAAGTAGACCTGAATATATCTTAACTCGTCGTGGTGTGGGTTATTATATGAGAAATAATGATTGATATAATTAAACAAACAATTTTAACCAGAGATTTCGTCTTTGTACTCATATTAATTGGTTTTATTATGCTTGTTAGCTTTCTCTTGCTTGAAGGCCGAAGAGATAATATTCGACTTAAACAGTTGAATCAAAAGATTAAAGATTTAATTGCGGGTGATTATTCTCAGGTATTAGATATGCAGGGGAATACTGAAATCACTAACATTACGAATAACTTAAATGATTTGTCTGAAGTTATTCGTCTAACTCAGGAAAACCTTGAGCAGGAAAGTAAAAGATTGCATAGTATCCTGTCATATATGACAGACGGAGTTCTTGCAACCAATCGTCGTGGTCAAATCACTATGATTAACGATATGGCTAAAAGACAACTTGGGGTTGAAAGTGATGACGCGCTCAATCAGAACATTTTAGAGTTGCTCAAGATTGAAGATGAGTACGAGCTTAGAGACTTAATTACGCAAAGTCCTGAAATGATGATTTATTCCCAAAATGTAAATGGGGAGTATATTAGTTTGCGTGTGCGTTTTGCCTTGATTCGTAGAGAGTCTGGCTTTATCTCTGGTTTAGTAGCGGTTCTACATGATACGACTGAACAAGAGAAGGAAGAACGTGAGAGAAGACTATTCGTTTCAAACGTTAGTCATGAATTGCGAACTCCATTGACCAGTGTAAAATCTTACTTAGAGGCCTTGGATGAGGGTGCATTATATGAACCTGTTGCTCCTGATTTTATCAAAGTATCTCTAAATGAGACCAACCGTATGATGCGAATGGTAACGGACCTCTTGCATCTTTCGCGTATTGATAATGCAACTAGCCATTTAGATGTTGAATTGATTAACTTTACAGCTTTCATTACGTTTATCCTAAACCGTTTCGATAAGATGCGATCTCAGGATCAAGAAAAGAAATACGAGTTGGTTCGAGATTATCCGATTACATCGGTCTGGATTGAAATTGATACAGACAAGATGACTCAGGTAATCGATAATATTCTTAACAATGCCATCAAGTATTCGCCTGATGGTGGGAAAATTACGGTTAGTATGAAAACCACTGATGACCAGATGATTTTATCTATTTCGGATCAAGGACTTGGGATTCCTAAAGAAGATTTACCAAAGATTTTTGACCGTTTTTATCGTGTTGACAAAGCAAGAAGTCGTGCGCAAGGTGGTACTGGTCTAGGACTTGCTATTGCTAAAGAAATCGTCAAACAACATAATGGTTTTATCTGGGCTAAGAGTGAATACGGTAAGGGTTCAACCTTTACCATTGTACTTCCTTATGATAGAGATGCTGTGAAGGAAGAAGTATGGGAGGATGAAGTAGAAGACTAGAATGAGTGAAACAGGCTTTAAATATAGTATTTTAGCATCGGGTTCTAGTGGTAATTCCTTCTATCTAGAAACCCCTAAGAAAAAGATTTTAGTAGACGCAGGATTATCTGGCAAAAAAATCACAAGCTTATTGGCTGAGATTAACCGTAAGCCAGAAGATTTGGATGCTATCTTAATTACGCATGAACACACGGATCACATACATGGTGTTGGAGTTTTAGCGCGTAAGTATGGCATGGATCTTTACGCCAATGAGAAAACTTGGCAAGCTATGGAAAATAGTAAGTACTTAGGTAAAGTTGATTCTTCTCAAAAGCATATTTTTGAAATGGGAAAGACTAAAACCTTTGGCGATATCGACATCGAGAGTTTTGGTGTTAGTCATGATGCGGCAGCTCCCCAGTTCTATCGTTTTATGAAGGACGATAAAAGTTTCGTCATGCTGACAGATACAGGCTATGTCAGTGACCGTATGGCTGGTATTGTTGAAAATGCAGATGGTTACCTTATCGAGTCAAATCATGATGTAGAAATTTTGCGATCTGGATCTTATGCTTGGCGACTCAAACAACGGATTCTTTCTGACCTCGGTCACCTTTCGAATGAAGATGGTGCAGATGCCATGATACGTACACTTGGTAATCGTACCAAAAAAATCTACCTGGGCCATTTATCTAAGGAAAATAATATCAAGGAGCTTGCCCACATGACCATGGTCAATCAGCTAGCTCAAGCGGATCTCGGTGTAGGAGTAGATTTTCAAGTTTACGATACGTCTCCTGATACCGCAACACCATTGACAGATATATAAAAAAAAAGAAGGCATTTGCCTTCTTTTTTTTATGTTTTTTACAAACCAGCAAATTCTTTGATTTCTTGTGCAGACATAGAAGAATCACAACGAACCTTGATTTCTCCATTAGCAACATGTACGAATCCAGGTACTGTAGGGATTTCATAACGTGAGCGGAAGTTTTGTAATGCATCGAGCTGACTTGGTTCTTCGCTGTTGATGAAGTAGATGTGTGCTTTTGTTTCGGCAACGACACCAGCTAAAGTTTCGGCAAATTTACGGCAGTAAGGACAAGTTTTACGGCCGATAAAGAAAGTTGCAGTTTCTTTTTTATCAAGGGCTTCTTGAGCACGTGCTACAGTTGTAACTTCGAGATCTTTAATATCTTCTAAGAATTGTTCCATGAGTTTACCTCGCTTTCATTGATAAATCTAGTATGCCATAAAGTTTTTAAAAATGCTTAGATTTGATACGAAAAAAGATGAGATGGTCTATCTCATCTTTTTAAGTTGTTATTTTACAAAAGCGTTGATTTCAGCTTCAATGTTTGCAATTTTAGTTTGTGAATCTTCATTGCTTTCACCAACCACTGCAATATAGAATTTAATTTTTGGTTCAGTACCTGAAGGACGAACAGCAATCCAAGAACCATCCGCAAGTGTGTATTTCAAGACATCACTTGGAGGAGTTGTCAAGGCTGTTACAGTGCCATCTGCAGCAGTAGATGTTTGAGCTTTAAAGTCTTCAACAACAGTAATTGCTGTATTATTGAATTCTTTTGGACCATTGTCACGGAATTTAGCCATGATTGCCTTGATCTGCTCAGCACCATCAACACCTGAAAGGGTAACAGAAATAGTCTTTTCAGCATAGTAGCCGTACTCTTTGTAGATTTCTTCAATACCATCTGCAAGTGTCAAACCACGAGAGCGGTAGTAGGCAGCAAGTTCAGCAACGACAAGAACAGCTTGAATCGCGTCTTTATCACGTACGAATGGTTTGATTAAGTAACCGAAGCTTTCTTCAAATCCCATCATGTAAGTGTGATTGTGTTTTTCTTCGAATTCTTGAATCTTTTCAGCGATAAATTTGAAACCAGTCAAAACGTTAAACATAGTTGCGCCGTAGCTTTCAGCAATCTTAGTAACCAAGTCAGTTGAAACGATTGATTTGCAAAGGGCTGCATTTTCTGGAAGGGTTCCAGCGTTCTTGTGAGCTTCCAAGATATACTTAGCCATGATAGCACCGATTTGGTTACCTGAAAGGTTGAGGTAGCTACCGTCTTTTTGAAGGACTTCAACACCAACACGGTCAGCGTCAGGGTCAGTCGCAACAAGAACATCAGCTCCAACTTGACGACCAAGCTCTTCAGCAAGGGCAAATGCTGCTTGATTTTCAGGGTTTGGAGATTTAACAGTAGAGAAATTTGGATCTGGAGTTGCTTGAGCTTCAACAACCTGAACAGAGTCAAATCCTGCTTGAGCAAGAGCGCGACGAGCCAACATTTCACCAGTACCGTGAAGAGGAGTATAGACAATCTTCATATCTTTACCAAACTCTTCAATCAAGGATGGGTTGATGTTTACATCTTTAACTTCTTTAAGGTACTCTGCATCAACTGCTTCACCAATGACCTCAATCAAACCAGAAGCTTTTTCAGCTTCAACATCAGCAACCTCAATAGTAAATGGGTTTTCGATAGCACGGATGTAAGTTGTCAAAGCATCTGCATCGTGTGGAGGCATTTGACCACCATCTTCACCATAAACCTTGTATCCATTAAATGGAGCTGGGTTGTGGCTAGCAGTGATCATGATACCTGCGAAGCAGTTGAGGTGACGAACAGTAAATGAAAGTTCTGGAGTAGGACGGAGACTTTCAAAGACATATGATTTAATACCGTGTTTTGCAAGAACAGCTGCAGATTCAAAGGCAAATTCTGGAGAGAAGTGACGGCTATCGTATGCGATGGCTACCCCACGTTCTTTTTCATTTCCACCTTTAGATTCAATCAAACGAGCCAAACCTTCAGTCGCTTGACGGACTACATAGATGTTAATGCGGTTTGTACCTGCACCAATCAATCCGCGCATACCAGCTGTACCGAATTCAAGATTAGTATAGAAGGCGTCTTCCTTTGTTTTCTCATCCATATTTTCTAAATCTTGACGGAGGTAGTCAGGAAGTTCTGCAAAATCTACCCATTTTTGGTAATTTTCTTGATAAGTCATTGAAGTTCTCCTTTTTTTGTTATTATTATTAACCGTTTACATTATAGCATTTTTTAAAGTTTTAGTAAAACGTTAGCATGAACAATTTATATGAATTCATGATATCATTTTTTGTAAAAATAGGTAGTTTTTTATCATTTTTTTAAAAATATATAATATTTTTAAAGCGATTTCCCGTTTCTAGTTTGAAATTTTTAGATGGTATGGTACAATATAGTAAATAATAAAAGGAGATTTTCTATTATGAAAAAAGTTCTTAAGCATTCTGCTTTGCTTTTAACTGCTTTAGCATTAGTAGCTTGTGGAAATAGTAAAAAAGCAAGTGACAATGGTACTGCATCTAATTCAAACTTTGAAGTTTCTGTTAAAGACGGTATGTATGTTCTTCCAAAAGATGAAGATTCAAACTCACACTACCTTGCTCTTCAAGTAGAAATCAAAAACAATCGTGATAAACAGTTTAGTTTTACTAGCCATGATATCACGCTTTATAACGAAAAAGACGAAAAAGTTGAACCGATTCAAATCTATGAGTCAGACAGTAAAACAAAATTTATGTCTTATGGAGACAGCCTCTCTAAAGGTAAGAGTGTAGCTGGTTACGTTGTATATGAAGTTGATAAAGACGCTAAGTATGAACTTCACTTTGCACCAAGCTTTTACGATGATGTAAAAGAAAACTCAAAAGATAAAAACGATGTAGCGATTAAGGTTGATCCTAGCCAATACGAAGACAATATTGATGAAGCCAAAGAAGCTTTGAAAAAATATGTAGATGCTGTTTACCTTGATGGAGAAAACACTGGTGGAGCTTCTAATGTAAGTTTTACTAATGACAAATCTCAAATCGTTGCACTTGAAGACAAAAAATCTGATAAGAAATCAGATGATAAGAAATCAGATGATAAGAAATCAGATGATAAGAAATCAGATGACAAGAAGTCAGATGACAAGAAATCAGATGACAAGAAATCAGATGACAAGAAGTCAGATGACAAGAAGTCAGATGACAAGAAGTCAGATGACAAGAAATCTTCTAATGATTCAGATGTTATCACAAATGATGTGAAAGCTGACAGAGAAGAATTCATCAAAAAATTCATCGAATCATTTGGTAAAGGTTTCTACAACTACAAACCTTCTGATTCTGAACTTCGTACATTTGCAGAAGCATACATCAAAGCGAATGCTAAACGTGCAAAAGTAGATTATAAAGTTAAAACATACCTTCCAGACTACGCTGTTGTCTATGTCCGTCCTGAAACAATTGATTTGGATAACTTGAATGTTTACGAATTGAGCCGTAAGTTCTACAACGAGAACAAAGGGAAATACAGCAGCTATTCAGAAGCTATGAAAGCTGGTGAGAAATACATTTTAGAAAATGCACCAAGTCAATTTGATTCAACACCGCTTGATACTAGCGATAATATGCAAAAAGAAGGTTACGAAATCAAAATGACCAAGAAAGACGGAAAATGGACAATCGACACATCTTCTAAGAACTATAACTTAAAAGATATGGCGCGTACATTCCGTGGTGGTATCGGTTATTAACATTTAAAAGTTCGAGTGTTAAACTCGAACTTTTTTTATTTGAATTGTTAAAAATAGAAAAAGATAGTAAAATAGTTACATGATTATATTACAAGCAAATAAAATCGAACGCTCTTTTGCAGGAGAAGTTCTATTTGAAAATATTAACTTACAAGTCGATGAAAGAGACCGTATTGCCCTGGTTGGGAGAAATGGTGCAGGAAAGTCTACACTTTTAAAAATCTTGGTAGGAGAAGAAGAACCAAGCTCTGGAGAGATTAATAAGAAAAAAGATATTTCTCTGTCTTATCTAGCACAAGATAGTCGTTTTGAGTCAGAAAATACTATCTATGATGAGATGTTGCACGTCTTTGATGGCTTGCGCATGACTGAAAAACAGCTTCGTCAAATGGAGCTAGAGATGGTTGAAAAGTCAGGTGCGGATTTAGAAAAACTAATGGCTGACTACGATCGTTTTTCAGAAAACTTCCGTCAGGCCGGAGGTTTCACCTACGAAGCGGATATTCGGGCTATTTTAAACGGATTTAAATTCGATGAATCGATGTGGCAGATGAAGATTGCCGAGCTCTCTGGTGGTCAAAATACTCGTCTCGCACTGGCAAAAATGCTCCTTGAAAAACCCAATCTCTTGGTTTTGGATGAACCAACAAACCACTTAGATATTGAAACGATTGCCTGGCTTGAAAATTACCTCGTAAACTATAATGGTGCCCTTATTATCGTCAGTCACGACCGCTATTTCCTCGATAAGGTAGCAACTATAACGCTTGATTTAACCAAACATTCTTTAGATCGATATGTAGGAAATTACTCTAGTTTTGTTGAGCAAAAAGAACAGAAGTTACTGACTGAAGCTAAGAACTATGAAAAGCAGCAGAAGGAAATTGCTGCTCTAGAAGATTTCGTAAATCGCAATCTTGTTCGAGCTTCGACAACAAAACGTGCGCAATCGCGACGCAAACAACTAGAAAAAATGGAACGTTTGGACAAGCCTGAAGCTGGAACTAAATCAGCTAATATGACCTTCCACTCTGATAAAACATCTGGTAATATTGTTTTAACTGTTGAAAATGCTGCGATTGGCTATAATGGAGAAATATTATCAGAGCCTATCAACCTCGACCTTCGTAAGATGAATGCCGTTGCAGTAGTAGGTCCAAATGGTATTGGAAAGACGACCTTTATCAAGTCTATTGTTGATCAGATTCCTTTAATTAAGGGCGAGAAGCGTTTCGGTGCAAATGTTGAAGTTGGTTACTATGACCAAACTCAAAGTAAGTTAACACCAAGCAATACAGTTTTAGATGAACTTTGGAATGATTTTAGATTGACGCCAGAAGTAGAAATCCGTAATCGTTTGGGTGCTTTTCTTTTCTCTGGAGACGACGTTAAGAAATCAGTTGGCATGCTTTCAGGTGGAGAAAAAGCTCGCTTGCTCTTAGCTAAACTTTCTATGGAAAACAATAACTTTCTGATACTCGATGAGCCGACAAACCATTTGGATATCGATAGCAAGGAAGTCTTGGAAAATGCCCTGATTGACTTTGATGGTACTCTTCTATTTGTCAGCCATGACCGTTACTTTATTAATCGTGTAGCGACTCATGTGCTAGAATTGTCAGAGAATGGATCAGCCCTCTATCTGGGTGATTATGACTATTATGTTGAAAAGAAAGCAGAGCTAGTAGCTAGTCAAGCGGAAGAATCGGCAGCTGTTAACCAAGAAAAAGAAGTTTCTCCAGTTAATGATTACCAAGCTCAGAAAGAGAGTCAAAAAGAACTGCGTAAGTTGATGCGCCAGATTGAAAGTTTGGAAATGGAAATTGAAGAACTGGAAAATAAAGCCCAAGATATTTCTGACCAAATGCACACTACAAATGATGCAGATGAACTGATGCAATTACAAGCAGAACTGGATAAAATTAGCAATCGTCAAGAAGAAGCTATGCTTGAGTGGGAAGAGTTATCAGAACAGGTATAAAAAAACAGCGATTGACGCTGTTTTTTTATTCTAGCTATCCACCCTGAGGGAATCGAACCCCCATTTCAAGAACCGGAATCTTACGTGATATCCATTACACTAAGGGTGGAAACTCTCATCATTATATCAAAAATAGGAGTTTTACTCAAGACCAATATAATACTAAAGAAAAGTAAAAAAAGGATTTAGACAAATCTAAATCCTTTTACATTCTTAGTTTTTTTCAAGAAGTGCTTTGATTTCTTGAAGAACTTCCAATTCAGTTGGACCAGCTGGAGCTGCTTCAACTTCTTCTTTCTTACGAAGGTTTTGAGCTTTCTCAATTCCTTTAATTACAAAGAAAAGAACAGTACCAACTACTACGAAGTTGATGATAGCGCTCAAGAAGTTACCATAAGCAACACCGTTCCATGAAAGTTCAGCAATGCGGTCAACTTTCGCAGCTTTCAAAGCTGGGTTCAATAGTAGTGGAGTGATGATATCGTTAACGAATGAAGTTACGATAGCACCAAAAGCAGTAGCGATGATCACACCGACAGCAAGGTCTACGACGTTACCGCGGAGCAAGAAATCCTTAAGATCCTTTAACATAATCTTTTTCCTTTCAAAATTTTATCAAATTTTTACAGGAAACATTATATCGTGAATTTGTGGGGAAAGCAAGAAAAGTGCTCAATGATTTTTAAAAACAAAAAGCTTGCTAAATAAGTAGTTTAGAACGACTATTGTAACCTGTGCAAAAATGATTTCTATGGTGTTAACCATGTTGATGTCATCACCAACAAATTGATCGATAATATGAGGAAATTTAGTAACAAAGATAAAGGTTAATGCCATATCAAGTAGGAAGGTAAAAGCTCTAGCTCCTGAGAATTTAATGAGACGCCCAAACCAATTTTCACGTTTTTGTTTAAAAACAATGGTGTCGTTGGTAAAAAAGGCAAATAAAATACCTGTTATATTTCCTAAAGCAGTTGCTAGCAACTCTTGTCTGGTTATAAAAAATATAATCATGCGGGTTCCTACGGAAACAATCGTAGTTGCAACTCCAAAAAATAAATAGGATAGAATTTCGTTATCGAAGAATTTTTTTATGTATCTTTTCATAAGATTAGTATAGCATAAAGCCTATATTTGTGCTATACTAATAAAGTTGACTTGATCAACCCTTGGTGCTTAGCTTCTTTCACCAAGCATATTATACGCGGGATAGCCGCTAAAGGAGAAAATATGAAAAAACTAACTGTTCGTGATTTGGCAGATATTGCCATTGTCGCAGCTATTTATGTGGTTTTGACAATCACACCACCACTTAATGCCATCAGCTACGGCGCTTATCAGTTCCGTATTTCTGAAATGATGAACTTTCTAGCTTTTTACAATCCTAAGTACATTATCGGTGTTACTCTTGGATGTATGATTGCTAATTTCTTTAGTTTTGGACTTATTGATGTTGCAGTCGGTGGAGGATCAACTCTTGTCTTCCTAAGTCTAGGAGTTCTGTTGTTTAGTAAATACAGTAAAGATTATCTGTTTAATGGATTGATTCGTAAAGATCATTTCTTCTTTTCAATTCTATTTTCAATTTCAATGGTAACAATCGCTGCTGAATTGCACATCGTAGCAGAAGCACCATTCTTCTTTACATGGTTCACTACTGGTATCGGAGAATTCGCTTCACTCATTGTAGGAGCTATTATCATTGGTAAAATTGGGCAACGTATCGATTTGACGAGATAAGTATCCAATATTTAAATCTGATGAATGGACTGAACTTTGTTCAGTCTTTTTTTATGAATTAATATCCTATAAAAGTGGTATAATGAAGAAAAATGAAGAGAGTCGGTTTTTATGTTTGATTATTTTTGGATTGGATTTAAATTATTGTCGAAAAGTCCTGTTATTACATCGGCAATTTACTTTCTAGCCTTCATTCTTTTACTGATACTTTGGCGTCGGTATAGTATAGCCAAAAGGAGTGGCGGAAATTTTTTATCACCATTTCAAATTGCACAGGGGAATTTTTATATCCATAATGCTTTTGTCTTTAGAAATCGCATTATACCTCTAAATGATATTAAAATGATTGAGGTCCATTTTATTCCAAGTGTTAAATTGAATGGAGCCAGATATCTTTTGTGTATCCAACAAAAGAGTGGAAAAGCTCTGGCCTATTTCTTTGGCCAATCAAAAGAGAATGATAAGCTTGTCAGAAATCTAAAAAATGAAACAAAAAAATACAATATCAAAATACGCATTTTAGAATCATAGGTTTTAATTTTTTTAAAATTTCAGAAAGCCTTTCCATAAAGTCGATTTTATGTTATAATATTCACAAATAAAAGTTTTAGGAGTTTATATGGTTTCATCAGAATTTATCTCAAAAATTGAATTTGCTTGTAAAAAGAAAGAAAGTCTTTATTCAAATAGCAAATTCAAGTATGCTATCCGTTCAATGTTTGCAGGTGCATTCCTTACCTTCAGTACAGCAGCTGGAGCTGTTGGTGCTGACTTGATCAATAAAATCGCTCCTGGTAGTGGACGCTTCCTTTTCCCATTTGTTTTCGCTTGGGGATTGGCCTACATTGTCTTCTTGAATGCTGAGTTGGTAACATCAAACATGATGTTCCTTACAGCTGGTAGCTTTTTGAAAAAAATAAGCTGGAGAAAAACAGCTGAAATTCTTTTATATTGTACTTTCTTTAACTTAATTGGTGCGCTTATCGCTGGTTGGGGATTCGCACACTCAGCAGCTTACGCAAACTTAACACATGATAGCTTTATTTCTGGCGTTGTAGAAATGAAGTTAGCGCGTTCAAATGAATTGGTGTTACTTGAAGGTATTTTAGCGAATATCTTTGTAAACATCGCCATTCTTTCGTTTGTTTTGGTTAAAGATGGTGGAGCTAAACTTTGGTTGGTTCTTTCAGCCATTTACATGTTTGTATTCTTAACAAACGAACACATCGCCGCAAACTTTGCATCATTTGCTATTGTGAAGTTCAGTGTTGCTGCTGATTCTATCGCAAACTTTGGTATTGGAAATATCCTTCGTCACTGGGGTGTGACCTTTATCGGTAACTTTATTGGTGGTGGTCTACTAATTGGATTACCTTACGCTTTCTTAAACAAAAACGAAGATACATATGTAGATTAAAAGTTGGATTGATTCCAACTTTTTCTTTTTGTTTTTCCATGCTATAATGAAAGTAGTAATGTTAAATTTAGAGGAAAATCATGAACGAAATTAAATGTCCAAATTGTGGCGAAGTTTTTACTGTTAATGAAAGTCAATATGCAGAACTAATTTCTCAAGTTCGCACTGTAGAGTTTGACAAGGAGTTACATGCCCGAATCAAGCAAGAATTGACATTGGTGGAACAAAAGGCCTTGAATGAACAACAGGCAAAACTTGCTCAAAAGGATCAAGAAATTGCCCAGCTACAAAGTCAAATTCAAAACTTCGATACTGAAAAAGAATTGGCCAAAAAAGAGGTAGAGCAAAGCGCTAGCCAAAGTCTGTTAGAAAAAGAAAAAGAGGTCCAAGCTCTTGAGAATCAATTGGCCACCTTGCGCTTGGAGCATGAGAATCAACTACAAAAAACTCTTTCTGACCTGGAAAAAGAACGCGATCAGGTCAAAAATCAGCTCCTTTTGCAAGAAAAAGAAAACGAGCTTTCTCTTGCTTCGGTGAAACAAAACTATGAAGCACAGCTCAAGGCAGCTAGTGAGCAAGTTGAATTTTACAAGAATTTCAAGGCACAACAATCTACAAAGGCAATTGGTGAAAGTCTAGAACAGTATGCAGAGAGCGAGTTTAACAAGGTTCGTAGTTTTGCCTTTCCAAATGCTTATTTTGAAAAAGACAATAAGATTTCTGCGCGTGGTTCTAAAGGAGACTTCATCTTCCGTGATTTTGATGAAAATGGGCTGGAATTCATTTCCATCATGTTTGAGATGAAAAATGAAGCAGACGGGACTGAGAAGAAGCACAAGAATGCCGATTTCTACAAGGAGTTGGACAAGGACCGCCGTGAGAAGAACTGTGAGTATGCTGTATTAGTATCGATGTTAGAAGCCGATAATGACTACTTTAACACAGGGATTGTGGATGTCAGTCATGAGTATGAAAAAATGTATGTTGTCCGTCCTCAGTTTTTTATCCAGTTGATTGGTCTCTTGCGCAATGCGGCTCTTAACTCTCTAAAATATAAGCAGGAGTTGGCGCTTATACGTGAGCAAAACATTGATATCACTCATTTTGAGGAAGATTTGGAAGCTTTCAAGGTAGCCTTTGCCAAAAACTACAATTCAGCTTCTGTTAACTTCGGTAAAGCCATTGATGAAATTGACAAAGCCATCAAGCGGATGGAAGAAGTCAAGAAATTCCTGACAACATCCGAAAACCAACTCCGCCTCGCTAACAACAAGTTGGATGATGTTTCCGTTAAAAAATTGACAAGAAAAAATCCGACTATGAAAGCTAAGTTTGATGCCTTGAAGGAAGACTAGGAGGCTCTTATGCAGATACGAAAAGCAAACATAAAAGATGCTGAAGTCCTACTGTCTTTATACGAAGACTTGGGCTATCCAACGACCGCTTCTAAGCTGTCTCGACGTTTAGAAATGATTCTTTCTCAACCACATTATGGCTGTCTTCTAGCTGAAAGAAACGGAGAAATTTTAGGTTTCTTAGGGTATGCAAAGCTCTACTTTTTTGAAACAGATGGATCTTACTATCGTATTTTAGCTTTGTCAGTTGCAAAATAAACAAGAAGACAAGGAATTGCTAGTAGGCTAATTGATGAATTGAAAAAACAAGCGATAAAAGAAGGAGTTAAGGCACTGGCTCTAAATAGTGGATTAACCGCTGAACGAAATGCTGCACATCAGTTTTATCAGGCAGTTGGATTTGAAAAAGTGACTGCCGGCTTTGCCTTGCATTTATAAATTCAACATAAATAAATCATGAAAAAATAGTAGAGGGAACGAAGTAATGTCTTCAACAAAAGGGAAAACCTTACATTTTAACGAAAAGAGCATGGACTATGTGACATTTGGAAAAGGAAAGGATCCTCTAGTAATTATACCAGGCTTGGGGGATGGGCTTCAGACCGTGAAAGGTATGGCTATACCTCTTTCAATCATATACCGTATACTTGCCAAACGTTACAAAATTTATGTTTTTTCTCGAATCAATGAGTTGAGGCAGGGTTATACCACACGGGATATGGCAGCAGATGTTGCAGAAGCAATGGAGACACTAAACTTAGATACCGCCTATATCATAGGAATTTCACAAGGTGGAATGATTGCCCAATGGTTGGCAGTTGATTTTCCTGAAAAGGTTCAAAAGCTAGTTTTAGCTGTCACAACTGCTAAACTAAGTAATCTAGGTAGGGAGAGAATTAGTTGCTGGCTGAACCTGATTCAAACAGGTACTTATAAAGATCTGATGATTGATATTGCTCGTCACTCTTACACGACTAAATCCTTTGGAAGATTTAAATACCTTTATCGAATAATGGGAATCTTTGGTCGCATTAAAGATAAACAACGTATTGATATTCAGGCTGTATCTTGTTTGAAACATGATAGTCTAGATTTTTTGGAAAAAATTAACTGCCCTACGTTAATCGTTGGAGCAGAAAAAGATGATGTTCTTGGCGTAGAAGCTTCGCTTAGAATGCATCAGCATATCAAAAGTAACCAGCTCACTATTTTGCCAGAGTGTGGGCATGCACTATATGAACAGAATAAGGATTTCCAAAAGAGAGTTTTAGTATTTTTAGAAAGTTAATGAATGAACGGTATTATCAACTTAAAGAAAGAAGCAGGGATGACCTCACATGATGCGGTTTTTAAACTGCGTAAGATTTTAGGGACTAAGAAAATCGGACACGGTGGGACCTTGGATCCGGATGTTGTGGGTGTTTTACCCATTGCTGTAGGGAAGGCGACTCGCATGGTTGAGTTCATGCAGGATGAGGGAAAGGTCTACGAAGGTGAAATCACACTTGGATACTCTACGACTACTGAGGATGCTAGTGGTGAAATAGTTGCAGAAACTCCTGTGTTAGCTCCATTGGATGAACATCTTGTCGATGAAGTCATTGCGAGTTTAACTGGTCCTATCACTCAAATCCCACCAATGTACTCGGCCGTTAAGGTCAATGGTCGCAAACTCTATGAGTATGCGCGTGCTGGTCAGGAAGTGGAGCGTCCAGAACGGCAGGTAATCATTTATAGTTTTGAAAGAACGAGTCTGATTTCTTATGATGGTCATCTTGCACGATTTACTTTTCGTGTAAAATGCAGTAAGGGTACTTATATCCGTACCTTGTCAGTCGACTTGGGAGAGAAACTTGGTTATGCTGCGCATATGTCTCAGTTAACACGGACCAGTGCTGCTGGTTTGCAATTGGAGGACGCATTGACTCTAGAAGAAATTACTGCAAAAGTAGAGTCTGGTGAATTGGACTTTCTCCATCCTTTAGAGATTGGGACCGGTGACCTTGTCAAAGTTTTTCTTACACCTGAACAGGCAGAAGAGGTTCGTTTTGGACGTTTTATCGAATTAGAGCAAACAGAAAAACAATTAGCTGCTTTTGAAGGCGAGAAGCTATTAGCTATTTTAGAAAAGCGTGAAAATCTTTATAAACCTAGAAAGGTTTTCTCTTAAAAATTTACCAAACCGTTGATTTTTATCTACAATTTAGAAGATGAGTTTTTCTCATATATTTCAAAAAATGGCCGTGAAAATATTTTAGAATTTTATGTCCTAAAAAACCATTGAAAATACAGTGTTATTTGACAGTTTGGCTTACTTATGATAAGATTTAATTTAAGAAAAGTTAGAGAAAAATAGAGGATATTATGAGTATTGAAATGACTGTCAGTGAGATTGCTGAGGTCTTGGGGCTATCCCGACAAGCAATCAATAATCGTGTCAAAGAATTACCTGAAGAAGATATTACAAAAAACGACAAAGGTGTCACCGTTGTTACCCGTAGTGGATTGATCAAACTTGAAGAAATCTACAAAAAGACTATCTTTGAAGATGAACCAGTTAGTGATGAAGTTAAGCAACGAGAGCTTATGGAGATTCTTGTTGATGAGAAGAATGCCGAAATCATCCGTCTTTATGAGCAATTAAAAGCTAAAGATAAACAACTGGCTGAAAAAGATGAACAGATGCGAGTCAAAGACCGCCAAATCGCTGAAAAAGATAAGCAATTGGATCAACAACAACAGTTAACCCTTCAAGCTATGAAGGATCAAGAAACACTTCAGTTGGAGTTGGATCAAGCTAAGCAAGAAGTACAAGCATCGAAGAAAGGCTTCTTTGCTCGCTTATTTGGAAAATAAGAAAAAACTGCTTGGTTTCTATAAATAGACCAGGTGGTTTCTTTTTACAAACTAATTAGGTACGATAAGATGGAAACACTAAGAGATTATATCTCATTTGATTTAGAATTTAACAAACACCAGGATAAGACTCATTTGATTCAAGTATCGGCGGTACATTTTAAAGACGGTGAAGAAGTAGGAGCGTTTGACTCTTATGTCTACACTGATGTTCCTTTGAAAAGTTTTATTAATGGTTTGACTGGTATTACTTCAGAGACTCTCAAAGATGCTCCAAAGGTAGAAGAAGTTCTCCAAAAGTTTCAAGATTTCGTTGGTAACTTGCCCCTTGTTGGATACAATGCTGCAAAGAGTGATTTACCGATTTTACTAGAACATGGGTTTGACTATCGTGATCAATATAAAGTCGATCTTTATGATGAGGCTTTTGAACGTCGTAGTTCTGATCTACACGGAATCGCTAATCTAAAATTGCAAACTGTGGCTAGCTTTCTAGGATTTAAAGGGCAATCTCATAATAGTTTAGAAGATGCTCGCATGACTGCGCAAATTTATGAAGCTTTTCTGGATTCGGATGAGAGTCGGCTTTTACTCAATACTCAGAGCAACCTCAATTCTAATCCTTTTGGTGGTTTAGATTTATCACAACTTTTTGATTAGGAGGTTTTTATGAAACCTGAAAAACCGAAAAAATTGGGTTTTAAAAAGATTTACCTTAATCTAGATAAAATCCTATTTCTATTCTTTCTAATCTTTATGCTGGTTGACTATATTTGGTTGCCATTAAACTCAGTCATAGCTGGATTTTTACTAAGTCAGACTGGATATTTGTTTATTTCTTATAACAATATTTTTTCAATCATAAAAAATGCTCCTATAGTCAGTCTTGGTTTTGTGGTTTTGATAGCCATTAATCTACTGGTAGCCTATTTTCAACTCAGTATTCTCTTTATTGGAGCACGTCATCTCCTTTATCATGAAAAAAGAACTCTCATAGAATATAGTCGAAAAGTATTCCGTGAAAGCCTTGCTTTTATGAAGAAGTTGACTATTTCTAAAGCATTATTTATCTTTCTTTTTGTGGCAATGCTATTTCCTTTTATCAGAAAGATATTTAAGATTTATTATTTCAATAAAATAGTGATTCCGGAGTTTATCCAAACTTACATGGAAGATAAATATTGGATGTGGTGGGTAGCTATTATTAGCTTATCACTTTTATTCTTCTATGTTTCGGTTCGGTTGATGTTCGCATTACCAAAAGTCTTTTACGAAAAGATGTCAGTTAAGGACTCCGTTCTTTATAGTCTTGAAAAAACCAAGAATAACTTTTGGTTTTATGCCTGGCATTTATTCTTAATTATTGTAAAGACAAACCTATTCTTTTACCTACCTCTCATCCCTATATTATCAATTCAGTTTATAGTGGATAGCATAACACAGAAAGAATCCCTAGTTCTTGCTATTATTAACTTTGTTCTCATCAAGAATTTTCACTATATGGCATTAACCTATTTCCTTGTTAAATTCTCTTCTTTTCTAACAGGAGAAGAACTTGACATTATGCCAAGACGGGAGAAGGACCATATCATGAGATGGGGTGTGATGGTCTGTGCAAGTACTTTCTTTGCAATTGAAGGATATAATTATCTAGAAGCTCCTGTAGTCAATCCGCCACTTGTAATTTCACATCGGGGCGTATCAAATGGCAATGGTGTACAAAATACAATCCAATCCTTGGAAAAAACTGCTCAATTAAAACCAGATTTAATCGAGATGGATATCCAGGAAACCAAGGATGGCCAATTTGTCATGATGCACGATGCCAATCTTAGAGGTTTAGCAGGGATCAATAAAACGCCACAGGATTTAACCTTAGAAGAGTTACAAGAGATTGATATACACGAGAATGGTTATGAGACAAAGATTTCGAGTTTTGATGATTACTTGAATCGTGCAAATGAATTGCATCAAAAACTACTCATTGAAATTAAGACCAGTCACAAAGATAGCCCGCAAATGATGGATCATTTTCTCGAAAAGTATGCTGCAAAAATTAAGGTTTATGGTCATCAAATGCAATCCTTGGATTATCACGTTGTTGAGAAAGTAACCCAGTATGATAAGGATATTCCAATCTATTTTATCCTTCCTTATAATTCTGTCTTCCCGAGAACAAATGCAACGGGGTATACTATGGAGTACTCTACATTGGACGAATACTTTGTAACCAAACTTTGGAATACTGAACAAAAACTCTATGTATGGACAATCAATAGTTCTGAGTCATTTGATAAGTCTTTCCGCTTAGGTGTCAACGGCATGATAACGGATAACTTGGAAATGATTAAAGATGAACTAGAAACAGCTCAGGAAGATCCTGAGTATACAGACTTGCTTTTAAAAAAGGCAACTGAATTCTTTACATTCTAATCAAAAAAGAGGCTGTTAACCAGCCTCTTTTTGTACGATATTAAAAAGGTAATTTACCTGCGAATGCACCAAGTTTCTTTTTGGTAGTTTCGTCAATTTGCTCGAGAGCAGCATTGAGTGCTTGGACAGTCATATCAGATAGTGTCTCAATATCTTCTGGATCTACGACTGCTGGATCAAAATCAATCTTAATGACTTTTTTATCACCGGTTAATGTTGCAGTTACCAGATTTTGAGCAGAAGTTCCAACAAATTCAGTAGCAGCAAGCTCAGCTTGGCTTTGCTCCATTTGTTTTTGAAGTTTTTGAGCTTGGCGCATCATGTTTTGCATATTCATCATGGCGGTAGTTAGCTTCCTTTTCTTTTATTTTCCATTTTATTTTATCAATTTTAAAACGAAAAGTCTATTTTTAATTTTAGTGCTCTTTTTCTATCTAAATTCATTTTAAGGTTTCTTTAAGTTTTTTATACTATTCTGAAGAACTCTATATTAATCGAGAGCTTGAAATAACAGATTAGAACTCAATTTTACCAAAAACGTAATTTTGATAGTAGTTTCTAGCTTGAGGGACCTAGTATTTATTTTAAGATAGTGCTAGATTATGATATAATAGAAAAGAATGAGTTTTTAGAACAAACCAAAGGAGAATCAATATGATTTATGCTGGAATTTTAGCAGGTGGAACCGGCACGCGCATGGGTATCAGTAATTTACCTAAACAATTTCTTGAGTTGGGAGACCGCCCAATTCTAATCCATACAATTGAAAAATTTGTCCTAGAACCAAGTATTGAAAAAATTGTTGTTGGAGTTCATGGTGACTGGGTGACACATGCAGAAGATTTAGTCGAAAAGTTCCTTCCACTCCACAAGGACCGTATCATCATTACAAAAGGTGGAGCAGACCGCAATTCTAGTATTGAAAAGATTATTGAAGCTATCGATGCTTACCGTCCACTAACAGAAGATGATATCGTAGTGACGCATGATTCGGTTCGTCCCTTTATCACACTTCGCATGATTCAAGACAATATCGCTCTTGCTCAAAAACATGATGCGGTTGATACTGTGGTTGAAGCAGTGGATACTATCGTTGAAAGTACAAATGGTCAGTTCATTACAGATATTCCAAATCGTGCTCATCTATACCAAGGACAAACTCCACAAACCTTCCGTTGTAAAGATTTTATCGACTTGTATGGTTCTCTTTCAGCAGATGAAAAAGAAATTTTAACAGATGCATGTAAAATCTTTGTCATTAAGGGGAAAGATGTAGCCTTGGCTAAAGGGGAATACTCAAACCTTAAAATTACAACAGTTACAGACTTGAAGATTGCTAAAAGCATGATTGAGAAAGACTAGAGACATGATTAATCAAATTTATCAACTGACAAAACCAAAGTTTATTAATATTAAATATCAGGAAGAAGAAATTGATCAAGAGAATCATATCCTCATCCGACCAAACTATATGGCTGTTTGTCATGCGGATCAGCGCTATTATCAAGGTAAACGAGATCCAAAAATTTTAGCAAAAAAACTACCAATGGCTATGATTCATGAGTCTTGTGGTACAGTCATTTCTGACCCAACAGGTACCTATAAAGTTGGTCAGAAGGTTGTCATGATTCCAAATCAACCACCTATGCAAAGTGATGAGGAATTCTACGAAAACTACATGACTGGAACGTATTTCCTATCAAGTGGCTATGATGGATTCATGCGTGAATTTGTTTCTCTTCCAAAGAATCGTGTAGTAGCTTATGAGGACATCGAAGATACGGTAGCTGCTATCACTGAATTTGTCAGTGTAGGTATGCATGCCATGAATCGTTTTTTGACAGTTTCTCATAGCAGAAGACAGAGAATAGCTGTCATTGGTGATGGAAGCTTAGCCTTTGTTATGGCGAATATTATCAATTATACCTTGCCTGAAGCTGAAATTATCGTCATTGGTCGTCACTGGGAAAAGTTGGAACTCTTCTCATTCGCTAAAGAGCTTTACATTACTGATAGTATCCCAGAAGATCTTAGTTTTGACCATGGTTTTGAATGCTGTGGTGGAGATGGATGTGGACCTGCTATAAATGACTTGATCCGTTACATCAAACCTCAGGGAACGCTATTAATGATGGGTGTTAGTGAGTATAAGGTAAATATAAATACCCGTGATGCCCTCGAAAAAGGTTTGTTACTAGTGGGTTCATCTCGTTCTGGGCGAATTGACTTTGAAAAAGCCGTTCAAATGATGGAAGTCAAGAAGTTTGCCAATCGTTTGAAAAATATTATTTATCTAGAAGAGCCAGTCAGAGAAATCAAAGATATTCACCGAGTTTTTGCAACTGACTTAAATACCGCTTTTAAGACAGTCTTTAAGTGGGAAGTCTAATGGAGGATGATTGTGGAAAAAATCATTAAGGAAAAGCTTACTTCTTTACTATCAACTGATGAAGATATTCTGAGCGTTGAACAATTAGGTGGGATGACCAATCAAAACTACTTGGTCAAAACATCTTCGAATCAATATATTGTTAAGTTTTTCGGAAAAGGTACAGATAAATTAATCGACCGTCAGAATGAAAAGTTCAATCTTGAATTGTTGAAAGATTTGAAATTAGATGTAGAAAATTATCTTTTTGATATTGAAGCAGGCATCAAGGTTAATCAATACATTGAAAACGCTGAAACGCTTAACTCATCTACTATTAAAACCAAATTTGAAAAGATTGCACCAATACTACAAACCATTCACGCTTCAGGTAAAGAATTAAAAGGAGAGTTTGCTCCTTTTGAGGAAATTAAAAAATATGAATCTTTGATTCAAGGGGAAATTTCCTATCCGAACTATGAAGTTGTCAGAAATTCAGTATTCTCACTAAAAGATCAACTTGAAGAAATTGGAATTGATAGAAAATCATGTCATATTGATTTGGTTCCAGAAAACTTTATTGAAGGACCAGATGGACATCTTTATCTCATTGATTGGGAATATTCATCTATAAATGATCCTATGTGGGATTTGGCAGCCCTCTTCCTAGAATCTGAATTTACAAGTGCAGAGGAAGAAGACTTCCTAAGTCATTATGAGAGTGATAAGACTCCCGTTTCAAGGGAGAAAATTCGTATTTACAAAATCTTGCAAGACATCATTTGGAGTCTTTGGACTATTTACAAGGAAGAAAATGGTGCAGATTTCGGAGATTATGGAATCTCTCGTTACAATAGAGCTGTGAAGGAATTGGATTCTATGGGAGGTTCCAATGAAGACTAAAAATGGAGTTTCTTTTGGGCTACTATCGGGTGTGTTCTGGGGATTAGGACTAACTATAAGCGCCTATATATTTTCTATCTTTACAGATCTTTCACCTTTTGTAGTAGCAGCAGCACACGACTTCCTAAGTATTTTTATCTTACTAGGTTTCCTTCTAGTTAAGGAAGGTAAAGTTCGTTTTTCAATCTTCTTGAACATTCGAAATGTGAGTGTTATTATCGGAGCACTTTTAGCAGGACCAATTGGTATGCAGGCCAATCTCTATGCGGTTAAATACATCGGGAGTTCCTTAGCATCATCGGTCTCAGCTATTTATCCTGCTGTTTCAGTCTTGCTTGCCTTCTTCTTTTTGAAGCACAAGATTTCCAAAAATACAATTTTCGGTATCTTTCTAATCATTGCTGGGATTATTGCTCAGACCTATAAGGCAGAACAAGTGAATTCTTTCTATATCGGAATTTTATGTGCCTTGATTTGTGCCCTAGCTTGGGGAAGTGAAAGTGTTCTAAGTTCTTTTGCTATGGAAAGTGATCTCAGTGAAATTGAAGCTCTTTTGATTCGACAAGTTACATCCTTCTTGTCTTATCTAGTCATTGTACTCTTTACACATCATTCATTTGCAGAAGTGGCAAATGGCCAATTGTTTGGTCTATTGATTGTCTTTGCAGCCTTTGATATGATTTCTTATCTTGCTTATTATATGGCTATTAATCGATTGCAACCGGCAAAAGCAACGGGGCTAAATGTCAGTTATGTAGTCTGGACTGTCTTCTTTGCAGCAATGTTCTTAGGTACACCTCTGACTGTCTTAACAATTATTACTTCATTTGTTGTAATGGCTGGTGTTTATATTATTATTAAAGAATAAAGGAGAAAACGCGTGAAAGCGATCATCTTAGCAGCAGGTTTGGGAACTCGTTTACGTCCTATGACAGAAAATACTCCCAAAGCCTTGGTTAAAGTCAATCAAAAACCTTTGGTTGAATATCAAATTGAATATTTAAAAGAACGAGGAATTGATGACATTATCATCGTCGTAGGTTATTTAAAAGAACAATTCGACTATCTTAAGGAAAAGTACGGTGTGCGTTTAGTCTTCAACGAAAAGTATGCTGATTACAATAACTTCTATTCACTTTATCTAGTAAAAGAAGAGTTGGCTAATAGCTACGTTATCGATGCGGATAACTATCTTTTCAAGAATATGTTCCGTAATGATATCGAGCGTTCAACATACTTCAGCGTTTATCGTGAAGACTGTGACAATGAATGGTTCTTGGTTTACGGTGATGACTATAAAGTACAAGATATCATCGTTGATAGCAAAAATGGACGCATCTTGAGTGGTGTGTCATTCTGGGACGCTCCAACAGCTGAGAAAATTGTTGGGTTTATCGATGAAGCCTATGCAAGTGGCGAATTTGTTGACCTCTACTGGGATAATATGGTTAAAGATAATATCAAAGAACTTGATGTATATGTAGAAGAGTTAGAAGAAAATAGCATCTACGAAATTGATAGCGTCAAAGATTACCATAAATTAGAGGAAATTCTCTCATCGCAAAAAAAGTAAACTAAAATTCGTCAGACACCTTACCTATTTTTACTTGACTTTTTATGTTGGTTACAGTATACTAGTGGAAATTTAACCTTTAAGGGAAGTCCAGAGAGGCTCACAAGGTGTCAGATAGAAAATAGATTACACAAACTTCGAGTAAACACAGTTTATTTGATTCTTTTCTGTAAGTATCTTAACTGAAACCTTGCGATTGCAAGGTTTTTCTTTTTCTGAACCCCTTAAACTTTAAGGAGGAAAAGGTATGAATCCTAATTGTAACAAACGCATGGGTGCTATTCGCTTAGAAACTATGAAAGTTGTAACCCAAGATGAGATTGCACCAGCAATCTATGAGCTAGTACTAGAAGGAGAAATGGTAGAAGCTATGAGAGCTGGACAATTTCTTCATTTACGAGTTCCTGATGATGCTCATCTCTTGCGTCGTCCAATTTCAATCTCATCTATTAATAAGTCTCAAAACCAATGTCATCTCATTTATCGTATTGAGGGTTCTGGCACAGCAATCTTTTCGACCTTAAAAGCAGGGGATAGACTGGATGTTATGGGACCTCAAGGAAATGGATTTGATTTATCAGAATTAGACCAACGTAGTCGTGTTCTTCTAGTTGGAGGGGGAATTGGTGTTCCACCTTTGCTTGAAGTAGCTAAACAACTAAATGAGCGTGGTGTTGAAATAACAACTGTGCTCGGATTTGCTACTAAAGATGCTGTCATTTTGGAAGCCGAATTAGCCAAATATAGTAAAGTGTTTGTGACGACCGATGATGGCTCTTATGGAATCAAGGGTAATGTCTCAGTTGTGATTAAGGAATTGGATAGTGAATTTGATGCTGTTTACTCTTGTGGGGCACCTGGTATGATGAAATACATCAATCAAACCTTTTACGACCATCCAAGAGCCTATCTATCTTTAGAATCGCGTATGGCTTGTGGTATGGGAGCTTGTTATGCTTGTGTCCTAAAAGTTCCAGATAGTGAAACAGTTAGTCAACGTGTCTGTGAAGATGGGCCTGTATTTAAAACAGGAACAGTAGTTTTATAAGGAGAGTGTCATGACTAAAAATCGATTACAAGTTTCTCTACCTGGTTTAGAGTTAAAGAACCCTATCATTCCTGCTTCAGGTTGTTTTGGTTTTGGTCAAGAGTATGCCAAATACTATGATTTGGACCTTTTAGGGTCTATCATGATTAAAGCAACTACACTTGAGACACGTTTTGGGAATCCTACTCCTCGAGTAGCAGAAACCCCTGCAGGTATGCTAAATGCTATCGGTTTACAAAATCCTGGTTTAGAGGTCGTTTTGTCTGAAAAGTTACCTTGGCTTGAAAGAGAATATCCAAATCTCCCTATTATCGCCAATGTTGCTGGATTTTCAAAACAGGAGTATGCAGCCGTTTCTCATGGAATTTCAAAGGCAAATAATGTAAAAGCCATCGAGCTCAATATCTCATGTCCTAACGTCGATCATGGAAATCATGGTCTTTTAATCGGGCAAGACCCTGAGTTAGCTTATGATGTAGTAAAAGCTGCTGTAGAGGTTTCAGATGTCCCTGTCTACGTTAAACTAACTCCAAGTGTGACGGATATCGTAACTATAGCAAAGGTAGCAGAAGATGCCGGTGCTAGTGGTCTTACCATGATCAATACTCTTGTTGGGATGCGTTTTGATCTCAAGACAAGAAAACCAATCCTCGCAAATGGAACAGGTGGGATGTCAGGTCCAGCAGTCTTTCCGGTAGCTCTCAAATTGATCCGTCAAGTAGCCCAATCTACCAATCTACCAATCATTGGTATGGGAGGAGTTGATTCAGCTGAAGCTGCTATAGAAATGTACTTAGCTGGTGCGTCAGCGATAGGTGTCGGAACAGCAAACTTTACCAATCCATATGCCTGCCCTGATATCATTGATAAACTACCAAAAGTTATGGACAAGTATCATATCGAAAGTTTGGAACAACTGAGAAAAGAAGTGAAGAGTAGCCTATAATCTTTTAAATTCGTAATATTTTGAATGCCTTCTTCTTTTTGGTATAATATGACTATGATTGTAACAATACCTATTAAAACTGAAAAAGACATTGCAACACCAGGTCCAACAGTCCTTGTTTTAGGATATTTTGATGGTATTCATCTAGGACATCAAAAATTATTTAGCATTGCTGGTGAAATTGCTGCTAAGAAGAGATTAAGCGTTGCTTTAATTACATTTCATGAATCACCAAAATTAACCTTGAATCCTTATTCGCCAGAAAATTTACTTCATATCCTGAATGCAGAAGAACGTGAACGTAAGTTTAAACGTGCTGGTGTCGAAAATCTTTATTTAATGGACTTCTCAAGTCGTATCGCTAATATGACAGCTCAAGAGTTTGTAGATACTTTTGTCAAAGAAGTTAAAGCAGATACCATTGTAGTTGGATTTGACTATAGTTTAGGTTCTGATAGAAAATCAGCAGAAGATTTAAAAGAAATCTTTGATGGAGAAGTAGTTGTAGTTCCTCCTGTAGAAGATGAAAAAGGAAAGATTAGCTCTACTCGTATTCGTCAAGCTATCCTTGAAGGGAATGTGAAAGAAGCAGGTCAGCTGCTTGGAAGTCCACTTCCTACAAGAGGAATAGTCGTACACGGCAATGCTCGTGGCCGAACAATCGGCTATCCAACTGCCAATCTCGTGCTCTTGGATCGTACTTATATACCGGCAGATGGTGTCTATACTGTTGATATCGAAATCAAGAGAAAACTCTATCGTGGAATGGCCAGTGTCGGTAAGAATGTTACCTTCGATGGAGAAGAGGAGCGATTTGAAGTCAATATCTTTGATTTTGATGAAGATATTTATGGTGAAACAGTAACCGTCTATTGGTTAGATCGTATCCGAGATATGGTAAAATTTGACAGTGTTGAACAACTGGTCAAACAACTCGAAGAAGATGAAAAAGCTGCAAGAAAATAAAAATGAAGTTCGAATGAAAATTCGAGCTTTTTATTTTGTTAAAATCTAAGAATAACTAGGATTAGAGATGAGATATGAAATAAAGTCTGTTATAATTTCATTAAGAGACTAAAGGAGATTTTAATGTTTAAAGAAAAAAGAAATAAAGGCTTTACCGCAGTTCTTTTGATTTCACTCGTATTTTTCGCACTCGCTACTATATCTGGATTCTTAGGTCAGATTCATAAGAAACCTACGGAGAGATTTGCAGATACGACTGAAACTGGAAGAGAAGTCACCATGCAAGTTTATGGTATCTATCCTGAGCCAGTCGGTGAGGTTGATGGTGGAACTGTGGTCTACATTGTGAAATACAGTAATGAAGGAGATGGGAAATTTGCAATAGTTGAGTCTAAAGTGAAAGATGAATCAATCAATAAGCTTCTTGAGAATGCAGAAAGTCTTGCTGATAATCCTGGAACTCTCACAGGTATTCAGTTAGAACCCCTCACTAATACCAATTTTATCAATACTTCGAAAAATACCAAGATTATAAATCTTGACGAGTTTATTAGTTCGATACTTCCTGCTAAATCAGTTGTTGCACGAAATATGAATACAAGAATCTATCTCAGTCTTAGTGAATATTCTAGGGATAGTTTAAGCTATATTTTTGGTATCGTGATTTTCTCTGGTATGGGATTAATGACCTTAGCCGCAGCCTTTATCATACGAAAGAAAACAATTGATTCATTCAAAGAGCTTTATCGTCTGTATCCTGAATTAAAAGGAAATCTTGAGTTGGTTGATACTTTAGCCGAGTTCTACAATCAAGACTTGAAAGTTATTTTGTATAAAAATCACCTCATTACTTATTGCAAAGGAACCCAAACTTTAGATCTTAGAGATGTGTGGAGAATCTATTTAGTACGTACAAGTTATAGCCGTTTTAGCAAAATTTATCAGTTTGTATATACTAGAAAAGATAGTTCTAAAAAGTATAGCCTAACTATTCGAAGCACTAATAGAGTAGAAGAGCAATTAGAAGAATTTTGGCAACTCCTTCCGAAAAAGTTTCCAGAAATATATATTGGTAGTTTGTAAGAAGCACCGTTAAAGCGGTGTTTTTCTATTAGTAAAATTTTGGGAAAAAGTGAATTTATAACTTGACATCTTAAATTTTAAGGAGTAGAATGTTTACTAGTTAATTAAATAGTTAAGTTTCTATGTAAAATATAGTTGGCTAAATATTTTTAGAAACTCATAAATAGAAGTAGACTTTTTGCTTTATTTTTATAAATTATTCTATATACAAACTTAACCAGTTAAGAAAAAAGAAGTTTTAGCAATTCGATATCTTCCGTTTAATAAGAAAATAGAAAGTGTGTTTAGATGAAAATTAATAAAAAATATGTTCTTGGTTCTGTAGCTCTTTTAACATTAAGTCTTTCAAGTTATGAATTGGGTCGTTATCAGACAAGGCAGACCAGTAAAGAGTCTAATCGTGTGGCTTATGTAGAAGGGAATCAGGCTAATAGTAAGACTGAAAATTTGACGCCAGATGAGGTTAGTCAACGAGAAGGTATTAATGCAGAACAGATTGTCGTTAAGATTACCGATCAAGGTTATGTAACTTCACATGGAGATCATTATCACTACTTTAATGGCAAGGTTCCTTATGATGCTATTATTAGTGAAGAACTCTTGATGAAGGATTCGAACTATCAACTTCGAAATGAGGATATTGTCAGCGAAGTTAAGGGTGGTTATGTCATTAAGGTTGATGGTCGCTATTATGTATACCTCAAGGATGCTTCCCATACAGAAAATATTCGTAGTAAGGAAGAAATCAATCGTCAGAAGCAAGAACATGGGCATGATGGTGGATCAAAGGTTAGCAACGAAGTCACTCTAGCAAGGGCTCAGGGACGTTATACGACGGATGATGGCTATGTTTTTAATGCAAGCGATATTATCGAGGATACGGGTGATGCATACATCGTTCCCCATGGCAATCATTTCCACTATATTCCAAAGAGTGACTTATCGGCTAGTGAACTGGCCGCTGCCCAGGCCTTTTTAGCTGAAAAAGGTGGTCAAACAAGCTCAGTTGGGTATCGACCGTTAACAAATTCTTCTAGCAGTTCATCAGAGGCATCGAATAGTAGTTCATATGGACAAACAAATCATAGTAATGTTGAGTCAAATATTAGAAGATGGGCTCCAACTGTTAGCCCACAAGTGGATAATAGTTATCAAGCAAGTCAAAGTGAAGACGTATCTAGTCTCTTGAAACAACTTTATGCCTTACCGCTCAGTCAACGTCATGTGGAATCAGATGGTTTGATCTTTGATCCAGCTCAAATCACAAAAAGAACAGCAAATGGAGTAGCAGTTCCTCATGGGGATCACTATCATTTTATCCCTTATTCTCAAATGTCTGATTTAGAGCAGAAGATTGCGAGAATGATTTCAGAAAAAGGACAAAATAATGGAAAAAACAAGCCAGTAAATACCCAAAAGCCAACAAACAGTACTGTTGAGCATACATTTTTAGGAAATTCAATTAAAGCTTATGGTAAGGGTCTGGATGGCAAACCATACGATACTAGTGATGGATATGTGTTCAGTAAAGATTCTATCTATTCAGTTGATAAATCAGGTATTATAGCGAGACATGGAAATCATTTCCATTATGTGGGATTTGGAGAGTTAGAACAATTTGAATTAGACGAAGTTAGCAAGTGGATGAAGGAAAAAGGTCAAGCTAATGATAGTGTTATTCCTTCAGAGAAGATGAATAAAGAAGAAAAACCAAAATTTGATTCAAAAAAAGTGACTAGTAAAGTTACCAAAGATGGTAAAGTTGGTTATGTTATTAAAGAAAACGGAAAAGAATATTTCTATTCTCGAGACGAACTTGATCTTACTCAAATTGCTTTTTCTGAACAAGAACTAATGCTTAAGGATCGAGATCATTATCGTTATGATATAGTTGACACAGGAATTAAACCGAGATTAGCTGTAGATGTCTCAAGTTTGCCGTTGCATGCAGCAAATACTACCTATGATACTGGAAGTTCATTCATTATTCCACACATTGATCATATTCACGTTGTGCCTTACTCATGGTTAGAGCCTCATCAAATTGCGACTATTAAATATGTCATGCAACACCCTGAGGTTCGTCCTGAAGTTTGGTCTAAGCCGGGTCATGAGGACTCAGGTTCCGTTATTGCTAATGTGACTCCTCTTGAAAAACGCGCTGGAATGCAGAATTGGCAAATTATCCATTCTGCTGAAGAAGTTCAGAAAGCTCTTGCAGAAGGTCGATTTGCAACTCCAGATGGTTATATTTTTGATCCGAAAGATGTATTGGCAAAAGAAACCTTTGTATGGGAAGACAAATCATTTAGTATTCCAAGAGCTGGAGGTGGTTCATTGAGAAGTATCACTAAATCCGACTTATCAGAAGTAGAATGGAAACAAGCGCAAGACTTAATTGCCAAAAGAATGAAAGAAAAAGAATCCAAAACTGAAACGTCTACACATCCTAATAAAGAATTAAAACCTGATTCAAACAATACTGAAAATAGTGATAAGAATAATACTGCTGTAGATAAAACTGAAGAGCAACCGAAGAAAAATATCGGGGAGAATGAGACTGGTACAACCAACGAAATTTCTTCAGAAAATAAAGAGAATTCCAAAGAAGAAAATGACGATGATTTACCAGACTATGGGTTAGATAAAGTAACTTTAAATGAACATATAGAAAAGTTAGCGAAAATTGCCCAAATTGATCCTAAGTTTCTAATCTTTCAACCAGATGGGGTTCAGTTTTACAATAAAAACGGTGATTTAGTGATGTATGACATTAAGACACTAAAACAAATAAAACCTTAAAAGATTTTTATTAGTTATAATTTATTCGAAAGGATATTGTTCGATTTTTGATTGAATAATGTCCTTTTCTTTATTAAAAAACTGAAATTTGCTGACTTAAAAAATGAATCAAGGAGTTCTAAAACGATTAAAAGTCAAATGTTAAAAATAAGCAGTGAGAACAGAGAAAGAAATCTAGTTCTTACTTTTTTCATGAAAATGCAAAAAAATATTGACATTTTAAATTTTAAGGTGTAGAATGTTTACTAGTTAATTAAATGGTTAAACACTAGTTAAGGAGTTGTGATGAAAAAAAGAAGTGTCCTGTGGCTTGTAATTGCCTTGTTTGTTTTTTTCTTAGGAGCTTGTGGACAAAAATCTAGTCAAGATAGTAGTAGTGAAGCTAAGGGGATGAAGATTGTGACTAGTTTTTACCCTGTCTATGCCATGGTTAAAGAAATTTCTGGCGATTTAAATGATGTTCGGATGATTCAGTCGAGTTCAGGTATTCATTCCTATGAACCATCTGCAAATGATATTGCAGCAATCTATGATGCTGATGTTTTCGTCTATCATTCCCATACCTTGGAGTCATGGGCAGGAAGTTTAGACCCAAGTCTGCAAAAATCTAAGGTGAAGGTTTTAGAAGCATCAGAAGGTATGACTTTAGAGCGCGTACCTGGTTTAGAAGATATGCAGGCAGGAGATGGGATTGATGAGAAGACCTTGTATGATCCTCATACTTGGCTTGATCCTGAAAAGGTTGCTGAAGAAGCTCAGATTATCGCTGATAAGTTATCCGAACTAGACAGCGCTAACAAGGATACTTATCAGAAAAACGCACAAAATTTTAGTGCCAAAGCTCATGATTTGACCAAGAAATACCAACCCATTTTTGAAAAAGTCAATCAAAGAAATTTTGTAACTCAACATACAGCTTTTTCATATTTAGCTAAACGCTTTGGATTAAATCAACTTGGAATAGCTGGTATTTCACCAGACCAAGAACCAAGCCCGAGACAGTTAACCGAAATTCAAGAATTTGTAAAAAATTATAAGGTCAAAACTATCTTTACAGAGAGTAATGCTTCGTCTAAAGTTGCTGATACACTTGTCAAATCAACAGGTGTGACTCTTAAAACACTCAATCCTTTAGAGGCCGATCCACAAAATGATAAGTCCTACTTGGAAAATTTAGAAGACAATATAGCTATTTTAGCTGAAGAATTGAAATGAGGAGTTTATGAAAATTAATAAAAAATATCTAGCAGGATCTGCAGTGGTCCTTGCCTTAAGTGTCTGCGCTTACGCTTTAAATCAACACCAAGCGCCTGAGAACAAAGAAAATAACCGTGTATCCTATGTTGATGGGAAAGAGTCTGATGCAAAAAAGAATGAAAATCTGACACCTGATCAAGTTAACCAAAAAGAAGGAATAGAAGCTGAACAGATTGTTACTAAGATTACAGATCAAGGCTATGTGACTTCCCACGGTGACCATTTCCATTTCTACAATGGTAAGGTGCCTTTTGATGCCATCTTTAGTGAAGAATTGGTCATGAAGGATCCAAACTATAAACTAAGTGATGGAGATATTGTCAATGAGATTAAAGGTGGCTATATCATCAAGGTGGATGGCAAATATTATGTCTATCTGAAGGATGCTAGTCACGCAGATAATATTCGTACCAAAGACCAAATCGAGAAACAAAAACAAGAACACACATCAGATAGTAGCAGTACAAGTAATGAAGTTTTTGCTGCCAGAGCACAAGGTCGTTATACCACTGATGATGGGTATGTCTTTAATCCTGCTGATATTATAGAAGATACGGGTGATGCGTTTATCGTTCCTCATGGTGGCCATTATCATTACGTTCCTAAGAGTGCCTTATCCTCAACTGAACTAGCTGCTGCTCAAGCTTACCTTGCTGGAAAAGGAAGTCAACAAAGTCTAACAGACTACAAACCGATTCCAAGTGTTGAACCAAGTCATCAAGTAGAGAAACCAGCTACAAGCAATCCAGTACAAGAAGAAAATAATCTTCAAAAACTTCTAGAACAGCTTTACGCTTTACCAGTTAGTCAACGCTATAAAGAATCTGATGGTTTGGTATTTGACCCGGCTAAAATTACCAGTCGTACGCCTAATGGAGTTGCTATCCCTCATGGAAATCATTACCATTTCATCCCTTATAGTAGTTTATCTGCTTTGGAGCAAAAGATTGCACGCTTGATACCACTTTCAGGTCTAGTAACACCATCAAATCCTGTAGAAATTCCAAGTAAACCAAACGAAGATCATAACCATGACCATGGCCACGAAGATGTTGATCATCAACACGAAGAAGACCATGACCACGATCATGCTAATCATCGACACGGTGAAGACCACGATCATGGCTTTGCTATTGATCGAGTAATTAGTGAGGACGACCAAGGTTTCGTAGTTTCACATGGAGACCATGCACATTATTTCTTTAAGAAAGATTTGTCGAAAGAGCAGATAAAGGCTGCGCAGGATCATTTGCATGGTCACCATCAGGCAGAACCTGTTAAACCTCTTGCCAAGACTGTAGAAAGTTTCTCTCGAGATGCTAGCGATAAAGAAAAGACAGCATATATCTCTAAGACATACGGAGTTCCGCTTGAAGCTATCAGAATTTCAAATGGATTCTTTGTATTTGGTAATCCAGACCAGGCTTATGACCCAACTCACATTCACCCTTACGCTGTTCGTAAGGAACACGTTCGTATTCCGCTTCAAACAGGTGATGCAGAACTTGATTTTCTAAACGAACTTTATACAACCGCACTTCGTGACGGTGTCTCTCCATATAGCTTACAGGTTGAAAATGGTAGCTTCGTCATACCTCACGGTGACCATAATCACTACATCAAAGTTCAGACTAAAGGTTATGAAGTTGCTTTGAAACATAAGATTCCTGCCTTGCAATCCAACTATCAACCAGGAGCCTTTGATGAAGCGACTGTTCAAAATAAGGTTGACCAGCTTCTAGCAGAAAGTCGTGAAGTTTACAAGGATAAACCAATACTACAGAGACAGATTGAGCTTGCTTTGGGACAATTCTCTGAAAATATGAAGAAGCTCTCAACCAACTCTACAGCTGGGTATCTAGCCGCATTAGATCTCTTTGACAAGCAGTATATCCATGTTGATGCTAGCGTAAAACCAACAGAAATCAGTCCTTTAGACAAGAAATATCAAGCTTTAGTAGATAAGATTAATACCTTGGATACGGATGCTTATGGACTTCCTAAGAAGGATCTCTTGACTCAGCTCCAAGAAAATAAATTGGCTCAAGATGAGGCTGGTTTAGATGCAGTTGAAGCTAAGTTACAAGCCTTGCAAGATTTTAATGACCGTACTGGTGTTACGACAGTCGAATACATCAAGTATTTCTACCAACATCTATCTGATGGTCGCTTAAATGACACTCTTAGACATAAAGTTGCTAACTTAACTTGGACACTTTATCAATCACAATCCTTCCTTAAGGCGACTGACTTGAACAAATTATTCCCAGAAATCTATCAAACAAAACTGGAAGTTGAAGAAGCTCTGAAGAATGAACCTGTTACAAGTAAGCCTTCTGAAACGATTTTAGATACAGAAAAAGTGGATGGTCATAGTGCTAAAACAGCAGTCTATGAGTTTTTGAAAGGTTTGTATGATGATATTAAGCCTGAGGAACAAAGCAATCATGTTCGAAAAGCTCAAGTAGAAGGACTCTTAACGAAAGCTGATGAATTAGTGGCTCAAGTCAAAGAAGAAGGCGTAAAAGCTTCACTCGCTGACGAGGTGAAAAACCTGAAAGCTGCTCTAGATAAAGATGACGCAGACCTTGATGAACTAAACATACAAGTCCAAGATCTTATAAAACGTATTTCGCAAACCATTCAGACTGAACGTGAGAATGCTAATCAAGATCCAGAGGTTTTAGTCCTCTATCAAAAATTATATAACGGAGTCCTTGCCCTACATAATTATTTGGAAATGAATAATGGTTCCGATGCGGACTTTGAAAAAGTGGATGCCTTGTTTGATAAACTAAGTGGAGCAAGCAAAGACAAGCAAGCTCTTCTAGCACTTGCGCAAGAAATTGTCTCATTAAACCAAGAACTTCAATCCAAAGCTAAGCCGAGTGAAGCAAGTTCTGAAACAACTACCAAACAAGCAAGCGACAAACAGGCTGAATCAAGCAATCCAACAACTAGTTCTCCAGAAACAAGTGAGAAAGAAGTCAACTAAAAAAGAAGTAGCTTTGCTACTTCTTTTTTAGTCTTTGTAAGATACGATTCCAATGATTGTATCAACTGCACGCTCCATGGTTTGAAGGCTGACATATTCAAAACGACCGTGCATATTTTCACCACCAGCAAAGATATTAGGAGTAGGAATTCCCATGAAGGAAATCTTAGACCCATCTGTTCCACCACGGATAGGTTCGATGATAGGTGTGATATCAAGACTTTCCATTACTGATTTAGCGATTGTTACTGGCGTCATATCTTTTTCTATGACTTCTTTCATATTGTAGTATTGGTCAGTAAGAGTTAAGGAAACACGATCGCTTCCAAGTTCTTGGTTCATCTTATCAGCAATAGCTTGCATAGCGGTTTTGCGTGCTTCGAAGCTGTCTTTTTCAAAGTCACGAATGATATAGCTAGCACGCGCTTCCTCAACACTACCAGTTATATCCATGAGATGGTAGAAACCTTGGTAACCATCAGTCAATTCAGGTCGGTCACCAGCTGGAAGTTGGTTATGGAAGTCAATTGCCAACTGAAGGGCGTTAACCATTTGTCCTTTAGCCGTTCCTGGATGAACATTTCGACCTTGGAAGTGAAGTTCGGCACCTGCCGCAGAGAAGGTTTCATACTGCAATTCTCCAAGAGGTCCGCCGTCGACTGTATAAGCAAAGTCAACATTGAAGTCCTCTGCATCAAATTTATTGGCACCAACACCAATCTCTTCATCAGGTCCAAAGCCGACACGAATTTCGCAGTGCTTAATTTCAGGATGAGCGTTCAAGTACTCAATAGCTGTCATGATTTCAGCGATACCAGATTTGTCATCGGCACCGAGAAGTGTAGTACCATCAGTAGTAATCAAGGTTTGACTAGGATATTTCTCTAAGCTCTTGAAATCCGCTGGATCTAGTTTGAAACCAGAGTTCCCAAGCTCGATAACGCCGCCATCATAATTTTCAATAATTTGCGGGTTAACGCCTTCAGCATTAAAATCAGCTGTATCCATGTGGGAGATAAAACCAATCTTACGAGTCAAACTAGGATCGTTAGCTGGAAGAGTACCGATAGCGAAACCGTTTGATAGATAGTAAACATTTTGCAAACCGACACGTTTCATCTCTGAGATGAGAACATTGGTTGCGAAGTCTACTTGGCTTTGAGTACTAGGTGTTGTCGTTGAGTTTTCGTCAGAACGAGTATTGACTTTGACGTATGTCAAGAAGCGTTCTAGTAGTGTAGGGTATTTCATCATAACTCCTTTTTATAATTTTTATTTACCTAAACAGAATTGGCTAAATAATTGAGTAATAAGTTCATCTGGCGCTGCATCACCAGTAATTTCTCCGAGAATTTCCCAAGTGCGGGTCAAATCAACCTGAAGTAGATCGACTGGCATACCGAGTTCAAGACCTTCGTTAACAGCTTGTAAGCTTTCGACTGCCTTTTCGATTAATGAAATATGACGAGCATTGGATAGATAGGTAGCATCTTGTTCGACCAAGCCTGCATTTTCAAAGAAGAGATTATTGATGCGTTCTTCAATCTTATCAATGTTTTGATTTTTGAGGACTGAAATGCGGATCACATCTTCTGGAAGTTCTTCGGTTTCAATTGCTACTGGAAGGTCGGTTTTATTTAGTAGAATAATACGGTTGGTATCTTGACTAATTTCAAGAAGTTGTCGATCTTGCGGAGTAAGAGGCTCGCTAGCATTTAAGACAAGCAGTACCAAGTCAGCTTCCTTAAGAGCTTTTTTCGAACGTTCGACACCGATTTGCTCGACGATATCATCCGTTTCACGGATACCTGCAGTATCAATTAATTTCAATGGAACACCGTTGATGTTAACGTATTCTTCGATGACATCACGAGTTGTTCCGGCAATATCAGTGACAATGGCCTTATCTTCACGAAGGAGGTTGTTGAGCAGACTTGATTTTCCAACGTTGGGGCGTCCGATGATGGCTGTTGAAATTCCTTCGCGGAGAATCTTCCCACGACGAGCTGTTCTAAGTAGATTGGTTAATAATTGTTCAAATTCCATGGTTTTTTCACGAACAACAGCAGTAGTGGCTTCTTCAACGTCGTCGTACTCAGGATAGTCGATATTAACTTCAACTTGAGCTAGTGTATTGAGTATCTCCTGGCGAGTATTATTAATGAGATCAGACAAGGATCCGTCTAGTTGCTTGACCGCAATATTCATAGCCTTGTCCGTCTTGGCACGGATGATATCCATAACAGCTTCAGCCTGAGTCAAGTCGACACGACCGTTGAGGAAGGCACGCTTGGTAAATTCACCTGGCTCTGCCAACCGAGCACCTTCACGGATAGCAAGTTGCAGGATTTCATTAGTTACTGCAATTCCACCGTGAGTGTTAATCTCGATAATATCCTCCCGAGTGAAGGTCTTTGGAGACTTCATAGCCCCAACCATGACCTCGTCCATAACCTTACCAGTTTGAGGATCAACGATGTGTCCGTAGTTTAGAGTGTGGCTAGCAACCTTGCTCAAATCCTTGCCTTTAAAAATTTTCTGGGCGATAGCAAAGCTATCCGTTCCGCTTAAACGAACAATCCCAATAGCCCCTTCACCAAGAGGAGTCGAGATTGCTGCGATGGTATCAAATTCACGTGTAATCATTTCATTTCCTTTTTACAATTTATATACAAATATCACTTAAAATTGTAACAAAATATAGCGTTTTATTCAACGAATGCCACTTATAAAGAAAAGCCTAAGCAGATTGCTTAAGCTTTATTTAGTGCGCATTTCACCTTGTGGGAAATAAGTTCCTTCAGGCATATCGTTAATGATAACGTGAACAGCTGACTGAGGTGCTCCTGTGTTACGAACAACAGCTTCTGTAACTTCCTTAGCTAGGGCTTTCTTTTGCTCTAGAGTGCGTCCTTCAAATAAATCAATGCGTACAAATGGCATAATTACGTCCTCCACTAGTTATTTGATTTCTTCTATTTTACCACATTTTGGCATTTAAAGCTTTGGGAAAATATGGTATACTAGAATGTAGCAAAAAATTTAGAAATGGACGTGAAATAGAAGCATGGCACAGTTGTATTATCGTTATGGGACCATGAACTCTGGCAAAACCATCGAGATTCTCAAGGTAGCCTATAACTACGAAGAGCAAGGAAAAGGAGTTGTGATTATGACTTCGGCTCTGGATACGCGTGATGGTGTAGGCTATGTTTCAAGTCGGATTGGGATGAAAAGACCAGCAATTGCTATTGACGAAACAACAGATATCTTTGGATTTATCCGAGATCTACCTGAAAAACCTTACTGTGTACTTGTCGATGAAGCCCAGTTTTTAAAACGTCATCATGTTTACGACCTGGCTCGTGTTGTTGATGAGTTAGACATACCTGTTATGGCTTTTGGTTTAAAAAATGACTTTCGCAATGAGCTGTTTGAAGGTTCCAAACACCTTTTGCTCTTAGCAGATAAGATTGATGAAATTAAGACCATTTGCCAGTATTGTAAGAAAAAAGCAACTATGGTTTTGCGTACGCAGGACGGACTGCCAGTCTATGATGGTGAACAAATCCAGATTGGTGGAAATGAAACCTATATCTCAGTTTGCCGTAAACATTATTTTGCCCCTGAAATCAATAAGGAGAATAACACAGAATGAATATCTATGATCAACTACAAGCTGTAGAAGACCGTTACGAAGAGTTAGGAGAATTACTCAGCGACCCTGATGTGGTCTCTGATACCAAACGTTTCATGGAGCTTTCAAAAGAAGAAGCTTCCACTCGTGACACCGTCACAGCTTACCGTGAATACAAACAAGTTCTTCAAAACATTGTCGACGCTGAGGAAATGATTAAGGAATCAGGCGGAGATGCGGACTTGGAAGAAATGGCCAAGCAAGAATTGAAAGATGCTAAGGCTGAAAAAGAAGAGTATGAAGAAAAACTGAAAATCTTGCTCCTTCCTAAAGACCCAAACGATGATAAGAACATTATCCTAGAAATCCGTGGTGCAGCTGGTGGAGATGAAGCAGCTCTCTTCGCTGGAGATCTTCTAACTATGTACCAAAAGTATGCTGAAGCCCAAGGTTGGCGCTTTGAAGTCATGGAAGCTTCTATGAATGGTGTTGGTGGTTTCAAAGAAGTGGTTGCCATGGTTTCTGGTCAGTCTGTTTACTCTAAACTTAAGTACGAATCAGGCGCCCACCGTGTGCAACGTGTCCCTGTGACTGAAAGCCAAGGTCGTGTACACACTTCAACAGCGACAGTTCTTGTCATGCCTGAAATCGAAGAAGTTGAATACGATATTGATCCAAAAGACCTTCGTGTCGATATCTACCATGCCTCTGGTGCTGGTGGACAGAACGTCAACAAGGTTGCAACTGCTGTTCGTATCGTTCACTTGCCAACCAATATCAAGGTTGAGATGCAAGAAGAACGTACCCAGCAGAAAAACCGTGAGAAGGCTATGAAAATCATCCGTGCGCGTGTGGCAGACCACTTTGCTCAAATTGCCCAAGATGAGCAAGATGCTGAACGTAAGTCTACTATCGGTACTGGTGACCGTTCAGAGCGTATTCGTACTTACAACTTCCCACAAAACCGTGTCACAGACCACCGTATTGGCTTAACGTTGCAGAAGCTTGATACAATCCTTGCTGGTAAGTTGGACGAAGTAGTGGATGCCTTGGTTCTTTATGACCAAACACAAAAATTAGAAGAATTAAACAAGTAATGAAATTAGCTCAACTATTTAAAGATTTTGAGGAAAAGTTAATAGCACAAGGAGAGGAAGCAGAAAGCCTCTCTTTTGTCTATCGTAGTCTGGAAAATCTATCTTTTACAGACTTTGTCTTTGCTCTCCAGCAAGAGGTAACAGAGGAAGATAAACACTTCGTAGAAGGAATTTACACGAAACTGGCAGCTCATATACCAGCCCAGTACATTATCGGTCATGCTGAATTCTTTGGGATGCAGTTAAAAGTAGATGAACGAGTTTTGATTCCCCGCCCAGAGACAGAAGAGTTAGTGGAACTCATTTTGGCTGAGAATCCAAAGGAAAACCTCAAAGTTCTTGATATCGGTACAGGAAGTGGCGCAATTGCCCTTTCCTTAGCTAAAAATAGGCCAGATTGGACAATCACAGCTGCCGATATTTCTCAAGATGCATTAGACCTAGCATCGGAGAATGCAAAGCGTTTAAATTTGGGGATCTCATTTATCAAATCTGACTGTTTCTTCGAAATTTGTTCAAAATATGATATAATTGTATCCAATCCACCATACATTTCTCGAGCAGATGAGGAAGAAGTTGGTTTGAATGTTCTGCATTCAGAGCCACATTTAGCCCTTTTTGCAGATGAGGAAGGTCTAGCGATTTATCGCAGAATCGCGGAAGAATCAAAGGACCATCTAAATGATGGTGGTAAGATTTATCTTGAAATTGGCTACAAACAAGGTCAAAGTGTTCCAGCTCTTTTCAAGGAAAATTTTCCCGAGAAGCGAGTTCGGACTCTCAAAGACCAATTTGGCCAAGATAGGATGGTTGTCATTGATGATGGAGAAGATTAAGCAAGAATTGGAAAAAGGTGGGGCTGTAGTTTTACCAACGGAGACTGTCTATGGTCTTTTTGCAAAAGCTTTAGATGAAAAAGCTGTTGATCATGTCTACCAGCTTAAACGTCGCCCTAGAGATAAGGCGCTCAATCTTAATGTCGCTAGTCTAGCTGATATTTTGAACTTTTCTAAGAATCAGCCACCTTATTTACAACAACTTGTAGAAAAATTTTTACCAGGTCCATTGACCATCATCTTAAAAGCTAATGATAAAGTTCCTGACTGGGTCAATTCAAATTTGACGACAGTTGGATTTCGCATGCCGAATTATCCTGTAACACTGGAATTGATTCGTGAGTTCGGTCCATTAATCGGACCTTCTGCCAATATTTCTGGTCAAGCTAGCGGAGTTACTTTTAAAGAAATTTTAAAAGATTTCGACCAAGAGGTTCTGGGAGTAGAAGATGATGCTTATTTAACAGGGCAAGATTCAACTATTTTAGACTTATCTGGCAGCAAGGCGAGAATCCTACGACAAGGAGCAGTGACTAAAGAAGATATCCTTGCCAAGATACCTGTAATTCCTTTTGAGGAGGTATAACATGCTACGTGATTTGAAAATAACTGATGTTGATGCAATTTATAAGATTAACAAAGAAGCTTTGGGTTATTCTTTTAATCTAGAGGACACAGCTAGTCAATTAGCTAAGTTGTCTCAAGACTCTCATCACTATTTACTGGGTTTCGAGGATTCGTCTAGCCATGACTTGCTTGGCTATGTACATGCTGAAGTTTATGAATCCCTTTATTCAAAACCGGGTTTTAATATCCTGGCTTTAGCTGTTTTGCCCCAAATGCAAGGACAAGGTATTGGGAAAACTTTACTACAAGGTTTGGAACAAGAAGCAAAAGATCAAGAATATCAGTTTATTCGCTTAAACTCTGCAGACCATCGTCTAGGCGCTCATGCTTTCTATGAAAAAGTGGGTTATACCTGCGATAAAGTTCAGAAGCGCTTCATACGAGTCTTCTAGTACAAAATGGTTGAATACGAGGAATACTATTTATATGGATATTTATATTAAGAAGGCTATTATCCATCAGTTCAGCCCTGATGACACAGAGTTGTACTTAGCGGATAAATTTCTCAATATCACTCCTAAAATTGAAGAATACTTGCGTAAAAAAGTGGAACGTGTGTATTCTGATGATGCTAAAACTGGTATTTTTAAAGAGGATAACCCATTTTTCAACAACATTACAGAAGATTTAATGGAAACATCTGTGACGATTGCCAATCTATGGAAAGAGGAATTCTCTATATCTGAAAATCAAAAGACAAACGATTTGGTCTTTGTACAGTTTTCAAAAGAAGGAGTGGAACACTTTGCCTTCCTTCGAATTGCATTGCGAGAAACCTTAACACACTTAGGTGGTGAGGTTGATAATCCAATCAAACTGACTCAGAATAATCTACCAGGTTTTGGTACTGGAGCTGATGAAGCCCTTGTGGTTAATCTTCAAAGTCGTAAGTATCACTTGATTGAAAAACGCATCAAGTACAATGGAGCTTTTTTAAACTATTTTTCTGAGAATCTCATTCAAGCTCAACCAAAGATTTCACCTAAGAAATCAATCAAGGAACTTGAAAAAACGGCTCAAAAAATTGCCGAAACCTTTAATGCGGATGATTTTCAATTTCAATCCAAGGTTAAATCAGCAATCTTCAATAATATCGAAGAAAACAATGAACTCTCTCCAGAAAAATTAGCTAATGATCTCTTTGACAACAATCTTACTGCCCGTCTAAGCTTTATTGACAGAGTCAAAGAAGCAGTACCTGAGCCAGTTCAGTTTGATGAGATTGATGCTAGTCGTCAGTTAAAGAGATTTGAAAATCAGAAACTTTCCTTGTCTAACGGAATTGAACTCATCGTACCAAACAATGTCTATCAAGACGCAGAATCGGTTGAGTTCATCCAAAATGATAATGGAACTTATTCTATCTTAATCAAAAACATCGAGGATATTCAAAATAAATAATGTTTAAACTTATACGAAGAGTGCTGGTACTAGCAGTCTTCCTTTTCGCTGGATACAAAGCCTATCTCATTCATCAGGATGTCAAACAAGTCATGACCTACCAACCCATGGTACGTGAAATCTTGAATGAAAGAGATACTCCAGCAAATGAAGAGCTTGTGCTCGCCATGATCTATACAGAAACTAAGGGTAAAGAAGGAGACGTGATGCAGTCTAGCGAGTCTGCTACCGGTTCTACTGATACCATAAACGATAATGCAAGTAGTATTCGTCAAGGGGTTCAAACTTTGACAGAAAATCTCTACCTAGCTCAAGAAAAAGGAGTGGATGTCTGGACAGCCATTCAAGCTTATAACTTTGGGCCTGCTTATATTGATTTTATCGCACAAAATGGGAAAAAGAATACGATTGCTCTAGCTAAACAATATTCTAGAGATACAGTTGCGCCGACCTTAGGGAATACAACTGGAAAAACCTATCGCTACATTAATCCTATTTCCATTTTTCAAGGTGGAGAACTTTATGTCGATGGGGGAAACTATTATTACTCAAGACAGGTTCAAGTAAATCTCTATATTATGAAAATTTTTAATCTATTTTAAGCATCTAGAAATTCTAGGTGCTTTTATAAGTTTTCTTTAAGGATACTTTAATATGCTAGAGGAGAAAAGGAGGAACGTCTCATGCGAAAGAAATTCTTTCTGACGAGTGCTGCAGTTCTTTTGGCGGTTGCAACATTGCAAAACGTTCATGCAGCAACTGATGTTCAAAAAGTCATTGATGAAACCTATGTTCAACCTGAGTATGTCTTGGGTTCTTCACTAACAGAAGATCAAAAAAATCAAACACTTAAAAAACTAGGCTATGATGCTTCTAAAGATACTAAAGACTTGAAGACCATGACACCCGATGTCTACTCAAAAATTATGAATGTGGCCAACGATTCTAGTCTTCAGCTTTATTCATCAGCGAAAATTCAAAAATTAGGAGAAAAATCTCCACTTGAAGTCAAGATTGAAACACCAGAAAATATCACAAAAGTGACCCAAGACATGTACCGTAATGCGGCTGTTACTTTGGGTGTTGAACACGCGCGTATCACCGTTGCAGCGCCAATCCCAGTTACTGGGGAAAGTGCCCTAGCTGGTATTTACTATTCGCTTGAGTCAAATGGTGTAAAATTACCTCAAGAAAATAAAGACTTAGCTCAGGAAGAGCTCAAGGCCTTGTCTGATATTAATGATGAAAACAAGGACAAATCTGGCTATGATGCCAATAAACTCAATGTAGCCCTTGCTGATATCAAGTCTGCTATTGCTAAAGCTAAAGAGTCTAAAGGTGAGCTCACAGAGGATGATGTTCGTAAGATTGTCGAAGATACATTAAAAAATTATAAGCTAGATCAGGTTATAACAGGAAATCAGATCAATGTCATCATCAACTTTGCCTTTAATCTTTCAAAGAGCGATATTCTTAATAACGAAGACTTTACTAAGACGCTAAAAGATCTGAAACAAAGTATCGTTGCGCAAGCTGGTGACAGTTTCAGCAATATCGATCTTAACTTTGACGCCAATAAAGCTATTCAAGACGGTGGGAACATCCTTAGCTCTATTTGGCAAGCGATCCTTAACTTCTTCAAGAGTTTTGGTGCTTAGGTCAATTCATGGTATAATAGATGGTAACAGGATTGTTGCCGTCTTTTTTTATCGGCTTATAGAAAGTGAAATTATGTTAAAGAAAAATGATATTGTAGAAGTTGAGATTGTCGATTTGACCCATGAAGGAGCTGGTGTTGCCAAGGTTGATGGCTTGGTCTTTTTTGTAGAGAATGCTTTACCAACAGAAAAAATCCTTATGCGTGTCCTTAAAGTTAATAAAAAGATTGGTTTTGGTAAGGTCGAGGAATATTTTACACAATCTCCACATCGTAATCAAGATTTAGATTTGGCTTACCTGCGTTCAGGCATTGCCGACTTGGGACATCTAGCTTATCCAGAGCAACTCAAGTTTAAAACTAAGCAAGTAAAAGATAGTCTCTATAAGATTGCTGGAATCACGAATGTAGAGGTTGCTGATACTCTTGGCATGGAACATCCGATCAAGTATCGTAACAAGGCTCAGGTTCCTGTTCGTCGCGTTAATGGTGTTCTGGAGACTGGTTTCTTCCGTAAGAATTCTCATGATCTTATGCCGTTGGAAGATTTTTATATCCAGGATCCAGTCATTGACCAAGTTATTGTAGCCTTACGTGATTTGCTTCTCCGTTATGACTTAAAACCCTATGATGAGAAGGAACAGTCTGGCTTGATTCGTAACCTTGTTGTTCGTCGTGGACATCATTCAGGTCAAATCATGGTTATCTTGGTGACAACTCGTCCTAAAATTTTCCGAGTTGAACAGTTGATTGAACAAGTCATCAAGCAGTTCCCAGAAATCGTATCAGTTATGCAAAATATCAATGACCAAAATAACAATGCCATTTTCGGGAAAGAATGGCGTACGCTTTATGGTCAAGATTACATTACGGACCAAATGTTGGGGAATAGCTTCCAAATCTCTGGACCAGCCTTTTACCAGGTCAATACAGAAATGGCAGAGAAGCTTTATCAGACAGCCATTGACTTTGCGGAGTTAAGAGAAGACGATGTGGTGATCGATGCCTATTCAGGAATCGGAACTATTGGATTATCTGTCGCTAAGCATGTTAAGGAAGTTTATGGGGTTGAGGTCATCCCAGAAGCGGTAGAGAATAGCCAGAAGAATGCAGAATTGAACGGTATCACCAATGCCCACTATGTCTGTGACACAGCTGAAAATGCCATGAAGAATTGGCTCAAGGAAGGCATCCAACCAACCGCCATCCTGGTTGATCCACCCCGCAAGGGCTTGACCGAAAGCTTCATCAAAGCAAGCGTCCAAACAGGAGCTGATCGCATCGCCTATATCTCATGTAATGTGGCAACCATGGCGCGTGATATCAAACTCTACCAAGAGTTGGGCTACGAATTGAAGAAAGTCCAGCCGGTGGATCTTTTTCCGCAAACGCATCATGTTGAGGCGGTAAGTTTGCTAGTCAAGGAGTAAAACGACGAAGATTAGCATTTACTTCCGCCCATGCGATAGCTGTCCGTGATTGACAAGTGCTAGCACGCAGACAGAACGGAGATAGCGAACCGCTGAGTGTGTCGCTCTGCTCGTAAAAGCTTAGAAACCTTTGAACGAAAGGGATAATAAAAGCCTTGATTGCAAGGCTTTTTGCTTTATGGTGGGTAAGTATCAGAGTGAGAAAATTTTTGGAATGAGTAGAAGTGATAGCTAGAAATTATCAGTTTCTATTTCCATTTACCCTGTGGGTACGTGTTTGTTTCCATTGACAAGGAGTTTGTGGGAATAGAAATGTACCCACCTTGTTTGAATCAAGTGAAGTGTAGTTGAAGGAAATCTGTTGAAAGCAATACTTCATTTTACCGAATAAGTAATAATTTAGGCAACTTCAAATCGATTAAAAAAAACTATTTTAAAGGTTAAGAGTAGACAAAAATTGTCCACTCTTTTTTGCAAACTCAATTTATCAATAAATGAAATGAGGGAATGTAAAATGAAATATTTTGAGGTTGAGTTAGAAAATCCTGATGAATTTTTAAAACTACAAACAGAAGATTTTGTGAAAGCTAATCGCTTGCTACTAAGGAAGATAATCCAGATCGTTACAGTCTATGAAGAAAACTTCGTCATATCCTTTAAATCTGGCATCGAATTGGAAGTATGAGTCTCATTCCATAACTTTTATATTGAACATATCATCTTGTTGTGTTATACTATAAATTGATATAAACAAAGATGTAGGAGGAACCGAAACTATGACAGCCTCAATGCGTTTAAGATAAGCTGGCAATAAAAAAAGCAGAATCTATACCCGATGATAGGCTTTTTTGTTGTGCTTATTTATACGATATTGAGCATTCATTAGTTACGGTGAGGATATTGGTTATTTAACTATACCTTTATTTAACTATGTCTTTAATATGAATGTTTCCAAATTGTATGTATGCAGACCAAAAGCCACATTGTGGGGTTTGGCCTGCATTTTTTATTGCCTAGAATGCTATTCAAAATAGAAATTCAAGCAAAATAATATGCAGGAGATAATATAAATGGAAAAATACAACAATTGGAAACGAAAATTTTATGCAATATGGGCAGGGCAAGCAGTATCATTAATCACTAGTGCCATCCTGCAAATGGCGATTATTTTTTACCTTACAGAAAAAACAGGATCTGCGATGGTCTTGTCTATGGCTTCATTAGTAGGTTTTTTACCCTATGCGATTTTGGGACCTGCCATTGGTGTGCTAGTGGATCGTCATGATAGGAAGAAGATAATGATTGGTGCCGATTTAATTATCGCAGCAGCTGGTGCAGTGCTTGCTATTGTTGCATTCTGTATGGAGCTACCTGTCTGGATGATTATGATAGTATTGTTTATCCGTAGCATTGGAACAGCTTTTCATACCCCAGCACTCAATGCGGTTACACCACTTTTAGTACCAGAAGAACAGCTAACGAAATGCGCAGGCTATAGTCAGTCTTTGCAGTCTATAAGCTATATTGTTAGTCCGGCAGTTGCAGCACTCTTATACTCCGTTTGGGATTTAAATGCTATTATTGCCATCGACGTATTGGGTGCTGTGATTGCATCTATTACGGTAGCAATTGTACGTATACCTAAGCTGGGTAATCAAGTGCAAAGTTTAGAACCAAATTTCATAAGGGAGATGAAAGAAGGAGTTGTGGTTCTGAGACAAAACAAAGGATTGTTTGCCTTATTACTCTTAGGAACACTATATACTTTTGTTTATATGCCAATCAATGCACTATTTCCTTTAATAAGCATGGAACACTTTAATGGAACGCCTGTGCATATTTCTATTACGGAAATTTCCTTTGCATTTGGGATGCTAGCAGGAGGCTTATTATTAGGAAGATTAGGGGGCTTCGAAAAGCATGTATTACTAATAACAAGTTCATTTTTTATAATGGGGACCAGTTTAGCCGTTTCGGGAATACTTCCTCCAAATGGATTTGTAATATTCGTAGTTTGCTGTGCAATAATGGGGCTTTCGGTGCCATTTTATAGCGGTGTGCAAACAGCTCTTTTTCAGGAGAAAATTAAGCCTGAATATTTAGGACGTGTATTTTCTTTGATCGGAAGTATCATGTCACTTGCTATGCCAATTGGGTTAATTCTTTCTGGATTCTTTGCTGATAAAATCGGTGTAAATCATTGGTTTTTACTATCAGGTATTTTAATTATTGGCATTGCTATAGTTTGCCAAATGATAACTGAGGTTAGAAAATTAGATTTAAAATAAACAATATTGGAGGAATATTTATGTATCTTATTTTCATGTAACTCTTCCTGCTAAAATCGCAGGGTTTTCCCTGCATACAAGCAAATGAAAGCATGCGATTATAGACAGGAGGAAATGTTATGGAATTAATATTAAAAGCAAAAGACATTCGTGTGGAATTCAAAGGACGCGATGTTTTAGATATAAATGAATTAGAAGTATATGATTATGACCGTATTGGTTTAGTAGGAGCAAATGGTGCTGGAAAAAGCACTTTACTCAGGGTACTTTTAGGAGAATTAACTCCCCCAGGATGTAAAATGAATCGTCTGGGTGAACTTGCCTATATTCCCCAGTTGGACGAAGTAACTCTGCAGGAGGAAAAAGATTTTGCACTTGTAGGCAAGCTAGGTGTTGAGCAATTAAATATACAGACTATGAGCGGTGGTGAAGAAACAAGGCTTAAAATAGCACAGGCCTTATCGGCACAGGTTCATGGTATTTTAGCGGATGAACCTACGAGCCATTTAGACCGTGAAGGAATTGATTTTCTAATAGGACAGCTAAAATATTTTACAGGTGCACTGTTAGTTATTAGCCATGACCGCTATTTTCTTGATGAAATAGTAGATAAAATATGGGAACTGAAAGATGGCAAAATCACTGAGTATTGGGGAAACTATTCTGATTATCTTCGTCAGAAAGAGGAAGAACGTAAGAGCCAAGCTGCAGAATACGAACAATTTATTGCGGAACGTGCCCGATTGGAAAGGGCTGCGGAGGAAAAGCGAAAACAGGCTCGTAAAATAGAACAGAAGGCAAAAGGTTCTTCAAAGAAAAAAAGTACTGAAGACGGAGGGCGTTTAGCTCATCAAAAATCAATAGGAAGTAAGGAAAAAAAGATGTATAATGCTGCTAAAACCCTAGAGCACAGGATTGCGGCCTTAGGAAAAGTAGAAGCTCCGGAAGGCATTCGCAGAATTCGTTTCAGGCAAAGTAAAGCATTGGAGCTCCATAATCCATACCCTATAGTCGGTGCAGAAATTAATAAAGTATTTGGGGATAAGGCTCTGTTTGAAAATGCATCTTTTCAAATTCCGTTAGGAGCAAAAGTGGCGTTAACTGGTGGTAATGGAATCGGAAAAACAACTTTAATCCAAATGATCTTAAACCATGAAGAAGGAATTTCTATTTCGCCTAAGGCAAAAATAGGTTACTTTGCACAGAATGGTTACAAGTACAACAGTAATCAGAATGTTATGGAGTTTATGCAGAAGGATTGTGACTACAATATATCAGAAATTCGTTCAGTGCTAGCATCTATGGGGTTCAAACAGAACGATATTGGAAAAAGTTTATCTGTTTTAAGCGGTGGAGAAATTATAAAATTGTTGCTTGCTAAAATGCTCATGGGTAGATATAACATCCTAATAATGGATGAACCCAGTAACTTCCTTGACATACCAAGTTTAGAGGCTTTGGAAATACTAATGAAGGAGTACACCGGAACTATCGTGTTTATCACCCACGATAAACGATTACTCGAAAATGTAGCAGATGTAGTTTATGAAATTAGAGATAAGAAAATAAATCTGAAACATTAAATTTAAGGTAGTCGCTGGTCAGTATAGTCTGTTCTGGTTGGCGACTCCATTGTTAAAGAGTATAAAGACTTTAGATTTTATGAATATTAAAAATAGGAACAGTCAATTGAACTGCTCCTATTTTTCTGCTAAATATATTGTAGTTTTCTTATATGTATAATGATAGATTAGCGGATTCTCATCTACGGTACTTACTTCAAATATGAAGAAGTGATCGCGGTTATCTCTGGACTTTTCCTTATTGAGGACAAAGTAATTCTTACGTGAAGTCGCCATTGTTTTTAGGATATCATCAGTTAGGAAGGTCAATGGAATATTCATGTTAGAGTAGCGGTAGAAGTCACGTTCAAAATCTTGGTAGCTCTCGCTATAATAGTCCATTTGTAGGTGATTACGCTGAAACTCAAGCTGATTCATAGAGCACCTCCTCAACAAGTTCAATACTAATAATGTCTTTCAATTTCAAATTGATGTGACCTGTTGTAGTTTTTATCAAAATGAAATCCTTATTCAGACTTGGTATTGTTCCAGTGTGGGAAACACGCTTGTTTTTTTCAATCACTTGAATGCGTGTGTGTAGCTGCCCAGCGTATACTTGACTGAGGAGTAATAATTTCTTCTCCATTGACAAATCTGACATGTACGTTACTTTGTTTGTATCATCAGAGAGTGCTGATGTATGCTCAGATAGGAAAAAGCCCATCCATTTTTGCATCTTTGTATCCTGGTACTCTCTTGCTGACTGAAATGGTAAGGATGAACGGTCAATCATTTTAATCCCTCCAATCCACCAGCGGAATGACCGCCAATAAGTTTACTGCGTTCAATATTTTAGGAACCTTCAGTTAGGACGGTTCCTTTTTGTATGGCTAAAAAGCCAAACTGTTCTCTGACAACATCAATAGCTGTCTGAAGTCTATTTTCTTTTTCAATTTCTTCTACATCATGCAAAATGAGGACAACCCTTTTACTACCAAGGTGTTCTGTGCAGAATGCGGTTCAGCTTTTGGACGTAAGAACTGGACGACCAGTCGTGGCAAACGTAAAGTTTGGCAGTGTAACAACCGTTATAAGGTAAAGGGACAGATTGGTTGTCAGAATAACCATATCGATGAGGGAACACTAGAGAAAGCTGTAATGATGGCAGTTAAACTACTGAGTGAGAATATGGATTTGTTGCATGGAAAGTGGAATAAGATCTTGGAAGAAAACCAGTTATTAGAAAAGCATTACAGTGTGTTACTGGCTGAATTGATAAATAAGGAGTGTTGGGAATATGATTCCTTTGAGATGTGTCAGGTACTAGATAGTATTTTGATTTCGGAGGATGGACAGATAACCGTTAGATTTTTGGAAGGAACAGAAGTTGATTTATAAGGCTGTAGGCATAGTATAGTTCACTATGTTTGCAGCCTTTTTTCTTGTTTAGTGGTATAATTATATGTAGGATTTTTTTAATATCGGTTACTTTTTATGAATTAACCAAAAAACTAAAATGGAGTTGTTTTATAATGAGATATTCTGAAGAAGCATTACAATCATGGATTAAGCCGTTATCTGCCACTGAAGAAACACGGGTTGAAAATACTATTGGAATGATTAAAGATGCAATAGAAAGGAGTGGGCTCTCTTCAAAGTATGAATATGAAATTTTTGCCCAAGGTTCTTATGCAAATAATACGAATGTAAAGAAAAATAGCGACATTGATATCTGTATCATGGTGAAATCTTTATTTTATTGTGAGTATGTAGATGGGTTATCGGACCTAGACTATAATTACTCTAGTAGCAGCACCAATGCTAATGTATTTAAAAACGAAGTGATTAAAGCGTTAATTTCAAAATTTGGTGCAGAATCAGTTTCTATTGGCAATAAGTGTATCAATATTAATTCTAACTCATATCACGTAAATGCAGATGTAGTCCCATGTTTTCAATATCGAAATTATAGATATATTGGTAGCAGGTCATCTGAAAAATTTGTTGAAGGCATCAAATTTTTTACCTCAAACGGAAATTATGAAGTAATTAATTATCCTAAAGTTCATATACAAAATGGTATCTCTAAGAATAAATCTACTCACTATAAATATAAATATTTAGTTAGGATTATGAAGCATATTAAGAACGAGATGCAGGAGCTAGGATTGACAAACGAACGCATTTCTTCATATATGATAGAATGTTTGGTCTGGAATATACCTGAACAGATGTTTTTCAATAGTAATAGCTACACAGGGTTGTTACAGCAAGCGTTATATTACATAGTGTCTCAAGTGAATTTAAATTGGGTTGAAGTAAGTGGAATGTATTACCTTTTTCGTTCAGAGCAGAAATGGAATTTACAGGATACAAAAACTTTTTTAGTTAGAATGATTGAATTTTTGGATTATAAATAAAACTTATGAATGAACAGCAGAAAAAATTTTTGAATATTACAATATGGGTTTTTGCAATTTGCTTGTTATTAAGATTGTTAATAAGTGGCCAAGAGATTGCAGTGAATCTTAAATCTGATATTTTGGCATTGGTATATTCAGCCATTGGGTATATTGGTGAAGCTATATCAGTTACAGCAATTATTATGGCTATTTTTGAAAAAACAGCATGGCGGTGGCCATTACTATCTAAGATTCATAATGTTCCAATTTTATTTGCGAATTATGTAGGTAGTTTCAAGACGGACTATGATCAGAATGAAAGAAATTGTGAACTTACTATTGAACAGTCATTTACGACTATTAAAGTTAAGTTTAAAACGGGTGAAAGTTCGAGCCATAGCATTACAGCATCAATTATCAATGATAATGGAACACAAAAATTAATTTATACATATTTAAATAGCCCAAGGGCTGAATTGCAAAGTCCTATACATTATGGGACGGTAATTCTTGATATTGATAATCCAAATCAACTAGAAGGAAATTATTATACTAATCGAGGAACCAAAGGTTCAATGAGTTTTGAGATAAACAACCCTTCTCGCTAGTTGGATTTGTAAAGATTTAAATAAAGAAAGAAGAACTAACTATCGGAAACTTGGCATAGATGTAACAATACTGTATATTAACGAAGCCGTAAATACTCGCATTAGTTACGTTTAATAGTTTAATACGGATATTCAGCAGCTTTGATTTCGTTTCACAGTATAGGTAGTAACCGTCAAGACACGTCGAATGTGTAAGTTTGTTAGAGAAACGCAGCTAAACATCTCGCTTTTACATTTCAAGGGGAGTTCAAAGCTCCACTAGAGCTTTGAACTCCCCTTACCTTTTGAGTCCACAAACGCATCATGTTGAGGTAGTTTCACTGCTTGTACGAGCTGAGGCATCAGTGAATTAGAAGTAAATGATCTCCCATGCGATAGGACTCGTAGAATGAGGAGGGAAACCGACGAAATGATACGGTAAGTCCGAGCCGCTGAGTGCGTTAGTTTGTTGGTAAAACTTAACTAATCCTCAAAAGGTTCACGTTGATGAGTCATCACTACTTGTTCAAACTGATTAAACAAGTATTTATCTGGTGAAAGTCCTACAGTAAGGAGTTTATATATGAGATTCTATGAATTTGGAGATAGGAATTTGCCTCCTATCATACTGATACATGGCGGTGGCAGTTCTTGGTGGAATTATCTTCGACAAGCGCGAATCTTGTCAGAAGAATACCGTGTTATTCTACCCACGCTGAATGGCCACGGTGAAGAATATCAACTCGATTATGTTTCTACGGAAGATTCTGCTTTGGAGATCCTAGACTATGTCAAAGCAAACTGTGGTGGGAAATTGTTTGCGATCGGTGGTGTTTCGCTCGGAGGTCAAATTGCCATGGAGCTTTTGACATTAGACAGCGAGATAGCTGAGAAGGCCATCATAGATGGAAGCCTCTGTATTCCTCAACCAAGGTTTGCTAAAATCAGCATTTTTCTAGTATCCCTATTTGGTAAACTGATGTTCAGTAAATTCTCTTGCAAACTTCAATTAAGCATGATGAACAAACTCTATCCTAAACTGGCTTATCCTGAGGAAATAAAAGCTTATTATTTGGAGGATTTGCCAAGGATGTCTATCAAAACATTGGTGACCATTTACAAAACCTATATGGGGCATTACAAGCTAAAGGATACGATTTCTGCAAGTAAGGCGCAGGTTATTTATATTTATGGTGAAAAAGAATTGAACTGTGTGAAAGCATCAGCGAAATTATTTCAACAACTGCATCCAAATACGATTTTGTATGAAGCTAAGGGCTATAACCACGGCTATTTATCAGCTTACCTGCCTCAAGAGTGGATTAATTTGGTGGTGCCATTTTTAAAGAGTGATTCATTGGAAATGTGTAATGAATCTGATATATCATAAGGAGGAATCTGATGCTAGGAGCAATAGTTGGAGATATTGTTGGTTCTGTTTATGAATGGGACAACATTAAAACGAAAGACATTCCATTTTTTAGAGAAGACTGCTTTTTCACAGATGATACGGTGATGACCTGCGCCGTTGCAGAAGCAATTATGAATGGCGGTCAAAAGAATGACTTTATTGATGCCATGAAGAAATATGGTAGAATGTATCCCGATGCTGGTTACGGGGCTAGATTTAATACATGGATTCAAAGCAATGATTGTTCCCCTTATAATAGCTTTGGCAATGGCTCTGCGATGCGTGTTTCTCCGTGCGCTTGGATGATGGATTCCACCACAGGCGAGTTGCCGTCTGAGGTGAAACGTCTGGCGCAACTTTCTGCAGAGGTGACGCATAACCATCCAGAAGGAATCAAAGGAGCAATGGCTACAGTGGATGCTATTTACATGTGCCGTTATTTCTTTGGTGATGATAGTAGCGATAACCCTGAGGAGCTTAAAAGACGCATCAAGGAACACATCGAGAAAGAGTATGGATATGACCTTTCTAAAACGTTAGATGAAATTCGTCCTACGTATCGATTCAATGAAACGTGTCAGGATACGGTTCCTCAGGCCATTGTTGCCTTTTTGGAGAGTACAGATTTTGAAGATGCGATTCGAAACGCGATTTCACTTGGTGGGGACAGCGACACTCTTGCTGCAATCACAGGAAGTATCGCCGAAGCAGCTTATGGAATTCCTGAGTGGATTAAGGACAAGGCCTATAGCTATCTCGATGAGCCTTTGAAAGAGGTGCTTAGACGATGGGAAGAATTCGTAGTAATCAAATAATCGTATATATTGGCGTATGACCATATGTTGACGGGGCATGCAGATTGACGTTACAGTCGTAGATTTGAAAGGTGGAGGTGATGGTTTGACGGAAAATAGACCTAGTTTTAAAGAAATCAAATCATTTGAAGAATTTAACCAATACTATTGGTATCGAGAGGAACTTTCCCAAATTTGTAAGTCTCTTGGATTAGAGTACAGAGGTACGAAGAAAGAATTGACTTTTATAATTGAACAGTATTTTCAGGGAAATAAAATAGAGAAATCTTTGAGAAAAAGCCATAAAACTCAATCCGAAGTAATCACTTTAGAGACTCCGCTCCTGAACTGTGGGTTTTCTTTTAACCAGAAGTTTAGAGATTATTTTTCAGCAGTAACAGGGGTCAGTCCGTTTAAATTCAATGCGGATATGGCAACCGCTTGGCGAAAAGTAAAAAGGGATAATGATTTACAATTTACGATTCAAGACATGATTAAAATTTATTATGGAGAGTCAGATTACGCCAAATATGATCATTCGGCTTGTCAGTGGAATCAATTTTTAAAAGACTTTTGTTCAGATAAAAGTAGTCATCAGTATGCGAACAAGCTAACCGTTGCAGCAATCCTTTGGAGGGAAGTTCGAGATTCAAAAGATGAAAAAGTTTATTCCAAACAGCTTCTGAAAGAACATAGCCATAAAATAGAGGCGTATCGTAAATAAGCAACTACTCTTTCTTCTATCTGATCCATTGTTGCGAAAGCCTCTACGTACCTTTTAAAGGATTATAGATAGGGTTCCTCATGAAGGCAGGTCTACTGGATGTACATCGTGAGCGTTTGTTTCATGATAATTGACGGCAACATAATAATGTTTAGAACGAAAAAGCTTAGGAGGGTTTTCGATGGTTATATTGGAATTGTATCAAGGTGATTATCAAAAGGATTTAGTCGCTTTTGATTCTTTAGAAGAAGGGAGAGCCTTTGTAGCTCAAATTCCGGGATATACTTTAGAAACAGAAGATGGGTTTGAAGTGGAGTATGTGAACCCCAAACAATTGCCGGATTATACGGAAATTGTCTTCAATGGAAATATTGTCCCTTTATCTAGATTTTCGTTTAATCCTGAGGAAAATGTGGATATTATTTGGAAAGAAATTTCGAATCTATCCGCTAAAAACGATAAAGTGATCGAAGGCGCTACAAAAATCGATGCGTATGTCGTTAACAACGATGAAGTGAAAGCCTATGTCGAAGCCAGAGAAGCTAACTTCAGAAAGGCAAAAGACTTCTTAGAACGCAACGGATATGAAGTCGACAGAAGCTTTTTTGGAAGCGAAGACGGCGAAGCAATTCTCTACAGAAAACACGACACCGAAGATTGGCACTTCTTATGCCACTTAGACCCGCTGTTTGTAGAGATTGAAGATGTAGAGGGATATGTGAAAGAAGCGATGAATGCTATTCAATAGCCAACCAAAGTTCGTTTTGAGTTACTATCACGTCTTGTGTGAGCTGATTGACCATCAAATAGTAAACCTTTAGCATTGCTAGTTTCTTAAGGAGAAATATCTATCATGAAAATGGAAATCGGGAAAACCTATCTTGTAAAAAAAGATATTTTTGGTTTAAAAAAAGATGAACTTTGGACTTTAGTTGACAAGGGTTATCAGGCTTATTTTGGTGAACATAATTTCGTATTTGTCAATGATGATAAAGTGAAGGTATTTGCAGTTTTGCAAGATGGTTCAGAAGAAGATATGCGAATCTACCATCATCCTGATGACTATCTTGAAGAAGTCGCTCATGAGAATTTCTAGAAGAGGATGCGAGTTGCAAATTGAAAGCTCTTACTTTTAATTAAGCTTAGACCTAATTAATCAATTTTAGGTTAAGAGTTTATATTTGAAATAGAGTCTTCATAGAGACTTTTTCGTTATAAAAACATTAGACTGAAACAAAGGTGAAAACCATCCGCTTCAGTCTTTTTTTCTGTTTATGTAGTATAATATAGGATGTAGGTATTTTATTTTTTAATAGTTTTTTCAAGAATGAAAATTCATCTAGAAAGAGGAAAAATATGAAACAATCACTTGAATTTTTAAGAGAAAGAATCACCAATAAGATGCCCTTGGAGGGAATGGTCGCAATCTTTGAAGACTTGTGTCGTGAGCCTATTGATGATGAAATGATTTTGTTTGAAGTAGGGACATTTACAAGTATATCTGATAAACCCTTGTTTCAACCATCATTAGTAAGGCAAGCTCCAAATGAAGATGAAGAGTTTTATCAAGTTCACCTTGATATTTTCTATGAAGCTAGTCAAGAGAATCAAATCTTTAGTGAATCAACCTGGGATGAAGATATAGAGGAAAATATCTTTGATTACATTAGAGCTTCAGAGGTATTTAACTATGCTAAAGAACAGGAATACCAAGCGGTCAAGATTTATATGGACCAAACTTGAGATGGTTAGTTAAAGTGAGAAAATCTAATGACAGGAGAATTATAAATGAAAAAAATTATGGTAATCATCAATCCAACCTCTGGAGGCGAAAAAGCCTTGGATTATAAAGTCAAACTGGAGAATAAAGCTAGAGACTATTTTGAAGATGTGGAAATTAAAATTACGGAGAAAGCGCAAGACGCCACAAACTTTGCAGAAGAAGCTTCTCGTGAGCGATATGATGCTGTTCTTGTTTTTGGTGGAGATGGGACTGTCAATGAAGTAATCTCAGGTATCGCGGAAAAAGACTACATTCCTAAACTCGCGATTATCCCAGGAGGAACTGGAAATCTCATTACGAAATTTTTAGAAATCAATCAAGATATTGACGGTGCGATCGACGAGCTTGATTTTAGTTCTACCAACAAGATTGATATCGGAAAATCAAATGGAAACTATTTTGGCTATATCTTTAGTATCGGCTCTTTGCCAGAAGCTATCCACAACGTTGGGATAGAAGATAAAACAAAGTTTGGTATGCTCGCCTATGCGATTAATACCATGAAGTCTGTGGTTACAGATCAAGCATTTAACATTACAGTTGAGACAGAAAATGGAAATTACATCGGCCCAGCCAGTCATGTCTTGGTTCTCCTAACCAATTATTTCGCTGACAAGAAGATTTTTGACGAAAACAAGGATGGCTATGCTAATATTTTGATTCTAAAAGATGCATCGATTCTTACTAAATTGTCTGTAATCCCTGATTTATTAAAGGGAGATGTTGTCGTAAATGATAATATCGAGTATCTGAAAGCTCGTCATATCAAGATTTCTTCAGATACTGAATTAGAAACGGATGTTGATGGTGACAAATCCGATAATCTACCTGTAGAAATCAAGGTCCTAGGGCAGCACATCGAAGTCTATTCTCAACCGAAAGAATAAGAATTTTTAACAAAGGAAAACATAGACGTGGGTAACTAGATACACCATTATCATGACTAGTGATACTAGCTCTCATACAAAAACAAGTCGTTAAAGATAAGGAGTAGATATATGGAATTACAAGATTTTACCGAAAAAGAACAAGAAATGATTAAAAAGGGATTAACTTTCTCTAAACTGAGTGATAAAGAAACTGCGGATAAGATTATCGCCTTAATCCCTCAAGAATATATAAAACGTATACCGTTTTTCGTTAGAAAACATGCTATTACACGTACTGTCAAGAGAATCTCGCTCGAGTACCCAGAATTATACGCAGTCGCTGAACAAGAAGGCCAGCTTCCAGAAAAGGAAGCTCAAGAATTGCGACAAATTCTTAAAGATATTTTCCAAGAAAAAATGAACAAGCATAAGATTAAGTAGTTTTTAATCATTTACTTAATCCTATACTTGCTCGTATTGAAATGATACTATCTTATTCCCATATACTGTGTTGGGCTCTGACACCATAGCTATCTAGGGAACCATCTGAATTGAACTTGGCTTCAATCCGGTATCTTTTCCAGAGGTCGTAATCTGCTGTTTGAATAGTCAGAATGAATTTGGTATCCTTATCAGAGACATTATAATCAGCAGGATTGACTTCAAAGATATCGATTAATTTTCGTGTTTGAAAATCTTGGAGCTTGAGATTTGCTAGCTTGACATGATTGATGGAAATTTCTTCTAGTTGATTGCTATCCTTGGGTGTTCTGTAATAGGTGATGACGCAGTTTTTAAGTTGATCAGTATCTTTTCCTGTAGGAGTAAGGCTCATAAAGCCATAGGATTGATCATTCCGCTTGACTTCAAGAAGCTGACCGTAGTAGAAGTGGTCATTTTTTGGGTTGGTTATAGGATTATTTGCACCTTTATCTTCGAAGGTGAATCCTTGCTCTAATAGCTCGGACGCCTTGGTCTCTCCGATAATGACAGTAGTATCTCGAATGGTTACTGTAACTGGTTGAGCTGGAAGACCACTCATCATCATGCAAAACATAAAAACATAACTCGTTAAAAAAGCTGTCCCAATAACAGCGTTGGTTGATGCATAAGCATGACTGTTATGAAAGTTTTTTCTTATAGCCAGTACTACAAATTTACCAAAACTTTTTAGAATCATACAAACAAGTACGATGAAAAATTGTTTTTTCAAACATTCATAAATGGCTTGAGGAAAGCTATTGCCATGATAGTAGAAGCCAGCCAATACCAGTAGATTTACGATTAGATAGATTAGAAAGAACCAATGAATCTCTTTAAGGGCATTAGCATCAGTGATTTCTTCATAGTCAACGTGAATTCTTCCTTGAACAGCATGGCCAAGTTTATAAATCCATTTGGGAATGTCTTTGCCTTTTTTAACCGCAACTACAAGTCTAATATAGAGGTAAATGGTAAAGGATAAGGAAAGAAAGAAAAGAGCATAAAAAGCCAAAACAATACTAGTGAACATGACTATTTCTCCTTTTTTTACCAATGGATACAGAACACTTAATTACCTCCATTATAGCACTTTCTTGGGAAATATAGCCAGAAATATCAGCAAATCCTTAAAGATAAAAAGGTGGGAATCATTGCCATTTATGCTATACCGATTATACGGATAGAAGGTAGTCCTTTCTTACTAATCGTTTTATTTGTTGGGAATTGGACATTAAAGAGAAAGATAAGATTTGAGAGAGAACGTAAAGGAGTAGAGAGCCATGGGTAGAACGGTAATTATAGGTACTTTAATAGTTTTTACAATCTTTAATCTGCTGCTCGATCTGGGCTTTTATCTTTTTCTTAAGAAAAGGAGAGAGAATGGACAGTAATTGTACGAAACGGCTGTAAACCAACAAACTCGAACAGAAAAACTGGGTTTAGGAGAGATTTTGGTCTACCTGACCTTGATTGCAATCGCAGGTATGTTTGCTTTTCAGACCTTAAATAGAGGTGGTGTGGGGAATTCTATTTTAGCCAAAATGATTATCCTACCAGCACTAATGGCTCTTTTCAATGCAAGAAAAAGGACTGGAAAGTCTTTACTCGCACTCCTTATAACTTTTATGGTCTTTCTAGTAGGGGTCATGTTTAATCTCACGATTGGTTTGCCACCTCAAGCACCGGTTTTACAAATTAATGAAAGTAAAATCACTTTGGCAGAAACCAAAGCAAGCGATCTGATGGAAGCTGGATTTGATATCTATGTAAGACAGGGTGATGGTGGTAGCGACTACGAAGACCTTCTGACAGATGGTAGTTTCCAAAAGTATCCAGGCGATAAAACAGTTACCATCGAAAAAGGCTTCAGACTGGATAGCAATGCTGTCCCTTACGCTCCCTTTCTTCTTGTAAAAGACGGTATAGTACTTGGTAGTATTTCCTTTTACGGTGCTGCAGATAAGGATGTGGTTCTAGAAAACTCTAAGGTTATTCAGGTACGGTTTAACAAGGAAAGTATCAAGGCAGCCAAAGAACATTCTATTGTTTTCAAATTGGATAAACTGGACTTAACCTCTCAACTGGAACTTCCCCTTGTGCAAGAAACATTCAAGAAGCATCTATGGTCAATTCCTCCAACAAGTACAAAGGATGTCACTCAATTGTGGTATGGATTACAGTGGTTGAGTAACAGTGACTCTCTATTTTGGAATGAGTATTATAGTCTCATTCGCCTAGATGAAAATTATTTGATGACTGATTTTGAACTAGCTTGCCAAATAGCGAGAGATGAGTAAATAGGATTTTGAATAGTTGACTATACTTATAACTAATTGATAAACTGAGTATTTTAGTTCCTTTTTAATTTTTTTGAACTTATTTTAAAACGGTTTCTATTTAATGGTTCGTTGAATTTCACGAACAAAATATTAAATTGTTTAAAAAAAGTTCTAAAAATACTTTACAAGATAGTGAAAACATGATATAGTAATGAAGCTTAGAAAATGAGATGATGTTTTCTAGCAAATATAAACCCGAGTAAAAAATGCCTACGGACAGGCAGGGTTGAATGCCGAAGCGTGGTTGAAAAGCCACATTATTGATAGGGTTAAAAGCCTACTTTTATAAGTTGATGTTAGGACACTTGTCCTAATTCGTATAGATTTGTTAGTGTGGTGAAAGCACACGTCATCTTGTGAAACGATCAATAAAGTACGTAATATTTGCTACTAGAGAGTTAGGAAACATCAGGAACAGACATACTCAAAAGAAACAAACATAAACACGTCAGTAGATTGTAGAGCAGGTGCCAACCTGCTCTTTTTTCATAAGTATCCTTTAGAGCCTTACATGCTTAAGGTGTAAAAAATATGATAAAGGAGTATGTCTTTATAATGTTAAATCAAAACCAAGCTCCCATCTATGAGGGGTTGGTCAAGTTACGAAAGAAAAGAATTGTACCTTTTGATGTACCAGGTCATAAGCGTGGCCGTGGGAATCCAGAGTTGGTTGAACTTTTAGGGGAAAAATGTGTAGGTATAGATGTTAACTCTATGAAGCCATTGGATAATCTAGGACATCCCATTTCGATTATCCGAGAAGCAGAGGAACTAGCTGCAGAAGCTTTTGGAGCGGCTCATGCCTTTTTAATGATCGGTGGAACAACATCATCAGTACAAACCATGATTCTCTCCACCTGTAAAGCAGGTGATAAAATCATTCTTCCTCGAAATGTTCATAAGTCAGCCATCAATGCGCTCGTTTTGTGTGGCGCTATTCCCATCTATATCGAGATGAGTGTGGATCCAAAAATCGGTATTGCTTTGGGGCTTGAAAATGATCGTGTGGCACAAGCTATTAAGGAACATCCAGATGCCAAGGCTATCCTGGTCAACAATCCAACCTACTATGGAATTTGTTCGGATTTAAAGGGCTTGACAGAGATGGCTCACGCTGCAGGAATGAAAGTCTTAGTAGATGAAGCTCACGGAGCTCATCTGCACTTTACAGATAAACTTCCTCTATCTGCTATGGATGCAGGAGCAGATATGTCAGCAGTGTCTATGCATAAATCTGGTGGCAGCTTGACTCAAAGCTCGCTCCTTCTCGTTGGTAATCAGATGAACCCTGAGTATGTCCGCCAGATCATTAACCTCACCCAGTCAACATCAGCATCTTACTTGCTGATGGCAAGTCTCGATGTTTCTCGTAGAAACTTAGCCCTTCGTGGTAAAGAGTCCTTTGAAAAGGTCATTGAGTTGTCCGAATATGCTCGTCGTGAAATCAATGCCATCGGTGGCTACTATGCCTACTCAAAAGAGCTAGTAGATGGTGTATCTGTTTGTGATTTTGACGTTACTAAGTTGTCAGTCTACACCCAAGGTATCGGCCTAACAGGTATCGAGGTTTATGACCTTTTGCGAGACGAATATGACATTCAAATTGAGTTTGGTGATATTGGCAATATCTTGGCCTATATTTCAATCGGTGACCGCATTCAAGACATTGAGCGCTTAGTGGGTGCGCTAGCTGATATCAAGAGACTCTACTCAATAGATGGAAAAGATTTGATTGCTGGCGAATATATCCAACCAGAGTTGGTGCTATCTCCTCAGGAAGCCTTCTATGCAGAGAGAAGAAGCTTAACATTAGACCAGTCCGTTGGCCAAGTCTGTGGGGAATTTGTCATGTGTTACCCTCCCGGCATCCCAATCCTAGCGCCAGGTGAACGGATTACACGAGAAATTGTCGATTATATTCAATTTGCCAAAGAACGTGGTTGTTCCCTCCAAGGAACGGAAGATCCAGAGGTCAATCACATCAATGTTATTGAGAGAAAGGAGAACTAAATGGATTTATGGTTTTCTGAAGTTCATACTCCAGATGTGAAATTGTCTCTGAGAACAGCCAAACAACTCTACGCTGGTAAAAGTGAATGGCAGGATATCGAAGTTTTAGACACGCCTGCTTTTGGGAAGATATTGATTTTAAATGGGCATGTCTTGTTTTCAGATGCAGATGATTTTGTCTACAATGAAATGACGGTTCACGTGCCTATGGCTGTCCATCCCAATCCAAAGAAAGTCTTGGTTATTGGGGGTGGTGACGGAGGTGTTGCCCAGGTATTAACACTCTATCCTGAACTGGACCAAATCGATATCGTGGAACCGGATGAGATGCTAGTAGAGGTTTGTAGAGAATATTTCCCAGACTTTGCTGCAGGACTTGATGACCCTCGTGTCACTATTTATTATCAAAATGGATTGAGATTTTTGAGAAACTGCGAAGATGACTACGACATTATTATCAATGATGCGACAGATCCATTTGGACATACAGAAGGTCTTTTTACCAAGGAATTTTACGGCAATAGTTATCGAGCCTTGAAAGAAGACGGGATCATGATCTATCAGCATGGTAGTCCTTTCTTTGACGAAGATGAGTCAGCATGCCGAAGCATGCACCGCAAGGTCAATCAAGCCTTTCCAATTAGCCGGGTTTACCAGGCCCATATCCCTACCAGTCCTGCTGGCTATTGGTTGTTTGGATTTGCATCGAAAAAATATCACCCTGTCAAAGATTTTGACAAGGAAGGCTGGAAAAAACGCCAGCTATTCACAGAATACTATACTGCAAACTTACATATTGGTGCCTTTATGTTGCCTAAGTATGTAGAAGACATTTTAGAAGAAGAGGAAAGAAAAAAATGAGTCGTTTATTAGTTATTGGATGTGGGGGCGTTGCCCAAGTTGCTATATCAAAGATTTGCCAAGATAGCGATACTTTTAAAGAAATTATGATTGCTAGCCGTACCAAGTCAAAATGTGATGACTTGAAAGCTAAATTAGAGGGAAAAACAAGCACTAAAATTGAAACAGCTGCTCTTGATGCTGACAATGTCGAAGAAGTCATTGCCTTGATTGAAAGCTACAAGCCAGAAGCTGTTTTGAACGTAGCTCTACCATACCAAGATTTGACAATTATGGACGCTTGTTTAGCAACAGGAGTCCACTATATCGACACAGCCAACTATGAGGCTGAAGACACAGAAGACCCTGAATGGCGTGCTATCTATGAGAAACGCTGCAAAGAACTTGGTTTTACTGCCTACTTTGACTACTCATGGCAATGGGCTTACCAAGAAAAATTCAAAGAAGCTGGCTTGACCGCTCTTCTTGGTTCTGGTTTTGACCCAGGTGTAACCAGCGTCTTTACTGCATATGCATTGAAACACTATTTTGATGAAATCCACTATATCGACATTTTAGACTGTAATGGTGGGGACCACGGTTATCCATTTGCAACTAACTTTAACCCCGAAATCAATCTACGCGAGGTGTCTGCACCAGGTTCTTACTGGGAAGATGGAAAATGGGTAGAAGTTGAAGCCATGTCTATCAAGCGTGAGTATGATTTCCCTCAAGTTGGTCAAAAAGACATGTATCTCCTCCACCATGAAGAAATTGAATCATTGGCTAAAAACATCCCAGGTGTTAAACGTATTCGTTTCTTTATGACTTTTGGCCAATCCTATCTAACTCACATGAAATGCTTGGAAAATGTTGGGCTCCTTCGTACAGATACCATTAACTTTAACGGTCAAGAAATCGTGCCAATCCAATTCTTGAAAGCCTTGCTTCCAGATCCTGCAAGTCTTGGTCCACGTACAGTTGGAAAAACCAATATCGGATGTATCTTTACAGGTGTCAAAGATGGCGTTGAAAAGACTATCTACATCTACAATGTTTGCGACCATCAGGAGTGCTACGCAGAAGTTGGTTCACAGGCTATCTCTTACACAACAGGTGTTCCTGCCATGATTGGAACAAAATTAGTGATGGATGGCACTTGGAGACAACCTGGAGTGTTTAATCTTGAAGAGTTGGATCCAGATCCATTCATGGAAGCTTTGAATAAATACGGTTTGCCATGGGTTGTGGTTGAAAATCCACAAATGGTGGACTAATGAAGTTAGAACAAGTACCAACACCTTCTTATATCATTGACTTAGGAAAATTAGAAGAGAATTGCCGCATTCTGCAACAGGTTCAAGAAAAAACCGGCTGTAAGGTTCTACTAGCTCAAAAGGCTTATTCTCTCTATAAAACCTATCCCCTAATTAGCCAGTATCTATCAGGTACGACAGCTAGTGGACTCTATGAAGCGAAGTTAGCTAGAGAAGAGTTTCCGGGGGAAGTCCATGTATTTGCGCCTGCTTTCAAGGAATCAGATATGGAAGAGCTACTGCAAATATCGGATCATATTGTTTTTAACTCAGAGAGACAACTACGAAAATATGGTCAACGTTGTCGTGAAGCTGGTATCAGTGTGGGTCTTCGGATCAATCCTCAATGTTCAACGCAGGGTGACCACGCGCTTTATGACCCTTGTGCTCCTGGCTCTCGTTTTGGAGTAACTTTGGATAAGATACCAAGTGATTTATTGGAATTGGTTGACGGACTTCATTTTCATACCCTCTGTGAGCAAGGGGCAGATGATTTACAAACGACTTTGAAAGCAGTAGAAGACCAGTTTGGTACCTATTTGCATCAAGTTAAATGGCTCAATATGGGTGGTGGACATCACATTACAAGAGATGACTATGATGTGGAATTACTGATTTCTGAGATTAAACGTATTCGAGAAACTTATAACCTTGATGTCTATGTCGAACCAGGTGAAGCCATTGCCCTTAATGCGGGCTATCTAGCGACAGAAGTCTTAGATATTGTTGAAAACGGGATTGAGACCTTGGTGCTAGACGCCTCGGCAAGTTGTCATATGCCAGATGTCCTTGAGATGCCTTATCGCCCCCCATTGAGAGATGGATTTGAAGTGCAAGAAAAACCTTATACTTATAGACTCTCTTCAAATACTTGCCTGACAGGGGATATCATTGGGGATTACAGCTTTGAAAAACCGATTAAAATCGGCGATCGCCTCTATTTTGAAGACATGGCTATTTACTCATTTGTCAAAAATAATACCTTTAACGGGATTGGGCTTCCAAGTTTGTATCTCATGGATAAAGAGGGTGAGTGCAGTCTAGTCAAAGCTTTTGGTTACCATGACTTTAAGGAGAGATTATCATGATTGACAGCCCAAAGAAATTAGGTTATCGTATGCCTGCAGAGTATGAACCCCATCATGGGACTCTTATGATATGGCCGACGCGACCAGGGTCTTGGCCTTTTCAAGGGTTGGCCGCTAAAGCAGCTTTTAGCCGTATTATCAAAACCATTGCCCAAGGGGAAACAGTCTACCTTTTAGTAGACCAGAATTATTTGTCTGAAGCCCAATCCTTTCTTGGAGACCAGGTCGTTTATCTAGATATCCCAACAAATGATGCCTGGGCTCGTGATACTGGTCCAACTATTCTCCTTAATGATAAAAGGGAAAAGTTGGCGGTAGACTGGTCTTTCAATGCCTGGGGTGGCTCATATGACGGTCTTTATCAAGACTATGAAGCAGATGACCAAGTGGCCAGTCGCTTTGCAGAAGTTTTAGAGATACCTGTTTACGATGCCAAACCTTTTGTACTAGAAGGTGGAGCTATTCACAGTGACGGTCAAGGAACTATACTTGTGACTGAAAGTTGCCTTCTCAGTCCGGGTCGCAATCCTCATATGACTAAAGAGGAGATTGAAAAGACTTTACTAGAGAGTCTTGGAGCTGAAAAAGTCATCTGGCTTCCTTATGGCATTTATCAGGATGAAACCAACGAACACGTCGATAATGTGGCAGCCTTTGTTGGCCCAGCAGAGATTGTCTTAGCTTGGACGGACAATCAGGATGATCCTCAGTATGCCATGTCTGCGGCGGATCTAGCTCTTTTAGAGAAGGAAACAGATGCAAAAGGTCGAAGTTTCACTATTCATAAACTTCCAATCCCAGCTATTCATCAAGTAGTTACAGAAGAAGATTTGCCGGGATATACTTATGAAGAAGGCGAAGAGGAGCGTTATGCAGGTGAAAGACTAGCAGCTTCCTATGTGAATTTTTATATCGCCAATAAATCTGTCTTGGTGCCGCAATTTCAAGATGTAAACGACCTAGTGGCCTTGAATATTCTGAGCCAGTGTTTCCCAGACCGTGAAGTTGTCGGAATTCCTGCAAGAGATATTCTTTTAGGTGGTGGAAATATCCACTGTATTACCCAACAAATTCCAGAATAGGAGAAAAAGATGAGAAATGTAACGGTTGCAGCTATTCAGATGCAATGCGCTAAGGATGTTGAAACGAATATCCAAACAGCTGAACGTTTAGTTCGACAAGCTGCTGAGCAGGGAGCCCAAATTATTCTCTTGCCTGAATTATTTGAACGTCCCTATTTCTGTCAGGAGCGTCAGTATGACTACTACCAGTATGCCCAGTCGGTGACAGAAAATACGGCTATTCAGCATTTTAAAGAGATTGCCAAGGAACTAAAGGTCGTTTTACCAATCAGTTTCTATGAAAAAGATGGTAATGTCTTATACAATTCCATTGCTGTCATTGATGCGGATGGAGAAGTACTGGGCGTTTATCGTAAAACTCATATCCCAGATGACCATTATTATCAGGAGAAATTCTTCTTTACACCTGGAAATACTGGTTTCAAGGTCTGGGACACTCGCTATGCCAAGATTGGAATTGGGATCTGTTGGGATCAATGGTTCCCTGAAACTGCCCGTTGTCTTGCTCTAAATGGCGCAGAATTACTTTTTTATCCAACAGCTATTGGATCAGAGCCTATTTTGGATACAGATAGTTGTGGGCATTGGCAACGTACCATGCAAGGGCACGCAGCAGCAAATATAGTACCAGTCATTGCGGCTAATCGTTATGGTTTGGAAGAAGTCACTCCTTGCGATGAAAATGGAGGACAAAGTTCAAGTCTGAATTTCTACGGTTCATCCTTTATGACCGATGAAACAGGAGTTATCTTGACCCAAGCAGAACGACAAGGCGAAGCTATCCTGTTAACAACTTATGACCTCGACAAAGGAGCAAATGAGCGCCTAAACTGGGGCTTGTTTAGAGACAGAAGACCGGATATGTATAAAGATATTATCAGATAAAAAAGCCTAGTATAGGCTTTTTTCTGTAAATACTATAGTAATTTTTGATAATGTCCTAGGATTCTGATAAAATGGGGTATAAGAAGTTAATAAGAAAGAGAAGCACCATGCAAACACAAGAAGAAATGAATATTCTGGTACCTGAAAAACTAGCGGAAATTGAACGTACTTATGATGTTACCGTATTGTGGGCAATTGAGTCTGGCAGTCGCGCTTGGGGCTTTGAATCTCCGGATAGTGACTTTGATGTGCGTTTTATTTACAAGCATAAGCAAGATTTTTATCTTAGCTTGAACGATCATCGCGATGTCATCGAACTACCAATTGACGATACATGGGATGTGAGTGGCTGGGATTTGGACAAGGCTTTAAAGTTGCTTTATAAGTCAAATCCAACCCTCTTTGAGTGGTTACAGTCGCCAATCGTTTACCAGCAAGACGAAGGCTTTATTGACCGTATTCGTCCGCTTGTTAGTCAGTATTTTTCCGAGAAAAAGATGCTCCACCATTACTTGAATACTGCTAGAACTCAAATGAATAAGTATCTTTCAGGAGACAAGGTCAAACCTAAAAAGTACTTCTATGCTCTGCGTCCCATTTTAGCCTGTCGTTGGATAGAAAAATATCATTCTGTTCCACCAATTTTGTTTGATGATTTAGTGAAAGAATTGCTTCCTGATGAAATGAAAGAGCATGTGTCTAGATTGCTTGATATCAAGATAAATGGACCTGAAGGTATGGAAATTGAGCCGATTAAGCCCATCCAGGACTACATCACCAATAATATACAAGAACTAGATGATTACATCCAAAGTGTTACCGAGGAGAGGAAAGACTGGGAAGCTCTCAATAAATTTTTCCTTGAAGAATTAAGTAGTTACTGAGGTTAGATATGGGTAAATGGACATGTAAATGTGGGCAAGCTATGAATGACCACCGAGCGCCCGATCCAAATGCCTATTCGGTTTATTCGGATGAGTTATTAGTAGAAATCATGAATAAAAAAGATGGTAATGATACAATTTCCTATGAAGACATTTCAGAGGCTTCTTTCTATATGTGGAAATGTCCAAATTGTGGTAGTTTTATGGTCTTTGGTGAAGATGATGATTCGGATTGTTACACCTTTTATGAGCGCCAGACCAGTGAAAAAGTTGAACCACTTTTCGATCCTGATCAGGAATTAAATATTGTAGTTGTTGAGTTTCAAGAAGGTGGAAATGGTTATACTTATATCTGTGACGACCCAACTATTCATGTTGGACATGCTGTGATTGTTCCAACCGGGAAGGAAAATACTGAAAAAACTGCTCTAGTTGTCCAGAAGTATCATGCCCTACCAAAGGATATCACTTTTCCCGTTGAAAAGTTAAAACATGTCATTCGTAGGTATACAGATTTTGATCCACTGACTTCTACAATAGTTTGTGTAAATATAGTTAAACATGGGAGGATTTTAGATACTTGCTTGAAAAAAATAAATGTAAATTCTAAACAAATCTATAATGTAATTAAAACTCCCTTGGGACACTTTTGGTTAGAGTTAAATGGAGTTCCTATTCCAATGAAAATCACACAAATCCAAGCCAGAGATAAAAAGTATCAGGTGGATGGTGCCTTTTATATTAAGCCCGCCAAAGTAAACTATAGAAAATTCTTTACACTAGAGTTATGTGCAGATTTTGATATTGACGCCTCTCGTTGGATTGATGTTCTATCAGACGAAAATGTTTGGGGAAATACTTGGGAATTGAATGGTCTTCAATTTGGAATTACTGCAGGAGAGTCTCCAGAATTTGAAGACGAAGTTGTTGCAAGAAAGTATAGTCGTATCCCACTTTATTATGACTGGCATACTGAATTTGAAGATTATTATGGCTTCAGTTTAGCTTGGAAAAAATATGAGTCTGATAGTGATTTGTCGATTTATTTCTATACAACATAAGCTAGAGGAGAATAAGCATGAATCAAGCCTAGGAATTATTGTTTGAGGGGGAGATTGAAGAGGTCAAGAAATAAGTCTCAGAAACATTCTCGTTAAAAACTTGCAAGGATTACAACCTTCTCAATTTATGGGGCATATCAAGCTCTTTAAAAAGCAGGCGATCAGGTCGGAGTCCGAAAAGTTAAAACCTGACTAAACAAGAAAAAGTAGCCCCCTCAGGCTACTTTTTTAGAATTCTTTGTAAACATATGGATTCTCTGGTTTGTCCACTTTGATGAAAGACTGGACTTCAAGGGTTGGGAGAACCTGGTTGAGTTCCTTGTGATAGTGATTGCTAATCTTACCTTTGACTCTCACCCAGGTGTTATTCTCATAATGATTGGTATTTCCTGTGGTTAAGAGGCCAAAAACTCCTGAATCAGCGATACAGTGCATGATGCCAAAGCGAAAGACAAATTGACTATTGGTATGATTTGGATCGTTGTAGACAAAGCCAATAAACTCGATTTCCTTGCCTTCAAATTCATTTGGATAATCATAGATAGCTTCCATGACCTCCAGGTAGTTTTCATCATTGATAACTATACTAGATTGAGCTATGTACTTATCAGCACTCTTCCGAATAATATTTTCATGAGCTGTTTGTGAATAAAAGCGACTGGTATCCGGCTTAAGATACTGACTGTTCGTTCCTTCACTTGCTTGGATTGCCTTGTCAGTTCCTTCCGACAAAGGGAAATAATATCCTTTTGCCGATACTGTTTGTGAATCCAGAGTAACTGTTGGAAAAGTGAAACCAACTAACAAAGGCAAACCTAAGAGGATAAAACTAGCAATTTTGGCTGAAAAACTCTGTAAGTGGCTATGTGCTTTCAAACGTTTGAAGCAAATATAGGCTTGAACGATGGCTAGTATCAAAGATAGAACCATTGTCATATAGGCTAGATAAGAATAGTGGAGGTTTAAATACTGATTGAGCTTACCTGAAATATGTAGATAAAGAGTCAAAGAGAAATAACCAAATAAAATAAGAAATCGTATCATAGCATCACCCCGACTATATAAGAATAGACAATAACAACAAAAGTCACAATTGTCATAAATTGCCAAATAAATCGCGTTTTGAGATAATTCTTCATCATGAGTAGATTTTTGACATCAAGCATAGGACCTATAACCAGAAAAGCTAAAACAGGAGCTAGACCAAAACTTGATAGAAGAGAAGAGCCGATAAAAGCATCCGCTTCACTACAAAGTGATAGTAGGAAGGATAAGACCATCAATAGAACAATAGCAAGTAGTGGTGTTGCGCTGATAGATGTCAGGATACGAGTTGGAACATAGACCTGAACTATGCTGGCAAAAAGACAGCCAAAGACTAAGTAACGCCCCATATCAAAGAATTCATCAATAGCTTGAATGAATACCTGAAGAAGTTTCTGACCTTTCGTTAAATGAGAAAAATCATGTTCATGACAAGCTAGTCTATTTTCTTTGTGAATAGGTTCCTCACAGAAAAATCCAAGGAAAATACCCAATATCGTAGCAATGAGTATTGCCCCTAAAGCTCTTAGAAGAACCATTTGAATGGAATTACCAAAAGCTGAATAGGTCGTAAAGAGTACGATGGGATTAATGATAGGAGCTGTTACTAGAAAGGGAACAGCTGTATAGCTTGGAACCTTCTTCTCCAAGAAACGATTAATGATAGGAACAATTCCACATTCACAAGAGGGAAAGAGAAAACCAATGAAGGTACCAAAAAAGATTCTCCCCAAACGATTTTTAGGGAGAAATGTATAAACCTTCTCAGGAGTGACGTAGACTTCAATAGCACCAGAGATGATGCTACCAATTAAGACAAAGGGTAAAGCTTCAATGATAATTGATAGAAAAATGGCACCAGCTTGTAAAACACTTGAAGGCAGGTTTTGAAAGAGATCCATCTATTTTTTCTTTTCTGCCTTATCTTTCTTTTCTTTGTCATCTGGAAATGTTACTTGCTTTAAGTCAGGTAGTTTAGCGAATTCTTCGAACATCTTATCTAAGTCATCAGTTTTTGTAAATTTAACAGCCATAAGGCATACCTCGATTCTTTTAGTTATCACTATTATACTATTATTTCTAAGAAATAGTTGGATTTTAAAATAAACATGGCTTTTATCTTTATAAAGTTGTAATAAAGCAACAAATTAATGAAAACAAGCTTTCCTGCTTATGGTATAATAGTTTCATGGATAAAAAATATGAAAAAATTTCCCAAGATTTGGGTGTAACCTTAAAACAAATTGATACAGTCTTATCTTTGACAGCTGAAGGTGCTACGATTCCCTTTATCGCTCGTTACCGCAAGGATATGACTGGTAGCTTGGATGAAGTGGCTATTAAGGCAATTATCGACCTTGATAAAAGCCTAACTGCTCTCAATGATCGAAAAGAAGCCGTTTTAGCAAAAATCAAAGAGCAAGGCAAGTTAACCAAGGAATTAGAAGAAGCAATTCTTTCTGCCGAAAAATTAGCTGATGTAGAAGAACTCTATCTTCCTTATAAAGAGAAACGTAGGACCAAGGCAACGATTGCGCGTGAAGCTGGTCTCTTTCCACTTGCTCGCTTAATCTTACAGAATGTTTCTGATCTAGAAAAGAGAGCAGAATCATTTGTATGTGAAGGTTTCGAGACTCCACAAGATGCTTTAGCAGGTGCAGTTGATATCTTGGTTGAAGCTCTATCTGAAGATGTCAACTTGCGTTCAATGACTTATCAAGAGGTCCTTAGACATTCTAAGATTACTTCACAAGTCAAGGACGAAAGTTTGGATGAGAAGCAAGTCTTTCAGATTTATTACGATTTCTCAGAAACAGTTGCCAATATGCAGGGTTACCGTACGCTTGCCCTTAATCGTGGTGAGAAGCTAGGTGTTTTGAAGATTGGATTTGAGCATGCAGTTGATCGTATTCAAGCCTTCTTTGCTGCTCGTTTCAAGGTTAAGAATGCTTATATAGACGAAGTGATTCAACAATCTGTTAAGAAAAAAGTATTGCCAGCTATCGAGCGCCGTATTCGTACTGAATTGACAGAAAAGGCAGAAGAAGGAGCTATCCAACTCTTCTCAGAAAACCTTCGGAATCTCCTTCTGGTTGCACCTCTAAAAGGGCGCGTGGTTCTAGGTTTTGACCCAGCCTTTCGTACAGGGGCAAAGCTTGCAGTAGTTGATGCGACTGGTAAGATGTTGACAACACAAGTTATTTACCCAGTCAAACCAGCTTCAGCTCGTCAGATTGAAGAGGCTAAGCGTGATTTAGCAGATTTGATTGGTCAATACGGTGTTGAAATCATTGCAATCGGAAATGGAACTGCCAGCCGTGAGAGTGAAGCCTTTGTTGCTGAAGTTCTCAAAGATTTTCCAGAAGTCAGCTATGTCATTGTGAGCGAAAGCGGTGCTTCTGTCTACTCAGCTAGCGAACTTGCCCGTCAGGAATTTCCTGAGTTATCCGTTGAAAAACGCTCTGCTATCTCCATTGCCCGTCGCCTGCAAGATCCCCTGGCTGAATTGGTTAAAATTGACCCCAAATCCATCGGTGTCGGCCAGTACCAACATGATGTAAGTCAGAAAAAACTATCTGAAAGTTTGGACTTCGTCGTGGATACAGTCGTTAACCAAGTCGGTGTCAATGTCAACACAGCTAGTCCAGCGCTACTTTCCCATGTTGCAGGGCTTAACAAAACGATTTCAGAAAACATCTTTAAGTATCGTGAAGAAGAAGGCAAAATCACTTCTCGTGCTCAAATCAAGAAAGTACCTCGACTGGGAGCAAAAGCTTTTGAACAGGCAGCAGGTTTCCTTCGCATTCCTGAAAGCAGCAATATCCTTGATAATACAGGTGTTCACCCAGAAAACTATGCAGCGGTTAAAGAACTTTTCAAACGTTTGGACATTAAAGACCTAAATGAAGAAGCACAAGCTAAGCTCAAATCGGTTTCAGTTATTGACATGGCTCAAGAGCTAGAACTTGGCCAGGAAACTCTTAAAGATATTATTGCTGATCTTCTCAAACCAGGTCGTGATTTCCGTGATTCTTTTGATGCTCCAGTCCTACGCCAAGATGTTTTGGATATCAAGGATTTAAAAGTTGGGCAAAAACTAGAGGGAGTGGTTCGGAACGTCGTTGACTTCGGCGCCTTTGTTGATATCGGTATTCACGAGGATGGCCTGATTCATATCTCTCACATGAGCAAGAAATTTATCAAACATCCTAGTCAAGTCGTATCGGTCGGTGATTTGGTAACTGTTTGGGTGAAGAAAATCGATGTCCAACGCGAAAAAGTAAATCTGTCGCTCCTTGCACCAGATGAATCTAACTGATTACGTTAGGCAAGTTTCTTTAGAAGACTTCGGAAAACCTTTCAAACACCAGGCTCAATGGAATACTCGTCTGCGGTCGACAGGTGGACGATTTTTCCCTAAGGATGGGCATTTGGATTTTAATCCTAAAGTCTATCAAGAGCTAGGGTTAGAAGTTTTTCGGAAGATTGTCCGTCACGAACTCTGTCATTATCATCTTTACTACGAAGATAAAGGGTATAAACATAAAGATATAGATTTTAAGGAACTGTTAAAAGAAGTAGATGGACTACGCTTTGTTCCCCCTTTATCAAGTGTCAGTCAAAAACCTGCTTTGGTTTATAAGTGTCACTCTTGTGGCCAAACCTATCAAAGAAAACGTCGAATTGATACCAAACGTTATCGTTGTGGCCTTTGTCATGGTAAACTTATCCTACAAAATCAGCCCAAGGACTGATGCAGGGTGTTTTAGTGCATGTTATACTTATTTCAAGAATACCGAAAGAGGTACAAATCATGAATAAAAATTTTTATAAAATTAGACGAAATCGTATGATATCAGGAGTTCTTGCTGGACTATCTGATAGATGGGATCTTGATGTGACATTGGTACGCTTCATTTTTGCTATCTTTACAATCGCAAACTTTGGACTCGGAATCATCATCTACATCATCCTAGCCTATATCCTACCAACTAAGGAAGATATCGAAGCGGAGATGTACGGAACAGGCCCACGCAAGATGAAAGAAGCGGAACCTATCGATGATGATAAAGGTTGGTTTTGGTAAATCGCTTTTCCATTCTTAAAAAAATAAACCCTTGTAGTATCAAGGGTTTTTCTTTTGCTTGAAAATTTGTGGTAAACTAATAGTAGTTGATTTCAAAAAAATATCTCTATCTTACAAAAATGTAAGATTAAAGCTCCAAATGTAAGGTTATGTTATGGAACTAACTCTTTTTTTAGAGTACACTTATATCATAAAGATAAAGGAGCAAAACTATGAAAAATATTATACAAAAGAAACAAACAAGTAAACCGAGTCCTAAGGATATCGAGCGAGTTGGGCTCGGCATTCAAATGATGCTGGCTCAGTTTCAATTAATTGGATATTAAAAAGGAGATTATCATGACACTATTAGATGTAAAACACGTTCAAAAGATTTATAAAACTCGTTTCCAAGGCAACCAAGTAGAAGCCCTGAAAGATATTCACTTTACCGTTGAAAAAGGCGACTACGTTGCTATCATGGGTGAATCTGGTTCAGGTAAATCAACCTTACTTAATATTCTCGCTATGCTTGACAAGCCAACGCGTGGGCAGGTCTTCCTAAATGGAACTGACACAGCGACCATTAAAAATTCAGAAGCCTCAAGCTTCCGTCGTGAAAAGTTAGGCTTTGTCTTCCAAGACTTCAATTTGTTAGATACGCTTTCTGTTAAAGACAATATCTTACTCCCTTTGGTATTGTCTAGAAAGCCTATTACAGAAATGATGAAAAAATTAGTCGTGACGGCTGAAAATCTTGGCATCAATCAATTGCAGGAGAAGTACCCTTATGAAATCTCTGGTGGACAAAAACAACGTGTAGCAGTTGCACGCGCCATCATCACAGAACCAGAAATTCTTCTTGCTGACGAGCCGACAGGAGCTCTAGACTCCAAATCATCTGCTGCACTGCTTGATATTTTTGATCAGATCAACGAGCAAGGACAAACCATTCTCATGGTAACTCACTCAACTGCAGCTGCTAGCCGTGCAAAACGTGTCCTTTTCATCAAGGACGGCATTCTCTATAATCAAATCTATCGTGGTGAAAAGACTGATCGTCAGATGTTCCAAGAAATCTCTGACACCTTGACTGTTATGGCAAGTGAGGTGAACTAGCATGTTTCGATTAACCAATAAGTTGGCCATATCCAACTTAATCAAAAACCGCAAACTCTATTATCCTTTTGCTCTGTCTGTCATTTTGGCAGTCACTATTAGCTATCTCTTTTATTCCCTAGCCTTTAATCCTAAAATTGTGGATTTGCGTGGTGCATCCGCTATACAATTTACCCTACAACTAGGACTTATTGTAGTGACATTTGCATCTGCCATTATTGTGCTTTATGCCAACAGTTTTGTCATGAAAAATCGCTCCAAAGAACTGGGTGTATATGGCATGTTGGGCTTAGAAAAGCGTCATCTGATTGGTATGACCTTCAAGGAACTCCTGATTTTTGGTCTGGTAACAGTGACTGCTGGTATTGGGATAGGCGCCCTCTTTGATAATCTGATCTTCGCATTATTGCTTAAACTTGCAAAGATGAAGGTAGAGTTAGTTGCAACCTTCCAATGGTCCGTAGTGCTTTCAATTCTTCTAGTATTCGGTTTTATCTTTTTAGTCATTGTCTTCCTAAATGCTATCCGCATTATCCGTATGGATGCTCTCCAACTCTCTCGTGAGAAATCAAAAGGTGAGAAGAAAGGGCGTTTCCTAGTTCTTCAAACTTTAGTAGGACTCATTGCACTAGGTGGTGGCTACTACTTAGCACTAAGCGTAACAGATGCTTTCAAAGCTGTCGCTACTTTCTTTATTGCGGTTATGTTAGTTATTGTAGGGACCTATCTCTTATTCAATGCGGGTATTACAGTTTTCTTGCAGTTGCTCAAGAAAAACAAGAGATATTACTACCAACCAAATAACCTCATCTCTGTTTCTAACCTCATCTTCCGTATGAAGAAAAATGCGGTCGGATTAGCAACCATTGCCATCCTTTCAACCATGGTTTTAATCACCATGTCGGCAGCAACCAGTATCTACAACGGTTCTGAAAACATGAAAAGACTCCTATATCCTCACGATTTTACTGTTAATGGACAAAATGTAGAAGTTGAGGATCTAGACAAACTTTTGACTCAGTATGCAAGTGAGAAGAATCTAACGATTAGCAATAAAGATGTACTCAGCTATGCAAGTTTCGGCCTTTCGAGTCAAGATGGGACCAAATTAACCATCTTTGAAAAAGGGCAAAATAATGTTATGCCCAAGACGGTCTTCTTAGTTTTCGACCAAAAGGATTACGAAAAGATGACTGGTCAGAAATTAAATCTCACTGGAAATGAAGTAGGGCTTTGGGCTCGAAATGACCAACTTAAAGGACAGAAAGCATTTAGTCTAAACAATCAGAACTATACGATCAAGGAAGCAATCCAGCAGGATTTTATTGCTAATCATGTTTCAAATCCTTATGTACTATTGGTATCGGATTATAACTATCTTGTAGTAGCTGATCTTCAAAGCTTTTTGGAACAGTACCAGGATTCAGCTATATACACACAGCTCTACGGTGGTATGGATGTAACAGCTAGTCTAGAGGAACAGTTAAAGCTATCTGATGATTTTGAGGAGTTTGCAAATAATTTTAGTCATAATCTCAAAAATGAAAAGGGTATGGTTTATGGTGGAGGCACTGCGAGTGACGCAATTGCCCAAATGAATGCTCTCTTTGGTGGAGTTCTCTTTATTGGTATTTTCCTCTCTATCATCTTTATGATTGGAACAGTACTCGTTATCTACTATAAACAAATCTCAGAAGGTTATGAGGATCGTGAACGCTTTGTAATCCTGCAAAAGGTTGGCTTGGACCAAAAACAAATCAAACAAACTATTAACAAGCAAGTCTTGACTGTTTTCTTCCTTCCTGTAATCTTTGCTTTCCTACATTTGGCATTTGCCTATCATATGTTAAGCTTGATTCTTAAGGTCATTGGGGTAGTAGATACAGCTATGATGTTAAGTGTAACACTTTCTATCTGTGGTATCTTTGCCCTCATCTACGTACTTATCTTTATGATTACTTCAAGAAGTTATCGCAAAATTATCCAGCTATAATATAAAATACCTCGATTTTTTCGAGGTATTTTTATGTTTTAAATACTAAACAACTGACCCAATAGATAGGTCACTCCCATGGTCAAAAGACCGATACAAAGGTTACGAATCATAGCTGTTTTGGTTGGGGCTTTTCCGAGTTTGGCACTGGTGTAACCTGTAATCAATAGAGAAATCGCAACGATAAAAACAGTAGCAGGGATGCGATAGTCACTTGGAAAGATAGTAATGGAAAGCATTGGTGGTAAACTACCTAGAACAAAAGCGATAAAGCTAGATGCTGCAGCATGCCAAGGATTGGTAAACTCTTCATACTCGATTCCGTATTTTTCCTCAACCAAGGCTTTCAGTGGATTTTTAAGAAAAGCTTTATTGACTAAAAGTTGAGCTGAAGTTTCACACTCACCATTTTGAAGATAAGCAGCATAGAGAGATTTCTTTGCAGCCTCGATATCCTTATCCAAAAGTAATTGTTCACGAGCCACAGCGGCTTCCTCAGTGTCTTTTTGAGTGGATACTGAAACATATTCACCTCCAGCCATAGAGAAGGCACCCGCTAAGATGGCGGCCAAACCTGAAAGAAAGATTATCCAGATATTACTGGTTGCACTGGCAACTCCGATAACAACTCCAGCTATGGAAATAATCCCGTCATTGGCTCCGAGCACACCAGCACGTAAAATGTTTAAACGACCAGCGAAGTTTGAATCAATTTCATGTGTAATTTCTGACATAGTTTTCTCCTTTCTAAACATTATAAAGTATAGGAGCAGTGAAGACAAACTTTTTAAACTATCTGAAAAAAGTTTTTCAATTCTAATATATGCCATAGCTGTTGCTTATGCCAATATATAACAAAGTTGTATTTGTAACTGACTGTCATAGATGATACAATTAATGTAATGAAATCTTTGGAGGTCTGATGATGACTCGTGAATTTAAATTTGAAACCCTACAATTGCATGCAGGACAAGTGGTAGATGCTACTACCAAGTCTCGTGCTGTCCCTATTTATCAAACAACATCTTTTGTATTTGAAGATACACAGGAGGGTGCAGACCTTTTTGCCCTTCAAAAAGCTGGAAATATCTATACTCGTATTACCAATCCAACAACTTCGGCCTTTGAAGAGCGTATTGCAGCACTAGAAGGCGGAGTAGGTGCACTTGCCACAGCTTCTGGGATGGCAGCTCTTACTTATACTATCCTTGGACTTGCTCATGCAGGAGACCACGTGGTTGCAGCTTCAACTATCTACGGTGGTACCTTTAACCTTTTGAAAGAAACCCTTCCTCGTTACGGAATCACCACAACTTTTGTTGATATTGATAATCTAGAAGAAGTAGAGGCAGCGATTAAAGATAATACAAAACTTGTTTTGATTGAAACTTTGGGTAATCCAGTTATCAACATTCCTGATATTGAAAAAATAGCTGAAATTGCTCACAAACACCAAATTCCTTTAGTTTCTGACAATACATTTGCAACACCATATCTCATTAATGTCTTTTCACACGGTGTAGATATCTCAGTTCACTCGGCAACTAAATTTATCGGTGGACACGGTACAACTATTGGCGGTGTCATTGTTGATAGCGGTAAATTTGACTGGGCAGCTTCAGGGAAATTCCCTCAATTCGTCAATGAAGATCCAAGCTACCATAATTTGAGCTATACTCGAGATGTAGGTGCTGCAGCCTTTATCGTTGCTACTCGTGTTCAATTGCTTCGCGATATGGGAGCTGCCCTTTCACCATTTAACTCATTCTTGCTCCTACAAGGTCTTGAAACACTATCTCTCCGTGTTGAACGTCATGTTCAAAACTCTGAAAAAATTGTTGATTTCCTTGTGAACCATCCAAAAGTTGAAAAAGTTAATTATCCAAAATTAGCTGATAGCCCTTACCATGCCTTGGCTGAAAAATATTTACCAAAAGGTGTTGGTTCAATCTTTACCTTCCACGTTAAGGGTGGAGAAGCAGAAGCACGTAAAGTGATTGATAGCTTAGAAATCTTTTCAAACCTTGCAAACGTAGCAGATGCCAAATCATTGGTCGTTCATCCAGCAACTACAACTCATTCTCAATTGTCTGACTCTGATCTAGAAGCAGCAGGAGTAACTAAAAATCAAATCCGTCTATCAATTGGACTAGAAAATGTCGATGATTTGATTGAAGATTTACGACTAGCTCTTGAAAAAATCTAAAAATAACTTATATTTATCAAATTAAGCTTCCTTCTCACGAATAATAAAGTGAGGAGGATTTTTATGTATAGTATTTCATTTCAAGAAGATTCGCTATTACCAAGAGAGAGACTAGTAAAAGAAGGAGTAGAGGCTCTCAGTAATCAAGAATTACTAGCTATTTTACTAAGGACAGGTACAAAACAGGCCAATGTTTTTGAAATAGCACAGAAGGTCTTAAATCAGATGACATGTTTAACTGACCTCAAAAGAATGAGTCTACAGGAATTGCAGACTCTATCGGGTATTGGACGTGTTAAGGCTATCGAATTACAAGCAGTTATTGAATTAGGCTACCGTATCCATAAAAGGGAAACAGTGGAAATGGAGAGTATTCTTAGCAGTCGTAAATTAGCTAAAAAGATGCAGTCTGAGCTTGGAGATAAAAAACAAGAGCACCTAGTGGCGCTCTATCTGAATACTCAAAATCAAATCATTCACCAACAGACTATTTTTATCGGGTCTGCCACGAGAAGCATTGCTGAACCCAGAGAAATTCTCCACTACGCTTTGAAGCATATGGCAACATCTGTGATTCTGGTTCATAATCATCCATCAGGAGCAGTAGTTCCTAGCCCCAATGATGACCATGTTACGAAGCTTGTTAAAGAAGCCTGCGAATTAATGGGATTGGTCTTATTGGACCATTTAATTGTCTCTCATTCTGATTATTTTAGTTACCGCGAGAAGACGGACCTGATATAGGATTATTTTTTGAAGTTTAGGGGACCCTGCTCAATCGCTGGTAAAGCATAGGACTCAACTTCGTTCATATCAATTTTAGGAAGAGGATCAATTGTAGGGATTAGCAACTTTTCTTGCACGATAAAGTCAATAATAGCATTGAAGTCTTCAATTTTATAATACTTTTTTGAGTGGATCAAGATATCTCTGTAAAAGACAAGCGAAGAACGAAATCTGCCTTTAAATTTAGCATCTGCCTTTTTACAAAATGGTTTTGCCTTTTTAGACATTTCTTTCAGTTCTTTTTGTTTGTCTTTTAGTGAGAGTTTGTCTAGATACTCTTTATTCTTAGAAAATGATTGGTAACTTTCTGCTGTTAAAAGACTATATAGATTAGAAAGTTGAAAATAAACTTCTATTTTCTTTTCCTTATAGGATAAGAAATGGTCAATATTCTTGCTCTTAACAGATGAGAAAACATTAACATCTAAATCTCTCAAAAGGTCATGCGTAGAAGGTGGGGTAAGTTCATTCATAATTAATTAACTAATTTATCGAATTTATAATTCATTGACGACATAGTCGAACAATGTTTTATCTTTGGGGCGATTTTCAAAGAGAAATTCAGGATGCCATTGAACACCAAGATAAGGGAAGCCGTCCGTAGTTGTAACAGCTTCGATAATACCATCTTTAGGATCATGTGCTACAACCTTAATATTAGGGGCTAAATCTTTGATGCTCTGATGGTGGAAAGAATTGATATGAGAGATTTCTCCATAGATTTCTCTTAGAATAGTATCTGGTTCGGTGACAAGTCGCTGAGTGGTGTATTCAGCGGAAGTATCCTGCCAATGATCCTCGATATCTTGATACAGAGACCCACCCATGGCAACATTAAAGAGCTGAGTACCACGACAGACAGAAAAAATTGGTTTCTTTTGCTTGATAGCCTCTTTAATGAGGGCTAACTCAAAAATATCACGTTGAAGGAGGTAATCATCGCTATCGATGACCTTGGGTTCACCGTAGTATTTTGGATCAACATTTTGACCACCTGTTAGGATTAATTTATCAATCAGGCTAATGTAGTAGCTAGCCATTTCTTCATCACCAATTGGTAGGATAATGGGGATACCTCCAGCTTCCTTAACTCCTTCAACAAAGCCTTTGGCAGCATAACTCATCATAAGCTCATCGTCTGGATGGGCTTTTTCGTTTCCTGTAATCCCAATAACTGGTTTATTCATAAATATTTACACTTTCTAATCCTCTTTACGCATGAAATAGAGGAGGGTTTGAAGTTCACTTGTAAGATCGACATACTGAACAACTACGTCTTTAGGAAGATGTAGGTGAACAGGAGAAAAACTGAGAATACCTTTGATGCCAGCATCAACCAACAATTCAGCAACTTCCTGGGATTTAACACTAGGAACAGTAAGAATTGCTGTTTTGATATTGGCGTTTTTTAATTTTTCCTTAATTTGAGAGATTCCATAGATTGGAACACCGTCAGGAGTCTGGGTACCAACCTCAGGATGATCATCTAGGTCAAAAGCCATAACGATTTTCATCTTATTACGCTCGTGAAAGCGGTAGTGGAGGAGGGCATGTCCCATATTTCCAATACCAACCAGCATAACGTTGGTAATAGAGTTATCATTTAAAAGATCGGCAAAAAAATTCATGAGCTTCTTGACATCATAGCCAAAGCCACGTCTTCCAAGTTCGCCAAAGTAAGAGAAGTCACGACGAACCGTCGCAGAATCAATTCCAATTGCCTCTGCAATTTGTTTGGAATTAGCTCTTTCAATTTTCTCAGCATTAAATCTTTTAAAAATACGATAGTAGAGAGAAAGTCTCTTTGCTGTTGCTTTAGGAATAGCAGACTGTTTTTCTTTCACAAAATCACAACCTTTCTATCTACTATTTTATAGAAAGCTTGTGAAAAAAGCAACAATAACGAAAAAAAACTAAGAAAAATCTTAGTTTAGCTATTTTCGTGGTAAGATTTCAAAAAACGGTAGAGATCACCAAGAAGCCCTTGATAGATCTCAACTCCATTATGTGTTAATGATGTGATAATAGTCGTATCAGGAAGGGTTACACAACCTGATAGAGATAGCATAAGTGCTTCATAATCTTCATATTCTTGCACACGTTCAACTTTATAAGGATCCTTGTAAGTTAATCGAAACATAACGACCTTTTATCTTTCACTTTTTGTAAATACACCACGTTCAACAAGACTATCCATCAAGAAGTAGAATTTCTCTTGGTGAATATGTGTTTCTTCAGACTTAAAAATATCAACTAAACGAAGGCCAAATTTATCTGTGATATTAATTTTTGCACCTGTCAGATCTTTGTTGATGATAATCTTAAGCTGGAAACCTTCTCCACTATTTGGAACTTTTTCAAGTAGACGTGTCAGTTCATAGTTACCAACTTTAGTTTCAAAGAAAGTATTATCTTTAAGAGTAAATTTCTTTACAGTTGGGCTAAGTGTGTAATCGTAACGACAATTTTTTAGTTTAATTGTTTGTTCGAATGCCATTGAGTTATCCTCCGATGATATTTTTAAGAGTTTTAGCAAGAGTTATCATTTCTTGTTCTGTATTTTGAGGTGAAATGCTGACGCGAACAGACTCGTGTAAGCGAGGCGAGTCTTCTCCATAAAAAGCCTGAAGAACATGACTGACTTGAACAACACCAGCAGTACAAGCAGAACCAGTCGAGATAGAAATCCCTTCAAGGTCTAGACGAAGTAGCAGTAGGTCGTTGCGTTGTCCCGGGAATCCAATATTGAGGACATAGGGAAGTTGCTCTTTACCTTGGTTTAGATAGTAGTTTGATCCATCCATTTCAGCTAGAAATGTTTCTTGTAGTTTTTGAACTTTTTCAAAGTTAGGCTCTATATGTTCAAGATCATCCTTTAGAGCTGCGACCATACCAATTATTGCAGGAAGGTTTTCTGTCCCTGCTCTTTTTTTCTGTTCTTGATCGCCACCGTGTAGGTAAGAATCAAAATCAGTGGTCGCAGCATAAAGGAAACCAACGCCTTTGGGACCATAAAATTTGTGAGCAGAAGCACTGAGAAAGTCAATTCCCAATTCTTCAGGTAGGATTTCAATTTTACCAACTGCCTGAACCGCATCTACATGATATACAGCCTGATGGTCATTTAAAACTTTCCCGATTTCTGCAATAGGTAATAAAGTTCCTGTTTCATTATTGGCATACATTGTAGAAACTAAAATAGTATCTTCGCGAAGAGCATTTTTGACTTGGTCTGCTGTGATTTCTTGATTTTCAGGTTCTAGAATTGTCACTTCAAACCCAAATTTTTCAACTAGATATTCAATAGGTTCAAGAACTGCATGATGTTCAATAGCAGTGGTAATGATATGTTTGCCACGATCTTGATGGCGGAGGCAATAACCGATAATAGCAGTATTATTACTTTCAGTACCACCAGAAGTAAAGAAAATGTGTTGGGGCTTTGTTCCTAATAAACGAGCTAACTCTTGACGTACTTCACGTAACAATTTACCCGCCTGACGCCCGTGACCATGAATACTAGAAGGGTTCCCATATGTTTCTTGCATGACTTGAGTCATTGCTGAGATAGCTGCAGGTGACATCGGTGTCGTAGCAGCATTATCCAAATAAATCAAAAACTCACCTAATTTCTATTTAAATTTAAATAGTGGACTAACTGGTTTTCTTTCATGAATACGAACCATGGCATCACCAATTAATTCACTTGCAGTAATGTATTGTACATTTTTTGGTTTTTTACTTTCTGTTACCACAGAATCTGTAACCAAAATTTCCTTGATATTAGCTGCATCAAGCAATTCTGCAGCGCCGTCAACGAAAAGTCCATGACTTGAAACTGCATAGATTTCAGTCGCACCATCGCGTTCTAGGATTTTAGCAGCTTCAGAGAAAGTACGACCTGTATTTAGAATATCATCAATCAAGATTGCTTTCTTGCCTTCAACTTCACCGATAATATATCCTTGGCTACGTTCAGAATCATCTTGAGCATAGTCGATGATAGCAATCGGTGCATCAAGGTACTCAGCAAGGCTACGAGCACGTTTTACACCTGAATTTTTAGGGCTAACAACAACCACATCTGAACCTGTCAAACCTTTATCACAATAATGTTTTGCAAAAAGAGGAATTGTATAGAGGTTGTCAACCGGAATATCAAAGAAACCTTGAACCTGAACAGCGTGAAGATCAAGTGTCAATACACGACTAACTCCAGCTTTAACCAACATATTTGCAACAAGTTTAGCTGTAAGAGGTTCGCGAGAAGAAGCGATACGGTCTTGACGAGCATAACCAAAATAAGGCATGACAACATTGATTGTATTTGCACTAGCACGAACACAGGCATCAACAGTGATTAAAAGTTCCATCAAATGATTGCTAACAGGATAAGAAGTAGATTGGATGATATAAACATCATAGCCACGAACACTTTCTTCGATGTTAACTTGGATTTCACCATCTGAGAATTGACGTGATGATAATTTTCCAAGTGGCACACCTGCAGCATCTGCGATTTTTTGAGCAATTTCATGGTTTGATGAAAGCGAAAAAAGCTTCATATTCTTTGTATCTGACATTGATAAACCGTCCTCTATAAACTAAGTGAATCAGCAAAAGGAAACAATTTTAAAATAAGTGTTTTCTGTTACAGATTCTAATATTTTTTATCTCTTTTATTTTATCAAAAAAAGTTGATTATTTCAGGAATTTTTCATATTTTCTATAAATCTCACTAATTTTGAAGGAGCTTTCTTATATTGGATTTCATTCGCACATAAAAACTCTTGAAAATCAAGGTTACCTTGGTCGCTGTTTTCTACTTCCAGTTCAAGTTCATAATCAACAATATCGAAGTAATGGTTTTGATCAAGGGCCATGAGTCCAATAGCTGTTTCTTTTTCGTAGCGAACAGTCGTTAAACAACCCAAAACAGCCCAACCATTTGGTGAGAGTCCTCGACTTTTTAGTTCTTCCATAATCATCCCCTGAGGGAGTTTACATTCTTCAAGGCAATATTTAGCTTCCTCAAGAGTAAGCGCTTGGTTGTATTCCATATTTCCAACTGCTTGAGGAATTTTTATGGTCAACTCAGCGCTTGTATCAAAAGTACGAATGCGCATAGCAATTTTGTGTTGACGAAGGTGAAAATCAGGCGTGTCTAGGTAGTAATTTTTTTGTGTAACTGGTGTGACTTCTAAAAATTGAGTTTGCAATCGGTCATATTCTTCTTTGCTAAGAAGTGTCTTCATTTCAATTTCTAAATGTTTCATTTTAACAACCTTTTCTTTATATTTGAAAGCGATTTATGGTATAATAAGCATTGTATTTATTGTATATGATTTTCATAAGAAAATCAAAAACTAGATAAATTATAGTGTAGAGAGAATTGGACGTAAGAGTTATATGATTACAGAATGGGAAGAATTTTTAGATCCTTACATTCAGGCTGTCGGAGAGCTAAAAATAAAACTCCGAGGAATCCGAAAACAATATAGAAAACAAAACCGACATTCTCCGATTGAGTTTGTAACAGGTCGCGTAAAGCCGATTGAAAGCATCAAAGAAAAAATGGCACGTCGTGGAATAACCTATGACACGCTTGAACAAGATTTGCAAGATATTGCAGGATTGCGTGTGATGGTTCAATTTGTAGACGACGTGAATGAGGTTGTATCTATCCTTCGTAAAAGACAGGATATGAGAGTTGTTCAAGAACGAGATTATATCACTCATCGTAAGGCGTCAGGTTATCGTTCTTACCATGTAGTTATTGAATATACAGTCGATACTATAAATGGTGCAAAAACCATCTTAGTTGAGATTCAAATTCGTACGTTGGCAATGAACTTTTGGGCGACGATTGAACATTCACTCAACTATAAATACCAAGGAGATTTCCCGGAAGAAATCAAGGAAAGGCTTGAGATCACTGCCAGAATTTCTCATCAGCTAGACGAAGAAATGAGTAAAATACGTGCTGATATCCAGGAAGCGCAAGCACTCTTTGATCCTTTGCACAGAAAATTAAATGACGGGGTAGGAAACAGTGACGATACCGATGAAGAATACAGGTAAACGAATTGACCTAATTGCCAACCGTAAACCTCAGAGTCAAAAGGTTCTTTTTGAATTAAAAGATCGCTTAAAAAAGAATAATTTTATCCTGAATGATAAGAATCCAGACATCGTTATCTCTATTGGTGGAGATGGCATGTTACTGTCTGCATTTCATAAATATGAAAACCAACTCGATAAGGTGCGTTTCATTGGAGTGCATACTGGGCACTTAGGTTTTTATACGGATTATCGTGATTTTGAGTTGGATCAATTAGTCACAAATTTACAGTTGGATAATGGAGCTCGAGTTTCTTATCCGCTCTTAAGTGTTAAAATCTTTCTTGAAAATGGTGAAGTCAAGTCTTTCCGAGCACTAAATGAAGCTAGTATTCGTCGAGCGGATCGCACTATGGTTGCTGATGTTATCATTAATCATGTTCCTTTTGAACGTTTCCGTGGTGACGGCTTGACGGTTTCAACTCCAACAGGTAGCACAGCCTACAATAAATCGCTTGGTGGAGCAGTTCTACATCCAACGATAGAAGCATTACAATTGGCGGAAATTGCTAGTCTGAATAATCGAATTTATCGAACACTTGGTTCTTCAATCATTGTTCCTAAGAAAGATAAAATCGAACTGATACCAACTCGAAATGATTATCATACTATCTCTATCGATAATAGTATCTATTCTTTCCGAAATATTGAAAAAATAGAGTACCAAATCGACCACCACAAGATTCATTTCGTAGCCACTCCAAGCCACACCAGTTTTTGGAATCGTGTTAAAGATGCCTTTATTGGTGAGGTGGACGAATGAGGTTTCAGTTTATTGCTGACGAACATATCAAGGTCAAAACCTTTCTGAAAAAACATGAAGTTTCTAAAGGGTTACTTGCCAAGATTAAGTTTCGAGGTGGTGATATTCGAGTCAACGGGCATCCACAGAACGCTACCTATCTCTTAGATATTGGGGATGAGGTTGTCATTGATATTCCTCCAGAAGAAGGTTTCGAGACACTGGAAGCAATTGATTATCCGCTAGATATTCTATTTGAAGATGATCATTTCTTGATTATTAATAAACCCTTTGGTGTTGCATCTATTCCTAGTGTCAATCATTCCAATACCATTGCCAACTTTATCAAGGGTTACTATGTCAAACAGAACTATGAAAACCAACAAGTTCACATCGTTACAAGACTTGATAGAGATACCTCTGGCTTGATGCTTTTTGCAAAACATGGCTACGCGCATGCTAGATTAGACAAGCAATTGCAAAGAAAGGCTATTGAAAAGCGTTATTACGCCTTGGTTAAAGGAGAGGGGCATCTGGATCCTCAGGGAGAAATCATCGCTCCAATAGCTCGAGATGAAGATTCCATCATCACTAGACGGGTCGCAAAAGGTGGGAAGTATGCCCATACTTCCTATCGGATAGTAGCATCTTATGGAAATATTCACTTAGTTGATATTCGTCTCCGTACTGGGAGAACCCACCAGATTCGGGTTCATTTCTCGCATATTGGATTTCCATTACTTGGAGATGATCTTTATGGTGGAAGCTTAGACCATGGTATAGAACGCCAAGCGCTTCATTGCCATTACTTATCGTTCTATCATCCTTTCTTAAAAGAACAGTTGGAGCTAGAATGCCCACTACCGGATGATTTTAACGCACTTATTACACAGTTATCAAATAATAATTTATCTTAAAAGGAGTCAAAACTCATGGAAGTTTTTGAAAGTTTGAAAGCCAACCTAGTTGGTAAAAATGCACGCATCGTTCTACCTGAAGGTGAAGAACCACGTATCCTTCAAGCAACGAAGCGTTTGGTAAAAGAAACAGAAGTTATCCCTGTCCTATTAGGAAACCCTGAAAAAATTAAAATCTATCTTGAAATCGAAGGAATTACAGAAGGTTACGAAATCATTGATCCAGAACACTACCCACAATTTGAAGAAATGGTAGCTGCACTTGTTGAACGTCGTAAAGGAAAAATGACAGAAGAAGAAGCGAGAGAAGTGCTTGTCAATGATGTTAACTACTTTGGTGTAATGTTAGTCTATATGGGCTTAGTAGATGGTATGGTTTCAGGAGCTATTCACTCAACAGCTTCAACAGTTCGTCCAGCTCTTCAAATTATCAAGACTCGTCCAAATGTTAGCCGTACATCAGGTGCCTTCCTCATGGTCCGTGGTAGTGAACGTTACATATTTGGTGACTGTGCTATCAACATCAATCCTGATGCTGATGCTCTAGCTGAAATTGCTATTAACTCAGCTATCACAGCTAAGATGTTTGGTATTGAACCTAAGATTGCTATGCTTAGCTATTCAACTAAAGGCTCAGGTTTTGGCGAAAGTGTTGATAAGGTTGTTGAAGCAACTAAAATCGCACACGACTTGCGTCCTGACCTTGAAATCGATGGTGAATTACAATTCGATGCTGCTTTTGTTCCTGAAACTGCAGCTCTTAAAGCACCTGGAAGCAATGTAGCCGGACAAGCAAATGTCTTCATCTTCCCTGGTATTGAAGCAGGTAACATTGGTTACAAGATGGCAGAACGTCTTGGTGGATTTGCTGCTGTTGGACCTGTTTTGCAAGGCCTTAACAAACCAGTAAATGATCTTTCGCGTGGATGTAACTCTGACGATGTTTACAAACTAACTCTGATTACTGCATCGCAAGCTATCCATCAATAATCATTTTATCCCTCTTTTCCTCTTGGTAAAGGGGGATTTCCCTTTTTAAAAGGCACAATTCACCTGCAAAAATAGCCAAAATATGGTAAAATAGTCAGTAATCATCTATGTTTTTTAGAATAAGTTTGTATGAAGAAAAGGAAATAAAATGGCAACTATTCAATGGTTTCCTGGACATATGTCCAAAGCACGACGTCAGGTTCAGGAAAATTTAAAATTTGTTGATTTTGTGACAGTTTTAGTAGATGCACGTTTGCCCTTGTCTAGCCAAAATCCAATGCTGACTAAAATCATCGGGGACAAACCAAGACTATTGATTCTAAACAAGGCAGATCTTGCAGACCCTGCATTGACAAAAGAGTGGCGTCAGCATTTTGAATCACAGGGGGTTCAAACACTCGCTATTAATTCTAAAGAGCAAATTACGGTAAAAGTCGTGACAGATGCTGCTAAGAAACTCATGGCGGATAAGATTGCTCGTCAGAAAGAACGTGGTATTCAAATTGAAACCTTGCGTACCATGATTATTGGAATTCCAAACGCAGGAAAATCAACTCTGATGAACCGTTTAGCTGGTAAGAAAATTGCTGTAGTTGGTAATAAACCGGGTGTCACAAAAGGCCAACAATGGCTTAAAACCAATAAGGATTTAGAAATTTTGGATACTCCTGGTATTCTCTGGCCAAAATTCGAAGATGACACTGTCGCACTTAAACTCGCATTGACTGGAGCCATCAAAGATCAGCTGCTCCCGATGGATGAAGTGACGATTTTCGGTCTTAATTACTTTAAAACTCATTACCCTGAAAAGCTACAAGAACGTTTTAAACAAATGAATTTGAACGACGAAGCTCCAGAAATTATCATGGATATGACTCGTATTCTTGGTTTCCGTGATGATTACGATCGTTTTTACAACCTTTTTGTAAAAGAAGTTCGTGATGGAAAACTAGGCAACTATACATTAGATACATTGGAAGACCTCAATGGCAACGATTAAAGAAATAAAAGAAGAATTAGGGAAGATAACTGAACTTGATAGTCCTTTATTTAAGGAGTTTGAAAAAGATTCTCGTTCAGGTGTTCAAAAAGAAATTGAAAAGCGCAAGAAAGCTATTCAATCTGAAATTGATGAAAATTTGCGCCTAGAAGGCATGTTAGCTTACGAAAAAAAGCTTTATGCACAAGGTATTAGCTTAATTGCAGGTGTAGATGAGGTCGGACGCGGTCCTTTAGCTGGTCCTGTTGTTGCTGCAGCAGTCATTCTTCCGAAAAATTGTAAGATTAAAGGCTTAAATGACAGTAAAAAAATCCCTAAGAAAAAACATGAGGAGATTTTTCAAGCTGTTAAAGATAAGGCTCTTGCAATCGGTATTGGCATTATGGACAATCATGTCATTGATCAAGTCAATATTTATGAAGCGACTAAACTAGCTATGAAAGAAGCTATTTCACAGCTTCAGCCTCAACCAGAACATCTTTTGATTGATGCAATGAAGTTGGATTTGCCGATTTCTCAGACTTCCATCATTAAAGGTGATGCTAATTCTCTATCCATCGCAGCAGCATCCATCATTGCTAAGGTTACCAGAGATAAGATCATGTCTAACTATGACCAGGTATTTCCAGGTTATGATTTTTCTCAAAATGCCGGCTATGGAACGGCTAGACATTTAGAAGGGTTAGAAAAGCACGGTGTTTCACCGATTCATCGCACAAGCTTTGAACCAATTAAAACGATCGTTTCAGAAGCTGAAAAAGATAATTAAAGGAGAAAATTATGGAGGAACAGTCGGAAACACTTAGTTCCAAGAAAGAATTTGCCTTTGCATCTAGTACAATTCTATCTCAAGTAGGGCGAGGAATTATCGTTGGATTAGTAGTAGGCCTTATTGTAGGATCTTTTCGGTTTTCTATTGAAAAAGGTTTTCATGTCATCCAAGGGCTTTATCGTGATCAAGATAATCTTGTACGTAACCTGTTGATGATTTCCGTGCTTTATCTTGTTATTTGTTGGCTTAGTGCTAAATTAACACACTCAGAAAAGGATATCAAAGGTTCTGGTATTCCTCAAGTTGAGGCGGAGTTAAAAGGTCTCATGTCACTCAACTGGTGGAGTGTGCTTTGGAAGAAATACATCCTTGGTATTTTAGCGATTGCTAGTGGACTCATGCTCGGTCGTGAAGGTCCAAGTATTCAACTAGGTGCTGTTGGAGGCAAAGGAATTGCTAAATGGCTGAAATCTAGCCCAGTAGAAGAGCGCTCTTTAATAGCTAGTGGAGCTGCTGCTGGACTTGCTGCAGCCTTTAATGCACCGATTGCAGGGTTATTATTTGTAGTAGAAGAAGTTTATCATCACTTTTCAAGATTTTTCTGGGTTTCAACTCTGGCTGCCAGTCTGGTAGCAAACTTTGTCTCCCTTCTCATCTTCGGCTTAACACCTGTTTTGGATATGCCAGATGATATCCCTCTCATGAGTTTGAGCCAATATTGGATTTATCTTGTTATGGGGATTTTTCTTGGACTCTCAGGTTTTCTTTATGAGAAAGCGGTTCTAAATGTTGGAAAAATTTATGACTGGGTTGGCCAAAAGCTTAACATTGATAAAGCTTATCATCCAATTCTTGCTTTTATCCTGATCATTCCAGTTGGAATATTTCTTCCTCAAATACTTGGTGGCGGAAATCAAGTTGTATTATCCTTAACAGAACAAAATTTTAGTTTCCAAATTCTCTTACTTTACTTTATCATTCGCTTTATCTGGAGTATGATCAGTTACGGAAGTGGACTGCCAGGAGGTATTTTCTTACCGATTTTAGCATTAGGTTCTTTACTTGGGGCTCTAGTAGGCGTTATTTGTGTCAATCTTGGACTTGTTAGCCAGCAGCAATTTCCTATCTTTGTAATTCTTGGAATGAGCGGTTATTTTGGGGCTATCTCAAAAGCACCTTTGACAGCTATGATTCTTGTAACTGAAATGGTTGGTGACATCCGAAACCTTATGCCTTTAGGTATGGTGACCCTAGTAGCTTACATCGTCATGGATTTGCTCAAAGGAGCACCTGTCTATGAAGCCATGCTTGAAAAAATGCTACCTGAATCAGCAACTGATGATGGAGAAGTTACCCTAATTGAAATCCCAGTTTCTGATAAGATAGCTGGTAAGCAAGTACATGAACTCAATTTACCACACAATGTGCTTATCACAACCCAAGTACATAACGGTAAAAGTAAGACAGTAAATGGATCTACAAGGATGTATCTAGGAGATATGATTCATCTCGTGATTCCAAAAAGTGAAATTGGGAAAGTAAAAGATTTGTTGTTGTAGGAAGTGTTTTACATAATTTATGTTATGTGTTAAAGATTTCAAAATAAATTAAAATAACTTTGAAGCGTATTGGCAAATTGTTACTTATTAAAAAAACTCGATTCTAAATGAAGGTGTCGAGTTTTTTTGTATGTGATTAAACTGAAGAGAATCAAAAGTATTCTGTAGAGAAATTTGATTGAGCATTGATTTAATAACGATTCTGATATGATTTTTTTATTTGACAGTTAATTTAGCCATTCCTATATATCTCCTATATCATCTTTCCGAAAAACTATAATTTTCTTGAAAAATATACATGGGTATGCTATACTACTAGTATAGAAAGATTTGGAGAAAAACATGAAACGCGAGATCTTATTAGAACGGATTGATAAACTCAAACAAGTCATGCCCTGGTATGTATTAGAATATTACCAATCAAAACTGGCCGTTCCATATAGTTTTACGACCTTATACGAATACTTAAAGGAATACGATCGATTTTTCACCTGGGTTTTGGAATCTGGTATATCGGATGCTGACACCATGGCCAATATACCTTTAGATGTACTTGAGCACATGACCAAGAAAGACATGGAATCTTTTATTCTTTACTTACGTGAACGTCCTTTGCTCAATGCCAATACGACTAAGCAAGGTGTCTCCCAAACAACCATCAACCGTACTTTATCAGCGCTTTCTAGTCTTTATAAGTACTTGACTGAGGAAGTTGAAAACGAGCAAGGTGAACCTTATTTCTATCGCAATGTTATGAAGAAAGTTGCAACTAAGAAAAAGAAAGAAACCTTGGCTGCTCGAGCCGAAAATATCAAGCAAAAGCTCTTTTTAGGTGATGAAACAGAGGGATTTTTAAATTATATTGATGAGGAATATCCCAAAACTCTCTCAAATCGTGCCCTATCTTCCTTTAATAAGAATAAAGAGCGAGATTTAGCTATTATAGCACTGCTTCTTGCCTCTGGTGTCCGTCTCTCTGAAGCGGTTAACCTGGACCTTCGAGATCTCAACCTCAAGATGATGGTAATTGATGTCACTCGAAAAGGTGGAAAACGAGACTCAGTTAATGTTGCTGCCTTTGCTAAGCCTTATTTGGAGCAATATCTTGCTATAAGAGACAAACGTTACAAGACAGAAAAGACTGATACAGCCCTCTTTCTAACCTTGTATCGAGGTGTTCCAAACCGTATTGACGCTTCTAGTGTCGAAAAGATGGTAGCCAAGTATTCAGAAGACTTTAAAGTCCGCGTGACACCCCATAAACTTCGCCACACTCTTGCGACTCGTCTCTATGATGCAACCAAATCACAGGTTCTGGTCAGTCACCAGCTAGGACATGCAAGCACACAAGTTACCGACTTGTATACCCATATCGTTAATGATGAGCAAAAGAATGCGCTGGATAGTTTATAATCTCACATAATATAATTTATGTAATATTTGTAAAAAGAGCGTTAGATAATCAAAAATCTAACGCTCTTTTATTGTTCTATAAAAATTCAATCCAATAATTTCTGTGTGGCTCAATTATAACTGGCTTTCCCCAAAATGACTTTAGATAAGCCAGATTCGCAGGGGTTACGGGTCTTTTTTCTTCATTGTACTTCTCAGCACTTTCTTTAGTTAAAAAACATTTAATAGCTTCATATGGCGTACCATCACTTGCTTTACGTTCAATACCCATATAAGCAATTTCATCACCTTTTTGAGGAGTGTCAGTAAGAAATTTTCCAAAAAAGTAGACCGTTTTATCTTTCATTAATTCATAAGCTTTACTATTTTCAAGTCGGTTATTCGCTGCTGCATACATAATACAAAAACTATCAACAATGTCTTTCATTGGCAGTAATTCTTCTTTGCTAACGATGATTTCCTCAGGAGCAAGACCACCAATAATTAAGGCTTTAAAATGTGCTTGCTGAATAACATTATCTAAAGCCATTCCCAGAGGGATTTGGACAGCTTGAAAACCTAAAGGCTCTAACTCTTGTCTTTTCTTATCGAAGTGCTCTTGTGTGATACTGACACTCAAATCGTATGGATTTGTAGTTTCTTGTTTCTTAAAAAATGCTACCACAGTACGATCTAACTGTTCAAATAGACCAAGATTTTCAACTGGAATCTTTATCATTATTAATTTTTCCTCTATATATTTTAAATTTCCACTATATTATACTCTCATGATGATTGATTATCAAGTTTAAATAAAAAGAAATCCACATTACATGGATCTCTCTTTGTTTATTCAACCACTGCCTCAGCAATTTCTTCTGCAGTGATTCCTGCGAAGTAACGACCTAGGTTAATGGTTTGAAGTGCTTTAAGGACATCTTCTCGTTCGTATTTAACACCACGAAGAACATCTTCTACTGCTGCTACATCTTCGATACCAAAGAAGTCCCCGTAAATTTTAATGTCTTGAATTTTTGATTCAATTACATTAGCAAAAATTTCAACCTTACCGCTTGGGAATTTAGTTCCACGACGGACATTGTATTCAGGTGATTTCCCATAATTCCAGTCCCAAGTTCCAAACTTAGTTTCTTTGATTCGATTGATTTCAGCCAATTCTTCATCTGAGAACACATACTCTGTCATTTCAGGGTATTCTTTTTTCATGTATTCCAAAAGTAAGTCACGGAATTCTTCAACAGTGATTTTTTCTGGTAATTCATCAACGATATTGGTTACACGTGCGCGAACGGATTTAACACCTTTAGATTCGAACTTGTCTTTAGAAACTTTGAGTGCGTTAGCAAGGACTGACAAATCCACGTCAAAGAGAAGACAACCATGGTGCATGATACGTCCATTGATATAAGCTTGTGCATTCCCACAGAATTTCTTGCCGTCAATCTCAAGGTCATTGCGGCCTGTAAATTCAGCTTTAACACCAAGTTCCGCCAAAGTGTTGATAACCGGAGTAGAAAAGCTCTTGAAGTCAAAGGCCTTGTTTTCATCTTCTTTTGAAATGATAGTATAGTTGAGGTTGTTCAAATCATGGTAAACTGCTCCACCACCACTGATACGACGTACTACTTCAATTCCGTGTTCACGAACGTAGTCTCTGTTGATCTCTTCAATGGTATTTTGGTGACGTCCTACAATGATAGATGGTTTGTTAATCCAAAGCAGGAAAATTTGATCCTCGTCCAAAAGGTGTTTAAAGGCATATTCTTCCAAAGCAATATTAAAGGCAGTGTCGTTTGAATGATTGATAATATATTTCATAAGATACCTTCTAATACGATAGAGACTGGAAAATAATTCCAGTCTAGTCTATCTATTTTTATTTTTTCTTAGGTGAATGGATGGCCATTCCAAGAACATCCGCAAAGGCTTCGTACATAACTTCAGAGTATGTTGGGTGGCCGTGGATTGTCTTAAGCATTTCTTCAACAGTGATTTCCATTTCGATGATGCTTGACGCTTCGTTGATCAACTCTGCAGCAGCAGGACCAATGATATGAACACCAAGGATTTCACCATATTTCTTGTCTGCAATGACTTTTACAAATCCTTGAGCCGCATCTGATGCAATGGCACGACCATTAGCCGCAAAATTGAATTTACCGATTTGGACATCATATTTCTCACGAGCTTGTTCTTCAGTCAAACCAACTGCTGCTACTTCTGGAAGTGTGTAAATAGCTGCAGGAGTCAAGTTCAATTTAGCAACATGGTGATTCCCTTTAAGGGCATTTTCAGCAGCAACTTCACCCATACGGAAGGCAGCGTGGGCCAACATCTTAGTACCGTTGATATCACCTGGAGCATAGATACCTGGAACAGAAGTTTCCATGTATTCATTAACCTTGATACGACCACGGTCTAACTCAAACTCAACTTCTCCAATTCCTTCAAGATCTGGAACACGACCGATTGAAAGAAGAGCTTTATTTGCGATGATATCATCTTTTCCTTCAACTTTGATACGGAGTTTGCCATCTTCTTCAATGATTTCTTGAAGTTTAGTACCTGTCAAGATAGTCATACCTTTGCGTTCAAGAATCAAGCGAAGGTTCTTAGATACTTCCGCATCCATTGCTGGAACAATACGGTCCATCATTTCGATAACCGTAACTTTTGAACCGAAGGTCATGAAGGCTTGACCGAGTTCGATACCGACAACTCCACCACCAATGATCACAAGGCTTTCTGGTACTTCATTCATTTCAAGGATGTCATCACTAGTCATCACAAGAGATGATTCCATACCAGGAACGTTAATCTTGCTTACTTTTGAACCACCAGCAAGGATAATCTTCTTAGTTTCAAGCAATTCAGAACCATTTACCAAGACATTCTTATCTTTAGTAATAGTACCGATACCCTTATGAACATCAACTCCATAACTACGAAGGAGTCCTGCAACACCACCAACAAGAGTATTAACAACTTTAGATTTAGTTTCTAAAAGTTTTTCCATATCAACAGTGAAGTTAGGATTTTCAATCACGATACCACGATTTGCAGCGTGACCGATATTCTCGATAATTTCAGCGTTGTGAAGGTAAGTTTTAGTTGGGATACATCCGCGGTTCAAACATGTTCCACCAAGTTCAGATTTCTCAACAAGAGCAACCTTACCACCTAATTGAGCTGCTTTAATGGCAGAAACATAACCAGCAGGTCCACCACCAATAACAACGATATCATAAGCATCATCGCTCTTACCATCATCGTTTGAAGCACTTGCTGCAGGTGCTGGGCTAGCTTCTGGTGCAGCTGCTCCAGCTGTTGGGATATTTTCCCCTTCTTCACCAAGATAACCGATAACTTCTGTAACAGGGACTGTCTCGCCGTCCCCTTTCAGGATAGCGATCAAGTAACCGTCTTCTTCTGCTTCCAATTCCATGCTGACTTTGTCAGTCATGATTTCCAAAAGGATTTCTCCTTCTTTTACAAATTCTCCGACTTTTTTATTCCATTGGACGATTTGTCCTTCTGTCATATCCACGCCGGCTTTTGGCATAATTACTTCTAAGGCCATATCTTACTTCCTTTATCTATATTTCTAAAAATAAATTCTCTAAACCAACATTGAGATTGGATTTTCAATTAAAGCTTTCAAGTCTTTCATAAACTTAGCACCAGCCATACCATCTACGACACGGTGGTCAATTGTTAAACCAAGACTCATAATTGGACGAATCACGATTTCACCATTTACTACAACAGGTTTCTCAGTTGTCGAGCTAACCCCAAGGATTGCTGAGTTCGGTTGGTTAATGATTGGACCGAATGATTGAACACCAAACATTCCCAAGTTACTGATGGTGAAGGTTGAATTTTGCAATTCGCTAGGAGCTAGTTTACCATCCAAAGTACGTCCGATAACATCTTTGAAGGCAACTACCAACTCAGACAAGCTCATTTTTTCAGCATTATAAACAACTGGCGTCATCAAACCATTATCCATTCCAACAGCCATCGCAAGGTTGACATAGTTGTGAGTGATAATTGTCTTACCATCTTCCGTTAATGAAGCGTTAATGTACGGGTGTTTCATAAGCGTCTTAACAACCGCAAGTGAAAGCAAGTCTGTAACGGTAATTTTCTTACCAGTTGCTTCCATAATTGGATCAAGGACTTTCTTACGAAGGGCAAGCATTTCAGACATATCGACATCGTAGTTAAGCGTGAAGGTTGGTGCAGTCAAGTATGATTCAACCATACGTTGAGCAATAACCTTACGCATCGGTGTCATTGGAATACGCTCGATTTCCCCATAAGGAGTTACGTTATCTGGAACTTCTTCCACTTTTTCGATCTGAGAAGGTGACTTAATCGTATCGTTTTCAATATTTTCCGGAAGGAAAGCTAAAACATCCTTCTTCATAATCTTGCCACGATGACCAGTTCCTTGGATTTCCTGCCATGCAATGTTATGTTCAAGGGCAATTCGTTTTGCAAGTGGTGAAATGCGAACCACATTAGTGTCTTTAAATGTTTCCACGTCTTCTTTGTGGACACGACCGTTTGCGCCTGAGCCAGAAATATCGTAGAGATTAATTCCTAAATCATCCGCTAATTTTCTAGCTGCAGGAGTCGCTCTTAGCTTATCATCAGCCATGACCTCTCCTATTCTATACTAAGATATTAAGGACGAAGAGGGCAATGAAAAAATAGGAGATTGACGATGTGTTCGATAAACACAAGGAAATCTATCTTTTTTTCACAGACCTCCGTCCGAATTCAATTACATGATGCAAAGGGCGTTAAAAGTCAAAGTGAAAATAGAAAACTTGACGAAGAAACTTTAGTTTCTATGAAAGTTTATCTTTTTCACACAGACTCTAGCCCGTGCTCTAATCAAAGATATTAAGAACGTAGAGAACTTTGCATCATTAGATACAAAGCTTCTTCGTCTGAATTAATACAAGTTACATAATTTATTTTATGTATTATTGCTTGTTGTGAGTTTTACGGATTGCATCTTTGATGCTTTCAACCGTTGGAATCATTGCATTTTCAAGATTTTGTGCATAAGGCATTGGTACATCCTCACCTGCACAACGGCGAATAGGTGCATCTAAATAATCGAATGCTTCTGATTCTGAGATAATAGCTGAAATTTCACCGATAAAACCACTTGTCTTGTGGGCATCGTTGACAAGAACTACTTTTCCTGTTTTCTTGACAGAGTTAATAATAATCTCTTTATCAAGTGGAACCAAAGTACGTGGGTCTACTACTTCTACTGAGATGCCTTCTTCAGCCAATTCCTCAGCTGCTTGGATGACACGACGAAGCATTTTACCGTATGTTACTACTGTTACATCAGTTCCTTCGCGTTTGATTTCTCCGACACCAAGTGGGATAGTATAGTCTGGATCAACAGGAACTTCACCTTTTTGGTTAAATTCTGATTTGTATTCAAGAATGATAACAGGGTTGTTGTCACGGATAGAAGACTTAAGAAGTCCCTTCATATCAGCTGGTGTACCTGGAGCTACAACCTTCAATCCTGGGATATGAGTAAACCAAGATTCCAATGATTGTGAGTGCTGAGCTGCAGAACCTACTCCGTTACCAGCGGCACAGCGGATTGTAATAGGCACTTGACCTTTACCACCAAACATGTAACGAGTTTTAGCTGCTTGGTTGACGATATTATCCATGGCTATAACAGAAAAGTCCATGAAAGTCATGTCAACGATTGGGCGAAGTCCAGTCATAGCAGCACCAGCAGCTGCTCCAGAAATAGCTGCTTCGGAAATCGGACAGTCACGAACACGTTCTGGACCAAATTCTTCAAGCATACCTACAGATGTACCAAAGTCTCCACCAAAGACACCTACATCTTCACCCATCAAGAGTACGTTTTCGTCGCGACGCATTTCCTCAGACATTGCAAGGATAATGGTATCGCGGAAAGACATTAATTTTGTTTCCATATTTCTCTACTTCTCCTTAGTCTGCGTAAATATCTTCAAATGCTGATTCTAGTGGAGGGAAAGGACTTTCTTCAGCAAATTTAACAGACGCTTCCACTGCTTCTTTCACTTCTTCTTGAATCTGATCCAATTCTTCTGCGCTCGCGATTTCATTTTCAAGGAGATACTTGCGAAGGTTTTCAATCGGATCTTTCTTCTTCCACTCTTCGACTTCTTCACGTGTCCGGTATTTACCAGGGTCAGATGAAGAGTGTCCAAGCCAACGATAGGTTACACTTTCAATCAAGACAGGACCTTTACCAGAGCGGACGTGTTCAACAGCCTTTTGGAATCCTTCGTAGACATCGATAACATTGTTACCGTCTTCAATAAACATTCCAGGAATACCGTAAGCAGCACTACGCTCATGGATATGCTTGACATTTGTCATTTTCTTAATGTCGGCAGAAATTCCATAACCGTTATTGATACAGTAGAAAATAACAGGTAGATTCCAAATCGAAGCCATATTAACAGCCTCATGGAATACACCTTCATTAGTCGCTCCATCACCAAAGAAGCAGACAACGATTTTACCAGTGTTTTTCATTTGTTGAGTAAGGGCTGCACCTACTGCAATCCCCATACCACCACCTACGATACCGTTAGCACCAAGGTTACCTGCATCTAGGTCGGCGATGTGCATTGATCCACCTTTACCTTTACAAGTTCCAGTATACTTACCAAGGATTTCAGCCATCATACCATTAAGGTCGATTCCTTTAGCAATGGCTTGCCCATGGCCTCGGTGGTTTGATGTGATAAGGTCATCTTCATTAAGAGCTAACATAGCCCCAACGTTAGCAGCCTCCTCACCAACAGAAAAGTGCGTCATTCCTGGCACTTTCCCTTTTTTTACTAATTGAGCAATCTTCAAGTCCATACGACGGATTTCTTCCATCTTTCGGAACATTTCAAGCAGAAGATTTTTATCTAGAGTTGACATAATCTTGCCTTTCTAAGTTTAATTTCTTATAGTTCTATTCTAACTTATAGGTTAATTTGAGTCAAAGATTACGCTTGATAATTTTTCACAATATAAAAAAAGAAAAGTCTTGATTTCATTGACTTTTCTTTACATAAAATGACTATTTCACAAAGTGATTTTCAAGGATATTTTCAACAAATTATTTGAATCTTTTCATAATAACTTGTAAACGCCACTGATAGAGTAATCCACTGACAACTAAACTTACGATAAGACCTATCCAATATGAATAAGCATCGAGATTTGTTGAATAATCTAGAAACAAACCAAGAGGTATAGCAACTCCCCAGTATCCAAGGAGACCAAGGTAGAAAGGTATGACAGTATCTTTGTAGCCTCGTAAAATCCCTTGTAATGGTGCCGCAAATGTATCAGCTAACTGGAAAAACAAGCTATAGGTCATAAAACTTGCAGTTAATTGAATAAACTCTGGATCATGACCATATAGACTGGCAACATTTTCTCTAAAAACATACAGAAAGGAAAGCGTTAAAATTGCGAATGCCATAGCTGATAGTCGTCCAATTTTAATGTATTTCTTAGCGTCCTCTAGACGTTTGGCTCCAACTTCGTAAGAAACAACAATCGCCATCGCTGTTGAAATACTCATCGGAAAAGCATACATGAGTGACGAAAAGTTCATAGCGGACTGATGGCTAGCGATAATCAACGATGAAAATTTTGCCATAATCAAGCCAACGGCTGAAAAAATAGCAACTTCTGCAAATACAGTTCCACCTATTGGTAATCCTAATTTGATTGCTTCTTTTATTTTATCGCCGTCTAAGGGTAATCGTTTCTCTAAATGCAGTTCTTTCAATTTTTCCTGTTTAAGAAGGACTAGTATGGAAATCCCCAGCAATGCCCAATAAGCTAAAGATGTACCAAGACCTGCTCCAGCACCTCCTAACTCAGGTAAACCAAAGGCTCCATAAATTAGTAAATAGTTAAAACCACTATTTAAAGGTAACAATAAAAGCATTAAATACATGGATAGTTTGGTCAGTCCCAGCGCATCCAACAGTGATCGAATTACACTAAAAAGTAAAAGTGGAATAATCCCGATTGCTAAAAACCATAGATAGCGTATTGCTATATCTGCTACTGCTGTTTCCAAACCCATATTGTTTAGAATTAATGGCGCAGCAAGAAAAACTAATGCAAATAGAACAATTGATAAACCAAGTGAAAGATAAAGAAATTGATAAAAATCAGAAGCCACTTCATTTTTCTTTCCTCGACCCAAATGATGCCCAACTATAGGTACCAAGGCTGATACAATACCAGTTAGGAAGGTAAAAAAGGGATTCCATAGACTTGTTGCCATTGATACCCCAGCCAAATCTATGGTATTATACTGGCCAGTCATGGTCGTATCGACAAAAGAAGCGGAATAATTGGCAAATTGATAGACTAGAATTGGAAAGAAAATCTTAAGAAATAAGATAAATTTGTCTTTAAAATGATGGGTTGGGTACATATCGTCTCTCTAATTAATGATTCGAAAGACCAGATTTCACCTAATTCTTATAGACAATCTGTCCATTACAGATGGTGTATTTGACCTGCCCTTTCAAAGATTCACCGATAAATGGTGAATTCGCTGCTTTAGAAGCAAAATGACTATCCACGATTCGGTCCGCTTTATCATCAAAAATTGTAATATCAGCTGGACCGTTTTCTGATAAATAACCTGCTTCAAAGTTATAAAGTTTTGCTGGGTTGTAGGACATTTTTTCTAGCAATTGCATTAAACTTAACTCGCCAGGTTCCACCAAATAGGTTAAACCGAGTGATAAAGAAGTTTCCAAACCTGTCATACCTGATGGCGCTTTGGTAATATCCTCAACATTTTTCTCATCAGCATGGTGAGGCGCGTGGTCAGTAGCAATGACAGAAATGACTCCAGATTTTAAACCTTCAATAACAGCACGTCGGTCAGATTCCAGACGTAGAGGTGGATTCATCTTAGCGTTACTTCCCTTAGTTAAAAGAAGAGCTTCAGTCTTCGAAAAATGCTGTGGAGCTACTTCTGCGGTTACGTTGGCTCCTAAGCCTTGAGCAAACTCCACAACCTTGACACTTTCTTCCTTAGACAAATGCTGAATATGAACATGAGCCTTGGTTGCATAGGCAATCATGACATCACGAGCAATCATAGCGTACTCTGCAACTCCTGTTGCACCGCAAATATGAAAATGCTCTTTAGCGATATTCTCGTTAAAACCAAGCGTACCATTCAAGCCAGGATCTTCTTCATGAAGACTAATAAAAGTATTTAGTTTTTTCGCTTCTTCCATGGCTTCCTTGACAACTTTACTACTTTCAAGAGGAATCCCGTCATCAGAAAAACCAACTGCCCCTGCTTCTAAAAGGGCTTTAAAATCAGTTAAGTCTTGACCATTAAAGTTTTTGGTAATTGTAGCCACAGACTTAACGTTAATCTTTTCCTTAGCTGCAGATTGAAGAACTTCCTCTAAAGTCTTAACATCTGAGATAGTTGGATTGGTATTAGCCATCATAACGACAGTTGTAAAACCACCTGCTGCAGCTGCTAAAGCACCTGTATGAATGTCTTCTTTATGTGTTTGACCTGGTTCACGAAAATGAACATGGATATCTACCAATCCAGGCGCAACTACAAGACCAGTTGCATCAATCACTTGAGCTCCTTCAACCTGGATTTCAGGAGCAATTTGTATGATTTTCCCTTCATCAACCAAAACATCACAAACTTGATCCAAACCAGACTTTGGATCCATTACACGGCCATTTTTGATTAGTAACATATCTATACTCCTTTACTCGTAGAAATCCACTTGTGTATCCAATAATTTATCACCATCATAGACAAACTTGGCTGAAAAGAAGGGTTTATCCTCTAAGAGCCACTCGACAAAGGTATGATCTCCTTCCCAGGTCGGCTTGCTCAGAACTTCATCATAAGGAACCCATTCTAGCGTCCCCTCATTACAGTCAATTAACTCACCCTCAAACTCAGTCACCTTAAATACATAGGTGTACCAGTCTAAATCTGGAGTGAATTCGGGAAAAGTGATAACTCCCTTTAAAACCGGCTTAGCCTTCAACCCTGTTTCTTCTAAAATTTCACGGGTGGCACATTCTTGTGGAGTTTCACCGCGTTCTAACTTTCCACCTACACCGATCCATTTTCCTTCATGAACATCATTCGGTTTTTTATTGCGATGGAGCATGAGTAATTCTTTTCCGTTATCAATGTAGCAAATTGTCGCTAACTGAGGCATATTCTCTCCTTATCTAAGCCAATCGATTGGCTCTTGTCCTGTTTCTTTTAAGAATGCATTGGCCTTAGAAAAAGGCTTGGAACCCCAAAATCCTCTGTAAACAGAAAGAGGACTTGGATGGGCTGACTCGATAATCAAATGCTGAGGATTGGTAACCAAGGACTTCTTCTTACGGGCGTAGGCTCCCCAAAGTACAAAAACTACGGGTCTATCTAGGTTATTGACGACCTTAATAACAGCATCTGTAAATGGTTCCCAAATCTGACCAGCATGCCCATTTGCTTGGCCTGCTGGCACTGTTAAACATGCATTAAGGAGTAAGACTCCCTGCTCAGCCCACGCTGTCAAATCATGCGATTTCTTAACTCCGATATCGTCTGACAGTTCTTTTAGAATATTTTGCAAGGAAGGAGGTGCTGGGATCGAATCAGGAACTGAAAAACTCAATCCCTGAGCTTGACCAGGTCCATGATAGGGATCCTGCCCCAGAATCACTACCTTAACCTCTTCCAGAGGAGTCGTCAAAAGAGCCTGAAAAACCTTTTCCTTGGGCGGATAAACAGTCCCATGAGCATAGACCTGTTCCATAAAGTGATTAATTTTCCCAAAATATCCCTCAGGTAATTGCTCTTTTATAAACCTGTGCCAGGATGAGTGTTCCATAGCTTTCTCTCCTTTACCGTATCCATCGAAAAGCACGTCTTAATTCATCCGTACCATTTTTAAAAAGGCATAAACCATGTGCAAGTATGATCTTATCCGGTTTCCAGTTTAACATACGGGAAAAAGACATTTTTGCTTCCCTTTGTCTTCCTAAAAAAGTCATCCGATAATCGATAGGAGTTTGTCCATCAGGGGATGTTACACGAGCTAAACGATAGAATCTTCTGCGGATTGGACTAGCTATCTTTTCCGGTTCAAAATTCTCTATGAGGTCTGTTACAATCAGTGTTTTAGTTGATTTATGAAAAAACACCACCTCTTCGATGACTGAACTTCCCTTAAAAATGAGTTGATCAATCTCATCAGACCATAAGTCAGGAGCATTATCTGTTAAGGCAGCATCAAATACAACCTTGACTTTCTGACTTTTTGCTCTCTCTTCAACTCCTGGACTAGACCACGCTTGCGCATGAGGATATCTTTCCTTCCAATCTGCAATATAGGCGTAGTGGATTTTATTTGGTGAAATCAGGTAAGCAACTTTGCCCAAAGCATCCAGTTCGGTAAAGAGTTGCTCATTTGGCGCAATAGGAGAATGAATCCAAAGTTTGCAATCATTTAACTTAATCACCGTCATACGTGTCTGAAATGGAAGTTTGAAGATTTTCATGTCCATTTGAATTAAATCACCATCTACTATCCAGATATTTTGATCAACTTCCTTTAGTGTATACAATGGTTCATAAAGAGAAAGTTCTGCCCTTAACATCGTTATCTATTCCTTCGTTTTTACTGCCTCTATTATAGCAAAAAGTGGCTATCTAAACCACTTTTTACAGTTATTAATGCCATTTCTCGTCGCAAACCATTGTTTTTTGAAAGAAAGGAATCGATCAATCAATTAAAAACTTTCCTATTGTGTCAAACGCATGCGAAAGTTGTTCATTAACAAACCTCATTTGAACCACATTTACATCCATATAATAAAGTTCGGATAATCCCCCCCTAGGTATAAAAAGCGCATTGTGGATGTTTATCTTTTCTCGAGTACTTAATTTTATATGATGATTTAAGGAGTACTGCAATTCCTTTAAGGTATTCACTTGAGGGTGTACACCTTTTAACTGATACTGTTCAATGAGACTTAGCAAGTTATCAATCTCTTTAATCACTTTATTTTCCATAAAATAACCTTTTAGACAAAGTATTAAATCGAATCTAAACAATCCAGTAACTCTTGATAAGAATGAACTTCATAGATTGGTTTAGCTTGCGTTTTATTTTCCAGATTATGCGGATTGTACCAGATAGTATCAATACCAGCGTTATTGCCACCCTGGATATCCGCTGTCAAAGAATCACCAATCATCACGGTATTTTCTTTGCAAAAACCTGTTATTTGCTGTCCAATTTTTTCGTAGAAAAGAGCGTCAGGTTTTTGTGTTTGCAACTGTTCTGATATAAATACTTGATTGAAATAAGGAGCTAGTCCTGATTGAGTTAAGCGCCCTGTCTGAATGGTAGTTATCCCATTTGTGGCAGCGTAAAGTTCATAGCCACGATCAATCAGATTATCTAAAAGTTCCATAGCGCCAGAAAAAATTTGGCCCTGTTGTGCTAAATAAAACTGGTAGCGATTTGCTAAATAGGTACCATCTTGCTCAATTCCGAAATGTTCAAACAATCTAGAGAAACGAGTATTGACTAATTCTTGTTTTGTAATTTTTTTCTGCTCTAAGTCCTTCCAGAGGGTTTTATTCATAGGTATATAATAATCCTTATATGCCTGAATATCAGCAACTCCTTCTTCTTTCAGAAGTTGTGTCAATGCTACATCTTCGGCAGCATCAAAATCAAGTAAAGTATGGTCGAGGTCGAAAAGTAAAAAATTGTAGCTCATCCGTTTTATATCCTTCTTTCGATAATTTACACATTTCAAAGTATAGCATAAAGAACAAGAATAACCAAATACACTTATGCAATGACTGATGTTATAAATAGACTAATAATTTAAAAATCGAGAAATAATCTGTGAAAATTGAAAAAAATTTATAAAATCATCCTACAAAAAAATATATTAAATCTTGTAATCTCCTTGAAATATTTGACTAGGATTTTAGGTAAATTTCCTATTTTATTTTTCCTGTAAAATAAAAGATGTAAGCGGTTATTCTATCTTTTTATGTTATTAAAAACATAAAACTTCTAATATTTCGAAAAATTCACATTTTAATATTAATTTGATACCTTTAACATTGCCGTCCCTTTTTCAATGTGATATAATTCACAGTATAGGGGAGTTTTAGTATTAGACTAGGGGGAGGCTTTATTAAGATTTGTCTGCAAAATTAACCTATATCATCAATTCGTTTATTTTAATTTTTGAATAATTCAATTAGAAGGTATAACACAATGAGCAATAAGAAAAAGTTTAGTATTTTCTCGTTTTTGATTTGCGTCCTGACAACTATTTTTGTTTTTAGTTTGAATAAAACTTTTGCTGAAACTCCTGAAGTTTCAGTAACTGGTAAATTCGCAGATACAATCACGGTTGTGAACGTAACAAATAATGAAGGTGGCAATCTAGATTGGGATCTAGCACAATGGGCTACTTTCCGTATTAATGCTACATATGATTTAGCAGGAAAAAATGTTAAAGCTGGCGATCAAACAGTAGTTACTGTACCAGATGCATTAATGATTACTTCGGATAGTTTTGAAATTCGTGATATCAATACTAACGAAGTCATTGCTCATGCTACGGTTGATGCTACGAACAAAAAATTAACATTAACGTATACAAATTATGTTGAAACGCACTCTGATACAAACGGGTCTTTCTTCTTCTATGCACGTATTGACTTCAAAAAACACCCTCAACAAGGAGAAATTCCAATTGAAGTAACAGTGAACTCAGTAACAAAAGTAGCTGGTAAAGTAACATTTAAAGGTATCGGGGACGGTAACCCAAGACTTTTAACAAAGACTAGCTGGGTTAATAGCGGAAATCATAAAGAAGTTCAATACACAATTTCTGTCAATCGTAACAAACAAAATATCAAGGGTGTAACAATTGAAGATCACTTGAGATTTACGAATGCATCCTATGTAAAAGATAGTATCAAAGTTATCAAAGGTAAGTTTTCTTACGAAACTGGTGAGTGGGTATTCTCTAATCGCGTCGACGTAACTGATCAACACAAGATAACAATCAGTGAAGATGGACAATCATTTGTTATTGATTTAGGTGATATTACTGATCAAGATCAATATCGTATCGATTATAACGTACATTTGAATTATGAACCTGTAGATGGTGAACTTTTGAAAAATGAGGCAACTCTTAAAGGTAAAGAGATTGAGAGCAAAGATGTAACTAACGTTGCTGCAGTTCAAGTCGCTGGTGGTTCTGGTGTTGGTTATGTATACTCAATCAATATTCATAAAGTAGACGATGCAAATCAACCTCTTAAAGGTGCTAAGTTTAGAGTTGTTCGCCAAGCAAACAATCAAGTTATTGGTGAGTTTGAGTCAGATGAAAATGGTAACATTGCAGTTAACAAATTGTTAAAAGATAAGTATATCTTAACTGAAATTGAAGCTCCTTCTGGTCACGTTATTAAAGACGCAGTTACAGAGGTTAATGTTGAAGATTTTGGTGCAGATCATTCAGTGACGAAAACAATTGTAAATCCAAAAGAGGAAACAACTACAACAACTACAACAACTACTACAACTACAACGACTACAACTACTACGACAACTGAAGCTCCTACGACTTCAACTACTACAACTGAAGCTCCTACGACTTCAACTACTACAACTGAAGCTCCTACGACTTCAACTACTACAACTGAAGCTCCTACGACTTCAACTACTACTACAACTACTGGAGAAGAACCTAAATCTACAGTAACAACAACAGAAGACAAACAAGGTCTTCCAAATACTGGTGAAGGTAAAGGAACATTGGTTACAATCATTGGTTTTGTAACGTTAATTTCTTCAATCATCCTAGTAGCATTCTTGCATAAGTCAAAAAATGACTAATGTAAAATAAGGTTTTAAAAAGGATTTACTTTTAAACAGTAAATCCTTTTTTCTATCCATATGGCATGATATGTAAAAATAAAAATCGATAACCTTTTATAGTTATCGATATTAAAGAATCTTAATCTTTTTCACCAAGTTTACTATTGATAGTCATCATGATACTTGCTATCTTTTCACCCCAATATGGATCTGAAGCGTAAAGAACGTTCATACCTGATGATTTATTTCCAAGATAGGTTCTGCCTTCATCAATATAATTTTCTCGAATCCATTTGGCGGCACCCAAGATTCCCTTATCAACATTGTCAAAACTCTTTGCAGAATCATATGGTGTTGTATCGTAGGCTGCAATCCCAAAGAAATTATTCTTGTCCTTAGCAATCTGACTGCGTCCCCATGCACTTTCTAAAGCACTGTGAGCCATAAGGTAAAGTGCATTTACCTGATAGCGTTTTTCCGCTTCTTTAAAGACCTCTCCTTTTCCTGCAAGGCGGCTACCCTGAATATTCATAAGAGAATAAACCTTATTCAATTCTTCTGCAGTATAATTGGTAGGTTTTCTTAGATCTCTATAGAGGAATGGATTCTCCACTTTAAAGTTATCAAAGTTAATACCATCTGCTGAATAGTATTTTGTACCAATTGCCATCGATGAACTATGAGGGGCAACTTTAATACTTGTATAAGGTGATAATTCGTGATAAAGATAACGACCATCACTCGTATAATGAGGGATAAATTCATCGCTAGTGTTAACAGCTACTAAATCACTCTTGTTCATATAACCTGTGAGTCCAGAGATTTTTACCGGTAGTCTGTCACCTTGAGACGCAGCGTCAGAAACAGCAACAATAGTACCTTGCGAAATATAACTTAATCTAGCACCAGAAGCATCATAGACATACGCAGTTATCGGTTTTACTTTATAGTAACTAGATGGATTAGAAATCCATTTCCCATTATTTTCGAAGCTGTAATTTTTACCATTGATTTTCAGAGTTCCAGTAGCATAAACTCCGTCTTCTTTTAGATAGTACCAGGCATTGTAACTCTTATCAAAGATCCATTCATTCTTGGCCATATAGCCATACGATTTGAGATAGTAAGAACCTTGCCACTGATTTTCAGCATAAGCACCATCAGATTTTAAGTAAAACCAACTATTGTACTTCTTATCAAAATACCATTCACTTTGAGCCATGGCACCACTATCTTTTAGATAGTATTTATCTTTCCATTGACTACTCAACATGATTCCGTCTTTATCAAATACATACCAAGTGCCATTGATTTTTTCCCATTTATTGCGGATGATTTTTCCGGAATCAGTAGCAAAATACCACTTCTCATCCATCTTCACCCAATCCTTTTCAGCCATAGCGCCGCTAGTTTTGAGAAGGTAGTCATTATAAAAAGTTTTACTTAACATGGTGCCAGATTCATCAAAACGATACCAAGAACCATTGATTTTTTCCCATTTATTGCGGATGATTTTTCCAGAATCAGTAGCATAATACCACTTCTCATCCATCTTCACCCAACCCTTTTCATGCATTGCTCCACTAGTCTGAAGAAGGTAGTCATTGTATACGGTATTACTTAACATGGCACCCGATTCATCGAAGCGATACCAAGAACCGTTGATTTTTTCCCACTTATTTCGGATAATTTTCCCTGAGTCTGTAGCGTAATACCATTTATCATCTATTTTTACCCAAGAATCCTCAACCATAGCACCACTTTTATTTAAGAGGTAGCCATCATAAACAGTATCACTAAGCATGACACCATCCTGGTTAAAATAGTACCAGCGACCTGCTATTTTCTTCCAATTTGTGACAGCTTTTTTATTCTCATAATAACGCCATTGGCCATTTTCTTTTTGCCAACCTTCTTTGTTGACTTCCTCAATAACTGCTTCTGTTGAAGTGTTTTCCTTTTTCTCAGACGTTTCCTTCTTCGGCGTGGTTTGCGAAGACTCTTTATTTTGTTCTTCTTTTGAACTTTGTTTACTATCCTTATCGTGGCTTTTGATTTGCTTTTGATCTTCTTTTTCAATACCATTAGCTACAGCCTGTTCTGAGGTTTGATTTTTATTTGTAGCCTGGTTTTCCTCAGCGAATACAGTAGTTTTTGTAATTCCAGCCATGGAAAGAACAACTGTACTTGCCAGTAATATCTTTTTCATTTTTATCCTTTCAATTTTATAAATTTCATATTCTATATTTCTTGCTTATCACTTGTATAGATTGCAATTATCCATTTTATTATACAATATAATTTTAAATATAAAAGGAACATCTTTAAGAAGAAAGAAAGTTGTAATATTGTTAAAACATTTTAGAAATATAAATCAACAAAAAGTAGTCGAAAATTACTGAACGACTACTTTTTTTATTCTAAGAATTAACCTTCTATTACTTTGGTACGTTTATTAGTTAGAAGCGGACTTATAAATATAGATAGAATAGCTAAAATCGCAAAACTAATACCGACATACCAATATGGTAAATCAAGTGTGGTTGAACGACCAGATAGATTGACTATCCCACGGAATAATGTTCCTGTTGTAACAATTGCTACTGCTGAGTTCCATAAATTAAGGCTTAATCTTGAAAAATACGGAAGGACTTTGAGCAAAATTGCTAGTATTATCCCACCCACCAGAGGTACAGCGAACAAGTAATGCATATGAACTGATGTCTCTCCAAAACTAAATGATTCATAAATTCTAGAGAAAGCAAAGAAGAAAATCGTAATTAATGTATAAGAAACAACAGTTTTTGTAAAGCGTTTTTTGTTAGGATTAATAACCAATGTAGACAATATCACTCACCGCCCTTTCTGAAATTCTGTTTCCTCCAGTCGTTGGCTTGTTAATAACCTGACCGTTGAAGTAAAGCGTAGATGATCCACCACCATCAAGGTTGTAGGCGGTTTTTACACCGTATGATTTCATGACTTCAGCCATTTGGTATAGGGATAGGCCCTTACTTTCGGATGTACGTCCGTCAGAAACTACGATAATATAGTGGTTCTCATCAATAATCCCAATCGCAGTACGAGGATTTGATGCCATAGCTTGTCCAACTTCTTCATTTGTTCCTACTGCAATCTCACCATTTTAACTAAAGCAGGACCAAAAAGCCAAGAGGTTGACAACACCATCTTTAACTAGTTGGTCAGCTGAAATTTGATCTTCGTAGATAATCTTGAAAGAACCAACTTTATAGATAGCTAAATCACCATTGCTTGAATCTTCTCGAACAGTATCACGATAGACGACACCATTACGGATAACATAACCAGTTGAGTTTGCACCGTAATAATCTCCGTTGACTGCTAGAATAGCATTGTTATCAGCTGCTGTTTCAGAAGTTTTTGCAGTTACGTTGGTCCCAAAGGCATTTTGGGCGAAAGCTGTTTTCAGATAATCTGATGAGCTTACTGTAACATCTGCAATGTAGACTTGCGTACTATTAACTGTCGTTTCAGACAAGTTAATGGAGATATTATCGTCCTTATAACTTGAGTCTGTTACTGTTGCTGTTTTTGCTGCTTGACTTGCCGTCGCAGTATTTGTACTAGTGCTAGTTGTTGCTACTGTCGAAATAGTCTCAGCAAGAACAAAAGTCTTTAGCATAGAGTAACTAAAAGATCCTGTCAAAAGTAACCCGACAACTGAAGCATAAGCATATCGTTTTTTTATAAATTTCATAGTACAGTTGATGTCCTTTCCTTAAAAATGAATTTCTTCTGAATGGTCCAAGAAACAGCAAAGAGAAGAATTCCAACAATAATCTTAACGATTAAGAGATTCATTCCAAATACTGCATAAAATAGACGAATAAGAAGCGTGTCTAGAACAAAGAGTCCTACTGCAAGACCGAAATATCCCATACCTGTTTTTACAAGACTATCCTCGTTTTTAAATACTAGTTTCTTATTTGTAGAGTAGTTAAAAATGGAGCTGGTCACACGGGCTAGTCCGTTAGCTAGGAAGATACGGAAACTCGTCGGTACTGTTGGTAAAAACAAAATCGCTAGAGCATAGACGATATAATCAATAACAAAGCTACTAAGGGATGATAAGGCAAATTTAAAAATATTTTTATAAATCATTAACCCATCTCTAATCGGGCGGAAGTGAGATCCTTCATTATCATTTATATAGACAGTTTCAATGGGAACTTCTAAGATTTCATATTCTTTTGTTGCTTCCAGAAGCATGTTCATTTCGTATTCATACCTTTTTCCTTCTATTTTTAACATAAAAGGTATAAGATTTGTTGTAAAAGCGCGAAGTCCTGTTTGTGTATCTGTTACTCCTACTCCTGTTTGTAATTTAAAGAGAGCTTTTGTCAGACTATTTCCGAAACGGCTACGAAGTGGTACTTTACCTGTGAAGGCCCGAACTCCTAGGATTAGTTTGTTAGGATTTTCAGAAGCTTTGTTAGACGTACGGAAAATATCCCAAATCTTATGCTGACCATCTGCGTCTGCTGTGACTACTGTTCCATAAATGTTTTGTTCTTGGATATAAGAAAAGGCTGTTTTAAGCGCTTGCCCTTTACCTTGATTCACTTCGTGACGGAGTACCGTAGCATATTGCTTAGCTTTTTCAAAGATATTTTGACACTTTGATGAACTCCCGTCGTCGATAACTAGAATATGAAAGTCACTCTTTTCATGGATTTTTTCGATGAGTTTGATAAGTTTATTATCAGGTTGATAAGCTGGAATTACTATATAGTTCATACCGGCACTCCTTTCTTAGTGATGGTATAACTATACAGAATATCGCTTAAAGATACCTTATATCAGTTTTCTTTAAGAAAAAGTTCAGATAAATTTAAGGTTTTAAAAAGATTGTTAATCGTTATTTGTAATAAATATGCATAATACCCTTTAAATGCTTCAGACTTCACTTAACAAATCATTCAATTAAAAAAGTCAGCCCCAAAGGGTTGACTCATGTTAATTCTTTGATTGAGACTCACTTATTATCGTGTGTCTTTTTTAATAGTGAAATTCCAAAGAATCCCATTAGAATAGATGCGATAGTAAAGAATAATTGAGAATTTGTCTCACCTGTATTTGGTAACTGTGCTTGTTCTGCTACAGATTTTGACTCTGTTTCTGTTGCTTTTTCGGAACTATAAGTCTGTATCTGTCCGGGGTCTGAACTCGTCTCAGTAATTGGCTCCTGCGTTTGGTCTGCACTAGGTGCTGGCTGAGCCTCTTTTTCATATTCGTAAACAATATGTACAGAACCATCTTTCAGGGTGCCAGTTTCTGCATCAGATGTAGCTGAAATTCCGACAAACTTATAAGCTGTACCATCAACTGTTATTGTTTCAGGACGGTCATTTTTATCATCCCCAACTGTATAGGAAATTAACGCTCCCGTAGAATCATAAATCGGAGATAAGGAAAGCTTGGTATAAGTATCTTTAAGTTTTTGATCAGTTCCTTTGATAACATAATCTACCAAAACATTACCTGTATAGAAAGCTGAAACATCTTGGTCAGCCATATCTTCTTTTTCAGATACGTAATAAACTACTTTCTTGTTTGCTCTTAACGTAAATTTATCAACATAATTGAAAAAAGTTGATCTATCTATATTGGTATCTTCAGGAATCCTTGTCCAGTCACCGTTATTTGGAGTGATATAGGTACTTGGATTTGAAACTGACTTTATAAGGTGACCATTCTTTACATGACTATCATCAATCAACGAAGGATTTCCTATACCACCAATGTCGTCACTATTCAAGTCGGCAGCAAAATAATGGTTAGAATATTCTTCTAAGTTTTGAGAACCTGTTTCATAGCTATTAACACCACCTTCTTGACTAGCTTTCCAAACCATTCTAGCGTCAATTGCTAAGTATTTGATTTTTTTAGCTTCTTCCATTGGAACTGTGACTTCTACTTTGTATGCTTGACTCTTATCAAAATTAGTAAACAAACCATAAGATTTAACTTTACCATCTGTCATGTAGCCATATTCATAGTTGCTGGTATTGACTACGTAAGGTGTTTTTCCAACTTCAAGTTCTTCAGAAGTCGGAGTATTAAAAGTTTCAGGATCATAATTTTCAGTATCATCAAAGCTAATCTCTGTCATTGGAGCATTAACATTAACAGGATTGCCCTGTGCGTCTCGTGTACCAATAAGAGTAAATTGAACTGTAGCATCCTTAATCTTTGGAACTCGAATCAAAAGATCATTTACTGTTTGCCCATGGTCACTAGAATGGATTCGCTGATAAGCAACTGTATAGCTATAAGTGACACTTTTCCCATCGGCACTTACAGTAGCATTCTGCCCCTCTACGTTAACCTGACCACCATCAGAAATGATATTGTTATTCTCTAAAACTTCAGTACTTGAATTGTTTTTATCAGTTGTCGAAGTTGATGAGTTTGTTGTTTCATTAGAACCATTCCCTTGTGTTTCTGAAACACTATCTACCTGTGGAACTGCATTCTCAGAGTTGTTTGAATTCAAATTTGCACTTGGAGATTTAAGAATGGCACTATTAGTGGCACCAACTTGTTCATCTGCTTTAGCATTAGTTTGGATATGAGCATTTAACACGAAGACTGAAAGAGATGCTATACCGAATTTTAATAATTTATTCATAATTAATGACTCCTACTTAGAATATAATATCAGTTAACAAAATTAAACTCATAGTCTTAAAAAATCATCCTTTATTATAAATAAAAAAGATTAATATTGCAACAAATCATATAAATTCCTTCTTTAAAGAAAATTTTATCTATAATCTATATCCAAGAAAAATCCCACCAAATTCTATCTAGTGGAGATTTTTTCTTTTATTCTATTTTGCCCCTTAACTTCTCAACAAAAAGATAGGCTGCTGGGCAGGTTAGAGTATTTTTGATTGTAAGATTGTTTATTTGGTAGATTTTCTTTCGGTCAGTATGAGGAAATTCTCGACAAGCTTTTGGGCGGACCTCGTAAATAGAGCAGAGGTTATCGCCACCTAAGAAAGGACAAGGCATAGATTTAAAAACCTTATCTCCATCTTCATCAACTTGTAAGAATTCGGCTTCGAAGGCAGGAAGTTTCATCTTAAAATACTTGGCAATGCGTGTGATATCTGCTTCTTTAAAGTCAGGACCAAGAGTTTTACAACAGTTAGCACAAGCTGTACAATCAATCTCTTTAAAAACCTCTTGGTGTATCTCAAGTGCAATCTTATCCAAATTTTTAGGAGCTTTCTTCTTTAAGTTTCCTAGAAATTTTCTGTGTTCCTTTTGTTTTTGTAGCGCTAATTGATGATAGTATTCAATATCGATTTCTTTTGGCATAAATTCTTTTACATCCTTTTCTGAAACTAGTATACCATAACTGAAAACAAATAAAAACTACTGCCAAAAAGGCAATAGTTTTAATAGGTTAGTTAACCTCGACTATTTCTACAGTATCCTTGCCAAGTAAAATTAGATGTTTCTCAATTCTATCTATCTGATAAGAACGAGATAGAGCCTCAGCATATAATTCTAATTGACCACGATAACGTTCAATCAGTTGACTAGCGTAATCGTATCGGTCTGTCTTGTAGTCAAACAGAACAATCTTATCATCATAAAGTAAATAACCATCTAAAATACCACGGACAACAAAGTATTCCTGACTCTTTTCATCTCTTTTTAACATAGAGAAGGGTTGTTCACGATAAAGCTTGTCCTGGTTTGCAAGAATTTCTTGACCGAGTTGAGTATCGAAAAAGGACAAGATTTTATCTAGATTAACTTTATCTTTAACAGCAGGGCTTGCTTGCACTTGCTCTAAAGCCTCTGTCAAAGTCTCTAAAGTAGGTTTCTTATTGAGATTAATTCGCTGCATGAGTTCGTGAGTTGCACTACCAATCTCAGCCCCTGTAACTTTTTCAGTTTTTGAAAAATCTGGAAGCTCAAACTGAACAGTAGTCTCTTTTGGTTTGCTTTGACCAGCTACTACAACTCCTTCCATATCCATGACCGGTTCATAGAACTTTTTAATCTGACTCGGTGTCTGAACACTTGGAAGATTGATTGCTGCACGGTGGATTTCGTTATACACTTCCACTTCTTTTAGCATTTCCAACGCATCTTTGATGGTTTCTGACTGACGGTTGTCTGCTTGGGATAAATCTTGAAGTTGACTTTTATGTTCCAATTTTCCGATAGCTTCTTTGGTTAGGTCTTCTTCACCTTCAAAGCGCACACTAAAGTGTAAATCCTCTTTAAAAAATGCTTGATAGATGGCCCAAATCCAATCCTGGAAATTTTGAGCGTCTAGTCTAGTTTCTCTCGTCAAAAGACCTTTTCCATTTGTCGGATATTCTTTAGACTCTAATTTTTCACGTGATCCTTTTCCGACTAGATAGAGTTTCTTCTCAGCACGTGTCATGGCTACATAGAGCAAACGCATGAGTTCAGAATAACTTGCTAATTGGAGTTCTTCCTCATTTTGAGTATATGTCAAGCTTGGAATAGATAATTTAATGGTAGATGGAACATATTCCTCTTTTGCATTTGTAGCGACTCTAGCTACATAATTTAACCCAATTCCATTTGTGCGACTGAGGATAACCTCAGACATAGTATCCTTCTTGTTGAATTTTTGATCAATATTGAGGATAAAGACATAAGGAAATTCAAGCCCTTTACTCTTATGAATACTCATAAGTTCTACAGCATCCTTTGGTGGTGCTACAGCAACATTGGCAAGGTCATGCTGGGCTTCCAAGACTTGGTCAATCATTCGAATAAAACGGGATAATCCCTTGTAATTACTCTTTTCAAACTGATCTGCTCTTAGAGCAAGAGCGTAGAGATTTGCCTGTCTGGCCTGTCCATTTGGCAACGCACCGACATAGTCATAGTAAAAGCGGTCGCTATAGATTTTCCAAATGAGATCATAAAGAGAATGTGTTTTTGAATATAAACGCCAAGCCTGGACGGTTTCCATGAAAAATTCTAATTTTTTATGAAGTTCAGACTTAATTAAATCCTTATGAAGACTAGTTTTCGCTTGAGCATTGACTAGTTTCTCATAAAAGTTCTCTTGAACTTTATCCTCAGATTTTTGGAGAGCGAGACGAGCCAATTCATCCTCATCAAAGCTAAACATCGGAGATTTCATTAGAGAAACCAAAGCAAAGTCTTGAAGAGGGTTGTGGATGACACGAAGAGTATCCAACATCACCTGGACTTCTAGGGATTGCAAATAGTTTGCTTGAGCACCGTCTGTCTTGACAGGAATACCATATTCAGACAAGGCGAGCAGAACTTGATCATTACGACTTCGACTAGCAGTTAAGAGAGCCATGTCCTTGAAAGGTACACCCTTATCATTATGAAGGTGAATTATCTCCTTAAGCACCATCCGCATTTCACCAGTCAGTTTGTTAGTTACAAGTTCCTCCTCATCATCAGAATCGCTATCATCATCCTTATCGTACAAGAGAACTTCTGCCTTGTTTTCTGGATTTGATTGAATATCAGTATTTCCAAAAACAAGCTGGTGCATACCGTCATAAGATATCTCTCCAACTTCCTCGTCCATGAGGTGTTTAAAGACATCGTTCGTAGCATCAAGAACCTCTGAACTGCTTCGGAAATTTTCTTTAAGCAGAATTAACTGACCTTCTTTGTCATCTTGAGTGAAGCTGTGGAATTTTTCATTGAAGATTTGGGGATCTGCCTGTCTAAAACGATAAATAGACTGCTTAATATCTCCTACCATAAAACGATTATGACCGTTTGAGAGGAGTTCTAGCATTCTTTCCTGAATGTGGTTAGTATCCTGGTACTCATCAACCATGACTTCATGGAAGCGTTCCTGATACTCATGTCGAACCTGAGGGAAGTTTTCCAAAATCTCAATGGTATAGTGACTAATATCAGCAAATTCGAAGGCATTTTCTTCACGTTTTCGTTGTCGATAGGCATCAACAAAATCTCTCATGAACACTTGGAATATCTTTGCCAAGTCCCAGGACTCTTGATGATAATCTTCTTGGAATTTTAGTAAAGTGATTTGATTATTGAGTGCAATCAGCTTTTCAAATTTTGATTTTCTATCTTGGTTGTAAGCTTCTTTCAAGTCTTGCAGTTCGGCCTTGCGACTGGCATTTGTGAGAGCTTTACCATTCTTAGCTTTAGAAATATTTACAACTCGCTCTAAAACTTCTTGGTATTGTTCAAAAGTAGAATCATGAGTTAAAGAACCGATTTCATCAAGAACTTGTTGAACAGATTCTAAATAAGCTGCTTTACCAAATTCCTTGGCATCATTATCCAAATGGTAACGGAAAAAGCTTTCTAAATCCCAGAGTTTCTCCTTTATATCGTCTACAAGGTTTTCTTTAGCAAATGTAAAATCAGCCTTTTCAAAACCTTTTAGAAAAGATTCCTTTAGCCAAGCCTGAGGATTGCTAGTAGATTGCAAAAAGTCATAAATCATATAGACCTGTTTACGCAGTCCACGCGCATCTTTACTCCTACCTGCAAAGTTCTTGACCAATCGACTAAAATTATCTTTCTCCTGGCCTTGGTAATGACTTTCAAAAACTTGTCGAAAAACCTCATTTTTTAAGAGAAGTTGTTCACTTTCGTTCTGAAGGATACGAAAGTTTGGAGCAAGATCTAGTAGATAGCCATGCTTGGCCAGGAATTTTTGGGTAAATGAGTCCATGGTTCCAATTGCAGCATTGGGTAAATCGGCTAATTGTCTACCAAGATGTTTTTTTAGTTCCACATCTTGCGTTTCTTGGATCTGTTGGCTGATTTTCTTTTCCAAGCGTTCTTTTAACTCGGTTGCTGCCTTAACGGTAAAGGTAGAGATAAAGAGTTGGCGGATTTCTACGCCACGCGCTAACTGGTCAAGAATCCGTTCAGCCATGACGAAGGTTTTCCCCGAACCAGCAGAAGCTGAGACTAGAATATTTTGTCCTGAGCTATAAATAGCTTGAATTTGTTCAGCTGTTTTCTTAGGTTTCTTGTTAGATTGAGCTTCTGCTATTTGTAACTCTTTAATCTCTTCTTGAGATAAAAATTTCATCGCTCCAACTCCTCTCTGATTTTATTAAACCATGCTTCCTTGTCATTGCTCTTAGCTACCTTATCTAAAAATCTAGCCTGACCTAGATGATAATTAGCTTCAAAACCTGTAATAGACTGATATTGCTGAACATAGGGCGCAATGCTTCTACCGTTTTCAGTATATGGATTAATAGCAAATTGACCAGATAAAATCTTCTCTGCTGCCTTTTTGTAGATAAGGGCATTATAGTCTAGTAATAATTGGAATTCTTCATCAGATAACTGATATGTCTTGTTTTTATTGTAAAACTCTCCAAGGTGTTGCATCTCTTTTTCGAGAAAGAGACCTTGGTATTTCATGCTCTTATTGGTTTCAGTTACTGCTTTTGAAAGAGTTTTAACAGTTTGTAATGACTGAGTTGGTTCAGACATTTCTAAGTACATAGCACCGAAGAAGTCTTTATTTCCTTCTTTCTTAAGAGCAGCCAAGTATGTTGGCAATTGTGAGTTTAGACCGTTAAAAAAGAGAGGAAAGTTAAATTGAGTTAGAGAAGATTTGTAGTCCACAACACCAATAGCATCTGAAGTTTTCAAACGGTCAATACGATCGACCTTCCCACGAACATAAATATTACGACCATTATCTAACTGTACAAAAGCTTGTTCCTTGCCACCAAAAACAGCCTCCTCTTGAATTGTTTCGACATCAGCATTGTGACGAAGAATATGTCCAGTAGCGCGTGCCACATCTAAGAGAACTTCCTTAGCAAATTGAGATTCTAAACTTTCTTGATAAATGGCTTGAAAGTCTCTTTCTTGACTAGTTTCAGAGATGGCCTGTTCTAAACGGCGATCAAAAGATGTATCAGCAGGAAGTTTCATTGCACGTTCAAAAATACGATGCAAGAAATTCCCGTGACTTCTAGCGTCAGGTTTTAATCGCAATTCTTCCTGTAGGCCCAATACATATCGGAGGTAATAGCTGTATTCATTTCGATAGAATTCTGTTAGACCAGATGTTGATAGATAAAAATCTTGCTTCTGAGGATATAAAGCTTCCAGTGTATCACTAGCTAAAGTTTTGCTTTTAGGACTTGTTGGTAAAACTGGATTTTCTAAACCTTGGTCTTCCAACTTTTTCCCCATGACACGAGCCAGAACTTTTACAAAAGTTAAGTCTTCATCACTTGAAGTGGATTCGCTTTGTTGATGATAGGCAACGAGACTAGACAAAAGACTGTGATAAGAACCAATATCATCTTTCGATAGATTTTTTCTGTCGATTCTTTTTTCGATTTTGGTAAAACCTAAGTTTTGCAATTCCTTCAAATAAATGGACTCTTCACTCTCGTCTTCATTGAACAAACTTGGAGCTGACAAAACTAACTGTTTACGAGCAGAGTTAACCTGAGAAAGCATAGTATAACGATTCTTTTTAAGATTTTCCTGGCTAGCAATCATCAATTGTGAACCTTCTTGAGTCACTTGATTCAAGGTTTCTCTTTCTTCATCACTCAACAAACTGGTATTTTGAGTGATTTTTGGCAAATTGTTCTGACTTAAACCAAGCGCATAGATATAATCGGATGTCAACGGTGAAATCAAATCATAACTCTGCACCAGAACAGTATCTACCGTTGCAGGGATTGTACGATAATTTGATAAGGACATCCCTGAATGAAGTAGAGCCAAGAAATCATCTAAAGTAACCTGAGTCCCTTCAAAAACAGTAGCAAATTGCTCCATGACATGGCAAAAAGCCTTCCAGACTTCTTCTTGTCTGTCTTGTTCAGATATCTCCAATGTTTCTGTTAAGACTTGTAACTGCTTGGTCACATGAGCTTCCTTCAAAAAGTTGTTCCATTTTGCAAGAATATTTTCAGCCTTTTGCTTGCGACTTCCTAGTAAATTTTCTAAAGGTGTAATGATACGAAGTCGAAGTTCATTTAATTTTTCTAGATCAAATTTTCCATGATGTGACTTTGTAAACTCTTGTTTAAAACTAGAAAGTCCATCGATCCCTAGATAACGGAGATATTGTTCAAAGTTATCAATTTCCTCTTGACTAAGGTCAGTATACAAACCAGTGCGTAGGAGATTAATCAAATCTTCCTGACGGAAATTGTATCGTTTCAAACGTCCAATGGATTCTACAAATTGCGTTAAAGGATGATGAGCCATGGACTCACTCTTGCCCAGATAAAATGGAATCTGATACTGATTAAAGATTGTCTGCAAGGACAGTTTATAAGACTCTACATCTCCTAGCAGGATTCGAAAATTCTTATAACTAAGTTCTGAATCATGGTGCAATTTCTGGCGAATACTTCGAGCAACTAACTCCAGCTCTTCTTTTTGTGTCAGACAAGACCAGATTTGCAAGTCCTTTCTATCTTCGTCATTCACATCTAAACTAATTTCGGAATAATCATAAGCACTTTCCAGTAATTTTGAGGCTTTAGCAAAGGCATCAAGTTTTCCATGTTCTTGACACGCAGCTTCTGCCTTAGTCTGGTATTTAAAGGCTAAATGATGCAAAAACTCAACACTGGCTTGATAGAGATTCCCTTCAGTAAATGGACTTGTATAAGCTTTTTTAGTCGCATACACACCTATGATAATCTCAACACCCTTACGGTGCAATAAATCCACTAGGTGTTCTTCTTCTGAAGAGAAACGAGTAAAACCATCAATAACTAGGGCAATCTGGCTAAAATCACTACTTACTTTGTTTTCTTCGATAGCATTGATCAGATATGATAATTGACTCCCTTGTGAAATTTGTCCTTGGTTGAGATAGGCTGCTACCTTTTCAAAAATCAAGAGTAAATCAGAACGTTTATCAGCGTCAGATAGACTTTCAAAATCCAAAAAGCTCATCTTCGCAGTTGTCATTTCATGATAAATTTCAATCAGTTGTTGGATGAATTGCGGATCTTGCTTAATAGCCCCGTAAACACGCAAATCCTTAACATCTATCTCAGATAAACATTTATAAAAAGCCATACCAAGACCGATATCATCGAGACTAGACTTCGCTGGTATATCGTTTAAAACCAGATAACGAGCCATTTGAGCAAAGCGCGTGACTGTAATAGCAAAAGAAGCCTGCTGACTCAAGCACTCAAGCACGGCGCGTTCCTTTTCAAAAGAAAGAGAGTTAGGGGCAATATAAAAGACTCGTTTGCCTTGATCAACTAGTCCTTGAGCCTCCTTGGTTAGGATTTCTGTCAAAGAAGTCCGAATATCGGTATAAAGTAGTTTCATCTCTGCCTCATTTGTTTTTGTCATTCCCTTTTATTATATCATTTTTTAAGTCAAAACAGATTGATATAAAGCCCTAATTTTAACCTGTCCCATATCAAAAAAGTCGGAATAAACTCCGACTTTTTATTATTTACCCACCAGAAAACAAGAGTACCCATAATTCCCAAAATGCAGTAATGTTAATCATGATATGGAGCAAAATGGGATAATAGAGAGAATGAGTTTTTCGGTAGAGGAATGCAGCAATTGCTCCTCCACTTGCATATGTGAAAAAGGCGAGTGGTGTTAAACCTGAACTGACATGCACATAGCCAAAGACACAAGCTGATAGTAAAACATCTCCATACCAAGATGAATCTTTCAAAAATGTATTCATCAGAACTCCTCGATATCCCAATTCTTCTGTAATTGGTCCTAACAGACAAACAATAAGTAAAAGATAAGGTAACTCTTGTCGCCCTGTCATCTCAGTCAATTCATTTAAAGCGATTTGATTGGACGTTGCTGGGGTTAAAAAGGAAAACACAATACCTGAAAGATGACTGACTCCATAAGCAAGAAGCAAATAAACTGGATATCTCCATTTCCACTTCAACTCAAGAATTTTCCTACCTTCGAATACTAGTAAATAAAGAATAGCTAGAAAAGTAACGCTAAGCTCTAAAAAAGCAAGAATTTGAAAAAATTCTCTACTAGCAGGCACAAACCTAGCTGTAAAGTGATTAAAAATCCACCAAAACCAAGTCTTCCTATAAATGATTACCAATAAGGCTAGTAAAATCTGTACTACTCTTTTTTTCATGCCAAGTCCTCAGCTTTTTATACTTTATACTATAATATTAAATGCTTGCAAATTTAGTATATCATATTTTTGTTATCTATCTACTAAAACCTAAATAGAAATGGCATTTCACTTAGCTTTAGACTTATTTACCTCAAAATATGCTATAATATAAGCAAAACACGAAAAAGGGAAATGCTATGATTAAACTACTTGCTCTTGATATGGATGGTACTCTTCTCAACGAAGCCAAGGAAATTCCTCAGGCTCATATTGATGCTATTCATAAATCTATCGAAAAAGGTGTTAAACTGGTTCTATGTACTGGTCGTCCTCTCTTTGGAGTTCTTCCCTACTACAAGAAACTCGGTCTTGATTTGCAGAATGAATACGTCATCGTCAATAATGGTTGTTCAACTCACCAAACCAGTGACTGGGGCCTTGTTGACTGGCGAGAACTTAGCAAATCTGACATCGAATACCTGAATGAACTTGCTGAAAAGAGCGAAGTCCAGTTGACTCTCTTTGACGAAGAACACTACTTCGTTCTCGGAGGTAAACCAAATCCTATCGTTCAATATGATGCGACACTCGTCTTTGCTGATCTGACTGAAATCTCACTAGAGGAAGCCATTAGCGGTAAGTACCGTATGTTCCAAGGCATGTTCTTAGGCACAAAAGAACAAACAGATGATTTTGAACAACGATTTGCGGATGAACTTTGTCAGAGATTTAGCGGTGTTCGTTCTCAACCGGTTATCTATGAAGCAATGCCACTCGGTACAACTAAAGCTTCTGCTCTTTCTCGTTTGGCTGAGATTTTAGATCTCCAACCTTCTGAAATCATGGCCATGGGTGATGCCAATAACGACATTGAGATGCTGGAGTTTGCAGGGTTAGGGATTGCTATGGGAAATGCTAGCGACCACGTCAAATCTCTTGCTGATGCCGTAACTGCTAGCAATGAAGAAGATGGTGTTGCACTCGCTATTGAGAAATACATCTTGTAAATAAATAAAAGCAACTAGCAGAACATTCTGCTAGTTGCTTTTTATTTTTAGAACAAAGCTGTCAACGCGGTAATAAGTCCAAAAACAATACCTGGTGCATTAGCTGCTGCTAAAGGAATGTCACGTTCTTTTTTAAAGAGTCCGTAGTAAACCCAAAGACTGCAGTTAATTGCAGCTACTGCTGGCTGGATAAAGTTTCCCTTTTGACCTGCAAGGTTGTTCATAATTTGTGGAATATATGAGATATACATCATTACAGACATAAAGGTTGCAATCCAACCCAATGTTTTCATTTGTTTTTCGGTCATTTTCTTCTCCTTTCGACTTAGAACCACTGTATTATACACTATTTTTCAAAATCATGTAAGCAAAAATTTCCATTGTTATGAAAACGTAAATTATCACAATCTTGTGATAAGATAATCATCAAAAAATCCCTCTGAATATTACAGAGGGATTTTTATTCGTTAAGAAAACTTACTTTTTCGAAATTGGTGCTACACTGGCTAAGAGTTTTTTGAGACCAACCCCTGGGAAATTGATTTTCAATTCTTGAGTGGATCCACTGCCTGAAACTTCCAGCACAGTTCCTTCACCCCATTTTTTATGAAGGGCAATATCACCAATAGACCAGCTTGTATCACTAGAATCTTGCTTATTCCCAGCCGCAAATTGTCCAAATGGTAAACCACTTGATTGGATCGATGTAGGCGCAGCATTCCGCTTTCGTTCTTGAAGCGCCTGAGCCAAACTCATTCCTTTACCAAATGCTGTTCCTCCGCCACTATAAGACGCTTTAAAACTTGTATTAGCAGGACGTGCCAATCCTTGATAGGTCAACAAATCTGAACTAATCTCATTGATAAAGCGTGTGGGACGATTGTAACTAGTACGTCCGAATAGCAAGCGAGAGTTTGCATTGGTCAGATAAAGAATTTTCTCAGCTCGCGTGATTCCTACGTAAGCCAAACGACGTTCTTCTTCTAACTCATCAGGATCCTCAGCTGCGCGGCTAAGCGGAAAGACATTTTCCTCCATACCAATGATAAAGACAACAGGAAACTCAAGCCCTTTGGCCGCGTGAAGAGTCATCAAGGTTACTTCAGATGTCTCTTGGCTACCAGAGTCGGTATCTGCTATCAAAGCCAAGTCGTTCAAGAAACGACTAAGTTTATCTAGTCCTGTTTCCTCTTCTTCACTTTCAGGATTATCATCGAAGTTTTTCGTAACAGAGAGGAACTCCTCAATATTTTCAACCCTAGCCTTACTTTCCAAGGTTGCTTGGGCCTTAAGTAAATCAACGTAACCTGTTTTTTCTAATACTGCTTCTACCAACTCAGTGATTGTCAATCGGTCCAGTTGTTCACGCAAATCGAGAATCATATTTGCAAAGTCCCAAATAGATTGAGCCGCTTTACCTTTGATACCTGATAACATGATATTTGCAGAGGCATCTAGCATAGACATTTCTTGCATGTTCGCAAAGTCACGAATCTTCTCAACAGTTCCTGGGCCAATACCACGTTTTGGTTCGTTGATAATGCGTTCGAAACTGATATTGTCACTCAAATTAGCAATAAGATTGAGGTAAGCAATAATATCACGAATTTCCTTACGACTGTAGAATTTTGTTCCACCAACCATTGTGTACGGAATATTTGACTTAAGCAATGCTTCTTCAATGGTACGTGACTGGGCATTGGTACGATAAAGAACTGCAAAGTCTTTGTGAAGGAAGTTGTGGCTACGACTAAGTTCATCAATTGTTTTAGCTACAAAGACAGCCTCGTCCTGTTCATCATTTGCACGATAGTAAATAATTTGTTCCCCATCTGCATTTTGAGTCCAAAGGTTTTTAGGACGACGATTTTTATTGTTTTTGATAACATCGTTGGCAGCTTGGAGGATGTTTTTAGTGGAACGATAATTTTCCTCTAACAAAACGACCTTTGCATCTGGATAATCTTTTTCAAAATCAAGGATATTCTGCATATCAGCGCCACGCCAACCATAGATAGACTGGTCAGCATCCCCGACAACACAGATATTTTTGAAACGAGAAGCTAAGAGTTTAACAAGTTGATATTGAGCATGGTTTGTATCTTGATACTCATCAACATGGATATACTGAAACTTTTGCTGGTAGTATGTCAGGACATCTGGATTCTGATCAAAAAGTCTCAGTGTCAACATGATCAAATCATCAAAGTCTACTGACTCAGACTGACGAAGCTCCTTCTGGTATGCAGTATAGCATTTAGCCACAATATCAGTATACAAATCTCCAGCTTGAGCAGCATAAGCCACATCATCAATCAGGTCATTCTTAGCATTAGAAATAGTTCCTAAAATAGAACGTTCATTCCATTTTTTAGGATCTAAGTTTAATTGTTTTAAGATACGCTTCATCAGTGTTCGCTGTTCACCTGGATCGATGATTGTAAAATTTCGATTATAGCCAATATGATCTGCATCACGACGTAAGATACGAACACACATAGAGTGAAAGGTCGCTATCAAACAATCCTGAGTAGCTGGATTGAGCCCATAGGCACGCTCCTTCATCTCTCGTGCCGCTTTATTAGTAAAGGTAATGGCTAAAATATTCCATGGATTAACCATCTTTTCGTCAATTAAGTAGGCGATACGGTGGGTCAAAACTCGTGTCTTACCGGAACCAGCCCCCGCCATAATAAGCAAGGGACCTTCTGTAGTCTGTACCGCTTCTGCTTGGCGGTCATTCATACCGTTTAATAAAGGGTTCATTTTCTCTTCCTATTCTTCAAATCAATGTTTCTATTATATCAAAAAAGACCAAAAATAACCGTAATTGGAATAATCTACTTATTTTCAAAAAAAGAACACTAACAAGTGTTCTTTTTATTTTAATCATGAATAGATTGTAAAAGTGTCAACAAGGCTTGAGCCGATCTGTGTCCAGCTTCTACGATAAATTCATCAAATGAAATAGAAGCTTCGTGGTTGGCATTATCACTCATGGCACGAACAACCAAGAATGGTAGTTTCAAGGCATTTGCTGCCTGAGCAATAGCTGCCCCTTCCATCTCGACTGCAAGAACCTGAGGAAAATGCTCTTTAATCACCGCAATCTTATCATCACCAGCTACGAAACTGTCTCCTGTCGCAATCAAACCTAAATGCCAATTTTGATCAAGTTTAGATAAGCTCTCTTGAATCAAAGTAACAAACTTTTTGTCTGATTCAAAGTAAAGTGGTTGTTGGGCCATTTGACCGTATTCATAACCAAAAGCAGTCACATCAACATCGTGGAAGGCTAGTTTTTCAGCAATCACGACATCTCCTACTGAGATACCTTCAGCAAGGGCACCCGCTGAACCCGTATTGATGACAGCATCCACTTTAAAGTGATCAGCTAAGATTGCAACACTCATGGCAGCCATGACTTTTCCAATACCACTCTCCACTAATACAAGCTCAACAGCCCCAATCTTTCCAGTGTGATAAGTATTACCCAATACCATTTCTTCACTGGCGTTCTCCAGGTGTTGAATCAGGTAGGCTAATTCTTCTGGCATCGCTGCAATAATACCGATTTTCATGACATCCCCCATTAAATAAATCTCATTGCTAAAACTAGCAGAATCAAGAGAAGGATAACAGCAAATAGAATCTTATTCAATTTAGAGTTAAAGACATTTCTCTTGGTATTTTCGATTCGACGACTCTTATGGATTTGAGGTTCAACCTCAATCGTTAAAGTATCCTGACTAAATCCATGGTCACTTGAACGTGAAGCTCTATAATGTTGAGATGAAGTAGATAGTATCTTTGTCTCTTGATCATCCACTAGAGTGGGACCAGAGATGTCTTCACCACGATTAGCGCGTTCAATTATTTCGTCTGTTAATAAAGGTTTTCCCATGGGTTCCTCCTCTATTTTTCTTGTAATTCCCAGTACTGGATGGCCATGATAGTTTTGGCATCACAAATATCACCAGACTGGATGAGTTGTTTTGCTTGTTCAAGGCTAACTTCTAGTAATTCTAAAGTTTCATCTTCATCTTGTGGACGTGGATTTTCGACTTTGGATAGGTTGCTTGCCAAGTACAGTTTCAATCTTTCATTACAGAAACCAATAGCAGAATAGAAATCATACAAAAGAGTCAGTTTTCCAGTATAGGCAGTTTCTTCTTCAAATTCACGAAGGGCTGCTGCTTCAGGATCAGCGTTTTCTCCAATTTCTAGTTTTCCTGCAGGAATTTCAACAGAAACTTTTTCAATCGCCTTGCGATATTGCTTGACTAGAACTATCTTATTTTCTGGAGTAACTGCAAGAACACATACTGCACCGTTATGGAAAATCAAATCGCGTTGAGCCGTCCCTTTTCCTGAAGGAAGTTCAACCTGGTCTTGAACTAATTGGAAAATAGAACCTTTATAGATTTCTTTTCGACTAATCGTCTTCTCTTCAAATTCCATGGTTAGCTCCTATTTGTTTTTAGGATGGTGAGGGAGACGAGTTGCATATTCGTCCTTATTAACTTGACGACCTCGCCCGATGGCAATAGCATCAGCAGGCACATCTTTAGTAATTGTTGAACCTGCACCAACAAGAGAGTTATCCCCTAGTTCTACCGGAGCGATAATCGTTGAATTAGACCCGACAAAGACATTGTTACCGATGATAGTTTTGAACTTGTGTTGACCATCGTAATTCACAGTGATGGTTCCAGCACCAAAGTTGACATCACTTCCAACTTCACAGTTTCCAATATAAGTCAAATGACCCGCTTTGGTATTTTCGCCAATAGAAGAACCTTTCACCTCAACAAAGTTTCCGATATGAACATCCTTAGCTAAGCTAGATCCAGGACGAATATGAGCGTAAGGTCCAACTGTAACGCCATCTGCTACTGTGCTTTCTTCAATCATCGAGTTAGTAATTACAGCACCAGAACCTACCGTACTATCAACGATATGAGTTCCGTTCGTCAAAATAGTTTCTGCACCAATCTTACTAGAACCTTTAAGGGTTACATTCGCTTCAATTTGAACGTCAGGGGCAATTTCGACATCAACATCAATATAAGTCGCATCTGGATTTACAAAACTAACACCATTGACCATGTGAGCTTGGTTAATTCGACGACGCATTACAGCTTCTGCTGTAGCAAGTGCGACACGGTCGTTTACACCGAGACTTTCATCAAAGTCTTTCAGAGTATAAGCTCCAACTTTCTCACCAGATTCACGGAAAATACCAATCACATCTGTTATATAGTATTCACCTTGAGCGTTGTTGGTATTGATATTCTTAAGTGCCTCAAAAAGACGAGCATTATCAAAAACATAAGTCCCTGTATTGATTTCTTTGATTTGTTTCTCAAAGTCAGTCGCGTCTTTTTGTTCAACAATACGGAGCACTTCAGCGTTGTCATTACGAACAATACGTCCATAACCAAATGGGTCATCAGCTTCTGCAGTTAAGATTGTAGCTACATTCTTGTGGTTTACATGGAAATCAATCAAGTTCTTTAGACTTTCACCAGTGATTAAAGGTGTATCTCCAGCGATAACCAATGTTTGTCCAGAAAGACCTTCAAGAATTGGCTCAGCCATCATTACTGCATGACCAGTTCCCAATTGCTCAGACTGTCTTACAAAATCAGTTTGTCCGGCTAAAACTTGTTCAACAAGCTCCGCTTTATGTCCAACAACTGTAACAGTTTTTTCGGGGTCAATTGCGCCTACACTTCGAAAAACATGCTCAAGCATTGAAATTCCTGCAACCTTGTGCATAACTTTCGGTAAATCTGATTTCATACGGGTACCCTTACCCGCTGCTAAAATAATTGCATAATTTGCCATATTTTTCTCTTTTCTATAGAAATTCTTTATTATTATACCACAATTTAGTTCACGATACACAAATTTGATGAACTCAATACCACTCAAAAGACTGTCATTACTTAATTTTGAGTAAATATTTTGATTTTTTTCATTATTTACGATAAACTATAGTGGTATGAGAAAAAAAATTCGTCCAGCTTTTATAGTTACTATATTTGCTGTTTTTATAGGGCTCTTATTTCTCAACCGGCCTCGGTTTGAAGAACACCCTGTAAAAACTAAACAAAATCCAGTACAAATAGAAACACAAGCTCTACATAACTTGGATAAGCCTATCATCGATATCTCTGGCTGGCAAAGACCTTCAGAAATCAACTATGATATTTTATCTCAAAACATCTCTGGTGCGATTGTTCGAGTTCACGGAGGAAACCAGATCACTACTGAGAACGATGCATCTTATACGAATGGAATAGATAAAGCTTATAAAAGTCATATTTCAGAGTTTCAAAAACGAAATATCCCAGTTGCTGTCTATGCATACGTTTCTGGAAAAAGTGTAGAGGAAATGGAAAAAGCAGCTGAATCATTTTATAATTCTGCCTCGCCTTATAATCCTAGTTACTATTGGTTAGATGTCGAAGAAAAAACCATGTCTGATATGAACAAAGGGGTTGAGGCTTTCCGTGCTAAACTAGAATCACTTGGTGCTAAAAACATCGGTATCTATATTGGTGTTTACTTCATGCAAGAACATAGCATCAGTACAGATAAATTTTCTGCCATTTGGATTCCTTCGTATGGGCTTGATTCAGGCTACTTTGAAAGTTCACCAAATACCGACCTTGACTTTGATCTTCACCAATACACCTCAAAAGGAAAATTAGTGGGATTTGAGCATCATTTAGACTTAAACATCATTTCCTTATCAAAAGATAAGGAAGAGACATTTAGAAAGTTATTCTTAAAACCTTAAATGTAATTAGCAAGTTAGACATTATTTCTGCTTGCTTTTTTTATTTCTCTTACTTTGTGATATAATACTAGAAGAGTTTTTAATGAAAATAATGTACGGAGAGAGTTTATGTTATCTTGGATTTCAAAAATTATTAAGGGAATTGTTATTGCGCTAGGCTTTATTTTACCAGGAATTTCTGGTGGTGTTCTAGCAGCAATCTTGGGTATTTACGAGAGAATGATTCGTTTCTTAGCTCACCCATTTAAAAATTTTAAAGAAGATGTTCTTTATTTTTTACCAGTTGCAATTGGTATGTTACTAGGTATTGGACTATTTTCATATCCTATTGAATATCTCCTTGAACACTATCAGGTTTATGTATTATGGAGTTTTCGGGTGCCATTATTGGAACCGTCCCAAGCCTTGTAAGGGAAGCTACTAAGGACTCCGAAAGAGATAAGATAGATATGATTTGGTTTTGGGCAACCTTCATCATTTCAGGGTTTGGGCTTTATGCTTTAAACTTTGTAGTTGGTTCACTAAATGCAAGTTTTACAAGTTTTATCTTAGCTGGTGCCCTTCTCGCTTTAGGGGTTTTAGTTCCAGGATTAAGTCCTTCAAACCTTCTCTTAATTTTAGGACTATATAGTCCAATGTTGACTGGTTTCAAGACTTTTGATTTAATCGGAACTTTTCTTCCAATTGCAATTGGAGCTGGTGCAACTCTGATTATTTTCTCAAAATTAATGGATTATGCTCTTCGTGTCTACCACTCTCGTGTCTATCACTTTATCATTGGGATTGTCCTTTCAAGCACTCTCCTGATTTTGATCCCAAACGCTGGTAATGCTGAAAGCATTAGCTATAGCGGCTTATCTCTTGTTTCCTATGTCATCATCGCCTTCTTCTTCGCCCTTGGCATTTGGTTAGGGATTTGGATGAGTCAATTGGAGGATAAGTACAAATAATGGCCAAAAAAACTAAAGTTAAAAAGACCTTAGTCGAGCAAATATTAGCTAAGGCAGGTGTTGAACACCAAGGGATTCAAATCAATGCTTTAGAGGGAGATCTTCCTTCTGAGTATGAGAGAAGTCACATTTTTAAAACACTAGCTCTTTTAGGGGACAAGACTGGTCCAGTTATTGGGATTGTTCCTATTACTGAACATCTTTCTGAAAAGAAATTAGCAAAGATTTCTGGTAATAAAAAAGTGAGTATGATTCCGCAAAAGGATTTAGAAAAAACAACTGGATATATCCATGGTGCAAATAACCCTGTCGGTATCCGTCAAAAACACAACTACCCTATTTATATTGATGAAAGTGCATTGGAATTGGAAAAAATGATTGTTTCTGCTGGAGAAGTCGGACACAGCATTATCATTGCTCCACAAGATTTAGCAAACTTTGTTAAAGCGAACTTTGTAGATATTTTGGAGGAAAATAAGTCATGAAACTTTACTTTGTCCGTCATGGTCGAACAGTCTGGAATCTAGAAGGTCGCTTTCAAGGTGCAGGCGGAGACTCACCACTTCTTCCTGAATCCATTGAGACTTTAAAGGAACTAGGCCAATATCTTAAAGATGTTTCATTCGATAAAATATATTCGAGTGATTTACCAAGGGCTATAAAATCCGCTGAAATTATCCAAAGTCAACTGACAAATCCATGTCCTTTGCAAAGTGTACCTGAACTAAGAGAATGGCACCTTGGCAAACTCGAAGGTTTAAAAATTGCTACTTTAAACGCAATCTATCCGCAACAAATTCAAGCCTTTAAAACAAACTTAGCCAAGTTTGATACTAGTATGTTCGAAGCTGAATCACTCTACAGCACAACTCAACGCACCATTCAATTTATTAAATCTTTGAAAAACACGAAGGCAGAACAACTATTACTGGTTGGTCACGGAGCAAATCTCACTGCAAGCCTTCGAACACTTTTAGGATTTAATGAAGCGCATCTTCGTAAAAATGGTGGTTTGGCCAATGCAAGTCTAACAATTATAGAGACTGACGACTTCGAAAAATATACTCTTAAGACTTGGAACGATACTTCTTATCAAAGAAAATGATAGAACTTGATGAATAGCATCAAGTTCTTTTTAGTTTTTATAGAATATCCGTGAATTTCTTGACTTTTTATGATAAAATGGGAGTATCGTGAAAATTGATTTATTATTTCAAAATTTGATTAAAAATTAGGAGGAACCAATGTCAATAGAACATATGGAAGAATTGAATGACCAGCAGATCGTTCGCCGTGAAAAAATGGCTGCGCTCCGTGAACAAGGAATTGATCCTTTCGGTAAACATTTTGAACGTACTGCCAACTCTCAAGAACTAAAAGATAAATTTGCTGACCTTGATAAAGAACAACTACACGAATTAAACGAAACTGCTACTATCGCTGGACGTTTAGTAACAAAACGTGGGAAAGGTAAAGTCGGTTTTGCTCACCTTCAAGACCGCGAAGGTCAAATCCAAATCTACGTTCGTAAAGATGCTGTCGGTGAAGAAAACTATGAAATCTTCAAGAAAGCTGACCTTGGTGACTTCCTTGGTGTCGAAGGTGAAGTTATGCGTACAGATATGGGAGAACTTTCTATCAAGGCGACTCACATCACGCACTTGTCTAAAGCCCTTCGTCCATTGCCTGAAAAATTCCACGGACTTTCAGACGTTGAAACAATCTACCGTAAACGTTACCTTGATTTGATTTCTAACCGCGAAAGCTTTGAACGTTTTGTCACTCGTTCAAAAATCATCTCTGAAATCCGTCGTTACCTTGACCAAAAAGGATTCCTCGAAGTAGAAACACCTGTTCTTCACAACGAAGCTGGTGGTGCTGCTGCTCGCCCATTCATCACACACCACAATGCACAAAACATCGACATGGTACTTCGTATCGCGACTGAGCTTCACTTGAAACGCCTTATCGTTGGTGGTATGGAACGTGTGTATGAGATTGGTCGTATCTTCCGTAACGAAGGAATGGATGCTACACATAACCCTGAGTTCACTTCTATCGAGGTATACCAAGCTTATGCAGACTTCCACGATATCATGGACTTGACTGAAGGTATTATCCAACACGTAGCTAAAGCTGTTAAAGGTGACGGTCCAGTTATCTATCAAGGAACTGAAATCAAGATTAATGAACCATTTAAACGTGTACACATGGTTGATGCAATCAAGGAAATTACTGGTGTTGATTTCTGGAAAGATATGACTTTTGAAGAAGCTAAAGCTATCGCAGCTGAGAAGAAAGTTCCAGTTGAAAAACACTACACAGAAGTTGGTCACATCATCAATGCCTTCTTTGAAGAATTTGTTGAAGAAACATTGATTCAACCAACATTTGTATATGGTCACCCAGTAGCTGTATCACCACTTGCTAAGAAAAATCCTGAAGATGAGCGCTTTACAGATCGTTTCGAGCTCTTCATCATGACTAAAGAATACGGAAATGCCTTTACTGAGTTGAATGATCCAATCGATCAACTTAGCCGTTTCGAAGCCCAAGCTAAAGCTAAAGAACTTGGTGACGATGAAGCAACAGGCATTGACTATGACTACATCGAAGCACTTGAATACGGTATGCCGCCAACAGGTGGTTTGGGAATCGGTATCGACCGTCTCTGCATGCTCCTCACTGATACGACTACTATCCGTGACGTATTGCTCTTCCCAACTATGAAATAACAACAAAGAAATAACAACAAAACTCCTAGAATTTTTCTAGGAGTTTTAAATAACTAGAAAGATAACCTTGCATTTGGAGGTTGTCTTTTTTTGTTTACTTAGAATAAACCGAGAACTGTTCCATCGCTTTCAACATCCATGTTAAGAGCTGCTGGGCGTTTTGGAAGTCCAGGCATGGTCATAACGTCACCAGTGAGCGCAACGATAAAGCCTGCACCAAGTTTCGGTACCAATTCACGAATAGTAATTTCAAAGTTTTCAGGTGCACCAAGCGCATTTGGATTGTCTGAGAAACTGTATTGAGTTTTCGCCATACAGATTGGCAATTCGTCCCAACCATTTTGTACGATTTGTGCGATTTGAGTTTGAGCTTTCTTCTCGAAATTTACTTTGCTACCACGATAGATTTCTGTTACAATTTTTTCAATCTTTTCTTGTACTGAAAGGTCGTTGTCATACAAACGTGTATAGTTAGCTGGGTTTTCGTCAATTGTTTTGACAAGAGTTTCAGCTAGAGCCACTCCTCCTTCTGCTCCATCAGCCCATACGCTAGCTAACTCAACCGGAACATCAATGGAAGCACAAAGTTCTTTCAAAGCTGCGATTTCTGCTTCTGTATCAGATACAAATTCGTTAATAGCAACAACTGCTGGAATACCAAATTTACGGATATTTTCAACGTGACGTTTCAAGTTTGCAAATCCTGCACGAACTGCTTCTACATTTTCTTCTGTAAGAGCATCCTTAGCAACTCCACCATTCATCTTAAGAGCACGAAGGGTTGCAACGATAACTACTGCATCTGGCGCAGTTGGCAGGTTTGGAGTTTTGATATCAAGGAATTTCTCTGCACCAAGGTCTGCACCAAAACCTGCTTCTGTTACCGTGTAATCTGCCAAATGAAGGGCTGTAGTTGTAGCCAAGACTGAGTTACATCCGTGTGCGATATTGGCAAATGGGCCACCATGTACAAAGGCAGGTGTTCCATAGATGGTTTGAACCAAGTTCGGTTTGATAGCGTCTTTCAAAATCAATGCCAAGGCACCTTCAACCTGTAGATCACCTACTGAAACAGGTGTACGATCATAACGGTAACCGATAACGATATTGGCTAAACGACGTTTCAAATCTTCAATATCAGTTGCCAAGCAAAGGATAGCCATGATTTCTGAAGCCACAGTGATGTCAAATCCATCTTCGCGTGGAATACCATTAAGTGGACCACCAAGTCCAACTGTCACGTGACGAAGAGCACGATCATTCAAGTCCACTACGCGTTTCCAGAGAATACGACGTTGGTCGATACCTAGCTCATTTCCTTGATGCAAGTGATTGTCAATCAAGGCAGAAAGAGCATTGTTTGCAGTTGTAATAGCATGCATATCACCAGTAAAGTGAAGGTTGATATCTTCCATTGGTAAAACTTGTGCATAACCACCACCAGCAGCTCCTCCTTTAATCCCCATGACAGGACCAAGAGAAGGTTCACGGATAGCAATCATGGTTTTCTTACCAATCTTATTCAAAGCATCAGCAAGACCAATAGTAATAGTTGATTTCCCTTCACCTGCTGGTGTTGGATTGATGGCTGTAACTAGAATCAATTTACCAACTGGATTTGCCTCAACCTCACGAATCTTATCAAAGCTTAGTTTAGCCTTGTACTTTCCATACAACTCCAAATCGTCGTAAGAAATCCCAAGTTTCTCTACAACATCAACAATCGGTTTTAACTCAATACTCTGTGCAATTTCAATATCTGTTTTCATAAAAACTCCTCTAGCCTCTAATGTGTTAATTCATTATATCATAAAACAAGATTTTTAACAGTGATTACGATTAGTAACGTTCGTAAATATCGCTAAATGATAGGCTTTCTATATCTCTATTTAAATTTTTATATGCCTTTATAGGTTTTAACTATGGATTAATATCCTATTTCCGACCCTCGTTATATCGCTTTCATTTTACTTACTGCTCATTTTTTTGTACAATAGTTCTATGAAAATTTTAGTTACTTCTGGCGGTACAAGTGAAAAAATCGATAGGGTTCGTTCTATTACCAATCACTCTTCCGGTAAACTTGGAAAAATTATCACCGAAACTCTTCTAAAGGCTGGTCATGAAGTTTGTTTGATTACCACTCTTCAAGCAGTTAAGCCAGTTAGTCATCCAAACTTGACCATCATCGAAATAAAAAATACAGCTGATTTACTGCAATCGATGAAAGATAAGGTTAAGGATTACCAGGTCTTGATCCATTCTATGGCTGTATCAGATTACACTCCTGTCTATATGACTGGATTTGATGAGGTTAAAGCTAGTCAAGATTTAACAGAGTTTTTAGATAAGAAAAATCAGGAAACAAAAATCTCATCTAAGGAAGACGTCCAGGTACTATTTTTAAAGAAAAACCCTAAAATCATTTCACTTGTCAAAGAGTGGAATCCCTCAATTCATCTGATCGGATTTAAATTATTAGTTGATGTCAGTCGTGAATACTTGATTCAAATTGCTCGGGAAAGTCTTGAAAAAAACAAAGCTGATATAATTGTTGCTAATGATCTCACACAGATTAATGCTGAACAACATATCGCATATCTAGTTGAAAAAGCTAACTTCCAAACTGCTTCTTGTAAACAAGAAATTGCGGATTTACTTCTCGAGAAAATCAAAAGCTATGACTAAAAGAAAGGAATATTATGGCCCGTATTACACTCGCTATTACTGGATCTATCGCCGCATACAAGACAGTTGACCTAGTTAGTTCTTTGAAAAAACAGGGGCATTCAGTAACTGTTCTTATGACCCAGGCTGCAACAGCATTTATTCAACCTTTAACTCTACAAGTACTATCACAAAATACAGTACATCTCGATGTCATGCAGGAACCTTTTCCAGACCAAGTGAATCACATTCAAATAGGAAAAGAAACAGATTTATTTATCGTGGTACCAGCAACAGCCAATACAATCGCTAAATTAGCTCACGGTTTTGCTGATAATATGGTGACTAGTACTGCTCTGGCATTACCAGATAATATCCCTAAATTACTTGCTCCTGCCATGAATACAAAAATGTTTACCCACCCTGCCACACAGTCAAATCTTAAAACTCTTGAAAGCTATGGATACGAGATCATCTCTCCTAAAGAATCTCTCTTAGCTTGTGGCGACTTCGGAAGCGGCGCTTTAGCCGATTTGGAAATTATTATAGAAAGAATAAAGGAAACTCTTAATGAACAAACGCTCTAATATTGCTCCAATCGCTATCTTTTTTGCCAGTATGATTGTTATTCATTTACTGAGCTCAATCCTATTTAACGTGCTGCCCTTTCCTATTAAACCAACTATCGTCCACATTCCAGTCATTATCGCAAGTATTATCTATGGACCAAGAATTGGTGCAATCCTTGGATTTTTAATGGGTATGATTAGCTTAACAGTTAATACACTTACAATTCTACCAACCAGCTATCTCTTCTCACCTTTTGTACCTAATGGTAACCTATATTCAGTTGTGATTGCAATTGTCCCACGTATCTTGATTGGTTTGACACCTTATTTCGTTTATAAACTGCTAAAGGGAAAAGCCGGGCTCATTTTTGCTGGTGCACTTGGCTCGCTGACAAATACAGTATTTGTCTTAGGTGGTATCTTCTTCCTCTTTGGTAATGTTTTTGATGGAAATATTCAAAAACTATTAGCGACTGTTATCTCTACAAATTCGATAGCAGAATTAATTATCTCGGCTATTTTAACTCTCGCCATTGTTCCAAGACTTGAAAAAATTAAACAATAAAAACTGTATCAAGAGATACAGTTTTTTTAGTTATTACTGAGCTAAACGAGCTTCTTCTAAAATCTTTTCAATCTTAGTAGTCAACAAATCAATCGCTACCGTATTGGTTACTCCTTCAGGAATCACAATATCAGCGTAACGTTTTGTAGGTTCAATAAATTGGTGATACATAGGTTTTACTACACCAAGATATTGATCAATAACGCTATCCAAGCTACGACCACGCTCTTCCATATCCCGTTTAATACGGCGAATGATACGTACATCGTCATCAGTATCTACAAAAATCTTAATATCCATCAAATCACGAAGGCGTTTGTCTTCTAGAACTAAGATTCCCTCTACGATAAAGACATCTTGAGGTTCTTGACGATAGGTTTTCGAACTTCTAGTATGGGCAGCATAATCATAGGTAGGAATATCAACAGGCCGTCCTGCCAATAATTCTTTGATTTGCGCAATCATTAAATCAGTATCAAAAGCAAAAGGATGGTCATAGTTGGTTTTGATACGCTCCTCAAAGGTTAAATGAGATTGATCTTTATAATAGGAATCATGCTCAATCATGGCGATTTTTTCATTGGGGAAATGCGATAAGATTGCTTTAGAAACGCTGGTTTTTCCTCCCCCAGATCCCCCTGTTACTCCGATAATGATTGGTCTGTTTTGCATAGTTGCCTCCGTATTTTTCCTTTGTCTATTTTACCATAATTTTTGGAAATTTTACAGACAGAGTTTTCTATACGAAGAAACAAAAAAACCTTGTAACTTATTGTTACAAGGTTTTTAAATGATTAATCGAAGTTAACGTATTCTTTTGAAAGTTCAAGAACTTCTTCCATTGTTGAACATTCAGTAAGAGCTCGGTTAGCATATTCTTGCATTTTAGCTGTATCAAGTTTCTTCATCAAGCTACGTGTACGAAGTACTGAAGTAGCTGACATCGAGAACTCATCCAAGCCCATTCCAACAAGGAGTGGAACCGCAGTTTGGTCACCTGCCATTTCGCCACACATACCAGCCCATTTACCTTCAGCATGAGCTGCTTTGATAACATTGTTAATCAAGCGAAGGATTGATGGATTGTATGGTTGGTAAAGATATGAAACTTGTTCGTTCATACGGTCAGCAGCCATTGTGTATTGGATCAAGTCGTTTGTACCAATTGAGAAGAAATCAACTTCTTTAGCAAATTGATCAGCAAGCATAGCTGCAGCAGGAATTTCAATCATGATACCAACTTGGATATCATCTGCAACTGCAACACCTTCAGCAACCAATTTCGCTTTTTCTTCTTCAAGAATAGCTTTAGCAGTACGGAACTCTTTCAACAAAGCAACCATTGGGAACATGATACGCAATTTACCGTGAACAGATGCACGAAGCAAGGCACGCAATTGTGTACGGAACATTTGGTTACCAGTTTCAGAAATAGAGATACGCAAAGCACGGTAACCCAAGAATGGGTTCATTTCTTTAGGAAGATCGAAGTAAGGAAGTTCTTTATCCCCACCGATATCCATTGTACGAACGACAACAGGTTTACCATTCATACCTTCAAGAACTGCTTTGTAGGCTTCGTATTGGTCATCTTCTGTTGGGAAGTCTTGTGAATCCATGTACAAGAATTCTGTACGGTAAAGACCAACAGCTTCTGCACCGTTATCATTCACACCTTCAACGTCTTTAGGTGTACCAATGTTGGCAGCCAACTCAAAGTGTTTTCCATCAGCAGTAACTGTTTTAGCGTCTTTCAAAAGAGCCCATTCAGCTTTTTGTTTAGCGTAAGCTTCACCAGCTACTTTGAATTCTGCAATTTGTTCTTCAGTTGGGTTGATAACAACTTCACCAGTAATACCTGAAACTGCTAAAACATCACCATCTTTAACAAGTTCAGTAATGTTGTTTGTACCTAAAACAGCAGCAATTTCAAGTGTACGAGCCATGATAGCTGAGTGGCTTGTACGTCCACCAATGTTTGTTACAAAAGCTTTTACAAAGTTTTTGTCCAATTGAGCAGTATCAGATGGAGTTAAGTCATGTGCAATCACGATTACTTCTTCATTAATAGAAGCTGGGTTTGGTAATTTCTTACCAAGAAGATTTGCCAAAACACGTTTGGTAACGTCGCGGATATCCGCTGCACGTTCTTGCATGTATGGATTGTCTTCCATTCCCTCAAAGATAGTAATAAACATGTCTGTTACTTCTTTAAGACCTGCTTCTGCATTTACTTTTTTTGCACGAATAGTTTCTTTAATCTGACCGATCAATTCAGGGTCGGCAAGAACCATCAAGTGAGCGTCAAATACTTGCGCCGCTTCTTCACCAAGCGTACCTACAGCCTTCTCGCGGATAAGAGAAAGCTCGTTTTGAGAAGCTTCAAGAGCAACATCCAAACGAGCCTCTTCTGCATTTGTATCTTCGACTGTAATAGTCTCGAATGATAAATCCGGTTGAACGAGTAGATATGCTTTAGCAACTGCAACACCATCAGATGCTGCGATTCCTTTAAGCATTTCTGTCATATTCTTATGCCAATCCTTCTTTTTCCATTGTTTCTGAGATTGCAGCGATAGCATCATCAGCATCCGCACCTTCAGCAGAGATTGTAACGTCTGCACCTTGGCCAACACCAAGACTCATAACACCCATGATTGATTTAAGGTTAACTGATTTACCTTTGTATTCAAGAGTGATATCTGAAGCAAATTTGCTAGCTGTTTGTACCAACAATGTTGCTGGACGTGCGTGAATACCTGTTTCTGCCACTACGTGGAAATCTTTAGAAGCCATAATTTGACTCTCCTTTAATTGTTTTCTTTTTGAGTTATATCTGATAACCCTTACAATTTGGTATTATATCACCTTCTGTGATTTTTTTCAAGTGTTTTATGGGATTTCTTCGTTTTCCTTTCAGATAACTTGCTGAAAATCTTCTATTTTATATATCAAAATACATCATGTAGTTTTTTATATTTTTAACATTTAGAAAACGCTGTTATTTATGGGTTTTATTTTTTCGCAAGCACTATATATTGTGTTTAGTCATCTCTCATCTAAAAAAAATCTACAATATTTAGTTTTTCTTCGTTGACAAAGATTTTTTTTCTGATATACTTAAGATGTAATTAAATTTTGAAAGGGGAGTTACAGAATGGTAACCGTTTATTCTAAAAATAATTGTGTTCAATGTAAAATGACCAAACGATTCTTAGATAGTAACAACATCACATATCGCGAAATCAATCTTGACGAACAACCTGAATTTATTGAACAAGTTAAAGAGCTCGGCTTTAGCGCTGCTCCTATCATCCAAACACCGACTGAAGTTTTCTCTGGGTTCCAACCAGCAAAACTCAAAAAACTTGCTTAACAATCAGGACTCAAAGCTTCTATGTCAATCTTAGAAGCCTTTCTTTTGTAATGAATTAAAGGGAATTTTATGGGATTAAAACAACTCGAGGATGTAACTTACTTCCGTCTAAATAATGAAATTAACCGTCCAGTTAATGGTCAAATTATGCTTCATAAAGATAAAGAAGCCTTGGATGCATTCTTTAAAGAAAATGTTGAGCCTAACTCAATGGTATTTGATTCTATCAGAGATAAAATTGATTACCTCATCAAACAAGACTATATCGAAACAGCATTTATCAAGAAATATCGTCCAGAATTCTTAGAAGAGCTTTATCAATTTATTAAAGATCAAAACTTCCAATTCAAGTCATTCATGGCAGCATACAAGTTTTACAATCAATATGCCTTGAAAACTAATGATGGGGAATACTATCTTGAGAGCATGGAAGACCGTGTCTTCTTTAACGCTCTTTACTTTGCTGATGGCAATGAAACTATCGCAATTGATATTGCCAATGAAATCATCCACCAACGCTACCAACCTGCTACACCATCTTTCTTAAATGCAGGTCGTGCACGTCGTGGTGAATTGGTATCCTGTTTCTTGATTCAGGTAACAGATGATATGAACTCTATCGGACGTTCTATCAACTCAGCTCTTCAGCTTTCACGTATCGGAGGCGGTGTCGGAATTTCCCTCAACAACCTTCGTGAAGCTGGAGCCCCTATCAAAGGATATGAAGGTGCGGCTTCTGGTGTCGTTCCAGTTATGAAGCTTTTCGAAGATAGCTTTTCTTACTCTAACCAACTTGGTCAACGTCAAGGTGCTGGGGTTGTTTACCTCAACGTCTTCCACCCAGACATTATCGCCTTCCTTTCAACTAAGAAAGAAAATGCCGATGAAAAAGTTCGTGTGAAGACTTTATCACTTGGTGTTGTGGTACCAGATAAATTCTACGAATTAGCACGTAAAAACGAAGAAATGTATCTCTTCAGTCCTTATTCTGTTGAAAAAGAGTATGGCGTACCTTTCAACTATATTGATATCACTGAAAAATACGATGAATTGGTTGCAAATCCAAACATCCGCAAGACAAAAATAAAGGCGCGTGATTTGGAAACAGAAATCTCTAAATTGCAACAAGAATCTGGCTATCCATATGTTGTCAATATCGATACGGCTAACCGCGCAAATCCAGTTGATGGAAAAATCATTATGAGTAACTTGTGTTCTGAGATTCTTCAAGTTCAAGAACCAAGCTTGATTAATGACGCACAAGAATTCATTAAAATGGGTACTGACGTTTCATGTAACCTTGGTTCAACAAACGTTGTCAACATGATGACTTCACCTGATTTTGGTCGCTCAATCCGAGCTATGGTACGTGCTTTGACCTTCGTTACTGATAGTTCTCACATTGTAGCTGTTCCTACTATCGACCATGGAAATAGCCAAGCTCACACATTCGGACTTGGTGCTATGGGACTTCACAGCTACCTTGCCCAACAATTGATCGAATATGGATCACCTGAGTCTATTGAGTTCACCAGCATTTACTTTATGCTCATGAACTACTGGACTCTCGTTGAATCAAACAACATCGCACGTGAACGAGGTGTTACCTTCCACAACTTTGAAAAATCAGACTACGCAAACGGAAGCTACTTCGACAAGTATGTAACAGGCGAGTTTGTTCCAAAATCTGATCGTGTCAAAGAACTCTTTGAAGGTATCTTTATCCCAACTGCTACTGACTGGGCTGAACTTCGTGATAAAGTTAAGGCAGATGGGCTTTACCACCAAAACCGCCTTGCTGTAGCACCAAATGGTTCTATCAGTTACATCAACGATGTTTCTGCTTCTATCCACCCAATCACACAACGTATTGAAGAACGCCAAGAGAAGAAAATTGGTAAGATCTATTATCCTGCTGCAGGATTGTCAACTGAAACAATTCCTTACTACACTTCTGCCTATGACATGGATATGCGTAAAGTCATTGATGTTTATGCTGCGGCTACTGAACATGTAGACCAAGGACTTTCACTCACTCTCTTCATGCGCAGTGATATTCCAACAGGTCTTTACGAATGGAAGTCAGAAAACAAACAAACAACACGTGACTTGTCTATCCTTCGTAACTACGCCTTTAACAAGGGTATCAAGTCTATCTATTACGTTCGTACCTATACAGATGACGGCGGTGAAGTTGGTGCTAACCAATGTGAAAGCTGCGTGATTTAAGGACTTACTTAGAACATCTATACTATTAGGTAATAACAAAAAGTCGGTACCCCGACTTTTTGTGCGGTAGTCCAAACCTAGAATGATACAAGATTCATCATCATTTTATTTAATAAAATCAAAAGAAAGAGATTTGTAATGGAAACTTACTACAAAGCCATTAACTGGAATGCCATCGAAGATGTCATCGATAAATCAACATGGGAAAAACTAACTGAACAATTTTGGTTAGATACTCGTATTCCTTTATCTAATGACTTAGATGACTGGAGAAAGTTATCAAATCAGGAAAAAGACTTGGTAGGAAAAGTCTTTGGTGGTTTGACACTTTTGGATACCATGCAATCTGAAACTGGGGTAAATGCGCTCCGTGCTGATATCCGTACTCCTCACGAAGAAGCTGTTTTTAACAATATTCAATTTATGGAATCTGTTCACGCTAAATCTTATTCTTCAATCTTTTCAACTTTAAATACCAAATCTGAAATTGAAGAAATTTTTGAGTGGACTGATACGAATCCATATCTTCAGAAAAAAGCACAAATCATCAATGAAATTTACCTCAATGGTACTCCTCTTGAAAAGAAAGTAGCCAGTGTATTCCTTGAAACCTTCCTCTTCTATTCTGGTTTCTTTACACCACTCTACTATCTTGGAAATAACAAATTGGCTAACGTTGCTGAAATCATTAAGTTGATCATTCGTGATGAGTCTGTTCACGGTACTTATATTGGTTATAAATTCCAACTTGGTTTCAATGAGTTACCTGAAGAAGAGCAAGAAAAATTAAAAGATTGGATGTACGACCTTCTCTACACACTTTACGAAAATGAAGAAGGTTATACCGAAAGCCTTTATGATGGTGTTGGTTGGACTGAAGAAGTTAAAACCTTCCTACGTTACAACGCCAACAAAGCTCTTATGAATCTGGGGCAAGACCCTCTCTTCCCTGATTCAGCTGATGATGTCAACCCTATCGTTATGAACGGGATTTCAACCGGTACATCTAACCACGACTTCTTCTCTCAAGTTGGTAACGGATATCTACTTGGTGAAGTTGAAGCCATGCAAGACGATGATTATAACTACGGATTAGATTAATTTAAACAACAAAAGAACATCTCTGTTTGTTTTGGACCAAGATGTTCTTTTGTTTTTGTTTATTTTTGTTTCCTTTAAGTTGCTTAGGTGTTTAAAATATGATAAAATAGTATTGGATTGGGGGGGTGATTTAATGCTCAAGCAAGAAAAACTAGATATGATTTTAGATATTGTCAATACAAGAGGAACCATCACTGTCAAAGAAATAATGAATCGTTTAGATATTTCTGATATGACTGCTCGACGTTATCTACAAGAGTTGGCTGACAAGGATTTACTTGTTCGAGTACATGGAGGTGCTGAAAAACTTCGTTCTGGTTCTCTATTAGCAAATGAACGATCGAATGTTGAAAAACAAGGTCTTCAGATTGCTGAAAAACAAGAAATCGCAAAATTTGCTGGTCATTTAGTCGAAGAAAGAGAAACGATTTTTATCGGTCCAGGTACTACTCTCGAGTTCTTTGCTCGTGAACTTCCAATTGATAACATACGTGTAGTGACAAATAGCTTACCGGTATTTATCATCTTGAATGAACGGAAACTCACAGACTTAATCTTAATTGGCGGAAATTACCGTGAAATTACTGGTGCCTTTGTAGGTACTCTGACCCTCCAGGACATCGAAAGCCTTCAATTCTCTAAAGCTTTCGTTAGCTGTAATGGAATTAAAGACCATGCTATTGCTACTTTTAGCGAAGAGGAAGGCGAAGTCCAAAAACTAGCATTAAAAAATGCTAACCAAAGAATTCTTCTAGCCGATCATAGCAAATTTGATAAGTTTGATTTCTACACTTTCTACAATATCGCAGATATCGATACCATTATCTCCGATTCAAAACTTAGCGATGAAATCCTAAAAGCTTTATCCAAACAAACAAAAATTATTAAATCAACACCTTAAAAAGTCTCACTAATAGTGAGACTTTTTTTATACATTTAATCGATAAGGCCTGTTTCAGCTACTTTCTTATACCAATAAGCTGATTTTTTCGGGTAACGTTCTTGAGTTTCGAAATCTACATAGAAGAGACCGTAACGTTTTTCGTAACCATTTGACCATGAAAAGACATCCATCAACGACCAGATAAAGTAACCTTTTACGTTTGCTCCATCTGCTATAGCATCAGACAAGACTTCCAAGTGTTGTTTCACATAATCAATACGGCCATCATCGTAAACAGTGTTGTCCACAAACTCATCTTTGTATCCAAGTCCGTTTTCAGTGATGTAGATTTTCTTATAGTTTGGATAGTCGTTTTTCACGCGCATGATCTGGTCATACAAACCTTGCGGATAGATAATCCAGTCCCAATCAGTACGAGGAACATAATCAGGCGCTACTCTACGACCAACACCTTTGATTTGGTATTTAGAGCTTCCTTTCTCCCCTTTACCATTATGGATGATTTCTGTTTCACCATCAAAGGCTTCCATCCAGTCACTCATATAGTAGTTAATTCCAAGGAAATCATTCAGGTCTTTAGCAACTTCAAGTGCAGCAAAGTCTTCATCTCGAAGATCCAAGCTCCCTCCATTAACCGCTAGGATGTGATTGACCCCTTCCATGGTTGCATCTGAATAGTGTCCAAGGTAAGTAGCATCCAAGATAAATTTGTTGTGGATGATATCTTCCAATTCAGCCGCCCGAACATCTGCTGGATTTTCTGGATCCAAAGGATATTTCGTAGGAAGAGCGTGAACAACCCCAATTTCACCTTTGTAGCCTTTGTCTTTGTACAATTTCACAGCACGCGCATGTGAAACCATCATATTATGGTGTGATTGGAAGACTTTGGCAAGATCATACTGAATCCCTGGAGGGAATTTACCGACCAAGTATTGACCATCACCAATTGGGCCAATTTCATTGAAGGTTGTCCAGTAGTTGACTTCTGGGAATTCTTCGAAACAGAAGGCAGCGTAATCTACAAAGTGTTCGATGTTTTCACGGTTCAAGAAGTCTCCATTTGAGTGAAGAGCCTCAGGGGTATCAAAGTGATGGAGGGTTACGAAAGGCTCCACATGGCGTTTGTGGCATTCTGCAAATAGATTGTGGTAGAACTCAACCCCTTTAGGATTCACCTCACCATAACCAGTTGGGAAAATACGTGACCAAGCAATGGAAATCCGTATACCATTGACCCCATATTCTTCAGCTAATTGAAGATCTACTGGATATTTGTGGTAGAAATCGCTAGCCGGTTCAGCGGTGTACCAATAGTTGTCAGCTAAGTATTTGTCCCATGCAACAGGGCCTTTCCCATCTGTATGAGTAGCCCCTTCTGCTTGATAGGCAGCTGTAGCGCCACCAAAAATAAAATCTTTAGGAAGTATTTTTGTCATTTTTTCACCTATTTCTTGATTGGATAAAATGAAAAGTGAGGGGAGAGGAGTTAGTGAGCCATCCATCTCCATCTCACTTCTTGTTCCAAACCACCGAATTGTGACATGAGGAGGTAAAAACGATATATTTTTACCGACGAATTAACAAAGCGATTAGGAAAATCGCCATAGCGATTTCCGTTACGATAGGAGACTGTTTCACAGTCCCTATCGTTAATCGAATTGCGCCTGAACGAATGCGAGAGCGCCTTTACCATCACGAGTCAACTTGATGTATTGAGCTCCTTCAGTCTTAGCCAATTTGATTCCAAGTTTATCTGTTTCAGCCTTCATATCTTCATAGTTTGAAGCTACTTGAGGAGCAAGAATAACCAGGTCAAATTCTGGCAACATTTCACGGTGTGCTCCATACCCACCTGCTGCCGCTTTAACAGGAACATTATATTCTGCTGCTGCTTTATTTAATGCATTAGCAAGAAGTCCACTTGTTCCTCCACCTGCACAGAGAACAAGTACGTTTGTTTCTTCAGTAATTGTATTTTGTACTGATTCTACACCAGCTTTTTCAAGAATTGCGTCTGCTTTAGCTGTATTAAAGTTTGCTGCTACTTTTTCTTTTAATTCATCATTTGATTTTCCAGAACGTTCTTCTTCAAGAATTTGTTCATCATAAACCTTGAGGAATGGATAGTAGATAGCAGTGTCTACTAAAATTAATAATGCTGCAAGAGCGAATGATAAGAACTGGAAGTTTGTACCAAGAACAATACCAAGAGGTCCTGGTGTAGTCCATGGAAGGTTGGCAGTAAATGAGTTCATGCCAAGAGTTTCGATAAAGAATTTGAAGATCCATACGTTTGCAATAGGTGCAAAAATAAATGGGATAAAGAAAATTGGGTTCAATACTAAAGGTGCACCAAACAAGATTGGCTCGTTGACACCGAAGAATGTAGGAACTACTGAGGCACGTCCGATGGCACGATTACGTTTTGATTTACATAACCACATAAACATGAATGGAACTACAAGAGTTGCACCTGTACCACCCATAGTGACGATAAACATTTGTGTGCCAGATGTAAGGATTTTATCAGCGTGCATACCTTGTTGAAGAAGATTCAAATTCACTTCAGCATTGGCATAAGTAATAGCTGCAATAGCAGGTTCAACGATAGAAGGTCCATGGATACCAATAAACCAGAAGAAGGCGAAAGCACCAAATATAATGGTAATACCTAGATAACCATCTGCTGCTGAGAAAAGTGGGGCAAAGAATTTACCGATTGATTCTGCTACACTTGCACCAACAAATTGACGAGCAAGTAAGTCAAGACCGTATAGGGAAACGACAGAAAGCGTAAATGGAATAACATCTTTAAAGACCTGTGAGATATTTGGTGGAACTTCGTCAGGCATGCGAATAGTAACATTATTCTTCACACAAACCTTATAGATTGCTACAGTCACAAAGGCTGCTAGGAAAGCTGAAAGCAAACCTTTTGTTCCGAGGAAACCTGTTGCAAAGCCCCCTTCAATTGGGTCAGCTGCCAACATCAATAAACCAACAATAGCAGCTAATAGAGTTGACATATAGTTAATTTGGTTGGTTTTTTCCATGCTACGGTTAACAGAGTCTGTTAAGGACTTAGCAGTCGTACCTGCTACCAAAAGTGCGAGAATACCCATTGAATAGCTATATGGTTTCATCAAAAGCGCTACAACATCATCAGACCATACAAATCCCCATGAATTAGGCACAAAGGCAATCAAGATAAAAATACTTGAGAATAGAATGACTGGCATCCCAGCGATAAATCCATCACGAATAGCACGAAGATAGATATTACGAGATAGTTTTTCAAAGAAAGGTTTTCCTTTCTCGATAAAGGCAATTAACTTATTCATTGTTTAGCTCCTCTTTTATAAAGTTCAATTAAATGATGCATCAAATCTTTTAGCAAGATTGTTGTCATCAGGTGATCTTGTCCGTGCATCATTGTGATGCTGTATGGAATTTCTTCCCCCGTAGCTTCTTGAGCAAGCATAGATGTTTGCGCTTTGTGAGCTTCCGCAATGCAACCTGCTGCTTCTTCAACAAGAGCTTCTGCTTTAGCAAAATCGCTAGCTTCAGCAGCTTTCAGAGCTTCTAAGAGTTTTGAACGAGCATCGCCAGCATAGGCAACAATCTCAAAACCTAGCAATGTTACTTCTTCTCTATTCATGATAGATTTCTCCTTATATAATTTTTAGCAATATTATGACAATAAACGTTGAATATGTAGAACAAGGTAAACTCGTTCACTCTTATAAAGGTCAACACCCGTTTCCTGTGCAATAACTTCATAAATTTTACTACCAATCTCGAATGCTTCTGGATAGGTGTTTTTTATATGTTCTTCCATATCGAGCAAGGATTGATTATCATCGCGACTACGATCAAGGTAATCCAAGAAATAATTTAGATGAATCATAAAGCGGTCATAGAAATTATTATTATCTGGTGTTCTCTGAATACCATAGCTTCTTAGAACATTTTCAACACTTTTTAAAATTTCTTTTCTCTTATCAATCGTCTCAACTACTTCGACTTCATTCACACCTTCTGCGTTGATAAAATGATAAGCTATACGAATAATTTCGTCTTCGGGAAGGTTTTCTGTCAGTTTCTGACGATAAATTTCAAAAGCTTCATTTGCAATTTGAAAAGCTGTTGGATACTTGGTAGAAATATCAGGTAAATTACTATCCTTATAGCGCCCTTGACTAATAGCTTGATAAGAACAATAGATATGATCAGTTAATGTTACGTAGAGATACTCTTGAACAGGATATTGATATTTTTTTGAAAGGTTATCTATAATCTCATAAGTAACCGTAATAAAATCAAGTGGAACATCTTTAAGTAAAGCCATGAAATTTTCTCGAGATTCCTCGTTTTTCATTCGAAAGATTTTTTCAACTTGATCCTCAGAAATCAAATCTCCCTTCTTTTTACCAAAGGCAATTCCTTTTCCAATTACTACAAGCTCCTCACCTTCATCGTTACGTACCAAAGAAACATTATGGTTCATTGGATTTAATATCCGATACATGATGACCTCCTTATCTTTCCATTTAAGATTATGAGTATAAAAAATGACCACAAATGAACTCAGAAAAATTTTTCTAAGTCATCTGTGATCATGCCTAATATTACTTAGTAACACTCACTCTTATGATTTTGTGATTTAAGTATATCACAAGATTTTGTTTTTGTAAACCTTTTCATCTAACTTTTTTAAATTTAGTAGATTTAAAAGACAAACATAGAGAGTTTATACGCGTTCAGTCCATGAAGTAGCTGTTTTTTGAAGTACTTTATTAAGTTCATCGATGTTTTCAAAACCAGTTGTACGAAGCCATTCGCGTGCCGCTGCTTCACCATCTTTTATGTAAGCCTCAACTGATCCAGCCCATGTTGCACGCCCACAAAGAACACCATTGAAGTTTGCGCCTGATTCGTGGGCAAAGACAAGTGTTTCTTGGAAGAGTTTAGCTGATACACCTGCACTTAAATAGATGTAAGGAAGATTTGTTGCTTCGTCTTGTGCTTTGAAGAATGCTGCTGCTTCTTCACGAGTGTGAACAACCTCTCCTTCAGCAAATCCTTCAACGTATTTAACGTTAACTGGAACTTCCACTTTCAAAACATCAATGTTAAAGCGTGGGACTGAGAAGACTTTCATAGCACCAATAACTTTGTGTGGTTTTACTTTAGCGTATTCAGCAGAACCTGCATCAGCAATTTTTTCATCGTAAGCAAGAATTTCAAGGAAGAATGGAATATCTTCGGCTACACACTCAGAACCAATACGCTCGATGTAGGCTTGTTTTTGTTGGTTGAGTTCGTCAGAGCTATCTACGTCGTAATAAAGCAAGAACTTAACAGCATCTGCACCTTGTTCTTTGATACGTTTTGCAGACCAAACGTCCAAGCAGTCTGGCAAGCGTTTTGTGCTTGTTGTGTCGTATCCAGTTTTTTCATAAGCAAGGAGAAGACCTGCATTTGGATCAAGAGCTTTTGTAGCTGGAAGTCCGTACTCAGGGTCAAGAAGCATTGATGAAGCGTATTTAGTCAATTCATCTGCTACCAAAACTTTGAGTTCTTCCATTTGAGCTACTGTAGGCTCTTCTGTTTGGTATTGAGCCATCAAACGTTTCAAAGCACCACGTTGGTCAAAAGCAAGAGCTGAGATGATTCCATTTTCATCTGAGAGTTTTTTCAAACAAGCACGTTTATTTTCTGTTAAAGTCATTTTATACCTCTTTCACAATTAATTGGTCAAATAAATTTTGATAGTTAGCCATATTGACATGACCAGTCATTTTTTCTTGAGCATTTAGCATACCAAGAACATTCGCCTTAGTCAACAATTCTTGATCAGATTCTTTATGGAAAAGACCTGATGCAATACCTGCTACAGTAGAATCACCAGAACCAACTGGATTTAGTACTTGAATTTTTGGAATATCTACTTTATAGAAAGTATCCCCGTGTTTTGCAAAGGCACCGTTAGCACCTAGAGAAACGACAATCCACTCAATACCTTCAAAAAAAGGTTCTTGTAGAACTTCTTTTAGTTCATCCAGATCTTTAGAAATTTCTCTTCCTAATAGTTGAGATAATTCTTCATTATTTGGTTTGATAACCGTAGGTTTGTGTGGTGATTCAAGAACAGCCTGAAGAGCAGCTCCTGAACAGTCCAAGACAACTGGTTTTCCGGCTTGGTTAGCAAGTTCCACTAAACTAGCATAATAATTAACTGGGAGTCCAGCTGGTAGACTACCTGAAATAGCTACTACTTCTACAGTATTAAGAAGTTCTTTGAAGTAAGCCAAGAAATCTTGTCCTTCTTTTTCTTGAACCTCAGGACCTTTTTCAAGAATTTCAGTTTGATTATCACCATGAAGAATAGCGATACAGTTACGTGTTTCACCTTGGATATAGAAGAAACGCTTGGTGACTTTATCGTCAATATTTTCAACTAGAAAATCACCCAGTTTACCACCAACTAGACCAGTTGCGACTACAGAATCACCAAATTCTGATAGGACGCGTGTAACATTGAGACCTTTACCACCAGCTGTTTTCGTAACATCAACAACACGGTTTACAGTATCAATTTTTAATTCATCCAAAGGATAGGAAATATCAATGGATGGGTTCATTGTGACTGTTAAAATCATAAGTCACCTCTTAGTCGTGGTATTCACCACGATCCCATTTTTCAAGGAACTCTGTAAAGAAGTTGGCATCAGTTTGATGATCGTTATGAGTTTCAACGTGTTGGATTTTAGCGATCAATTTTTTGTTTTCTTCTGATGGTTTGTATTCAGCATTGATGAAAGCTTCAATGATATCACACATGAGCAACTCACCAGTGATTTTACCACCAAATCCGATAACATTGGCATTCAATTGTTCTTTTGCATATAGAGCTGTTGTCATATCTCGAACCAAAGCAGAACGAACACCAGGAACCTTGTTAACAGCATTATTGATACCTACACCAGTACCACAGATACATACACCAAGATCAGCTTGGCCACTAACTACTGCTTCACCAACTTTTTTACCAAAGATAGGGTAGTGGGTACGAGCATGGTCATAAGTACCAAAGTCGATAACTTCATGTCCTTTTGATTTCAAAAATTCTGAAACAGCCATTTTTTCATTTGTTACGATGTGGTCACATCCGATTGCAATTCTCATTTTATCTTACCTTTCTTTCAATATCAAAATTAGCACATTTTGTTCAACATGTCGACCCTGATTTGGTGACGACCGCCGTCGTATTTACCATTTACAAAGCCTTTAGCAATGTTTTTTGCTAATTCATCACCAACAAGTTGAGCACCCATCGTAATCATACGTGAGTTGTTGTGACCGCGAGTCATATAAGCTGAACGTTCATCAGAAACTTCTGCAGCAACCATTCCTTTGATTTTAGTAGCAACCATAAACGGACCTGCACCATAAGCATCAATGACGATACCAAGGTTTTGTTCTTCTTTCTTGACTTCTTCCGCAACTGCTAGAGTTACATCAACAAAGTCTTGACCTTCTGCTGTAACATCCACTACGTGGAAGTTTTCTTTTTCCAAGAAGTCTTTTACAACTTCTTTCAATCTTAAACCTGCAGCATCTGCACCAATAACAATAGCCATATTGTATACTCCTTTTTTTTATAATAGACCAGTAAACTTTTGAATTCAGATAACATCATCCTCAAAAAGCTACCAGTAGTTTTATTGACAATATTTTGTGTTAAGGATGAACAATCATTTTCATTCTTAACAAGTTTTCATTAGAGAAAAACTGGAACAACATTTTGTTTAAACAAACACAAATTGTTCTTTATAAACATAATATACTACTATTGATTGAAAAAGTCAACAATTTGTGTTTGTTTTTGTTTATTTTTATAAAATTTCGATATCGAAACCAATTTTATCAATTTGACCTGGATTTAATATACGAACATCCTTCTTATTTTCGAGTCTATCTCCTTCTTCTATTGAAGTAGACAAACCTGACCATGGTTCCAAGGCAATAAAAGGCCCTTTATTAAGAGTTGACCATACGATTAAATTTGGAAACTCTTTAAAATCTAGTTTCAAACCTTTATCATGTTTTCGTGAACGCAAAGCTACTGTGCGAGATTCCAACTCATCTAATGTCACAGCATCATAGCTAAACAAATCATAATTTAGGTCTAGCTCTTTTTGATTTTTTAACCAAGAACTTCTATCTTTGAAATCTAACATCCCTGTTTCTGGGAAAGGTCTTGGAACGGAGCAAGTTTCAGGCTTCTCAAATTCAAGATAGTAGTCCTCATATACCTCATTATCTAGTAAAGGACAATTAAAACCAGGATGTCCTCCAATAAAGTATGGCATACTCTTTTTAGATTCCTTATTGAATATTTTGTACTCTGTACGAATTTTTTTACCAGTGACTGTATAAGTAATTTCTAAACGGAAATGATAAGGATAATTCTCATACATCTCCTCAGTATCTTCAATAACAAAGGTCACAGAATTTTCTTTTTGCTCTACTAAGTCAAATTCTTTTTTTCGAACTAACCCATGACGTGGAATTTTACCTTTTACTTGACTACCATCTTCTTGATCATACAAGACAGTATCATTTCTAACAGATCCACAGATTGGAAATAAAACAGGTGCTTGACCACTCCAATAAGTTGGATCCCCCTGCCACAAATACTCTACATCATCTTTATCTTTTATAGAGGATAGCGCTCCTCCAAGTGTTTGAAACTCAACACATAATTGATCTGATTTTAATACAATCATAAGTCTTCCCTCTAATTTTCTAAAAAAACTAGGCTGACTGCTCCATAGTGGAAACTGACAACCTAGTTTTTACAATTTACATTTTTAGGAGCAAATTATTTTGCATTTGCTGCATATTCTTCGTTACGTTTAATCATTTGTTTTCTGTACCATGCAAAGATACCAACGTAGAATACAAGGAATACTAATGCGCCAAGGATTGCTTTGATATCACCAGTTGTAGCGTTACCAATTGCCCAACCAAATAGTTTTTCGATTGGTCCTTCAAGAGTTGAGTGAGTAATCAATTGTGATTGGTTCACACCTTCTGGGAAGGCACCTACACCTTTAGCAAGTTCTGTTGCGAATGGTGCAATAAGTGTACCTGAAAGAAGGAAGAGTGGCAACAAGAGAGTTCCGAAGATAATCATACGGAGTAATTTACCACGAGTAACAACCAAGAGAGCTGGAGTCACACCCATTGCAATGATACCAGCAAGTGGCAAGATACCATTTCCGACATTTGAAAGAAGTACTGCTTCAACCAACATGATTGGTGCAAGTACGTTGGCACAAGCCCAAATTTCAGCGCGACCAGCGATGAATGGCCAGTCAAGACCGATGTTGAATTTACGTCCTTGAAGACGTTTAGTAGCAACGTTTGTAATACCTTGTGAAAGTGGTTCTACGGCTGCGATGAACCATGAACCGATAAGAGAGAATAGCTCCAAGCAGACACCGGCAGTCAAACCAAGTGACAACCAACCTTTAATAACAAGTTCCCATTTATCAGCGCCTTCTACACCAGCAACTGGATGTGGAGTTCCCATCAAACCGATAACGATACCAAGGATGAAACCGATGAAGAATTTAGATCCCCAGAAACCGATTTTCTTGTTTAGTTTAGCAGCGTCGAAGTCGTATTTATCAAGACCTGGGAAAAGTTTGTCAAAAATCTTATCCAAAACCATGATAACTGGGTTCATCATGTAGTTCATGTGAGTTGAAGTCATTGGTGATGAACTTGGTGCGTTAAGTAGGTCATCAAATGTAGGTTTCATCAAGTCAGAGTTAATGATTTTAAGAACCCCAACAAGAACAACTGCTGCAGTCGCGATAAAGAGTGAAACTCCTTGGCTAACTCCATTGTTGTCAGCGTACCATTTGATCAAAAGACCTGTGATAGACAAGTGCCAGATATCGAAGATATCAACGTCAAGTGTATCAGTTTTCTTCATTGCAAGCATCACAACGTTGACAATCAACATGATGAGCAAGAAGTAAAGTGTCCAGGCAGAACCCCAAGTGATTGTGGCAAGTGGTGCCCAACCAACGTCGGTGATGTTCAATTGAATACCAGTATTTTCAACGAATTTTGCAAGAGAAGCAGAGAAAGCTCCATTCAGCATACCAATGATAGCACCGATACCAGTAAGTGCGATGGCAAGTTTGATACCACCTTCAAGCGCTTTGGAGAATTTCACTCCAAAGAGTAAAGCCAAGAGTGTCAACACGATCAGCATGATGACTGGTGCACCCATTTCCAAAATAGGTTTAAAGACCTCATTGGCTATGTTAATAATGACGTCCATAATTTTTCCTCCCTTTATTTTTATGGAAACTTACAAAATAATATTTAACTTAATCCGTGTTCTTTGATTGCTGCTTCAATATTGTCATAAACTGGAGCGCTCATAGCAGGAATACGGAACAAGATTGGTCCAGCTTCAACTACTGGGATACCAGGGTCAAAACCTAAGTCAGTTGCAGCGATTGGTGTGAAGATATCATAACCTTTAATCAAGTCTTCATTGACGTCTTTTACCATAACTGCGTCACATTTTACATCGTACCCACGGTTTGAAAGCTCTTCTTCTAGAGCACTTTTAATTTGGTGGCTTGAGTTGACACCTGCACCACATGCAGCAAGAATTTTAATCATTTGGATTTCCTCCGTTTTTTAATTTCTATATATTTATAAATTTAAGCAGTTGCTTCTGAGATATACTGGTACAGAGCTTCTGGATTAGTAAGCTTAGATAGTGCTTCTAGATGACCATTACCTGTAAAGAAGTCCATCAATTGAGCAAGAATATTTGTTTGACTTGAACTTGAATTATTGATGATAAAGAAAAGTAATGATACTTCTACTTCCTTGTCAGGGGCAATCATATTGTGGAATGTTACTGGTTTTGGTAAGCGAACCACAACAACATTTTCAGTTAAATTATGAATCGTATCTGTGTGAGGGATTGCTACGTTTGGCAAGTCCTTCCCTAGAAATTCCATATCTAAACCGGTTGGGAACATTTTTTCACGTTCAATCAAAGCCGATCGATAGGTATCCGTAACAACTTTCTTTTCTTCCAATAGGGTTGCAACTTGATCAAATAGTTGCTCTTGATTATCTGCTTCTAGACAAAAGACTAAGTCTTTGCTGAAGAAATGATCTAATCCCATGACCTTCTCCCTTCATATTTAACTTTTATGATACAAGTATAACACTATATGAAACCGTTGTCAATATTTTTTGTTGTATTTTGTTTGATTTTTATTTTTTTTGTTTGATTGTAAACAATTTTGTTTCATACATTTTCTTTAAAGGTTAAAAAGATATAAAAAAACAGGATAATAATCCTGTTTTTAGATTTAATTCTTCTTCGCTGTCCAACTTTCTTCTACCAACGGAATCATGTCTTTCAATACTTCAGGTGTTCCTTCTAGAGAAACATATCTAAACTTACCATCATCTGATTTAAAGATATAGATAACTAGATATTTTCCGTTTTTAGCAATACAGTTTACCACATAGGCATCATAACCACCAATTTTTGACTTAGAACCCCATACTTTTGAGAAGTCCTTACTCTGTTGTTTGGTTTGATAGATACTAGTAGAAACTTGAACAGTATCGAGAGCAGCATATTCGCTTTCGCTAACACCTAAATGCTCTGGTTTAAAGGTATTTAAAGTTACAATATTGATGTCTGTTCCATCACAGTACTGAATATCATCACCACCCTCAACTTCTGTAAAATGAATCCAAGATTTTGGAACCTTTACAAAACCATAAGCATCTGATCCAATTACCTGGGTATCTTTTATCGTTGATTCGGCTACAGTTGTTGTTTCTTGAGCTGTAGTAGTTTCCTGAACTGTTGTTGTATCTGAGGCTGCTTCTTTCTTAGTTTTTGAAGTATTACAAGCAGCAAGAGTTAAGCAACACACTAAAAGCGTAGATAAGCTGATGATTTTTTTCATAATGCTTCTCCTTTCACCCCTATTTTAATGTATGTAAATAAAAGTGTCAAAAGATAACTGTGATTCATTCTAAAGAATGATAGAAATTAATTATTCTTCATCCATGCTTAAGACGCTAAGGAAAGCTTCTTGAGGAACTTCAACTGAACCAATAGCTTTCATGCGTTTCTTACCAGCTTTTTGTTTTTCGAGAAGTTTGCGTTTACGTGAAACGTCACCACCGTAGCACTTGGCAAGAACGTTCTTACGAAGAGCTTTGATATCTGTACGAGCTACAATCTTGTGTCCAATTGCAGCTTGAATGGGAACTTCAAACTGTTGACGAGGAATGATTTTCTTAAGTTTATCTACGATAAGTTTCCCACGTTCATAAGCAAAATCTTTGTGAACGATAAAGCTGAGGGCATCGACCTTGTCTCCGTTGAGAAGGATATCCATTTTGACCAGTTTAGATGGGCGGTACTCTGACAATTCGTAGTCAAAGCTTGCATAACCACGTGTCGAAGACTTAAGCTTATCAAAGAAGTCAAAGACAATCTCAGCAAGCGGAATTTGATAGATGACATTGACACGATTATCATCAATATAATCCATCGTCACAAAATCACCACGTTTCCGCTGAGCTAGTTCCATTACTGCTCCAACGAATTCTTGTGGTACCATGATTTGTGCCTTTACATATGGTTCTTCAATGGTCGCAATCTTTGTAGGATCAGGAAACTCAGATGGATTCGATACATCCATAGATTCACCATCTGTCTGATTGACCTTGTAGATAACGGATGGTGCAGTCATGATCAGATCAATATTAAACTCGCGCTCCAAACGTTCCTGAATAACATCCATATGAAGTAATCCAAGGAAACCACAACGGAAACCAAAGCCGAGTGCTTGAGAAGTTTCAGGTTCAAACTGCAAACTAGCATCATTGAGTTGCAATTTTTCAAGGGCTTCACGAAGATCGTTATATTTATTTGACTCAATTGGATAGAGACCTGCGAAAACCATCGGATTCATCTGCTTGTATCCAGATAGTGGCTCTGAAGCAGGGTTTGTCGCCAAGGTTACTGTATCACCAACACGGGTGTCCTGAACAGTCTTGATAGATGCTGCAATATATCCAACGTCACCTGTCGCAAGGAAATCTCGTCCCACTGCTTTAGGTGTGAAGATACCAACTTCGGTAACATCAAAGGTTTTACCATTACTCATCAGCTGAATCTTATCGCCTGATTTGACAACTCCATCCATAACACGAACCTGGAGGATAACTCCACGATAAGCATCATATACTGAGTCGAAAATCAAGGCTTTTAACGGTGCTGAAACATCACCCGTTGGGGCTGGTACTTTTTCGACAATTTGCTCGAGAATTTCTTCGATACCGATACCAGCTTTTGCAGAAGCTAATACAGCCTCACTAGCATCTAGACCAATGACGTCTTCAATTTCTGTACGCACGCGCTCTGGATCTGCTGCAGGCAAATCAATCTTATTGATAACTGGAAGGATTTCTAAATCATTATCCAAGGCAAGGTAAACGTTAGCTAGTGTTTGAGCCTCAATCCCTTGTGCAGCATCGACTACCAAGATAGCACCCTCACAGGCAGCAAGGGAACGTGAAACTTCATAGGTAAAGTCCACGTGTCCTGGTGTGTCAATCAAGTGGAAAATATAAGTCTCGCCATCTTTTGCAGTATAATTCAACTCAATAGCATTGAGTTTAATGGTAATCCCACGTTCACGTTCAAGGTCCATACTATCTAATAGTTGGGCCTGCATTTCACGGCTAGAAACTGTTTCTGTCTTCTCTAAAATACGGTCTGCTAGCGTTGATTTCCCGTGGTCAATATGGGCAATAATAGAGAAGTTACGAATCTTCTCCTGTCGTTTTTTCAAGTCTTCTACGTTCATGATTCTCTTCCTTTCAGGGTATCTATTAATTATAAAATGTTTTTAATATTTTGACAAGACCATACCCTGCTAGGAGTACTAATCTTCGGCAACAAAGCCATCATTTTCGATGAAATAGCGGTCAGTCATACCTTGGTCAGTAAAGACAATACCGTGAAGGACACCGCCGTAAACAGCTCCTCCATCCATTCCAATCTTACCGTCTTCTGTAATCCAAAGTTCCGCTGTACCGCGTTCTTGATTCAGTAAACCATAGACTGGTGTATGTCCAAAGACAATCGTTTTACCAGTATGATTAGGTGCTTCATGGAATGGTTTTCTGAGCCAAACTTTCTTGTAATCTGTAGTATCATGCCAGTCATCCAAAGTCAAATCAATACCAGCATGAACAAAGATATATTTATCTGTTTCAATCACAAAAGGCATCTGACGGATAAACTCCACTAAGTCAGTTGCTTCAGTTTCAACACGCTTAGCGTCTGCTACACCATCTACTGGTGCATCCAAGGGACGACCTAGAATAGAGTTAATAGTTGTATCCCCACCATTACGACGATAGTGGTCATAGCTTTCTTCAGGGTTATCCAACCAAGTTAAAAACATATACTCATGGTTCCCTGACAAGCAAATAGCTCCCTGATTGTCGACCAAGTCTTTGACCATTTCTAGAACTCGGCGACTATCTTCACCTCTATCAATCAAATCTCCAAGAAATAGTAATTGAGTCTTACCATCCCATGTTTTTAGAAGGTCCTCAAGCATACCTGCTTTTCCATGAACATCTCCAATAACATAATAGTCTGTCATTTATTTCTCCTTACTTTGCAATAATTCTCTCGCTTGACTAAGTGCTGCTTCAGTTACATTTTCACCTGCCAACATCTTAGCAACTTCTTCCACTCTTTCATCAACTGTCAACAGGCGAACGGTTGAAACAGTTGAATGCTCATTGCTAATCTTTTCAATAAAGAACTGATAATCTGCGATTGCAATGACTTGAGGAAGGTGAGAAATAGCCAATACTTGTCCGTTCTGACCAATTTTATGAATCTTTTGAGCGATTGCTTGAGCTACACGACCTGAAACTCCTGTGTCTACCTCATCAAATACAATGCTAGTCTTACCTTCCTTAAGAGAAAAGGCAGACTTAATAGCCAACATCAAACGAGATAACTCACCACCAGAAGCTACTTTTACTAATGGTTTAAAATCTTCTCCAGGGTTGGTTGAAATATAAAATTCAACACTCTCATTCCCTTCACGACTAAATTTTCCTTTAGTAAACTGAACCTGAAATCGAGCCTTGTCCATATAAAGGTCTTTAAGCTCTTGTTGAATCTCAATTTCTAATTGTTGAGCTAAGTTGTGGCGAGCAGATGCAAGTTTACTTGCTAAATCAACCAGACTTACTTCTAAGTGCTTGAGTTCTGCTTCCATATCTTCTGAAGAAAGATTATTACCAGTAAGTAAATTGTATTCTTCAGTTATTTTTGCAAAGTACAACAAGACATCATCGACATTTCCGCCATATTTACGTGTAATGGCATGTATGAGATCTAAACGACTCTCAATCTGCATCAAGCGATTGCCGTCAAAATCTAAATCTTCTATAATATCCTCTAAACGTTTGGTGACATCTTCTAATACATAATAAGACTCTGATAGAGAGGTTGATATTTCACGGTATTCTGCATCAAACTCTTCTAAACTTTCCATGTCATTCATAGCAGAACGCACGTTAGCCAGGCTTGAAAATTCTTCATTATCTAGCATGGTGTAAGCATTAGTCAGCGTATCAGCAATATTTTTATGATTCAAAAGTTTATCGCGTTCTTGATTGAGTTTGAGGTCTTCACCTGGCTGTAATGCTGCAGATTCAATCTCTGCCATTTGAAATTCCAACATCTCAATACGAGCCTTATGTTCTTCTTGGTTTTTCTTAATCTCAAGAAGTTGCTTGCGCATTAGACGGTAGGTATCAAAGTTGGTCTGATAAGATTGCTTCAGTTCAAGGAAATCTGAATCACCAAACTCATCCAGCATCTGAATATGTAATTGTGGACGCATCAACTCTTCTTGGTCATGCTGACCATGAATGTCGACTAGATGTTGTCCTATTGCGCGTAGAACAGAAAGATTAACCATCTGTCCATTAACTCGACTAACACTGCGCCCGTTTTGTAAAATTTCACGACGAATGATGATTTCATCACCTAAATCGATACCTTGCTCATCAAAAATCTCTTGAAGGGGGAGACTATTTTCGATTGAGAAAAGACCTTCGATTTCTGCTTTAGGTGCACCATGACGAATGACATCTGTTGTTGCTCTTGCTCCCAGCATCATGTTCATAGCATCGATGATGATAGACTTCCCGGCACCAGTTTCCCCAGTCAGAACTGTCATTCCCTTCTCAAAATTAAGTGAAATAGCCTCAATGATGGCAAAGTTTTTAATTGAAATTTCAAGTAACATAAGGTCCTACCACTTTTTAACTTGTTCAACAATTTCTACAGCTGCTTCTTCAGTTCGCGCTACAATTAAAATGGAATTATCATCTGCTAAACAGCTAAAAATCTTATCTGAAAATGTTTGAGTTAATTGACTTTTAACAAAAATTGAATTTCCAGGAATGACATCCAAATTGATGAAATTTCCCATTCTCTCAAAGCTTTCAATATTATTTTCGGCCAACTGTAAACTTTTGACTACTGACTTTGGCAATTCATAGACATAAGTATTGTCTTTCAATGGAATTTTCACAATCCCTAGTTCTTTGATATCTCGTGAAACAGTTGCTTGAGTAGCAGTGATTCCTGCTTCTTTTAAATGCTCAACGATTTCTTCCTGAGTACCGATTTGATAATCAGTCACAAATCTTCTAATCTTCTCAAGTCTCTCTTTTTTATTCATCTTTAAACTCTCTATGTGCTTTTTCTACTAGTAGTTCTATTTCAGAAACCACCTGATTGCTTGCGTGTTCTTCCTTACGTAAATAAGCAAGAAACTCAATATTACCATGACCACCTTGTATAGGTGAAAAATCCAATCCTAAGACGGAAAATCCTTCTGTGACCGCCATTTCTGTTACCGATTCTAAAACATTTTTGTGAACCTTAGCATCTCTAATAATCCCATTTTTCCCAATTTGTTCTCGACCAGATTCGAACTGTGGTTTTATGAGGGCAACAACTTGTCCTTGATCAGCTAAGACTCTATGTAGAGCTGGAAGGATAAGACTCAATGATATAAAACTCACGTCGATACTTGCAAAACTAGGTTCTTGTTCAAAATCAGTCTTTTCAGCATAACGAAAATTAAACTGCTCCATGCTAACAACACGAGAGTCTTGGCGTAATTTCCAAGCAAGCTGATTGGTCCCGACATCAACTGCATAAACTAATTTTGCTCCATTTTGAAGCATGACATCCGTAAAGCCTCCTGTTGAAGCTCCAATATCAATGGTCGTTTTGCCTTCAACTGATATATCAAACTTCTCTAGGGCTTTCTCAAGTTTCAAACCTCCTCGGCTCACATACTTAAGCTTCTCACCCTTGAGTTTCAATTCAGTATCATCTGGAATTTTTTCTCCCGGCTTATCGAAACGTTCACCATTTAGAACCGCAACAACCAAACCAGCCATAACGCCACGCTTAGCTTGTTCTCTCGTTTCAAATAAACCTTGTTTGTAGGCAAGTACATCTACTCTTTCCTTAGCCATTGATTCTCAAACTTTCTACTATTTTTACAATTGGTTCCTTATCAAAGGTGACTAACTGACTAATCTCTTCCAGTTTTGCATTAGCCTGATTCAAAGTTTGGTTACAAAATACTTTTGCTCCATCTAATCCTAACAAAGCAGGATAGGTCGATTTCTCAGCTTGCAAATCTTTCTGGGGTGTTTTACCAATTTCTTCAAAGCTAGCTGTAACATCAAGAATATCATCTCTCACTTGAAAGGCAAGACCAATCAACTCTCCAACAATTTTAAGAGCTGTTTGAATAGTTGTATCCAATCCAGCGATGATTCCTGCCGCATGAAAAGGAAAGGCTAAGAGTTTACCAGTCTTATTAGCATGGATAGTCCGAAGTTCCTCTAAATTCAAGTGTTTTCCTTCGCCTTCCATATCTAAGACTTGCCCAGCTACCATTCCCATACTTCCAGATGCAAGTGACAAAGAAGCTATTATATCTACCTTAATTTCGTTTGGCAAATCTGCCTGCGCTATCAAAGCATAAGGATCTAAAAAGAGGGCATCTCCTGCTAAAATTGCTAGTGCTTCACCAAACTTCTTATGGTTGGTTAAACGACCACGACGAAAATCATCATCATCCATAGCAGGAAGATCATCATGAATCAAACTACCTGTGTGAATCATTTCGAGGGCTGCTGCAACTTGAGCATGAGCTGGTGTGATAGATACTTGTAAAGATTCCAAAACTTCTAAAAGTAGATAAGGACGAATTCGTTTACCACCAGCATGAATAGAATAAAGAACAGCTTCTCTAAGATTTGAAGCTATTTGTTGCTCACCATAAAACTCCTCAAGCGCTGACTCAACCAAGTCTAGTTTTTCTTGCTTGTTCATACGAGTTCGCTCTCTGTTCCATCTTCTTGCATGACTTTAACTAATGTCTTTTCTGCTTTATCAAGTGTTGCTTGCAATTCCTTTGATAAGACCATTCCTTTTTGAAAAGCTGCAATGGCATCTTCTAAAGCAATTTCTCCATTTTCTAAGCTCTGAACAATAGTCTCAAGTTCTGCTAAATTTTCCTCAAATTTCTTCTGTTTTGACATCTTTAACCTCTAATTCTACCTGACCATCTCGCATCATTAACGTTACTTGATCAGTTTTCTTCAAATCTTTTGCTGACGATACTACGGCATCCTCTTTTTTCACAATCGCATAACCTCTGGCTACGATACGACTAGTATCTAACATGAGTAGCGCTTCTGACAAACGTTTGACTTCGGAGACCTTGGCATCATAAACTACTGCCATCTGACTACGAAGTAACTTTTCAAATTGGAGTAGACGGTCCTGATAACGATGAACCTTATTGATTGGTGATAACTGCTCTAGACGATGAACTTGTTCCAAGACTTTTTGTTGTTGTCTGACAAGTTCTGTATTAATACTTTGTTTGAGACGTAATTGTAACTGATCCAATCGTTGTAAATAACCATCATATAAGCGTTCAGGTTGCCTGAAAATAACGGATTGACTTAGTACTTTTAATGCTTTTTCTTTCTTAGATAAAGTGTTTTGTACAGCTGTAGCCATACGTCTCTCTTGATTCTTCAGATAAGTCAAAAGATCTAACTTAGTAACAGGAGTCGCTAGTTCTGCTGCAGCTGTGGGTGTTGCCGCTCTCTTATCAGCCACAAAGTCTGATAAGGTTACATCTGTTTCATGCCCTACACTTGAAATAACAGGTAGGCGTGATTCAAAAATAGCGCGGACAACAATTTCTTCGTTAAAGGCCCAAAGATCCTCAATCGATCCACCTCCGCGCCCAATAATCAGAACATCTAAGTCGTCACGTTCATTAGCTTTAGCAATGTTGCGGGCAATCTCCTCTGCCGCTCCTTCACCTTGAACCTTGGTAGGATATAAGACAATTTCCACACCAGGAAAGCGTCTGCTTACGGTTGTAATGATATCCTGGATAACAGCTCCACTACGACTTGTCACTACCCCGATACGGTTTGCAAACTGAGGAATCACTTGCTTAAAGCGGTCTTGAAAAAGTCCTTCCTCTGAAAGCTTCTTTTTCAGTTGTTCAAACTGAAGGGCAAGTGCGCCGACACCATCCGGCTCTGCCTTTTCAATAATAATTGAATAACTTCCACTTGGTTCATAGACTTGAACTCGGCCGACTACATTAATCTTCATGCCTTCTTCCAAGTCGAACCCAAGTTTCTGATAGATACCAGACCATATGGTTGCTTGGATAACAGCACGATCATCTTTTAGAGAAAAGTATTGGTGAGTTGGACGTTTTCGAAAGTTAGAAACCTGACCAGTTAAATAGACCCTCTCCAAGTATGGGTCTTTATCGAATTTCATTTTCAAATACTTGGTCAAAGTTGTTACCGATAAATACTTTTCCATCTCAACCTCCTTCTTTCTCTAGTTTTTCCTGGGTATTATTATACCAAAAAAACGTTTAAAAATCTCTTTTTTCATCTCTAGAATACGAAAACGAGACTGAATTTCTTTGACCTTGTCTTATAATATACAAAAGCCCTTGGAAAACTCCAAGGGCTTCTATTAGTTCACTGAACTATTTTATTTTTTAAGGTTGTAGAATGATTTCAATCCACGGTATTCAGCTACTTCACCAAGTTGATCTTCGATACGAAGCAATTGGTTGTATTTAGCGATACGGTCAGTACGTGAAAGTGAACCAGTCTTGATTTGTCCTGCGTTTGTTGCAACTGCGATGTCAGCGATTGTTGAATCTTCAGTTTCACCTGAACGGTGTGATACAACTGCAGTGTAACCAGCTTCTTTCGCCATTTCGATAGCGTCGAATGTTTCAGTCAAAGTACCGATTTGGTTAACTTTGATAAGGATTGAGTTAGCAGCACCTTCTGCGATACCTTTTTCAAGGTATGAAGTGTTTGTTACGAAGAAGTCGTCACCAACCAATTGAACTTTACCGCCAAGACGTTCAGTAAGAGCTTTCCAACCGTCCCAGTCGTTTTCGTCCATACCATCTTCGATAGTGATGATTGGGTATTTGTTTACCAATTCTTCAAGGTAGTCGATTTGTTCTGCAGCAGTACGTACAGCAGCTCCTTCACCTTCGAATTTAGTGTAGTCGTATACTTGACGTTCTTTATCGTAGAATTCTGATGATGCACAGTCAAATCCGATAAATACGTCTTTACCTGGAACATAACCAGCAGCTTCGATAGCAGCAAGGATAGTTTCAACACCATCTTCAGTTCCTTCGAAACGAGGAGCGAATCCACCTTCGTCACCTACGGCTGTTTCAAGACCACGAGATTTAAGGATTTTCTTAAGAGCGTGGAAGATTTCAGCACCCCAACGAAGAGCTTCTTTGAATGTAGGTGCACCAGCAGGTACGATCATGAATTCTTGGAAAGCGATTGGAGCATCTGAGTGAGAACCACCATTAATGATGTTCATCATTGGAGTTGGAAGAACTTTAGTGTTAAATCCACCAAGGTAGCTGTAAAGTGGGATTTCAAGGTAGTCAGCAGCAGCGCGCGCTACAGCGATAGACACACCAAGGATTGCGTTAGCACCCAATTTACCTTTGTTAGGAGTACCGTCAAGTGCGATCATAGCACGGTCGATAGCTTGTTGGTCACGTACATCGTAGCCGATGATTGCTTCAGCGATGATGTTGTTTACGTTGTCAACAGCTTTTTGTGTACCAAGACCACCGTAACGAGATTTGTCACCATCACGAAGTTCAACTGCTTCGTGTTCACCAGTAGAAGCTCCTGATGGAACCATACCACGTCCGAAAGCACCTGATTCAGTGTAAACTTCTACTTCAAGTGTTGGGTTACCGCGTGAGTCTAGGACTTCGCGAGCGTAAACATCAGTAATAATTGACATTTTTTACTCTCCTTTGAGTTAAATTTTTTACACCTCTATGATACCTTAAAAAGAGTCCTTTTTCAAGAAAAAACGTTATCTTTGTGCAAATTTTCCTTAAGTTGATAAAGTAATCGCTTTCTTTTCCCTTTTATCTTGAGACTTTTGTGATATACTATATTTATGACCGATCTATCTAAACAAATCCTAGAAAAGGCCAATGGTGGTCTTAAATTAAATCCTGATGAACAAAGACGTTTTCTCGGAACATTTGAAGAACGTGTCCTTGGATACGCGGACCTTGAAACAGCCGATGATGATAAATTTCAAAAAGGATTTTTAACAATTTTAGAAACCTTTAAAAAAGAGACTGAACCTCTATTTGTCAAAATTTCTCCTCAGGTTGAATTTGACAAACAAGTCTTTTATCTAAAACAAGCCAAAGAAGCTGAATGTCAAGCAACCATCGTTTCCGAAGACCACAACTCTTCTCCTTTTGGTCTCATTATCCATAGCGATGCTCCCGTTCAAACAAGTGAAAAAGACCTCAAAAAGGCCTTTTCAGACTTGTGGCAGGAAAAAGAGATGAAAAAAGCTCCGACTTCTCTCTGGAAAAAATGGTTTGGTTAACTCTTTTTCAATGATAAGATTTGACCGATATTTGTTGCAGTATTTTCTAAATAAGTTACTGCATTTTTTAAACTATCTTCTAATGGTTCGCTTTTTTCTAGTATAGAAAAAGCAGCGATAATATTCTCAAATGGTAAAGGAGGTAAGTCCTCTGCCAAACTCCCACAAATAGCAATAACCGGAACACCATTTGGTGTTCTTTTTGCTACTCATATTGGAGCCTTACCAGCAAAACTTTGAGCGTCCAATCTACCTTCACCAACAATAACGAGATCTGCATCTGCGACCTGTTCATCGAAGTTTATCAAATCCAAACAAGTTTGTATTCCAGAAACAATCTCTGCATCAGCAAAGACACACAAACCTGCAGCAATCCCACCACCAGCACCACTACCTTCTAATTTTAAAATTTCAGGTGCAACTTTGTGGTAAAAGTTTTCAATAGCAATATCAACATCTTGGAATTTAGCAGGGTTTAATCCTTTTTGTTTTCCGAATGTATAGGTGGCGCCATGAGGTCCACATAGGGGATTGGTTACATCCGCTAAAATTTTGATATGGATATCATCTGGAATGAGACTAACATGACTATCCAAAATCTCACTGACTTTAAACAAGGATTGGCCACAAACTTTCAGTTCAATTCCATTTTCATCATAAAATTTATATCCGAGACCTGCAGCAATTCCAAGTCCCCCATCGTTACTGGCTGTTCCACCGACACCGATGTAGATATTTTTTATACCTTGCTCTATTAAATGTAGAATTAGCTGTCCAATTCCCTTTGTTTGAATCTCTAGTGGATTTCGTTTTTCATAAGGTATCTTAGCAAGGCCTACCAAATCAGCAACTTCAAATAGAGCTAGTTGACCTTTTTGAAAATAGGGCATTTGTACCTCATCACCAAAAGGTCCAGTTACCTGGACTGTTTTCTCTTCCAAACCTAGAGAATTTTTTATAGCAGCAACGGTTCCTTCTCCTCCATCGCCTACAGGCAAAAGTACACATTCCGAATCAGGTAGTGCCTTTTTAAAGCCTCGTTTAATAGCTTCAGCCACTTGGTTTGCAGGTAGACTCTCCTTGAAGGAGTCAGGTGCTATAACAATTTTCATTTTGATTCCTCTTTCTATCTAAAAGAAATCTATCATTTCCAAAACTTTCCCAAAATCTCTCTCATCTACCTGAAGATTTATTTCCTTTTTCACAATATCCCTGGCACAAAAGGCTATACCAAGTCCTGCAATTTTAAGCATTTTTAAGTCATTAGCTCCATCACCGATAGCTATCGTTCTCTCGAAAGGTACCTCTAACTCTTTAGCCCAACTGACCAATGTTTCTTCTTTAACTTCTCTGCTTATAACAGGATCAATTAGATTACCAGTTAAATGTCCATCACTAATCTCAAGTTGATTTGCCACAAACAATGGAATTCCAAATTCTTTAGCTAACTTTTCAACGATGATAGTAAATCCACCTGAAACCAAACCAATTTCTATCTGATTTTCTTGTAAAATTTTAATAAATTGTGAAGCATTTTTACTTAAGTGTAATTCCGAGTATATCTTGTCAAAAACATCTGTAGAAATTCCTTTTAAAAGAGAGACACGTTTTTTTAAACTTGATTCAAAGTCTAATTCCCCTCTCATCGCTTGAGATGTTATCTGAGCTACTTCTTTTTCACAACCCGCCTCTTTGCCTAATAAATCAATGACTTCTTCTTCTATCAGTGTCCCATCAACATCAAGGACACAGAGACCTTTAACTTTATTCATCTATTTCCCATACTTTCATTATCTCAAAAAATCGTATGAAAACTTCATACGATTTTAACTATTTAGTTTGCTAAACTGTGATATAAATCTAGGTAAGACTGACAAGCTGTATCCCAAGAGAAATCACTCTCCATCGCTTGAACTTGAAGTTTCTTCCAAACAGCTGGATGATTATAATAAACATCCAAAGCAGTTTCTAGAGCCCAGTTAAGCCAGTATGATGTCAAGTTGTCAAAACTAAATCCTGTACCTGTTCCTTCAATTGGGTTGAACGGTTGAACAGTATCTCTCAAGCCCCCTACCTCATGAACAAGAGGCAATGTCCCATAGCGCATAGCCATCATTTGAGATAGTCCACAAGGTTCAAAACGACTTGGCATAAGGAAAATATCACTTGCTGCATAAATCTCTTGTGCAAGTTTCACATCAAAAGTAATATTAGCAGATAATTTGTCTGGGAATACTTGACCAAACCATGAGAAAGCTTCTTCGAAACCAGGGTCACCTGTACCTAATAGAACGATTTGAACATCTTCTTGAAGCATGCGATGAAGACCTTCAACGACGACATCAAAACCTTTCTGTCTTGTCAAACGTGACACTATACCAATCATTGGAACATCAGGTCTTACAGGAAGACCTAGCTTCTCTTGCAATTTAGCTTTGTTCTGAGTTTTTCCTGACAGATCAGATTTGTTAAAATGGTAATCCAATAAAGGATCCGTCTCAGGATTGTAAAGATCAGTGTCTATCCCGTTCACAATACCAGAAACCTTACCAGATTCCATTCTAAGAATCTGATCCAAACCACATCCAAACTCTGGTGTCATAATTTCATGAGCATAGCTTGGTGATACAGTTGAAACACGATCGGCATAAAGAATACCAGCCTTCATCCAGTTAAGGCAATCATTCCAACGAACAGTACCATCCGCATAGCGCTCAAAACCAACTCGGAACAAATCCCAAAGCATACCCTCGGAGAACTGACCTTGGAATTCCAAATTATGGATGGTTAAGATGGTTTTAATATTCTGGTAAGCTTGAATCCATCTGTATTTTTCCTTCAACAAGAAAGGAATCATTGCTGTATGGTAATCATGGGCATGGAGAACGTCAGGGATGAATCCAATACGTTCCATAGCTTCTAGGGCTGCAAGTTGGAAGAAGGCAAAGCGCTCACCATCATCAAAATCACCGTAAACGTGACCACGGAAGAAATAATATTGATTGTCAATAAAATAGAAAGTAACACCATTTAAAACAGTCTTCTTAATGCCACAAAATTGTCTACGCCAACCAACATATACTTCAAATTGAAGAACGTCTTCAATCTGATCACCGAACTTAGCTTCTACCATGTCGTAGTAGGGTAAGATAACAGCAACTTCTTGACCTGCTTTTACTAATGATTTTGGAAGAGCTCCGATAACATCTCCTAAGCCACCTGTTTTTGAAAAGGGTGCACCTTCTGCTGCTACAAATAAAATTTTCATGAAAGAATATCCTCTGTTACTTTTTCGCCTTTTTTGATGACAACAGGATTTTCTGCTGTACCTCGAACGACAACTCCCTCGGCTATTTCAGCACCTTTATCTACAATTGCATACTCAACCTGTGCACCTTCTCCAACGACAACGCGAGGGAAAATAAGAGATTCTTTAACTAAACTATTTTTGTGAATTTGAACATTACGTGAAATAACAGATTTAATCACTTCACCTTCAATGATACTACCAGAAGCAAATTGAGATGTGTTCACTTTTGAACCTGATGCATAGTAAGTAGGTTCTTCGTTTTTAACTTTAGTGTGAATCTTTTGATTTGGCGAGAACAAAGAGTAGAATTTATGCTGATCAAGCATATCTAAATTAGCTTGGTAATATGTTTCTACTGAATGAATATTGGCTAGGTATCCTGTGTATTCATATGCAAAAGCACCTTCTTTTGCTGCCAAATCACGAAGAACATAACGTAATTTTTCTGGATATTCTTTTTGAGCTTCTTCTTCCAAACGTTTAATCAACCATTGAGTGTCTACAACAAAGATATCTGTTGACATATTGTAAAAATCTTGATTTGATTTTTTATCAAAGAGTTTGTGAGAAGCCACATGGTCAGTTTCGTCGATATCAAGTATTGCATTTACTTCTGAAATGTCCTTCTTAGGCAATTTCTTATAAACAACTGTAATTGGTGATTTTGTCGTATTATGCAAATGGAAAACTTGATTGAGATCGATATTCACTAAAACATCACAGTTCAAGGAAACTGTTTGGTCTGAGCCTGAACGTTTTAAGTAAGTCAAAAGTTGTTGATAGTATTCTTTACCGACCGTGCTACTTTCTACACGTGTATTGTAAATACCTAAATAGTAGTGACTAAGTAGTGTATTCAAGCCCCACTCACGACCTGAACGAATGTGGTCGAAAACTGAGCTGATATTATCTTGTTGGAAGATTCCAAAGACACTACGAACACCAGCATTTGCTAAACTTGAGAGTGGGAAGTCAATCAAGCGATACTTTCCTCCGAATGGCAAACTCGCCACAGGACGATTACTCGTCAAAGTTGACATATCATGAAAACCAACAGTGTTTCCTAAAATCGCTGAATATTTATCAATCTTCATCTGTTGCTACCCCCACTACTTCGTTATATCCGACTACTTCTACTTCTTCAGTTCCATCAATTTCTACACCATCAGCAATGATAGCACCTTCACCAATAATGGCACGTTTAATCTTAGCACCTTTTCCGACTACTGCTCCACTCATGATGACAGAATCAACAACTTCTGCTCCTTCACGAACTTGTGCTGCTGTAGATAAAATAGAGTGCTTCACAGTACCATCCACATAACATCCATCTACTACGAGAGAATCTTCTACATGAGCATGTTCTCCAATAAAGTTTGGTGGAGAGATTAGGTTACGAGAATAGATTTTCCATTGACGATTACGACTATCTAGAGCGTTGTCTGGAGAGATATATTCCATATTTGCTTCCCAAAGCGATTCAATGGTACCGACATCCTTCCAGTATCCACTAAATTCATAGGCATAAACACTTTCTCCAGACTCTAGGTAGTTAGGAATAACATTCTTACCAAAGTCTGACATGTCAATATTATTCTTTTCAGCTGCAACGAGCATATTGCGCAGACGTTTCCAATCGAAAATATAAATCCCCATTGATGCCTTAGTTGATTTTGGTTGGGCAGGCTTTTCTTCGAATTCAACAATACGATTATTAGCATCTGTATTCATGATACCAAAACGGCTAGCTTCTTTAAGCGGAACATCCAAGACCGCTACTGTCAAACTGGCATTATTGTCCTTGTGTGATTGGAGCATATCATCATAGTCCATCTTGTAGATATGGTCACCTGAAAGAATCAAAACATACTCGGGATTAATGCTATCGATATAGTCGATATTTTGGTAAATCGCGTGACTCGTACCTTCAAACCAACGATTTCCTTCACTTGCAGAGTATGGTTGAAGGATAGAAACACCTGAATCAATTACATCTAGACCCCAGCTCGAACCGTTCCCAATGTGATTGTTAAGAGCAAGAGGTTGATACTGTGTGATAACCCCAACATTGTGGATACCAGAGTTGGCACAGTTAGAAAGAGCAAAGTCAATGATACGGTAGCGCCCACCAAATTGCACAGCTGGTTTTGCAATGATTTGAGTAAGTTTACCGAGACGAGTTCCTTGCCCACCAGCAAGGATTAAAGCTAGCATTTCATTCTTCATTTTCTACTCCTTTTTGAGTTTTATTAGCGATTTTTTTAGCAGGTTTTATGCGACGTTTGATTTTCCAAATACTTGCCCCCATAGCTGGCAAGGTAAATGTCAAAGTCTGTTCATAATCCTTCCACAATCCTTCTTGAGTTTGAACTGTTTGGTTGTGCTCTTTCCAAACACCACCCCATTGTTCTAACTCTGTATTCCAAATTTCTTCGTATACGCCTGCAACCGGAAGACCAATTGTGAATTCAGGACGTTCTACAGGTGCCATATTGAAGACACAGACTAGCATCTCGCCTTTCTTTCCTTTACGGATAAAGGAAAGAACACTCTGATCTCTGTTATCCGCATCAATGATTTCAATACCATCGTAACTTGTATCAATTTCCCAAAGACAACGGTGATCTTTATAAAGCTGATTCAACTGAGATGTGAAGTATTTCATCTTGGCATTCATTGAATCTTCGAGGTTTGACCATTCTAATTGCTCTTCTGATTTCCACTCTAAGAATTGACCAAATTCACTACCCATAAAGAGCAATTTCTTACCAGGGTGACAGATTTGATAAGTGTAGAGATTTCTCAGTCCTGCAAATTGATTGTAACGGTCTCCCCACATCTTATGCATCATACTCTTCTTACCATGGACAACTTCATCGTGTGAGAATGGCAAGAGGTAATTTTCATTAAAGATGTACATAAAGCTGAAGGTAACAAGGTTAAAGTCATACTTGCGGTAAATTGGATCTTCCTCGTAGAAACGTAAGATATCATTCATCCATCCCATGTTCCACTTGTAGTCAAATCCAAGACCACCCATCTCCTTCATCCCAGTAATCTTAGTGCCAGAAGAAGATTCTTCAGCAATCATCATGACATCTGGGTGAGCTAGCTTGATAACGGTATTCAAACGTTGTAGGAAATAATAACCTTCATAGTTGAGATTGCCCCCGTCTTTATTTGGAGTCCAAGGTGCATTATCGTAATCAAGATAAAGGATATTACTTACAGCATCGACACGGATACCATCCAAATGATAGAAATCAATCCAGAACTTAATGCTTGAAATCAAGAAAGACTGAACTTCATTTTTACCTAAATCAAAGTTTAATGCACCCCAACCATAGTTATGAGCTTTGTTATGGTCTTGATATTCAAAAGTTGGTGTTCCGTCATAATAAGCTAGAGCATCATCATTGATAGTGAAATGACCTGGAACCCAGTCTACGATAACACCTATATTATTTAAATGACACTCCTCGACAAAGTCCTGAAACTCCTCTGGACTACCATAAGAATGCTCTAAAGCAAAGTAACCCATGAGTTGATAACCCCAACTTAAACCAAGCGGATGAGCCATCAAGGGCATAAACTCAATGTGCGTGTAATTCATCTCAACTAGGTAAGGGATTAACTCTTCTTTTAATTGAGCAAAACTGTATGGTGTTCCATCAGGATTTCTCTTCCAAGAGCCTGCATGAGCCTCGTAGATATTAACAGGTCTTTCAAAGAATCCCAAACGTTTTCTTCGAGCTAGCCAAAGCCCATCTTTCCATTTTTTCTCAGAAATTTCTGTTAGAACAGCGCCTGTCCCAGGTCGGGCCTCATAGCGTACAGCTAGAGGATCAATCTTCATCAACTGATGACCGTTAGCACGTGTGATATGATATTTATAAATCTGACCTTCTTGGGCTAAAGTTGTAAAAACTTCCCAAACTCCAGATTCATTTCGAACCATAGGGATTTGATTTTCAACCCAATTCGTGAAATCACCAACTAGATGAACAACTTGCGCATTTGGAGCCCAAACACGGAATGTGTATCCCCATTCCCCGTCTTTCTCCTCACGATGTGCGCCCAAATAGTGTTGAAGATGGAAATTTTCGCCTGTAGTAAAAGTTCTTAAAGCTTCTAATGTATCCATAAATCCCCCTTTATATTGTAAGCGTTTTCTATATTTGTATTATACTATCTTTTTAGAAAAGTTTCAACCAATTTCCGAATTATCATAAATATTTTTTAGAAAATCTACAGATTATTATCTTGACATTTCTAAAATTTTCAGTATTTATCGATATCCTTACATGATCATAGCCTCTATACATCAAATTACTTACAATATTTTATTCAATCTTTATTTAACAAAATGGATGCTTTAAAAACCTAACGTTGTTTTCAAATATTTTTCATTTTGTTCGGATAAAGTATTTTGAATACAATTTTATCAAATTTTCTGAAATTTTCAACTATTTATTGGAATATTCTATATTTTTTTAGGATAAGATTTAAAACACAACAAAAAACTCAAGATTTTATCTTGAGTTTCATTAAAGATTTATGATAAAACATTCATAACAGCTACACTCACGTTGTCAAGGGTATTTTCTTGATTTGAACAACTGTTCGTAATCAACATTTCGAGATTACCAGCATTTTCATAATAGTGGGATTCACCCTTAGCATTAAAGACAACTAGGTAATGCTCATCATCTCCTTGAATTTCATAGACAATCCAGCCACTATTTTCAATGGCTGTATGGACAAAGACATGACGATAAACTTCCTCATATGTAGGGTATGAAAAGGCACTACTCTTTGTTTTAAGACCTATTATCTGACGAATAAATTCAATGCTATCCTGACGTTCATGAATCAAGTCCCAGTTTACCTGGTTAACTGCATCTGGAGCATTGTAACTGTTCATAGCCCGTTCACGATCGGCATGGGTCAATTCTCCATTTTCGCCTGTAGGAACTAGCTTGGTACGTCCAAACTCTTGACCGAGTTCCATAAAGGAAATACCTTGCATAAGCAGATTCATAGCAGTAGCCGTTTCTACTTTTTTCATGATGCTAGCTTGATCTTCTGTTGGATGGAGTGTTGCTAACAAATCATGCAAGTTATAATTATCATGGGCCTCTACGTAGTTGACAACCTGGTTAGGGTTTAGATAAGAGCCTAGTTCACGACTTCCAAGGATTGCTTTGGCAACAATTGGTTCAGTGGCAGCACCACTTACAAAACCAGACTTGATTTCTCCATAGACTTCGCCACCTTTTACAGCATCACGTTCGTCATCATTGAAAAATCCAATATTTGGCAACTGATAAGCATTGTCTTTCTTAGCCTTATCATATGGTGCAAGACCCGTTCCCATGTCCCAGCCTTCTCCATAAAGGATAATTTTAGGATCAACTTCATCCATTGCCCAACGAATCATCTGCATAGTTTTAACATCATGGATTCCCATCAAATCAAAACGGAAACCATCGATGTTGAATTCATTTACCCAATAGAGAAGTGAGTCAATCATATACTTACGGAACATTTCGTGTTCGCTGGCAGTTTCATTTCCTACACCTGTCCCATTTTGATAACTTCCATCACGGTTCATTCGGTAATAATAATCTGGTACTGTTGTTTGGAATGGGGCATCAACAGTTGAAAAAGTATGGTTATAGACAACATCCATGATAACGCCAATTCCTGCATCATGATAGGCTTGAATCATCGTCTTCAAATCACGAATAACTTGACCTGGATCATTTGGATTCGTAGACATGCTGGTTTCTGGTGCATTGTAGTTCTGTGGGTCATAGCCCCAGTTGTAGGTTACATTTCCGTCTGCATCATATTCTTTGTGACGATCAGCAATTGGCTGTAGTTGAACATAGTTCACACCAAGTTCCTTGATATAGTCAAATGCCGTAGACTGACCATATTTGTTGACAGTTCCAGTTTGAGCAGCACCCAAGAAAGTACCTTTTAATCCCGGAGCAACACCAGAAGTTTCAGACTTGGTCAAGTCACGTATGTGCATTTCATAAACAACCGCTTGGCAAGGATTTTCCAATCGCCAAGTTGCTTCCGCCCCGTTCTTAACTTCAAATCCTTCGACTTGACGCTCTTCTTCTGAAAGAATCGCTGAACGTTTTCCATTTGGACTTGTTGCTATTGTATATGGATCGCGGGTTAATGATTGATGATGTGGAAAATCAATCTGGTATTGATAGGCACGACCTGCAAGACTTTCAGAAACTGTCAAATTCCAAACGCCAATTGTATTATCCTTGTGACTATAAGAATAACTATTTCCACGTTTCATCTCATACGTTTTTAGGATAGGAGCGTCATTGCTTGCTGATTCATAAACTACAACTTGTACAGTTGTTGCTGTTGGCGACCAAAGTTTAAAGCTTGTTTCTTCTTCGAAAACCTGGCATCCCAACTCTCCTTGGTAACCCCAGTGGTGATCAAAACTAGCACTGTTAATCGCTTTATCAAAAGCAAATGGATTTTGATCTTTATAGTGTGGACTTGCAATAGCTGGATTTTCAGAATAATAAACAGTGTCATCTCCATCTAAAATCCATACTTCCGTTAGAAGTGGATAATAGTTGAAACGGATATGATATTCTTTGGTTTCCCCATCTTTTTCTACTCTAAAAATAAATTGTTCAAGAGGTGTTTCACTTGCTTGTGTCAATGAAAATGTAGTTCCAAAATATTCTTCTTCTCGGATAAGTTCTGCGGAATCTTCTGGAATCTTACTAAAGTTACATACCTCGTATGCTTCATCCTTGCGATGATAATGAATAAGTACAGGATAATTGTACATGGATCTCCCTAATTTCTAATTGTTAAATTTTAAAAAATAATTTCTTGTTTAAATTTTCGAGTTAGAGCAAGAAATCTAAGATAGTCATTCTTTAGTGTGTAATGATTATAAACTCTCCAACCAAGCTTCATCTCGAATCTCAATTCCAAGTTCTTGTGCTTTTTGAAGTTTGCTACCTGCATCTGCTCCTGCTACTACGAGATCTGTCTTCTTCGATACACTTCCAGTAACCTTAGCTCCAAGATTTTCTAGTTTACTTTTTGCTTCAGAACGAGTAAGACGTTCAAGTTTTCCTGTCAATACCACAGTTAGTCCTGACAAGGCCGCATCTGCTGCAACTATCTGTCCTTTATAATCTAGATTAACACCTAATTCTTTTAATTCGCTTAAAAGTATTTTAGAACCCTCAGTTGCAAAGTAAGTCTGCAAACTTTGAGCAATCACAGAACCCAAACTCTCGATAGTTGCAATTTCTTCTGGATTTGCCTGAGCCAAAGCTTCAACAGAATGAAAGTTTTGGAGCAATAACTGACTTGCCTTGCTTCCTACATGACGAATTCCCAAACCAAATAAAAGTTTTTCAGCAGAGTTTTCTTTAGATACTTGGATAGCCTGATAGAGTTTTTGGGCTGATTTTTCCTTAATGCCTTCTAGCAAGAGGAAATCTTCCACGGTCAAACGATAAATATCTGCTACATCCTTGACTAATTGTGCTTCAAAAAGTTTTTCAACGACTGATGGACCAAGACCAGCAATATTCATGGCATCACGAGATGCAAAGTGTGTCAAGCCTTCCTTAATCTGAGCTGGACAACGTGGGTTTATACAACGAAGAGCAACTTCATCTTCAAAATGCATAAGCTTGCTCTCACAGCTTGGACAGTTGGTTGGAATATCAAGTTTCTCCTCAGACACACGCTTAGATTCAACCACTCGCAAGACCGCGGGAATAATATCGCCTGCCTTATAAACGATGACAGTATCATCCTTGCGAATATCCTTTTCAGCGATATAGTCAACATTATGAAGCGTTGCACGACTAACTGTTGTACCTGCCAATTGCACCGGAGTAAGATTGGCAGTCGGAGTTACGACTCCTGTTCGTCCAACTGTCCAGTCAACAGAAAGGAGTTTTGCTTCTTTTTCTTCTGCCGGAAACTTATATGCCACTGCCCACTTAGGTGCTTTTACTGTAAAACCTAGTTGCTCTTGACCAGCTAAGTCATTAACCTTAATCACAACACCATCGATATCATAAGGCAGCTGGTCTCTTTCTCGACCAACTTCTTGGATAAAATCCCAAACCTCATCCATGCTGTGCGCTAATAAGCGTCTTGGATTAACAACAAAGCCCAATTGTTCCAAATGCTCCAAAACCTTCTCTTGGCTATCTCGAGTTGAAGGGCTTGCTTCTTGATAGAGGAAGGTTGCAAGATTACGTTTGGCTACTACTGCTGTATCCAACTGGCGAAGAGTACCTGCAGCAGCATTTCGTGGATTGGCGAATTCAGACTCGCCGTTTTCTTGACGAGCAAGATTGACTTGATTGAAAGAAGCTCTCGGCATATAGCATTCACCACGAACAGTTATATCTAATTTTTCTGGTAAAGTTAAAGGAATGTCTTTCACTCGTTTAAGATTTTCAGTGATATTTTCACCAATAGAGCCATCACCACGAGTTGCTCCAGCAACAAAAAGTCCTTGCTCATAAGTCAAGGAAATCGATAGTCCATCAATCTTCAACTCACAAATATAAGTGACATCATCCAATTCTTTACGGACACGCGCATCAAAGGCATCCAATTCTTCACGTGAAAAAGCATCCTGCAAACTATAGAGAGGATACTGATGACTATATTTTTCAAATCCATCAAGAATCTTTCCACCTACACGATGTGTCGGACTTTCTGGCAAGACTTGGTCCGGATGAGCTTTTTCTAACTCTACCAATTCACGATAAAGACGGTCATACTCACTATCAGATACAGATGGATTATCACTTGTATAATACTCTGTCGCATAGCGATTGAGCAACTCAACGAGCTCTTTCATTCTTTCATTCATAAAACCATTTTACCATAAAAAGGACTATAGAAACAATATTCAAGCTCTAAAAAAGAAAATGAGAAGGATATTTCTATCACTTCTCATTTATTTTTATTTTTTACGATTCAAAATAGCATTCAAGATGATGGCTACAGCACTCGCAATGACGATACCATTTGAGAAGAACATTTGCAGTTCAGTCGGTAAAGTATTGAAGAGATTGCTTCCGTTTAATCCCACACCAGCAGAAATAGAAACTGCTGCAATGAGGAAGTTGTGTTCATTGTGCTCAAAGTCTACACGAGCCAAGATTTGCATACCTTGGAGCGAAACAAAACCAAACATGACGAGCATAGCACCACCAAGTACAGGACTAGGAATAATCTGTGCCAAGGCTCCAAACTTAGGCAAGAGACCAAGCAAGATAAGGAAACCAGCTGCGTAGTAGATTGGCAAACGAGTACGAATACCTGAAAGTTTAACCAAACCTACGTTTTGTGAAAATCCTGTATAAGGGAAGGTATTGAAAAGTCCACCAAGTAAAACAGCGAGACCTTCAGCACGATAACCATTACGAAGTCGAGTGCTATCAATTGGATCTTTAGTAATATCAGAAAGAGCAAGATATACACCTGTTGATTCTACCATTGATACAGTAGCGATGATACACATCATGACAATAGATGAAATCTCAAATTGTGGAGCACCGAAGTAGAATGGAGTTGGGATATGAACAAGTGGAGCTTCTGCTACTGGAGAAAAATCAACCAAGCCCATAGTCGCCGCAATAATGGTACCTGCAATCAAACCAATCAAAATCGAAATTGATTTGATAAATCCTTTTGTAAAGATATTAACCAAAAGAATAATGAGAACTGTAATCATTGCCAAAGCTAAACTTTGACCAGTCGGTTTTTCTACGTTATTTCCCATATTTCCAATAGCAACTGGAATCAAGGTCAATCCGATAGTTGTGATAACAGAACCAGTTACGATAGCAGGGAAAAGATTGGCAACCTTAGAGAAGATACCTGAAATCAAAATGACATAAATCCCTGATGCAATCAAGGCTCCAAACATAGCACCACTACCATGACTCTGACCAATCATGATAAGAGGAGCAACAGACTGGAAGGCAACACCAAGTACTATTGGCAAACCAACACCAAAGTGTTTATTGAGTTGCAATTGTAAAAGAGTTGCAACCCCACACATAAAGATATCTGTTGAGATAAGGTAGGTCAACTGTTGAGCTGAGTATCCCAAGGCACTCGCAATCATGATTGGAACCAAGATTGAACCTGAGTACATGGCAAGTAAGTGTTGCAAGCCCAATACGGCCGCTTTTGAGTGGTTTTCTTTTTGATTCATTATATGTCTGCCTCCTTGAAGATAACTCTTCCATTTTCAAAACGCTCTAAACGAGCAAGTGATACTACCTGATGACCTGATTTTTCTAACAGTTCACGACCATCTTGGAAAGATTTTTCAATCACAATCCCGACGGCCTCGACTGTAGCACCAGCTTGTTCGATAATCTGAATCAAACCTTTAGCTGCTTGACCATTAGCCAAGAAATCATCAATAATTAATACTTTATCTCCTGGAGATAAGAACTTCCCTGCAATGGATACGGTACTAGTAACTTGTTTAGTGAAAGAATAAACCTCAGCAGTCAAAATTCCTTCATTCATGGTAATATTTTTTGCCTTCTTAGCAAAAATCATAGGTACATCTAATTGTTCAGCAACATATAGAGCTGGAGCAATTCCAGATGCTTCAATGGTTACGACTTTGGTAATACCTGCATTTTTAAAATATTCTGCAAAGGTGCGACCAATCTCGCGCATTAAGGAAAAATCCACTTGGTGAGTCAAGAATGAATCCACCTTAAGAATATTCTCACCTAGAATATTCCCATCTTTTAAAATACGTTCCTCTAGTAATTTCACAATAACCTCCGAAATAAAAAGGGACTTACATAGTAAGCCCCTTAGAAAGATTGAAAAAGATATCCCTGCTTCTTTTATCTCTCTTCGACTTACTCATTGTTAGGTATTTACGGTACCTTGTAGAAACGCCACGCCAATTCGCGACATAAATAAGTAATCATATTTTTAGTGAGCATCTCCATTCCAGATAGAGTTCTTCACAATCACATAATCTACATGTCTAAGATCAGCTACCTTTCGACCTCCAGCATAAGAAATCGAACTTTGCAAATCTTGTTCCATCTCAGTTAGGGTATCTTGTAAATGTCCTTTGGCAGGAAGAAGAATTTTCTTACCTTCGACATTCTTATAAGCACCTTTTTGGTATTCTGAAGCCGAACCATAGTATTCTTTGAATTGTTTACCATCGACTTCAACTGTTTTACCAGGGCTTTCAATATGGCCTGCAAATAGTGAGCCAATCATAACCATACTTGCACCAAAGCGGATTGACTTGGCAATATCTCCGTGTGTACGGATTCCACCATCGGCAATAATCGGTTTACGCGCAGCTTTAGCACACCAGCGAAGAGCTGCTAACTGCCAACCACCAGTACCAAAACCAGTTTTAACCTTAGTAATACATACTTTACCTGGACCGATTCCGACCTTAGTAGCGTCTGCTCCAGCATTCTCTAATTCGCGTACAGCTTCGGGAGTACCAACGTTACCAGCGATGACAAAGGTATCTGGCAATTCTTTCTTAATGTGCTGAATCATTGAAATGACACTGTCGGCATGTCCATGAGCGATATCAATAGTGATATACTCTGGAGCATCTTCCTTTAATTGGCTAACAAAATCATATTCGTAATCTTTAACACCAACAGAGATAGAAGCAATCAACCCTTTTTCATGCATGCGTTTCACAAAAGGAATGCGTCCAGCTTCATCGAAGCGATGCATGATATAGAAATAACCACCTTTTGCAAGTTGTTCTGCAACATCTTCATCCAAGATAGTTTGCATATTTGAAGGAACAACTGGTAATTTAAAGGTGTACTTCCCTAGTGTTACTTGTGTGTCAGCTTCTGCTCGACTTTGAAGAACACACTTATTAGGAATTAGCTGAATATCTTCATAGTCAAAAATCGGAAATTCGTTTAACATTTCGATGTCTCGTTTCTTTTATAATGACCTACCTATGCTTTCGCATCGCTACGTCTTTTCCGACGTTTCCTTTAACGATTATAAACTAAGGTAAAGTTTTTGTCAAACATTTTGAAACATTAAAATTATTATGTTCGGATTTTACTTATGATTTCATAAAAAATAGAGAGTTCACAGGCTCTCTAATTTTGTTTTATATTAATAATATTCACCTTGACGGTAATCCCATGAGTTAAAGGTATCTGATAGATGCATCATGATTTTATCAATATCCAGTCCTTTACGGATCACAACTGGAGCTGGTGAGATTGAGCGTGCTCCTCCTTGTTCTGGAATAAGCTTGCCGTCTTTATCAACCATAGACACCATCACACCTTGCTCGTAGCGAGTTTCGATTGTTTTGTCTGGCTGGATTGAAGCAACATAGTCGTCTGCTTCGATGACAAGGTCCACTGCTCCTTCGATACGTTGACCGATACCTTCCACCTTACCACGGTTTCCTTTTCCAGATGGATTTGCAGATGAGGCATAAACCATTTTCCCTTCTTCCCAGAGTTTGGCAGCCAATTGTTCACCAGCTTTACCAAACTTGATGACAAAACAGCTAGTACCACGAACGTCTGTCATGAGTTCTTCACGTCCATCACCGTATGCTTTCAATTTTTCAAAAGCTTCTGGTTTCCACGGAAGGATACAACCAAGGAGAATATCTTGGTCCCAATGTTTTTGATAGAAGGCTTCGATTTCAGGATTTAGCTGTGCTAAGGCGCGAAGCTCATCCATACTACCACAGAGGACTACGCCTGGTTTGTTACGATTACGTTCTTTAGCTTCAAACTTACGCTCAAGTCCAGCCTTGTCACTGGTCATGATAATGTAACCGACCTTAGTAGGGCAAACGATACAACCGCCCTCACCTTTTAAAATGTCATAGCCTTCTTGTGAAAGTGTTCCGTTCCATTGAATGTGTTTTGTCATAGTTCTATTTCCTTTTCTATATTTATTCTAATCCTGCCAATAGGCTGGGCGTTGTTTTTCATAAGCAGCAATCAAGTCTTCATACTGCATGGTAATACCGATATCATCCAAACCATTTAAGAGCTTGTGTTTCCATTCGCTATCAATTTCGAAAGGGAATTCCCCTACTAGTGAAATGATTTTTTGTTGTTCCAAGTCCACAGTTACATGGTCGCTTGGTTTGAGTTGGGCGAGTTTTTCTCTAACTTCCCTTGGTTGAACAATAGGCAACATGCCATTATTGAGCTCATTATTGTAATGAATATCTCCAAAAGATCCTGCAATTACGACCTTAAAACCATAGTCTGCTAGCGCCCAAGCTGCATGCTCCCTCGAAGAACCAGCTCCAAAGTTATCCCCTGAGATGAGGATAGTAGCTTTTCGGTATTCAGGTCGATTAAAGACAAAGTCTGGATCCTCAGTGTACTTATCGTCCAGATAACGCCAAGCATACATGAGGTATTTGCCAAAACCTTTCTTGTCAATCAACTTCAGAAACTGTTTGGGAAGAATTTGGTCGGTATCGATATTATCATTCAACAGAGGAACCGTTGTTCCTGTATAAACTGTAAATTTTTCCATATCCTCTCCTTACTGGGCCTCTGACATTTGCCGAACGTCTACGAAACGTCCTGCGATAGCTGCCGCAGCTGCCATTGCTGGACTACAAAGATGAGTCTTAGCACAAAAACCCTGTCTATCTTCAAAGTTGCGGTTACTTGTTGAGGCACAGTGGACACCATCAGGTACCTTGTCAGGATTCATCCCTAGACACATGGAGCAACCTGGATCTCTCCACTCAAAGCCCGCATCTAGAAATACCTTATCCAAACCTAACTTCTCAGCTGCTCGCTTGACTGGTCGAGAACCAGGTACCACAATCGCTGTCAGGTTGGGAGCAATTTTCTTCCCTTCGACAAATCGAGCTGCTAGTTGCAAATCGCTGAGTCGAGCATTGGTACAAGAACCTATAAAAACATAGCCAAGTTGGATATCTGCTGGTTTCTGTCCTGGTTGTAAATCCATGTAATGATAAGCACGTTCATCATTCATATCTTTTATTTCTGGGAAGCTAGTCTCAAAGTCAACTCCCATGGCAGGATTGGTTCCCCAAGTCACCATAGGTGCTAATTCAGAAACATCCATACGAATCACCTTGTCATAAACAGCATCGTCGTCGCTAACTAATCTTTTCCAATCAGCAACTGCTGCGTCAAAATCCTTTGGGACACACTCGCGCCCCTTAAGATAGTCATAGGTGGTCTGGTCTGGATTCATAATTCCCATCTTGGATCCAAACTCTATGGACATATTGCAGATGGTCATTCGCTCTTCCATGCTCAAGGTATCAATAGCCTGACCTCGATACTCCACCACGTAGCCAACACCACAAGCAACACCATACTTGGCAATCAAGGCTAGTATGAAATCCTTAGAATAGATTCCTTTTTGAGGAACTCCTGTGAATTCCACCAACATTTTCTTTGGTTTAACCTGCCAAATAGTTTGAGTAGCAAAGACATGTTCGACTTCACTAGTCCCAATTCCGAAGGCAATCGCTCCAAAAGCTCCATGGGTCGCCGTATGGCTATCACCACAGACGATAAATTTCCCTGGTTGTGTTCGTCCTGTTTCTGGACCAACCATGTGAACGATGCCTTGTTTTTCAGAACCGTGGGCTGCATGTTCAATCCCGAATTCCTCAACATTTTCTGCCAACTTATCAATCTGTGCTTTCGAGATTACATCTCGAATATCGTAAATATTTACCGTTGGAACATTGTGGTCAAAGGTACCAAATGTTAAATTTGGTCTTCTCAATCTTCGCCCTGCATCTCGTAATCCTTGAAAAGCTTGAGGACTAGTCACTTCATGGATGTAGTGCTGATCCACATACATGAGTTGTGGTTGTCCCTCTTCTCCTGTGATTACATGGAGGTCCCATAATTTATCAAAAATCGATTTTCCTGCCATTCATTACCTCCATACAAAATACAAAGTTACTAGTGTAGTCACTATTCCTAGGAACCAAACCGTTTTAAAATACCATTTTCTAGTCTTGTGATGAAAGGTAACACCTGCCAACCAAGCACCAAATCCACCAAGAAAGAATGCAAATGATAATAAATATTTTTCCGGGATGCGCCAAGCACCTTTTCTTGCTTTGGATTTGTCAATACCATAAATCATAAATACCAATAGATTCCAAATCAAAATAGCAAAAGTAATTCCTTGATTTATCTTCATAATCTTTCAATGATGGCTTCTGTCATTTCCTTGGTAGAAGCTTCTCCTCCTATATCTCTCGTTAAAATTCCTGCAGCTAATGTTGCTTCAACTGCATCTTCGATACGCTTAGCATCCTCATATCGTCCAAAACTATCTCGTAACATCATAGCAACTGATAAAATCATAGAAATAGGGTTGGCGATTCCTAGGCCTGCTATATCAGGCGCCGAACCATGAATGGGTTCATAGAGACTAGGTCCATTTTCAGAATGACTGGCTGATGGCATAACACCCAGTGTACCAGATAGAACACTTGATTCGTCTGATAGGATGTCTCCAAATAGATTCTCTGTTACGATAACATCGAACTTAGCAGGATTAGTAATCATAAGCATGGTAGCTGAGTCCACCAACTTGTGCTCCAAGGTTACATCTGGAAAATCTTGCGCAACCTCGTCAGCTACTCTTCGCCAAAGTTTTGATGTTGCCAAAACATTTTGCTTATCAATACTGGTAAGGATTTTTCTCCGACTTCTTGCGATTTCAAAAGCCTTACGAACAATCCGCTCTACTTCCTCATAACTATAATCATTGATATCACGCGCTTTTCGGTCTTCAAGGATATGATCACCAAAGTAAATCCCACCTGTCAACTCACGTACTACAAGAAAGTCAACACCAGCAATTCGTTCAGGTTTTAGAGGCGATAAGTGTTTAAGACTATCAAAAATTTTAACTGGACGAATATTGGCATAAAGATTAAGTTCCTTGCGGAGTGCCAAAAGCCCTTGTTCGGGTCGAACTGTAGCATTATCATACTGAGGACCACCTATTGCAGCAAGGAGGATAGCGTCCGCTTCTCTAGCAGCCTTTAGTGTTGCTTCTGGTAAAGGGTGTCCTGTAACATCAATACCTGCACCTCCAAAAGGTCTTCTATCTATCTCATAGTCAAAGCCTGTTTTTTCAGCTAAAGCCTCCAGAACTTCTAACCCAGCCTCCATGATTTCTGGTCCAATCCCATCACCTGCTAGGGCAACAATTTTCTTTGTCATGGTGTTCTCCTTTAAAGACTAGGCATGTCGCGATAGGAAACATTTGGACCTATCTCTCCGGTATTCTCTTTTTGAACAAAAGTATTGGCATTGATGTAGGCAATAGCTGAAGCCTTCAACACATCGAAATCAATTCCGGCTGCGTTAAAGATGGTTTCTGTATCTTTGTTTTCAACAGTAACCAAAACCCTTGCCTGAGCGTCTATACCATCCGTTACCGCATCAATGGTGTAGGATACCAGGCGAACAGATTGATTAAAGAACTTGTCAACAGCGTTAAAGATAGCTTCAACAGAACCTTGTCCAGTTGCATTAAAGTCGACTTTCTCACCATCCAAATTAGCCAATCTGACAGTTGCTTCAATTTCATTTTCCTCATGAGTTTGAAGTTGTAAATCATCAAAGTGAAAGCCTTCTGGGTTTTCAACCATGGTTCCAGCTACCAGAGCACGAATATCCGCGTCTGTGACTTCTTGTTTCTTATCTGCAAGTGATTTGAATTTGTCAAAGAGTGGCTTAATATCCTCTTCTGTGAAGTCTAAGGCCAGTTCTCTCAGTTTTTCTACAAAGGCATGGCGACCAGATAATTTTCCAAGCGGAAGACTATTACTCTTTACACCCACCAATTCTGGTGTTATGATTTCATAGGTAAGTGGGTTTTTAAGAACTCCGTCTTGGTGAATACCTGATTCATGAGAAAAGGCATTTCCACCGACAACTGCCTTATTTTTGGGAACTGGAATTCCTGAAAAACGAGAAACCATTTCAGAAGTATTGATGGTTTCATTTAGGACAATACTTGTCTCTGCTTGGTAATAATCTTGGCGAATATTGAGAGCTACTGCTATTTCTTCTAAAGCAGCATTCCCAGCTCGTTCTCCAATACCGTTAATGGTTCCTTCGACACGTCCTGCACCATTCTTTACAGCTGCAAGGCTATTTGCTACTGCCATTCCGAGGTCATCATGACAGTGAGGAGAATAGATAATCTGACGGTCTGTTTGGACATTGTCAATCAGATATTTAAAGATACTTCCGTATTCCTCTGGAGTTGTAAAACCTACTGTATCAGGAATATTGATATAAGTCGCACCCGCATCAATCGCAGTTTGAACGACTTGTAGGAGAAAGTCCAGCTCAGTTCTAGTCGCATCTTCTGGAGAGAATTCTACTACTTCAAACTTACTCCGTGCATAGGAAACATGTTCACTGATCGCTTCCAAAATCTCTTCCTTACTCTTATTGAGCTTATACTTACGATGAATAGGACTTGTTGCTATAAAGACATGTATTTGTGGATACTTAGCATCCTTGAGTGCTTCATAACAAGCGTCAATATCTGATTTAACAGAACGAGCTAAGCCTGTCACGGCTGTTTTTTTCATAGCCTTAGCAATTTCTTGAACAGCTGTAAATGAATCTGGACTAGCAGCTGGGAAACCAGCTTCGATTGCTGAAACACCCCATTTCTCAAGCTGTTTTGCTATAGCAACCTTTTCCTTTATTGAAAAATTGACACCTGGTGTCTGCTCACCATCTCGGAGACTGGTATCTAAAAACTCAACTACACGCATGAGGATTCTCCCTTCACATTTTCGATATAGAAAAAACATCTCGCTCGGAGTTCCAAGCGAGATGTTGATTTACTCCCGCTTGGTAAGCCAAACAGGACTAATGCTTTTGCACTAGTCCGAGTACCTCAACAACAAAGCAAATTGATTAAACTTAGCTGTTTTCATGTTTGGCTTTCTCCTTTGTTTGATGTCTTGTTTAGTATTCTAGCATAGGAAAAATCACTTGTCAAGAAAAAATCCAATATTTTCTGAAAATTTCTTCAATAAAGAATATTTTGCGAATTGAAAGTATTTGAAAACTCAAATATGTTTATTTATTTCTTAGAAGTCAAAAACCAACTTCTCTCAAATAATTCAAGCACCTTTTCGTCAGTTAGAGTGTCATCGAGTGGGAGACTAATCCAATAGCGTTTATTCATATGAAAGGCTGGATAAATCCCGTTTTGTGAAAGCAAGTCAGCTACTTGGTCGTGTTTGAGGTTGACTGCTTCCACTAGCCCTTCTCTCCCCTTATCTAGCCTATCCCAAGGAATTCTCATTAAAATAGCATACCACTTCTGGTTATCTTCATGGCGCAAAACAGCCGTATCAGGTGATTTCTCCCATAGATATTCCAGCTGATTGCTATACTTTTCTTGAACAAGCGCCATGATTCTCTTGGTCTGTGGACAGAGAAATTCCTGTACCTCAAAACAAGCCTTTCGAATGCTATAAAGAACTTCTAAACATGCCTCTCGAACACTTCCGACAAAAGTTCCTCTCATACTTTCCATATGAACTTGAGGATAGAGTTCGCCAGTTTCTTGGTCATAAACTTGAAAACTTAAGTCCCCATCCTCAACTGTAACCATCATGAGAAAATCTCCCTGCAAGATAGTCGAACTATAGGTCCATACACCTTGATTTTCTATAAATCCATACTCTTTAGCCTTTTTACTATTAAACTGATAGGCTTTAAAAATTTCAAACATAAGCGAAAACTGCTACCAAAAGCTAGCAGTTCCTTTCTATTTTTTAAAAGACAACCTTTGTTCCATGTAATTGTGTCACACCTAATTGATCGATAAAGGTTTGACGGTTGTCCATGTCAATCCCCCCACCCGGTAAAATTTCGATTTTTCCTGCAGCGTGTTCTAGAATTCTGCGGTAGTGAGCAAAACGTTTCTCTAACGAGTCGCCAGATACACCCGCTCGAGTGAGGATGCGTGTTACACCAGCCTGACTGAGCCAATCAATGGCTTCCAACTGATCTTCATGACTCAAATCATCGAAAGCCATATGGAAGACAACCTCCATACCTTTAGATGCATCAATCAACTTTTCAAGGTTAGCCTTATCCAATTTCTTATCTGCTGTTAAGGCACCAAAGACAACCCCTTGGCTTCCTGCTTGAGCAGTTAGACGAATATCTTCAAGCATAATAGAAATCTCGAGGTCATTATAAACAAAGTCACCACCACGTGGACGAATCATCGTCATGATAGTCGTATCGTAGTTTGATGCAAGTTCAACAGCTGCCTTGGTTACTCCGTAGCTTGGTGTCGTTCCACCAACTGCTAAATTATCACAGAGTTCAATACGGCGAGCTCCTGCCTGCATAGCTTTTTCAAGCAAGGTCACATTTTCAGCACAAAATTCGTAAATCATTTGATACTCCTTGAAAGTTTCTTTAATATTATTATATCATATTATTTTTAGTAATCTCTATTTTTTATCAAGGGAAATCATGACTTTTTAGCTATTCTTTATCTGGTATCACCTTAAAGAGATAATAGGTTATAAATACTGTTAAGCAGCCTAAAGCAATTTTTACAGGTAAGAGCGGAGCAAAATAGATCGAGATTCCCATCAAAATATAAATCGATACAATGATTTTTTTCTTGCGTTCACGCGCAATAGACTTAGTTTCTCTAAAGTCCGCAACATAGGTTTGATAAAGCTTGGTATGATAGAGCCAATCTTCAAATCGTTTAGAGGATTTTGAAAAACAAGCTATTGACAACAAGAGAAAGGGTGTTGTCGGTAATAGTGGCAAGGCAACTCCAACGATTGCTAAAGCTAGTGAAATGAATCCAATGCAAAGATAAATAATGCGCATATCTACTCCTAAGTAAGAATAATCTTCTTCTAGTTTCCCATAAAATGATGAGTTCTGTCAAGTTTAAATTAAAAAGAGCTGAAATTATCATTTCAACCCTAATTATTTTTATTTAATCTTTTCTTCCTCGTAGTCACCATTGCTACATACAATCTGTTTCCCGCCACCACGGATTTTTTTCTCCATGAGGAAGTGACCACATTTAGGACAATCACGTCCAACAGGTTTATCCCAAGAGGTAAACTCACATTCTGGATAACGATTGCATCCATAGAAAATACGATTACGTTTGGTTTTACGTTCGATGATTTGCCCTTGATGACAATTTGGACATGTAACACCGACTTCTTTAACAATGGCTTGCGTATGCCGACAATCTGGGAAATTGCTACATGCGTAAAACTTACCGAAGCGTCCAATCTTAATTACCATAGGACTACCACAAACTTCACAGTCAAATCCAGCTGGCTCATCCTTAATTTGAATTTTTTCCATCTCTGCTTCAGCTTTTGCGACCTCTTTAGAGAATGGTTTGTAAAATTCATCAATAACCCGTTGCCACTCTTCTTTTCCGACCTCAACATCGTCCAATTTACCTTCCATTTCAGCGGTAAACTTCACGTTAACAATGTCTGGGAAGTATTCAACAATCAGCTTGTTAACGACTTGACCTAGTTCAGTTGGCTCAAAGCGTTTAGATGCTAGTCTTACATAGTAACGTTTTTGAATTGTTTCAATGGTTGGAGCATAGGTAGATGGACGTCCAACTCCGTTTTCTTCCAAGGTCTTAATCAAAGTAGCCTCAGAATATCGTGCCGGTGGTTGTGTGAAATGTTGTTCAGGTTTGCTATTAACCTGTTTGACCACATCTCCTACTTCCATATCAGGCAGCATCTTATTTTTATCAGAATCGTTGTAAATAGCTAAATAACCATCAAACTTAACCTGACTACCATTCGCTGCGAATTGAACACCATTTTGCGAAAGTTTAACAGCCATTGTATCAAAAATTGCACCAGTCATTTGACTCGCTACAAAGCGGTTCCAGATAAGGGTATAAAGTTTTAGCTGGTCTTTATCCAAATACTTAGCAATTTTCTCAGGTGTATTAAAGACACTTGAAGGACGAATAGCTTCGTGGGCGTCTTGAGCGCCAGAGGCATTTTTCACCTTGCTACCATGTTTAGAATACTTACTACCAAAACGTTCATTGATGTAGCTAGCAGCTTCATTCTGAGCAACTGGACTGATACGAGTAGAATCCGTACGCATATAGGTGATCAAACCTTGGACACCTGTACCAATATTGATTCCTTCATAGAGTTGCTGAGCAACCATCATAGTCTTTCGAGTACGGAAGTTAATCTTGTTAGCAGCATCCATCTGCATAGAAGACGTTGTATATGGAAGAGGAGCATTGCGCTTTCTTTCCTTTTTATCTACTTGATCAACTGTAAAATCCTTGCTGTTCAAATGAGATAAAACTTTTTTGACTTCATCATTGGTAGTCAACTTCATCTTCTTGCCATTCATTCCATAAAAAGAAGCTTGGAACTGCTTGGTTCCTTTTTTAAAGGTACCATCAATAGTCCAATATTCTTCAGGTTGGAAGGCATTGATTTCATTTTCGCGATCAATGATTAGTTTAAGCGCAACAGATTGAACACGCCCAGCTGATAAGCCTTTTTTGACCTTTTTCCATAAAATGGGAGAGATTGAATACCCCACCAAACGGTCCAAAACACGACGTGCTTGTTGGGCATCTACCAAATCCATATTAATTTTACGTGGTTCTTTAAAGGCATTTTTTACTGCATCTTTGGTAATCTCGTTGAAAACAACACGGTTGGTATCATTCTCATCTAGATCTAAAATATGAGCCAAATGCCATGAAATAGCCTCCCCTTCCCGGTCCGGGTCACTTGCAAGAAAGACTTTATCGGCCTTCTTAGCTTCTTTTTTCAAATCATTGATGAGAGGACCTTTTCCACGAATATTGATATATTGCGGTTCGTAATTATTTTCCACGTCAACTGACATACTTGATTTTTTCAAATCTCGTATATGTCCTACGCTGGCTAAAACCTTATAATTACGTCCTAGATATTTTTCAATCGTTTTCGCCTTAGCAGGCGACTCTACGATTACAAGATTTTTTTTACTTGTTGATTTTTTCTTTTTGGTTGCCGTTACCACAGTATCACACCTTCTTAAAGTAATTAAACTTTATAAAGTGTAAACCATTTTTAAAAACCTGTCAAGACATAACACCCATATAATAGAAGAAAAGTTCGTGAAATGAAATCATTTCATTCATTAAAATTCAAATTCTGCTAGTATATCCTGCCCACATGTTGCTAGTTTTGCTCCTTCTTGGATTAAATGATGACAGCCGTCCGAGCGTCCATCTAAAATGGAACCTGGAATCGCAAAAACATCTCTACCTTCCTCCATCGCACGCTCACAAGTAATCAAACTACCAGATCTCATTTTAGCTTCAACAACGATAACTCCTCGACACAATCCTGCAATAATGCGATTTCTTGCAGGAAAATGAAATTTCAAGGGTTCTTCTCCCGGACCGTACTCACTTAGTATTAAATGATTGTTTCCAATATATTCTTGGAGCCGTTTATTGGAGCGAGGGTAATAGACGTCTAAACCAGTCCCAATCACTGCAATCGTTTTGCCACCAGTTTGAAGAATTGACATATGAGCTGCTGTGTCGATTCCTCTAGCAAGACCGCTCACCACAACCAATTCATTCTCCAGTTCTTCGATGACTTTTCGAACTGACTTGGTTCCGGTTTGACTACAAGAGCGACTACCTACAACTGCAATCTTTGGTAATTTTAAGAGATTTAAGTCTCCTTTGTAGAAAAGCAAGACTGGTGCATCATAAATTTCACTAAGCGAAATGGGATAAACATCATCTAGAATTGAAAATGACGGAAATTTTGCAAAATCCTTTTGTAGACGTTCCATGCTTTCAAGGCTCAATTTATGATACCGTTCCATAAAGACTACTGGATTACGACATTCTGAGGCTTCTGCAATAGTCTCTAAACTCAATTCCTGATCATAAATTTCTCCATATTGAAGAACTTTTAGTACTTGCTGATTACTTAATCCTGCTTGCTTTAACTTATAAATTTCAAAATTATCAATCTTAATTTTCATGATCGACTCCTTTTTCTCTCTCTATTTATCTATTCGTAGAAAAAGAAAAAAACTCCCAACAATTTGACTTGTTAGGAAGTTTCTATTTATCTTTGTTATGTTAGTAATCAGGTCGAAGAACTCCAGTAACAGTCGCTTTAGTTGCTTCGTAATCTCCGTCAATAACAACCTTGATAATGCGTTTAGCATCTTCTTCCGGCGCAGGAACCAATGGGAGGCGCGTTGGACCAGCTTCAAATCCCATATAGTTGAGAACTGCCTTAACAGGTGCAGGACTTGGGTATGAGAAAAGAGCATTGACTTTAGGAATAAATTTACGTTGAATTGCTGCTGCCTTCTTCATATCACTCTCTTCAATTGCAGTGAACATTTCATGCATTTCATCACCATTCGTATGAGAAGCAACAGAAATTACACCGTCAGCACCAAGATTCATAGCATGGAAAGCATCCCCATCTTCACCAGTGTAAACCAAAAATTCTTCAGGCTTATGCTCAATCAAGTAAGCCATATTGGCAAGACTAGTACATTCTTTGACACCGATAATATTTGGATGTTCCGCCAAACGAAGCAAGGTATCTGGAGTCATTTCAACAACCACACGACCTGGGATGTTATAGATAATAATTGGCAAATCAGATGCGTCTGCAATGGCTTTAAAGTGTTGGTACATACCTTCTTGAGATGGTTTATTGTAGTAAGGAACAATCGCAAGACCAGCTGCAAAACCGCCAAATTCTGCTACTTCTTTGACGAACTCGATAGAGTCGCGAGTATCGTTAGTACCAACACCCGCAATTAAAGGAACACGGCCGTTAACAACCTTTTGTACAGCCGCAAACAACTGCAACTCCTCATCGTGAGTTAGGGTTGGACTCTCAGCAGTTGTACCTGCTAAGAGAATTCCATCTGTATGATGTGCCAATAAGTGTTCAATTAAATTTGGAATAGCATCGAAATTGATAGAGCCATCTTCATGAAAAGGAGTAATAAAAGCTGTAATAATTTTACAATCTTTTAAATCTTGATAAGACATACAATAATTCCTCTCTATTTTAAAGAAGGAGTTCAAACGAACTCCAACATGTTATTTCAATTCAAATTTTAATTCAGCTGTTGGGCGAACCAAACCACGTTCGTGAAGTGTTTCTGCGATTTGGACTGAATTCCAAGCGGCACCTTTAAGGAGGTTATCAGAAACTACCCACATATGGATTCCTTTTTCAGCATCCAGGTCTTTGCGGATACGTCCAACGAAAGTATCGCGTGAACCTACAGCATTAACAGCTTGAGGATAGATTTGGTGAGCAACATCGTCTTCAAGGACGGCACCTGGGAAGGCAGCAATAGCAGCTTTCACTTCTTCGATTGGGGCTACTTCTTTTGTTTCAATATAAACAGACTCAGAGTGAGCTGACAAAACTGGAATACGTACGCAAGTTGCTGAAACGGCAATGCTATCGTCTTCCATGATTTTCTTAGTTTCGTTTGTCATCTTCATTTCTTCGTATGTGTAGTCATTATCTGTGAAGACATCAATTTGTGGAAGAGCGTTGAAGGCGATTGGATAGTGTTTCTTATCTCCACCTGAAGGTAAGATTTCTGATTTAACATCACGTGGGTTAACTCCATCATTTAAGACTTCACGAAGCTCACGTTGAGTTTCAAGAATTGCTCCCATACCAGCACCTGAAACTGCTTGATAAGTTGATACGATGATACGATCCAAGCCCCATTTTTGACGAACAGGCTCAAGAGCAACCATCATTTGAATCGTTGAACAGTTTGGACAAGAGATGATTCCGTTGTGAGCATCAAGAGCGTGGGCGTTCACTTCAGGCACTACCAAAGGTACATCAGGATTTTGACGGAAGTAAGAAGTGTTATCTACAACAACTGCCCCTGCTTTAACAGCATAAGGTGCATATTTTGCAGAAGTTGATCCACCAGCTGAGAAGAGAGCAATGTCAACCCCTTCAAAAGCATCTTCTGTTGTTTCTTCAATCGTCACATCTTGACCTTTGAATTGCAAGACCTTTCCTGCAGAACGTGCAGACGCAAGGTAACGAATCTTATCGATTGGAAGAGTTGATTCTTCCAACATTTTGATCATTTGAGCACCAACGGCACCTGTAGCACCGACAACAGCAACTGTGTATCCCATAACAAACCTCTTTTGGAATTTTCTAAAAATTTCTATAATAGAAACATTATACTACTTTTTGGAGGAATTGAAAAGTCTTTACCTAATCTATTTTCTGAAATCTACAAGAAAAAAGACTCGCTATCTCTAGCGAAGCCTTTTCTTCAATCTTACTGATTAATATCTTTGTTTATAAGGTTTATTAAATGCAGCTATTACATCTGACGGAGTTTCTGAATAAGGTTTGATATCTTTTAAATCTCCTTTTACGATAATCCGTTCAGTAGCATTGTAGTCCACACAAGTTACTAAGGTAATTTCATTAATACCTTCACGATCATCAATTTCATCAACACGATCTGGTGTCACATGTTTCACTTCACGAATATCGTAGGTATAGACTTTATCTTTATCAGTCAAATAAATCTTCATCCCTTCTTTAGCATTAACCAATGGTGAGAAAAGCATTTGACTTGCATTCTCAGCTGTAAAGATATGGTGGCTAGCTAAAGAATAATTGCCCTCACCCATTTTTTGGTCTGGTTTCATCGTTCCTGCTCCGTAGAACAAGTTTACATTGTCCAAACCTTTAAAGATTGGCAAGTTGATTTCTACTTCAGGAACTGCAATTCCACCTATAACTGGCAACTGCTGTGCATCCCATTGTGCTGATAAAACTGCTTCAGAAGAGATAGCCTTAACAGAATTAAAATCGAAATTTCCTTTTGCATCGTTGTTTTCTTCGAGTTTCTCTTTTGAAACTTGACTAACTTGATACTTATTCGTATTCCATACCATGAAAATATTACGGATCTGCGAATTAAAAATCAAGGCTAGAGACAAAAGGATTAGAAAGCCAGCCAAAATATTAATCAGCAGATTCTTACGCTTATTCTTTTTATTTTTAGTTCTTTTTCGAGACATTATTCTTCACTTTCTGTTTCGTTTTCTGCCTCAACTTCTTCCTTCTCTGCTGCTGCAACTGTTGTAAAGGTTACAATCTTAGCATTTTCATCTAGACGCATTACTTTCACTCCCATAGTAGAGCGTCCAGTTTGTGAAATATTGGCAACATTTGTTCGAATCATAACACCAGTGTCTGTGATGACCATCAAGTCTTCGTCACCTTTTACTGTAAGTAGACCGGCAAGTTGACCGTTTTTATCAGTAATATTAGCGGTTTTCATACCTTTACCAGCACGACCTTTAGTTGGATATTCAGTAGCAACTGTACGCTTACCGTATCCTTTCTCAGTAATGATAAGAACTTCGTCCTGGTCAGTTATCACTCGTGCACCAACTACAGCATCACCTTCACGAAGGTTTACCCCTTTAACACCTGTGGCGCTACGGCTCATACTACGTACTGAAGATTGATTGAATCGAACTGCATAGCCTAATTTAGTACCGATGATGATGTCAGTATCTTCTTGAGTAAGGAGAACATTAATCAATTCATCCTCATCTTTCAAATTCAAGGCTTTGAGACCATTTTGACGAATATTTGCAAATTCTTTGACGCTGGTTCTCTTAACGATACCTGCTCGAGTTGTAAAGAAGAGGTAAGCATCGTCACTACGTTCTGATTCTACGTTGATGATGGTTTGGATACTCTCACCTTCATCTAATTTCAAGAGGTTTACGACAGGCAGACCTTTGGCTGTACGGCCATATTCAGGAATTTCATACCCTTTTAGTCGATAAACTCGTCCTTTGTTGGTAAAGAAGAGTAAGTGATCGTGGGTGCTAGTAGAAACAAGCTCACGAACAAAATCATCATCCTTAACACCAGTACCTTGAACACCACGTCCACCACGTCTTTGAGCTGTAAACTCGTCCTGGTCTAAACGTTTAATGTAGCCTTTATTGGATAGAGTAATGAGAACATCAGACTCTTCAATCAAATCTTCATCTTCAAGTGTCAAGACTTCACCAACCATCAATTCTGTACGACGTTTATCATTAAACTTACGTTTGACTTCATCTAGTTCTTCTTTGATGATTTGTGCTACGCGTTCTGGTTTTGCAAGAATATCAGCTAAATCAGCAATCAAAGCAATCAGGTCATCATACTCAGATTGAATCTTATCACGTTCCAAACCAGTCAAGCGACGGAGACGCATGTCGAGAATGGCTTGACTTTGACGTTCAGAAAGCTTGAACTTACTCATCAATTCTGCTTGGGCCTCTTCATCAGTTTCACTGGCACGGATAATACGAATAACTTCGTCGATGTGGTCTAGTGCAATCAGCAAACCTTCCAAGATATGAGCACGAGCTTCAGCTTTTTCTTTATCAAATTGAGTGCGTCGAGTCACCACTTCTTTTTGGTGTTCAATATAAGCATCTAAGATTTGACGAAGAGAGAGAATCTTTGGAACACCATTTTGGATAGCCAACATGTTAAAACCAAAGCTAGTTTGCATCTGAGTCATCTTGAACAAGTTATTCAAAATAACATTGGCAGATGCATCACGTTTCACTTCGATAATAAAGCGAACACCTTCACGGTTCGATTCATCACGTACAGCTGTAATGCCTTCAATACGTTTTTCTTGAACCAAACGCACAATATGCTCATGTACCTTAGTCTTGTTAACCATGTATGGGAATTCAGTAACAACAATACGTTCACGACCAGTTTTTGTTTCTTCGATTTCTGTACGAGAACGAAGAACAATGGAACCTTTCCCGGTTTCGTAAGCTTTGTGAATACCTGATTTCCCCATAACTAGAGCACCAGTTGGGAAGTCTGGACCAGGAAGAACTTCCATCAGTTCCTTGGTTGTAACTTCTGGATTGTCCATAACTAGTTTAACGGCATCAATTGTTTCACCCAAGTTGTGTGGTGGAATATTGGTTGCCATACCAACAGCGATACCTGTAGCGCCATTGACCAAAAGATTTGGGAATCGAGCTGGCAAAACTAACGGTTCACGTTCATTGGCATCATAGTTATCAGCAAAATCGACCGTGTTTTTATTGATATCACGAAGCATTTCAAGAGCAATTTTACTCATTCGAGCCTCAGTATAACGTTGAGCGGCAGCTCCATCACCATCCATGGAACCAAAGTTCCCATGCCCGTCAACAAGCATGTAACGATAACTCCACCATTGTGCCATACGAACCATAGCTTCATAGATAGATGAGTCCCCGTGTGGGTGGTATTTACCCATTACGTCCCCTGTAATACGGGCAGATTTCTTATGAGGTTTATCAGGCGTAACTCCTAATTCGTTCATTCCGTACAAAATACGACGATGAACAGGTTTCAACCCATCACGAACATCAGGAAGAGCACGCGATACGATTACACTCATGGCGTAGTCGATAAAGCTAGTCTTCATCTCCTTGGTCAGATTGACATTCACTAAATTTTTATCTTGCATTAACAAATGCCTCATTTCACTATTAGTAATTACATATATTATACCATAGTTTGGACTATTTTACAGTTTAACAACACGTGTAAAACGTTTACATATTTATCCCGAAGGTATATCCGTGACAAAGCTTAGCAAAAGTGATAGAATGAAATCAAATGGGGTTCCCCCTTAATAAAATAAAGGAGATGTTTAGACAAATGACAGCAACTAAACAACACAAAAAAGTTATCCTCGTCGGTGACGGTGCCGTAGGTTCATCTTACGCTTTTGCCCTCGTAACACAAGGAATTGCACAAGAACTTGGTATCATTGAAATTCCTCAATTGTTTGAAAAAGCAGTTGGTGACGCTGAAGACCTTAGCCACGCGCTAGCTTTTACTTCGCCTAAAAAAATCTATGCTGCTAAGTATGAAGACTGTGCGGATGCAGACCTTGTAGTTATCACTGCCGGTGCTCCACAAAAACCAGGTGAAACTCGTCTTGACCTTGTTGGTAAAAACCTTGCTATCAACAAATCAATCGTTGAACAAGTTGTTGCGTCTGGTTTTGACGGTATCTTCCTTGTTGCTGCTAACCCAGTTGACATTTTAACTTACTCAACTTGGAAATTCTCAGGATTCCCTAAAGAACGTGTTATCGGTTCAGGTACTTCACTTGACTCAGCTCGTTTCCGTCAAGCACTTGCTGAAACTATCGGTGTTGATGCTCGTTCAGTTCACGCCTACATCATGGGTGAACACGGTGACTCTGAGTTTGCTGTTTGGTCACACGCTAACGTTGCTGGTGTTAAATTGGAACAATGGTTGCAAGCTAACCGTGACTTGAATGAAGCAGATCTTGTTGAGCTCTTCATCTCAGTTCGTGACGCTGCTTACTCAATCATCAACAAAAAAGGTGCTACATACTACGGTATCGCAGTTGCTCTTGCTCGTATCACAAAAGCTATCCTTGATGATGAAAATGCGGTTCTTCCACTTTCAGTCTTCCAAGAAGGACAATACGGAGTTGAAAACGTCTTTATCGGTCAACCAGCTATCGTTGGTGCGCACGGTATCGTTCGCCCAGTTAACATCCCATTGAACGACGCTGAAACTCAAAAAATGCAACTTTCTGCTCGTGAATTGCAAGAAATTATTGACGAAGCATGGAAAAATCCAGAATTCCAAGCTGCTTCTAAAAACTAATTCAATTAAATTTTTAAAAAAAGAAATGTCTAGACAAAACAGTCTAGACATTTTTTTATAACGTTAATTCATTTGTGCAAACGCCGCTTCTGCATCTGCATTACTAATTGCACCTATTTGGATTTTGGCAATTTTACCATTTGAATCGATTAGAAATTCTGTTGGAATGCTTCGAATCTGATAGGCTTGGAAGGTTGTCCCCTTGGTGTCATATAGGACAGGAATATCCTTATAGCCCTGCTCCTCAAACCATTTTGGAAATTGGTCTATGGTTTTTTCACCTTGAAGGCCTGGTGCAATAACAGATAATATTTCAAAATCACGATCTTCTTTTGCAGCAAGTTCCATTAGTTCTGGCATACTTTTTTTACATGGTCCGCACCAAGAAGCCCAGAATTTTAGATAAACTTTTTTACCTTTAAAATCAGATAGTTTGACTTCTTTTCCATCCATCGATTGTAGCGTAAAATCAGGCGCTTCTGCTCCTACAGCTATTTGTTTAACCGTTGCTTGTTGCTGTGTTTGACTCGTTTGATTTTCCTGACTTGATTCCTTCTCTTCCTTGCCACAAGCAATCAAAAGAAAGATAGATAAGAAACTAAGTCCAAAATAGATTGTTTTTTTCATAGATTACTCCTTTTATCCTAATATTCCGGATAAGACATTTAACTGTCCCAACATTAATAAAATTCCCATGAGAATAATTAGTAAACCACCAATTCTTTTCAGTAAGAGTAGGTGAGATTTAATTCTACTAAAATAAGGCATGATGAGACCTGATGCCAAGGCCAATACTAAAAATGGAAGCGCCATTCCAAGAGTATAAACTAGGGTTAATAAGGCCCCTTGAAGAGCTCCATTTCCTCCTGAGGCAGCTAATGCTAAAATTGAACTTAAAACTGGACCAATACATGGAGTCCAACCAAAGCTGAAGCTAATACCTAATAGAAAGGCTGATAGATATTTACTAGACTGTTTTTGATCAAATCTTACTGTTTTTTGGAACTCTAATTTTCGTAAATGAAGGATTTCCATCTGATGTAATCCTAGTATGATAATAATACCACCCATAACATAACGAAACCAATCAGCATAGAGTAAGTTGCCGAGAAATCCTGCTCCAAACCCTAGAATAAAGAAAATTAGAGAGATACCTGCGATAAAACAGAATGTCCGAATTAATCCTGACCAGGCAACATCTTTACCTAAAAACCGAAATGTCTTTGACTGCTCTTGATCATCTAACAAAACACCTGCATAGACTGGTAACAAGGGAAATATGCAGGGTGAGAAAAACGATAAAACCCCAGCTAAAAATACAGAGATAAAAAATATAATACTTTCCAATTAAGAACCTTCTTTCATATAGTCATCTTTTATTTTACTATAAAAGAAAACGTTTGTAAGATATCTGCTACGCAAATTTGATTTCAACTTTAACGAATAAAAAAAGGAGCTCAGCTCCCTTTTTGATTAATAAGTTCCCTCTTCACCTTGACTTGTCAAGATTACAGGTCCATCCTTGGTAATAACAAACTGGTGTTCATACTGACATGATAGACCACCGTCGATAGTTTTGTGCGCCCAACCTGTCTTCATATCTGTATCGATTTCCCAATCACCTGTATTAATCATAGGTTCGATTGTCAAAACCATACCTTCACGAAGACGGAGACCACGACCAGCTACACCATAGTTAGGAACCATTGGTTCTTCATGCATAGTTGGGCCAACACCGTGTCCTACAAGATCGCGGACAACACCGTATCCACGACTTTCAGCATATTCTTGAATCGCTGCACCAATATCGCCAATTCGGTTACCAACAACAGCTTGCTCGATACCCTTATACATAGCTTCCTTGGTCACGTCCATCAAGTTTTTAACTTCTTCTGATGGTTTACCAACTGCGTATGCCCAACAAGAATCAGCCAAACCACCCGTAAAGTTTTGAGTATATTTTTTCATCTGCTCAACGTTGTTAAAATTGAGTTTAGAAACATTGAGGTCAGACTTCGCGATTGGCCCACCAAGAACCATATCAACCTTGAGAAGGTCACCCTCTTTGAGGATATAATGACGAGGGAAGGCGTGTGCTACTTCGTCATTGAGCGAACAGCAGGTTGCATATGGATAGTCCATCATTGCTCCATCAACACCAATCTGTAGTGGAAGGAAATTCTCTTCTTTACAACGACGGCGAACATACTCTTCTACTTCCCACATATCAACACCTGGCTTGATGATATCACGCAAGCCAATGTGAATGCTCGCAAGAAAATCGCCGGCCTTATCCATAGCTTCGATTTCTCTAGCTGATTTTAATGTAATCATGTTTACTCCTAGATTCTAATTAATTTTTACAGTTACATTTGCTTTTGATACAATTTGATGATTGAGATAAATGTCATAATCAATAATAGCCGATCGTCTCGTATGATGAATAATTCTAGCTTGAATCCGTAGAACATCATCAATCTGAACAGCCTGTAAGAAGTAAATCAACATTTGTTCAATGATGAGGTTACGCCCGCTATTAACGACCAAGTCTTGCGTCATATGAGTCAAGATTTCTGAAAGAACACCATTAGCCAGAACACCATTTTTTTCTAACATAAAGGGTTCGACTGTAATAACAACTTCATCATGATGATAAGACAACTTCTGTCCAATCTGTTCTGAAAAGGTTGGTAAAGTTGAGACCTGAGAACGACTCATTTTTTCCATGACATCACGTCTAGTAATGACACCAAGCAAGGTTTGATTGCTCCGTACAACAGGTACAATTTCAAAATCTTCTGCAATCATTCTCTGGCTCACGTTAGCAATATTTGTGGCTAAACCGGTCATGTAGACAGTTCTTGTCATGACCTTATCAATGGTAGTTCCTGGTGATTTATCTCCAGCATCACGCATGGTCACGACACCCACAACAACCTTATGCTGATTGATAACAGGGAAGCGACTACTTCTATTCTTACGAACTAAATCTAAGTAATCTTTAACAGTATCCGTTTCCTGTAAAAAACCATATTCATGACAAGTACGATAGATTTTTTCAACAGTTAAAATATCCGTCTTTATTTGAACATTTGACAAAGCTCGGTTAATCATAGTCGCAATGGTAAATGTATCATGTTTACTGCGTAACACTGGGATATTCTTCTTATCAGCTGCGTTCAAAACATCTTTATGAACTTCAAATCCACCTGTGACCAAGACAGCATTTTCGTTTTCTAATGCCAACAACTGGATGCGTGTTCGGTCACCGACAATGACTAGCCCACCATCATGAAGGTAAGAAAGGATATTCTTCTCGGTCATCGCTCCTATGGAAAATTTACTAAATTCTCTGTCCAACCCAGCTTGACCAGCTAAAACCTCTGAACCAGTGACTTCTGCAATTTCCGCAAAAGTGAGTTTCTCAATGGCAACTTTTTTTGATTTGACACGAACAGTTCCACTTCGAGGACGTGTTTCAACCAATCCTCTATTTTCAGCTTCTTTGATAGCACGATAAGCTGTACCATCACTCACTCCCAGTCTATTTGAAATACTTCGAACACTGACCCGTTTTCCGACTGGTAATTCTTCTAAATAAGCTAAAATTTCTTGGTGTTTACTCATTTAGCTCTCCTTTTGTATAGCGAAATTCTAGATAATCCCGCATCTTACGAGTATATCGATCACTACCCTTGAAACGGCGATATAGAACGAAGCCTGATTTTTGTGCAACCTTTTGACTAGCACTATTTTCTAGATGCGTCACAATAGAAAGTTGCTTTAATTCAAACTGATCCATAGACAAATCACGTAATTTAGTCACTGCTTCCGTCATATATCCCTGAGACCAATAATCTTTCCTTAAAAAATAGCCAATTTCCGCTTCTTTACGAATTTCATCTAGCTTTTCAAACTTGATGGCTCCAATCATCTTCTGTGCTTTCTTATCACAAATCGCCCAAATTCCCAAGGGTGATTTCATAAAGTAGTTAGCAAGAGCATATTGGCTTTCCTCAATGCTGGCTTGCGTAGGAAAAATAAATTGGAGATTTTCAGGGTCTGATGCTAGAGCATGAAAGTCATCTACATCCGTAAAAAAGAATGGACGGAAAAACAAACGTTCCGTCTCATAGAAAGAATACATTGCTAATTTTGTCCAGATATTCATTGTGTTCCTCAAAATGGCTAATCTTCGATTAGCTCAATATCTGCTCCAAGGTTACGTAATTTTTCAATAATATTTGAGTAGCCTCTTAAAATGAACTCTACACTAGTAATTTCTGTTCTACCTTCAGCCATTAATCCAGCAATAACCAAGGCAGCTCCTGCACGTAAGTCAGTCGCTCTTACACTTGCACCGTGTAAAGGATTGCCACCCTTGTAGAAAATATGGTCATTCGTTGTAGAAATATCTGCATTCATTTTGGCTAATTCGAAGACATGGTTGACACGTTTTTCATAAATGGTATCAATCAGTGTTCCTCGTCCTTCTGCTTTCAACAAAAGAGGGGTAATCGGTTGTTGAAGGTCTGTAGCAAATCCTGGATATGGAGCTGTTTTGATATTCACAGCCTTAAGATTTGTTTGTTCTTCAACGTAGATACTATCTTCAGAAACCGTCATATGAACACCCATTTCTTCAAGTTTCGCAATGAAACCTTCTAAATGTTCATAAAGTACATTGTTGATACGGATTCCTTGCCCCACAGCAGCAGCCATTGCAATATAAGTCCCTGCTTCAATACGGTCAGGAATTACCTGATGGCGTGTGCCGTGTAGAGATTCAACACCATCGATAGTAATCATATCTGTACCTGCACCACGAATATGAGCTCCCATATTATTTAACAATGTAGCTACATCAATGATTTCAGGCTCTCTAGCCGCGTTTTCAATGACTGTACGTCCTTGAGCTTTTACCGCTGCAAGCATTGTGTTAATAGTTGCTCCGACACTAACAGTATCCATATAAATATGAGCGCCTTGTAATCTAGAGCCGTTTGTTGAGAGATTCATATTGTCTCCCTCATAGGTTGTCTTAGCACCCATGGCTTCGAAGGCTTTTAAATGCAAGTCAATCGGACGAGGTCCCAAGTCACATCCACCAGGTAAACCTACTGTTGCTTCACCGAAACGTCCAAGAAGACTACCGTAGAAATAATAGGATGCGCGAAGACTGTTGATTTTACCATATGGCATTGGTTTATTTTGAACACCACGAGGATCAATCTCTAAAACATCATCATAGCGCTTTACACTAGCACCCATAATTTCCATGATATCAATCAAACTAGCAACGTCAGAGATGTCTGGAACACAGTCCAAAATAACTACATCATCTGACAAAATAATAGCTGGAATCAGAGCTACTACACTATTTTTCGCTCCACTGATGGTTATCTCACCCTTTAATGGGCGTCCACCGTTAATGACAATTTTTTTCATTATTTTTATATACTCTTTCACTATTTATTCATAAGGTCTCACCCTATATTATACCATATTTCTTTCTTATTATCTATCATAATAAATCAAATAAGTTCCTTAAGATTTTATTGATTCAGAATAGTTTTTGAAGTAAACTTAAAAAATAACTGATACTAATATTGTACAAGAAAAAAAGCTTTCCAAAAATCTTGGAAAGCCTTATTTAATGTTTATTTTGCGATTGGGTAAACAGAAACCTGTTTCTTATCGCGACCTTTACGTTCGAAACGTACTACGCCTTCAACTTTAGCGAACAAAGTATCGTCTCCACCACGTCCAACGTTTACACCTGGATAGATGTGTGTACCACGTTGACGGTAAAGGATTGATCCACCTGAAACAGTTTGTCCGTCAGCTGCTTTAGCTCCAAGACGTTTAGCTTGTGAATCACGTCCGTTTGATGTAGAACCTCCACCTTTTTTGTGGGCGAAAAGTTGCAAGTTGTTAAGAGTCATTTTTAACATAATGTTTTCCTCCGTGTTAGTTTTCTGTGATAACTCTGGTTTGGACGAACTCAGAAGAGTTCTCCGATAAGTTTGCCATACCTAAGAAAAATGATTCAAAAAATAATTGTGTCATTTCTCTCTGGTGAGAAGGAAGATCTTTTGGAATTTCAACCATCAGATAGCCACCTTCATCTTCGTTTAATTCTAAGATTGGTTCATAGCCTGCAAATTTCTCAATGGAATTGATAAAGTTTATGGCAAGCGTAGAAACCGATGCACACACGACATCTAGGCCGTATTCGCCACTCTCGGCGTGTCCAGTAATCTCCGCACTCCTCAGCTCGCCATCTTCGGCTCTCTCAAAGACTGCTTGTATCATGTGTTCTCCTTAAAATTAAGCGTTGATTGCGTTGATGACAACTTTAGTGTATGGTTGACGATGACCTTGTTTACGGTGGCTACCTTTTTTAGGTTTGTACTTGTAAGTAACAACTTTCTTTTGTTTTCCTTGTTTTTCAACAGTTCCAACTACAGTAGCTCCAGCAACAAGTGGAGTTCCGACAACAGTGTTTTCACCACCAACAAGAACAACTTCGTTAAAAGTAACTTCTTGACCAGCTTCAACGTTCAATTTTTCAACGTAAACTGCTTGACCAACTTCAACTTTAACTTGTTTTCCGCCAGTTTTGATAATTGCGTATGTGCTCATTATGCACCTCCTATGATTTTTTGGGGTTTCCCCGAATTTTTGTGAAGACTCGCCTAGCATCGTGGGACGAACCACTTAAAAGAAGAGCTCTTAGTATAACAAAGAATAAACTAGGAATTGAGCCGAAGACATAACTTGTGTTAGGCAAGGCGATAATGACAAAGTTTAAATTTGTTATACGACGAGCAACGATGTTCGTGCGGTTGCACAGGACTGTGCATAGTCAACTCTACAAGTATAGCATGATTCCAAATTTTTGACAAGTATTTTCACTCAAAATTCAGCCTTTTATTAGACTTTTTTCGCAAAGAAGATAAAACCATACTTAGATAAAAAATACTCATCATGATAGGGACACCTAATATCGTTTTTTCGTTGAAGATAATCGTTAAGTAAGCTGAAAATACTACTCCTAGAATGAAACTAACAAGTAGGCTCACAAAAATCAATCCTTCCATCAAAAAGGCTGTATGCTTGGTCCGGACGTATTCGCCAAAAGCCAACATGGTGCGTTTGATATTTCCCGTCATAAAGGCATTATTATAGGCAATTCCAGAAACCTCTCCAAAAGCTGTTGTAACGAGACCCATACAAAAAGCCAGAGGAGGAATAATAAACATGTTATCAACACTCAATGGAACAAAGCCGATTATCAATGATAAAATAGCTAATGGAACAAGTGATAGAATGGTTTTTTTAACAATGCGAAGTTTTTCCTTGTAAATCGTAAGCAAAAAAACGCCTAACATGAAAGATAAAAGTGTCAATATCTTTATTTCAGCATCAGCCAAATTTCTCTGAACGATTCCGACTGATAGAAATACCACATTCCCCGTTTGCCCAGCGACTAAGGTATTCCCTCTTACAATAAACGTATAGGCATCGACATAACCTGCACAAAAAGTCAAAAAAAGCGCCAATCTTTTTGAATGACGAGAAATTTTTCTCATAGGTAATAATCTCATACTAATCTCCTAAATATACTGTAACTATTGTACCATTTTTTCTAGAAATTTCGAAGTATCAAAGCAAAAGAATTATCTCAAGCTAACGAGTTGGCTCTTTCTATGATATAATGAAATCAATCATTACTTGTGGAAAAGGAGTAACTATGCTAAAACTTGGTATCATAGGAACTAGTTCAATCAGCCATCATTTTCTAGAGGCTGCCCATACTAGCGGGAAATTTCAACTGGCTACAGTCTATTCTAGAAAAATAGAAACCGCAAAAAAGTTTGTTGAACAGTATCAAGGCGTTAAGCTATTTGATCAGCTAAATGATTTCTTTAATGATTCATTCGATGTGGTATACATTGCTAGTCCGAATTCCCTGCATTTTAGTCAGGCAAAGATGGCTTTATCTGCTGGAAAACATGTTATCCTTGAAAAACCAGCGGTGACTCAACCACAAGAATGGCAGGAATTAGTTCAAACGGCTAAAGATAATAAATGTTTTATCTTTGAAGCAGCAAGAAACTACCACGAAGATGCTTTTGCCACAATCAAAGACTTTCTTGCGAACAAACAAATTCTTGGTGCAGACTTTAACTACGCTAAATATTCTTCTAAGATGCCTAACCTTCTTGTTGGCGATACTCCTAATGTTTTCTCAGACCGTTTTGCAGGTGGTGCACTTATGGATCTTGGTATTTATCCAATCTACGCTGCTGTTCGCTTATTTGGAAAACCGACTCATGCAACCTATCAAGCTCAGAAACTAGATAATAGCATTGATTTAAATGGGGATGGTATTCTCTCATATCCTGACTATCAAGTGCATATCAAAGCAGGAAAGAATATCACTTCTAATCTTCCTTGTGAGATTTATACTACTGATGGAACCTTGACACTTAATACAATCGAGCATGTCCAATCAGCTATTTTTAAAGATCATCAATGTAATGAAACACATCTAGCTATCCAGCAGGCTCCTCACAACATGACTGAGGAAGTTGCTGCTTTTGCAAACATGATCAAGCAAGCAGACCTGACTCTCTACCAATCTTGGATTGATGATGCGACACACGTCCACAACCTACTTTACACCATGCGCCAGAATGCTGGCATTAGATTTGAGGCAGAAAAATGAAAACCAAACTACCTACCGAATGGCTTGAACTCCTTGACCAACTCGGTTTCCAAGAATTCACCCCCATTCAAACTCAACTTTTTGAACCTATAACAGAAGGTGAAAACCTACTTGGAGTCAGTCCTACTGGAACAGGAAAGACTTTAGCCTATCTCCTACCTAGTCTTCTCAAACTGCAAAAGAAAAAAGCCCAACAATTATTGATTTTAGCACCTAATACTGAGCTTGCTGGACAAATTTTTGAAGTCACTAAAACCTGGGGTGAGGCCATCGGATTAACAGCTCAGCTATTTCTATCCGGTTCTAGCCAAAAACGCCAAATTGAACGACTTAAAAAAGGACCAGAAATCCTGATTGGAACTCCTGGTCGTATCTTTGAACTGATTAAGTTGAAAAAAATCAAGATGATGAACGTGGAAACAATCATTCTTGATGAATTCGACCAGCTCCTTGATGATTCTCAAATTCATTTTGTCGAGAAAATTACCAACTATGCACCTCGTGACCATCAACTTATTTACATGAGTGCCACTACCAAATTTGACCAAGATAAGATTGCACCTAACACGCGCGTCATTGATCTATCAGACCAAAAGTTAGACAATATTCAACACTTCTACATGCAAGTAGACCAACGTCACAGAGTAGATATGCTTCGTAAACTGGCACAGGTTGAAGATTTCCGTGGTCTTGTCTTCTTTAATAGCTTGTCAGACCTTGGAAGCGCGGAGGAAAAATTACAATATCGTGATGTTTTAGCAGTTTCGCTAGCTAGCGATGTCAACGTCAAATTTAGAAAAGTTATTCTAGAAAAATTCAAAGATAATCAACTGACACTACTTCTTGCCACAGACCTTCTCGCTCGTGGTATCGACATTGATAGCTTGGAATGCGTGATTAACTTTGATGTCCCTAGAGACACGGAAACTTACACTCACCGTGCAGGTCGTACAGGACGTATGGGTAAAGAAGGCTATGTCATCACTCTTGTGACACATCCAGAAGAACTTAAAAAACTGAAGAAATTTGCAAGTGTACGTGAAATCGTCTTGAAAAATCAGGAACTGTATATCAAATGAGAGTGGGGCAGAAATCGGTAATTCGTTAGAATTCGATTTCGTCGTCCCACCTCCGCACAGTTGAGTAGGGCTGTAAAAGCTGATGAAATCAGCGTAGTAGAGCCCACTCAACCACTGCGTCTTGCTCGACAATCCAAAGACAATTTAGAGGCTAGGACTTTTGTCCCAGCCTCTTTTTCTTATCCCCAAGTAATTTCTAAACGGTAGTTGGCAAATGGAACTCCTTCTTTGTTTTGTAGTTGGTAGGCTAGTTCAATCTTCTCTTCACCAACATCGTAGTGGCTTGTTTGGATGATAAACTCCTGCAGTCCCATAGGTGTTGGAATATAGGCTAAACTATCAGTATCCTTGAGAAAACGCATGATGGTCTTGGGATTTGAGAAACGTGTCATGACCAGTTCCTCCCCATTAAATTTCAAAACTACTTTTTCTTGGTCTTCATTGTAAAAAAGGAGATAGGAAAAATCGCCCTTTTCACGTAATTCAACATCATAAAGTTGATCGATTACTTCCAATTGTTCATCGAACTTGATGGTATTTCTCATTCTAATCTTCACAACTATTCCTCTTTCTTCTCACTTATCCCTACTATTTTACCAAAAAGCCTCGGAATTTGCTATAATGGTCTTATGAATGAAAAAGTATTTCGTGACCCAGTTCACAACTATATCCACGTTAACAATCAAGTCATTTACGACTTGATCAATACAAAAGAATTTCAACGGCTCCGTCGTATCAAACAGTTAGGGACATCTAGCTATACCTTCCATGGCGGAGAGCATAGTCGTTTTTCACACTGTTTGGGCGTCTATGAAATTGCTCGTCAAATCACTGAAATTTTCGAAGAAAAATACCCTGAAGAATGGGATTCCAATGAGTCTCTCTTGACCATGACTGCAGCACTTCTCCACGACCTTGGACATGGTGCCTACTCTCATACTTTTGAAAATCTCTTTGATACTGACCATGAGGCAATTACTCAGGAAATAATCCAAAACCCTGAAACAGAGATTCACCAGGTTCTTTTGCAGGTTGCTCCTGACTTTCCTAAAAAGGTTGCTAGCGTTATCGACCACACTTATCCCAACAAACAGGTCGTTCAACTGATTTCAAGTCAGATTGATGCGGACCGCATGGACTATCTCCTGCGCGACTCCTACTTCACCGGTGCTTTTTATGGCCAGTTCGATCTGACTCGTATTCTTCGTGTCATTCGCCCTGTTGAAAATGGAATCGCCTTTCAGCGTAATGGAATGCACGCTATCGAGGATTATGTCCTCAGCCGTTACCAGATGTATATGCAGGTTTATTTCCACCCAGCTACACGGGCCATGGAAGTTCTTCTACAAAATCTTTTGAAACGTGCCAAAGAGCTCTATCCTGAAAATAAAGACTTCTTTGCCCTAACATCACCACATCTACTGCCATTTTTTGAGAAAAACGTTAGCTTGTCTGACTATCTAGCACTTGACGACGGGGTTATGAATACCTATTTCCAACTCTGGATGACTAGTACAGACAAGATTCTAGCCGACCTTTCCCAACGTTTTATCAATCGTAAGGTCTTTAAATCTATTACTTTTTCTCAGAAAGATCAAGACCAGCTTGAAATCATGCGAAATTTCGTAGAAGAAATTGGGTTTGACCCCAACTACTACACTGCTATCCACAAGAATTTTGACCTTCCTTACGATATTTATCGACCAGAGTCTGAAAATCCAAGAACTCAAATCGAGATTGTCCAAAAGAATGGCGAGCTGGCAGAACTTTCTAGCCTATCTCCTATCGTCCAATCTCTTGCAGGAAGCCGTCATGGTGACAACCGCTTCTACTTCCCTAAAGAAATGCTTAAGCAAAACAGTATTTTCACAAATATCATTCAACAATTTTCTCATTTGATTGAGAATGATCATTTCACTCCAGACAAGAAATAACAGAGGAAATTTATGAGTATAAAACTAATCGCCGTCGATATTGATGGTACCCTGGTTAATAGCAAAAAAGAAATTACTCCAGAAGTTTTTGCAGCTATCCAAGATGCCAAAGCAGCTGGAGTCAAGGTTGTCATTGCAACAGGACGCCCCATCGCTGGTGTTGCCAAACTTCTTGACGACTTGCAGTTGAGAGATGAAGGTGACTATGTTGTGACCTTCAACGGTGCTCTTGTCCAAGAAACCGCTAATGGCCATGAGATTATCAGCGAATCCTTGACTTACGAGGACTATCTGGATATGGAATTTCTCAGCCGTAAACTGGGAGTCCATATGCATGCTATTACCAAAGACGGCATTTACACTGCCAATCGCAATATCGGAAAATACACCGTACACGAGTCAAACCTCGTCAGCATGCCAATTTTTTACCGTACACCTGAAGAGATGGCTGATAAAGAAATCGTCAAATGTATGTTTATCGACGAACCAGAGATTCTCGATGCTGCTATTGAAAAGATTCCAGCAGAATTTTACGAGCGCTACTCTATCAACAAATCTGCTCCATTTTATCTAGAACTCCTTAAAAAGGATGTAGACAAGGGTTCAGCCATTACGCACCTAGCTGAGAAACTTGGACTAAGTAAGGATGAAACCATGGCGATCGGTGATGAAGAAAATGACCGTGCCATGCTAGCAGTCGTTGGAAACCCCGTTGTTATGGAAAACGGAAACCCAGAACTCAAAAAAATCGCCAAATACATCACCAAAACAAATGATGAATCCGGCGTTGCCCATGCTATTCGTACTTGGGTCTTGTAAACTGAATAGAATATAATAAAAGCACCCCAGAAGTTAGAGAAAAAGTCTAACTCCTGGGGTATTTTCATTACAGATTACTCTTCTGATTCCCTTTTTATTTTTGGAATTTTTTTATTATCCAGTTTAGGAATGCCCTTGTTCTCAATCTTGGGAAGGTTCTTTAGTTCATCGGCAGTAGGGACCTTCTGGTATACCTTAGCAGGCCTATAGAGTAGAGCGAACGAAAAGCACAAGGCAACAACGCTCCCAACAGTTGCTATGTTTCGTTTACTCGCTTCTGTCGAAGGGACCCTAACTCCGCTTGTACTAAGGTCCTTCCATTCAGGATGCTCTGCTTCAATCGCTTTTTTCTCTTCCCAAAGTGGAACGAGTAAAAAATGGTTAAATGGCACAACTGTAGCAATGGCTGTCGCGCCTAGCGGGATAAATCTATTGAGATTTATGATAAGCAAAATACTTAGGATAGAAAATAATACGAATAGAACTAATACTAAGACTAAGCGAATTTTATATTCTTTTTTTAGTTGCAAATATTCTTCTTGGGTCATTTAAAAAATTTCATCTTTCTCTTATATTTTGAACAGTTGAACGCAACTTTTAGTATAAATCTTTGATAAACTCCACAACTTGACGATTCTCAATCTTTACATAATATCCACCGCTATTATTGACAAGTTTATCCCCTTCATATTTATCAATCTTTACAGCATAAAGACCGCTTGGTAAGGGTTGATTGCTGAAAAATTCTTTCATTTGCGATTCAAGGTCTTCAAGATAGGCATTATACAACTGATCTTTCTTGTCTTCTGGAGTGTAGTATCGAAATTGAAATTCTGGTATAAAAATATCTTTTTGGAAAAGATATTGAGCATCCATAGGATACATCCCTTGTAATGCTTGTCCATTTCTTTGATTTTCCTCTAATATTTTATCATAAAGATACATGTTGCCAGATTTACTATTAAATTGAAAATCAATCCCTTCGTACTTCAAAGCAGTCATTTTAGGATCTGTTATTGAAGTATCCAAATTTTTTAAAAATTCGCTGGTGCCTGGACTAATCTCAATTCCTAGATAGGCTAATTCTGGAAAAGCCTGATAAATTTTTTTGTTTTGTTCATAATCTACTTCTGCATCCGTCTTTTTATACTTTTTGTTTTCCGAAGGACGAGTATAGTATTCAAAGCGAGAATTAGCCTGATAGGTTTTACCATCTATATTTTCAGTGTAAGTACCATGGATTACAAATCCTCCTACACTTGTATAGTTTTTTTCATATTCTTCTAACTCAAACTGTCCTGTAAGACCGTAGTTCTCATAAGAGCGATGCACTGCTTGCTCAAGTTCATTCCGACTTGCATGGGCAAATAGCCCCCACATATCCATCATTGCAATAATAGGACTAAGTATTATGAACATTACAAATAGTATAACTATGGATAAACAGCCAATTAATAAACCTTTTTTCATGTTTCTATCCCTAACTAGCATTTGTATTGCTTACCTTTTAACCCGACGATTGCTCTTTTCGATTTCGTTCATAAACTATCATCCCTTTTGTTTAAATATTGTTAAATCCAACTGAACTGTCTTATCTTTCGAATTCATCTGAATTGTAATACCATAGATTGTTCCACTAGAGTAATCTAATATTATTCGACAGGTCGTATCCTCTGGCATATCGTACTTATTTTTAAGATATTTATAGAGGTCAGAATGATTTTCTGGTTCATAGATGATATCGCTCAATTCAGTTTCAGCACTCTTAAAGGTTTCTTTTATATTCAAGGAAGCGAAATAATCTCTTTGTACTACCAAATTAAGAATCTCTTCATCAAATAAAGGATTTATCTCTGACTCATAATTTAGTTTACCATTAGAGTATGTAACTGGAACTGTTTCTTTACTGTCACCACGTGTTATTGTATAATCACCCTTAATGCCTGATTCAGTAATATCTAAATCAATATTATAATCCTTTACTGGATATCCATCTTTTATATAAATATCACAAATATAAGCCTTTAGTCCCGTAAAGTCCTTCTTATCTTGCTCTAAAAATTTAAATATGGGCTCAAACGTTTTTTCGAATTCGTACTGTTTTTTTGTTCTATTTTTGGGGATTGTTTCACCACCCAAACTACATCCATTCAGTGCAAAAAGTGTCAAAAATATTAACGTTACACTAATAAGCCAAAATAAGTGTTTATGATTTTTCATGTAAAAATTTCTCCAATATTGAAATTAGTGCTATTTTTAGCTTACAATCTTTTTGATCGGATTCAAAAAATTACTTTCCTTTCACTAGATAAATTGCAGCACTAATTTGAACCAATTTTTCTTCTGATTCTAAACTTAGTAGTATATCGTATCTGTCATAATACGCATATCCAAGACTAACTGAAAGTTTTGTGTCAGATGGAAGATTATACTTTTCCACTATTTTTTTATAAAACTCTGATTGATTTTTGGCTCGTAGACAATATCACTCAATTCAGTTTCTGCGCTCTTAAAAGTCTTTTTCACATCTAAGGAAGCGAAATAATCTCTTGAAACCACTAAATTAAGAATTTCTTCATCAAATAAAGGATCTATCTCTGACTCATAATTTAACTTACCATTAGAATAAGTAACAGGAACTGTCTCTTTAGTGTCACCACGTGTTATTATGTAATCTCCTTTAATATCAGCTTGATTAATATCTAAGTCCACTTCGTACTTTTTGACTTTAGCTTGATTTTTTATATAAACATCACTAGTGTATGACTTTAGTCCAGTAAACTCCTTCTTGTCTTGTTCTAAAAATTTAAACATGGGTTCAAACGTTTTTTCGAATTCGTACTGCTTCTTTGTCCTGTTTTTGGGAATGGTTTCTCCACCCAAACTACATCCATTTAGTGCAAAAAGTGTCAAAAATATTAGCATTACACTAATAAGCCAAAATAAGTGTTTTTTCATTTCTTTCTCCTAAACATTCTACGCCTATTATACCACACCATGGATATCTTATGAATGGTTCAAAATTTGGTCAAAGAAAAAACACTGGTTATCCAGTGTTTTTGTGACTAGTTTCGCTCCCTGCAGGAATATAAAATATGTTTAGGAAACCTATTCTAAGGGCTTTTCTATCTAACTTGGTCAATTTTTGGTCAAAAATTTCGCTAACTTTTTATTCAACTCACTCCGTCAATTCCACCTTCAAGCTCATATCAGTCGGTTGTAACACTTTCTGAACCGCAGCGAGAAAGGCTAGTCCATTATCAGATGGAGAATACTGGAATGTGATATGGATGACTTTTTTATCAAAGTTATCACCATATCGATCCACATACTGCTTGCTTTCGAGGAAGTAAATATAATTGTTGATTTTTTCCTGCAGAATTTCCAGATGGACTGCTTCTATCTCTTCCTCCCAGCCAATTGGATCCACCAGAAGAAGCTCTAAATGACTATCAACTATACCAATTGCGTCAAGTTCGCTAGGTTTCAATTTTGAAACGATAGCTTGAGTGACAATTTGAGTAAACTCTTCAGAAGAAAATATTTTTTTGTTATCAGATAAATCATTAAAAATTAGGTCAGGATTATTTCGTATAAAAATTTTGTCTGACTCTTCCTGTGTATATTGCTTTTTAGATTTCCAAAAACCATAATCTGCATAATTCATCAACTCTTTACCAGTATGTTCTCCCGACATATAACTATCTACAGCTTCTTTGGGGATTTCTTGAACTACTTCTGGCATGGTAATATTAAAAGTTGGATAACGCAAGAAATACTTATCACCATCTTGACAAATTTCCAACATATCTTTTTTGCTTAAATAGATTACTTTCATTAAAATCACCTTTGTTATTTGAAACCTATTTACTAATCACTTATAGGCCAGTGCCCTGTTTCAGCATAAATCATGACTTCATATGCTCCCCTAGAAGATTCAAATGCTTTATCCATCAGTTCTTTAGTAATAGGATAGCGAACTTCTGGACCCATGGCTCCGCCAATTTCTTTAAAGAAGCTAATTTCGTAATAGCCGTCTGTCACATATACAATAAATCCATTGCCTCTATGTACAATCGTATCCGATTGATTATAATCTTCTAACTCATTTTTCTTTGGCCAATGATGATGTTCACAATAAAACATTACTTCTAAAGAATCTTTGTCTGATTTTTAAACACGTTCTGCTAATTCCTGGCTAATGGGAAAATTAAGCACTTCTTTCCCTCTACTCCACAGAATCTGATAATCATTATTATTCTTTAATATCGTACAATTTTTGTATTGTTGAATTTCTGTTGTCATACAACACCTTTTACATTGTTTTATTATTTCTAATCATTCTATTTCTGAAACGTCTAACTATATATGAGATTATTTTATCCAAAATGTTGATTTTATCAAACGAAAAAGTCGCTCTATTGCATCATTTTCATTTATAAATTTATCTCTAATCCAAATATCTTGGCGCTCATTAATCTCATACACCATATATTGTTTAGAGTTCTCATCGTAATAGTAGCCCAAAGTAAATTGTCCTTCAAATCGTTCATTAAGCGCAATATGAAATATCCCTATCTTATCCCTTTGTTTATTAATGAAATCTACTAATTCTTGTTTTGTCATTTAAAATTCTCCACAACTCTCACATTCACTATGGTGTTTGCTATAGTTCTACTACTTTAGGTGGATTGTAGTATTTTTCCTTGAATTCCTTAAGAATCTTCTCTACCTTTTCCACCTCATAATACTTGAAAGAAGGAATTGATTTAATATTTCCAATTAATCGAGCATAATATCCACTAGTTTTTAACTCGTTAGGAAGTTTTTCTATTGTATCAAGTATAAGAGGAACTAATTTTCTTGTATCAATTTCAAAAGGAAGAGGCTTATATTCCGCCAGTATAAAATCTTGAAGCAATAAATATTCTGTAACTTGCCATATTTTCTTTTCATCAATACTTAAAGAGAACTCTTTTAATATCTCAAATGTCCTTCTCTCTATATCTTTATCACCTTCTACATATAGAGGGAATAAACAATATTCCATCAACACCTGAATATCAGTGTATTCTGTTATCATTGAGTTGCGTTGTTGAAAACGATACCTAATATCCTCTCCAAGAAATGCTTCTGCTTCTCTTCTTTCCTTCATCACCTCTAGATAATGTTTGACAAAATATTTATAATTCTCTTTATTTTTTAATTTATATGTCTGCATTTATTTACTCCATTGATTTATTCTAAAAATCCCTTCAACTGAAATAATTTTATTAGTGCCTGGTTTATAGACACGTGGATTTTTGATTTCATAATAGCCTTGACGTTCAATCGCAGATAGAAAATTATCAAGAGAGCGTTTCCTATCCCTTTATCACTCCGGCAATTCCACCTTCAAGTTCATATCTGTCGGTTGTAACACTTTCTTAACCGCTGCGAGAAAGGCTAGTCCATTATCAGATGGAGAATACTGGAATGTGATATGGATGACTTTTTTGTCAAAACTATCGCCGTATCGTGCCACATACTGCTTGCTTTCGAGGAAGTGAATATAATTGTTGATTTTTTCCTGCAGAATTTCCAGATGTACTGCTTCTATCTCTTCCTCCCAGCCAACTGGATCCACCAGAAGAAGCTCTAAATGATTATCAACTATACCAATAGCATCAAGTTCAGTTGGTTTGAGCTCTGAAGAAATTGCTTTTTGTAACAGTTCTTCAAATTCTTGATTGGAAAACAATCGTTTAATAGATGATGGATTTACCAAAATACGAACCGGTGAGGATCTAAAGTAATTTTGCCTAGCTACTTCTTTACTTCCTTTAGTCACCCATTCTCCAGTTCGTAAGAATAGCTCAACCTCGTAAGCATCCTGTTCTGACATTAAAGCTTTATCTACTAATTCTTTACTTAGTGGATAAGTAACTTCTCTATCTTGAAATCCTCCCGTCATCCAAGACATTGTATAATTGCCATTTTCTTCAGTTATAATAAACCCATTTCCTTTGATTATTGTCATATTCATCCTTCTCTGCCTATTTCAATGGCGATACATAATCGTCTGGAAGATTGCCTCTCCAGTCTATCCACATTTGCTCAGCAATTGGAATTAATCTTTCAAGCTCTTCCTGAGTAAATAACTCTCTAGTTTCAGGTAAATCAATTAATGATGTAGGACTCTCTTCTATGAATCGTTTCTCACTATCCTTCTTTTCTTCCTCCGTCGGTGGCCAACGATCGTGCTTAATCTTCCAAGATATTTCGAGTAGTGATCTCTCTCCACTATCTAGTAGTGAGAATAATTCTTGGGGTAATTCATAGACTGCTAACCAAGAAGCCACAGTTCCCTCTTCTGAAACTAAATAATATTTATCCTCATTTTTCCAGATGGATTTCCCATAGCCTTCAACCTCTTCAAACTGGATTACATCTTCCCATTCTAAGTTTGTTGGTTTCATTTTATTTATCCTCTAAAAATAATGTTATCAGTGCTTTTCTTTTTCCAACCTGTAAATACTCGTGCATATTCAAGCCAATAGAAGGGAAGACAGACTATGCTCGCTACAACAAGGGAAGGAACAACATATACCGCCGGCAACGTAAATAAACGTGCTATAACCATTGCAATTGCTGAAATCAATAGGTAAACAATAGAAGGAAGAAATAAAAGATTTTTCCTATACTCACCATGTGGCAATTTCTTAGCTTTAGGGACAATTAACAACTGGTAAACAAAGGTTAGTAGTTGAAACATAATGCTTAGGACAATCAACATCATGAAGACAGACCAGTAGTTCTTCCCCAAAAATAAAGAACTCCAGAAAAGAAACTCAACATGAGAAATTAAAATAGAACTAGCTGGAATCAATTGCAATAATTTTGATTTGGAAAATATTTGAAATAGCAAAAACATGAACAACGAAACCAATATATGATAGATAGTGATGTAAAGGATAATCATACTCACATCATGTATCTCTCCTTCTATAACAATAGACACTATAAATACCAGTAAGGCAAAAATAACCTCCATCGCAACTGACTTTAAAAAGTCAGTATTCTTTATAGAACTGGTATCCACAACTGCCATATTCAAAAATTCATAATATCTTTCTTTCATTTCTCTCTCCAAAAAACAACAAAATCTATGTCTATTATAACACACCATGAATATCATATTAAATGTTCAAAATTTGGTCAAAGAAAAAACACTGGTTATCCAGTGTTTTTGTGGCTAGTTTCGCTCCCTGCAGGAATCGAACCTGCAACTACTCCTTAGGAGGGAGTTGTTATATCCATTGAACTAAGGGAGCTAGAGAAAAACCCTGCCGTATGAGCAGAGTTTTTGTTCATCGAATTAACGACGGATTTCTTTGATACGAGCTGCCTTACCTTGAAGAGCACGCAAGTAGTACAATTTCGCACGACGTACTTTACCGTAACGAACAACTTCGATCTTTTCAACACGTGGAGTGTGGATTGGGAAGATACGTTCAACACCTACACCGTTAGAGATTTTACGAACTGTGTAGTTTTCTGAGATGCCAGCACCTTTACGTGCAATAACAACACCTTCAAAGATCTGAACACGTTCACGGTTTCCTTCGACAACTTTCGCGTGTACACGAACAGTGTCACCAGGACGGAATGAAGGGATATCTGTACGAAGTTGACCTTCAGTCAAGCTTTGGATTAATGGATTCATTTTATTCTCCTATCTTTGTCAATCTTGAAGAAACTTCCTCAGCGGATAAACTGTATTTTTGTGCGTCCATTACACACAAGATACAGTTTACCAAATTTCCTAGAAAATGTAAAGAAATTTAAAGCAAAATTCCCAAAAAAATCGCCAAAAAACCAAGCAAGTAGGTTAATAATAAATAGCTATAAAATGCCTTCTTGTTACTAAGTAGTCTTTGGAGTTCATCATTCAAGGTTGAAAACGTGGTCAAACCGCCACAAAAACCTGTAGCAAGGATAAGATAGACTTCTTTTGATTCCACATGATTGTAGAATAAACCAATCAAAAAACAACCTAGAAGATTAGCTATGAGTGTTCCCAGTGGTAGCACTGACCCTTGATTATAACGGGAAAAGAAATAACGAACAAGAGCCCCCAGTCCACAAGCAAGCGTTAGATAAAATACTACCATTTCTTCCTCCCTAGACAATAAGCAAATAGAAGTCCACCACCGATACTCAAAAGCAAATAGGTCACCAAACTGAGGTACCGCCCTGTGTCCAGCAATTTCACTGCATCTAATAGGAGACTAGAAAATGTCGTTAAGCCACCACAGAACCCTGTTCCGAGCGCTAAAATGACGCCCTTACTAGTTCCTTTAGAAACTAGATAACCTTTTACAAGATAGACTAGGCAGAAAATCCCTAGATAATTGACAATCAATGTCCCCCATGGGAAGTCTGGACTCGCTGGTAACCATTTAGATATCTGATAACGGACTAATCCTCCTAACATGGCAGCTAGAAAGATTCCTAGCGGATAGATTTGTTCTTTTTTCATTTGATTGTTTTATCCTGATAATCACGCGAACGTTTGAGAATGTCTGAAAAAGTCTCAACAATTGTTTCTTCGTATTTTTTATTGCTGACGCGATTTCTGACTTTTTCAAAGATAACTTCTTCTCTTTTGGTATCCAAGATTGGTTTTCCTGTAGACTTTTTATAAGCAACTACACCCTCAACTAGATGCATTCTTTCTTCTAAAAGTTGAACGATTTGGTCATCGATTTGGTCAATTTCTTGTCTTATAATATCTAAATCCATTGAGTCTCCTTCTTTATTAGAATCATTGTGTACAAAGCTACTAAATAGGCAAGTTATTCTCAGGCATATCTAACAAAAAACTGCACTGACATCTATCATCAGTGCAACTTCATACTTATCCCACTTTGGCAGCCAATTCTTCTGCAAATTGCTCCAAGCGTTCGATATCTTCATCTTCTGCTGAAAGGTCTACTTTAACGCACTCTGAACCTTTTTCAGCTCCTGTTGCTACAAATACACGATCAAAGTCGTCAACAGCCTTACAGAATTCGTCATAGAAAGTATCGCCTGAACCAACTACACCATAGATTTTACCACTTAAGTTAAGATCTGCTAGGTCTTCGTAGAAGTCCATCATTTCGTCTGGTAATTCTCCATCACCATAAGTATAGGTTGCCACAATGGCGATGTCTGCTTCTAAAAAGTCAGAAGCATCAACTGTTGTACACTCATCAACATCGACATCTAAACCACATTCTCTTAATTTATCTGCTACAATATCTGCGATTTCTTCAGTATTACCGGTCATACTGGCAAATACAATTTTTGCTAATGCCATAAGGTCCTCCTCAATTAATCTTTCTCCATTATATCACATCTTTTTCATTTTAAAAATAAAAACTCTTGTGCTACAATGAAATGAGAAAGAATTGAGGTTCAATATGGAAATTTGTCACCAAATTTTAGAAAAAATCAAAGAATACGATACTATTATCATTCACCGTCATATGAAACCAGATCCAGATGCTTTGGGGAGTCAGGTAGGATTAAAGGCCTTGCTTGAGCATCATTTTCCTGAAAAAACTATCAAAGTCGTGGGTTTCAATGAACCAACCTTAACTTGGTTAGCTGAAATGGATCAGGTAGATGATAAAGACTATGAAGGCGCACTTGCGATTATCTGTGATACTGCAAACACAGCCCGTATCGATGATAAACGATATACTCAAGCTGATACCATTATTAAGATTGACCACCATCCAAATGACGAAGTCTACGGCGATCTTGTTTGGGTAGATACGAACTCTAGTAGTGCGAGTGAGATGATTTCTCTCTTTGCTGAAGCAACTAACTTAGAATTATCCGACTACGCTGCTAAAATGCTCTGCGCTGGAATTATTGGTGATACCGGCCGCTTCCTCTATCCTTCTACTTCTGCACGTACACTTCGTATCGCAAGTAAGCTCAGAGAACACAACTTTAACTACGCTGAATTAACTCGTAAAATGGATACTATGAGCTTTAAGATTGCCAAACTCCAGGGTTATGTTTATGACCACTTAGAAGTTGATAAAAATGGTGCTGCGCGTGTCATTCTGACTCAAGAAATTTTGAAGAAATATGACGTTACTGATGCAGAAACAGCAGCTATCGTAGGGGCTCCAGGCCGTATCGATACTGTCAGCCTTTGGGGAATCTTTGTGGAACAAGCAGACGGTCACTATCGTGTACGTCTACGTAGTAAATTTGTCCCTATCAATGGTGTCGCAAAAGAACATGATGGCGGTGGCCACCCTCTTGCTAGCGGAGCAAATTCTTATAGTTTAGAAGAGAATGAGCTCATCTACAAAAAATTGAAAAACTTACTGAAAAATAGATAAAAAGTCTTGCCAAACTTCTGATAATCTGATAGACTAGTATGGTAACAATCTATGGCTCGCAAAGAGACCATGGCAGAAAGGAAATATTGCAAAATGAAAAAAGATATCCATCCAGAATATCGCCCAGTTGTCTTCATGGACACAACTACTGGTTACAAATTCCTTAGCGGTTCAACAAAACGCTCTAGCGAAACAGTTGAGTTCGAAGGCGAAACTTACCCATTGATCCGTGTGGAAATTTCATCAGACTCACACCCATTCTACACTGGACGTCAAAAGTTCACTCAAGCAGATGGACGCGTGGATCGTTTCAACAAAAAATACGGTCTCAAATAATCAACCGCATCACTTGCATAAGGTTGAACAAAAACAACTTCGATTCGAAGTTGTTTTTTTGTTGCTTTCATTAGACTCATCGATGATGATTTCAAATGTAGTTCGACTAGAAATACTAGTTTATCTCCTCCTGCTACTTTCACTCGAAAATATGAAAAAAACCTGTCACTTAATATGACAGGCTTTTTATAGAATCATTATTTAACTGCTTCTTTAAGAGCTTTACCAGCTTTAAATGCTGGAACTTTAGAAGCTTTGATTTTGATTTCTTTACCAGTTTGTGGGTTGCGACCTTTACGAGCTGCACGTTTACGAACTTCGAAGTTACCAAAACCGATCAATTGAACTTTTTCACCAGCTGAAAGGAATTCAGTTACAGCTGCGAATACAGCGTCAACTGCTGCTGCTGAATCTTTCTTAGTCAATTCTGTAGCTTCTGCTACTTTAGCGATCAAATCTTGTTTGTTTGCCATGTTAATGAATCCTCCAAAATTATTTCTAATTAACACTTATAATCATAACCTAAAATTCCTTTTAGGTCAAGTCAAAAACACCTTTTCTTTGATTTTTCTCAATTTTTTTAGGAATTATAGTGAATTAAGATAGCCCAGGCGTTTTCTCCGGTGTGAGTTTGGATAATAGAACCAGTTTCTAGGACTGAAATTGGCTTTTCAACGTATGGTTGAAGCACCGCTTTCATCTCATTTGCCCATTCGTTAGTACCAGCATATGAAATGCCAATCTCAGCAACTGAACGATGTGACAAAGTCTCTACTAGTTCATCCAACCATTTTTTAAAAGTTTTTGCACCACGTCCCTTCACAATAGGTTGAAGTTCGTTATTTTTCATTTGCATCACTACACGAATATTAAGCAGTGAGCTTAACAAACCTGTTACACGACCAATACGTCCACCTTTAACAAGGTTTTCTAAAGTAGATACACCGATATAAAGTTCTGTGTGATTTTTAACGTCTTCTACATGTGCTAGGATAGTTTCTAGGTCTTTTCCTTCTTTAGCTAATCTAGCAGCTTCTACAACTTGAAACTTCAATGCCTGGTCTGTAAAAGAGCTATCTAGAACAGTGACATCAGCCGTTGAAAGACTTGCTCCTTGACGAGCTGCTTCTACCGTACCTGATAGAGCATAAGACATGTGAATCGCAAGAACCTGACTACCATCTTTGCCTAAGTCATCAAATATTTCTGCAAAGAGTCCCACAGGAGGTTGACTAGTCTTAGGAAGATTTTTACTTGCTTGCATCAAGCGAAGGAATTCACCTTCTTTAAGATCTGCATCTGAATAGAGGACACTATCAATCATTACAGATAAAGGAACAATCGTAATATCTAATTCTTTGACCACTTCTGGTTCAATGGTAACAGACGAATCCGTTACAATTTTTACTTTTGTCATAATTCAAATCTTTCTATTTTTACTTATTGTGATTATTCAATTTAACTATAACAATTATATCAAAAAAAAACTAAAAATTCATACTGTATCTATCTATTTTAGTGCGATTCTTGATTTATTTTTTTGATGTGTATATAAAAAAATAACCGCCTATTTAAAGGCGATTATTTCTAACATTTTAAATGAGATGATTATACAATTCTTGCATCTGAATATCATCTGGAACTAGATCAAGATAAGCCTGAATGTATTCTGTTGCTTCTTCTAACTTCCCTAGTTCTCTTAATAAATAAATGTATTGTTCCAAGAACTCCGGATTATCCTTCAGTTCTGTAGCAAGCTCCTTATAGAGTTCATAGGCTGCATCCAACTCCTCAGTTTCCTGGTAGCTTCGAGCAATCATCCATTTTGTTAAGAGATTTTCAGGTTCATGCGCCTCTAAGGCTAAAATATCTTCATATCGCTCTTGTTCTTGGTAGATGGTCGCTAAGCGCAATAAAATCTCTTCTTGATCTTCAGCATTCTCTTGTGCTTGCAAAAGATAAGCTTCGGCTTGTTCTGGTTGATGTAATTCATAAGATAACTGAGAAGCAAGGAGCAATAAACGTGTTTCAAAAGGATTTTTTGACAATCCCTGCTGGGCAATCTGTAAGGCTTGTTCCGTTTGATGTTCCTTATGGAGTGCCTGGCTATAGCCATACTCATATCCTTCGAAATCTGGAGAAATCGTATCTAATTGTTTAAAGTATAAGGCTGCTTTTTGGTAGTCCTCTTGGTCAAAATAGAGACTTGCCAGTTCATTGGCCGTTTGGTCGTCATATTCTAGTTCCAAAGCTTTTTCAAGAAACTCAATAGCAGATTCGAATTTTCCAAGTCGTGCATATGCAAGGCCAATTCTCTGATAGGTTGAAATTCCAGTTTGGTCATAGATAGCACGATTATCTAATTGAGCATAGCCCTTAATAGCCTCTAAATCGTTTCCTAGTTCGCTATCTAGCTCTGCTAGTCCAAATATCAAGAGAGGATCATCGGAGTAGTTACGAGCTTCTAAAAGCTTCTCACGCGCAACATCTGTCAATCCTTCCATCTGATATAAATCAGCCTTTAAGGCAAGAGCTGATACATACCATTCGCTCTCCGGACCAATATTCTCTAGATAGTCAAAAGCTTCTTCAATCAGTCCATCTTCGCCAGAGATTGCAGCTAGATTGATGTAGACTTCTGGGAATTTCGGTGCTAATTTCTCATAAATTTGACCTGCTTGCGGGTAGAAACCTATTCCTTCGAGATATGCAGCAAGTTCAAGAAGCACTTCATCTGAGTCTTCTTCTAAAGCTTTTTGAAAGAAAGAATCTGCGCTTGTTAAATCCTGTTGTTCTAAGGCTTCAAGCATTTGTTGACTATTGTTCACAATCAGTCTCCTCTACCGATTCATAAAGTCCACTAACTTCTTTGTACCAATCAAAAACCGCTGAGATGACTACTTTAGCAGAAGCATAGATTGGAATTCCTAGCAATACTCCCCAGATACCAAACATAGAACCCGAAGTCAAAAGGACAAAAAGAATGGTAATTGGGTGAATATTCAATTGGCTTCCTAAAATCAGTGGTGAAACGAAACGACCTTCAATGGTTTGCTCAACAATAAAGACGATAATAACCTTTAGGAGCATGACTGGACCTGCAATGAGACCCAACACAAGGGCTGGAAGCATAGCAAGGAAGCTTCCAAGATAGGGCACAAGGTTCAATACACCTGCTGTAACACCTAGTGCTACTGCATAACGAAGGCCAATAATCTTGAAGAAGATAATAAACATGATAGCTACGATTACAGCGACCGTAATTTGTCCTCTAACGTAGTTCGCAAGTTGTTGGTTCACATCTGATAGAACCTTACCTACTGGTTCTCTTAATTTATTTGGTAAAAACTGAGTGATATAATCTCTCAACCCTTTTCCATCTCTAAGAAGATAGAAAAGCATAAATGGCATGATAATCAAAGCGACAATTACTTGAGAAGTTCCACTAATAATAGCACTCACCCAGTTAACAGCTTTGGAAGAGATATTACTTGCCCATGCAGTTGCCTGAGTTGAAAATTGCGCTAAAACCTGTTCCAGTTGAGGTCTAAAGTCATCTGGCAAACGCTTGGTTACAAGATCATCAATCACTCTGTCAGCATCTTCTATATAACTTGGCACATTTTGCGCAAAAATGACAACTTGACGTTGAAGGTTTGGAATCGCAACAGCAAGCCCTATAATCAAAAGAAAGGCGATTATCACAAAGATAATACTAATGGCTAAGACACGGTTTATCTTGTACTTCTCCATCAAATCTACCAGTGGATTCAATAGATAAAATAGTAGCCCTGATAAGATAACAGGCAACATAACTACAGATAAAAAGTCAATGACTGGTATAAATAAAAAGCTGATTTTACTGAGAATAAAAATATTAAGACCTAACAGTAAAGTCACCAAAAAGACCGTGACGGCCTTATTATCTAAAAACCATTTAAAAAACCAAGATAAGTTAAAGTGTTTCTCTTTTTGTTCCATGATATCTTCCTTTCCTATGTCCTAACATTATACCATTTTTTAGAAAAATAAGGGGTTTTTATAGGGTTTTCATTATAGAGAAATAAGTTCTTTCTATGTTGAATTAGCTTACTATTTCTTCTCTAGAATTTTCACGTAGTAAATCTTTTATGATATAATGGAAGTATATTTTCTTAGAGGTATGAATATGAAAGAAACAGTATATTTTGGAACTTATACTCGTCGTATATCCCAAGGGATTTACAAGGCTAATTTTGATACCGAGACAGGTGAACTAGCAAATTTAGAACTCTTTGCAGCAGAACCAAGTCCAACCTATTTAGCATTTGACCAAGACCAGCATGTATATACCGTTGGAAGCCATGATGGCAAAGGGGGTATTGCAGCATACAAGACGGATGGTAGTCTCCTTAATCATGTCGTTGAAGAAGGTGCTCCTCACTGTTACGTTGCAGTTGATGAGAAGCGTAGTCTAGTCTATGGCGCAAACTACCATAAAGGACAAGTGCTAGTCTATAAACGAAAAGAAGATGGCAGTCTTGAATTGGCTGACATTGTTCAACATACCGGTCATGGTCCTCATGAAAACCAAGCCTCCTCACACGTCCATTATACAAATTTAACACCGGATCAATATTTAGTAACTTGTGACTTAGGTACTGATGAAGTTATCACTTATGATGTCGATGCAGAAGGAAAATTAAGTCCATTAGCAACATACCACGCTAACCCTGGTGCGGGTGCGCGTCACCTGGTTTTCCACCACCACTACAAGATTGCTTATCTTATCTGCGAACTGAACAGTACAATTGAAGTATTGATTTACGATGGAGTCGGAGCGTTTGAAAAAATGCAAGTTATTTCAACCTTACCAGATGACTATAAAGGTTTTAACGGCACTGCTGCTATTCGTCTCTCAAAAGACGGCAAATACCTCTATGCTTCGAACCGCGGACATGATTCTATCGCAGTATATAGTATTTTAGCAGATGGAAGTTTAGAGTTATTAGAGATTGTTCCAACTCATGGACAAAACCCACGTGATTTTGATTTGTCACCTGATCAAGAATTTCTTATAGCAGTTCATCAAGATTCAGATAATGCAACTGTCTTTAAGCGTAATCCTGAAACTGGTCGACTTGCAGAACTTTCGAATGACTTTCATGTACCTGAAGCAGTCTGTATTAGTTTTCATAACTAACAAAAAAAGAACTTGAATAAAGATCAAGTTCTTTTTTATTTTATAATTTATTTCCGACATTGATACGGTTAATGGCACGTTGCAATGCAATCTTAGCACGACGTTCTTGGTCAATCAAATGTTTATCTTGTGCTTCTTCGATTTCACGTTCTGCACGAAGTTTCGCACGTTCTGCACGGCTAACATCGATATCACGAGCGCGTTCAGCTGAGTCAGCGATGATAGTTATGACATCATTAGCAATCTCAATGATTCCTCCGTTTACTGCTATCCAGTTTACATGAGAATCATCATCAACACGTTTGACTTTAACTTCATCAACTGCTAATACCGCAATCATATTTTGATGTCGTGGCAAGATCCCCATCTCACCATCCAGAGTTCGAACCGATACAAAGCTGGCATGGTGATCATAGACGAGGCCATCTGGTGTCACGATCTGGACAGTTAACTGAGCCATAGGTCACCTCTTAAAATCCCATTTTTTCAGCCTTAGCAATAACATCTTCGATTGAACCTACACCACGGAAGGCATCTTCTGGGAGATGATCGTGTTTTCCGTCGAGAATTTCCTTAAATCCACGAACTGTTTCAGCTACTGGAACATAAGAACCTGGTTGACCAGTAAATTGTTCCGCAACGTTGAAGTTTTGTGAAAGGAAGAACTGAATACGACGCGCACGAGCAACCAAAGTTTTTTCTTCATCAGAAAGTTCATCCATACCAAGGATTGCAATGATATCTTGCAATTCATGGTAACGTTGAAGGACACGTTTAACCTCAGCAGCAACTGCGTAGTGCTCTTCTCCAACGATTTCAGGTGCCAAGGCACGTGAACTTGAAGCAAGTGGGTCTACGGCAGGGTAGATACCCAATTGAACCAATTTACGTTCCAAGTTTGTAGTAGAATCCAAGTGAGCGAAAGCTGTTGCTGGCGCTGGGTCAGTATAGTCATCCGCTGGCACGTAGATAGCCTGGATAGAGGTTACTGAACCTTTCTTGGTTGAAGTGATACGTTCTTGCAATTGACCCATTTCAGTTGCGAGTGTTGGCTGGTAACCAACGGCTGAAGGCATACGACCCAAAAGGGCAGATACTTCTGAACCAGCTTGTGTGAAACGGAAGATATTATCAATGAAGAGTAGAACGTCTTGGCCTTCAACATCACGGAAGTATTCAGCGATTGTCAAACCGGTAAGAGCAACACGCATACGTGCTCCTGGTGGCTCATTCATCTGACCAAATACCATGGCTGTTTTTTCGATAACGCCTGATTCTTTCATTTCCCAGTAAAGGTCATTCCCTTCACGAGTACGTTCCCCAACACCAGTAAATACTGAGATACCACCGTGTTCTTGGGCAATATTGTGAATCAATTCTTGGATCAAGACAGTTTTACCAACTCCGGCACCACCGAAGAGCCCGACCTTACCACCTTTAAGATAAGGGGCAAGAAGGTCGATAACCTTAATCCCTGTTTCGAGAATTTCTGAAGAGGTAGACAACTCATCAAAAGTAGGTGCTTTTTTATGAATTGGCTGACGTTCTGCGTCTTCTCCAAAAGGAGCTTCCAAGTCAATGGTATCTCCCAAAACATTGAAGACACGTCCCAAGGTTTCTTTACCTACTGGTACAGAGATTGGACGACCTGTGTCCAACACTTCCATTCCACGAGTTAAACCATCTGTTGATTCCATGGCGATGGTACGTATCATACCATCTCCCAACTCTAAGGCTACTTCAAGGACGATTTTTGTTTTCTTTTCGTCATTTTTGTAGACGACAAGTGCATTGTTAATCTCAGGAAGTTTTTCCCCTGCTGCAAACAAAACGTCTACAACGGGTCCGATAACCTGAGCAATTTTACCTGAACTCATCTCCTTCTCCTATTCTATATAAGATACTGTCGGTTCCTAGTATTGCTAGGTCCTAAGTTCATTCATTTTAGCAGGATGGCTTTATTCTAAAGCGCTAGCTCCTGCCACGATTTCTGTGATTTCTTGTGTAATCGCCGCCTGTCTGGCACGGTTATACTGAATGGTCAAATCATTAATCACTTTTTTAGCATTATCAGTCGCTGTTTGCATGGCTGTCATCCCTGCAGCATTTTCAGCTGTCTTGGCATCAATAATAGCACCATAAATCATACTTTCAGCAAATTGTGGTAGTAATTGATCCAAGATTTCTTCACGACTTGTTTCAAGATCAAAGGTCAAGCTATAGTTCTCATCTGCTTCATTTGGGTCCAAGTCCACAATTGGAAGCATCTGTTCTACACGCATTTGACTTGTCAGTGTATTAACGTGGTGGTTGTAACAAACATAGAGCTCATCAAAAAGTTCGTTTTGATACATTTCAATCGTTTTTGTAATAATCTTACGAACTTCATCAAAGCTTGGTTGGCTTGCAAGTCCACGCAATTCATAGATTGGTTGAATACCGCGTGATTTGAAGAAATCGGCTCCCATACCACCGATACAGATAACTTCAAAATCATCACCTGACGGATGGTATTCTTGCTGAAGTTCCATGACTGCTTTCAAGATTGAAGAATTATATCCTCCAACAAGACCACGGTCAGATGTAATGACGATATAGCCTGTTTTTTTGACAGGGCGACTGATCAACATAGGGTTAGTTGATCCGCCTGCACCATCTCCGTGGAGGATATCTGTAACTAGTTTACGCACTTTTTGTGCATATACTTGGAAGTTACGAGCTGCTTCTTCAGAACGACCTAACTTAGCTGCAGAAACCATCTGCATAGCGTTAGTAATTTGACTAGTATTTTTTGTTGAGGCGATTTTTGTTTTAATATCATTTAGAGATACTGCCATCTGACACCTCTATTCTTATTGGAAGCTTGATTGATTGAGAAACTCAGTAATCGCAGCATCCAAGACTGCTTCATCTGGCAAGTCTTTTGTTTCACGAATGGTTTCCAAAATCTCAGGATGTTGAGCATCAAAGAACATATGGAACTCTTCTTCGAAACGAACGATATCGTCTACAGGAATTGTATCCAAGAAACCATGGGTCAAAGCATAGAGAATAGTAACTTGTTTCTCAACAGGTAATGGTTTGTGAACGGGCTGTTTCAATACTTCTACAGTACGACGACCACGGTTCAATTTAGCCTGAGTAGCTGCATCCAAGTCAGAACCAAATTTAGTGAAGGCTTCTAACTCACGGTATGAAGCAAGATCGATACGAAGAGTACCAGCAACCTTCTTCATGGCCTTAATTTGTGCAGAACCACCAACACGAGATACAGAAGAACCCGCATCAATAGCTGGACGGATACCTGCATTAAAGAGACTATCACTTAGGAAGATTTGTCCATCCGTAATAGAGATTACGTTTGTAGCGATATAGGCTGAGATATCTCCGGCTTGTGTCTCGATAAATGGAAGAGCTGTAATAGATCCACCACCAAGTTCATCAGAAACTTTAGCAGAACGCTCAAGTAGACGACTGTGAAGATAGAAGACATCCCCTGGGAAGGCTTCACGACCTGGCGGACGACGGAGCAAGAGAGAAAGTTCACGATAAGCTACCGCTTGTTTAGATAAGTCATCATAAACAATCAATACGTGCTTACCTTGATACATAAATTCTTCCGCCATAGCAACCCCTGCATAAGGTGCGAGGAAAAGCAATGGTGAAGGTTGTGAAGCTGACGCTGTCACGACGATTGTATAATCCAAGGCTCCATACTGACGAAGTGTTTCTACTTGTGTACGAACTGTTGATTCTTTTTGACCAATCGCTACATAGATACAAATCATATCTTGACCTTTTTGGTTCAAGATCGCATCGATAGCGATGGTTGTTTTCCCTGTTTGACGGTCACCGATAATCAACTCACGCTGACCACGACCGATTGGAACAAGGGCATCAATAGCTTTCAAACCAGTTTGCAATGGTTCTGATACTGATTTACGTTGCATAACCCCAGGAGCTGGCGCTTCAACTGGACGAGTTTTGTTTGTGTCGATTGGACCAAGTCCATCTACTGGACGACCAAGTGGATCCACGACACGTCCAATCAAGCTATCACCAACTGGAACTTCCATGATTTTTCCTGTACGACGAATAGTGTCGCCTTCGCGAATATCTGTAAAGTCTCCAAGGATGATAATACCAACATCTGTTGATTCTAAGTTTTGCGCCATACCATAAGAGCCGTTTTCAAAAATCAACAACTCTCCACTCATGGCATTTTCAAGGCCATGAGCACGCGCAATTCCGTCCCCGATGTATGTTACAACACCAGTTTCAGTCACATCAAAATTGGGTTTGAAATTTTCAATTTGTTGCTTAATTAAAGCGCTGATTTCTTGTGCGTTAATTGCCAAAAGAACACCACTTTCTATTTCAAATTTTCCTTAACAACTTTAAGTTGTTGTTTAATACTAACATCAATTGTCTTGTGATTGGCGATAATGACAAAACCACCGATTAAACTATCGTCGATTTCTTCTTTAATGCTACGCACTTTTAAAGACATCTTTTTCTCTATAATAGGAAGTAGACGTTCTTTCTGTTCATCAGTCAGAGGATGAGCAGACATAATCGTTACTTCAAAACGATTCGTTTCTCTCTCAAGACGGTTTAAACAATCTACAATCACATCATAAAAAAGATATGAGCGATGATTGTACAACAGAACTTGAATGAAGTTTTGTAATAATGGCGATGCCGAGTCTTGGAAATAACTAACTGTTTTATCCTTATCAGACTCATCCACATCTACCTGAGCCAAAAAAGAAGTCAAATTTGTTTCTTCAGCGATTTGCTTGATTTGAGTCAAATCTGAAAAGATACGATCTTCTTCTCCTTTTTCAATCACCAATTGGACAAAAGGCATGCTGTATTTTTCAATTACCTTTACTGTCTTTTTGTCCATTAAGCTTCTCCTAGCTGATCGATATACTGATCAATGAGTTCTTTATGGGCATGACCGTCAAGGTTTTGTGAGATAATTTTTCCAGCTAGATTAACTGTCAAATCTGCTACCTCACCTTTAACGCTTTGTAAAGCTTCAGCTTTATTTTGAGCAATTTCTTGGTTGGCTTTTTCTTTTAAGCGCCCTGCTTCAAGTTTAGCTTCAGCCAAAATATCAGCTTTACTTTTCTCAGCTGTTTCCTTTGCATTCTCGATAATAGTTTTAGCTTCGGTACGGCTACCTGCTAACTCAGCTTCGCGTTTGCTAGCAAGTTCCTCTGCCTTTTTACGGGCTTCCTCGGCACCATCAATATCTGAAGAAATCTTTTCAGCGCGTTCATCTAAGACACTGGTAATATTTCCCCAAGCATATTTCTTCACTAAAAAGATTAATAAAAGGAAGGAACCAGCGATCAGAATAAAGTCACCAATAATGGTACTAATAGTTAAATCCATCTTCTAATCCTCCTCTACTTACTCTTCCCCTTCATTTATTTTTTTACCAATGTACATAGATGACAACATGGTAAATACATAGGCTTGAATACATGAAATGAAAATCGAAAAGGCTGTCCATAACATGTTTGCAATAAAGGCAAAAGGATACCAATACAAGGCATGTTGTGACAAGGCCAATAGCAATCCTGCTAAGACCTCACCGGCAAAAATATTTCCGTATATCCGAATCGCCAAGGAGGCAAAATTGGTGAACTCTTCTAAAATGTTCATCGGAGTCATGAAGCCAGGTGTAACAAATGCTCTCAAATATTCTTTAACGCCTCTACGACGAATTCCTTCTACATGAGCGATCAAGGTGATCAATAATGAGAGGGATAAATCGTATCCAAGGTTGGCTGTTGGAGAAGTCCACAAGTTATAACCGTTTGTTGTTTGTACCTTTGCCATTAAACCAATATTATTGGCAACCAAGATAAACAAGAATAGAGAAAATAGGAACAAGGAATAGTCCTTGATGTATGAATCTCCAATGTTTGGTTTTACAAAACTAACCACAAAGTCATAAATCATCTCAAGAGCATTTTGTTTGCCCTTTGGACGGATGGTCATTTTTCGACTTGCCCAGTAGACAAAGGCAAAAACCATCAAAACAGTTACAAGAGACATGGCAAGCAGGGTCAAATCAAAGGATATTGGTCCAATATTAACGGTTGGATTCAAACTTTCTTCCATGGTTTGACACCTCCATTTCTAAATAGAGTTGTCTATTTAATGACAAATGACATCGCTAGAGTTACAAAGAATGTTCCTTCGATAAAGGCGATCCCCATGATCATCAAACTACGCAATTGTGGAATGATATCTGGTTGGCGTGCTGCAGATTTGAACAAACCGTTCATCAAAAATCCTTCTGCAAGAGATACACCCATACAGGCAAGACATAGACCGAAAAATGTTAAATTCATGACGAATTCTCCTTTTTAAATAAATTTACTTCCCTAGTTTAGTCCTAAAATTTGCTTTTGTCAACTTTTTACTAGCATTGAAAGCGTTTCTAATCATTTATTTCTAATTTTGCGATTTTCATGACCTTTATATAGAAAATTTTAAGGACTTTTCATATTGTTTTCCTTTTCTTTCCCATTTTTCTGAAAGCAAAAACCCAGGTTTTACAACCTGGATTTTTTATCCTTATTTAAAATAATAGGAATGGTGACTCTTACAAGCTGGATTAAATGCAGCTTTACAATATGGACAGCTACTTTTCTTTGAATATTCCTCATAAGTTAAGGTTTTCTTACAAGAACCACATAAGATAGGTCTGTCCTCTTTTAGACTTAAAGGATAAGGAGTAAATGTGTGTGTTTCTAATGCATTGTGGCATTGATAACAAGCATAGTATTTACGACACTCATAGCATTGAAGTACTACGATGTCTTTATCAGTATGGTAATGAACACATCTGCTTTCATCATCTACCAGCAATCCCTGAGCTTGAACCATGATTTTTCCTTATCTAGGCACGAATAGTAACGCTTGTTCCATCTTCTTTATAGAGGTTAATCAGACCTTCTTTTAAAGCACGGACCATATCACCTGCTTGTACTGGTTGAGGAACCTTGATGGTCAAGAGTTCCATTGGGTTTGGTGCACGGTCGATTTTATTTCCTTTAGCATCATGAAGGTCTTCGATATAAGTTTCAAAATGGCGGAAACCTGGTCCGTAAAACTCAACTTGGTCACCTTCGTTGATAACGTTACGTTGGCGAATAGTTGCTGTTTGCGTCGCATCATCATAAGCTACTACTTCAGCAACAAACTTGTATTCTGGAATCTTACGGCGTGCTCCGAATAGTTGTTCGTTTTCAGATGGTGTTCCATAGTAGAAACCTGTAGCCAATTCACGTTGGGCAACCTTCCACATTTCATCAATCAAGTCTTGCTTGATTGCTTCAAACTTTTCAGGACTTTCAAGGTAAGCATCGACTGCAGCCTTGTAGCAGTTTGTTACTGTTGAAACGTAATGAATAGACTTCATACGACCTTCAATCTTCAAACTGTCCACTCCATTTTCAATCATATCTGGAATATGGTCAATCATAGACATATCAACCGCAGACATGGAGAATTCTTCAGGAATTTCTCCCTTGAGGCTCTTACGTTCTTTACCAAATGGCATATCATAAAGGTCATATTTCCAGCGACAAGACTGTGAACATCCACCACGGTTGGCATCGCGCATACTCATATGGTTTGAAAGAGTACAACGACCAGAGTAAGAAATACACATCGCACCATGTACGAATGCTTCGATTTCTACATCTGTACGTTTGCGGATTTCTGCCAACTCTTCCATAGAAACCTCACGCGCCAAAACAACACGCGTCAAGCCAAGTTCTTTCCAGAATTCTAGTGTTTCATAGTTGGTCGCACTAGCTTGTGTAGAAAGATGGATTTCAAGACCTGGTGCTTCAGTTGCCGCAATCATAATCAAGGCTGGGTCTGATACGATGACCGCTGCAATTCCGATATCACGCAATTTGCGGAACCATTCTCCAGCACCTTCTTCATTTCCCTCGTGCATAACCATATTAGCCGCTACATAAACCTTAGCGCCATACTTAGCCGCAAACTGAACTCCTTCTTCCATTTGTTCGAAAGTAAAGTTACCAGCACGGCTACGTAGACCATAGGCCTGACCACCGATAAAGACAGCATCTGCACCGTATTGAACAGCTACTTTTAGTTTTTCTAGTGTTCCTGCAGGTGATAAAACCTCAGGACGTTTCAAAGTTTTTGTCATGTTTTCTCCTATTTGCAATATAAAAGTTTGACACTAATCTTTACCATTTTATAGCAAAAAGGTTCTAAAATCAAGTTTTGATTGATTGTTTAGACAATTTTAATTTTCTTGAAAATCTAAGTTCAGCGAACTGTTTCTATTTTCCAAGTACTCCGCCCTTTAAAACGAATGGCTCCCTTTTGGTCCGTTTTGTAAATCGAATTCCCAAGTTCTTGGTTAACTGGATTACTATCCCCATATTTTTCTTTGTATGTTTTCTTCTTGTCTACCGAAATGACCGTGATTTTAGGTTGTAAGGTTTTGAAGACTTCGACATCATTCTTTTTCTTGGCTGTTTCCTGATAAGTTATCACTACATCTGCTTGGATTTTTGGATAAGACTTGGTTAAGAACTTCTCCTCTATATTTCCAGTAACTAGAAAGGTTTGATTTAGTAACTTTCCATACAAGACCATTGAGTCCTTTTCATCGCTATTTTGACTAGTGATTGTTTCCAAACTACTCCCAAAAATAAACAACTGCTGACCTGTTTTAATAGTAGCTACCTTGATTTTGGTTTCCTTGAGCTTATCCATAAATTCTCTTTTAGATAATGTTTCTTCAGTTACTAGGATCTCTTCAAGCTCGAAGGCTTTACTCATTTCTAACACATGATCTAACTGCTTAGTATCACTAGTTGTTAGCACAAGCTGATCAATCTTTGCAACTCCTCGACTTTTCAGATAAGGGATTAAACTCCGTTTGACATTGCTAGAGGAAACCCTCTCCTGCCAGGCTTCTTTCTTGTCACGTTCAGATTTTTCTCCTACATCTAGTAGTATGGTCTTTCCTGCTATGTCTCTTAGGAAAATACTTCGTCCCTGTTCCATATCTAGAACTGTGATTTCATTTTCTAGTGGATGTTTGGTTACTAAAAAGAATGAGATGGCAACTATGATAAGCATAGATATTTTTTTCACATTCTTTCGATAATCGTAGATGAGAGCTAAAGTAATCAAAAGAAGAATTAAAATCCAAAGACTCGGCTGACCAAAAACAAGAGCCCTCGTAGAAAGCTGAGCAATATAGCGTATGATGTTTTCTAGCCATTCAAAGAGAAAGTTGAACTGGGTGATGGGATATATAAATGATAGACAAAAGAGAATCGATAAGAGCGGCAACAGGACCATATCAAATAAGAATGAAAAGACAAATGTCAAGAGAATGGACCACGGTTGAAATTCTGAAAAATAAAATGATAAAATTGGCAGAATTCCCAAGGAAATAATGCAACTCTCTCTAACCAGACCTTTTATCCCTGCTACTTCCTCACCAGTCATGGTCAGGATAAAGGCATAGGCACATGAAAGTACTCCTCCAGCTGTTAAGAAGAAATTCGGCATGACTATGAACAAGACAAGGACTGTCATGGCAAAATTATCCAGAGACTTGATACCATGTTGAGCCAATAGCTTTTGTAGAAGACTACGAATAACAGAGGCTGAAAATCCTGTCAAACCTGCATAGACTAAGGAAAAGGGATAGGCTAGCCATTTGAACTTCTCTTGCGTCAAACCTAAACGCAAAAGTAACTTCTTGAAAGCATCCATGAAAAATCCGACCTGCATTCCAGATAAAGCAAAAAGATGAATAATCCCTAAACTGGAATAAAGTTCATTCATTTCCTCAAAGTCTGTGTCTAAATGTCCCAATAAAAGACCAGTCATATAGTTGCGCATGGGATCAGGGAAATTCCTTTTTATCCAGACAACTGCTTTTCTCCTTAAGCTTGATAGATTTTCTCCGATATCCCAGCTGGATGTTTTCTTTAAGTCGACAATTTCCGATATGGTCAAGGTCTGATAGATTCCTTGCGTTTTGAGATAATTTCGATAATCAAAACCAGCAAAATTGTTTGCGCCTTGAGGACTAGCTAACTTGCTTTTCACAGCCATTTCATGTAGTTCAGATAAGTCTTGAAATTTTTTCTTTTCAGCTTCTGACTGGAACTTATAATAGACCTGAAAGAGTCTACCATCAGCCTTGCCACGAAAAGACAAGCTATCACCATTTACCTTGATGGTGTCCGGTAAGACTCGGACTGTATCAACTGTATTGACTAGATGTTGACCAGCTTCTTCTTGCTGCCATTTTTGATATATAAACCAGCTACCAAATAGGACACTAACCAAAAGGACTTTGGTCACAGTCTTCCATGGAAATTGAAAAAACAGGCAGATCAGTAAAAAGACAAATCCCAAAAGTGCTAGCAAACTTGCTGAAAAGATAGCATAGTAGAGCCATAGCAAAAGAAAACTGAGATAGATTTTTGGAATGGGAAAACGACTAATCCACTGTAACATACTCTTTTAACTTTTCTATCGTTTTTGCACCAATACCAGAAACCTTTTTAAGCTCATCAACTGACTTAAACTTACCATTGGACTCACGATGGTCGATAATATCCTGAGCACGTTTAGCACCTAATCCTTTGACCTGTTTAAGTTCCTCTACACTGGCTTTATTGAGATTGACTTTCTTATTTTCCTTGTTGTTAGAGGTATTTGATTGTGATTCTTGACTGGTAGCTTCTTCCTTGGTCGGAACATAGACAAGCGCTTCGTCACTAATTTTCTGGGCAAGATTGATAGACTTACTATCAGCATTATCTGTCAGTCCACCAGCTTTTTGAACAGCATCATTGATACGACTTCCAACTGGCAAATCGTAAATCCCTGGCGATTTAACAGCCCCTTTGACATCGACAGTAATTAGATCTTGCTCTACCACTTCTTCCTTCTGATTCCCATCCTCCTTTTCATCCGTCGAATCCTTCGAAACAGTTGTAAATTCTGTCTGCAAATTACTTTCTTTAGCAGGTGTTTGAGCGACTGGTTTTAAGAGGAAAAATCCACCCAGGATCAAACCCAAACTAACACAGATGACAAAGATTTTATATTCTTTAATTTTCTCAATAAGTTCTTCCATATTTTCTCCTCTCTTAGCTTATTCGTAAGAGAAAGAAAAAACAGTCGAAAAATCTTTTCAACTGCTTACTGGTTTGAAAAATAGTCTACCTTGGTTACGATTTCTGAAAATAAGTTTACAAGTTTTTCTTGCAATTTAAAGCGGTTTCATATACAATAAAATCATCACAAAAACTCAAAAAAATGTGATATAAAACTGAAACTGTCTGATAGAAAGTGAGTTATCTTTATGCTAATTGGAATTCCTAAGGAAATTAAAAATAATGAGAATCGTGTTGCTTTGACACCAGCTGGTGTACAGAGTCTCGTTGGTCGTGGTCACCGTGTCCTCATCGAAACAAATGCTGGACTTGGTTCAGGATTTACAGATGCCAACTATGAAAAACAAGGTGCTGAAATTGTCGCTACAGCTGCTGAAGCTTGGGCTACAGAATTGGTTGTTAAAGTGAAAGAACCACTTGCTAGCGAATATCAATACTTGCGTGAAGATTTACTTCTCTTTACATACTTGCACATGGCTGCTGCTCCTGAATTGGCAGATGCTATGTTAGCAGCGAAAACAACTGGTGTCGCTTATGAAACTGTTCGCGATACTGAAGGACAATTACCTCTTCTCGTTCCAATGAGTGAGGTTGCAGGTCGTATGGCAGTACAAATCGGAGCTCACTTCTTGACGAAACAAGAAGGTGGATCAGGAGTCCTCCTCGGTGGTGTGCCTGGTGTGCCAAAAGGAAAAGTAACCATCATCGGTGGTGGTGTCGTTGGTACACATGCAGCTCGTATCGCTCTGGGGTTGGGAGCTCAAGTTACTATTCTTGATATCAGCGCCAAACGTCTAGCAGTCCTAGAAGACGTCTTTGGTCACCAAATCCAAACTTTGATGTCTAATCCATTTAATATCGAAGCAAGTGTGCGCGAAGCAGACGTTGTGATTGGTGCTGTCTTGATTCCTGGTGCCAAAGCTCCAAAATTGGTAACAGATGACATGGTTCAACAAATGCGTCCTGGTTCTGTCATCGTAGACGTTGCTGTAGACCAAGGTGGTGTTATTGCAACAGCTGATCGTGTGACAACTCACGATGAGCCAGTCTATGAAAAACATGGGGTTCTTCACTATGCCGTTGCCAACATTCCTGGTGCAGTTGCACGTACATCTACCATCGCCCTCACAAATGTGACACTTCCTTATATTGAAGCCTTGGCAGGAAAAGGCTTTAAGAAAGCGATTCTTGAAGATGATGGTTTACGTGAAGGTGTCACAACTTATCAAGGTCAACTGACTAGTCAACCAGTTGCGGAAGGCTTAGATCGTGACTACACTCCTATTAGTGAACTTGTTTAATAAGAAATTCAAAAAATTAGAGCAGTTTTTCAACTGCTCTTTTTCTTATTCAGTTTCTTCTTGGTTTTCTTCAGCCTTAACAGCTAGCGGTTCATAGGCTCTAATAATCTGAGCAACGACTGGATGACGAACCACATCCTTAGCTGAGAAATGTACAAAGTCAATCTGGTGAATGTTCTTGAGTTTTTCTTGAGCATCAATCAAACCTGACTTAACAGTCCGCGGCAAGTCAATCTGACTGATATCCCCATTGACAATCATTTTAGAATTAAATCCAAGACGAGTCAAAAACATTTTCATCTGCATGATGGTCGTATTTTGCGCTTCGTCCAAGATGACAAAGGCATCGTCCAAAGTACGTCCACGCATATAGGCAAGTGGAGCGATTTCAATGATTTCACGTTCCATGAGACGAGTCGTTTGGTCTTTTCCTAGAATCTGGTACAAGGCATCGTAAACAGGACGAAGGTAAGGATCTACCTTTTCCTTGAGATCACCTGGAAGAAATCCTAGACTCTCGCCCGCTTCCACTGCTGGTCGAGTCAAGATAATACGTTTGACTTGTCCACGTTTCAAAGCTGTTACGGCTAAAGTCACTGCTAGGAAGGTCTTACCTGTACCTGCAGGGCCAATCCCAAAGGTTACATCATGGTGCTTCACACTATCGACATAGAGTTTTTGCCCCAAGGTCTTCACACGAATTGGTTTACCTGTATTATCCTTGATGATTTCTTCTTCGTAAAGAGCGACAAATTTATCAATTTCATGATTTCGAACCATATTGATAGCTGTCACCACGTCAGGAGTTCCGACAGTCATCCCACGATTGACCAAGACCATCAAGGCTTGAATTACTTGCCGTGCTTCCTCACACGCAGACTCCTCTCCCAAGACCTGAACAATCTCTGTACGGGCATGGATGATGACATCTAACTCATCCTCCATCAAGCGAAGATGGCGTTCATTAGAACCAAAAAGGTGAAACAAGTCATCAGGATGACTCAGCTGAATATCTATTGAATGTTCCTTCAAATAAAGAACCTCTCTCATACTTTAATTTCTTTTTATTATAACAAAGGCTTTTAGAAATTGCTATCCCTAACATCCCCAGCAGGTTTAATGTTCTAAATATTCCTGCCAGATACGGTCAAAATCACCTAAGTTAAAGGAAAAACTAGCATGTTCTTCTAAAAAACGACTGACTTCATCAAAATCATCCGTATGTTTCGGAAAAGCTGATTCCTGAAAGGCTAGGTCGGCCAAGATAGCTTTGGGACTATTACTTTTAGGATTGCGTTCAGTCATAAGCCAGGTATAAAATGATTTTCTCATAAGCCTCCCTAAATCAACTCTGTACCAAACTGGTCTTGCTTAACCTTTCCAGCTTTCATTAATCCGCCGAGAGCTTTTTTGAACTGACCTTTTGAAATACCAAAAGTAGCCTTGATATCGTCAGGTGATGACTTATCGTTGAGAGTCATGAAACCACCATTGCTTTCCAAGTAAGTCAAGATCATCTGGGAATCATTTTCTAACATCTCAAAAGAGCGTGGTTTTAGTGATAGATTAAGCGTTCGGTCAACCTCACGGAAACCAATAACTCGCGCATCTAACACTTGTCCCAAACGCGGTTCTGCATAGCGCTCACTTGGATGGATAAATCCAAGCATGTTGTTCTCTGGTAGATAGACAAAAGTTCCTGATAGCTTAAGACGATAAACGATTGCAGGCCAATTTTGATTCTGCATGTTATTGTAAGCAGGACGTGCCAGTCGTTGGAAATCTTCCTGATATGCTAAGATTCCCCAGATACGATCTTTCTTATCTACTTCTAAACGAATATAAAGTTTATCGCCCTTCTTAGGCCAGAGCTCTTTGAGTTCAGGCAGGATATCAAGTGACACAACGATTTCCTTATCAGGAAGCCCTGTATCAACAAAAACACCCAAGTCCTTACGCACTTCTGTGACAGTTCCCCAACCAAATTGGTCCTGAGTTGCAGTCACTTCTAGAGTTGTCAAGCGTAATTTTTGCTTCATATCTGTGTAGGCAAAACCTTTGACCGTATCACCAACCGCATGCTGACCTTCTTCCTTAGCAAGAGCGTATGTTTGACCATCCTTTTGAACAAAGTAAAAACGGTCATTTTCATCGATGATAAGTCCAACGATAAAACTTGCAAGATTTGTATTCATGTTTCCTTCTTTCGAATAAAACTCAGCCAGCAATGCCAACTGAGTTTTTCTGTTTATTTCTTAGACTTCCAAGATTTCTTTTTCTTTATTGGCAGTCATATCGTCGATGTGTTTAACAGCATCGTCTGTCGCTTTTTGAATCTCTTTCTCGAGAGTTTTCAACTCATCTTCAGTGATTTCTTTAGCTTTTTCTTGTTTTTTAGCTTCATCCATAGCATCACGACGGATATTACGGATAGCTACTTTAGCATTTTCACCAACTTTTTTCACTTCTTTAGCGAGATCGCGACGAGTTTCTTCTGTAAGAGCTGGGATAACCAAGCGAATAACAGAACCATCGTTAGCTGGTGTAATACCAAGATCTGAAGCGTTCAAAGCACGCTCGATATCCTTCAATGAAGATTTATCAAATGGTGTTACCAATAGGACACGCGCTTCAGGAATTGTGATAGAAGCGATCTGGTTCAGAGGTGTTTCGACACCATAGTATTCAACAGTAATACGGTCAAGCAAGCTTGCGTTTGCACGTCCTGCACGGATACCACCAAACTCACGAGCAAGTGAGTGGTGAGATTGAGTCATTCTCTCTTTAGCTTTTTCTACAATTGCGTTAGCCATAATTTTTCCTATTCCTTTTCTTCGATATTGTTTGAAACTGTTGTACCGATATTTTCACCAAATACAACACGTTTGATATTACCAGGTTGGTTCATATTAAAGACTACCAAGTCAATGTCGTTATCCATTGACAGTGTTGAAGCTGTTGAGTCCATGATACGAAGGCCTTTATTGATGACATCACGGTGAGTCAATTCTTCAAATTTAACAGCAGTCTTATCTTTCTTAGGATCGGCATTGTAGACACCGTCTACACCATTCTTAGCCATCAAAATAGCATCTGCTTCAATTTCAGCTGCACGAAGAGCTGCTGTAGTATCTGTTGAGAAATATGGTGAACCGATTCCTGCACCAAAGATAACGATACGTCCTTTTTCAAGGTGGCGAAGGGCACGCCCACGAATGTAAGGCTCTGCTACTTGTTGCATAGCAATAGCTGTTTGTACGCGAGTATCAACACCAGCTTGTTGCAATGAGTCTGCCATCACAAGTGCATTCATAACTGTCCCAAGCATTCCAGTATAATCCGCTTGTACACGATCCATACCAGCTTCTGCTGCAGGTTCTCCACGCCAAAGGTTTCCACCTCCGATAACCAAGGCAATTTCAATTCCTAGTTCGTGAACTTCCTTGATTTCTTGAGCCATACTTTGAACAGTTTTGATATCAATCCCGACACCACGTTCGCCAGCAAGGGCTTCACCAGATAGCTTGATTAAGATACGTTTATACTTAGGTTCTACCATTTTCTCTCTCCTTTTTTTATCCTACCTATTTTATCACAATTTCAAAGATTTTTATAGTATCACGAGCAATTCTTTCAAAAAAATTAGACAGATAAAAATTTCTCTAAATCAGACAAGGCACGTTCCGCAATTTTTTCATAACGAGTCTTCTTATCACGGATTCGTTCACCTTCTAATTCTTTGATAATGCCGAAGTTGACATTCATTGGTTGGAAGTGTTTGCTATCAGCATGGGTGATATAATGAGCTAAACTTCCGATTGCAGTTGTCTCTGGGAAAATAGCTTCGCTTTCTCCCTTGAAAAGTCGAGCTGCGTTAATACCTGCTACTAATCCTGAAGCTGCTGATTCAACATATCCTTCCACACCTGTCATTTGCCCAGCAAAGAAAAGATTTGGTTGTTTCTTAGAACGGTAGGTCTGCTCAAGAAGATTTGGCGAGTCCATGTAGGAATTGCGGTGCATAACACCATAGCGAACAAACTCGGCGTTTTCAAGACCTGGAATCATTTGGAAGACACGCTTCTGCTCTCCCCATTTGAGGTGAGTTTGGAATCCCACGATATTGTAGAGACTACCTGCTGCATTGTCCTGACGAAGCTGAACGACTGCATAAGGAGTTTTAAAATCTCCATCACGAGGTCCCTTGTAGTCTTCTGGATATTCTAGGCCAACTGGTTTCATAGGACCATAAAGCATAGTTTTAATACCACGTTTAGCCATGACTTCGATGGGCATACAACCTTCAAAATATTTTTCTTTTTCAAAAGAATTTAACGGAGCCTCTTCTGCATTAACCAAGGCTTCATGGAAATCCATAAATTCTTGCTTGGTCATAGGAGCATTGAGATAGGCCGCTTCTCCCTTATCATAACGTGATTTGAGATAAACCTTGTTCATATCGATTGTATTGACATCCACAATAGGCGCTGCAGCATCGTAGAAATAGAAACCATCTCCTCCATTAAGTGCATGAATTTTCTCAGCAAGGGCATCACTAGTCAAAGGTCCAGTTGCTACAACAGTAATAGCATCTGTTGGCAATTCTGTGATTTCGTCACGAACGACCTCAATCAAAGGATGATTGGCAATCTTTTCAGTAACCATTTGAGAGAAACCATCACGGTCAACCGCGAGAGCACCACCAGCAGGAACACGCGTTGCTTCTGCCGATTCCAAGATAAGAGAACCTAGACGACGCATTTCTTCCTTGAGGAGACCAACAGCATTTGTAAGAGCATCCCCACGCAAGGAATTCGAACAAACCAATTCTGCAAAATTGTCAGTTTTGTGTTGTGGTGTTGACTTGACACCACGCATTTCATAAAGTTTAACAGGAATACCACGCTCTGCAATTTGGTAGGCTGCTTCCGAACCTGCCAAACCAGCACCGATAACATTGATATAAGATTGAGACATGACACTAATACCTCTTTAGGTGCAAACTAAGTCCAAATCAAAACAAGCTACTAGATTGTTTGACACCCACAAATCTTTCTAAATTCATACTTGGTCCATTATACCAAAAAGCTAAGTAAAAAGACAGACAGGAGAATTCCTGAATGTCTTTCAAAAATTATTGTTTATAGAAACTGTAAGATTTATGAGCATACCGATTACTTTTGTCTTTGTAATCTATGCCAAAGCCTACTTCTGTATTCCTAGGTAGTTTTTCGATTTCAATTATTTGAGCAAGTAAATATTTAAAATCAGACCTTGTCCAATTGTCAATATCTTCATTAGTTACTTGGAGGTTCTGTTTTCGTACCTGATCTATACTAAATAGTATTGTAACACTAAAGGTCGAACGATTGTCAGCAACCCTTTTTAAGAGTAAATCTCGATTACGGACAAGTGTCTCTTCATCGAGATTGTTGACTCTACTTGGGTCTAAATCCTTGATTAAGGGAGTGAGTTCTTCTACATCCGTCTTCAAAATTGCTTCTCTTTTTTCTCTCAATTTAAGACGGATTTTAGGGTTGTCACTATATTCTTCTTTCGGTAACAAAGAATATTTGAACCAAAAGTCATAGTGACTCAATTCAACTGAATTTTTAATGTAAAGTTTCCTAATCGCATCCTCGCTTAAATATGTTGAAGTCAAGGTAGCAGTTGAAGTCCAGCTAGCACTTGGAAGTATCGTATTGTAAGCTTTTTTAAATCGGTCATAGTCGTCATCACCAGAATCATACTCCATTTCTAAACGATAGACTGTTTTCTTAGGAAAAACAAAGAAAATTTTCTTTTCAACTTCTTTAAGATCCGGATTGTATTTAAGGACTGGAGTTTTCTCAACATAGTCTTTTTCAAAATCCACATAGACATCAACTACTCGTCTACTAGTTCCTTCAACGTAAGCTGTCGAGTATTCTTCTGCTTCTAGTCCTGCAGCTTCTACTACGGAACGAATGTTTGAAATAGCTGTTTTAGCTAAATCACGATCGACTCTGTTGTTACATGCTGACAATACAAATAATGTGAGAATAGGCAACAGTAGGCCAATTACTTTCTTCAACACTTTGCTTTTCATTTCCCCTCCAATTAAGCATTCGTAGTAAAATGCTTATGATTGTTATTTCTATTTCGGGAAGAAGGAAAACTTCCCTGTTTAGTCATTAGATTGGTTCTCTTCCCACTCATGGTAGGCAGCGTAGAGTTGGCTTTTGTTCCACTGATAAATTTTAGCGACTTCCTTAATGGCTTGATTTTTCTTCATGCCTTGCTGGATACGAGCTTGGATTTCTAAGAACAAATCCTCCTCATCCTTTTCTACCGCATCCTGACTGGCACCTTCCACAATCAGAAGACACTCGCCCTTAAGTGGTGTTTGAGAAATATTTTCTAATAATTCAGTAATACTTCCACGTTGATATTCTTCATAAATCTTAGTCAATTCTCGAACTAGAACCACTGAACGATCACCGTAGACCTCTAGCATATTTTCTAGAGTATCAGCCACGCGATGTGGAGATTCATAGAAAATCTGGGTCTCAGGATACTCTTTTTTTGATTCGAAAAATTGCTTTTGTTGTCCCGATTTTCGAGGTAAGAATCCATAAAAGATATGAGGTTGGGGGGCTAAACCACTGGCAATCAAGGCAGAAATCCCTGCACTAGCTCCTGGAACTGTGACAACTGCGATATCTTCTTCAATTGCAGCCTTAACCAAATCGTGACCAGGATCTGAAATGCTAGGAAGTCCTGCATCCGAGACCTGAGCGATATTTTGTCCTTGTTTCAACAAATCAATCAAATCAGGAATCTTTTCCTTGGCATTGTGCTCATGAAAACTGATTTGTTTGGTCGGAATATCAAAATGCTTGAGTAAAAGCCCAGTATTTCGAGTATCCTCGGCAGCAATCCAGTCCACTTCTTTCAAAGTCTGAATGGCACGATAGGTCATATCCTCAAGATTTCCAATGGGAGTTGCAACAAGATATAGCTTACCATAAGGTGACTGACCTTTAAAACTTTTTTGAATCTGCATGCTTACTCCCTAAACAACAACTCATCACAGAACATACATTCTGCATCTTGTTCACGACGCTGTCCATAAAAATCGCGACACACATGAAAACCATCTTCGTAGATTCGACGAACATTTTCTCGAACATGCTTGGTCTTTGCAGGAGCAGAATCCTCTTCTTCTCCTAAGCGCTCTCTCAGTTTGTCATTTTCCAAGCGAAGAGCTGTATTCTCTTCTACTACACTTTTGAGATTTTTTTTGATGGCTTCGACATCTGCCAAGGTTGCCAACAACTGTTGAGAAAAATCGTCTAAAGCATCAAATAATTCTTTTTTGTTCATAGACAGCCCTTTCTTTTTCTGTTTTCATCTTCATATTATTGTAAAACGAGGTTTTCCAAAGCATTTTGGAAGGAAACATTTGCTTTCCACATTCTTCGAGCTTCGATGAGATTTTGCAAGATTCTACGAGCTGATTTTTTTAGAATCTCTTGTCCAGCGATTACTTCTAAAATTCTAAATATCTGGTCTTGCTTTTCTTTGTCGTCTGCTAAACTAGCTAATTTTGCAACCTGTAAATATGCTTCCTTTTTCCCAGCTTCTGACCAAGAATAGAATCGCTCACTTTCTTCTACCAAAGTCCAAAAACTAGGTTGATTAATCAGTCTTTCGGCTTCTGCTTGCGATTGGCTGAACTCGGCTAAGAGTCTTGCTTTATTTTTGACCAATCCTGCTTTTTCCAATTCAACTATTAGATTTGCCACTTGTTTCTTAAATTGGAAAATCTGTGTCCGGCTTCGAATGGTTGGCAAAATTTGTTCTTGATCATTGGTTAAGAAGAAAATATAGATTTCACTTTGAGGTTCTTCGATAACCTTTAGAAGTGAATTAGCAGCATTAACATGCATTTTTTCAGCTTGTTCAATGATAAAAACCTGACGTTGATTTTCAATCCCTGATTGCGAAAACTGACTAACTAATTCTCTAATTCTCTCAGTTTTTATAATCTGATTAATCGGACGAATAACTGTGACATCAGGAAATTCGTCATGTTCAATCAACTTACAATTTCGACAAGACTCGCAGGGTAAGACCCCCTGTTTTTCAGTACAAAACAAACTCTTAGACAGAAATAAAGCCATCTCCATACTTCCAAAAAAACCTGAAAAGAGATAGGCATGATTGAGCTGTTTTTGTTCTAAGATATGAACAAAACGTTCAAATTGTTGTGGTTGACAAGCCTTTAATTGCTCTTGATTCATTCTTGCAGCCCCATTCTGTCAAATAAGACTTTCTTAGTATTCTCAACAACTTGATCTAGTGGTAAGCTGGCATCAATCTTAACAATGCGATCACCTTCTTTTTCAAGAAGGGAGAGATATCCTTGACGGACTTTGCGATGCAAGTCTAAACCTTCCAAGTCTAAACGATTAACTTCACGATTACTATTTGCTGCGATTCGTTCAAGACCTTTCTCAACATCAATATCAAAATAAAGTGTCAAATCAGGCTTAAGACCATCTGTCGCAAATTGATTGAGCCATTCAATAGCATCAATGTCCAAACCACGACCAAAGCCTTGATAAGCAACCGAACTATCAATAAAACGGTCCATGATGACCAATCTACCAGCTGCAAGTGCAGGTAAAACCTTTTCCACTAAATGTTGTCGACGACTAGCTATATAAAGTAAAAGCTCTGTCTTAGCATCCATTTGAGTATGACTAGGGTCCAGAATAACTTCTCGAATCTTTTCACCAATCAATACACCACCTGGTTCACGTGTCGTTAAGACCTCAATATTTTTTTCTTCTAACACAGGAAGGATAGCTTCAAGAACACTCGTTTTACCAGCTCCCTCTGGCCCCTCAAGAGATACTAAAAATCCTTTTGACATGACTAACTCATTTCTTTTTTTCTTCCTTCTATTTTATCAAAAAAATAGGCATTTGTGAAAAGCTTTTTAGCCTAATAAAAATTTATTCTGAAAAACTAGGATATACATTCGTTAATAAAGTAGATAATTATTTAATTAAGTTTCTATATTCGTAATCAACTACCATACTGTCTTATTTTGTCTTTGTATAGCTAGAAAAAAAGAACCTTGCTTAGCAAGATTCTTTTAGTGTCTGACTTAAATAATTGTTCTTCTGGGAACTAAATCGAATTAAGCTTCGATTTCTGTAACCATACCTGAACCAACAGTACGTCCACCCTCACGGATAGAGAATGTAGTACCTTGTTCTACGGCGATTGGGTGGATCAACTCAACGTCGATTGTCACGTTATCACCTGGCATTACCATTTCAGTACCTGCTGGAAGTTCGATTGAACCTGTAACGTCAGTAGTACGGAAGTAGAATTGTGGGCGGTAGTTGTTGAAGAATGGAGTGTGACGTCCACCTTCTTCTTTAGTAAGGATGTAAACTTCACCTTTGAATTTAGTGTGTGGGTTGATTGAACCTGGTTTAGCGATAACTTGTCCACGTTCGATTTCATCACGTTGGATACCACGAAGAAGCACACCTACGTTGTCTCCTGCAAGACCTTCGTCAAGTTGTTTACGGAACATTTCAACACCAGTAACAACTGCTTTTTGGATTTCTTCTTTGATACCAACGATTTCGATTTCGTCGTTGACGCGAACGATACCACGGTCGATACGTCCTGAAGCAACAGTACCACGTCCAGTGATTGAGAATACGTCTTCGACTGGAAGAAGCAATGGTTTGTCAGTGTCACGTTCTGGTTCTGGGATGTACTCATCAACTGTGTTCATCAATTCCATAACGATATCTTCGTATTTAGTGTCACCTTCAAGGGCTTTAAGAGCTGAACCTTGGATAACTGGAAGATCGTCACCTGGGAAATCGTATTCTGAAAGAAGGTCACGGATTTCCATTTCAACCAATTCAAGCAATTCTTCGTCGTCAACCAAGTCAACTTTGTTCATGAAGACGATAAGGTGTTTAACACCAACCTGACGTGAAAGAAGGATATGCTCACGCGTTTGTGGCATTGGTCCGTCAGTTGAAGCTACTACAAGGATAGCTCCGTCCATTTGAGCGGCACCAGTGATCATGTTTTTAACGTAGTCCGCGTGTCCTGGAGCGTCGATGTGAGCGTAGTGACGTTTTTCAGTTTCATACTCAACGTGCGCAGTGTTGATAGTGATACCGCGTTCGCGTTCTTCTGGAGCAGCATCGATAGACGCATAGTCTTTTGGTTGGTTAACTGATGAAGGCAAGCGACGTGCCAAAACAGTTGTGATAGCTGCAGTTAGGGTAGTTTTACCGTGGTCAACGTGTCCGATAGTACCAATGTTAACGTGTGGTTTACTACGATCGTATTTTTCTTTTGCCATTTGAGTAAAAGCCTCCAATAAAATATATTTTATAGATAGACAGTAGGCAATACAGTCTAACTTTCCTTACTATTTTATCAAATTTCAGCTAAATTGCAAGTGTTTTACAAAGATTTTGTGAATTATTCTTATACTTATTCGAAGTCCTTGATTTATTAATAAAAAATAGAGAAACAGTTAAATCTATTTCTCTATTAATATCGTTACATTTTTTCAACTTCTTGTACTTCTTTGTGTTTTTCGTAAAGTTGTACAAGGAATTTGGATATTTCTTTTAATATAGAATAAGTTGGGACGGCAACAATCATACCAATAACACCATAGATATTACTTGACAATAGTAACAGAACCAGGATAGTAATTGGATGAACTTTCATAACACCACCAACAATTCGAGGGTAGAGGATATTGCCATCCACTTGTTGGATAATCAACATATAGATGACAGCAATAATCATCTTTTGTGGATCCGTAAATAGATTTGAAATAACCATTGGAACCAAACCGATACTTGGACCAACATAAGGTATCAAATTCGCCAAACCAGAGAAAATAGCAAAGACCAATGCATACTTGAGTCCAATGACACTATATCCGATAAAGGCCAGACATCCGATTATGAATGCATCAATTGATACACCGCTAATGTAACGGGAAATAGTCGCATTCAAGTTTGTTAATAAACCAGAGATATTCAGTCTATCTCTTTTTAAAACAGTTCTTTCTAACATCGGTAAGAACTTATGCCCATCTAGTAGGAAGTATACCAAGAAAACCGGCGTCATAATGATAATTAAAACTGTACTTACTAATGCTGACAGAACACTACCGACACTGTTTGTTACACTATTTAAGATATTTTGCAGAATATCAACATAAGAAAGATTTAATTGCTGGATTGTTTGTTGAATATCAAGCTCTTGGAAAGTAGGGTATTTTGATAATTCTATTACTAAATCTTGGAGTCGACCATAGATTCCTTGACTAGATATAATCAAGCTACTCAACTGATTGATTAAAATCGGTAAGAGATAGACAAAACCAATGACAAGTGACCCAAAGAGAACAAATAGGGTCAACAAAATTCCTATAATGCGGTTAATTTTGCACTCTTTCTCTAAAAAGATAACAATTGGGTTGGTCAAATAGTATAAAAATCCTCCTAATAAAAAGGGAATCATGATGGTATTAACGACACTTACAAAGGGTGTAATAATTGCCCCCATTTCCCTCCATAGGTAGAAAATTAAGGTTATTAATAAAATCTCAGTTGTCCAGAAGAATAATTTATTTCTTCGAAACATAGGCCACCTCCTCTTTTTCCTATTTTACCATAAATCGAAAAAGATTGATAACCTTCATCATAAAAACAAGAATATTTTTTGTCTTTATGATAGAATAAAATTACTATGAAGAAATTATTTTTAACATTAATCACACTTATTTCATTTGGTTCTGCTACTACTGCTTTTGCTCAGGATTTTGATGTCGCCGCAAAACATGCCATCGCTGTTGAAGCGACTACTGGTAAGATTTTATATGAAAAAGATGCGACTCAACCAGTTGAAATTGCTTCTATTAGTAAGTTACTAACTGTTTACTTGGTCTACGAAGCTTTGGAGCAAGGAAAAATCACCCTCTCTACTCCAGTTGAAATTTCAGATTATCCTTACCAACTCACAACTAACTCCGAAGCAAGCAACGTTCCTATGGAAGCTAGAAACTACACTGTTCAAGAATTGCTAGAGGCAACATTGGTCTCTAGTGCAAATAGCGCAGCTATTGCTTTGTCTGAAAAGATTGCGGGATCTGAAAAAGATTTTGTAGATATGATGAAGGCCAAACTTCTTGAATGGGGAATCCAAGATGCTACCCTAGTCAATACAACCGGTCTTAACAACGAAACCCTTGGTAACAACATCTACCCAGGTTCTAAAAAAGACGATGAAAATAAATTGAGCGCCTATGATGTGGCTGTCGTCGCTCGTAATCTTATCCTCAAGTACCCTCAGGTCTTAGAAATTACCAAGAAACCTTCCTCTACTTTCGCAGGAATGACCATTACTTCTACTAACTATATGTTGGAAGGAATGCCTGCTTACCGCGGTGGTGTCGATGGTCTTAAGACTGGAACAACTGATAAAGCGGGTGCTTCTTTTGTCGGCACAACTGTAGAAAAAGGAATGCGTATCATCACAGTTGTCCTCAATGCTGATAACCAAGATACAAATCCTTATGCTCGTTTCACAGCAACTTCTGCACTTTTAGATTATATCTCATCAAACTTTGCTCTCCAAACAGTTGTAAAACAAGGAGAAAGCTACCAAGATAGTAAATCTCCTGTTCTAGATGGAAAACAAGATACAGTTACAGCAGTTGCTAAAGAAGATATAAAAATTGTTCAACGCCTTGGAAGTCGAGCTCAGTCATCTGTCACCTACACGCCTGATACTACTGAACATACCGCTCCACTTGAAGCAGGTACTGTGGTTGGTCATCTAACCTATGAAGATAAAGACTTAGTTGGTCAAGGTTATATTACCTCTGACAAACCAAGCTTCGAAATGGTTTCTGATAAAAATGTCGAAAAGGCCTTCTTCTTAAAAGTATGGTGGAATCGCTTTGTTCGATTTGTAAATGAAAAATTATAAAAAAATCGCAATTACTCGCGATTTTTTTTATTTTCTTTCTGATAAAGTTGAGTGTTTATAGCCATAAGTAAAGTAAATAATAACTCCTATTATTAAGGCTAAACCAAATGCTATCCATGTTTCAAGAGTATATTGAAGCATGAAGGATAGACAAATAAGAATCGATAAGATTGGTAGAAAGGGAACCAGGGGTGTTTTAAATTCTCCCTCTTTAGGCTCTCCCTTATCTTTCCTTAGCTTGATAATCCCATAGGCTAATAAAATAAGATAGGCCAAAGTACAGATATTAAGAAAGGCTGCAATACTAGATAGAGGAAAAATCCCTGCTGCAATCGCTGAAACGACTCCCGTTAAAATAGTAGCATTCTTAGGTACTCGACTTGTCTTAGTTACTTGTTTGAAACTTTGGGGCAAGAGCCCATCACGTGCCAAACTATAAATCATGCGAGACAAGGCATAAGTCATTGAAATACATACCGTAATCAAGGTAAAAATAGCAACAATAGAAACATAGTTTGCTGCCCACCCTATACCAATATTCCTAAGAGCAAAAGCTACCGCATCGTCAACATTAAGCTTGCTATAGTGGACAACACCTGTCAATACTAAGGTAACCAAGGCATAAAGGATGGTTACGATCATCAAGGATAAAACAATTCCACGTGGAATATTTTTCTGAGGATTTTGAATTTCATCAACTGCCATAGAAATAGACTCAAAACCTAAGAATCCAAAGAACATGAGTGAAGCTCCAGCCATAATCCCTGTGCTTCCACCATAAATCTGACCAAAACCAAATGGAGCAAAATTGGACCAGTTCTCAGGTTTTATATACCAAATTCCAACTAAGATAAATAAGGCAAGAGCAGAAAATTTTAAAACAACAAGAATCGAATTAAAACGAAGAGCAGTTTTCGAATTCATGAGGACGACTGCTGTAACAAGCATAATCACTAAAATTGGTAAAAGATCAATATAAGTACCATGTTCTTGGTTAAATGTTCCGTTTAAGGTTTGTGGCAAGGAAATTCCATAATGGCTAAGCAAACCTTTAAAATAGGCAGCCCAACCAGATGCTACACCAGAGACTGCTGTCATAAATTCCATAATGGTTAGCCAACCAGCTATCCAAGCAGGAAATTCTCCCAAAACCACATACAGATAACTATATGCACCACCTGTTGCTGGAACACGGGAAGCAAATTCTGCAAAAAAGAGCGCTGATAGGGAAACACAGATTGCTGAAATTACGATGGATACAACAAGAGCAGGTCCTGCTAGTGTTGCCGCAGCTGTACCTGTAATGGTAAAGATACCTGTTCCCACCATGGCGCCAATTCCCAAGAGAATTAAATCCCATAATTTCAGATGACGATGCATCTCTGTTTTACCTAGACTTACGTCTTTGGTTCTAAAAATATTCATAATTGATCTCCACTAACAATAATTGTTTTATTTTACCACAAATAATGGATTTTGTGAATATTTATAAAGTTGTATCAAAAAAACTGAACAATTTAGTATTTGCTCAGTTTTTATTTCTAGTTAAAATTCGACAGTTATTAGACTTCGTAGTATGGGAACGGACGGTCACTATCTAAAGGACGATTTGGAATTTCTTGTTCCAAAATAGCGCGCCATCCAGATACTAATTCTTCAAAAGTTAATTTGGCTTCTGGAGAAGTTATTGTAATCTTCCGACCAAACCAAGCCATAGTTGCAGTTTCAAACTGAAGCATAGCGTAGTCAATGACTGGAACACCAGCTTCTTCATAATTCTCATTTACTGCACACGCTACTTCTGCTGCTTGTGGTAGAAGTTGATTGCTAATTTTATCGACAACACTTTCATCCATCTCTCTCCAAGAAAGTAATTGACCATCCACCTGATAAAAGAGCTCAAAGGTTTCTTGATTTTTCTTAAAATTGGTAAGAACAAAAGCACGTTCCACTGCCTCTGGACCACCAACAGCCTTGACAGCGTTTATAAGGAGATTTTGTTCCATTTGTCTCCAATAATCATCAGCTTCTTCTACTAAATCAATTGTAAAAGGTGGAACAATTTCCTCAGCAGAAATTTCTCCTTTATTTGCTTTCTCGATATTACCAAATAATTTTTTTAAGAATCCCATTTGCTTCTCCTTTTGGTTTTTACCCGACTGACCCTTCCATTTCATAGCTAATCAAGCGGTTAAGCTCAACAGCATATTCCATTGGTAGTTCTTTAGTGAAGGGCTCTACAAATCCCATAACGATCATCTCAGTTGCCTCAGACTCTGACAAACCACGGCTCATGAGATAATAGAGTTGTTCTTCTGAAATCTTAGATACTTTGGCTTCGTGTTCCAAAGCTACTTGTGAGTTATGGATTTCATTGAACGGAATAGTATCTGATGCTGACAAGTCATCCATGATAATGGTATCACACTCGATGTGAGAAACAGATTTCTTAGAGTTCTTGTTAAAGGTTACTTGTCCACGATAGTCAACCTTCCCTCCGCCTTTGGCGATGGATTTAGATACGATAGACGAGCTTGTATGTGGCGCATTGTGGATCATCTTAGCACCAGTATCTTGGTGTTGACCAGCATTTGCAAAGGCAATCGAAAGCATGGTGCCACGCGCTCCTTCTCCATCTAAGTAAACAGATGGATATTTCATGGTTGTTTTGGCACCTAAGTTCCCATCAATCCACTCAACAGTCGCATCTTTCAAGGCTTTTGCACGTTTTGTTACCAAGTTATAGACGTTATCAGACCAGTTTTGGATGGTTGTATAACGCATGTAAGCTCCGTCCAAGGCAAAGATTTCTACAATGGCAGCATGCAAGCTGTTACTTGAATAAGTTGGTGCTGTACATCCTTCTACATAGTGGACGCTTGCTCCTTCATCAACGATAATCAAGGTACGTTCAAACTGACCAGTATTTTCGTTGTTGATACGGAAGTAGGTTTGTAGGGGAATATCAACTTTCACACCTTTAGGAACATAAATAAAGGTTCCACCTGACCATACTGCTGAGTTGAGGGCAGCTAACTTGTTATCTGTCGGCGGCACTAACTTAGCAAAGTACTGTTTAAACAAGTCTGGGTACTCTTTGAGGGCAGAATCTGTATCAGTAAAGATAATACCCAATTTCTGGAATTCTTCCTTCATGTTGTGGTAAACCACTTCTGACTCATACTGTGCAGAAGCTCCAGCAAGATAAGCACGCTCAGCTTCAGGAATCCCAATACGTTCAAAGGTTTCTTTGATTTTTTCAGGAACTTCATCCCAAGAACGAGCTGGTTTATCAGATGGTTTTTGGTAGTAAATCAAGTCATCAAAATCAATCTCTGACAAGTCTGCTCCCCATGTTTGCATGGGCATTTTTTTAAAGGTTTCATAAGACTTCAAACGGAATTCTAACATCCACTCAGGCTCACCCTTAGCAGCTGATAGTTCACGAATGACATCTTCATTCAATCCTTTTCCTGTCGATAGGACAGGCTCTACATCATCATGGAAACCAAATTTATATTCACCAAGGTCAATTGGTTTTGGTTCTACTCTTTCTTCAGCCATAATATCCTTTCTTTCATTCTTCATTACTTATGATTAATAAAACAAAGAAACTTTGTCTTATTTGTTTTCTTGGTCTTCAATTGTTTTTTTAAGGGCGTTCCAAGCTAGGGTTGCGCATTTGATTCGTTGAGGAAACTTGGCAACTCCTGATAAGAAAGCTGCATCTCCAAGTTGATCTTGACGCTCATCCTTTTGACCTTGAACCATTTCAGAAAAGATGGTTGCAAGCTCTAAGATTTCTTGCTTGGTCTTTCCTAAGACTGCATCTGTCATCATACTAGCAGAGGCAGTTGAAATCGTACAACCAGAGTTTAGAAAAGCAATATCTTCCAAACGATCATCTGCATCAAACTTGACAGAGAGGTTGATGACATCACCACAGGTTGGATTGTTAAGACTGATTTGTTCAGCATCTTCCAACCTCCCTTGGTGATGGGGATTTTTCGAATGGTCCGCTACCACTGCCATATAAAGGCTATCTAGTTTAGAAAGTGCCATTGAAAAACTCCTTTGTCTTTAGTAATGCATCGACTAACTTGTCACAATCTGCCTTGGTATTGTAGATATAAAAACTTGCACGAGCTGTTGCTGGAACATCCAAATACTGGAGCAAAGGTTGAGCGCAATGGTGACCGGCACGAACCGCTACTCCTTCATAATCCAGAGCAGTCGCAAGGTCGTGAGGATGAAGATGACCTAGATTAAAGGCAATAACACCTGAACGTTGAGCCAAATCTTGCGAACCGTAAATGGTCAATCCCTCAATTGCCTGCAATTTTGGAAAGACATATGCAATCAATTCCTGTTCATGAGTTTCAATCGCATCCATCCCAAGATTTTCAAGATAATCTACTGCAGCAGCAAGTCCAATCGCACCTGCCATGTTAGGAGTCCCAGCCTCGAATTTCCAAGGCAATTCTTTCCAACTAGCAGATTGCTCATATACGAAATCAATCATCTCTCCACCAAACTCCACCGGCGACATTTGTTCCAGATACTTTTCTTTGCCATAAAGAACACCGATACCTGTAGGACCAGCCATCTTGTGGCCTGAGAAGGCAAAGAAGTCTACATCCAAGTCCTGAACATCAATCTTCATATGAGGTGTAGACTGAGCACCATCTACCACCATAATAGCTCCAACTTTATGAGCCATTTGCGTGATTTCTTTGATAGGATTGACCACTCCAAGAACGTTGGAAGCATGTGCTAGTGAAACGAACTTAACCTTATCAGTCAATTTAGCTCGTAAATCATCCATATCCAGAGCGCCATCTTTGAGATAGACATAGACAAGCTCAGCACCTGTCTTGCGACAAGCTTCCTGCCATGGGATAATATTGGAATGGTGTTCCATGACTGAAATCAAGACCTGGTCTCCCTCAGTCAAAATTTCCTCAGCGAAACGTGCCACCCAGTTGAGACTAGTCGTAGTTCCTCTGGTGAAGAGTACTTCCTTTGTCGAACCTGCATTGATGAACTTACGAATGGTTTTACGAGCAGCTTCATAGGATGCTGTCGCTCGTTCTGCCAAAGTATGAACTCCACGGTGAACATTAGCATTGTCCTGCTCATAGTAGTGATTAATGGCTTCCAGAACTGCTAGTGGTTTTTGTGTCGTCGCAGCATTGTCCAGGTAGACCAAAGGCTCATCATTGACGATCTGGTCTAAAATTGGAAAATCCTTGCGAATCACTTCTACATCTAACATAGGCTTCCCCTTAGCGTTTTGACAATTTTTCTTCGATAGTCGCAATCATTTCATCGCGAACTTCCTTGACTGGAATTTCTACAATAACTGATCCAAGGAATCCACGTACAACCAAGCGTTCTGCAGTTGCTTGATCTAAACCACGACTCATGAGGTAGTACATATCTTCTGGATCTACTTGACCGATAGAAGCTGCGTGTCCTGCAGTCACATCATTTTCGTCAATCAAAAGAATTGGGTTAGCATCTGAACGAGCTTGGTCCGAAAGCATGAGAACACGGCTTTCTTGTTGGGCATCTGCTGCCTTGGCACCCTTAATGATGTGTCCGATACCGTTAAATGTCAAGGTTGCTTTTTCAAGGATAACTCCATGTTGAAGGATATTACCGATAGAGTTGCAACCATAGTTAGTCACTCGAGTATCAATCCCTTGAACCTGACGGCCACTTGAAAGTGCTACGACCTTGAGATCTGCATGGCTACCATTACCAATCAAGTCACTATCAAAGTCAGCAACGACATTTCCTTCGTTCATGACACCGATAGCCCAGTCAATACTTGCATCGTTGCCCAATTTCCCACGGCGGCTAATGTAGGCTGTAACATTTTCGCCTAGACGGTCAATCGCTGCAAACTTCACTTGCGCACCTGAACGAGCAATGACTTCTACAGTGATATTAGCAGTTGCCTTAGCACTACCTTCACCACGTGACTCCAGACGCTCAAGGTAGCTAATCTTACTGTTCTTACCAGCGATGATGAGGATATGCTTGTTAAATGGCACATCGCTATCGCTGTCTTGGTAGAAAACACCTTCAATTGGTTCTGTGATTTCTACGTTATCTGGAATGTAGAGAACAGCACCACTGTTAAAATATGCTGTATGGTAAGCTGCCAACTTATCATCATCGTATTTCACTGATGACATGAAAAATTCTTCTACAAGATCTGGAATTTCTTCTAAAGCTGAGTGGAAGTCTGTAAAGACAACTCCTTGTTCAGCCAACTCAACTGGAGTTTGTTCAAAAACAGTCTGGGTTCCTACTTGCACCAACTTCAAGTGATTGTCTAGAGCAGTGAAGTCAGGTACATTTGCTGACGGTTCGCTTTCTGTAATAGTTCCATCACCCAGATTCCAACGGTGAAATTTAACACGCTCAATAACTGGTAATTCTAAACTCTCAATCTTATCAAAGGCTTTTTGACGGAGGTCAGCCAACCAGCTTGGTTCAGCATGCATTTCTGAAAAAAGTTTAATAGTTTCTTTAGTCATTTACTTCTCCTAAAAGATACGAGCGAATTACAATTCTTCCTTGTAGTCGTAGCCAAGTTCTTCAGCTAATTTTGCGTATCCTTCACGTTCCAAACGTGCAGCCAATTCTGGACCACCAGAAAGTACAACACGACCTTCCATCATAACGTGTACTACATCTGGCGTGATATAGTTCAAGAGACGTTGGTAGTGAGTAATGATCATTGCACCAAAGCCTTCGCCACGCATAGCATTGACACCTTTAGAAACAACTTTAAGAGCATCGATATCAAGGCCTGAGTCAATCTCGTCAAGAAGGGCAAAAGTTGGTTCCAACATCAAGAGTTGTAGAATTTCATTACGTTTTTTCTCACCACCAGAGAATCCTTCGTTGAGGTAACGCTCTGCCATTTCTTCTTTCATGTTGAGCAATTCCATTTTTTCGTCTAGCTTAGTAATAAATTCACGAACTGAAATCTTTTCGTCATCTTCTTTACCAGCATTCATGGCTGCACGAAGAAATTCAGCATTGGTGATTCCAGGAATTTCTGATGGGTATTGCATAGCAAGGAAAAGTCCCATACGAGCACGCTCATCAACTTCCAATTCAAGAATATTTACACCGTCAAACAAGACTTCACCTTTAGTGACTTCATAGTTTGGGTTTCCCATAATTGCAGCTGAAAGGGTAGACTTACCGGTACCATTTGGTCCCATGATAGCTGCAATTTCCCCTGTTTTAAGAGTCAGGTTGACCCCTTTTAAAATTTCTTTTCCTTCAATTTCAACATGAAGATCTTTGATCTCTAATACTGACATGATTGTTCCTTTCTTTTCATCCTTTTTACTGTATTTACCTGAAACTTAACCTTTTAAAATCCCCTAGAAAAATACGGTAAAATGTCAATAAATATACCTTTATAGTATAACAAAAAAAAGCCTAAAAGGCTTTGATTTTGTCTAGAAGCTAGGAGCTACTTCTTCCCTTGAAAATGATCATCTATAGCGCTCACAATTTTACCCATGATATAGCTCACGCGAAAATTTCTCAGGATCAAAATAGCCCAAAGCAAGGCCACGATATACCGTTGCTCCATTATGGATTCATTAAAGAAATAAGTCTCAGCAGCAGTAAATAAGGCCATGATAATAAATTGTTGTCGGTTCATAGTCTTTTACCACAAATTCCTTTTAGTCTTCTGTTATAGTCACTTTATCTGCTAAAAATTCAAAACCTTGAGGAAGAATTGATTCCTCGGACTCCTCCTTAGCGACTTGTTCTTGAGAACCTTTAGCTCGGCTAGAAAATGCAGCTCGAACTTCCTTCCATTCTTCCATGGAAATAGCGAGAATCTCTGGAGAAAAACCAGCAGCTCGGCTAAGAATATTGCCAAACATAGTGTTGAGATTGTCTCGTTTCATGGTTTGACCAGCATTGAAATTCGATTCAAAAGCCAAAATCGCATGGTGTTCATTAGCAGCAACTGGTTGAGAACCAGCCAAAAGTGCCTTATCTGGTCCTGATAAGCTTTCAATAACTTCACCCCAAGCATTCTGAAGACGAATTAGGTTTTGACGAGCTAAGTCTGGATTTTCTACCGCTTCTTGAAGAATAGACTGCACCTTGTTTCTGTCTACACGATAGATGGACTTACTGTTCGTCGGACGACTTGGTGTAGAAGCAGTTTGTTTAGGATTAGAACCAACATTGGCAAGAGCTTGTTTCAATCGTGTAACTTCTTCTCGAAGAGAAGATAGCTCTTCAGCCACGACACCTGAAAGTTCTGGCTGTGAATCAATTTCTGCCAAACGAATGGTCATCATTTCAGCATAAATCTTAGGTTGTAAGCTAGCCTTAATATCAGCCAGACTTTTAGTAGCAAGACTAATCATCTCAAACAAGATATCCTGCGGAAGGTCTAAATTTCTCTCAAATACATCACTATGGTGAGTATTCTCTCCACCTGCTTGAACAATTAAGATATCACGTAAGTATTGTAGTAAATCCACTATAAACCGTGTCATGCTCTTTCCATTCTCAAAAATCAGATCAAGTTGTTCCAAAGCACCTGTTACATTCTTTTGTGCTAAAGAAGCAACATAATCGTCCAAAGCACTTAAACTAATGGTCCCAGTGATTTCCTCAGAAACTGCTGTAGTAAGAGTAGGTTCTTGTGTTAAGCTTAATGCCTGGTCTAAGATAGACAAGGCATCCCGCATCCCGCCTTCAGCTCGTCGAGCAATAATTTCAACAGCTTCTGTTTCGTAATCAATTCCTTCTTTTTCCAAAATCTGGAAGATATGATCACGAATATCCTGCGTCTTAATAGACTTAAACTCGAAGCGTTGAACGCGAGACAAGATAGTTGCAGGAATTTTATGCAACTCTGTAGTCGCCAGTATAAAAACGACATTTGGAGTAGGTTCTTCCAGTGTTTTCAAAAGGGCATTAAAGGCACCTGTTGAAAGCATGTGGACCTCGTCAATGATATAGACCTTGTACTGAGCTATACTCGGAGCATAAGTTGATTTGTCACGAATATCACGGATTTCATCAACTCCATTATTAGAAGCCGCATCCATCTCGATAACATCTTCCAAACTTCCTTCTGTGACAGCTTGACAGATATAACAGTTATTGCAAGGTTCTCCCCCTTCTTGATTCGGACAGTTCATTGCCTTGGCAAAAATCTTGGCTACACTGGTTTTACCTGTTCCACGAGGACCTGAAAATAGGTAGGCATGACTGATTTTATCTTGTTCCACAGCCTGTTTAAGGGTTCGAGCAATAACTTCCTGGCCCACTAGCTGTGAAAAATTTTGACTTCTATACTTTCGATAAAGCGCCTGATACATTATGCTTTCTCCTCATACATTGAAAATGTCCATTCTGTTTTTTCTAACAAAATGGTAACAAACTCTTCTAAATACTGTTGATCAATGTGATCATAATCATCTACACAAGATGAATCCAAATCTAACACTCCGAGAAGCTGTCCATCTTTTACCATTGGAAGAACAATCTCACTATGAGCACTACTATCGCAAGAAATATAGTTGGGATAGGTCTTTACATCCCCAACGATAACTGTTTGACGGATAGCCGCAGACTCCCCACAAACTCCTTTTCCAAGTGGGATTCTAACACATGAAACTCCACCTTGAAAAGGTCCTAAAATGAGCTCATTTCCGTCATATAAATAGAATCCTGAAAAAACAGTATGAGGAAAGTTCATTTTTAGAAGAGCACTAGCATTTGAAAGATTAGCCAATACATTAGACTCGGTATCTAAAAGCGCAGTGAGCTGGGCATTTACCATCTGATAAATTGATTCTTTTTCGGAATATAACATAAAACCATTATATCAAAAAATACTAGTTGAAAAAAGAAAAATCCCTTGTTTTAACAACAAAGGATTTATAATTAAATCTGATTGATTAAAGTTCGATGTCACCGAACAAGTCAGCCATTGAGAATCCAGTTTGTGTTTCTGGAAGTTCAAAGTCACGTTTTTCTTGACGTTTTGGACGACGTGGACGTGGAGCACGTTTTTCTTCGTTTTGTCCTTCTTCTTGAGCTGGACGTTCTTCAAGAGCTTTGATAGAAAGTGATACGCGTTCTGCATCAGCGTTAACATCAAGAACTTTAACAGTAACTTCTTGACCAACAGTAAGAGCTTCTTTTGGATTTTCAATACGTTTGTGTGAAATTTGTGATACGTGAACAAGTCCATCGATACCTGGTAATACTTCAACAAACGCACCAAAGTCAGTCAAACGTTTAACTGTACCTTCTACAACGTCACCTTTAGCCAATTTTTGCTCAACGCCATCCCATGGTCCAGGTGTTGTTGCTTTAAGTGAAAGTGATACACGTCCTTCTTCTTCGTTAAGATCAAGGATTTTCACTTCAACTTCTTCACCAACAGTTACAACTGATTTAGGTGAAACGTTACGTTCGTGTGACAATTCAGTCAAGTGAACCAATCCATCAACACCACCAAGGTCGATGAAAGCACCGAAGCTTGTGATACGTGCAACTTTACCAGTCACAACATCACCAACAGCCAATTTACCGAATACTTCAGCACGAGCTGCAGCAGTAGCTGCTTCTACAACTTCACGACGTGAAAGGATGAAGCGGTTTTCTTTAGGGTCAACTTCTTTAATTTTAGCTTCAAATTCTTGACCTACAAAACGCTCAGTGTTACGTACAAAACGAGTATCCAACATTGAAGCTGGGATAAATCCACGCAAACCTTCAAATTCTACTGAAAGTCCACCTTTAACAGCGCGAGTTCCTTTAACTGTAACAACTTCTTCTTCGCGTCCTACAAGTTTGTCCCATGCTTTGCGAGCTTCAAGGCGTTTTTTAGATACAAGGTATGTTACTGTATCAGTATCTTTACCAACTACTTGACGAAGTACAAGAACATCAAATACTTCACCTACTTTTACAAAGTCATTGATATCTGCGTCGCGATCGTTTGTCAATTCGCGAAGAGTCAAGACACCTTCAACACCAGTTCCAGAGATTGCAACGTTAGCTTGATTAGCATCAACTGTCAATACTTCAGCACTAACAACATCACCAGGTTCAACTTGGCTAACGCTATTTAGCAAATCTTCAAATTCATTCATCTAAAAAATCCTCCAACAATCAAGTTTTTTAACTTGACATACTTATAATTTTTTTCCTAAGCACCCGCAACGACATGAACATCTCGAACGTCCTTCAATTATAAAAATAAAATACCCTAAGATATTTTTCTTTTTATCTTGAATTTATTACCTAAGAACTGGGGTAGCTGGATTCGAACCAACGCATGAGGGAGTCAAAGTCCCTTGCCTTACCGCTTGGCTATACCCCATTGATGATATGGAGAGAGAGGGATTCGAACCCCCGAACCCGAAGGAGCGGATTTACAGTCCGCCGCGTTTAGCCTCTTCGCTATCTCTCCGACAATCAACGAAAACTATTATATCATGAAAATTTGCAAAAAACAAGCATTATTTTGCTAAATTATAGTTCTCAATCAATATTTCCACAGCTTTTTCAAGATTCTTGTAAAAACTATCGACATTTCCATTCTTTATGATTGCAAATTGGTCATCTAGTTCGGCAATTTCACCGATTAATTTTTTTCCAATCATTAAAGTATAACCATCGTACTTATCTTTTCCAACTACTACTTTAGCATCTGATAATTGAATCTCAATTTTTTTGTCTTTTTTACTCATACCATACCTCTTTTCACTTTTTCTATTTTACAAGAAATTCCCTAATCTAGCAAGAAAAAACTCTCTGTCATGCTTATCTTGACAGAGAGTTTAAGGAATAAAATAGAAAATTTTTTAATTTGAAAATTGAATCATTAGTGAGTCGTCCCTCCGACCAACTTCAAATCTTTATCTTTATGGTCCACGATAGCACCAATAGCAGCTTCGATGCCTCGGACAATATCTCTTAAGCACATGGATGCAGTATTAGGCTTATTTACCACTTGTTCTGTCATATAGGGAATATGCATAAATCCTGCTCTCATATTGGGAAATTTCTTATCCGCTAAGTAGAGAACCTGATACATCAGATGATTGCAAACAAAGGTTCCAGCTGTATTGGATACTGAAGCAGGTAGCCCTTCTTCTTTTATGGCTTGTACCATTGCTTTGATAGGGAGTGTGCTAAAATAGGCGGCTTCTCCATCAAGGCGAATTGGAGTGTCAATCGGTTGATTTCCTTGGTTATCTGGAATTCTAGCATCATCTTGATTAATAGCAACTCTCTCAGGAGTTAAACTCGCTCTTCCTCCTGCTTGTCCAATGCAAAGCACAACATCTGGCTGGTATCGATTTATTTCTGCTTCTAAAACCTCTGCTGATTTATAAAAGACTGTTGGGATTTCTACCCAATGAAGCTCTGCACCATTGATTTCAGACGGTAATGATTTAACTGCTTCTAGAGCTGGATTGACCTTTTCACCACCAAAAGGATCAAATCCTGTAACTAATATTTTCATTTTATTTCCTTTACTAAAATGCCAAAAAGTACATCAGAAATACATGTATGACAATCATGACAATAGCTACTCCTACTTGTGCTTTGATAACGCCATTTGGATCTTTCATATCCAAAAGGGCTACAGGTAGAGTATTGAAATTGGCAGCCATTGGGGTTAATAGAGTCCCACAACAACCTGCTGTCATAGCAAGAGCACCCGCCACGATTGGATCTGCTCCCAAGGAAAATACAAAGGGAACACCAATTCCAGCAGTAATGACAGTAAAGGCCGCAAAGGCATTTCCCATAATCATTGAAAATAGAACCATTCCCAACACATAAGCCACTACACCCATCAACCGACTCCCCGAAGGCACAAAACCACTTATCAGATGTGACATTAAATCTCCAACTCCAGCTACAGTAAAAATAGCCCCCAAAGCTCCTAAAAGTTGGGGAACAATCCCACTAGTTGAGACTTGCTGAACCATGCGATTATTTTCTGATAATAAGCTTTTAGGAGAACTCTTAGTAATCAATAAAAGAGAAATGGTTGCTAAAAATGCTGCAAGACTGATAGCAATCTTACTAAACTCTGGGATCATTTTTGCTAATACTAAAGCAATCAAAGCCATCAGCATGACCGGAATAAAAATTTTATTCTTCAACCGTTTAGCTTCAAAGTTTGCCTTGACTTCATCCAGAGACGGTAAGGTTCCGATACGAACCTGTTTAAAGAGTGTTAGTAGGGCTAAGAGCACTACGATAATTCCAATACAGATAGATGGTAGATAGGAACCACCAATAAAACTGATTCCCAATAAAGCCCAAAACCCAGCTGTTCCATATCGAACTGGGTTTGTTTTGTCTTTATAGCTACAGTAGGCCGTATGAAGAAATTGACAACCAATCACAATATAGGTTAACTCTAATAACTGTCTTGCTAGATTGTTCATTCATCTTTTCCTTTACTAAGCTTATTCGCTAGCAGTTTTCTATCAAATAAGTAATTGTAAATCCCTACCACAAGCAGGGCAACTCCTGCAACAATAAGAGAAGCCGAAGCGATTCCTGCATAATTACTTTCGTAACCTAATTGGTCCAGAGTGCCCCCAACTAAGAGGACACCACCTGCACCAACGAAAGTATTCTGAGCAAAGAAATTTGCAAAATTATCATTTGCTGCTGCACGCGCTTTTAGCGCTTCGCTCTCCTGCTCCGTTAATTTTCTACCTAATTGTAACTCTGCCGCTGCTTGTCCCATGGGTTGAACCAGAGGCCTTACAAACTGCGGCTGCCCTCCGATACGAATGGCAAAGAAACTGTCAAGTTCCCGAAAAAAGAAATAAACGGTATAAAAACTTCCTACGGTCAGTCCTTTAATCTTTTGAATCAAGTCAATTGAACGTTGCTTGAGTCCAAAAGTTTCAGATAAACCAACCAAGGGCAAGGTTACCATAAAAATCGTAAGAACTCGTTGATTGCTAAATTCTCTTCCTAAAATTTCCAAGAACTCAACAAGAGAAACTCCAGAAACTAGAGCTGTAACTAAACTAGCTAAGACTACCGTTGCGATGGTATCTAATTTATAGCTAAAACCAACCACAATAATAACTATCCCTATTAGTTTAATCCATTCCATATAGGCCCCTTTATTCCAAAAATACTAGTCTGTTTTATTTGACATGACTTTCTAGTTCTTTTTGATATTTACTGTTTGATTCCAATTTTTCTTTTTGCCATTTTTCAAGAGCTGCTTGATATTCTTTAGCAGATACAATTTCTTTTTGCAATTTCATTCCCTTGAAGATATATGGATCACCCTTAATACCTACTTGTGAGTATGGTTTAGAGAATGGAACGACGTTGCTGACAACTGGTGAGCCACCTGATGAAGCTGTTGGCATCAAGAGAGAACTATCAGTGAGCCATGCTTGAGCCTTAGCATATTTTTCATATCTCTTGTCCAAATCGTTTGTTTCTGAAACTGCATCATCCAAGAGTTTCTTATATTCGTCCAGACCAAGTTGAGCTACTACTTCCTTGTCTTTACCTTTCGTAATACCAAGGTGTTTCATAGCAGAACCTGTCTTAGGATCCATGATATTGAGATAACTTGCTGGATCTTGGTAACTTGGAGCCCATCCAGTACTGTTCAAGTCATAGTCTTTTTGAGCTGGAACACGCGCCTGCGATGTAATACTTTCCTTTTCGTTATCGGTCATTTGAAGAACATCGATCACGACATTTTCAGAACCAAGAGTTGACTCGATTGATTGTTTGAAGGAATTGCTTTGTTGAACGGCAATTGTATCTGTCTGTTCAACTGGAACATCCAAATGAATTGGGAAGGTTACACCTTTTGTTTCCAATTCTTTCTTAGCTTTTTCGAATAAAGCTTTGGCTTTGTCTGGATTGTAGATGGTATCTTTTCCGTCTACAAGCTCAACGCCTTTCCATTGGTCTCCATAGTTGACCAATTCTGCTTGAGCGATGTCACCAAAGTTTTTACCACCAGATTGTACAAAGTTATCTGGAACTAGACTGTTACGAATAATCTTGTCCGCACCATCTTCACCATTGAGCTGTGCAGCATATGAATGACGGTTGAAAGCAAAGTTGATTGCTTGACGGAAGTCCTTGTTCAACATCGCTTCTTTTGTAGAAGTTTTCTGTTCTTCACTTGTTTTCGCAGTCTTATTGTAAGATTGACGGTTTACGTTAAAGGTAAAGTAATAACTAGTTGAATCCTGTGGACTGTATGTAATTTTATCTCCGTATTGTTCCAATGTAGAAGCAAAGTTTGAGCTACTTGGGAAGATACGAGCTGTTGTATAAACACCTGAAGAGAAGCTACGGATTAATGATTCTTGGTCTGAACCATCATAGTAGGTCAATTTTACTTTCTCAATTTTAACCTTCTCTTTATCCCAATAATTTGGGTTCTTTTCGTATTCGATTAAAGATTTTGAAGTCAATGTCTTCAGGATATACGGACCGTTATAAAGAATACCAGATGGACTTACTGCTCCGTAGTTCTTGCCTGAAGCTTTGAGGAATTCCTCGTTTACCGGCAACATAGTTGCTGAAGTTACTTTCGAATTCCAGAAACTTTCAGGTGCATTAAGAGTATACTGGACTGTGTAGTCATCCAATGCCTTAACCCCAACTGTAGAGAAGTCATTAGTCTCACCAGTCATATATTCATTCAAGCCCTTAATGGAGTTTTGAATAAGAGTGACACCGTCTGATTTACCATCTGCTACGTGTTTTAGTCCAGTAACAAAGTCATGCGCAGTTACTTCAGCGTATTCTTCACCTTCTGACGTGTACCATTTAACCCCTTTACGAAGTTTATAAGTATAAGTCAAACCGTCTTGTGAGACACTCCAGTCTTCTGCTAGTGAAGGAACCAAATTTCCATATTCATCGTTTTCCAACAATCCATCAACAACGTTACCAATAATATCCGTTGTTGAAGTACGAGTTGCAATACTGTAGTCCAAAGATGATGGGTCTACTCCATAGACGTAAGAGAAGGTAGTAGGTGCGTCTGCTTCCTTGTCAGCTTTCCCACAAGCCACAAGAAGAACTGCTGTACTCAGGACAACTCCTGCTGTTAACATCCATTTTTTCGTTTTCATAAAGATCTCCTTTAATAATGTTTAATCTACTTTTACAATCCAGCCTTCTGGTGCTTCAATGTCACCAAATTGGATACCTGTCAATTCATCGTATAGTTTACGAGTCACTGGACCAACCTCTGTTTCACTGTAGAAAACATGGAAATCATCACCGTGTTGGATTCCCCCAATTGGCGAAATTACTGCTGCTGTTCCACAGGCACCTGCTTCTACAAATCGATCAAGGCTGTCAATTGGTACATCTCCCTCAACAGGCTTCAAGCCTAAACGATGCTCTGCCAAGTAAAGCAATGAGTACTTGGTAATGGATGGCAAGATTGATGGACTCAGTGGCGTTACGAACTCGTTGTCAGCTGTAATCCCAAAGAAGTTTGCTGAACCGACTTCTTCAATCTTGGTGTGGGTTGATGGGTCAAGATAAATAACATCTGAGAAATGACGGGATTTAGCCATTTTTCCTGGTAAAAGACTAGCTGCATAGTTCCCACCGACCTTGGCAGCTCCAGTTCCATTTGGTGCAGCACGATCATACTCATCTTGAATCAAGAAGTTTGTTGGAACCAAACCACCCTTAAAGTAATTTCCAACTGGCATAGCAAAGATAGTGAAAATATACTCCTCGGCTGGTTTTACCCCGATGATATCTCCGACACCAATCAAAAGTGGACGGAGGTAAAGGGTTCCACCTGTTCCATAAGGCGGTACGTATTCTTCATTGGCACGAACAACTGCTTTACATGCTTCTACAAACATTTCTGTTGGAACTTGAGGCATCAAAAGACGATCACAAGTACGTTGTAGACGTTTAGCATTTTCATCTGGACGGAAGAGTTGTACGCTACCATCCTTTGTACGATAGGCTTTCAATCCTTCAAATGCTTGCTGTCCATAGTGAAGACTTGGAGATGATTCTGAAATATGCAAGGTTGCATCTTCTGTTAATTCCCCCTGTGTCCATTGTCCATCTTTAAAATAAGCGATATAACGATAAGGTAGTTTCATATAGGAAAAACCGAGATTTTCCCAATCAATCGTAACTGTCATGACAATCTCCTTTATTCTAATCAGGCTTTGTGTTCTATTCTACACTATTCTCCTAAAAATTCAAGTATTATTTGTAATTTTCTGAAAATTTTATTTATAAAAAATCAGTCACTAGGACTGATTTTCTTATGAATTATCTTTTTCTTCTTTAAAGACTTCTTTGAGATAGGCATCGAAAACTTCCTCGTCTGAAATAGTATCTGAGATAAAGCTTCCATTACTTGTGCGCTCTGATAGATTCAAATCTTGCAGAATTGCTTCGTAAATCGTTCCATTATTTGATTGGATAACAAGAGTTTGTTCGCCATCTTCTACTTCTGTACTGAAGAGATCTCCGATAAATCCTTGTTCTAAGACAGCACCGGCCAAGAAGACGCGATGTGGTTTACTCTTCAATTCTCTCAAAACTTGAAGACCTCGCTTAGCACGACTAGTCGCTGGAATTTCCTCTGTTGATACACGTTTCAAGCTTCCACGTTGCGTTAACAGATAGAAGGATGAAGTATTGCAGATAAAGGCAGCTTGAAGCTCATCATCTGCTTTCAGATTCATAGCTTTGACACCTGCAGCCTTGGCTCCAACAACTGGAACCTCTTCGATATTAAAGCGAAGAGCATAGCCATTTTTACTGATTAATAGGACATCATCTAGCTTGATTGGTGCTACTGCTACAATCTGGTCACTATCGTCTTTCAACTTAGCGAACTTAACAGATTTAGAACGGTAGGTTCTCCATGGAGAAAATTCTTTACGTTCTACACGTTTGATTTGTCCAAGGCGAGTCGCTGCAAAGTAGGTTGTCGCATCCTCAAACTGATCCACAACTTCAACATAGAGCACTTCTTCATTGGTTTCAAAGTTTGTAATTGTTTGGCTCAAGTGCTCCCCGATATCCTTCCAACGAATATCTGCTAACTCATGGACAGGGCGGTAAATAACATTCCCAAGCGTTGTAAAGATTAATAGATGTTGAGTGGTTTTAACTGATTGTACAAATAACAAGCGGTCGTCATCCCGTTTCCCAATTTCTTCTAAGGTAGAAGCTGCGAAAGAACGAGGACTAGTACGCTTGATGTAACCTGCCTTCGTCACGCTGACGTAAGTATCTTCTTCAGCGATTAGACTAGCTGTATCAATCTCGATGACTTTTGCTGTATCTTCTAAAGTACTCAAGCGCGGAGTCGCAAATTTCTTCTTGACCTCACGGAGTTCTTTCTTCATGAGATTGTACATAGTTCGTTCGTCACCGATGATAGCCGCAAGCATAGCAATCTTCTCACGAAGTTCTGCTTCTTCTTCCTGCAAGACAACTACGTCTGTATTCGTTAAACGATAAAGTTGCAAGGTAACGATAGCTTCAGCCTGTTCTTCGGTAAATTCATAGCTGACCTTGAGGTTTTCCTTTGCATCAGCCTTATTCTCAGAAGCACGGATAAGGGCAATGACTTCATCCAAAATCGAGATAACGCGAATCAAACCTTCCACGATATGGAGACGGTTTTCAGCCTTTTCCTTGTCAAAGCGAGAACGCGCCAAGATAACTTCACGACGGTGGGCGATATAACTAGACAAGATTGGTACAATTCCAACCTGGCGAGGCGTGAAATTGTCAATCGCAACCATGTTGAAGTTGTAGTTGATTTGCAAGTCAGTGTATTTGAAAAGGTAGTTGAGAACAAGTTCCGTGTTCGCATCTTTTTTGAGTTCGATAGCGATGCGAAGACCATCACGGTCAGACTCATCACGAACCTCAGCGATACCTGCCACTTTATTATTAACACGGACTTCATCGATTTTCTTGACCAAGTTAGCCTTATTGATTTCATAAGGAATCTCAGTGATAACGATTTGTTCCTTACCACCTTTAAGCTTCTCAATTTCCGTCTTAGAACGAACAACCACGCGCCCTTTACCAGTTTCATAGGCCTTTTTGATTTCGTCACGGCCTTGGATAATGGCACCTGTGGGGAAATCTGGTCCCGGCAAGAATTCCATCAACTTATCTACCTTGGCAGTCGGATGATCAATCATGTAGACTGTCGCATCAATGACCTCAGCCAAATTATGCGGTGGAATATCTGTGGCATAACCAGCTGAAATCCCGGTTGAACCATTGACCAAAAGGTTTGGAAAAGCCGCTGGCAAGACAGTTGGCTCTTTTTCGGTATCGTCAAAGTTCCAAGCAAAAGGAACTGTCTTTTTATCGATATCTTGTAGGAGATAACCTGCAATTTCAGACAAACGTGCCTCGGTATAACGCATAGCCGCAGGTGGATCTCCGTCCATAGAACCATTGTTCCCGTGCATTTCAACTAGAATCTCACGGTTCTTCCAGTCCTGAGACATACGAACCATGGCATCATAGATAGAAGAATCTCCGTGTGGGTGGAAATTACCCATGATGTTCCCGACAGACTTGGCTGATTTACGGTAACTCTTGTCAAAAGTATTACCATCCTTATTCATCGAATAAAGAATACGACGCTGAACCGGCTTCAAGCCATCACGAATGTCTGGCAAAGCCCGGTCTTGAATGATGTATTTGGAGTAGCGCCCAAAGCGCTCTCCCATGATGTCCTCAAGGGACATGTTTTGGATATTACTCATATAGGATACAAAGCCCGTAAAATACAAATTGAAAACAGGAAATTCTTGCAGGGAGCGATGCTCTCAAGAGAATTTATCTTTTTCACACAGTATTTAGGGCGTGTTCAACTCCTTTCAAAGAATATAGAGTAGTTTTTTATAGACGAAAGTGTTCCGTTATTTTATATAACTAAACTATCCTTTCTGTAGTTTAAAAATTTTAAATTATATACTTTATTTAGTTAACGATGGGAAGTCTCTTTTCAGCATACTGAATCTAACTCATTAATTTACTCTATTCTACAAGAAATTATTCATAGTTTAAGAAAATATTATTCTTCGTTTTCTTCACTATTTATTCTTTTTTTTAGTTCCTGTTTTTTCTCATCAGATAATTCAGATAAAAACTTATCTAGATTTATATCTTCTATATTATCAGGATATTTTGTATAGAACCAATTTTGTTGCTTTAATATTTGTTCAAAAAATATTCTTGTGACTACAGATACTTCCCCTGATGTTGGGAACTCAAATTCCTTAATCTCTGTGTTATACTTTAAAAAATTATGAATTCCATAGGAAATAACAAATTGTACATCATCATTTTTATGATGAAGTGGATATCCTTTCGCCTTAATTTTTTCTCTATTTGCAATACTTTGTCTAATACCTATCCATAAAATTGCATATATTTGTGCGGGTGTATACCTATTTTTGACAAGTAAAGTTCGAATTTCTGTTTTGATAGCATCAATTTGCTTCTCACAACCTTCTTTATCCCATTTATAATGAAAATTATAATTTTGAAACTGATAATTGAATAGTTTGAGTAATTCATTAGTAACGATATACTTCCATAATTCTTGTTTTTCTTCTAAAGAATAAGATAAGTTATGAGGAAACTTAAGATCTTCAAACCAATTTTCATCACTTCCAAACATAAGTTCTAAATTTTTTAACGAATAACTCACCTTACGTATGTAAAATTCATTTGGATAACTTAGTGACTCTGACGGTTTAACAAAAGCTTCAATAGAACTTGATGGTGAAACAACTAAAATATTATTTTTGCAAAGATAACGAATTTCTTCTATGTAATCATCTTCAAAGAAAAGCTGTGGAAATATTTGAGACTCGTATCTACAGTCAGAACTTCCGTTACTAATTTTTAATCCTTGTAAAATTACGGCTAGAATTAATCTTTCCTTCAACTTGAATTTTACAAGTCTTTTAGGTTCCTCAAAACTAAATGATTTCAAAATTAATTCGCGTTTCTTAATTCTACAGTCCATGCATAAGCAATCTACATCATCTTGAATATGTCCGCAAATAGTACATCTTGGTTCATTAAAATGTAAATCAGAGTCGATATTTTTGACAAAATCTTTAAAACCAGCTTTAGTTGGTAACTCTTTATATTTTTCATTGCCACATTTTTCGCATTTTTCACCTATCATTATTTTAGGGAAATGTTTTCGTATAAGTGAAGGAGTAGTTTGTAGGTCATAGATATATATTAAATCTACTAATTTTTTATTTCCTAAATAATAGTCTTTCAACAAACCAAGAAGTTCCTCATCCGGAAAATCTTTAAAAATTTCACCCTTACTGCTAGTATCAATCAATGACCAAATATCTTTCATACGTTACGTACCTCGTATAACTTTAAAGTAAAAAGAATTAAAATAGCTTTGATATCAATTTCTTTTACCACTATTGTTCTTCTTACAAAAATCCAATCTAGAATCTCAAAAAACCATCTCCCCGCTCTCTTCCAGCGTAAACTTGACATTATCTTCAATCCACTTACGACGTGGTTCGACCTTATCACCCATTAGGACATTGACGCGACGTTCTGCGCGTGCTAGGTCTTCAATCGTAACACGGATGAGGGTGCGAGTTTCTGGATTCATGGTTGTTTCCCAGAGCTGGTCCGCATTCATCTCACCAAGACCCTTGTAGCGTTGAAGGGTAGCACCTTTACCGAACTGCTTGCGAAGTTCTTCTAGCTCACCATCTGTCCAAGCGTAGGCCACTTCTTCTTTCTTACCTTTCCCTTTTGACATCTTGTAAAGAGGCGGAAGGGCGATATAAACATGACCTGCCTCAACTAGTGGACGCATGTAACGGTAGAAAAATGTCAAGAGCAAGGTCTGGATATGGGCACCGTCGGTATCAGCATCGGTCATGATAATAATCTTGTCATAGTTAGCATCTTCAAGTGAGAAATCTGCTCCAACACCCGCACCGATGGTATAAATCATGGTATTGATTTCTTCATTTTTCAGGATATCAGCCATCTTGGCCTTGGCTGTATTGATAACCTTACCACGAAGAGGCAAGATAGCCTGGAACTTGCGGTCACGACCTTGCTTAGCAGAACCACCGGCAGAATCCCCCTCGACTAAGTAGAGCTCGTTCTTTGCTGGATTTTTAGACTGGGCTGGGGTTAATTTCCCAGAAAGCAAGCCCTTGTCTTTCTTATTCTTCTTGCCATTTCGGCTCTCATCACGCGCCTTACGTGCTGCTTCACGAGCATCGCGCGCCTTGATAGCCTTGCGAATCAGGTTAGAAGCTAGTTCTCCATTTTCCATGAGGAAGAAGGTCAACTTATCAGCCACAATTCCATCTACAACAGGACGAGCAAGGGGACTTCCTAGTTTATCCTTAGTCTGTCCTTCAAACTGCAAGTGTTCTTCAGGGACTAGAATAGAAAGAACGGCTGCTAATCCTTCACGGTAATCGGACCCTTCAAGATTTTTATCCTTTTCCTTGAGAAGACCTGTCTTACGGGCGTAGTCATTCATGACTTTGGTAATAGCAGACTTAAGTCCTGTCTCATGCGTTCCACCGTCCTTAGTGCGAACGTTATTGACAAAGGACAGGATGTTATCTGAAAATCCATCATTATACTGAAGGGCTACTTCTACTTGGAAACCATTGTCTTCGCCTTCAAAGTAGAGAACTGGTGTCAGGGTTTCCTTGTCTTCGTTGAGGTAGGAAACAAAGTCCTGAACCCCATTCTCATAGTGGAACTCGATTGACTCGTCTGTTCGCTTGTCCGTTAATGACAAGGTTACATTTTTCAAGAGAAAAGCAGACTCATTGAGACGCTCTGAAATGGTATTGTACTTGAAGTCTGTCGTAGAAAAGATACTAGCATCCGGCATAAAGGTCACTTTTGTACCTGTCTTAGATTTAGGTGCTGTGCCAACCTTTTCAAGAGTTGTTACGGGCTTCCCACCATTTTCAAAACGCTGTCTATAAACTGTTCCATCACGAGTAATTTCTACTTCGAGCCAACTAGAGAGGGCATTGACGACAGAAGATCCAACTCCGTGGAGACCACCAGAGGTCTTGTAACCACCTTGTCCGAATTTTCCCCCAGCATGAAGAATAGTAAAGATAACCTCAACTGTCGGAATCCCCATAGCGTGCATACCAGTTGGCATCCCACGCCCATGGTCTTGAACCGTTAAACTACCGTCTTTATTAATCGTCACATCGATGCGATCACCAAATCCAGACAAGGCTTCGTCAACCGCATTATCCACGATTTCCCAGACTAGGTGATGAAGTCCAGCACCATCGGTCGATCCGATATACATCCCTGGACGTTTACGGACCGCATCCAACCCTTCTAGTACCTGAATGGCGTCATCATTATAATTGTTAATATTGATTTCCTTTTTTGACACAAGGAACCTCCTATTTGTTCATCTTTTCTATTTTACAGGTTTTCTAGGGATTTTGCAAAGTTTTTCTAGTTAAAAAGCCTATTCCCAAGTCCTTTTTAGCAAAAATCGTCCATCTTCACCAAAAAAAGAAACCAAGATATACATCTTAGTTTTCTTTTCCTTTAATTTGGCTAGTAGCCACATCTTCGCCAAACCATTTCTGGCTGATTTCTTGGAATTTTCCTTCTTGATAAAGCTCGACAAAAGCTTTATTCAAATTTGCTAACAAGGTCTTATCAGCCGGTCTTACTCCTACTGCAAAGGATTCACTCTCAAAACCAGCTGGGAAAATCTCATACTGGTCTATGATTCCTTCAGTTTTAAGATAATAGTTGGCATAAACACGGTCAATTAATAGTGCATCAATCCGATCATTTTGCAGGTCAATCAAGGCTTCATTAAAACTCTGATATTGGTTAGCCTTCTGATCTTTTACGATATTTTTCAAAAGGTCAGGCTGAGCTTCAAAATCTAGATAACCCGAAGAACCTGCCTGAGCACCTAAAACTTTACCTGCCATATCAGACACTGATTGGATATTTTGTGATTTCTTAGAGACAAGAACCTGCTGATTCTCCATATAAGGAATGGTAAAAGCTACCTTCTCACGGCGTTCATCTGTTGCGGAATAGCCGTTCCAAATTGCATCAATGGTCCCGTTTTGAAGCTCTGTTTCCTTCATATCCCAATCAATGGGTTGAAACTGGACCTTAAAGCCAAGTTTCTCAGAAACAGCTTGTGCTAAATCAATATCGAATCCAGCATATTGCCCATTCTTTTCTTCAAAACCCATAGGAACAAAAGTATTGTCAAATCCGATGGTAATTGTTCCCTGTTGTTGGTATTTTTCCCAATTATCGACTTTGGGATCACTAGCTTTTTGAGTGCATCCTACCAGGAAAAAAGCAAGAAAGAATACCAAAACAAGGCTGATTTTCTTTCGATTCATAGACACCTCCTACTTAGGCTCTACTTTGAGAATCTGGTCAGCGATATTCTCTGCAAACTGGAGATCGTGGGTTACCACAATTTGAGTCATGCCTAATTCTCTATTTTGTAAAATCAGTTTTTCAACTTCGAGGCGCAACTCTGGATCAAGGGCAGAAGTTGGTTCATCATAACCAATCACTTCTGGATCGATCATCATAGCCCGTGCTAAGGCAACCCGTTGCTTTTGACCACCAGATAAGGAGTAGGGATAAGCATCCGCGTGTGCTTCAAGACCTAGACGAGTTAGTAATTCTACCGCCTTCTTCTTAGCATCTGCTTCAGACATCCCCATAGTCTTGATGGGCGACAAAATCAAATTTTCCATAACGGAAAGGTGCGGAAAGAGCTGAAAATCTTGAAAAACAAAACCTAATAAGTGACGCTTTTCAAGTTCATCCAAAGGTAATGATTCTCCGTTATAAAAAATCTCTCCTGAATCAATAGTTTCAAGTCCAGCTAACATTCTAAGCAAGGTTGTCTTTCCACCACCAGAAGGTCCAACGATGGCCAAAATCTGCTTTTCAGGAATTGTTAAACTGAAATTGGATAAAATTTCTTTTTTTCCAAATTTTTTGCTAATATTTCTTAACTCTAACATGGATAACCTCCTATCTATAGTAGCTGAACTTTTTCTCAAGTTTCTTAGCTAGGATTGTAACAACACCAATCATTAGAAGATAGATAGCTCCCGCTAGAAACATCGGAATCAAGCTAGCATCACGATTGGCCGCAGTTCGACTGGCTAGGATTAAATCTGAAATACCGAGTGCATATACCAAAGAAGTATCTTTAACCAAACTCATAACCTCGTTAAATACACTTGGTAGGACAATCTTGGTCACCTGTGGCAAGATGATATAGCGAACGGTATCGATAGGATTGAATTTTAAAACTTTCGCTGCCTCATATTGCCCCTGAGGAATGGTTGCAATCCCTCCACGGAATATTTCTGCAAAATAAGCTGCATAATTAAGCGTGAAGGCAATAATGGCTGCTGGTACTCGGTCGAGTCGAATTCCGATACTTGGCAGGACATAATAAATAAAAATCAACTGCAAAAGTAAGGGTGTTCCACGCATCACCCAGATATAAACATCAATCATGTAATGGAGGGGTTTCCAATGGACCTGTAAGCAAAAGGCAACCAAAATGCCTAAAGGGATTGAAAAGAGTAAGACCAGTGCAAAAACTTGTAAAGTCATTGTCGCACCGCTCAATAAACTTGGTAATATCTCGAATAAGTAAGACATACTCCACCTCCTAAAAATAATTGTTCCCATTATAGCATAAATAAACATAAATATAAAGCATTTCTGAAACTTTCATGAATTTTTAAAACTTTTCCTTAGTTTTTGGATTAACCAAAGCGTTTATCTGAAAAATTTCTAGTTGCATAAAGTATCAGATGTCACAAACTGAGGAAAAATTTAGTTCGGATTCTCTCTCATTTCATGGTATAATAGAAACATGATGACAATAGTATTATTAATTTTAGCTTATTTATTGGGTTCAATCCCTTCAGGACTTTGGATTGGACAAGCCTTCTTTAATATCAATCTTAGAGAACATGGGTCCGGTAATACTGGAACGACCAATACTTTCCGAATCCTTGGGAAGAAAGCTGGTATGGCAACCTTTGCAATTGATTTCTTTAAAGGTACTTTAGCCACTCTACTTCCACTCATCTTCCATGTTCATGGAATTTCGCCAATCGTCTTTGGACTTTTAGCAGTCATTGGCCACACCTTCCCTATCTTTGCCAAATTTAAGGGTGGTAAGGCTGTTGCAACCAGCGCAGGAGTTATTTTTGGTTTTGCTCCTCTCTTTTGCCTTTACCTTGCAGTCATTTTCTTTGGAATTCTTTATCTAGGAAGTATGATTTCCCTCTCTAGTATCTCTGCTGCTATTGCTGCAATTATTGGCGTCCTTCTGTTTCCTCTCTTTGGATTTATTTTAACTAGTTATGACCTACTTTTTACTGTGATTATTATTGGTCTTGCAAGTCTAGTAATTGTACGCCACAAGGACAATATCAAACGTATCCAAAGTAAAACAGAAAATCTCATTCCTTGGGGACTTAACCTAACGCACCAAGAACCAAAAAAATAAAACGTCAGTTTCAACTGACGTTTTTATGTTATTTAGACTTGATATAGTTGATACCATCTGCCTTCGGCGCAACAGCTTTACCAAAGAAGGCTGCTAGGACGACAATGGTCAAGAGATATGGTGCGATTTGTAAGTAAACGGCTGGTACTCCTTGCAAGAAAGGAAGCTGAGAACCGATAACTGCCAAACTTTGAGATAGCCCAAAGAAGAGACTTGAAAGCATAGCACCAACAGGATTCCATTTACCGAAGATCATAGCAGCAAGTGCGATAAATCCAGGCCCAACGATGGTTGTAACTGAGAAGTTAACAGAAATTGACTGAGCGTAGATAGCTCCACCGATTCCTCCAAGGAAACCTGAAATCACAACTCCAAGATATCTCATCTTGTAGACATTAATCCCCAAAGTATCTGCTGCTTGTGGGTGTTCACCAACTGAACGGAGGCGAAGTCCAAAGCGAGTCTTAAAGAGGATAAACCACGCTAAGAATGAGAAGGCAATTGCTAGGTAACCAAGTAAACTTGTTGACTTGAAGAAGATATCTCCGATAACTGGGATATTAGCCAAAAGAGGGAAATCAAAACGTCCAAAAGTTTGCGTTAAGTTATCCGTTTGTCCCTTGTTATAAAGCACCTTCACCAAGAAGACTGCCAAAGCTGGCGCCATTAAGTTAAGAACGGTACCACTGACAACATGGTCAGCACGGAAATGAATTGTAGCTACTGCGTGAATCAGTGAAAAGATAGCTCCGACTAATCCACCAACTAGAAGAGCCAACCAAGGAGTTAATGCTCCCAAATCTTGTGCAAATTCAAGGTTAAAAACAACTCCAGAAAAGGCACCCATGACCATGATTCCTTCAAGACCAACGTTAACAACCCCACCACGCTCAGAGAAAACTCCTCCGATACTTGTGAAAATAAGTGGTGCTGAGTAAATCAACATTGAAGAAACCATAAGGGTTAACATTGTTGTAATCGACATCCTTATTTACCTCCTTTTAGTTGTTTTCTTGGTTTGACAAAGCGTTCGATGATGTAGTGAACGCTGACAAAGAAGATAATTGAGGCTGTAACGATACTTACAAGCTCAGATGGTACTTGTGCAGCATTCATACCAGGAGCACCTACTTGAAGAACACTGAAAAGAAAGGCTGCAAATAGAATTCCAACTGGTGAGTTTGAAGCAAGAAGACTTACCGCCATACCATTAAATCCAACTGCCAATGATGAACCTTGAACGTATACGTTTTGGAAGGTACCAAGTCCTTCTACTGCTCCACCAAGTCCTGCAAGGGCACCAGAAATAATCATTGATAGAATAATGGTACGTTTCGCTGAAATACCTGCGTACTCAGAAGCAATTGGATTGAGACCAACTGCACGGATTTCAAAACCGAGAGTTGTCTTCTTAAGCAAGAACCAAATAACTGCTACTGCAATGATAGCAAAGAAAATCCCAATATTCATACGAGAGTTTCCTGTTAACTCAGCAAGCCAAGGTGTTTGATAAGTTGCGTTTGCACTTACTCGGATAGATGAGTCTGTACTTTGCATGATATCTTTTGGGAAAGAGTGGATAAAGGCGTTACTTGTATAGAGAACAATGTAGTTCATCATGATTGTTACGATAACTTCAGATGTTCCCAGATAGGCCCTTAAAATACCAGGAATAGCACCAACGATTCCTCCAGCAACTAGAGCAATCACAACTGTCGCAAGAATCAACAATGGACGTGGCAAATCTGGATTAGAAAGAGCGAACCAACCACTCATAACCCAACCAGCGAGTGCTTGTCCTGGAAGACCAACGTTAAAGAATCCAGCACGACTTGCAACTGCAAATCCTAGAGCAATCAAAACTAATGGCCCCATTGCACGGAAGATTTCACCAATACCACGAACACTACCAAAGGCTGTGTAGAACAACTCCTCGTAACCCCAAATAGCATCGTAGCCAAAAATCCACATGACGATGGCTCCGAGTAAAATCCCTAAAATAACAGAAATCAAGGGAACAGAAATTTGTTGTAATTTTTTAGACATCACTCTTCTCCTTTTCCAATTCACCACCAGCCATCAAGACACCAAGCTCTTGCTTGTTGGTTGTTTCTGGTGTAACAATTCCTTGAATCTTACCATCGTGGATAACAGCGATTCTATCTGAGACATTTAGAATTTCATCTAGTTCAAAGCTGACTACAAGGACAGCTTTCCCATTATCACGTTCTTGAATCAAGCGTTTGTGAATGTACTCAATGGCACCGACGTCCAAACCACGAGTTGGTTGGCTGACGATGAGGAGATCAGGGTTTCGATCAACTTCCCGAGCAATGATAGCTTTTTGTTGGTTCCCCCCTGAAAGAGCTGATGCTGGTACAATCTCGCTAGCAGCACGAACATCGAACTCCTGCATTAATTCTTTTGCATAGTTAATGATGTTGGAATAGTTTAAGATTCCCTTCTTGCTAAGCGGTTCCTTGTAGTAAGTTTGAAGGGCAATGTTTTCAGAAATCATCATTTCCAAAACCAAACCATCACGGTGGCGATCTTCAGGAACGTGACCAACACTCATTTCTGTGATTTGGCGAGGGTGTAAACCTACGATGGATTGCCCCTTCAATTCCACACTACCAGACTCAATTTTACGAAGACCTTTGATTGCTTGGATTAATTCTGACTGACCATTGCCATCAATCCCTGCAATTCCGACAATCTCACCAGCTCGAACATCTAGTGAAAGATTTTTAACAGCAGGAACACCTCGGTTTTCATTTACAACCAAGTCCTTAATAGAAAGAACAACTTCTTTTGGATGTGATGCTTCTTTAGCAGTTTTGAAAGAAACAGAACGTCCCACCATCATCTCAGCCAAGTCAGCGTTAGTCGCACCAGCAATCTCAACTGTTTCGATAGATTTCCCACGACGGATAACCGTAACACGGTCAGATACCGCACGAATTTCATCCAACTTGTGGGTAATCAAGATAATGGATTTGCCTTCTTTAACCAAGTTTTTCATGATAGCCATCAACTCATCAATTTCTGATGGCGTTAATACGGCAGTAGGTTCGTCAAAGATGAGAATATCAGCACCACGATAAAGTGTCTTCAGGATTTCAACACGTTGTTGAGCTCCGACAGAGATATCAGCTACTTTGGCAGACGGATTTACCGCTAACCCATAGCGTTCAGATAATTCATTAATTTCTCGAGTTGCTCGAGCAATATCTAGAACACCATTTTTGGTCATTTCACTTCCCAAAATGATATTTTCAGCGACTGTAAATGCCTCTACCAACATAAAGTGCTGGTGGACCATTCCAATCCCTAGACTAGCGGCTTTTGATGGAGAGTCTAGTTTCACAACTTGACCGTTGACCACAATTTCACCACTAGTCGGTTCAAGAAGCCCTGCTAGCATATTCATAAGAGTGGACTTCCCAGCTCCATTTTCTCCTAAAAGTGCATGAATTTCACCTTTGCGCAGTTCGAGGTTAATCTTGTCGTTAGCAACAAATTCACCAAAAACCTTGGTAATTTCACGCATCTCAATGACATTTTCGTGTGCCATGTGCTCTTCCTTTCAGAGTTTTATTTTGTTTCAATAAAACCTGCTAAAGAAACTTAGCAAGCTCTATTGAGACAAAATGATTTGTCTCAATTCTTAAAGAAGCGGCCCCAGGCCGCTTCCTAAGAAATGACTTCCTTTATTTATTTTTCAGGAACTTTAATGCTACCGTCAAGGATTTTAGCTTTTGCATCTTCAACAGCTTTTTTACCTTCTTCTGAAAGGTTAGTTGTTACTAAATCAACACCTTTATCCTTCAATGAGTAAACGATAGTTTGTCCACCAGGGAATTCACCTTTTTCAGCTTTGTTTGCGATATCTTGTACAGTTGTACCAACTTGTTTCAAAGTAGAAGCAAGTACGAAGTTAGCTTCTTTTCCGTCTTTAGAAGTGTATTTACCTTCTTCAACTTGGTCACGGTCTACACCAATAACCCAAACTTTTTCGTCTTCATTTTTGCTTTCATTCAAAGATTTAGCTTCTGAGAAGACACCAGCACCAGTACCACCAGCTGCTTGGTAGATTACGTCTGCACCTGCAGCGTATTGAGCTGCAGCGATTGTTTTACCTTTAGCGGCATCACCAAATGAACCAGCGTAGTCTACTTGAACTTTGATAGATGGGTCAACTGATTCAACACCAGCTTTGAAACCAGCTGCGAAACGAGAAATAACTTCAGATTCCATACCACCTACAAAACCAACTTGTTTTGTTTTAGTAGTTTTAGCTGCTGCTACACCTGCAAGGTAAGCTGCTTCGTTATCTGCAAATGTTACGCTTGCTACGTTCTTTTGATCTTTGATCACATCGTCAATCAAAACATAGTTTTTATCTGAGTGTTCTTTTGCTGCTTCTTCAACAGCGTTGTGAAGGGCAAAACCAACACCAAAGATTAAGTTGTAGCTTCCAGCCGCTTGGTTCAAGTTGTTAGCGTAGTCAGCTTCACTTGTTGATTGGAAGTAAGTGAAACCATTGTCTTTTGAAAGGTTGTGTTCTTTACCCCAAGCTTGTAGACCTTCCCAAGCTGATTGGTTGAATGATTTATCATCAACACCACCAGTATCTGTAACGATAGCTGCTTTTGTCTTCAAATCAGAAGATGAAGCCGCGTTACGAGAAGAGCGATTACCACATGCAGCAAGTCCAAATGCTGCTACTGCAACTAGACCAAGGCCTAGCCATTGTTTCTTGTTCATTACTGAACCTCCTAAATAAGATGCGCAACTAAGTTGCAAGTATGGATAGATTGGTCACTAGGACCTTGTCACTCAAGGAGTGACGCAGACTAATGTAAGTCTGTAAAAGAATATGGAAGTAATTCCCCGACCGTCATCTCGACCGTCGTTTTATCTTTGGCAACTAAGGTCACCTTTAGATCTGGTTTAAAAAATTCGACCATGACTTGGCGACAAGCACCGCAAGGCGAAATAGGTTTCTCAGTTTCCCCATAGACAATCAATTCTGAAAACTCTCGTTGTCCTTCAGAAACCGCCTTAAAGATTGCCGTCCTTTCGCCACAGTTGGTCAAAGAGAAACTAGCATTTTCAATGTTAACCCCTGTATAGATACTTCCGTCCTTGGCTACCAAAACAGCGCCAATCGGAAAATGTGAGTAGGGAACGTAAGCTTTTTTACTAGTTTCAATCGCTAAATCAATCAACTCAGTAGTCGCCATCAGCCAACTCTCCTTTTAAGATTGCTACACCAGAAGATGTTCCGATTCGTGTAGCCCCCGCTTCAACAAAGGCAACTGCATCTGCATAAGAACGAGCGCCACCAGCTGCTTTGACCCCCATATCAGGACCAACTGTCTGACGCATTAGTTTAACATCTGGTAACGTAGCGCCACCTGTTGAAAAACCTGTAGAAGTCTTTACAAAGTCTGCACCAGCTTTTTGGGCCAATTGGCAAGCCAAAACTTTTTCTTCATCCGTTAACAAACAAGCTTCAATAATAACTTTAACAAGTTTGTCTCCGCTCGCTTCAACAACTGCTCGAATATCTGACTCAACTAAATCACTATTTCCTGATTTGAGTGCACCCACATTGATAACCATATCAATCTCATCTGCACCATTCTGAATAGCTTCTTTGGTTTCAAATGCTTTAACAGCTGATATAGTCGCACCTAGAGGAAAGCCTACAACTGTACAAACCTTCACATCTGTGTCTGCAAGTCCTGCCTTTGCGTGAGAAACCCAGCAAGGATTTACACAGACACTCGCAAAATCATAATCTCTAGCTTCAGATAGCAAACAATCAATTTGTTTTTCTGTCGCATCTTGCTTCAAAAGTGTATGATCAATGTATTTATTTAATTTCATTTCGGATTTTCCTTAAATCAGGAGATAATTTCTATAATTTCTCTTGTTTTTATCACTTCGTCACTTATTTTAATTTTAACATATTTTTGAAAATCTGTAACTAGTTCAGGAGAAATTTTGCCATTAGCATATACTTTTGCGACAATTTCACCCTTTTTGACAGAATCTCCAACTTTCTTCTCAAAAACAATCCCTGTCTCATAGTCAAGAGTATCAGTTTTAACAGCACGACCAGCACCTAATCTCATAGCGAAAAGACCGAACTCCATAGCTGGAAGAGCCTCAATAACACCATCTACCTGAGCGGGAATCTCAACTACGTGGTCAACTTTTACTGGTCGATAAAGATCGTCTAAATCCCCACCTTGAGTTACAACCATCTCTTCAAACTTCCTGAGTGCCTGACCATTTTCAAGATGTTGCCTTACTTCCTCGACTGTTTTTTCAACATTTGCTAAAGAAAGCATAATCTGGGCTAATTCACAGATGAAATGACTAATATCTTCACGTCCTTTACCTTGAAGGATTTCTAAAGCTTCTAGAATTTCTAAGCGATTCCCAATAGCACGTCCCAAAGGTTGACTCATATCTGTAATGACTGCGACTGTCTTTCGTCCCACAGCTTTACCGAGATTTACCATAGTTTGTGCTAATTCACGAGCCTCATCGACCGTCTTCATAAAAGCACCTTCACCGACTGTTACGTCTAAAAGGATAGCATCAGCTCCAGCTGCAATCTTTTTACTCATGACAGAACTAGCAATCAAGGGAATCGTATCAACTGTCGCAGTGACATCTCGTAGTGCATAGAGAAGTTTATCCGCTTTAACTAATTGATTAGACTGACCAATAACTGAAACCCCGATATCCTGAACTTGTTTGATAAAGTCATCCTGACTGCGTTCGACTTGGAATCCTTTGATAGATTCTAATTTATCAATCGTACCACCAGTATGACCTAGACCTCTACCACTCATCTTGGCAACTGGAACACCAAAACTAGCGACTAAAGGAGCTAAAATCAAGGTAACTTTATCTCCAACCCCACCAGTAGAGTGTTTATCGACCTTTATGCCCTTGATGGCTGATAAATCGAATTCCTGACCTGTCTTAACCATGTTCATCGTCAAGTCAGAAATCTCACGTGTAGTCATACCTTTAAAAAAAACAGCCATAGCAAAGGCCGACATCTGGTAGTCAGGAACAGTCCCTGCAACATAACCTTCGATCAGCCATTGAATTTCACTTGAACTGAGTTCTTGGCCATCTCTTTTTTTCTGGATTAGGTCTACTGCTCTCATACTTTCACACTTCTAAGGATATAATATCCCTTATCTTTCTTTACAACTTCACAATTACCAAAGACTTCTTCCATTTTATTCTTGGCACTTGGAGCTCCTTGTTTTTTTTGAATAACGATGGTCAGATCACCACCATCTACGAGATAGTCAATACTCTTCTCGATAATTTCGTGGACTACTTGCTTACCGGCACGAATGGGCGGATTCGAAATGACATGGTCAAATTGTCCTTCTACTTGCTCATAAATATTGGACTGAAAAATAGTCGCTTGAACCTTGTTCTTTACTGCATTTTGTTGCGCCAAATCCAGGGCACGATTATTGATGTCAACCATGGTTGCTTGGGCACCATAAGCCTTGACTAAAGACAAGCCAATTGGCCCATAGCCACAACCAACATCAAGAATTTTTTCACCTTTTTCGACATCAAGACATCTTAATAATAACTGACTACCGAAATCAATCATTTTTTTACTGAAGACACCGGCATCCGTCAAAAAGGTCATCTTTTCCCCTAATAGTTCTACCTTTAGTTCGTGAACATCATGGGCTGCATCTGGATTTTCTGCATAATACATTTTACTCATAGTTTCATTTTACCACAAAAATAAGTTAATTGTAAATCGTTTACATGACAACAAAGGCTTTTGTTTGACATCGATTTATTAAAAAATAGTATAAGTTGCCTAATCCCTTAGGGGCCGAGCAAGTAAGAACCCAATGCCATAGTGATAGCAAAGGAAAAAATACAGGCTAGACCAAACAAGAAAAGCCACCATTTTCTTGTTAAAATGGCGAGAATCAAGTAAATAAAACCAATAATTGGTAGCAAGAATAACAAGACAAAGGCAGACCAACTATAGGTCTGACTTCCTAAACTCACAGTAAACTCAATCAAAGTCGGAGATAACCACAGAATCACAACCAGTAAGCTAGCCAGTTTTAGAATTTTATCACTCACTACTAGTCTCATAACATCACCTCATATCACGTCCATTCTATTTATATTCTAGCAAAGAAAGCGCTTTTTCTCAAATAATTCAGATGTCTTTCTTTCCATTTTATGGTATACTGAGTTATCAAACGAGGATATTTTATGACGAACGAATTTTTGCATTATGAAAAAATCAGCCGTAGAACCTGGCAATCTTTACACCGTAAAACAACCCCACCTTTAACTGAGGAGGAGTTAGATTCGATTAAGAGTTTCAATGACCAGATCAGTCTCCAAGATGTAACAGATATTTATCTACCGCTGGCTCACCTTATTCAAATCTACAAACGTTCCAAGGAAGATCTAGCCTTTTCAAAAGGAATTTTTCTCCAAAGAGAGAGTAAAAATCAGCCTTTTATTATCGGAGTTTCAGGTAGTGTAGCCGTTGGAAAATCAACTACAAGCCGTCTCTTACAAATTTTGCTTTCTCGTATTTTCCCTGAAGCAAGCGTGGAATTGGTTACAACTGATGGTTTTCTATATCCCAATAGCGTCTTAACTGAACGTAACATCTTAAATCGAAAAGGGTTCCCTGAGAGCTATGATATGGAGGCTCTACTTAATTTCCTAGACCAACTTAAGAATGGTCAGGATGTTGACATTCCAGTCTATTCTCACGAAATTTATGATATCGTACCTGATAAAACACAAAGAGTTCAAGCAGCGGATTTTGTCATCGTAGAGGGTATCAACGTCTTTCAAACACCGCATAATAGCCGACTTTATATCACAGATTTCTTTGATTTTTCAATCTATGTAGATGCAGCGGTTGATGATATCGAGAGTTGGTATTTGGATCGTTTCTTAAAACTACTTAGTTTTGCACAAGATGATCCCAGCAACTACTACTATCGTTTCACCCTGCAACCCATCAGTGAAGTTAAAGAATTTGCTCATCAAGTATGGACTAGTATCAATTTAACCAATCTACAGAACTATATCGAACCAACTAGAAATCGGGCTGAAGTCATTCTTCATAAATCTAAAAATCATGAAATTGATGAAATTTATTTAAAAAAATGATTTCCCCTTGTCAAAATAACAGTTTTCAGATATAATGGTATAGTTAGTAAATATGGAGGTAAGAACATTGGCAAACATTAAATCAGCTATCAAACGCGCTGAATTGAACGTTAAACAAAACGAAAAGAACTCAGCACAAAAATCAGCTATGCGTACTGCTATCAAAGCTTTTGAAGCAAACCCATCTGAAGAACTTTACCGTGCTGCTAGCTCAGCCATCGATAAAGCAGAAACTAAAGGTTTGATCCACAAGAACAAAGCAAGCCGTGATAAAGCACGTCTTGCAGCGAAACTTGGTTAATCAAAAACCGTAACATACAAAATGAGCTCTTCGGAGCTTTTTTTGTGCCATATTTTGGGAGCATATCATGAAAATAGCAATTATCGGATATTCTGGTTCAGGCAAATCTACCCTGACTGAAAAACTTTCCAACTACTACTCCATCCCAAAACTCCACATGGATACCCTACAATTTCAACCTGGTTGGAAAGATAGCGACCGCAAGTGGATGTATAACGAGATGGAAACTTTCCTTACTGAACATGATGATTGGGTCATTGATGGCAACTACACTTGGTGTTGCTATGAGGAGAGAATGAAGCAAGCTGATCAGATTATCTTTCTAAACTTTTCAGCTTGGAACTGCTTGTTTAGAGCCTTTATGCGTTATCTTAAATATAGAGGAAAAGTTAGAGAGAGTATGGCAGACGGTTGTCCTGAACAGTTTAACTGGGAATTTATCCGCTGGATTCTTTGGGACGGTCGTAGCCCCTCTCACAAGGCACATTATCAAAAAATATACCTTGACTATGCGAGTAAAATTACGATTATTAACAATCAAAAAGAACTTGACCGTTTTCTTCATAAAAAAGAGGTTTCCCTTTAAAGGAAACCTTTTTTCTTATTCTGCAATCAAGGTCTCTAGACCAACTTTCATCATGTCTGTGAAAGTATTTTGACGTTCTTCAGCAGTTGTGTCCTCATCTGGATTGACCAAACTGTCTGAAATAGTCATGATGGCCAGGGCATCCACATGATGTTGAGCAGCAAGGTAGTATAGTGCTGCTGCTTCCATTTCCACAGCTTTTACACCCCATTTACCAAGTTCAATGTTCTTTTCAAAGTAGTTTGAATAGAAGACATCTGATGACAAGACATTTCCGACATGGGTCGTCATACCGAGGTCTTTGGCAATGTGGTAGGCTTTATCTAGCAAATCAAAGCTAGCGATTTGTGGAAAATCGTATTGAGGCCAGTCGTTTCGGATGATGTTTGAGTTGGTTGCAGCTGCTTGTGCCAAGACCAATTCACGAACATGCACATCCTCATTCAAAGAACCAGCCGTTCCCACACGGATCAATTTCTTCACACCGTAGTCAACAATAAGCTCACGCGCATAGATAGAGATCGATGGCATCCCCATTCCAGTACCCATGACAGATACACGGTGACCTTTATAAGTACCTGTGTAACCAAACATGTTACGGACTTCATTAAAGCATACAGCATCTTCAAGGAAGTTCTCGGCGATAAATTTCGCACGAAGAGGATCTCCAGGAAGAAGAATTTTATCAGCAATTTCACCTTGCTTAGCAGCAATATGGATAGACATAATATAAGATACCAAGGGCGTTAAAGAGGCAAAGTAAAAATAGGAAATCCGACAAAGATGCATCGCATCTAGGAGAATTTATCTTTTTTAAACAGCCTCTAGCCCGGGTTCAATTTCAAACCCGAACTCCCTTTCCTTTCATTTTTTGTTTTGAAAAGCTTTCCGCTCGTGTTCAAATTAGAACACATGCTCTACCTTTCTTTTTTATTTATTTTGTTAATGAATCCAAAAACGCAAAGAGTTTGGCATTCATTTCTCGATAATCGTAAGCACGAATGTCTTGAGTGTTTTGAACAAATGTCAGGTTTTGACTTTGTTCTTCCAAAACTTCTTCACCGTCAGCAGCAATCAAGAAATTAACTGCTTCTGAATCAAATTCCAAGTGAGCTTGGAAAGCATAGTGTTTAGAACTGAAGCGAATAATCTGACGTGGACACCCTTGACTGGTCGCAAGAACAACAGCATCTTCTGTCAATCCTGGCATATCGCCATGCCAGTGTCCTGTATTTAGAGTCGATCCAAGAACCTTGACATGTTCATCTTTTAAACCAGCTTCAGTAAGCGATATTGGATAAACCCCAATCTCACGTTCTGGACTGTGCTCATACTTTGCACCATAGGCAACAGACAGGAGCTGGGCGCCAAGACAGACCCCAACAATATAGATATCTGCAGCTATCGCTTCTTTCATAAAAGCAAGCTCAGACTTAGGGTCATAGTAGGGGAAGTTTTCTCTGTCTTCATCAGGTGATTGAGGTCCTCCCATCACAATTAAGAAGTCAATCTCATCCACTGTCTCTGGTAAGGCTTCATTCTCATAGACTTTGGTCGTGGTCACTTGATGGCCACGCTCCTGCGCCCATTTTAGATAAGCGCCCGGCACTTCAAAGGTTTCATGCAGTACAAAATGTACCTTCATCATTTCTTCTCCCATCTCTTTCGAATCACGTAAGACAGACCAGCCGCAAGTACAAGCGGGATAGTCAAATTCCAAGTTTGGCCTGTAAATCCAAGGCTCAGGGCAATGGCTGTCAGAGGAGCTTTTAAGGTCGTCCCTAAAAAGACTGTCGCTCCTAGTAACATCCCTAGAGCAGGATCTAAATGAATCCCAACTGCTGTCAAAAGCAAGGTTACTAGGTAACCAGATCCAATCCCTAAGGCAAATGATGGTGTCAAGGTCCCCCCATAAGCACCATTGCGCAAGAGGAGATAAACCAGAAGCCCCTTCACTGCAAGAGCCAGTGGAAGATAAGGAATCGACTGGCTAGATAAGAGGGCTTGCGCTAGTACCTGGCCATTTCCCATAAAGATAGGAAAAAAGGCTACTAGGCTCCCCAGCACAAGAAAGGCTAGAGGAAGAGCCCAAAGAATCGTCCTATCCTTCCGCCGTTTGTGACTAGCCCGCTTAGCGAGGAAAGAAAAGACCAGAGCCAAGGGAGTGACCAAGAAAGCAATCACAACAGCCTGTATGAAACTGCTAGCCGACCATGAAACCGCAGATAGGTGATAAATGGCCTCCTGACCAACGATGGACTGAGCAAGCCAGGTGGCCAGATAAGTGCTGGTCAAAACCAGTAGAAAGTTCTGCCAACTGTAGGCGAGTCCTAAGGTCTCAAAGACAAATAAGCTACTGGCAAAGGGGACTTGATAGACTGCAGCTAAACCAGCTCCAGCACCACAGGCGACCAAGACTTTTCGGTCTTTGAGAGCTAGTGAGAAGCCCTTCGCCAAGCGACCAGCTAGAAGAGCCCCGACCTCACGTGGAGCTCCTTCTTTTCCGACCGATGCACCTGCTCCGACAATCGCAACCTGCATCCCTGCATGAAGGAGGTGGGCTAAGGGTGCTGGTTGCCTGTCTCCAGCTAAATCCATTTGCTGGCGAATAGACAGAATCTTATAACGCTTTTGCAGGACATACCAGAAGCCAGCTGCCAAGCACCCAGTCACACACAAGACCAGAAATCTACGGAGACCTCCAGCTTCTTGAAATTGCTGGAGCAAATCCGAACTAGCTTGGCCAAAGGCCAGCTCTTGTACCCCTTCTAGTAGATAATGACAGGCAATTCCGACCAGACCCGTCCCGATCCCTAATGATAAGGTGGCTAGAAGTAACCTCAGTCCGTAGGGCAGACTTTGGAGTCGTGCTTTCATTGGATTAGAGTTCAGCAAGGATCGCTTTTAGCAACCCTTTGAAGTCGCCTTTGACGCGCTCTGTCACTTCTACTACTTCTTCGTGGTTGAGCTCTTCTTGGAAACCAGCCGCAAAGTTGGTAATACATGAAATACCAAGAACCTTCAAACCAGAGTGTGCTGCAACGATGACTTCTGGAACAGTTGACATTCCGACAGCATCTGCTCCCAATGTCTTATAGGCACGGATTTCAGCTGGAGTTTCATAAGTTGGACCAGTCACACCAATATAGACACCATCATCCAATTTAATACCAAGTTTGTCAGCCACTTGATGAGCAGTCTTACGGTATTCTGGTGTGTAAGCTTTAGACATATCTGGGAAACGTGGACCAAAGTCATCCAAGTTTTCACCAATCAATGGGTTTTGACCAGTCATATTGATGTGGTCTGAAATAGCCATCAAGGTACCCGGTCCATATCCGATACCACCAGCAGCGTTGGTAACAAGAACCCCTTCACAGCCCAAAACTTTCATGACACGCACTGGGAAAGTAACAACTTCAAGCGGATTTCCTTCATAAAAATGGAAACGTCCTTGAAGTGCTAAAACCTTACGTCCTGCAAGCTCTCCGTAGACCAATTTACCAGCGTGTCCAACAACTGTTGAACGACCCCAGTTCGGAATTTCAGAGTAGTCTACTACGACTGGATTTTCGATTTCTTCAGCTAATTCACCAAGTCCTGAACCAAGGATTAAACCGAACTCTGGCGCCTCTACTCCCTTTTCTTTCAAGAAAGCAGCTGTTTCATTGATTTTTGCTAATAATGTCATTATCTGTCTCCTTCATAATTTTTTAGCAATTGACCGATTTTGTCAAAGGTATTCGCGTTTCGAATAGTAATCTTGCGATAGAAAGGCAGCTTCAGCAGTTGCTTGTGATAGGCTGTTTTAGCGTAGGTTTCTTCTGACAATTTGCCCCAGAAGATTCCATGCTTTCCGAAATGAAGAACTTCATCTAGAAGTTGTAGAGATTTCACTTTCTCTACAACTGTTTCTACATGTAGTCCCTCTGTATAAAAGAGAACATCCTTTCGAGCCATTTCTTGGAACCACCAAGCGGGAAGGGTTCTAAGTTCCTCTTCATAGTCTTCTTGAGACAATAAGGAAAAACTTTTGATAAATGGATAATGCACTCCAAAGAAGCTCTGCAGACTCTCAACTAAGAGAGTTCTAGCCTTACTGCTATCAAAGAAAATATTGCCACTATTAATGTAAGTTTCAACATTTTCTAATCCCAACTCTGCCAATTCCTGACGTAATTGAGCCATCACTACCTTATTCTTTCCACCAACATTGATTCCTCTTACGAGAAGAGCGTAGCGAGTCATCTTAAACTAATTGATCTAGGAAGCTCTTACCAATCATGGCAGTTTCAACGCCAAAATTCTCAGCAATAGTTGCTGAGATATCAGCGAAGTTTCCGACTGGAATTAGACCACTTCCTTTAAAGGATGGGCTGTATGCCAAGAGTGGGATATATTCACGAGTATGGTCAGTACCAGCATAGGTTGGATCGTTCCCATGGTCAGCAGTAATCAAAAGAAGATCATCTTCTCTCATGGCTGCCATAATTTCTGGCAATCGCTCATCAAACTCATGCAAGCAATCACGGTACCCGTGTGGATCACGACGGTGTCCATATAGGGCATCGAAGTCAACCAAGTTAGTGAATGAGAAGCCATGTTTAAAGTCTTCTGATTTCATAGCCTTGATCAAGTTGTCAATTCCATGACTATTTGACTTGTTGTGGCCCATGTCATGATTGATACCAGCGCCATTAAAGATATCGTTGATTTTACCAACAGCGTAAGTATCGATGCCAGCTTCATTCAATTTATCTAAAACAGTCGGTGCAAATGGAGATACAGCCAAGTCACGACGGTTTGCTGTACGAGTGAAGTTACCTGGTTCACCAACATATGGACGGGCAATGATACGACCTAGAAGGGCAGGACGCTCAAGGGTAATTGAACGAGCGTATTCACAGATACGATAGAGTTCATCCAAAGGAATGATATCTTCGTGGGCTGCGATTTGAAGAACTGGGTCAGCTGATGTATAGATAATCAACTCGCCGGTTTCCATTTGGCGTGGTCCAAAATCATCAATAACAGCTGTACCAGAATACGGCTTGTTAGCTTCACGGATAACCTTACGTCCTGAAAATTCTTCAATTTTTGTGATAATTTCTTCAGGGAAGCCATTCCAGAAAGTATCAAATGGTTCTGTGATATTAAGTCCCATGATTTCCCAGTGACCGGTCATGGTATCTTTTCCAAGAGAAACTTCCTCTAGCTTAGTCGCATAACCAGTAGGCTTTCTTTCAGATGGAACAGTCTTCAATGGTGTATCACGAGGGATGTTTCCAAGACCAAGTTTTGCCATGTTTGGTACATCCAAACCTACAGCTTTTGAAATGTGTCCAAGCGTGTCTGATGCACCATCAGGAACACCTGCATTGACAAAGTTATGAGCATCTGGTGCTGCACCGATTCCTACAGAATCTAATACTACCAAGTGAATACGATTAAATTTTGGCATAGTGTGTCTCCTTATTGTTTTAATTATTTTGCTTTTGTTGAAGTTAAAATTTGAAGGCCATTTTGTCCGGCCACAATGACCTTATCAACCATCTGGTTAAACAAGCCGTGCTCAACGACACCAACGACGTGGTCCAATTCTTGCCCAAGAGCAATTGGATCTTCAATGACTTCCAAGGCGAGGTCAATGATAAAGTTCTGCATATCCGTCACAAAACGTTGGCCATCCTTTTCACGGAAGATCGGTTTATAGCCAGCTCGTTCAAATCGACGAAAGACTTGTTCGGCACCGTACTGAACAACCTCTACTGGCAATTTAAAAGCACCCAGTTTCTCGACCAGTTTGCTCTCATCAACAACCCAGATATATTCTTTAGATGGAGTTGCTACAACCTTCTCCATGAGAAGGGCACCACCACCACCTTTGATGCCATTAAACTGACTGTCTACTTCATCCGCACCATCCACAGTTAAGTCTACAAAATCCACTTGGTCAATAGACTTAAGAGGAATATTGAGGCCTTCTGCTTGCTTGCTGGTTACACTAGAAGTCGTTACAGCTGTAATCCGTAAGCCTTCTTCCTTGATACGACGACCTATTTCTTCGACGAAATAGTAGGCAGTGGTGCCTGTTCCAAGCCCGACAACCATACCATTTTTGACGAACTCGGCAGCCTTAATCCCTGCCATTTTTTTCAGATTTTCCACTTATATACCTCCAAATAGAGCTACTTCTATTATATCATGAATACGCTTCAAATTCATCCAAATATTAGAAAAACCCGAACATTTTATTTCGGGTTTTTGATGCTTATTTAACCATATCAGGATCGTAGTCATAAAATCCAGTATCAAGGAAACGATTTTTAGGATGGAGCTTGCGAACTTCTTCATCTAACAAAAAGGCTTGGTCATGTGTGAAGTTCCCTTCTTGAATCAAGTTGCGAGCTTGGATAAAGAGCTTGGCAATTTCCACAAAGTTTTGACCTGGAGTATAGAGACCTTCTAATTTCCAGTGGGTAAAGCCATGTTCTACCAATTCATTCAACTTGGTCATCAAATCAAGGTCATTGTTGGCAAAGATATGAGTTCCATGATTATCCTCAAAAATAGAGTAATGACTCTCTGGGTCACTCGGTTCTGCAAGGAACAAATCACGTTGACGAGTTTTTTCATCATCAATCTGTGTGAAATTGTAGTAGTTTTGCAAGAGTGGACGCTTAGAATGATGGATAACACTAGCACCATAGACTAAGACTTCAGCAGGAATTTCCAAAATTTCAGGCATTTTAAAGAGCTCAGCAGATGGAATTTCGCGCGCCAAGACAGCTTCTGATGCCCCCGCTTTTTGTCCCCAGAAGTTAATCTGACGACTGCTTGTGACCATGGTTGATGCGTCATAGATGGTTTTAAAAGAATAACCATCACGGTTGACCACATAAAATACCCCTGCATCTCCTACAGTAATGTAGTCCGTCTTGATTTCCTCTAAAAAGTCCAAGAATGGCTTAATGCGGTCCATCATATCTTGGTGCATGAGGGCATTGACCGCAACGATTAATTCCTTCCCTGCATCGTGAACGATTTTTGCAATTTCACGCAATTCTTCATGACTAAAGGTGGTCGGCAAACGAAGCCCAAAATCTTTTTCACCAACATAAATACGGTCGACACCAGCCTCGAGTAGCTGTTTTACTTGTTCAATACTTTCAGCAGTTGCTGTAATGATAATCTTTTCCATAGAGAAAATTATACCACATTTCCAAAAAATCAGCTATATAGAAAAGTGAGTCTTGTTAGCCCAAATTTTCAAAAAAAGGGAACCGTATCAATGACAGTTCACTTTTTCGTATTATGCTTGTGTCTTTTCAACAAGTCGTCCGTCATCCATAACATAAACACGGTCAACCTTATCCAGTAAGCGAGTATCATGTGTAATCATGACAACACCCCTGCCTTGCTCATGGGCAATTGAAGCCAGCATATCTGTAACCTGGTAAGCACGTTGTGTATCTAGGCTAGCTGTTGGCTCATCTGCAAGTACAATACTCGGATTATTGTATAGAGCTCTAGCAATTGCAGCTCGTTGCCGTTCTCCACCTGAGAGAGCTTTGGGATAGTGGTTTTGAACCTTCTCCAAATCCAATAAACTGAACAACTCTTGTCGGTCACTTTTTATAGATTTCTTTTTATCCAAACGGTCAATTAAATCTAATTGCTCCTTAACCGTTAAAAAGGGAATCAGATTTGAAGCTTGGAGGATAAAACCAAATTCTCTAAAGCGCAAATCCGTTTTTTCTTTTTCAGATAAATGCCCAGTCTCTTTTCCCTTTACTAGAATCTTTCCACTTGAAGCTTCTTGAAGTTGGCCTAGAGTCGTTAAAAAGGTTGTTTTACCTGATCCAGAAGGCCCCACAATCGCTACAAACTCCCCAGCGTTTAGCTGAAAATTGGTTTCATGGAGAGCTGTAACTTTCATATTGCCTTCGCCATAAGTTTTTGTCACTTGAATCATCTCAATTAATGTCGTCATATCATTCTCCTTATCATTCTGCAATCGCTGTAATTGGATCCACTTTAAGTAGACGCGGAAGTGAAATGACGCCACCTAGTAGTGCCATCAAGCAAATGACCAGGCTTAAGACAAAGTATGCCAACCAACTAGGGTAGAAAAAGAAGGTTGCAGGTAAGACTAAAATGACAGCCCCAATAGCAAATAAGGCTAATCCGATACCCAAACCAGATAAGAGAAAGATTTGGCAGAAAAGAGACCATACGATGGATTTTATCTGAATCCCTTGTGCTCGCATAATTCCATAGAGGCCTAATTTTTGAATGGTAATGATGTAGATAAAAATTCCTACAATCAGACCTGTAATGACAATCATAGCTAGAATCATTCCTGAGAATACATTGACCTGAGGAGTATAGCCAGGAATTTTCGAAATCATTTTTTGAATAGAAATCTGCGTCAAGCCATCAACAGTCACTTCTACATCATTTTGCAATACCAATGCAGAGATCGAACGATTGCCTTTTGTTGTTCCTTGTAAATCCCAATACGTTGTTAGGCTCGTAAAGACAACAGGTTCCGTAAAAAATTTATTTTCTCTGGTCAAACCTACAATCTTAAAACTTGTCTCACTTCCGTTGAGTTGAATAGCGTCCCCGAGTTTGATGCCGTAATTTTCAAAAGACTGATCCACTACCACTTCTTGGTCATTTTCTGGGTAACGCCCTTCAATCAGGGTTGGCGAGATAAAACTGTCCCACTCTTGACCAAAAATAGAGACATTCATTTTGTCACTACTATTAACAAGGTTTGTCACCGCAAACATATAGCTCAGGGGAACAGCATCCTTAGACACTTTATCATTGTAGTCTTTTTCTGGTATAAAGGATGCAGTTAAATTATCATTTGCATAATCGGATAGCACAACTCCAGTTGCTTGCCAATTATCAATAGCAGCCCTGTTATTTCGAACAAGCCCGAGAGCCAAACTGGTCATAAAAAAGACCATAAAAGCAATGAGAAAAATGGTTGTTAGAATTAAACTGTAACGCAGTTTATTCTGTAAAATTTCTTTGATAGCAAGATACATGTCGATCTCCTTTAAGTATTCTGTTGTCGAGGGAACAAATCTCCTCTTTACCATAGCACTAAAGATAGAAAACTATCTCGTCATGAACAGCTAGAATCAATTTAAAAGAATCCTGTCCTTACTTCAAAATTGAATTTATTTGCATCTGTGTATGATTTTTATTCGTTTCAACCATCAAATTTTCCTTGTATATAATATGAGAAAATGATAAAGTTTAAACGGTTTACTCATCCTATCATTTTCCCATCAGCATGTCAAGAATTCCGAAATTGGCCTTGATAACAGATTTTATGCAATTTGTAACAATCCTGTAATAATTCTCTCTTTAAAAAATGATAAAATAGTAATGTACTGTTAAGGAGAGAAATATGCCCGCAAGAAAACTACACCCGTATGAGTTAGAACAAGAAAGTATAAAAACTGCTCAGTTTCAAGATTATGTTCCAGAAAATACTTCTGTTACTAGTGTAAAGGAAGTCCTATTTTTTGTAAACATTGCTTGCTTCTGTGTCTTTTTAGCTATCTTTAGTTTTATGTTCTTATCGCTTAAATTGAACACTGTTTTATCATTTGCTTTGGCTATCGGCCTCAGTCTTGTAGCTTTACAATTTCAGCGCACTTTTATCAAGAAAAAATTCAAATAAAAAAACCTTCGATGAATCGAAGGTTTTTTTATTTATTCTTTCGTTTTGGTGGTGTTGAGATAGCAATCTTGACTTCAAAGATGGTTCCATTTGGTTTATTGTCCTTAACGTTGATAGTTCCCTTAAGAGCATCAACGATTTGCTTGGCTAATGACAAACCAAGACCAAAACCTCCCTTTTGACGTGTACGAGCCTTATCAACACGGTAAAATCGATCAAAGATTTTCTTTTTATCTTCTGCAGAGATACCAATACCATTATCCGCTACCGTTAAATATAGGCTGCGTTCTGTCGTTGAAATCTCAAAATAAATATCTCCTTCTTCTTCCGTATACTTGACAGCATTGTCAAACAGAATGGTCATCAATTGCTTGAGGAGGAGTTTATCTGTGATAATGGTACGATGCACACGGTTTTCGAAACGAAAGACACGATCATTTTCAGATGCAATCATTTCATAGTTGGTAAAGATTGTATTAAAGAAGTCGGGTTCAACTTCTCCAAGCTCCGGCTTAATCCCGTCATCTCTACGCGCTAAATTGAGCAAATTCGTCGTTAGGAATCTCATGTTTCTAACTTCTTCCAAACTAGATGCGATGCTCTCACTAGATTCCATAATAGTCGCTTCTGGTTTTCTAAAAAGTGTTTCCAGACGGTTTTGAAGAACTGCTAGTGGAGTGCGTAATTCATGACTAGCATTTTCCACAAAGCTCTGCTGCTTTTGCATACTTTCGAGTAGGGGCTTAACACTGACACGAGCAAGGTAAAGACTAGCCAAGATAGATAGAATCCAAAAGCTTGCCATCACAACTACGATTAACTGTTCGTGATTTTGACTGGTTTGTTCTAGCTGGCTGGTATTGATTAGGACAGCAGCATACTTAATATTACTAGAGACAGAATCGACTTTCATGTCCGTCAAGACGACACGATAAACCTCATCCTGACCATAGCTATTTACAATATGAAGCTGACGAATATGGTTTAAATCCTTTTTATTGAAGGTTATTCTATCCAAACCTAAGAAGCGATTGCCAGTCACTAGCTGATTGAGATTAGAATCCAGCAAAATAACTTCCGTATTGGAGCTAATTGTGACTCTTTTATCCGGATTTGAGGTAACATTTCCACCATCTATATCCTTAACATTTTCTGTTGCACGATTGACTGCCAATTGAATAATATCCTGAGGATTATTGCTAAGCGCTAAAAGTTTCTCATCCACAGATGTGTAAAGACTGGAGTGCATAACCTGCAAGATAATCAAGGTCATAGCAGAGAAAATCAGAGTAAATACTCCAAAGTTACGGATAAAGTAGCTGAAATCTTCTGCGTACCAATTCTTTTTAAATTTATTAAACATGTTTTAAAATATACCCAACACTACGCAAGGTTTGAAGGTTTTCGGCAAAGGCTGTCCCCTTTAATTTCTTACGAACTTTTGATACATAGACTTCTACAACGGAAATAGTTGTATCACTATCAAATCCCCATAAACGGTCAAAAATCTGTGTCTTAGGTAGAATAACATTTTGGTTTTGGAGGAAATAGACCAAGAGCTCAAATTCTTTACCGAGCAACTCAACAGAAGTATCGTGAACCTTAACCTCATTTGTAGAGAGGTTAACTGTCAAGTCGCCATAAGAAAGAGTGTTTTCGTTAAATTTACCAGAACGTTTAAGAAGGGCTTGGATACGCATTTTGAGCTCTTCTAAATAGAAAGGTTTTGTTAGATAATCGTCTGCCCCAAGTTCAAATCCATGTCCTTTGTCATCGAGACTTTCCTTGGCTGTCATGATCAGAACAGGAGTCGAAATACCTTTTTCACGCAACTCTTTTAAAACTTGGAATCCATTTTTCTCAGGCAACATCAAGTCCAACAGAATCAAATCATATACGCCACTTTCAGCCTCATAAAGACCTTCTTCTCCATCAAAAACTTGCATGACATCAGCAAAATCATCCAAAAAATCAAAGACTGAATTTGACAGGCCTAGGTCATCTTCCACTAATAGAATTTTGATCATCAAAAATTCCTCCTTATTAAGCTTATTATAACAAAAATATCTTAAAAAAAACTCAACTTTCCTTGTTTTTCTAGGAAAAAGTTGAGTTTTTATCATCTATTTAGACTTGAATGTGTTAAGCCTTGCTATATTGTGCAACTGCTGCTTCAACGGCTGCTTTTTCACGCTTAATCAATTCAACGCGAGCTGCGATATCCTTGATACCCATACGGATATTACGGCTAAGAGCTAGGTCAGAAACTTGTGGTTCAAAGAAGGCTTTGTATTCTGCCAAGCGTTCTTCCGTCTTAAAAACGTTTGAAGGGTAGATAACAAATCGATCAAAGCTCATATCTCCACCTAGAGCGCCTTTAACCCAATCCCAGTTTTCACGCGCCCATGTCCAAGCAGTTTCTTGAGTGGCCTTGTGTCCAAGGAAGTGGAGGTACCACAATGCAAGGTCTTGTGGTTTGACGATAAATTTATCCTTCCAAGTTGCGAGAAGCGTTTGGATATTTTCAGCATCTGTGCTGTATGATAGGGCTGCAGCTAACTGACGTTTAAAGACTGCATCTGTAGCATGAGTATATAAGTCGAGGTAAAGAGCTACCAATTCTTTTGTCTCATGATGTTTCATTTCATTGATGAGAACTTGTGAACGAATAGCTGCTGGAAGACCTGCAAGATTGTCCTTATGTAATGCAAAGATTTGACTTGCGACTTGGCTCGCTTCCTCATCATTTGAGCGAATCATCATTGAGATTGTCAATTGACGAACCAATTCGTCCTCATCTGCTTCTCCGTCTTTTGCTTCAAATCCAAGGCGGTTGTAGTTGTATCGAGCAAGTTTCGCAACAAGTGCTTTAAAGGCTTTCTCAGTTTCAGTTCCTTCATCGATAAAGCGTTCAAGGGCTGAAATAACTTGAGAAACTGCTGCAACAACTAGGTAAGATTCTTCTTGTGCTAATTGATCCACAACTGGAAGCAAGTCCGCAAATGAAATGTGACCAGCTTCAGCCAACAAACGACGTTCTTGGACGATTTGAAGTTTGCTTGTATTATCAAGTTCTACTAATTCTGAAAGGATTGCATCCAACAATTCACCTTGATAGTCTGTAATGTAGTGGGCTGTATTTTCAGTGTTGAGTCGAAGGGCTGTTTTGTTTTCAGCAAGCAAAGCAGCGTAGCCAGGAATCTCAATACTTTCAGTTTCGAGTGTATCTGGCAAACCTTTCCAGTTGCTGTTGAGTGGCACTACCCAGAGACGGTTCTTATCTTCGTGTTCACCGATGAAGAATTGTTTTTGTGAAATCTTTAAGACATCATTTTCAACTTTAACAGTCAACACTGGATAACCAGGTTGTTCCAACCAAGAATCCATAAAGGCTGCTACGTCACGACCTGACGCTTGACCAAGAGCATTCCATAGGTCACGACCGATTGTATTTCCATATTGGTGTTTTTCAAAGTAGGCATGCAATCCTTTCGCAAAATCAGCATCTCCTAGCCAACGACGAAGCATGTGCATGAGACGGCTACCCTTGGCGTAGACAATAGCAGGGTCAAAGAGAGTATTGATTTCGTCTGGATGGCTGACCTCAACGTGAACTGACTGAACACCATCTGTCGCATCGCGTTTTAGAGCTGAAGGAACACCACTTGTTTGGAAATCTTCAAAGATATTCCAGCTTGGTTCAATGGCGTCCACACAGACATATTCCATCATGTTTGCGAAGCTTTCATTGAGCCAAAGGTCATCCCACCACTTCATAGTCACAAGGTTACCAAACCATTGGTGAGCAAGCTCATGGGCAATGACAAGGGCTACTTGTTGACGGCTAGCAAAGGTAGAGTTTTCATCCACAACCAAGTAAACTTCACGGTAAGTGACAAGACCCCAGTTTTCCATAGCACCTGCTGAGAAGTCAGGAAGGGCGATATGAAGAGATTGAGGAATTGGATATTTGACACCATAGTAGTCTTCGTAAAATTCGATGGAACGAACAGCGATGTCTAGTGAGAATTCAAGGTTAGAAAGTGGATGTGCTTTGGTTGAGTAGACACCTACCAAAGTACCATTTTTAGTTTTTGCGGTAACTCCTTGCAAGTCTCCAGCCGCAAAAGCTAACAAGTAAGAAGACATACGAGGTGTTGTCTCAAACTTCCAGATACCAGTTTCTTTACGATTCTCAACATCAAGCTCAGGCATGTTTGACAAGGCCAATTCGCCTTCTGCCTGGTCAAAACGAAGAGAAAGGTCAAAGGTTGCTTTTGCTTCTGGCTCGTCCACACATGGGAAGGCTTCGCGGGCAAAGTGACTTTCAAACTGAGTTGACAAAACTTCCTTCTTTACTCCATCAACTGTGTAGTAAGATGGGTAGATTCCTGTCATGTTGTCAGTGATTTTACCTGAAAAAGCAAGAACCAATTCAACTTGACCTGCTTGCTCAAGTTCGATATGAAGAGCTTCGTTTTCGTTATCAAGACTGAATGGACGAGCTTGACCAGCTACTTCTACAGAAGCAATCTCCAAGTCTTTTTGGTGAAGAGAAATACGATCACTTTTAGCATGACCGGTGATGGTTACTTTCCCTGAAAAGGTCTTGGTTTCGCGACTTAAGTCCAAAAATAAATCATAATGTTCAGGAACAAGTTTTTCAATGTAATGTTCTACTGCTTGCATAATGTTCTCCTATTCTAAATATCAGAGCAGATGCTCTAGTTCAAACATACCTATTTTATCATAATTCAGGACAGAAAAAAGCTTTTAAACTACTTTTAGAAGAATTTTGTCTTTTTAAACTAAATATATAAGAAAAAAGTTTCCGAAACGCTTTTATTTTCTAGGTTTTAAGCCGTTTATCAGAAATTGTCAAAAATAGTCAAAAATTGCCTAAATTTATATGAAATTTGCATCAAATTCATTGACTAATGAATATGTTAATGCTAAAATTTGATTGGTATCATTAATACCATGTTATAACATTCATTTTGTCTTACTTTTTCTTTACTATTTTACAGTTAATTTATTAGTTTTTTTCTGTAACGAATCATATTTATTCAGAAATTCAGAGTTCTCTTCTAAATAAAATCAACATGTATTCTCTGTCATGAAGAAAACTAATCGAAAATCCATTCTACGTTTTACTATCAAACATATTGTAGACTAGTTGATAATATACGGAGATTGAAAAACTAGTGTAATTTTATCTACCTTGGAGCAGTAGTAAAATTACACTAATTGTCGTAGTTAGACTGTAAATCTTATTAATGATAAAAGTAAACATTTTGGGTGTTAAAACTAAATAAGAAGATTTTATAGAAGAAAGGATTTGGGGAAATTGAAATCTCTATATAAAAAACTATTTGCGTTTGTAGCAATGATTAGTGTAGTTGCACTTGGTTTGTCAATCATTAACCCAGTGTCTGCAGCAACTGTTACACCAACAGTAACTAATTTAAAAGCTCAAGCAAGTGGACAAAAAGTTACCTTCTCATTTGACTGGGATTTAACAGGTAAATCTGTTAAAGATGGGGATACTTTCACCATTGACACCCCAGAAGGTGTCAATATCACAGAACTCGCAACGCAATCACTTCAAGCTAACGGTGCTGAAGTAGCGACTGTTTCAATGACAAACAAAAAGATTACTTTTACATTCAAAAAAGCAATCGAGTCAATGAACGAAAACGTTAAAGGTGGATTCTCATACAAAGCAGAATGGGATAGCACACCAGGAAATCCTGGAAACAAAACAGCTACTTCAAAAGTAGGTTCTGAATCAGTTGTCATCACACGTCCTGACGGTCCTGGCGTATTTGAATCAGTCTTAAATAAATACAACCTTACAGGTGACTATGTAGCTAAGCAATTCAAATTAGACGCATCTGAAAACTATGCATGGATGAATGTTGGAGATGACTACTATCTTACAAAATGGTTCATCCGTATCAATGGTGATGGTAAGAAACAAGCCCTCACAAACCCTGTTGTATCAGATAAAATCCAAGCTCCAGCTGTAGATTACTCAAAAATCACTTTTGCTCCTGCTGCAAATCACGCTGCAAGTGAATTCTTCGTGGGTACTTACTTGAAACCATCATTCACATTAAGAAAAGGTGGACAAGTGGTTGCTTCAGGTTGGGATTTCTGGAAACATGTGAAATTCGATGCAGACGGCAATGGATTTACTGTGAACTTATCAGATGTTAGTGATGTATTTAAAACAGCATCTAGCGATGAATTGATCGTTGAATACCAAACAATCATTCCTAAGACAACTATTCGAGTAGATAACAATGCTACTTTAACAGCTGATGAAATCACAACGCCTCAAACTGACCCAGCCTTCTGGAACAACACAGAATTGAAATTCTGGGTGAGCGGTGACAAAACCGTAACAGTTCAAAAAGAATGGGTTGGCGATAGCGAAGCAGATCGTAAAGACATCACAGTTCAATTGTACGCTGACGGTAAAGCCTTGGAAGGATTAACACAAACCCTTACAAAAGCTTCTGGCTGGCAAGCAACATTTACAAATTTGCCAGGTATCAAAGATGGTAAGGCAATTGAATATTCAGTAGTAGAAACAAACACTCCAGAAGGTTACACTTCTAAAGTTGAAAAAATTGATGATTCAAACGTGATTAAAGTCGTAAATACTTCAAACAAACCAACAACGACTACGACAACTTCAACTACGACTACGACATCTACTACTACAACTACTGAGTCTACGACTTCATCTACTACTACAACAACTCCTGAGTCTACATCATCAACTACGACTACAACTCCTGAGTCTACATCATCAACTACGACTACAACTCCTGAGTCTACATCATCAACTACGACTCCAGAAGAGCCAACTAGTCAAAATAGTAGTGAAGAATCAAGCTCTACAACGACTACAACTCCTGAGTCTACAACTTCAACTACGACTCCAGAAGAACCAACTAGTCAAAACAGTAGCGAAGAAGAATCAACTTCTTCAACAACAACTCCTGAGAGCTCATCTTCTGAAACAACAGCTCCAACAACTCCAGGTTCAAATGGTTCAACATCATCAACTACAACTCCTGGAGGACCTACAACAGATTCAACAACTGGAGACAAACCAGGACTTCCAAATACTGGTGAACGTAACAGCCTAATTGTTTCTGTTGCTGGTGTTGCAATGCTTATCGTAGCTGTAGGAACAGTTTTACATTATCGTAAAAAATAATCAACCAATGTAGAAGTGATATGAATAGGGATTCCAAAGCCAAACATCTTTGAAATACTTTATCCACAACTTCACTTGATAGATTCAAAAAAGCGGACATGATTGTCCGCTTTTTGTTTACTCGTTTTATCATTTAAAGTCAGAAAAAAGCTTTGGACAACTACTTCCAAAACTTTCTTTTTCAATCTAAAGTGGGTAGACCTTGCGAAATTCTTCCAAAACCACCTTGCTGTCAGGTGTAAAAGCCAGACCGGCCTCATTCATCCACTCGGTGAAAAACTCTTCATGAACCTGACGCCAATAGGCTAAAGACTTGTCTCCTTCACCTTCCTTGTAAGCATGGTCGGCTGACACTTGATGGAAAGGCTGAACGGAAACCTTTGTAACTTCGATGATGCAAACAGCTTTATCTTGACTGTCTAAAATGACATCAAAGGTCCCTGCTTGTGGAAGGGGTTCGTTCTCTATTGCATATAGATCATAGGCTGAGGCGGTTGCTGTTTTTTCACCTTTAAAGACCAGTTCCGCTAAAAGGTCTGGTTCCACTCCAAAAGCCCAGGCGTCTATCTCATCTCCGATAGAGGGGTTGATTTGCTTGTAAGCATTCCACATTTCTTGCGGTGTCATGTGTTGTTCTCCTTCTTTTACCTGCCAATTCATCTTGGAGGTATTACTAAATTCTTCCCTACTTCAAAGACCAGCCACCATCAATCATCAGTATTTGCCCTTGCATGGCGTTGGCTTTTCCACTGGCCAAAAAGAGGCTGACTTCTGCTACTTCCTCTGGCTCAATCCAGCGTTTGATAGGTGTTTCACTGGCTACCCAGTCTGCCAGACCGCCTGGTTCAAAATCAGCTGCGGTCATACCAGTCTTAACTGCACCAGGAGCAATCCCAAAGACCTGGATACCAGCTTCTGCATAGTCTAGTGCCAACTGCTTGGTAAAGCCAGCCAAGGCGTGTTTGGACGAGGTATAGGCGTGACCACCACCACCAGCTAGGCTTGAAGCGATGGAACACATATTGATGATGATTCCTTTTTTATTTTCCAGCATTTGAGTCAGATAATATCGCGTCAACTCTACTGGAGTCAAATAGTTGATTTCAAAAATCTCTTGGATTTCCTGAATTGATTGTTCTAGTAAAGGTTTGTAGTCATCCAAAACTCCAGCTGTGTTACACAAAATATCCACCTGAGGGCACCAGTCAAAAATAGGTTCCAAGTCAAGCGTTAAATCACGTTGTAGAAAGTGAAAATCACCTTGCAAGTCAGGATTATCCCCCTGATCCACACCGTAAACCTGATAACCTTTTTCTAAAAATAGGCGAGCTTGAGCCAGAGCAATCCCTGAGCTAACGCCTGTAACTAAGACTCGTTTAGTCATGGACTTCCACCCAGTCTGTGGCTAGGACATCACAAGGAGTTGGACTCCACATGGAAAAACCTTCCCCTTCACCAGAGACGTTGATGAGGAAATAAGGTGTCACTTCAAGAGCGACTCCGTTTTGTTCAATGGTATCAAAGAGCTGGACATAGTTCTCAGCTCCACCCCAACCAGTACGTACATATTTCTTTTTTGCCTTTAGTCCTGGCAAGATTTCTTCAAATGTCATGTTTTTCTCCTTTATAGTTCTCTTGTTTTATTATAACAAAAAACCGTTTTGCAACGGCTTTTTGACAATTATTTTTCATGTTTTCTTAGGCTTTAGTAGATTACCACTGCAAACCGGCTTCTCTGATTTCCTTTTTAGAGGCAAACTTTCCATTTGGTCGATGCCATCTTCCATTTCTATCTCTAAAGTAGCCACCTGAATTACTGCTTTGTGATTCTTCTGCTGGGGCTTCAGTTTCCTGCTGTGTCTGTTCTGCTTCTTTTTTAGCTTTTTCTTGTGCTTCTTTTTCTTCAGCTTCTTTCTTGGCTTTTTCCTCGGCTGCCTTAAGCTCAGCTGCACGTTCTTCAGCTGACTTAACTGTATTTTTTGCAGTACCATCCGCATAATTTATTTCAGCATTTTCTGAAACATTATCCAAAGCGACATGTGTTACAGAATACTTATCAATTTTTTCCTTGCTACTACCTAATTTAATCTCAAGTAACTTTCCATCCTGATCAATTCCTACGTACTGTAAGATAATCTGTCTAGGAATCAATTCATTATCCTTATAGACTGCTGTCACCTTATAGTCGAGGTAATAGTTTGGATGATTTGCAAGCCATGAATCTAGTCCGTTTTCATAATAAAGCATGCTACTTTGATTTTTGTCATCTGTTCCAGTAAAGGCCCCTGTATTTAACCAGGCTGTCATAGGAACTAGATTGCGACCTTCATCGTTTAGTCCGCTAAATTGATAACCAACTAAATGACCGCGATTCATTAACCAGGCTTCCTTTGTACCATCACCATAATAAAATTTATAGTTATGCCAACCAACTGGATCAAAGGTTAATTTAGCTTCTCTCTTTTCTTTAGGCTCATCACTATCTTTCAGCTGAATATGAGCATAGGTTGCACGAGATTTGGAATCCAGTTCTCCAAGTTCAAGTTGCTTTTCGTTTCTAAAAGTAAGTAAACCAGCTTCCTTGTACAATTTTGTATTATCTTGCGTAGTCTGTTCAGTCGTTACAGGTTCAGTTACTTTCGCCTCTTCCTTATGTTTCGATCAACCAACTGATGTCAGCAACGATAGTAAAACAACAGAAGTCAAAACTATTCTTTTCATTCTATATTCTCCTAAATTATTAAAATATTTATTATATTGTTATCTTATACCATTTTATCATTTTTAGTTTGTATTTTCAAACAATTATATGAAATTTTTTTTAAACAAAAAGAGCGAGATAGAATCTCGCTCTTGAATGGATTTCGTTTTAGTTTCTAAGGCAAATCATTCCCTGCTGCTAGGTAAATCTCATACCATTCTTTTCGAGTTAGGTTAACATTACTTGCTTGGCTAGCTTCTATCAAATGTTTAGGGTTAGTTGTTCCTACTACTGCCTGCATCTTAGCTGGGTAGCGCAACACCCACGCGATAGCAATAGCCGAAGGACTCACTCCATATTTTAGGGCTAGTTGATTTAGAACTTGGTTTAGTTGTTTGAACTTCTCATTGCCAACAAAATTCCCTTTGAAATATCCGAACTGCAAGACTGACCAAGCCTGAATAACCATGTCATTCAGTTTGCAGTATTCAAAGACGCTACCATCACGCAAAGCTGCCTTGTCACCTTCCATATTGACATGGAAACCTGATTCAAATCCTGGCGTGAAAGCTGCGCTTAGCTGTAATTGATTGATCGTTAGAGGTTGTTTGACTTCTCTCTTCAGTAATTCCATCATCATGGGATTTTGGTTAGACACACCAAAGTCTCGAACCTTACCCGACTTGTGCAGGATTTCAAAGGCCTCTGCCACTTGGTCTGCTTCCATCAAGGCATCTGGACGATGGAGAAGCAAGCTATCTAGGTAATCAACCTGCAATCGTTGTAGAATCCCATAAACTGACTCTATAATATAATCTTTTGAAAAATCAAAATAGGTAAATTCTTCTATGCGAATACCACACTTGGACTGAATCCACATCTTTTCTCGCAGGTCAGGACGATTGTTTAACACTTGACCTAGTAATTCTTCGCAACGACCTCCACCATAGATATCTGCCAAGTCAAAGGCATTGATTCCTACAGATAGGGCTGTTTCAACCAGCTCCTCAACCTCCTTGACCGACTTGTCACTGATTCGCATCATGCCTAGGACGATTTCGGACAATTCTCTTTTCTCTTGACCAAATGGAATGTATTTCATGGCAACTTCCTCCGTTTTTCTTCATTATAAAGCAGAATGACACTTTTATCAACTGATACCTTACATAAGAAAAGAACCAGTTCAAACTGGTTCTTTTTAGATCTTAGCCAATCAAACTTCCGTTTGGTACAGCTGGATCAACTGTGAGAAGGGTTAATTTGCCATCATGTTCAGCTGAGAGGATCATACCTTGGCTGACATATTTTTTCATCATTTTACGTGGTTTAAGGTTGGCAACGATTTGTACTTTCTTGCCGACCAATTCTTGCTCATTTGGATAGAATTTCGCAATACCAGAAAGGATTTGACGATCTTCACCATCACCAGCATCTAAGCGGAATTGAAGCAACTTATCAGAACCTTCTACTTTAGAAACTTCTTTGACTTCTGCGACACGGATTTCAACCTTGTCGAAGTCTTCAAACTTGATTTCTTCCTTGTTTAGTTTGAGTTCGACTTCATCTGGGTTCCACTCTTTTTCAACGGCTGGCTTGTTGCCTTCCATTTGTTCCTTGATATAGGCGATTTCTTCTTCCATTTCGAGACGTGGGAAGATTGGTGTTCCTTTGGCAACTACTGTTACACCTGCAGGGAAATCAGCTAAGCTCAAGTTTTCAAGGCTAGAAACTTCTGCTAGACCAAGTTGTGTCAAGACTGCACGACTGGTTTCCATCATAAATGGCTCAATCAAGTGCGCTACGACACGAAGGCTAGCTGCCAAGTGGCTCATAACACTTGCCAATTGCTCACGGTGCGCTTCGTCCTTAGCCAGTACCCATGGAGCTGTCTCATCGATGTATTTATTAGTACGTGAGATAAGAGTCCAGACTGCTTCAAGTGCACGTGGATAGTCAACTGCCTCCATGTAGGTATTGTAGTCAGCGATTGATTGTTCTGCCACTTGAGCAAGTTCATTGTCAAAGTCTGTTACACCTTCTACATAGGCAGGGATTTGACCATCAAAGTACTTGTTAATCATTGAAACCGTACGGTTGAGGAGGTTTCCGAGGTCATTCGCTAATTCATAGTTGATACGCCCTACATAGTCCTCTGGAGTAAAGGTGCCGTCTGAACCAACTGGAAGGCTACGCATGAGGTAGTAACGAAGTGGATCGAGACCATAGCGCTCTACCAACATTTCAGGATAAACGACATTCCCTTTAGACTTGGACATCTTGCCATCTTTCATGACAAACCAACCATGGGCAATCAAGCGGTCAGGTAATTTAACATCCAACATCATAAGAAGGATTGGCCAGTAAATCGAGTGGAAACGAAGGATGTCTTTCCCAACCATTTGGAAGACTGTTCCATTCCAGAACTTGTCAAAGTTACCATGCTCATCTTGTTCATAACCAAGAGCCGTCACGTAGTTGAGAAGAGCATCAATCCAAACATAGACAACGTGTTTTGGATTTGATGGGACTGGTACTCCCCATGTAAAGGTTGTACGAGACACTGCCAAATCTTCTAAACCTGGCTCGATGAAGTTACGAAGCATTTCATTAAGGCGACCATCTGGAGTGATGAAGTCAGGATGTGATTTGAAAAATTCGACCAAGCGGTCTTGGTATTTGCTGAGGCGAAGGAAGTAAGACTCTTCTGAAACCCATTCAACCTCGTGACCTGATGGAGCGATACCACCCGTCACATTTCCAGCTTCGTCGCGGAAAACTTCCGCAAGTTGGCTTTCTGTAAAGAATTCCTCATCGGATACTGAGTACCAGCCAGAGTATTCACCTAGGTAGATGTCATCTTGAGCTAGCAAGCGTTCAAAAACTTGTGCTACCACTTTTTCATGGTAGTCATCAGTTGTACGGATAAATTTATCATATGAGATATCGAGTAATTGCCAGAGTTCTTTAACTCCAACTGCCATTCCGTCAACATAGGCTTGAGGTGTGATGCCAGCTTCTTCTGCTTTTTGTTGAATCTTTTGACCATGCTCATCAAGACCAGTCAGATAAAAGACATCGTAGCCCATCAGGCGTTTGTAACGTGCTAGGACATCACATGCGATAGTTGTGTAGGCAGAACCGATATGAAGTTTACCAGATGGATAGTAAATCGGTGTTGTAATATAAAAATTCTTTTCAGACATAATATTTCCTTTCCAGGCTAATGAAACCTGTTTTTCTAACACTTCATTATACCACATTTTTAGTGATTTTCGATAGAGAAATCCATACAAAAACAAGACAGACTGATGTCTATCTCGTTTTTTATCTTTTAAATTATTCATAGCGAAGAGCTTCGATTGGATCCAGCTTAGAGGCTTTGTTGGCTGGTAGAACACCAAATATCATACCGATACTAGCTGAGACAGCTAAACTAAAGAGAGCGATTGGGATGGATACACCAACTTCGATTCCTGCAATCATGTTTTGAAGAAGAACACCTGCAAGCATAGTCACCCCTGCAGCAAGCAGTAGACCAATGAATCCACCTAATAAGGTTAAAATCATGGATTCAATCAAAAATTGAACCAGAATATTTGCCCGTGTTGCTCCTAGTGCTTTACGTAGACCAATCTCACGGGTACGCTCTGTCACCGAAACAAGCATAATGTTCATAACACCAGTACCACCAACAAAGAGAGAAATTCCCGCAATGGCACTAATAATCGTAGTTATAAAGCCGAAGAGTTGTTGTACTTCTTGGAAGGCGGCAGACGCATCTGCAACTTGATACTCCCCTTGTTGAAGCCCCGCAATCTCTGTCATTCTTCTTGCCAACTCTGGCCCCAAAGTCTGAGTCAAGCTCGTATCGTTAACACGGAAGACAATGTTTGAAATCTCGTCTGTGTTAAAATTAGCTGCCAAGGAAATATTGGTCGTAATTGGAAGTCCTCCAACACCAAATGCTTTGGCTGCCTTGGCTTCCTTACTTGCGTAAACACCAATAACACGGTAACTAATCTCATTTACTTCAATAATTTGATTGAGGGCTTCTTTTGCTGAACCAAAAAGGCTATTGGCTAGTTCTTCATCTAGGATGATAACACTTGCGAAATCCTTATAATCTTGTGCTTTAAGTCCACGACCTGCAATGATTTCATTTTCGACCGCATCCATATAAGTGACATTTCCACCCGTCATGTTCGCGTGTTCGACCTTTTTATCCTTATAAGTCAAGGTCACATTGGCCGAGTTGGTTACGTAATAACTATCTACTCCCTTGAGCTTTGCAGCTTCCTTAACCCAAGCTTCTTGAGGTTTTGGTGGTTCAACAAAATCTTCTTCTTGACCGCCAGACAAGGTCAGGGCAGATTGTCTTTGTGTAAAGGAACCGTCCTTACTCTTGGTAGGTGAGAAGAAGACATGGATGTCTTTTTGAGACTTGGTCATGTTTTTATTGACCTGGCGAGACATAGAATCTCCCAAAGCCATGATAACTACAACAGAGGAAACACCTATGATAATCCCAATCATAGTGAGGAAGGAACGCATCTTGTGGGCCATGATAGATGAAAAGGCAAATTTCAGATTCTGCATCTTAGTTTTCCTCCTTTTCTACTTGAGCACTGTCAGACGAAATGACACCATCGCGGATGACGATCTGACGCTTCGCATAGGCAGCAATTTCAGGCTCATGCGTAACCATAATGATGGTTTTTCCTTCTTTGTTTAATTCAACTAAGAGTTGCATGATCTGATTACCCGTTTTGGTATCCAGAGCTCCAGTTGGCTCATCAGCCAAGATAATAGATGGATTGTTAACGAGTGCACGCGCTATGGCTACTCTCTGCTTCTGACCACCTGATAATTCTGATGGTAAGTGGTGGCTACGCTCAGTCAGTTCAACCTTTTCCAGATACTCTTCTGCTAATTTGCGACGTTTTGAAGCTGAAACTCCCGCATAAATCAAGGGAAGTTCGACATTCTGGAGAGCATTCATCTTAGATAAGAGAAAGAATTGCTGAAAGACAAAGCCAATCTCTTGATTTCGCACCTTGGCTAATTGTTTCTCACCCAAACCAGCTACTTCTTTTCCATCTAGAAAATACTGACCACTTGTAGGGGTATCCAACATCCCAATGGTATTCATGAGGGTGGACTTACCAGAACCAGATGGTCCCATGATAGCCACGAATTCTCCCTCGTGAACTTCAAGGTTAATGTTTTTGAGAACTTGAAGCTCTTGATCACCATTTCGATAGCTACGGCAGATATTTTTGAGGCTAATTAGTTGCTTCATCAGTCTTCACCTCTTTTCCTTCTTGCAAGGAAGCTGTCGGATTACTGATGACTTTTGCTCCATCTGTCAGACCAGATGTAATTTCTTGGTTTTCTGCATCTGCATTGCCCAATCCAACTTCAACCTTTTTGGCCTTTTGATTTTCATCAAGAATCCAAACATAGTTTTTATCTTCTTCCATGACGATACTTGTAATAGGAACAAGCAATGCTTTACTCATACTTTTCACTTCGACACTGACAGAAAAACCTTGTTTCAAATCGCCAATTTCACTAGTTACATCGACCGTATATGGGTACTTAGATCCTGAGTTTGAACCAGCTAAGCTACTACTTGCTTCACTACTGTTCTTTGGATAATTTGAAATATAGCTAATCTTACCATTCCAAGTTTTATCTGGATAAACCTTTGAAGTAAAGGTAACTTCTTGGCCTACAGATAGATTGGCAAGGTTGTATTCAGAAAGCTCTCCCTTGACCTGCAAGTTGTCGTTACTAACGATATGTACCAATACTTGGCTATTTCCTGTTGGAGATTTTGAAACATTGCGATTAACTTCAACAACCGTACCTTCTACTGTACTCAAAACTGTAGCGGCATCCAACTGTGCTTGAGCTTTTTCAAGTTGTGCCGCTGCATCTGCACGAACATCACGCGCATCACTGATTTGTGAATCGATAGAAGATGTAGCTGATGTAGAAGATTGTGCTGGGGTTTGGTCCGTAGCGCCTTCAATCCCAGCTTGAGGGAGCACAGGTGTTGCTGCGGCGGTATTTCGAGCCTCATTCAATTCATTGATATGACGGTCAGCTTTAGCAACTGCACGACTGGCAGCATCATAGGCAGCCTGAGCTTCAGTACTACTATATTTAACAAGTGCTTGGCCTTCACTTACCTTATCTCCGACAGAGACCGAAACCTCATCCAAGTCACCTTTACTAGCATCATAATAAACATATTGTTCATTTTGAGCTGTTACGGTACCAGATAAGAGAACCGATGAAGCCACTGACCCCTCTTTGGCAAGAACGATTTTTGCAGTTTCGTCTTGTGTTGCAGCTTGATTTGGTTGTCTCAATAGAAGGACAGCAGCTGCTCCTACTACAAGAACTGACGTAACTCCTATAGCTGTAAATAGGGGCCATTTTTTAGCTTTTGACTTCTTTTTCATATCCATACCTCATTTATAAACATATATTAAGATTATAGCACAAGTCCTAAAAATGGACAATTGCTTTCTGAGTACCCAAAAACAATTGCCAAATCTTTTATTGTTGTGTTAGTTATATAATACAACATCTTTTTTATTTTTGCAAGCAGTTTCTTAAGAAATTTAAGCGTAGCAGATTTTTGCATTGACTCCCAAAAAAAGATAGAATGTAACTAGAAAACAAGTAAAGGAGCTTGCTATGAGAGAATATGATATTATCGCCATCGGTGGAGGTAGCGGAGGTATTGCTACCATGAACCGTGCTGGTGAACATGGTGCCAAAGCTGCAGTTATTGAAAAAAACAAACTAGGAGGAACCTGTGTTAATATTGGTTGTGTGCCTAAGAAAATTATGTGGTATGGAGCCCAAATTGCAGAAAGTATCCACAAATATGGACCTGACTATGGTTTTACAAGTACTGGGAGTGAATTTGATTACGCCACACTTCGTCAGAATCGTGAAGCCTACATTGACCGTTCTCGCTCTTCTTACGATGGAAGCTTCAAGCGTAACGGGGTTGATTTGATTGAAGGACGTGCCGAGTTTGTCGACGCTCATACTGTCAGCGTTAATGGCGAATTAATCCGAGCTAAGCACATCGTGATTGCAACTGGAGCCCATCCTCATATTCCAGCTATTCCTGGTGCTGAACTGGGGGGTAGCTCAGACGATGTCTTTGCCTGGAAAGAGTTGCCTGAATCTGTAGCTATTCTAGGTGCTGGTTACATTGCTGTAGAATTGGCTGGTGTACTCCATACACTTGGTGTTCAGACAGATTTATTTGTCCGTCGTGAACGTCCGCTACGTGGATTTGATAGCTATATCGTTGAGAGTCTAGTTCAAGAAATGGAAAATACAGGACTAAACCTCCACACCCATAAGGTTCCTGCTAAACTTGAAGAAACTGAACAAGGCATTACCATTCATTTCGAAGATGGCAGCGCTCATACTGCCAGTCAAGTTATCTGGGCAACTGGTCGCCGTCCAAATGTTGAAGGACTTCAACTCGAAAAAGCTGGTGTCACCCTCAATGAACGCGGCTTTATCCAGGTTGATGAATACCAGAACACAGTCGTTGACGGAATCTACGCTCTTGGAGATGTCACAGGTGAAAAGGAACTAACTCCTGTTGCTATCAAGGCTGGTCGTACCCTATCCGAGAGACTTTTCAACGGTAAAACTAATGCTAAAATGGACTACACGACCATTCCAACTGTAGTTTTCTCACACCCAGCAATCGGAACAGTCGGTCTGACTGAGGAAGAAGCTATCAAAGAGTACGGCCAAGAAAACGTTAAAGTCTATACTTCAAAATTTGCATCTATGTATTCTGCTGTTACTAGTCACCGTCAAGAAGCTCGCTTCAAGCTCGTAACAGCTGGTGCAGACGAAAAGGTAGTAGGACTTCATGGAATCGGCTATGGCGTTGACGAAATGATTCAAGGTTTCGCAGTTGCTATCAAGATGGGAGCTACAAAAGCTGACTTTGATGCTACTGTCGCTATCCATCCTACAGGCTCAGAAGAATTTGTGACCATGCGTTAAAACAAACAGAGACCTCTTGGTCTCTTTTTTTCTCTAAATCGGCCGTTACAAATTTGTAACCTTTTATTTTAAAATAGGTTGACATTTATATCTCATTCAGTATAATAGTTACTATAAATTATAGAAGAGGTTAACTATTTTGAAAAAAGCACACATTTACGCTATTCCTGCTATTGGAGCGGCTCTTATTGCAGTATTGGCACAAATTAGTATGCCGATTGGTCCAGTTCCTTTCACTCTGCAAAACTTTGCTATTGGACTCATCGCTACTGTTTTTAGACCAAGGGAAGCTGTTCTCTCTGTCGGACTCTATCTCTTACTTGGGGCTATTGGACTTCCGGTATTTGCTAACGGTGGAGCTGGATTTCATGTTTTAGTTGGACCAAGCGCTGGTTATCTTTGGTTCGACCTTGTCTATGCAGGGCTTACTTCCTATCTCATTCACACCAATAGTGGTGTCCTACGTATTTTCTTTGCAAATCTGTTGGGAGATTCACTTGTTTTTGTCGGTGGTATTCTCAGTCTCCACTTCTTAGCTGGAATGCCTTTTGATAAAGCGCTGGCTGTCGGTGTTATTCCCTTTATCATACCTGATCTTGCCAAAATTGTAGCCATTAGCTTCATCAGCCGACCACTACTCCAACGTCTTCGTACACAAGCTTATTTTTCAAGCAAATAAAAGAGGCTGGGATTTTCCCTAGCCTCTTTTTAATTCATCTTAGATGAACGTTTATTGATTCTTAAAAGCATCCACCATGATTTGAAATTCTTCATTTGAGAGGGTAATTCCTTTCCCCATTTTGGTGTGGTCAGGACTCCAGCTACGAATGTCAAACTTCGCCGGTGCACCATTAAAGCTGACACGATTGATTTCTTTGGTCCATCCTTTTTCATTTTCAGATAGAGTAAGCAAGTGTTCTTCAATTTCAAATGTAAATTCTGCCATGTTCTTCTCCTTTTTGTTCTCAATTGATTATTCGAAAAATCTTGTAGATTTCATAAAATTTTTATATAATGATGTAAAGAAGGGAGGCCGGAATGAAAGATTTATTAAAACAGGCTTTGCAAAAAGTTCATGATTTTGTCAATGGACATGAAGATTCCATTCCTGAAAAAAGCGATCCCCTAATTGCTAGACTTGAAAAAGCCCTAGCCCAAAAAAAGGCTGTACATATCATCTTTGCTGAGTCAAGTTTTACAGGCGATATTATCAAGTATGATACTGACCGCCAACAAATTATCGTTAAAAATTTCGCCAAAAACGTCAGCCATATTATTCGAGTGTCGGATATTCGAAGAGTAACTTTCGTTCCTTCTACTATCCAAACGGCCCAAAAAAGAAGATTTAAGAAAGAGTGAGATGCTTCTATCATCTCACTCTTTTTATCTTAGCGAATTTGTTCAAAATGAAGGTGAACAGCGATGTGGTCGCCATAACCACTTCTCTCCAAATCACGTTGCAAACGATAAGAGATATAGTGTTCTGCGATTGTAATGTAGCCAGCACCAAGCAAGCGGTGCTCAACCATTGATTGAATCATACTGATAGTCGCACGTTCTACTTTTGCTTCTTCTAAGTCCAAAACAACCTTTTTAGTAACTTGAGCTAGGTTTTGGCGCAAATCGTCAGTCAAAACATAGACTGTCTGAGCCGCCTTAAGGATAGCTTGGTAGATTTTATCTGGATCAAAATCAGCGACTTGTCCATCACGTTTAATTACTTGCATAGTTTTCTCCTTTTAATTGTTATTTTCTTTAATTTCTGCTAACATTTTCTCTTCTTCTGCTGTCAGTTCATACTCTTCCAGCAAATCAGGTCTACGTTGGTAGGTTTTCTTGAGACTCTCATAGAGTCGCCATTGACGTATGTTTTCATGGTGTCCACTCATAAGAACATCTGGAACTAGCATTCCACGATAATCGTAAGGTCTTGTGTACTGAGGATATTCCAAGAGCCCTGATGAAAAGCTATCATCTTGGTGACTTGCTTCCTTCCCAATAACTTCTGGAATCAAGCGAACCGTCGCATCAATCATGGTCATCGCTGCTAGTTCTCCACCAGTCAAGACATAATCTCCAAGAGATATCTCATCGGTTACCAAGGTCTTAATACGCTCATCATAGCCTTCGTAGTGACCACAGATAAAGATCAGTTCTTCTTCTTGCGCCAAATCTTCCGCATAAGCCTGATCGAACTGTTTCCCAGCAGGGTCTAAGAGAATCACGCGCGGGTTCTTTTTTTCAATCGCATCAAAGGCGTCAAAGATGGGTTGCGCTCGAAGGAGCATCCCTTGACCACCTCCATAAGGTTCATCATCAACATGACGAGCCTTTTCAGCGTAGTCACGAAAATTATGATAGTGGATATCTAAGAGTCCTTTTTCACGAGCCTTGCCAACGATGGAATGTTCTAAAGGTGTGAACATTTCTGGAAAGAGAGTTAAAATATCAATCTTCATCGTCTAACCCTTCTAAGAGTTCAACATCCACACGGTTATTAGGAATATCTATATTAAGAACTACAGGCGGGATATAAGGTAAGAGTAGGTCTCGTTTGCCTTTTCGTTTGACTACCCAGACATCATTGGCGCCTGGCTGAAGGATTTCCTTGATAGTTCCAATCAAGTTATCTCCCTCATAGACTTCTAAACCGATAATCTCGTGGTAGTAAAACTCACCTTCATCGAGGTCATTGAGATTCTCCTCTGCAACCTTCAGACTGTACCCCTTGTATTTTTCGATGTCATTGATATGGTACATATCTTTAAACTTGATGATATCGAAGTTCTTTTGTTTACGGTGGCTTGCAATGACCACTGTTCGCACAAACTGATCTTTTTCATCAAATAAGGCAAGCTCTGCCCCTTTTTTAAAGCGTTCTTCAGCAAAATCTGTCACTGACAAGACTCGCATCTCACCCTGCAAACCTTGCGTATTGACGATTTTCCCAACGTTAAAGTAGTTCATCTTGTCTCCTGTATCTGTTTCTCCCTTTATTTTATCATGTTACAGGGATTTTCACAAGTTGGAGAAAGGGATAACGATTCTTTAATTATGAAGAACATTCATGGATTTTCTTGCAAAAAAAGCGAGATATCATCCCGCTTTTCTTATTTTTCGTCAATAACGATTCTTACTTTTTTGTCTTCAGTTGGGACAGAGTAGACAATCGTTCTTATCGCAGAAATAGTGCGACCCTTACGACCGATTACACGACCCACATCGCTTTGGTCAAGATCCAAGTGATACTCCAAAAATTCTGGTGTATCTTCAATCTTGATAGTTAAGGCATCTGGTTGTGAAATCAAAGGTTTCACAATTGCAATAATGAGATTTTCAATTGTATCCATCTGTCAACCTACTTTAAACTTATTTTGAGAATTTAGAATCGTGGAATTTCTTCAATACGCCTTCTTTTGAAAGGATGTTGCGAACTGTATCTGAAGGTTGAGCTCCATCAGCCAACCATGCAAGAATACGGTCTTCTTTCAAAGTTACTTGGTTTTCTTCAACAAGTGGGTTGTAAGTTCCAACTGTTTCGATGAAACGTCCGTCACGTGGTGAACGTGAATCTGCTACGTTAATACGGTAGAAAGGTTTTTTCTTAGAACCCATACGAGTCAAACGGATTTTTACTGCCATTTTTAATATCTCTTTTCTTTTATTTTTTAGTTCGGTGAAATAGCTAAGCTATTTACCACATGTTCTATTATAGCAGATTTCTGGATAGTGTCAAGAAAAAAACTTGACAGAGTTTAAATGTTTTTAAATTTTTTAGACTAATAGGGATAAATTAGAAAGAAAAAATTAACTTCTACACCTACAAAGCTTACTCTGATCGACTTTATAACTGTCTAAGAAAAAAGTAAAGATTCATACAGTATCTAGATTTTCCAAAAATTCTTTATCATCAAATACTATTAACGAAACTATCCAAACCAAATTCGATGCATTGCTTCAAAGAATTTTTTAGTTGTTTGACTAGCGAGGTATTTATTAAAAAAATTTTTCAAATAATTGCCACATTGACACATAAATTCTTGCTTTCTAAATTTAAGTGTGATATATTTATAACATAAATTTAAGTGTGATATATTTATAACACAAAAAGGAGTCTATCATGAAAAAAAGTCAAAAAATGCGTGGCCTCATTGCAATGATTGCCGTAGCTCTCTTTATTGATTTTATTGTTTTATTTGGTTCTAATCTTAGTTGGGAACCCAAGTTAGTTATTACTGGTATTTCAGTGTCAGGTCAAATTATAGCTATTTGGAGCTGGCTACATATGAAACCACGGCCTCATAAGAGTCAGAAAGATAAAGGGAAGATTATTTTTGACTTGTCTGCTAAGCTTTACTCGATACTTATTTTTGCAGCAAGCATTTTTTATACAGTAGGGATTTGGGTTGCGACCCCAAGCGTAAGTTCTGGTATTAAAGAATGGATTTTGGGAATTGGCCTCGTTATTGAAGTGATTGTATTTGGTTTTTTCTGTTTGAAAAATGTCAAGGAAACTCCGGACGAACGCTTTTATGCTAATTTAGCCAAGGCAGCTAGCTTGATGTTTGTTTTTATACTAGGTGCACTGACGATCCTAGCAGTTATCATTGGGTATATGGGGTCTCTCACTCTTTACATGGGCCAGATCTTTATTAGCATAGCTGCCTTGATTTGCATCTTTGCGGTTGTCTATCTTATCTTGGAACGGAGAGGATAAGCATGTCCAAAGAAAGCAATATTATTACTAATCTCAAATCTGTTCGTGAGTCCACAGGCATGACCCAGCAGGAGTTAGCCGACCTCATCGGCATGCGACGCGAGACAATTCTGCACTTGGAAAATAATCGTTACAATCCTTCGCTGGAAATGGCTCTTAAAATTGCTCAAGTTTTTGATTTGAAAGTAGAAGACCTCTTTGAACTCAGACAGAAAGAGGAAGCATAATTCTTTTCGAGACCTAGCATTAAGTTCATTGATTAATTAGGAATTGAAGCCAAAAGAAAAAATCCTTTGAAAATGTGCTCTTTTAAAATATAGTAATTCTTATGGCATTGATATCCCAAAACATTTAGATACGCTTGTTGAAAAAGGATATGCTATTATCGAAACCGCCTTTGACTCGCTTTACCATCTAAATGCTACTATGAAAAAGAGTATCCTTAAAAAGAAGGGTGTTACTGGACTCTCCAAGATGAAGGCCACCGAATTGAATCAAGCACTTCATGATCATTTTTCAGAAGAAGAATTAGCTAACCGCTTTTCGATTCGTGGCTATAAACTAACTCCAAAAGGTGAACAAGCTCTCAAAGACCATCAAGTAATCATTGACCGCCATCCTAAAAAGAATCTTTAATCAACCAAAGCTGGTTGATTTTTTTGTAATTTTTTAAAACACTTACAAATCATTACAATTATTGACAAATGCTTATAAAAAGAGTATAGTATTAAAAAAAGGAGGAATTCCTATGTACCAAGAACAACGATTAGAAGAAATCATAAAACTTTTAGAGGATAGAGGAAGTCTGTCAGCAAAAGAAATGGTTGACCATTTCCATGTTTCCAAAGATACCATCCGTAGAGATTTTTCAATTCTCGCAAAGGAAAAACGAGCAAGAAGAACTCATGGAGGTTTATTGCCAATTCAAAAGCAAAGGATTCTTGATTTTCAAGGTAGAGCAGAACAATCTTCTAAAGAAAAAGAGAAAATTGCTCATTTAGCTACCCAACTCATTTCTGATTCACAACTGATATTCTTTGATGTTTCAACCACTATACTTGAGTTAGCAAAAATAACTGATAAAAAAGTTACTATTTTCAGTCATTCATTAGATAACGCACTTATCTTAGGAAATAATGAAAATGTCGATTTTCATATTCTCGGTGGAAAATTTCATAGACAGAATCGTTTTTATTATTCACTAGAAGAATCCAATACTTTAGAGGGAATTAGATTTGATGTAGCATTTTTTGGCGCTGCTAGTCTTTCAGACGGACAAGTTAGTTTTGAGGATCAAGAAGATGTTCTCATGAAAAAAAGAGCATTTAAAACTAGTAAAATTCGCGTCTTGTTAGCTGAAACAGGAAAGATAAACAAACACTCTCATTTTATACTTTCTGAACTAGCTGATTTTGATTACTGGATTACAGATAAAGAGCCTGATGTAGAAATACAAGAATCTTTAGATGGTAGAACAACAATACTATTTTAAAAAGGAGCAAAATATGTCAAGAATTAAATTAATTATGAGTGATATTGACGGCACTATTTTGGATAAAAATCACCAATTAGATTCTTATTTGATAGAACTGATGCCACTTTTAAAACAATGTAATATTCCTTTTGTTCTAGCTTCTGCTAGATCTCCTCTCGGTATAGCTCCAATTTCTAAAGAACTTGGCATCACCGACTGTCCTATTGCCTGCTATAATGGAGCACTCATCAGTTTAGGAGATAAAATCCTAAGTCAGTATTCTATTGATAAAAGCGAATTGCTCTTACTTCATGACTTTCTGAAAAAAGAATTCCCGACAGTTTCTATCAATGTTTATTCTGGAAAAGATTGGTACGTCAATACTTTAGATAAATGGGTAGAAATTGAAGCACAGATTACTGGAGAGAGCCCAAAAGTTACTTCACTAGCAGATTTTCTTCAGGAAGAAAAAAATCTTATTCATAAACTTTTACTAATAGATAACGCAGCTACTATCCAGAAACTTAAAGAGACATTAGCAACCATGGATTTCCCTCAAACTGATTTTTACCTCTCGAAGGATAACTATCTAGAAGTTACACATAATCAAGTATCCAAAAAACAAGCTTTATTAGAATTAGCCAACTATTATCAACTTTCACTTTCTGAAATTATGACTATTGGAGATAATTATAATGATATTCCAATGATTGAGACTGCTGGACTTGGTGTTGCAATGGGAAACGCTCCTACAGAAGTTAAAACTTGCGCAAATACAGTAACAGATTCTAATGATCAAAATGGTGTAAGCAAGGCTATAAAATTGTATGTACTATCGGAATCATCACAATTGAATATTTGAAATCCACCTCCTTTTAGGGTACAATGGTAAAAATGATTTTTGAAAGGACTAATATGAAAAAATTAGCAACACTATTACTCATTTCAACTTTTGCTCTTGGTGGATGTACAAGCATCCAACGTACTCTTCGTGGTGATGATTACGTAGATTCTAAAATTGCTGCTGAAGAAAGTTCTAAAGCCGCTACTCAAGCAGAAAAAGATTTGAAAGACGCCTTAACAAATGAAAATGCTAACTTCCCTCAACTTTCTAAAGAAGTAGCTGAAGACGAAGCTGAAGCTATCATTCACACAAGTCTGGGTGATATTCGTATCAAACTTTTTCCAAAGCTAGCCCCTCTTGCAGTTGAAAACTTCCTTACTCATGCTAAAGAAGGTTACTACAATGGTGTGACTTTCCACCGTGTAATTGACGGCTTTATGGTACAAACTGGGGATCCTAAAGGAGATGGAACAGGTGGTGAATCTATCTGGCATGATAAGGATAAAACCAAAGACAAGGGAACAGGTTTCAAAAACGAAATTTCTCCATATCTCTATAATATCCGTGGTTCTCTATCTATGGCCAATACTGGTCAACCAAATTCAAATGGTAGCCAATTCTTCATTAACCAAAGTACAACAGATTATTCTGCTAAACTTCCTACAAGTAGCTATCCTAAGAAAATTATCGAAGCCTACAAAGAAGGTGGAAATCCTACTCTAGATGGGAAACACCCCGTCTTTGGTCAAGTAATTGATGGGATGGATGTAGTAGATAAAATTGCAAAAGCTGAAAAAGACGAAAAAAATAAACCAACTACTGCTATTACCATCGACAGCATCGAAATTGTTAAAGACTACGATTTCAGTAAACAATAAAAGATTGCTTTAAGGAGATGTTAAAATGCTTTTACTTTGGGGTTCAAAAGGTTATCAAAAAGTGTTAGGACATACTCAAACTGCTATTGAGTGTGGACACTGTCACAATGTTGACACTTGGGAAATTACAGAAACTGGACGTAAGTTTACCCTTTACTGGATTCCACTCTTTCCTTATGGTAAAACTTATTTCGTTTCTTGTCCGATTTGTCATTACGGTAAAGAAATTCAAAAATCTGATATTGAACAGTATCGAAATTACTAATAAGAGATAGGTCTAAAGACCTATCTCTTTTCTATCCACACTTTTAGGTAAACGCTCTCTTTTTGCTCCAAATATGATATAATTTAGTCAATAGTAACGAGGAGGTTTTCCTATGAAACCCTATAAAATAAATCTATTCCGGCTTGGTTTACTCTTGCTAACATATTTAGTCTTTAACGTTGTTTATTCGATTACTTATGATTCTGGAGGTTTTGCTTTTATAATCTTGTGGCCAGCATTTTTCGCATCATATGCAGGAATGGTGCTAGGAAATATTTTTATTTTTAGAGATATTTCAAAATTAAAAGCCTCCTTTGAAGATAATGAGTTGATCCAAAAGACTTCTACTGTACAGTTAGTTCTAGCTACAATTGGATTTTTCATGCAAATAATAGGTTTTAAGGGGGCTCCACTTAATTACATTGATAATTATCCACTACTAGTTAGCGCTAGTATTGTGTACTCTATCGTTCTCCTTATCGGTATTTATCAGACGATCAAGTTAGGACAAGGGAAAGATACTTTGGCAATACTTGGCTTTGTCTTTTCAATTATGGTAATTTTATACACTTGCCTAGGACTGTTCACAACCACTTCCTCTCCCTCTTCGCCAGCCAATACATACTCTACTCCCAATTTTGCTGAAGAATTTCAATCACTGGGACTAAAGGGTAAAGTTGAGTTGGTTGATAAACACAGAGAGATTGAAGCATTTTATGGAACAGCCTACAAGCTAACATATACAGAAAAATTATCAGATGGAACTATTTTAAAAGAAACTACTACTGCACAAATTCATGGAACGAGCGGAAAACATTTATCAAATTTCTTTCTTCTTTCAGGAACAGATCTTGAAACACTTCTTAACGACAAAGAAAAGGCACTATTTACTACTGTCAAACAAGATGAATTCAGTTTCTTACTAGATGTATACAAAGAAAGGCCAAATTTCCAACAAGAAGAAGACAGTATCAAAAATGCTACTGCTGAAAAAATAGATAAACTCTTTGCGACACCAATAACTTCTAGTTTTAAATTTGGAAAATATCCTATAGAAAACTACTATGTGGCAATTATGGCGCAGGCTGTCAGCAATCGAGAAAAAGGAGATTCTGACGCAGCTGGCTTTTATAATATTACAACAAAAGATCTCATGAAAAACAAGGGTCTTACTCTCGATTTTGATTGTGACATTTCGAAAATCAAGGCAGAAAATGCTAGTTCTTTAGATGCCTTTAAGGAGGGAATCTTATCTTTACCAAAAAATTCATTTTCCGATGGAATCTATAACATGAGTTGTTCTTATGATGAAAATGGAATAAAAAAGAAAGTTACTTGCCCATTTGTTGTTGAAGATGGTGTGGGACACTTTGAAGAAGATGAAATCGTGGGAAATCAAACCAATTAGTTATTTTTGATACAAAAACTAGGAGATAGCATTATGACTTCTACTAGTTGCAATCCTCGTAAAAAAGCCAAGTCAAATAGACTTGGCTTTTTTATGGCTATTTATGTTAACTCATTGAAATCCCAGATTTGATCCATCCATCCTTCATAGAAGTCTGGTTCATGGCACACCATGAGGATAGAACCCTTGTATTCTTTCAGAGCACGTTTGAGTTCGTCCTTGGCATCCACATCCAAGTGATTGGTTGGCTCGTCAAGAACAAGGACATTGTTCTCACGGTTCATCAAGAGACAGAAACGAACTTTGGCTTGCTCTCCACCTGAAAGAACTTGAATTTGACTTTCGATGTGTTTAGTCGTCAAACCACAACGGGCAAGGGCTGCACGAACTTCAGCTTGGTTAAGTGCAGGAAAGGCATTCCAGACCGCTTCTAGAGGTGTTTGGCGATTGCCACCTTCCACTTCTTGTTCAAAGTAACCGAGTTCTAAATAGTCACCACGTTCAACCTCCCCAGCAATTGGAGGAATGATGCCCAAGAGACTCTTCAAGAGGGTTGTTTTCCCGATACCATTGGCACCGATGATAGCAACCTTTTGATTGCGTTCAAAGGTAAGATTTAAGGGTTTGGTAAGGGGACGGTCATACCCAATCTGCAAGTCCTTAGCTTGGAAGATAAAGCGTCCAGGTGTACGAGCCGTTTTGAATTCAAAGGATGGCTTTGGTTTCTCACTTTGGAGCTCAATAATGTCCATCTTGTCCAATTTCTTCTGACGAGACATGGCCATGTTACGCGTTGCGACACGTGCTTTGTTTCGAGCTACAAAGTCCTTGAGATCCGCAATTTCTTTCTGTTGACGCTCATAGGCTGCTTCCAGTTGTGATTTCTTCATGGCATAGACTTCTTGGAACTGGTAGTAATCGCCTGAATAACGAGTCAACTGTTGATTTTCAACGTGATAGACGATATTGATTACATCGTTTAGGAAAGGAATATCGTGAGAAATAAGAACAAAGGCATTTTCATAGTTCTGGAGATAGCGTTTGAGCCAGTCAATATGCTCAGCATCCAGATAGTTGGTTGGCTCGTCCAAAAGGAAGATATCTGGTTTTTCAAGAAGCAATTTGGCTAAAAGTACCTTTGTTCTTTGCCCACCAGACAATGCTGTTGCATCCGTGTCCATCCCAAAGTCCATGACACCTAGGGCACGCGCCACTTCATCGATTTTAGCATCCAAGGTATAGAAATCACGGCTTTCCAAACGGTCCTGAAGTTCTCCGACTTCCTCCATGAGGGAATCAATATCAGCCCCATCTTCTGCCATTTCCATGTAGAGATCATTGATACGTGCTTCTGCTTTGAATAATTCGTCAAATGCTGTACGAAGAACATCACGCACAGTTTGACCCTCTTTGAGCACCGCATGCTGATCTAGGTAGCCGGCAGTCACATATTTAGACCACTCCACCTTACCTTCATCAGGTAACATTTTACCAGTCACGATGCTCATGAAAGTTGATTTCCCTTCACCATTGGCACCGACCAGACCGATATGTTCACCTTTGAGGAGACGGAAGGATACGTCTTCAAAAATCGCACGATCACCAAAACCGTGACTTAAATTCTTTACTTCTAAGATACTCATTTTAATTCCTTATCTTGTTTTTATGTAGTAGTTTATAGAGGAGCCAGGCTAGGTAGCCACCCAAGGTATTGGTCCACAAATCATCAATCTCAAAGACCCGATTAAAATCAAAGAAAAAGTCTAAAACTAGCTGTGTACATTCGATTCCTAGACTTAGTAAAAAACTGAACCAAATCACTTTCTTCGTTTTTCTTAGTGCAGGTATAAGATAGAGAAGCTGGAAAATTAATGGGAAGAGCAAGAGGATATTTAAAGCATTTTGTAAAAATATCCAAAAGAGCTGTAAAAAGCTGGTTACTTCTCCCAGATTCCAAAGGGAGTTAAAAGGCGTCAAAAGAAAAACCAGGCGTCCAATAGTTTGAATACCTGGAGTTTCCACTCCTTTAGGAAGTTGAGGCTGGGGAGTAAAACAAAAACAGACGATACAAAGACTGTATAAAAGCACTCCCAAGCTTAGTAATTTTTTTCGTTTCATTTTATGGATTTAATTCAGCTACTGCTTTTTGGCGATCACGTTTCATGGTATTTGAACGCAATTGTCCACATGCTGCATCGATATCAGTACCATGTTCCTGACGAACAACACAGTTGATGCCTTTCTTCTTGAGCGTATCATAAAAGGCCATGACACGCTCTTTAGGGCTTCGACTATACTGGTCATGCTCACTAACTGGATTATAAGGAATCAAGTTGACATAAGACAATTTCTTGATATTCTTAAGCAATTCTGCCAACTCAAGCGCTTGTTCAACTCCATCGTTAACTTCATTCAACATGATGTATTCAAAAGTTACGCGACGGTTGGTTGTTTCGATGTAATACTCGATAGCTGCAAATAGTTTTTCAATTGGAAAGGCACGGTTAATCTTCATAATGCTTGAACGAAGTTCATTGTTTGGTGCATGAAGAGAAACAGCAAGGTTGACCTGCACACCTTCATTAGCAAATTCACGAATCTTGTGAGCCAAACCTGAAGTTGATACAGTGATATGGCGAGCACCAATTGCCATTCCCTTATCGTCGTTGATGGTACGGATAAAGTTCAAGACGTTATTATAGTTATCAAATGGCTCTCCGATACCCATTACAACGATATGGCTTACACGTTCATCTTGTCCACGTTCGTCAAAATATTTTTGAACCAACATAATCTGGGCAACGATTTCCCCGTTATTGAGGTCACGTTGCTTCTTGATCAAACCTGATGCACAGAAGGTACAACCGATATTGCATCCTACTTGAGTTGTTACACAGACTGACAAACCATAGTGCTGACGCATAAGCACTGTCTCAATCAACATACCATCTGGTAATTCAAAGAGATATTTCACAGTACCATCTGCAGACTCTTGAACGATGCGTTGTTTCAAAGGGTTGACTACAAATTGATCATTGAGCTTGGCAATCAAGTCCTTAGACAAGTTGGTCATTTCTTCAAATGTCTGAACACGTTTACGGTAAAGCCATTCCCAAATTTGGTCGGCACGGAATTTCTTTTCGCCCTGTTCCAAGACCCATTCTTGCATGCCTTGGCGTGTTAAACTATAAATCGACGGTTTCATGTTTTCTCCTTATTCTCTAATCTTTCTTACGGATGACGAAATGACGTTGTCCTTTATCTTCGTTCTGAGGTTTCTGTTCCTTACGACGACGTCTATTTCTCTTGTCCGTGTTATTCCTTTTTTTATTTTGAGAAGTTTTTTTGCCTTTTCGAGTATCTTTTTCTTCCTCTTTTTTGCGCATTTTTTGGTCAAATGGTGCTCGTTTAGGAGTTTCATTTTCTAGGACAAAATAGGCACAACCATAGCTACAATACTCGAGTAGGTAATCTTGTAAACGGCTGATTTTCTCGAGAGACTCTTCAGCTCGCTCATTCTTGTAGAAACCACGTAAGCGCAGCTGCTCATTGCTCCAGTCTCCTACAATATAATCGAACTTACTTAAAACTTCTGAAAAGCGTTGAGAAAATGCCGTTGCATCAAAGGCTTCCTTACTATTTTCAACTAAGGTAAAAGTAAAACCTTCCGCTTCGACTTTATCTCCAGACAAATGAAATTCAGGACCAGGGAATTTATTGTAATTATATAATTCAGGTGCAATTTCTTTACGCATAATATTCCTTTTTAACGTTTACTTAATACTTTATTTTACCATATTTTTGCCATATTTACATCTTTTGATTTAAAATGAAAAAAGTCTGACGATTTCAACATTCAATTCTAAAAGGTACAACTTTACTAAAAAGAAAAAAACTGGGAATTCCCAGTTTTTTAAAGATTACATGTAAAGTAATTTGAAAAGTGCTACTGCTGCAATAGCAGCTGCAATCGGTGCAACTACTGGTACCCAAGCATACCACCATTTTGAATCACCTTTATGTTCACCAAGGATTGATTTTGGAAGTACTGCGTGAAGGAGACGTGGTCCAAAGTCACGAGCTGGGTTCAAACCTGGTCCTGTAGGTCCACCAAGAGATGTTACCAAGGCCATTACTAGGAAACCAAGAGCCAAGTGTCCAACAGCAAGACCTGGTGACAAGAATGGAGCTACTTGAGTTTTTGCTTGTTCAAGAGCTGCAGTAACTTGTTCTTGAGGAATTGTTTGACCTTGAGCAGTCGCTTGTGCCACTTGATCGTTAATCAATCCTTGAGCTTTAGAAAGCAACTCAGCACCAAAGAAGTTCTTTGTCATACCAAGTGCTGCAAAGAAAAGTACGAATGAACCAACGAACTCGTTGATAAAACCGTTAACTGAAGCTGCAAAGCGTGATTCTTTAGTTCCGTGGTCAATACTTGAAATTGTTGAGAAAGTTCCCAAGATGTTGTTTGGATTTTCTGTCTTCAAGTAATATGGACGGTGAGCTGCAACAACCAAGGCTTGTCCAAAGATTGCTCCCAAAACTTGAGCGATGATGTATTGAGCTACTTGTGACCAAGGGAAAAGTCCGCTAACAGCAAGACCAAGTGTGAAGGCTGGGTTGATGTGGTTACCAGAAACATTACCAAACATCAAGGCAGGGATCATAACCCCCATACCGTAACCAACAGCGATAACTAGCCAGCCACTTTGGTGACCTTTCGTACCTTTAAGTTCAACGTTGGCAACTGCACCATTACCCAAGATAATCAAGATGGCTGTTCCCAAAAATTCAGTGGCATATTTGACTGCCCATGTGAAATCCATTGATAGATTCTCCTTAATATTTTTTAGACAGTCCCTATTCTATCAATTTTTAGGGCTTTTAGCAACAGATTTTCTAAAAGAATCCTGTGAGAAAACGCTTTTATTTCAATTCTACAAAAAAGACCTAACAAACATCCTTTGTTAAGTCCAAATTTTAATTATTCTTGACGCTGACCAAAGTCCTTAATCATTTGTTCCATCTCTTCACGACTTGGTGTCGTTAGCATATAGAGAAAGTCTCCTTGCAATTCAGCAAAGGCAGCCGGCATGATTTTTTTGACCTTGAACTGCTGACCATACTTGGCGAGCAAGTCTTCTTCTGAATAAACATAGTTGGCATTGGCACGACGTGATGTCGCCAAACAGTATAGGGGCTCGAATTGAGAAGCTGGTAATGGTTCACCTGCGACGATCGCTGCATAACCCTTGTACAAGTCAAAAGAATGGGCATAGTTATAGACATCAATGGTGAAGCCACCCGCTGGACGGTTATTGTATTCAATGGCGATATAATCATCACCCTCACGGAAGAACTCAATATGGAAGAAACGTTCCTTCATACCAAATTCCTTGACAATTGCCTCACCATATTTACGCAATTTTGGATCCATATCTTTAAGAACGTAATAAGAATTGTCCATCTTATAGATCATGAGATCGAGGGGTGTGTGTGCGTAGTCAAAGGTCGTAGAAAAAACAATATTTCCATCTCTATCGACCAAACCATCGAAGGTACAGATTTCACTAGAGGTGACAAATTTTTCAAAGAAATAAACGGTTGAGTGGTCCCATTCAGCCTTAAAGTGATTGACATCATCTGCTGTTTCAAGCTTGAATGTTGCCGCTGCTCCAACTCCATTGTCAGGTTTGGCAATCATGGGAAGGCCAATTTCTTTCACAGCTTTATCAATATCTGCCTCTGTTTCAATAACCGAACCTGGAACCACGGGAACTCCTGCTTTTTTGAAGAGTTTCTTCATTTCAGACTTGAACTTAGTCTTCTTAAGGTCTTCTGGTTTGGCACCAAAGACATTAAACTGTTCACGAAGGGCAGCGTCCAACTCTAGCCAGTATTCATTGTGTGATTCAATGCGGTCAATTGGACCATGTTTATAGAAAAGAAAGGCGACGGCGCGTTTAACCTCATCGATATTTTCAAGATTATCAACTCGGAAATATTCCGTCAGACTATTTCGCAATGGTTCATCTAGTTGTTCGTAGGGTTCTTGCCCAATCCCTAGAACGGTGATTCCTTTATTGGCTAGTTCAATACTAAATTGTTGGAAATTTTGTGGGTAATAGGGTGAAATTACAAGATAATTCATAAGCGACTCCTTTTATAGATTCATGTGACCGAGAAAATAAGGCATTTGTTTGCGCCACCATTCCCAGTCATGGGCGACATCATGTCCCCATTCTGCAAACCAGGCAGGAATTTGCTTTTGATCAAAGGCTTCTTTGAGTTTGTAGTAAGAAGGTAGGCCATCATGTTCCCAAGCACCTAGACCTGTACAGACCACAATTTCAGCCTGACGATAACGATCGATAAACCAGCCATCATTTTGATTCCAGATATAATCCACTGGTGAATTTTGATAGATGGCATCGTCATTGTAGTAATCACCCACAAAGAAACGTGCATCGTAAACTCCACTAAGGGCAATCACTTTCGTGAAGACATCTGGGTGTTGTAGAAAGAAGTTGAGGGCATGGTAAGCTCCCATGGAGCAACCTGTCGCCATCATACCATCAAACCATCCTGTCTTATGTTTGATAAAAGGAATGGCTTCTTCAATCACATATCGTTCATAAGCACGATGCATTTCAGCTTGGTCATGCCCGTTTTTCCAAGTCGCAAGCCAGCTCTCGCTATCGACACTTGAAAGTGTAAAGAACTGGACACGGCCTTCCTCGATAAAGGACGCACAAGCATCAATCATGCCAAAATCATAGTATTCATTGTGGCTACCACCTGAAGAAGGAAAGACTACAATAGGGATACCCGCATGTCCATATCGGTTGACGTACATTTCACGATTTAGATGTCCACTCCAGTGGCTAAGATGTTCAATATTCATATCCTGTCTCCTTTAAACTGATTACCAATTTTCTGCAAAAAAGCGTAGGCAAGCTGGTAGATTTTCTGACCATGGCACTTCATGGTGAATGGCTCCAGCCTGAACCTTGAGCGATAGATTTTCTAACCGTACCCCTCCTGCTATCAAATCATGATAATAACGAAGAGAAGAATCAATATAGGCCTGCTTGATATTGCCTGCCATCAAGCTCTTATCAGTGTCATCTGCTTCTTCCGTTCCAACATAGATAAAGATGCGTTGGTCAGGCAAAAGCTTTTTACGTTCAATATAGCGATCAAAGGCTTCTTGGTGTAGCCAGTTAGCTGATGAGAAAACTCCTAAGCAACCAATCTGATCTTGATATTCTAAACCAATAAACTGGGTAATATTCCCACCCAGAGAAGATCCTATCATAGCAGTGTGTTTCCTGTCTGATTTTGTCCGATAGTTTTCATCGATAAAAGGCTTAACCACTTCCATAACAAACTCTGCATACTCAACACCTTTACCACCAAATTGTTGACCAGGAATGTTAGACTCTTGGAATTTCCATGCCGCATACTCATTCATCCGTCCAAGTCCATCGTTGTCAATGGCCACGATAATCATGCGACTGATATCCGGATTTCGTTTTATAGCTGGGATAATCTTCCAGGAATGGCCTACGTAGGATTCCTTACTATAAAAGACGTTTTGTCCATCATGGAAATACACGACTGGGTAACTTCTATCCGTATCTTTCTCGTAGTTTTTAGGGAGGAGAACACGGACTCGGCGCTCCTTACCTGTGTAGGGAACCACCAATTTATGCTCTCGCATTTTTAAATAAAAATAAGATTGATTCATTGTCAGAAAACTCTCTATATTCAAAATTTTACCTAATTATATCATAAAAATAGAAAAAAAGTCAGTTTCCGTCCAAATTTAAGACAATAAACTAACTTTTTTTACTTATTTTATCTTTTCCTCTGGTTTTTCTGATTAAAGGAGATCATCAATCAACTCATCGACTGCATCCTTCTCAGCCTGAGGTGTGATTTCAGTAATCATGATTCCCGCTACTGCTCTCTCAACCAAGCCTTCGACATCCATACGTGCTTCATATTGCTCCGCATTCTTAATCTTAGGATTTGTTTTTGGACGATCTGGCGCAAAAATGGTACAGCAGTCCTCAAAGGGCTGGATAGAGATTTCAAAAGTATCAATTTCTTGCGCAATATCAATGATTTCTAGCTTGTCCATAGTTACAACTGGACGAATGATTGGCGTATTTGTGACAGCATTGATAGCTTGCATACTTTCAAGGGTTTGGCTAGCCACCTGACCAAGACTTTCACCATTGATGATGACCAAACCATTTCGCACTTCACGGATACGGTCGGTAATCCGCATCATAAAGCGACGAGTCAGGGTCATCAGATAGGCTTCTGGCGCTTTAGCCTTGATTTCTTCTTGAATCTCCGTGAAGGGAACCTCGATAAATTGGATATTTCCTCCGAACTTAGTCAATTTACGGGTTAAGTCCTGGGCTTTCTTGAGGGCACCTGGACTTGTGTATGGAGGGCTAGCAAAGTGAACAGCCTCGATATCTACACCACGTTTCAGTGCAAGATAGCCTGCTACAGGCGAGTCAATTCCCCCTGACAACATGAGCATCCCTTTACCTGAAGTTCCGACAGGCAAACCACCTGTACCACGAATGGTTTCATATGAAAGGTAGGCTGCTTCTTCACGAATCTCCACCTGAAGGTTAATGTCAGGATTTTTCATTTGTGCCTGCACATTTGGAATAGCTTCAAAAACTGCTCCACCAAGCGTTTGATTGAGTTCACGACTATCGAGTTCAAAGTTGTGGTCGCTGCGCTTACTTGAGATTTTAAAGGTCATCCCTTCCTTGTAGATGTCCTTCATAATCTCTTGAACAGCAGACCTAAGAACTTCTACGGATTTTTCAACCTTATATACTGGAGAAAAGTTTTGAATCCCGAAAACTTGCTTGAGTGACTCTGCCACCGGTTCATAATTTGCCCCATTCAGATAAGCGTGGGCACGATCACGGTCTGCTGTAACTTTGACTTGAGGATAGATGGATAACACATCTGAGATATTATTACGTAGTTTATTGATGAAACGCATACGGTTTTTGCCCTTGGTTGACAACTCTCCGTAGCGAATCATAATTTCTGAATACTGCATGAATACTCCTATCTTACTTTTTTAGTTTGATTGTAGATTAATTTTAACTTGGTCAAGAACTGCTCCACCTGACTCATATCATTTTCTAAGTCAAGACTGAGACGAACTGCTGACTGGGCTTTATCCTTTTCGATACCCATAGCAATCAAGGTTCCAGCAGGTTTACCAGCCTTGGACGAGCAAGCTGACGTTGTAGAAATGAAAATATCATAGTCTTCAAAGGCGTGCACAATAACTTCCCCACGAACTCCCTTAATCCCAAAGGTCAGAATATGAGGCGCAAAGTTTTCCTCACCTGAAAAGACAAAAATATCTGGATATTCAAGTAGAGCTTGACGGATGACTTCCTTCATCTGACTGGTTTTGCTAGTAAACAAGTCCAGTCTCTCCATAGCCAAACGTAAAGCCTTGGCAGTCGCAGCAATTCCTGCTACATTCTCAGTTGTAGAACGATAGTCGCGCTCCTGACCACCACCGGTTAATAGGGGGGTGATTTTCTTGCCAGACTTAATGTAGACAAAGCCAACACCACGAACTCCATGGAACTTATGACTGGAGAAGGTTGCAAAATCTACTCGATCTGTCAAATACTTTTCTGTTGGTATTTTTGCTAAGGCCTGAACAGCATCCACATGGAAAGAAATGGTTGGTTTATCTGCTAAAAGATCTGAAATAGCTTGGATGGGCTGGATGGAGCCAATTTCGTTGTTGACTGCCATGATGGAAACTAGTGTGGTATCAGGACGAAGTAAACCTGCTAAGGCATCTACATCTACAAAGCCTCTTTCATCAACTGGTGCAAAATCTACTTCAAACCCTTGTGTTTTCAGCCAGAGAGCTGACTCCTTGACTGCTGGATGCTCAATATCAGACACAATGATATGTTTCCCAAATTTCGCTTTTTCAAATGCGACACCTTTGATAACCCAGTTATCCCCTTCAGTCCCACCAGATGTAAAGAAGATTTCTTCGCTTTTTTTGCCAATCAAATCAGCAATCTGTTGACGAGATGCATCTAAAATTCTGGTAGACTGGTCTCCTAAACGATGAAGACTAGAAGGATTTCCAATAATTTTTGCAGACACCTGCATATAGGTTTCAAGTGCTTCTGGATAGGGCTTGGTTGTAGCCGAATTATCAAAGTAAATCATGGTTTCTCACGCTTTCTAAAATCACTCCTTCTATTGTAACACGAAACAGTTCAGGCGACAAGAAAGGCAATTCAGGTTCATTTAAGTTTTTTTTAAAGATTTTGAGTATAATGAATCATGACAAAGGAGAGAAATTATGTCTAACTATCGTAGAAGTTCAAAACCAAAGACCGAACACATCAAAAAAGGCTTCACTGTTTTTCAAAAAACAATCGCAACGATTGCTAGTATTCTAGGTTTGATTACGGCTAGCATCACGATTATGAATGCCTTTGATAAAGAAAAAGATAAAAAAGATACAAATCCGCAAACAACCATTATCAAGGAAATTCAAAAGGAAAGCCCAGCTCAATCAAACGCTCCTTCACAGAGCCAACCAAACAATCAAGAAACCACTCAAAAAGAAGAAGTTCAAACTCCTAGCAAGAAAGAAGATACAAAATCAGAAGACAAGTCTCAACAAAAAGAGCAATCTGATTCTTCTGTAAATACTCCAACCACTGAAGCAGGAGTTAGTGCTAACAACGGAGCATCCTAAATTTCCCCCTAGACCAACGATTCATTCGTTGGTTTTTTTGTTACTGAATATTAAAAACCAGGAACTAGTGTTCCTGGTCTTCTTGTTGCAACTGACGAATCTGCTTTAGTTAAGATTTTTGCTTAATCTTCTTTTCCTTTTTTGATAAAGGTCGCAGATAGAACCAATCCAAGACTAGCTATGAATGCTAATCCTACTGAATCTTGCTCACCTGTTGCTGGAAGCTGAGCTTTAGCTCCAGTTGCAGGTGCATTTGGTCCTTCTTGTTCTGGTTTTTGGTTTGTTGCACTTGGAGTTGGCTTGTGATCTGCAAGTGGTTCAGCTGGAGTTGCTACAGGTTCTTTATATTCTGGAACCTCATTCTTAGCTGCTTCAACCCAATTAACGCCACCCTTGAACTCTGGGAGCTCATTCTTATCCGCTTCCACCCAATTAACCCCACCTTTGAATTCTGGAACTTCATTTTTAGCTGCTTCTACAGCATTAACGCCACCTGTAAATTTTGGAATTTCTACAACTGGTGCTGCTTGATCTCCTGCTGTTCCGATTGGTTCAGTGTATTCTGGAATCTCTACGACTGGTGGTTGTTCCTCACCCTTACTACTTGTTGGAGTTTCAGGTGTTGGTTCTGGTGTTGGAGTTGGTTCTGGATCTGGAGTTGGCTGTTCAGGTTCTTCTGAAAGTTCTTGATGGAATGTCGTCATTTCATAGAACTCTGGCTTGCCACCTTCCCAGATAAGTTTGACATCCAATAACGGTGCTTTTTCTCTCACTGCAAATGTTTGGAAGCTTGATGTAATTGCACCCAAATCTGTCCATGCTCCATCTCTGTCTGATTTCAAAGTACGAGCAAGTACACGTGCTGCCACACCTTGAGGTAGACTAGAAACAAGTCGGATGTGGTTAGCATCTGTTGGTTCTGACAAGTGGTAAACCAGCTCACCTTGGTCTTTCTCAGCCTTATAGCTATTCAAAACCTTACCATCTACAAGATTGGTGTAGAGGTTACCTCGACTCTCACCACTATTTCCTTGGACAGTTGGGTCGTTAGTTGGTTTCACAAATTCACCGTCATTGATAACCAACTCAGTAAATCCAACAAAGCGGGCATCGTAGTTAGCAGTAAAGAGAACACGGAGATAGTTGGCTTTGACAGGACTTGCAAGTTCACCTTCGATATAGCGATTTCCAGGCATCTTAGAATCATGTGTCCACCCATCTGTCAATGAATCATCATGCATATCATTAGCGATGCCATCGCCTACTGTCACAACGTCTGTCCATGTCTTGCCATCTTGGCTGACTTGAATCTTACCATCACGAAGATAGTTCTTAGTTCCGTCTTGGATATATGCTCTAATCTTCTTGATTTCACGTTCACTACCAAGTTTCAAGGTAATATGACCATCTTTATGAGCATAGTCAGAGAACTCTACGAAGTTATTGTACACACCATCAAACAACTGATCCAAATTCTTAATCTTGCGAACATCATTTGCACCATAATGGGCATCAATTCCCATAGATGTAGAATCAAGTTTAGTTGGTTGGACTTCTTTTGTCTTAACCAATAGAGAAGTTGCTGTCACTGCTTGTTCTTGGTCGGTCTTATTGACCAAACGAGCATAACGTACCAAGGACTTATCAGTTACTTGGCTAGCTGGATACCATTCTTGTGCATTTGGAGAGTATTCCAAGTCAAGGGATGGATTTCCAATACCAATAGCCTGGATGCTTTCAGCTTGGTGTAGGCGGTCTAGCTTCATTCCCAAGTAGCTATGAGCTGGAAGCTTAGTTCCACTTGGAATTTGCATGTCATAACGACCGAGACTGTCATATACTGGAGTTGATTTCAAACTTTCAACATTGGTATCTGTCATCTCGCTATTGCCAGTACGTGTTTCAACTGAGAAGTCAGCGATACGCCACCATAGATTGATATTCTTGGTGTTACGAACACGGATGTAGCGAGCTGAAATTGGAGTTTCAATTTCTTTGGTTTGTTCACCAGTCAAACGATCCAATTCTTGCCATGAACTTCCATCTGTAGAATACTCAAGAACACCTTCTGCTAATTTATCTCCTGAACCTTGAACGAGGCGAACCTTAGTTACAGGTTTGACTCCACCCAAGTCTAGTTGAACCCAACCATCGACTGGAGTTGAGTCTGTTCTATCAGCATTTGCAAGCATTGCTTCAGTATTATCACGACCATCTGTAATCTGAGCAACTGTCGTATTGTACTTGTACATCAGATTTGGACTGATGGTCACTGTAACTGCCTGTTTAGGACGACTTACTTCAACAGGTCGGTTAACAGCGATTTCTCGTACAGCAAACCAAGTATTATCACGATCTGAAGTAGCAATCATGCGAACAGCTTTAGCATTGATATTGAGGTTTTCAAATTTAAGAAGAGGCTCATTACCAGTGTAGCTTGGTTCTGAAAGTGTTACCCACTCATCATTTTCATTGAGGTACTCAACCTTAGCATTGTTAAAGGTATCATGTGGATTTGCTTGAGTTCCCATTGCAAATGTTAAGTTTTGGATTGGAACAGCCTTGTTAAATTTCAAGCCAATGTAGTCACCAGTTTGGATGCTATTTGGTGATTTAATTAGGGCATGTGTTCCTAAATCACCATCAGTGACTTCAGCAAGTCCACCTTCTACACCTGTACGGTTTGTGATAAAGGTGCTGATTACTTGGTCTGGGTGTAGGGCTTTTTGAACTTCAGTTGCCAATACTTCACGAAGGCCAAGCAAGAATGGTCGAATATGTTGAACACCCAACTCAGCTCTTTCATCATGGTCTACATAATGGAAAGTATAAGTTTGAGACTGTTCATAAAGCTTCAAGCCCTTGTAGTAGCTATCCCAAAGTCTAGCAGAATCATTGTTTTCAATAGCTTCTGATCCATCTAGGAAAGCACTCAAAGCATCCATTTGGTCAATAGTGTTATCCAACCAGTAATGGATTTGAGAGCGCATCTTTTCGTCACCAGATGCTTTATAAAGTTGAGCTGCTGCTTTGAGTTTTGCAAACTCTGCGCGCAATTCAGCACGCTCTGCGCTGACATCTTGACCAGCTTTTAGCTTAGCCATAAAGGCATCCAATTTCGGTGCAAGCTCAACAGACTCTTCTAACTTCACAACACGACCATCCATATTTTGGTTAATCATGTGTTTACCAAGTTCACGGAAGGCAACAGATGTTTCACTGTCAGTAAATTTACCTGTTTCAACAAAGTTGAAGGCGATATCATTTACTTTCTTAGCTTCGTCTTCAGATTTCCATTGTTTCCATGCGTATTGAGCAGCTGAGAAGAGGGCAATCTTTGAAGGCTCAGATTGTTGCATTGGGTTCAACATGATACCTGAAAGGAGACTAGGATCCACATTTGGATGAAGGAATTTCTCACCGCCACCCAAAATCAAGTGTTGTTTAGAGTTGTCTGTACATGGCCAGTTAATCCATAGAGATACTGGACGGTAGGTCTTGCCACCTGCAGTCAGATTGTTCTTAAGGTTAGATAGGAAGTTTTCAGATACTTCACCCCAAATCTTACCACCAGTAAGGGTCATAGAAGTTGAACTTGGAAGATTTTCATTTAGAGATTTCAACTCATCTTCACGACCATTACCCCAATACTGACCTGGAACGAAGATCATTTCCTTACGAAGGCCAACATAAGTTGCTTGTTTTTCAGTCAACCAGTCTGTCATGTCCTTCATCAAGCGGTTGTAGCTATTGTAGCCACCAACTGGACTTGGAGCATCATCTGCCAAAATACCGAACTCACGAACACCGGCATCCATCAATTGAGTGAATTTAGCCTTAATGGTTTCAAGATCTTTTTGGTAGTCAGCATCGTTGCCAAAACGGATACGGTTGTTCATGAATGGATGGATGGTCCAAACATAACGAGTCTTGTTTTGGTTTCCGACACGCGCCAACTCACGGATTTCAGCTAATTTTTCTTCTGGATAAAGTTCACGCCATTTCTTGTTGTGGTATGGGTCGTCTTTCGGTGCAAAGAAGTATTGTGTCATCTTCAAGTCGCCACCGTAGCGCATCAACTCAGCACGATCAGCATTTGTCCATGGATTTCCATAGTAACCTTCGATAAAGCCACGATTCTTAATTTCAGCGTAGTCTTCGACTGTTACATTACGCAAGACTGGAGCTTCACTTTCATTAAGCATGTGTTTCAAAGTTGTCAATCCATAGAAAACAGCATCTGTGTCCTTACCAACGATAGAGATTGTGTTGTTTTTGATCGACAAAGCATAAGCATCAATCTTATCAAAGAGGCCTTGAGAAATACCAGATATTTCTTTTTCAGCCTGTGAATGTTGACCATGAACACCAAGATAGATATTTGTAGCACCTGCTACTGCTGCTTGACTGCTTGTATATGAGATTTGATGATCTTGTAGAACACTCTTCAAGCGATTGCGAGTGTAAATATCTAGATGGTCTCCCATAACAAGATTAACTTGTTTTTGAAGTTTAGTGACACCTTCACCGTAAGTAACTTTTTGTGGTGTTGGGAATACCTTGTATTCTTTCTTGAGATAGTCTTGACTTTGTGTTGCAGCAGCAATCGCATCATCACTGGCTGGTTTTGTAGCTACAAAGCTATCCGCAAGTTCAGTTGTACCATCACTTACTTCTTCAACTTTTGGTTTTTCTGGGGTCACTGGTTTCTCAGGAGTTACTGGTTTTTCTGGAGCAACTGGCTCTTCTGATTCACTATCAGAAAGTGGCTTGAGCAGTTGAATTTCTGCGGCACTACCAAATCCTGCGAAACCTGACAGAACTTTAAATTCTACCTTATTGGTTTCAATTGCTGCAAAATTAACCGTTTTTTCTTTAGTATTATTTTCCCAAGTTCCTGATGCAACTTTAACCATTTGACCATCTTTTTGAGCATAAATTTCATAAGATGTCACGACTCCGTTACCACCACCTGGACGTGGAAGATAAGTCAAACCATTGACTTTTTCAGGAGCCTTCAAATTCATGGCAACGGTAAATGGAGCTTGATGTCCAGTCCATTTAGAATGCCAGAAGGTATTTGGATCATTGTCGAAAGCTTTTTCAACTGGGCCTTCAGTCTCTGTTCCTGGTGTTTCCTGACTAGTTGCAGAAACTGTGAAGTGATCTGTTGGGATCAAACGTGGGTTTACAAATGCTTCATTTGACAACTCTGCACTATGCAAGATTCCTTGGAAGCCACCGATTGTTTCAAGTGGAAGTACCAAGCTATTGTGAGCCAAGCGAGGGTGAGCTGGATTTGCAATACGCTCAACTTTTTCACCATCTACATAAACTTCTGTTTTTTGTGGTTTCGTAACAACAGAGATTTGATAACGTTTATTCTTCTCTAGCTTCTTGTCAAATTGAATATGGAATTGTTCAAATTTATAAGCTAAGTAGCCATCCTTGTCCGCAAGGTAAAGTTGGTTGTCCCCACTTGTAGAGAAGACTTGCTCTCCATCACCTGTAACAGTTACATCCAATTTCAAAACATGACTAGGACCAACATCACCTACTAAACCTTCGATACTAGAATCTTTTTCAAAATTCAACCCTGCTTCTGTTTTCTTCACATTCTTAGCAAGATATTCCTTGATAGTTTCTGGTTTAATTGTGAATAGGTCACTATCTTCTATTGTTTTTTCTGGATTTGAACGTGGTGCGTAGACACTTGTTGGTTGGATACGGTCTGCATAGGTCTTAGCTGCACGATCTGAACCCCAAGTGCGTTCTGCAGTTGATTGCATACTCTTGAAGAAGCGTTTAAAGATATCAAAAGAAGTAAGTCCTGTTTCATGCAGGTCAATATTGTCATTCCAGACTGCATGACCACCACCGATGATATTTGGATTTGAGGCTTCTAAGCGTGGCCCTCTTCGAGCAGTAAAGTCATTTGGTGCCCAGCTATTGTATTGCAATTCATAGTTAGCGTAGTCGCTATAAGGTCCCTGACTGTTGCTACCATTTGGAACACTATAGGTTGGTACATCCAAGATATTGATAATCTTAGCACCCTTAGCAATCGCTGCCTGTGGATTTTGCCAGCCGAGGCTCCAGATATCCACTTCTACACCATTCCAATCTACTGGTGTTTTGCCTGGTTTCGCAGTGAGTGAACCCCAAATACGTGGTGTTAAGCCTTTGTCTTTGATGTATTGAATCATATCATGGACATAGCGTCGATAATTTTCAGGACTTCCATAGTACTCATCTGTACCGATGTGAACTGTAGAAACACCTCGAAGTGGCGCATTTTCACCAACTAGTAACTTGTCATAAACAGATTTAACAAAAGCAAGTGTTTCTTCGTACTTGTTATCCAAGTCTAGCATTGCCACACGCTCTACATTATGCTTGTTAGCGCTCAGTGGTCCTTTATACATCAAATCTGGACGCACTTTGACAAAGGACAATGCGTGACCTGGTGTGTCAATTTCAGGAACAAGATTGATATGCAAGTCTTTAGCCAAGCTAATAATCTGTTGCAATTCGTCTTTTGTGTAATGTTCTTTTGAGGTTAATTTTTCACCATTATCACCAACAACATCTGTTTCTACACGGAAGCCTGTCTTAGCATTTTTCAGTACATAATCCAGTTCTCCTTGTTGGCTGAGGTGTTTACCTTCCACGTGTTTTTTTAAGAAGATATAGTTGTCATTCAAGTGCAATTGCAAGTCGTTCATCTTGTAGTAGGCCATGTTAAGCATGATATCTACAAGCGTATCATAAGGAATGAACTTACGACCTGTATCTAGCATAAAACCACGGTGACTGAAGCTTGGGAAATCACGGATTTCACCGTTTTGCAAGTTATTTTCTCCCAATTGAAGGAGGGTACGAGTTGCATAGAAGGCACCTGCATTCGTCGCTGCTTCTACAGTGATCACTCCATCTTTAATGGTGATGCCATAGCCTTCTTTACCATAACCCTTGTCTTCAACCTTTTTAAACTCAATACGATTTTTCGCTTCTTGACTACCGGTTGCGACTTCCAAACCACGATTTTCAAGGTCAGTTTGGTAGAACTTAGCTTCCTTGTCAAATCCTGAATTTCCTACTGAAATGACAGTTTCAGAAGTAATAGAAGTTTTACCTTCAGTGCCGTACCATTGTTGAACTGCTGGGGCAACTGCAGGTTTGGTTCCGACACCTTCATCTGCATGCAAACCTTTAATCACTACTTCAAATTCTTTTGTGAAGGTATGGTTATCATTCGTTTGTTGGACCATCACTTTGACATGTTGTTCTGTCAACGGTGTATAGATTTTATTATTTAGGTCGACAACACCTTGCTTATTGCTTCCAATCAAACTAACTTGGCCAGGCAATTTAGGCAATACAAGTGATTTTCCATCTTCAGCAACCGCTAGTTCTGTAACTTGACGAATATCTGTAGGTTTGCTAGTATCTGGAATGTTTGAGTAGGCACGAATTTCTTGGATACCCACATTTTTCCATTGCATAGTACCAGCTTGATAATCTGTAATTTCAAGTTTGAGATACTTAGCTTGAACGGCTTCTTTTAAGTCAACTTTTTCATCTAGAACCGGAGTTCCTGTCCGTTGATGAGCCAACTTCCATTCTCCAGGTCCTGATCCATTAACATTGTCTTGACCAGCATAATAGAGATTCCATGATTTGATATTTGGATCATTTTGTTCACCACGAACACGACGATCCCAATCAATTTCCACATGCTTGATTAAGGTTGTCTTTTCAAGCTTAAATTCGATTGTTGGTTTCACAACATCACGGTCAGTTGCCCAACGAGTATCTGGATTTCCATCAATCGCCTTCTCAGCTGTAAATGGTGTGTTCGCTTCATGGTTTGATACTGTCGCAGTAGCCTTTTCCAAATGATTGACATCGGGAGTTTCAACCACATCTTTTGCCACTGGAGTTTCTGCTGGTTTAGCTACTGGTGCTGCTTCTTCTTTTGGAGTTTCTGCTGGTTTTGGTGTTGCTTCTTCCTTAGGAACTGGAGTTTCAGCTGGTTTTGCTTCAGGAGTAACTGTCCCAGTGTTTGCAGGCTGTGTTGCTGGCTCGGTCGGTTGTGATTCAGTTGCTTCACTTGGGCTGGCTGTTTCAGCCTTTTCAATAGCTGCTGCTATATCTGCTGGCAACTTATCCATGGGCTGAACCTGAGTTACTGTACCTTCTGTCTCTGCAGGCCCTTCTGTTTCAGCCGCCTGAACTACACCAGCACCAAAAATGCTAGCACCAATCATGACAGAAGCTGCGCCAATTGCAAATTTGCGTATACTGTAATGACACCGTCTCTCAAAAAAATGTTTTCCCATTTTCTTTCTTTCCTTTCCTACGCTAAAATAGGTAAGCGTTATCATTTCCCTTTTAAAAAGAGAGGACCAAGAGGTCCTCTCAAGGTATTTGTTTTCTCCATTACAATAAGCAAGGAGTTTGAGTTTCTATGGTGTAGAACTCTATTATGTTTTAATCTTCTTTTCTTTTTTCAAGAAATAGAGCAGACATCGCTAATGCAAGACCAGCTATGAAGAGGTGTTCAGTTGTGCCTTCACCAGTTTCAGGGAGTTTAGACTCAGCCGCTTCTTTCTGTGCTGCCTGCATCTCTGGTTTAGGAGCAAGAGCTGGTTTCTGATCAAGTTTTTCTGCAACTGGACTTGTCTGATTGTCTCCTGCACCTAATGTTTCTTTATACTCTGGAACATCATTCACAGCTGCTTCAACCCAATTAGCTCCACCCTTGAACTCTGGAAGCTCATTCTTATCTGCTTCGACTGCGTTGACTCCGCCTTCGAATTCTGGAACATCGTTCACAGCTGCTTCAACCCAATTGACGCCACCTTTGAACTCTGGGAGTTCATGAACAGCAACTTCTGCAGCATTAACTCCACCTGTAAATTCAGGAATTTCAACTACTGGTGGTTCTTGATCTCCCTTACTTGTTAGTACTTCAGGTTCTGGAGTTGGTTTTTCTGGTTCTGGAGTTGGAGTTGGTTCTGGATTCGGAGTTGGCTCTGGATTTGGAGTTGGATCTGGAGTTGGAGTTGGTTTTGGATCTGGGTTCGGAGTTGGCTCTGGGTTCGGAGTTGGCTCTGGAGTTGGAGCTGGCTCTGGATTTGGAGCTGGCTCTGGAGTTGGAGCTGGCTCTGGATTGGGAGCTGGCTCTTCAGTTTCTTTAATTTCTTTCAAGCCTTCTACCAATTTATTAAGTCCGTTTGGAGTTAATAAGTTATGTTCTGCAAGACCATTCTTGTACGCTTCAACAGCTGCCAAGTATTCTTTCGCATCTTGACGATCAATCCTACGAACACGTTCTACTTCAGCATTGTATGCAGCTTCATCTAATGGTTTATCATCTTCAATTGGAAGGACGAAGCGTAATTCCGCTGCTGAAATATGTCCAGGATCACCGTATGTTTCGTTACCAGTAAAGATTGCTTTCTTCACTTTGATTGGAGCATCGAAGTTAATCACTTTTGTCTTCGCATCATTTGCCCATCCAGTAAAGTTAAAGTTATGTTCTTGTCCTTTTTCATCAATCACTGTAAGGCTACCGCTCATCACACGTCCGTTTGGACCTGAAGGACGAGGAACATATTCAAAGCGAGTTGATTCCATCGGATTATTGAACTCTACTGTTAATGGTTTTCCTAAGCTATTCACTCCATAAGGTGTATGCCATAAAGTATTTGTATTGCCATCAAATGCATACCATACATTATCTGCTTCTTCATAAGGAGCATCAAGATCATGGATATCGTCCCAATCTGGAGCGTTACGTTTCACCGCAAGTTTTTCTTTAGCCTCGTTAACGCGTTCTACAAGAGCTTTAGCATCATCCACACTAATATCATCGTCTGCTTCTAATAAAGCTGCTACAGCGTCTTTATAAGCATTTAATGAATCTTGTTTATAGTTGCCATTTACGATTGGTGTATTCTTTTCGTATGCTTCATCGATGATCATCTTACCAGTTAACTTAATTTCTTCAATTTCAAGGTTATCTAACATAAAGTCTTTATAACCTTTGAAGTTGATTTCGTTGTTATCTGTATCTCCTTTAGTATCGGCACCACGCGCATTTGAGTAAATACCAATCCAAGTGTTTCCACCTTTTTCACCAGTAACATAGAAGCTTACTTTCTTAGGAGTTGATGAATTTTCCCAAGTGTTTTCTAAGTCGTATTTCGTTAATTTACTACGACGAGAATTTTCGCCATTACCGATAACGAATGAGTATGCTCCATTTGAACCTGCTTCATAATCGAAGGTTACTTTATAAGTCTTACCTTCTTCGAAGCGGAAGTTTTGTGGAATTGTTTGGTAAACGAGTTTGTCATTTCCTGTTAAACCGTTCGTCTTCAATGACCAATTGCCTTCGATAACATCGTTGACTTTCTTACCATTCCAGCCACGTTGAGTATATGGTTCGTGTTTCTCAGATAAGTGAGTACGGTTATCTTGTACGCCTTCAACATCGCCGACTACGAATGGGAAGATACCTTGAGGCACTTCTTCAAAGTCTTGTTTGAATTTACCATTTCCTGTATCGTGTTTTTCGTTGTACATTACAGATTGGTTTTCGAATACACGAATTTCATCGAAGTAAGTTGCTGCTGCATCCGCATCACGTCCAAGTTCTAATGTCACATTAGAAACATCTTCGCCTGTTGTGAAGTATACATACATGTTTTGGAAGTAACTTGTATTATCCACAGTTGCGTTCTTTGGAAGTGTGTTATGCGCATGTGCTTGTACATAGTTCTTCGCGATTGATTTGTTAGTGTAGTTAGAAATCACTTTGTCGCCTACACGGATTGTGATATCTGCACGTGCATCACTTCGGTTATCTACACCTACATAAACAGCATATCTTGTATTTGGTTTCAAGTCTGTTAAGCGTTGTTTCAACGTCACACGTTCAGTGTTTCCTTGAATACGTAACATTTCGTTAGCCCCTTGAGATTTCACAATTTCAGCATGTTCGCTGTCACCTGTTTTTTCCCAATGATCTAATGTTCCGCTGTTGAAGCCTTGGTCATAGATGTGTAGTCCTTCACTCCATACCATTGTCTTCTTGCCTTGAGCAACTTTGTAAAGTACATATGGTTGGTTCGCTTCTCCCGTAATTTGAATCTTACGGTCTGCGCCGACTGTTAATTCTACAACATCTTTCTTACCTTGGTCTGTTAAACGGTAAAGATATACTTTATCTCCAGTCCAATCTTCTGGTAGAGTCCATTCAGTTGTTCCACCTTCAGTTGTGTAGAAGTACATCTTTTCTTTGTCGCCTGTTAAAGCTTTACCATTTTCGTCCCAGTTCCATGGTACTAAGTAGCTTCTACCATTTTCGATGACACGACCGTTTAATGTTGTGACACGTTTACGGTAATCTGGGCTGTTAGGATCGTTTGATTGACGAACAATCTTCACTTCATCCCCATTGTCATTCGTTAAATGAATTTCCATCTCTGGAGTCCACTTGTAGTTTTGACCGTTGTCGCTCATCGCAACTGGGTCACCGTTCACCCATTTAGAAACTTTGTAGTGTTGGAAGAACTTCGTCATAATGTTGTTTTCGAAGAGGTTACGAATATATCCTTCGTAGTCGCTTCGACCTTGCCATCCTTCAAAGTCTTTCATGTTGTATCCACCAAGTAATGGATAGTTAGCGGCACCACCGTAGCTAGGATAGTCACCCACCCATGAGTCTTTTTGGTGGTTACGAATGAATCGAGTAATATTTGAGTTAATCCCTTTCAGTGAGTATCCACCGTAAGTTAAGTCAGCTGCCCAGTGTTGGAATGTTGAATCATATTCCGCACCAAAGCCCCACTCGATAGCCATACGCCAGCCTTGAGAGTTTATTTCTTTAGCAAGTACGTGAGTTGGCCAAGCAGTGTTATCTCCTGATTGTCCGTTACCCCAAACGTCCACATAGATGAAGTCTAAGTCAGCACCTAGTTTTTCTCGTAATTCTTTCCAACGATCTAAACGTCCATGTGCTAAGTCATATTCTGCATCGATGTTGATACCTTGGTCTAACCAGTTCCAACCGTACATATATGTTCCGTCAGCGTTTCTACGTAAAATCGCTTCGCTGAAGTATTTAGATTCAGGATATGTTTCAGAAGCATTGACGTGAATACCGATTTTAGCTCCGTATTCTTTTGCTTTTGCTAATAATTTTTTGAAATCTTCAACGCCACCGATTCTCTTACCGATATCCGCATAGTTTAAGTGACCTGAGTCGTGACCTTCACTACCATAACCTTTAAGTAGGATTGATTGACCTAAACCATCTGTGTGTAAGTTAATCTTCTTAATACCATCTAATGTCATTAAGAATGGGTTTTGCGCTTGAGATGCAAAGTTCATCGCAATACGATACGCTACTAAATCTGGAACAGATTCTGCCCCTTTAGGATTGTTCATGATATTACGATATGCAATCGCACCATCTTGCCAGTCCACAACATTATCTTTGTTTAAGTCTTTTGTGATGACTACTTTAGAACTTGGTAATTCTAATGTGTATTCTGGGAATACTAAGTTCTTATAAGCACGTTGGTACCAGTAAGGTGAGCTTTGAATACCTAAGTAGTTTACGCCTTCAACACGTTCTAACGCTGTTGTTAAACGTGCAAAGTCATTTCCTCTATAAGTAAATTGAGAGTTACTCCAAACAGATGCTGCTAATTCATTAGAAGAAACAAATCCATACATGAAGCCGTAAGTATATTCATTCATCTTGCCTTTTTTCAAGTCTAAATGATAGTCTCCACGGTTATGTGTGTTTGTAGACATTTGAGCTCCGTCGAATTTTGCACCTTGTTTGTTAGAACCAACAGAAACAAGTGTGTTTCCTGGGAATTCAATGGTTTGGATTAATTTGCGAACATTGTCGACTGGTTTACCCATTTCGACATTGTTTTTGTTCACTACTTTTGTCACATCGAAGTGCATTTCGTTGCCGATTAATTGTAATTTTACAGTGATTTCAGCGTTGATGAATTCATCATCGTTTCTTACTTTCATTACATATTCTGCAGTAGTGTCATCAATCTTACGGTATTGAACTTCTGGAGTGACTAATACACCGTTGATTGACATTTTATCTAATTTTTGAACTTGACCTGTTAACGTTTTTCCATCTAATTCATATTCTTTAACACGTGGAAACGCTGTGTCGATAATCGCTTTTAATTGTTCTGATTGTAAAGTTTCATAGTGAACATCTTGGTCATTGCGACGTAACCCATCATCCACTGCTGGAGTTTCTTCTTCAGGTTTGATGTTATCTTGGTTATCCGCTTTGATCGATACAGAAGATAATTCTGTACCGTAAGTACCAGCTTTGAGGTAAACTTTATTCACATCAGCTAAAGCGTTCTTGACAACTTCTGGAACGACTTCTGTGCTAAATAAATTTTGTCCATTATTTGTAGCATTTAATTGACCGTCTTTTTTGTAAACGATAGATAGGTGGTTTTCTTCACCTACATTTGGTGCTTCTACACGAGTCTTACTATACCAAGTGTTTACATTTGGTCCTTTGTATTGCCAGAACCAACCGCCCTTGTCATACCCAACAAAGATGTTGTTATCATTATCTTTATATTTTAGATATACCCCAAAGCGTGTTTCAGCTGGAGGAGTATTTGCCTTGAACGTTAAGTCAACGCTTACATTTCCTTCCGCATCCGCCTGTAATCCAGCTTTTTCAAATAAAGCTTCGTTTGCTCCATTGTCGTTAGCTGTTGTTGAAGTTAATTTGTTGTAGCGTACTCCGCCTTCTTCAACGACTTCAACATTCCCTTTCACACGGCTTACTGAGTTCCACTCTTTTTTCACTTCGGCTGTCGCTTCGCTAGTTTCTCCCGTTGTTGCTTCAGCTGGTTTGTTTTCTGCTGGTTTGTTTTCTGCCGGTTTATTGTCAGCTGGTTTTTCTTCTTGAGGTTTGTCCTCTTTTGGTTTTTCTTCTTTATCTTCTACATGCTTATCCAAAGCATCTAGACCAGTTGGTTTCGTTGTTTCAATACCTTTGATATAGTTTTGAATCCACTCTAACTGAGCAGGTGAGAAGAGGATACCACCACTCCGTTTACCAGATACACCATTTTGATGAATACCAATTAATTTTCCATTTTCATCAAAGATTCCTCCACCACTGGCACCTGGCTCACTTCCTTGATAGCTAATCCCACGAACACCTTCACCGTGATCATTAATAGCTTCGACAGTTGTATTCAGAATTGGATCAAGCTCTCCTTTTGGATAACCAAAAACATGTACCTTATCTCCTACCTTAATCGTAGATGGTTTATCCAAAACTTCAACAGGAGCATTTGCAAGAGGTTTGCGAAGTTTCACGATGGCTAAATCGTTTTTATAGCCTTTTAGAAATCCTTCACGATCCCAGTGTTTTACATCATTTTTACTAAACTTAACGTCTGGAGCACCTTCATAAGAAATGGTATAAACATCGTCATCACTATCGATATTATCAGCAACTTTACGATTGTTGCCATCTGGAACATCTTTAATAAAGTTATGAGATACTGATAAAACAAGGTTTTCCCCGATAACGATACCACTACCAGTTCCAGCATCGCTCTTAATTTCAACTGTAGCACCGTAGTTTAATACCCCATTTTTTGTTTTAGCAACATCTTCTGGAACTAAACTTTTATCTTCTTTTGCTAAATCATCTTTTGAAGCAGAATGTCCACTATCTTCAGCCTTATCGAGTTTTTCGCGTAAATCTTTAGGAAGTTCATTTGCAGTTGCAGAAGTTGTTGCTACTTCTTTTTCTTTCGCTAGCAATTCCTCTTCAGTTTTTGGCCCCTCAGTAACTTCAGGAGACCCTTGATTTTCTCCAGGTTTTGGAGCTTCAAAATCATGTCCATTATCATCTTTTGCATTTGCCAGAGCTGCTGCTAAATCAGCTGGTATATTTGCAGTAGAACCAGTTTGTGCTGTATCTGCTAAAACAGTACTTGTTCCAAAGAATGTAGCACCAATAATAACAGAAGCAACACCTAATGAAAATTTCCGAATACTATATTTACAACGTTTTTCAAATAACCTTTTATCCATTATTTTTTATTCCTTCCTGCTTAAAAAGTAAGCGTTTGCATTTTTTCTTAAAAAATAACCCCCTTCATTTTTTTCGCTTATTTTTTAAACATATAAATATTTCTTATACCATTTTAATATATCAAAAACTAGTTTAAAAATCAATACAATATTAGTTAAAATTAGTAAAAGTAAATTCTAAATTTCGAACCAAACTGAAAGTCTTTTTACTACAAAAATACCTATAATCATAGGCATACAAAAAGAAATCACCTTAAAAAATTTAGGGAAAATCCTCCCCATTTCTCAAAGGTAATTTCTTGAATTTTTATTCTATTTTCAAACAATTTATTGTTGTAAGACTTTTCGAGGTTTAGTACCTTCAGCTGGGCCGATAACACCAGCCATCTCTAATTCTTCCATCAATCGAGTTGCTCGGTTAAAACCAACTGATAAACGACGCTGAATCATAGAAGCACTCGCCTTTTGTGTCTCGATGACAAGGGCTTTTGCTTCTTCAAAGAGTGGATCTCCAGCATCATCGCTAGAACCAAAGTCGCCTTCAGTCTCGGACACTTCTCCAGGGTCAAAGCTTTCATCATAGTCAGCATCTGCTTGGGCCTTGATGAAGTTCACAATACGCTCGACATCATCATCTGAAATAAAGGAACCTTGGAGACGAACTGGATGGTTTTCATCGATTGGCTTAAAGAGCATATCTCCTCGACCAAGCAATTTCTCAGCCCCATTTTCGTCCAAAATCGTCCGTGAGTCTGTTCCTGATGAAACAGCGAAAGCTACACGAGACGGAACATTGGCCTTAATCAAACCAGAGATAACATCTACTGAAGGACGTTGGGTTGCAAGGATCATATGGATACCAGCTGCACGCGCCTTTTGTCCTAGACGGATAATAGCATCTTCTACTTCCTTGCTGGCAACCATCATGAGGTCAGCTAACTCATCGACAATCACAACGATTAAAGGTAGCGGTACTTGTTTGTATTCAGACTGAGCGTTAAACTCTTCTACCTTAGCATTGAAACCAGCGATATTTCGAACGCCGACTTTAGCAAAGAGCTCATAGCGGTTTTCCATCTCGTCAACAACCTTTTGCAATGCCTTGCTAGCCTTACGTGGATTGGTAACAACTGGAATCAAGAGATGAGGGATATCGTTGTATACTGAAAGCTCAACCATCTTTGGATCGACCATCATGAATTTGACTTGGTCTGGGCGTGCTTTCATCAAAATACTTGCGATGATTCCATTAACTGCAACGGATTTACCAGAACCAGTAGAACCTGCAACTAGCAAGTGAGGCATTTTAGCTAAGTCAAAACTACGAGCTGTTCCGTTAACTGCTTTCCCAAGAGGAATTTCTAAAAGATTTTCAGGTTTTGTTTGTGATTGTTCCCAAAGTTCACGGAAGGATACAGTTGCAATTTCAGAGTTCGGAACTTCGATACCAACCAAAGATTTCCCTGGAATTGGAGCCTCAATACGGACATCCTTGGCAGCCAAAGCAAGAGCCAAGTCATCTGCTAGGTTGGAAATGCGATTGACACGAACACCTACAGCAGGTTTTACTTCGTACTTGGTAACGGATGGCCCAATTTCTGCTCTTTCAACCGTTACTTTAATACCAAAACTTGCGAAGGTTTCTTCCAAAATCTTGATATTTTCTCGTACGATTTTCTTTTCTTTAGACTGATCTTTAGGTTTATCCGGTGCAAAAAGTTGCAAACTTGGGAGTTTATACTCTAAGGCTTTTTTAGCAGAAAAATCGACTTCTACTTCTTCGTCATCCTCTTCTGGGAAAACTTCTTCCTCAGGAAGGTCAACTTCTTCAGGATATTCATACTCGGCTTGAGGGAGAATAATCTCAGGCTCTACCCATTCTTCCTCTGGAAGTGGAGGAAAATCGTGCAGTGGCTCTTCTGATAATATTTCTCCAGTTTCCATATCTACAGGAGGCATATCAATCAAAGCCTGCTCTTCTCTTTCTTTCTCAAGTCTTGCTTGTTCTTCTGCTTCTCTTCGTGCCTTTTCTTCTTCACGCTTGATAAAGCGTTCTTGTTTTTTCTGCTCATGGCGTTCCATCCAGATAGCAAATCGAGCTGAGAGAAAATCAGCGATATCGTAGATAGACCATGGACTGATCAAAAGAGCACCGATTAAGACTAAGATTGCTCCGATGAAGTAGGTACCAATGTTTGAGAACAAAAAAGCTACCGGAATGTAGAGGATAACCCCTATCAAACCTCCACCAGCAAAACTAGTTACTTGAAAGCTAGTTAAATCTTTAAAAATTTGACCGGCAGTCCCTTGGAAAACAGCGTTTGCCATGCTAAATTTCCAGACGAGATATGCTTGAAAGATGAGAAGCAAGCCTGAAAAAATGAAGAAGAAACCTGCTAACAAGCCTTCCTGTTTATGAATCCACTTAAATAAAAATAGATAGATTAGCAGAGAAAAAATAGCTAGATAAGCCAAACTCCCCACGAGTAAGCGGATTAGGTTATAAACAGTAATTCCGACTGCTCCCCATTTGAGAGCTGCAAAAATTAAACAGATAGCCAAAGCTAAGGAAATCAACATTCGTTGAATCGCTTGTTTTCTTTCTAATTCCGCTTTAGACGGTCTACGTCTTGTTTTACTTGTATTCTTGTTTGCCATGCTTCTATTATACCATATTTCATGAACTTTTCGAGAGGTTAAAAAAATGACTGCCCACTTTCGTGTTCAGTCATTTGAATGTGTTTGTGATTATTTTTCTAATGGTTTACGAAGGTAACCGTAAACTACACCACTGACAATTGCTCCTACCAAGACAAAGACAAGGTAAAGAAGAGCATTTGAAGTAAGGGCGATAACGAAGATTCCTCCGTGAGGAGCCATGAGCTTGATATTTGCAAGACCAACGAGTCCACCTGCTACTGCTGAACCAAGGATGAAGCTTGGGATAGCACGAGCTGGGTCTGCTGCACCAAATGGAATCGCTCCTTCAGTGATGAATGACAAGCCCATAACGATGTTCGTCAAACCAGAGTTACGTTCTTCTTTGGTAAATTTATTCTTGAAGAGAAGTGTTGCCACAAAGATTGCAAGTGGTGGAACCATTCCTCCAGCCATAACTGCTGCCATGGCTACTGAGCCACCTGTTGCCACTGTTGCTGCAAGAGTACCAGTACCAAAGACGTAGGCTGCTTTATTGACAGGCCCACCCATATCGACAGCCATCATTCCTCCAAGAACGACTCCAAGAAGGACAGCTGATCCACCTTCAAGACCACCAAGGAAGTTGTTCATACCAGTGTTGATTGCGGCCATTGGGATATTAACAGCTAGCATGACAAAGCCTGTCAAGATTGTTCCAAAAAGTGGTAAGAGAAGGATTGATTTAGCACCTTCAAGTGAGCGAGGAACCTTCACGTATTTCTTAACCAAGAGCACCAAGGCACCAGCGATAAATCCACCTACGAGGGCTCCAAGGAAACCTGATGATACTCCTGCAAGAGCTGAAGTTGCTTCACCACCCTGAGCATAAGGGATTTTACCAAAGGCATAACCTTCTTTAGCGATAGCACCAGCTACGAAACCGGCTACCAAACCTGGTTTTTCAGCGATTGAGTAAGCAACATATCCAGCAAATACTGGAAGCATCAAACCGAAGGCAGAACCACCAATTTTCATGAACATAGAAGCGAGTTCATGGTAAGAACCAAGATTTCCAAGGCTCTCATTTGGAACCCCCAAAGCACCATCAATCAAGAAGGCGAGGGCAATCATGATACCACCACCAATAACGAACGGCAACATTTGAGATACACCACTCATCAAGTGTTTGTAGAAAGCACCACCTAGACTTTGTTTTTCATTAGATGCTGTTGAAGCTTGCGCTCCATTAGCAGCACGATATACTTCAGCATTACCAGAAAGAGCCAAGTTGATCAACTCTTCTGTCTTACGAATACCGTCTGCAACTGGACGGTTCACCAATGGTTTACCATCAAAACGATCCATCTCAACTGCTTTATCTGCAGCGATGATAACAGCTTTGGCATTGCGGATATCTTCTGCTGTCAATTTGTTGCCAACACCACTTGCACCGTTGGTTTCAACCTTGATACCAACACCCATTTCCGCAGCCACTTTTTGAAGAGCTTCTTGGGCCATGTATGTGTGGGCAATTCCTGTTGTACAAGCTGTAACTGCTACGATAAAGTCACCAGATTCATTTGCAGGAGCTTGAACTGGTTCTTGAGCTTTTTCTGAAGCTTGGTCAAAGAGTTCAATGACTTGATCAGCTGATGTTACTTGACGAAGTTTATCAGCAAATCCGTCTTTCATCAAATATTGTGACAATTCTGCCAAGGCAGCCAAGTGCGTATCATTGGCACCTTCTGGAGCAGCAATCATAAAGAAGAGGTCAGTTGGTTGTCCATCTAAGCTCTCGTAGTCAACACCTTTGTTCGACTTAGCAAAGAGAACAGTGGCTTCCTTTACAGCAGCATTTTTGCTGTGTGGCATAGCGATACCGTCGCCCAAGCCTGTAGAAGTCAAAGCTTCACGCGCTAAAATTCCTTCTTTAAAGGTTTCAAAATCTGTCACGTATCCATGCTCCACCAAGCTATGAATCATTTCTTCGATAGCTGCTGTTTTTTCAGTTGCTTGCAAATCAAGTAACATGACATCTTTTCTCAATAAATCTTGAATTTTCATCTTTTTTCTACCTCAACTTTTTCATAAGTTTCTTTAATAAATGCTGCAGTTGCTAAATCATCTGAGAAGGTAGTTGCTGTTCCACAAGCCACTCCCCACTTGAAGGCTTCTACTGCATCTTTTGATTTGACAAACTCACCCGTAAATCCAGCAACCATAGAGTCACCAGCCCCCACTGAGTTTTTCACTGTTCCCTTGATTGGTTTAGCAAAGTATGCTCCATCTGATGTTACCAGAAGGGCTCCATCACCAGCCATAGAGATAATCACGTTTTGAGCACCCTTAGCCAGTAATTCTCGAGCGTATTTTTCTATTTCATCAAGGCTTTCAAGCTTGACTCCAAATATAGCTCCCAGTTCATGATTATTTGGTTTGACTAAAAGTGGTTGATAATCCAAACTATCAATCAAGGTTTGACCTTCAAAGTCACAGACTACTTGAGCGCCTGTCTGACGCGTCAAAGCAATTAATTCTTTGTAAACAACATTACCCAAATTTTTAGCACTCGAACCCGCAAAGACAACTGTATCTTCTGCTGTCAGACTTGAAAGAATGGCTTTTAACTCTTCAAGTTGTTCGGGCTCAACATTAGGACCTGTCCCATTGATTTCAGTTTCTTGGTCGGCTTTAATCTTAACATTGATACGCGTATCTTCTGCCACTTGGACAAATTGCGTTTCAATTTGTTCTTCAGCTAAAGTATCTGTGATAAATTTTCCAGTAAAGCCTCCGATGAAACCTGTCGCTGTATTTGGAATATCCAAACGCTTCAAGACACGGCTAACATTGATACCTTTACCGCCAGCAAACTTATCATCACTATCCATACGATTAACACTACCAACTTCCACTTTGTCCAAACGAACAATGTAGTCTATAGATGGATTGAGTGTGACTGTATAAATCATACTTCTATTATCTCCGTTTTCTCTTTGATAGCTGACAAGAGCTCGTGACCCTTGCTTGTAATGACAATAGCACGTTTTATAGGAGCTACCTTAGCAAAACAAGACTGACCAATCTTGGATGAATCTGCTAGAACATATGTCTGTTTAGAATTTTCTAAGATAGCACGCTTGACGGCGCCCTCCTCCATATCTGGAGTTGTAAAGTAACCTTCATCTACACCATTCATTCCAATAAAGGCACGATCAAAGTGCAGTTGGTTAATCTGATTGAGAGCTACTCCTCCGATACTGGCATCAGTTGTCATCTTGACTCCACCACCGATAATGACTGTTGGGATTTGCTTATCAACTAATTGAACCGCATGGTGAATGGAATTGGTTACCACTGTAATGTCTTTTCGCTCCAATTCTTTAATGAGAAAGGCTGTCGTACTTCCTGCATCCACAAAGATAACATCTTTTTCTTTGATGAGGGAAGATGCTCTTTGAGCAATCAACTTTTTCTCTTGAAGGTTTTTGACAGATTTTTCTTGAATGGTTTCTTCTTCTTGCAAGGAGTGAGGCAACTCTGCTCCTCCATGCACTCGACGAAGTTTATTTTCAGACTCCAATTCATCCAAATCACGTCTGACCGTTGATTCTGAAGTATCTAACAAACCTACCAATTTCTCTAGAGAGACGATTTTATGGTGTTTCAATTCTTCTAAAATCACCTGTTTTCGTTCACTTTTTAGCACTAGTTTACCTCCTGTTAACGATTACATTATTCATTTTATCATAAAAAATATCAAAGTCAAGCATTTTTTGTCACTTTCTTTCATTTTCTATCACTGAATCCTCAACTTTAAATAAATTTGCAAGAAAGAGGGCTTTATGGTAGACTAGGTTAGTAAACAATGGAAGATTACTCAAGAGGCTTAAGAGGCCGTGTTGGAAACGCGGTAGGCGTGTTAAAGCGTGCGTGGGTTCGAATCCCATGTCTTCCGTTTATTTTCAAAAAAGATACCCAAGAAATCTTGGGTATCTTTTTTCTTATATGTTTGTATTATAACTCGGGTGAATTTCTTAGAAAATATCAAATAACAATTTCACATTGAGAATTGTTAAGATAATGGAAACAATATAACCAAGGATGGTATTCCATTTAGCATTGGTAAATTCGCCCATCAGTGATTTCTTAGAAGTTAGATAAATCAAAGGGAAGATTGAAAACGGAAGAGCGATTGAAAGAAAGACCTGCGAATAGACCAATAACTGATCCAAGGTTTTTTCCTGATGACCAAACACAACCGCTACAATCATGACAGGCAACAAGGCAAAGAGACGAGTTGCCAAACGAATGAACCACTGAGGCAATCTCATATGCAAGAAACCTTCCATAACGATTTGTCCAGTCAAGGTACCCGTAATTGTCGAATTTTGACCACTGGCTAATAAAGCCAAGGCAAACAATGTTGATAAGGTTGAGCTAGCTATAGCTCCTGCAATAGTAGAATCCTGCAAGGCATTATACATTTGAGAGAAGGCAGAAATATCGGATGCATGGCCGAAAAAGAGAGCCGCCCCGAGGATTAATAGAAGGGAGTTAACGACAAAGGCCAAAGATAACTGGAGATTTGAATCCCAGGTCATAAAGCGCACCGCTTTTCGAACATCATCCTTGTCCTTGTGATTGATTTTCCGAGTTTGAGACAAGGAAGAATGTAAATAGAGGTTATGGGGCATAACCGTCGCACCTACAATCCCCAGAGCTAAAGTTAATTGACTTTCATGTCCTGGCAAAGGACTCTCAAATAAGGTCGAATTGGGTAAATAACCCTCAGCTATTCCCTGGAAACTTGGGTGTGACAAGGCTACTAGATAAGTAAAGATTGCTAAAATCGTTAAAATCAGTGTTGTCACAATAGCTTCAATCTTCTTAAAGCCAAATTTCATCAAAAGCAATAAGAGAAAGACATCTAGAACCGTCAAAAGGATGGCTATCATAATCGGAATCTTAAAGAGAAGATTGAGAGCAATGGCTGAACCTAGAACTTCTGCCAGGTCTGTCGCCATCAAGGCTAACTCCAAAATCACCCATAAGCTATAACGAAGCCATTTTGGTGAGTGATGAGCTGTTGCTTGAGCCAGGTCCATCTGGGTTACAATCCCTAGCTTTCCTGCCATCTGCTGAAGTTGCATGGCAATGAGAGATGAAATCAAGATAACAAACAAGAGACTATACTTATAGGAAGCACCACCGACTACACTGGTAATCCAGTTTCCTGGATCCATATAACCAACTGCGACAAGAGCACCCGGACCCAAGAAGGCCTTTAAATTTTGCCAGAAATGATTGTTATTTGGAGTATCGATAGATTGATTAATCTCAGAGAGTGACACTTTTTTATGAGAAGACATAGATACTTACCTCTTTCTATACCTACTTTTTCATTATTTTCTATTAGAGAAAAATAAGATTGACTTTAAACTATTAAAACAATGAAAACTATATGAAAAACATTTAGTTTTTTCATTATTTTTCTTAAGGCACCTTAATATTTTTCTTAAGGCACCTTAATTATAACACAAAAAATGAAAACTATATGAAAAACATTTAGTTTTTTCATTATTTTTCTTAAGGCACCTTAATTACAACACAAAATATGATAAAAACTTAAGAAAATTCAGGACTTGGACAGGCTATTTTAGAAAAAGATCAGATCACGCCTCAAAACAAGTTTCCTTAGTTTTGCTTAATCTCTGCCATAATCAAAAACAAGTAGCTCAGCATGAACTACTTGTTATCTTTAAAATCTTAAATTTTAGACGTTACTTTTTTCTTTTGATTTATCTTTGTCTTTGGATTTATCGGCGTCTTTAGATTTGTCGGCATCTTTAGATTTGTCGGCATCTTTAGATTTGTCGGCATCTTTAGACTTATCTGTAGATTTTGCTGAGTTCCCACGAACGATTTTATCGTAACCTTCAGTATTGTCAATCAACTCAGTTGCAAGAGTACGATAGTCTTCTTGAGAAATAAGCCAATTTCCATCCTTATCTTTTGTCAATTTGATTTCTGTGTCAAAATCTCCAGTAGTGAAAGGTGTTTGAGCAAGGTTAGGATCTACATCATTATAAGTACTGAAATCTTTTCTGAAAAGATGTTCAAAAATCCAATAAGAAATAAGTGTTTGGTAACGTTTAACATCAGCATCTGCACCAGCTTTGTTATACTTACCTAAGTTATCAATTCCACCAATCAAAGTAGTAAGTACATCCCTTGTAGATGATGCCAAACCTTTAGAGTGCAGCTTCTTAGAGTTAAATGTAACAGTTGCTGAGTCACCTGATTCATCAACCTTCACGTCTTTAATTGTATATGAACCGATTTCTTGGAACATTTTACGTCGTTGTTTTAAGAAACCTGAAATTGTTTCTTCAGGTGTCTCTACAGGAAAATCTTGGTGCCATTGTACTGAGTATGTAGATGCTGGTGTAAGACCATCATCTTTAATTTTTTCACTTGTTTGTACTGCAATTACGGCGTCAGTCCATTTTTCATAGGTTTCACCATAAACCTTTTTGAAACGTGCAGAGTCTGATGTAAGAACTGAATCTAGAAGAACTTCCGCATCTTTTGTAACTTTGTCTTCTACTGATTCCTTTTTAGGTTCTTCTGTTGTTTGCTCAGTAGTTGCAGAAGCAGATTCTGATTTTTTAGACGTTAAAGAACATGCACCCAAGGCCAATGTTGAAAGTGCCAAGATACTGAGTAGTTTAATCTTCTTCATAATATACCTCAATGTATAATATTTACTCTTGGAATCTTACTCCAAGGGTATGGTTTAGAAAAACATAGCGTTATTCTAACGGAGAATGGGGGATTCGAACCCCCGCGCCGGTTACCCGACCTAACGATTTAGCAAACCGTCCTCTTCAGCCTCTTGAGTAATTCTCCTGCGATACATGTATCTTACTTGATGAAACTTTACAGAATGGAGCCGGTGGGAGTCGAACCCACGTCCAAACACCTGCTAACATATTTGTCTACAACCATAGGTTATGTATTGTTTTAACAGTCCCTCGACACATAACTCAAGCCTAGGAACTGCGAGTCTATAAATCTCTTACCAAACTGCTAGACAAAGCTTGATCGTATCTCGCTAATAATAAGACCTGTCATCAGACACGAGCAATCCGAATCGGGTCACGCCTGCTGGTTTTTAGGCAGCTAGAGCGTAAGAAGTGTTATTTTTTGCAGTTATATTTAACTGAGCGTTTACGTCGCCACACGAGTCGCAAAATATGCCTCATAATGCCTGTCGAATCCGTAACGACCCCAAAGACTATAAAGATATTATACCTTATCTAGGTTAAAAAAGCAAAAAACAGGCAAAAACTTAGAAAATGTAATCTTTCAAGGCTTTTGATAAAGTCTGATAGCCAGAGACGCTAAGATGAAGACCATCTGTTGTATAGTCTGATTTGAGTTGTCCTTCCTGATCGAGTAGTTTGTCAAAAACAGATACATATTCTACCTGCATATAGGCTAATGCCAGTTCTTGGTAGGCTTGGTTCCATTCTTTAATTTTTTCATTGGTACGAATATAAACAGTCTGTTTGAAATTCTCACTCTCATTGACCGGCAAGATGGAAACAAGCTTTATTTGTGACAGCGGATAGTCACGTGAAATGGTTTGAATCACACTCTCAAGATTGTTTAGCGCTTCCATCATTGGAACATCTTTTCCAATGTCATTTGTCCCAATCAATAATACAATTTGATCTACTGCATCACCATAGAGGTGGGCATCAAGATTCTTCAATAAAAATCCGGTCTGATAGCCTCGAATGCCTCGATTCACAATCGTCTTTGATGTACCTAGTAGCTCTTGCAAAGGATAATACTCAATAATTGAATCACCAATAAAGATGATAGATGGTTCAATTACCGAGATACGATTGAGTTTACGATACTTGGTTTGAATTTTCTCCTGCTCTTTTAAGAGCCAATTTTCTAATAACTGTACTGCCAAGTTATTCTCCTTTTTCTAGCCAGTTTTCTAAAACTTGGTAAACACCCGCCTGACTGTTGGCTGGAGCTACTTTTGTAGCAACTTTCTTGACAGACTCCTCAGCATTTTCCATAGCGTAAGAAATTCCTGCCAACTCTAACATTTCGATGTCATTTTCACTGTCTCCAAAAGCCATGATTTGTTCTGGTTTTAAGTTCCAACGTTTGAGCAATTCCTCTAAGCCCCAAGCCTTATGGATCCCGTCTTGTAAGATATCAATACAGCCATATCCACTAGAAACAGCACGAACATGACCGTCAAACAAGTCATTAATTTCCTGCAAAACTGCATCTGATCGTTCTTCACCAACAACCATACTCATCTTTAGAACACCACCGAATAAGCTAGAGTCAAATTCATCAACAAAGTGCATTCGTCGATAGAGCTTTTCAATCATCTCTGGAGTCATAAATTTATCCAGTTCTGTAAAAACAGTGCCTTCCTTAACAAAACCACCATTCATACCAGTTACTACAAACTGATCCTGGCATTCTCTACCTTTAAAATGGTCTAAAGCCCTATCAACCATAGCATCATCCCAAGTTTGTGCCTGTAGCAATTTATCATTTTCGAATATACGAGCACCATTAGCAACTACGAGAATGACTCTTTCTACAAGATGCTTCAGTAATTGTCGCATGCGATGAACTTCATTCCCAGTAGCAATGACAAAACGAATGCCACGTTGATCTAGCTTATCCAATATTTTTTCTAGGCGTGGAAGATCTAGTTGTCCTTTTGGATCCAACAACGTACCATCCATATCCGTCGCAATGACTTTAATATCCATAATATCCTTCTTGCTCTTAGTTATTACCATTTCAAACCTACATGCTCATTCATTTCCTTGTAGGCTGTATCAATTCGTTCCTTGGTTGCCTCATCTAACTGATCACGGTATTTCCCACCTTCGATGAAATCATCCAAAATATAAGTCTGGTATAGATAAAGTGGATAGCCTTCTGGAGAATACGTTCCTTTTGGTGTTCTATTAACCCATGTAGGATGAGCTTTAGCCGTCTCAATTGTAGTCTTACCAGATTTTTTCTTAATGGTCACGTCCATGAGAACACCACGTTCTGTCCATTTTGCATTTTCCTCATCCTGCATGGTCTCAATTCGCTGATTTGAGATGAAATTTCCCATAGAATAGATAATGAGTTTCTTGTCCCCATCTTTCTCAACTGTCTCAGCAGGTTCAACAACGTGAGGATGGCCACCAAAAATAATATCTGCTCCCCAGTCAATCATTTTATGATAGAGTTGTTTTTGCTCTTCAGTTGGTTCCAATTGATACTCAATTCCCATCTGAGGCATTATAACCGTGATATCTGCTTCTTTTTCGGCTCTTTCAATTTCTGCCTTCATTTTTTCTTCATTCAGGTCAGACAAATGATTATCATAATCTTCTTTAGAAATGTATTCTTCAATACCGTTAAATCCATAAGAATAAGCTAAGAGAGCAACTTTAATTCCGTTAACTTCCTTGATGACTATCGGTGCTTTATCTCGTGGTTCATGGGTATAAACACCAATTGGTGTCATTCCAGCTTTTTCGATAGCATCTGCAGTCGAAAAAACACCCTCAATCTGAGAATCTAAGATATGGTTGTGAGCTAAGTCTAAGACCTGATAACCAGCATCCTTTATAGCGTCCATGACTTCTCCAGGAGCATTGAACAAAGGATAGCCTCCCAAGTAGTGGTCTTTGTTTACAGTACCTTCAAAGTCACCGATGACTAGATCTGCTTGCTTGAGCCAAGGTTTTACATACTCAAAATTTTCATGGAAATCATAAGTCCCATCTTCTTTTAGGGCAGTTCGATAAATTGGAATATGATAGAGAAGATCCCCATTTGCCATAATACGCGCACTTGTTTCTTGCTCTGTTGCCGTAGTTTTCTCCTTAGAATCAGCTGTCTGACTAACGACAGTTGTACTACTACTGGTCAATGGAATTCCCTTTATCCCTTGAGCTAATAAGGTCAAAGCCATCGAAATCGCAACAACAATCAACAAAACGACAATAACGGTTTTATTGCTCCACTGTCGATAGTTTTTGAAAAATCGAATAGATTTTCTAGCAACTTGTAAAACTGGACCTTTTTGATTTCTACTACTACGTTTTTCCATCTGTTTTCTCCTTGCTTTTTGATGCAAGTCTCCTTACCTTATTATACCACAGACAAATAGGTATTTCCTTTCTTTCTATTATTTTTTAACGGCTTCTGTTACTTTCTTTCTCATCTGTTTTGTGTTATCATGTAAATGTAATGTAAGGAAGGAGAGAACATGTCTGCTATAGAACGTATTACAAAAGCTTCACATCTAATTGATATGAAAGATATTATCCGCGAGGGCAATCCAACTCTACGTGCTGTTGCTGAGGAGGTCACTTTCCCATTGAGTGATCAAGATATTATCCTCGGTGAGAAAATGATGCAATTTTTGAAACATTCACAAGACCCAGTTATGGCTGAAAAATTAGGTCTTCGTGGAGGAGTTGGACTTGCAGCACCACAATTGGACATCTCAAAACGTATCATCGCTGTTTTGGTTCCAAATATCACTGAAGAAGGCGAAACACCTCAAGAAGCCTATGACCTGCAAGCTGTTATGTACAATCCTAAAATTGTCTCACATTCAGTCCAAGATGCTGCTCTAGGTGAGGGAGAAGGTTGCCTATCAGTTGACCGAGCTGTCCCAGGTTATGTTATCCGTCATGCTCGAGTGACTGTTGACTACTTTGACAAGGATGGCGAAAAACATCGTATCAAGTTAAAAGGCTACAACTCAATCGTTGTCCAACATGAAATTGACCACTTAAATGGTATTATGTTTTACGATCGAATTAACGAAAAAGATCCTTTTGCAGTCAAAGAAGGTCTACTCATTCTTGAATAAAGAAAATCCCGTTGCAAGGCGGGGTTTTATGTTATAATAGAGCCATGAAAACAAATGATATTGTCTATGGCGTTCACGCCGTCACTGAAGCACTTTTAGCAAATACAGGAAACAAACTTTATCTCCAAGATGATCTTCGTGGAAAAAATGTAGAAAAGGTTAAGGAACTAGCTACAGAAAAGAAAGTATCCATCTCTTGGACTTCAAAAAAGGCTCTTTCTGAAATGACTGAGGGTGCTGTTCACCAAGGTTTTGTTTTGCGTGTTTCTGAATTTGCCTATACAGAACTTGAGCAGATTCTTGCAAAGACACGTCAAGAAGAAAATCCACTACTGCTAATTCTTGATGGTTTAACAGATCCACATAATCTCGGTTCTATCTTGAGAACAGCGGATGCAACCAATGTTTCAGGTGTTATTATTCCCAAACACCGAGCTGTCGGCGTCACTCCTGTCGTAGCAAAAACAGCAACGGGTGCGATTGAACATGTTCCTATTGCCCGAGTCACTAATCTCAGTCAAACCTTGGACAAACTCAAAGACGAGGGATTCTGGACTTTTGGAACTGATATGAACGGAACACCTTGCCATAAATGGAACACAAGTGGCAAAGTCGCTCTCATTATCGGAAATGAAGGAAAAGGTATCTCAAGTAACATCAAAAAGCAAGTGGACGAGATGATCACTATTCCAATGAATGGACATGTACAAAGCCTCAATGCCAGTGTTGCTGCAGCTATCCTCATGTACGAAGTCTTCCGAAATCGATTATAAAAAAGTTTCCAATCGTTTGATTGGAAACTTTTTTAATTATGTTCAGTGATATATTTATAGGCTTCTTGACCTGCAATGGCGCCATCTCCAACTGCTGTTGTAACTTGGCGAAGGTCTTTCTGACGAACATCCCCAACTGCAAAGACACCTGCAACACTTGTCTTCATGTGGTCATCTGTCACAATCCAACCTGCCTGGTCTCGAATCTGCAACTCTTGAACGAAGTCACTAACTGGATCTAATCCAACATAGATGAAGACACCACCAAAGGCTTGTTCTGTCACTTGTCCTGTTTTAACATTTTCAATGACAACTGACTCCACACGGTTTTCACCCTTGATTTCTTTGACAACAGAATCCCAAATGAAATTGATTTTTTCATTGGCAAAAGCTCTATCTTGCAAGACTTTTTGAGCACGAAGTTCATCACGACGGTGAACGATAGTTACAGTTTTGGCAAACTGTGTTAAGAAGATTGCTTCTTCAACTGCTGAGTCACCTCCACCTACAACCAACAAATCTTGGTCACGGAAAAAGGCTCCATCACAAACGGCACAATAAGAAACACCACGGCTATTAAGTTCTTCTTCACCTGGAACTCCCAATAGACGGTGCTTAGAACCTGTCGCTACGATAACTGTACGAGTTTCATAAACTTGGTCGTCTGTTACGACTTTTTTAAATTCGCCATGGTCCTCAACATTTTCAACAAAGCCATAAAGATGCTCAACACCAAGATTTTCAAGTGGTTCAAACATCTTTTCAGCTAATTCTGGACCACTGATATTGGCATAGCCTGGATAGTTTTCAATATCCGAAGTATTATTCATCTGACCACCAGGAAGGCCACCTTCAATCAAAGCAACTTTCAGATTACTGCGTGCTGCATACAAGGCTGCAGTCATCCCAGCAGGACCTGCACCGATAATAATCGTATCGTACATTCTCTTTCCTTCTTTCTTGTTGTAACTATTTTTATTCTAACGGATTATATCCTATTTAACAACTATTATGCCTTGAGAACCAACAAGATACTCATGGTTGCAAAAGACAGTACTGGAATTATCAAAACTCCAATCATAATCATATCGTAGAGGTGAGCTTGACGTTCCTTAGCAGTTTTATCGGCTCCTGATAGTGCTCTAAAACCAATCCAAAGCCCTAAAACCAGTAAGACCAGTAGTATCGTCAACACTAAACTCTCTAAATATAAAGCAAATAGCTGGACTAACATGCTCTCTCTCATTTCTATTAATTTTAAAGAGCAAACCCAGTTAGCTTAGCTAACTGAGTTTTTCTTATCTTCTATTATATCAAATATAGGTCCGTTTGTAACTAGCAAAGAATTCTTTTGTTCGTTCTTCTTTCGGATGATTGATAATCTCATCTGGTGTTCCAGACTCAATAATCTTTCCTTTATCCAAGAACAAAACCTTATCAGCCACTTGAGAGACAAAGGACATGTCGTGACTCACCAAAATCATGGTTTGTCCCGACTTAGCGGCATTAGCGATAGATCTTTCTACCTCACCAACCAATTCTGGGTCCAGTGCTGAAGTTGGTTCATCCAAGAGTAAGACGTCCGGTTTCATAGCCAAAGCACGCGCCAAGGCTACCCGTTGTTTTTGTCCACCTGACAAGTGGCGAGGATAGTGCTGTTGACGATCAGATAGACCAACCTTAGCCAACTCTTCTTTAGCTATCGTAGTCGCTTCTTCATCTGATAGTTTTTTTACTACTACCAAACCTTCCTTGACATTGTCTAAGGCCGTTCTACGCTCAAACAGATTGAACTGTTGGAACACCATAGATAGTTTACGACGAAGAGTCAAGATTTCTTCTTGCGTAATTTGAGAAAAATCCACTTTGAAATCATCAATCTGAATACTTCCACTATCGGGAGTTTCCAGGTAATTTAGGCTACGAAGAAAGGTTGATTTCCCAGCTCCTGATGAACCAATAAGAGCAACGACTTCTCCTTTTTGAATATCTAAGTTCAGATGGTCCAAAACTGTCTGACCTGAAAAGGATTTGCTTAAATTTGAAATTTTAATCATTAGCGAAGCTCTCCTTTCACATCTGTTTCAACATTATCTGGTGCTGAAATCGCCATTTTTCTTTCAATGAAACGACCAAGATTTTCAATAGCAATATTTACAACCCAATAAACTAGAGCTACTGAGATAAAACGTTCGAAGTAACGATAGTCTGCACCACCTAAGATTTGAGCTTGGGCAAAAACTTCTACGACACCTGCACTAAAGGCGAGGGAAGTTCCCTTGGTCAATCCAATGAGGGAGTTAATCAAAGTTGGTGTTGCAACCACAGCTGCATTTGGAATAATCACACGGCGATAAACTTGTGCACGTGTCATCCCAAGACTGCGAGCAGCTTCAATCTCACCAGGATTTACAGAAAGAATGGCTGCACGGATGGTTTCACTAGCATAGGCTGCCTCGTTAAAGGCAAAGGCTACAATCGCAAACGCTGCAGCTGGAATCGCATTGATATTAAATGCAGTTCCCCATTGTTGATTCAATGCTTTAAGTGCCAAAGGAATTCCGTAATAGGTCAACATGAGTTGTACTAAAATAGGAGTCCCTTTTAAGAAACTAACAAAAAAGGCTTGTAATGGATAAAGAATTCTAACGCGATTGATTTTTACAATGGCAAAAAGCAGGGCTAGCATAATTCCAAAAAAAGCACCAAATACTGTCAACATCAAAGTTGTCGGTAATTGCTGTACTATTCTTGGAATCCCATCAAAGACTGAACGCCAACTAAAGAGTTTGCCGTCTGGGATATATTGCATCAAATTTTGATACCAATCAGATGCTAAAATCGTTGTAACATTCATAGAAACATCCTCTCAAGATAATGATTCATTCTATCATACTTATGCTCTAATTAAAAATATTTGCTACGAGCATATCAGATTTCATCTACCTTCTAGTTTATCATACTTTAAAAGTGGGAGGTTATATATTTTATCTATCAAAGAGATAGAAAAAAACTAATTCAAATCCAAGTTATTGTATGATTTACGATAGCCAATTTGTTTTACAAAACCATTTTCAACTAGTATCGGACGTTTCAATAGCATACCATCACTGGCCAAGAGTTTGGCTGCTTCTTTGTTTGACAATGTTCCAACCTTATCTTTCAATCCGAGTTCACGATATTTGATTCCACTAGTGTTGAAAAATTGCTTCAATTCAAATCCCGAAGTTTCGAGCCAGTTTAAAATGACCTTTTCACTCGGAGTCTCTTCAACGATATGAACGTCTTTATATTCTAGTCCGAGTTGATCTAATTCTTTCTTAGCTTTTTTACAAGTTGTACATTTTGGATATTCGATAAATTCTAACATTTTTTCTCTTTCTATTTTTTATTTTCTTGATAACTTGCACCTTCATGCCTCAATAGCCAAGCCTTCTTTTCGAGTCCCCAAGCATAGCCTGTCAGACGTCCTCCAGCACCTAGCACACGGTGACAAGGTACAAGGATAGACCAGGGATTGCGACCTACTGCTCCTCCGACTGCTTGAGCAGAAGCCACCTGCAAGTCCTTAGCTATTTGCCCATAAGTAACAGTCTGGCCAAAAGGGATTCCCCGCAAGTAGTTCCAGACTCTTTTTTCGAAGTCACTACCGACAGGAGCTAAAGGCATCTCAGATAAGTCTTGATCTTGCCCCTTAAAATAAGTCTCTAAATAGGAAGTAATTTGATTTAAAATGGGATGACTTTCAACAACAGTCACATCATTTTCAGATAAACCCTTCTCAAAATCGCTCTCTTCTTCAATCCATATCCCAAACAGATAGTGGTCATCTGCAACCAGAGATAAGGTTCCAATCGGAGACTTGTATAACATCTTTGCATACTTTTTAGACATTCGATTTTAATTTTTGGTAGGCCAAGCGTTCCCCGTCTACTGGAACTTTACCAACTTGTTTAAAACCAAGCTTTTCAAAAATATGTTGCATAACTTTGTTTTTAGCGTGCGTATCTGAACGAAAATCTAGGTAATCAAAGCCTTCAATCAAGCCTTCTAAAAAAGTCTGAGCAACACCTTGACCTTGCACATCACTAGCAACAGCAATACGGTGAAATACTAAGTATTCTGCTTCATTTCCCTCCCAGTTGCCATCATAAATTGCTTCATAAGCTTTTTCCGGGCTTTTAGTCACTGCTGCATAGGCTAAGAGTTCTCCTTCTTCTAGCGCTACGTAAGCCTGTCCAGAGATAATATCTTCAATGATGGTATCTGCATCTGGGTAGCCGTTTTGCCACTGAGTGCTACCAGCTTCTGCCAAACATTTCTTGGCTCCCTCAATCACTTGCATAATCTGATTTACTTCATTAGGAAAGGCTAAGCGAATCTCCATTATTTATCCTCTTTTCATACTATTTTCTCTCATCATAGCATAATTTAAGGCTTTCTACAAGCAGTTAAAACTTGACTTTTAATTTCTATTATTTTATAATCTAGTTATCAAAACTAGATAAAAAGGAGTTGGAAATGAAATCTGTTTTTTCCTACCCAAAATGGGAAGAAATTCCAAATATCAATCTCTATCTGGACCAGGTTTTACTCTATGTCAATCAAATCTGTCCTCCCGCTTCTCCTGACAAGGAGAAAGGTTTGACAGCATCCATGGTGAACAACTATGTCAAACACGGATATATCAGTAAACCTGAAAAGAAAAAATACCAACGCAAACAAATCGCACGATTGATTGCTATTACCACTCTCAAGTCTGTTTTTTCTATCCAAGAAATTGCTCAAACCCTTAATACCCTACACACAGACACTAATTCAGAAGAACTTTACAATGCTTTTGTGGACTATATGAATGAAGATATTGATCCAGCTAATCCCATTATCCAGGCAAGCTGCCAAACTGTCAAACTCTATCATCAAACACTTGCATTAGTCTATACAGAAACCGAAGAGGAGGAAACAAATGAATACTAGTTTCAAACTTAGTAAACGACTTAGTTTTGGAGAAGAAATTGCCAACAGTGTCACCCATGCTGTAGGAGCATTTATCATGCTCATCCTACTTCCCATTTCATCTACTTACAGTTATGAGGCACATGGTTTATTATCGTCTATCGGTGTTTCCATCTTCGTCATCAGCCTCTTTCTCATGTTCTTATCATCAACTATTTATCATTCTATGGCTTATGGTTCAACTCATAAATATGTGTTACGAATTATTGACCATTCTATGATTTATGTTGCGATTGCAGGTTCTTATACACCAGTGGTTTTAACCCTGATGAATAATTGGTTTGGTTATCTGATTATTGCTATCCAATGGGGGACAACCATTTTCGGTATTCTTTATAAAATCTTTGCCAAGAAGGTCAATGAAAAATTCAGTCTCATCCTTTACCTCATCATGGGATGGCTAGTTGTAGCAATCTTACCAGCAATTATCAGCCAAACAAGTCCAATGTTTTGGAGTCTTATGGTATCAGGTGGCCTTTGCTATACAGTTGGCGCTGGATTCTACGCTAAAAAGAAACCATACTTCCATATGATTTGGCATCTCTTCATTCTAGCAGCCTCTGCTCTCCAATACATTGCTATTGTTTATTACATGTAAAAAAGAAGGTGGGAGAAATCCCAACCTCTTTTTTTATTTACACATATTCATAAAGTACTGATGCAAACGAAGATCTTTTGTCAATTCAGGATGAAAGGAGGTTACCAGCATATTCTTTTCTTGAGCCGCAACGATTTGATGATTCACTACTGCCAGAACATCTACACCCTTACCAACTTCACTAATAATAGGTCCACGGATAAAGGTCATGGGAATTTTGCCAACACCCTTACAGTCTGCCTCAGTATAAAAGCTTCCTAGCTGACGTCCATAGGCATTGCGCTCTACTACTATGTCCATGGTCGCTAGATGGCTTTCCTCTTGAGAAGTGATTTGTTTTGCTAGCAAAATTAAACCCGCACAAGTTCCAAAGACCGGTAAACCATTGAGAATAGCCTCTCTTAGAGGAACTAGCATCTGCTGATCTCGCAACAGTTTCCCCATAGTTGTAGACTCTCCCCCTGGCAAGATTAACCCCGACAGGTCACTCTGGTGTTGCTGAAAATCTTCTAGGTTTCGCAGTTCAATACTTTCAACTCCTAGTTGAGCAAGCATTTTCTCGTGTTCTACAAAGGCACCTTGCAAGGCCAATATTCCGATTTTCATCTATTTTCCTCGCTCAGCCATGAGAATTTGGATTTCATTCTCGTTGATACCTACCATGGCTTCTCCCAAATCTTCAGAGATTTGAGCCAAAATTTGAGGATTCTGATAATTGGTAACTGCCTTAACAATTGCTGCTGCACGTTTAACAGGATCACCTGATTTGAAAATCCCTGAGCCAACAAACACACCTTCTGCACCTAGCTGCATCATAAGAGCAGCGTCCGCTGGTGTTGCAACCCCTCCAGCTGCAAAGTTAACAACTGGTAATTTCCCATGTTCGTGGACATATTGAACTAATTCTACAGGTACTTGGAGTTCTTTTGCAGCAACATATAACTCGTCCTCACGGAGGTTTTGAATGCGGCGAATTTCTTGATTCATCATACGCATATGACGAACCGCCTGAACGATATCTCCTGTCCCTGGTTCTCCTTTTGTACGAATCATAGAAGCTCCTTCAGCGATACGACGTAAGGCTTCACCTAAGTCTTTAGCGCCACAGACAAAAGGAACTTGAAATTCTTTCTTGTCCACATGGAAACGGTCATCAGCTGGAGATAGAACTTCGCTCTCATCGATATAGTCAATCTCGATAGCTTCTAAAATCTGAGCTTCAACAAAATGCCCAATTCGAACCTTAGCCATAACTGGAATGCTGACTGCTTCTTGGATTTCCTTAATCATCTTTGGATCACTCATGCGAGAGACACCACCCGCTGCACGAATATCAGCTGGGATTCGTTCCAAAGCCATAACTGCTGCCGCACCTGCAGCCTCAGCAATTCTTGCTTGTTCAGGATTTTGAACATCCATGATGACGCCACCTTTAAGCATCTGTGCCAAATTTTTATTTAATTCATAACGATTTTCAGTCATTTTTTTCATCCTCAATAGTTGTATTGGTAGCTACAGTTTTATTGTAAGGTATAAAAGACTGCATAACAAGATAAAATAAATCGATTTGTCCGGGTACAATTGTCTCTATCACAAAAAAAGCACCCACATTGGGTACTTTTATTTCTTAGATTTTTTAATACTTTTCACAAGATAAAAGAGATATCCTGAAACCATGTAGGCAACAAAGATAGTTGCTGCCCATTTAAAGACAAAGCCCCAACCATGTTTGGTAGCATTCAAAAAGAAATAAGGGAAGGGACTATCCTTAGCATTAGGGACATCCATCTTTAGAACAAAACCGTTTAAGAGGGCAAAAATCATATAAAGCAAAGGAAGGCTAGTCCAAAGCATGGGATCAACTAACTTATATTGACGACTCTTATCAAAAATAATTGTATCTGCTAAAAACCAGAGAGGGACAATATAATGACAAAGAAAATTTTCCAAACGGTAAAAATCTGTCGTCAAGGGAGCTAGCATGAAATGATAGATGACACAGGTGATCATGATACTCATAGTAACGCCACCTTTGAGACGTAGAATACCAGGACTCTGCCAACTATCACCACCACTATGCATCTTTAACAAAAGATAACCTGTAAAAAGTACAACCAAAAGGTTAGAAAGTACAGTGTAGTAAAGCAACATCCCTAAACCACCGCGCTTGGTAATCTCCAAGTATACACCGGTAAAGGCTGCTATAAATAAAAAGATACGACTATAAAATATTACTTTTTCATTTTTAATCATGATTAAATCTTCTTCACAAATTCTGATTTAAGCTTCATAGCACCAAAACCATCAATCTTACAGTCAATGTTGTGGTCACCTTCAACAATACGGATGTTTTTCACACGAGTTCCTTGTTTGAGGTCTTTAGGAGCCCCTTTAACCTTCAAATCTTTAATCAAGGTTACTGTATCTCCATCAGCTAGTTTGTTCCCATTTGCATCGATAGTAACAATGCCTTCTTCAACTTCTGATTGCTCAGCAGGATTCCACTCATAAGCACATTCTGGGCAAACAAGAAGTGTGCCATCTTCATATACGTATTCTGAATTACATTTTGGGCAATTTGGTAATTGACTCATGTTATCTCCTTAAAAAATTTATAATTATTTGAATGTCAAATTTTCTTCAACAGCAACTATTATACCTTAAAACAGGCCATTTGACAAATCATGATAAAAAAACGATCAACCAAAATTCAGTTCATCGCTTTTAAAGTTTCTTATAAATGTTTTTGTGCTTCTGATTTGATTTTTTCAACAACCTCTAAAATAGAGAGTCCAGTTGTATCCAAATAGATTGCATCCTCAGCCTGTTTAAGAGGTGAAGTTTCACGATGACTATCTTTATAGTCACGCGCAGCAATCTCTTCCTTCAAAGTTTCCAAATCCGTTTCGATTCCCTTTGAAAGATTTTCTCTGTAACGACGTTCTGCACGTTCATCTACAGATGCTACAAGAAAAATCTTCAATTCAGCCTTAGGCAAGACCACTGTACCAATATCGCGACCATCCATGACAATACCACCTTGCTTGGCAATCTCTTGCTGAAGGGCTACTAATTTTTCTCGAACAGCTGGAATCGCCGCAAAAGCAGAAACAGCATTGGTTACTTCATTTTCACGGATTGGATTTGTCACATCGACATCTCCAACAAAAACAAGCTGTTCTCCTGTTTCAGCGCGACCAAAGCTAATCGGATATTGTTCCAGTAATTCAAGAAGTCGTGAAGACTCTTCTGGACTAACTTGGTTGTTCAAAGCGATGTAAGTCGCAGCACGATACATAGCACCCGTATCCAGATACGTATAGCTAAAGTCCTTAGCGATAATCTTAGCTACCGTACTCTTACCACTGGAAGCTGGCCCATCAATAGCAATCTGAATTGTTTTCATCGTCACTCCTATCTTGTCTTAAGGACATCACCTGGATTTGCAAACCAAGTACCTGAAGACATATGACCAGGGTTTAGAGCTTCCAATTGAGCAATAGAAATACCAGCTCGAGCGGCAATCGCTGCTTCCCCTTCACCTGCCATGACTGTAATTGTGCCCTCAGAATCAGTATGTGCTTCTGTATGTTCTTGTTGAGTTGTTTCTGCTTCTGTTGACTCTGTTGACTGAGCAGTAGTAGCCACTGTTGTAACTTGCTCTACTTTTGGTGCTGAAGAATCATAAAAATCTTTCAAAGCTGAAGTACGATCACTTCCGCCTGATGACAAGTAGACCAATACAACTACCATCCCAACAACAATCACAAAGAAAAGAATCGCTAGAACAGTTAAAATACGATTCGCCACGACACCTGAACCTTTTTTGTTTCGTTGACGACGTTCTGTTCTTGTTTCTTCTTCCTGGTTCTCATAAATATCTTCTTGCCACGGTTCCTTTTCCATACCCTACTCCTTGAGTTTTTTTTAGTTTCTTATTACAATATAAATATGAAGATTAGACTTATACCTGAACGCTGCATTGCTTGCGGGCTCTGCCAAACTTATTCAGAATTATTTGATTACCATGATAATGGCATCGTCCGTTTTTTCGATGATTCTGAGCAATTAGAGAGAGAAATCCCTTCTAGCGACGATGTATTAGAAGCCGTTAGAAATTGCCCTACTCGTGCTCTGATCAAAGAGGAATTTTAAATTTTGGTGGAGCATAGACCTCTATTTTCCACTCCCTCTAGTTTAGCATATTTTTCTAGAAAATTATAGTCTTTTGTTAGACTATTTTTATACAATTTTACTTTTATTTTTTCTGATATTTTAATAATAAATAAACTGTTCTTTTAGGACATTTATCGATGACATTAACAGTAAAAAACTGCTTGTCTTTTTTGTTTCAATTTCATAAGGAGCTAGAAAAAAGAGGAAACACTTCCTCTTTTTTTATTTTATTCAATTGATTAATCTTCAAATCCATTTGGATGTTGACTTTGCCAACGCCATGCATCTTCACACATCTCTGTAATACCAAGTTCTGCTTCCCAACCGAGCTCTGCTTTCGCTTTTGCTGGATCTGAGTAGCAAGCTGCGATATCACCCGGACGACGTTCAACGATACGGTAAGGAATTGGACGTCCGACTGCTTTCTCCATATTTTGGATAATTTCAAGTACAGAGTAACCTTTTCCTGTACCAAGGTTGTAAATATTTAGACCTGAACCCTTTTGAAGTTTCTTAAGTGCTGCAACATGCCCTTTTGCTAGGTCAACGACGTGGATATAGTCACGCACACCCGTTCCGTCTTCAGTATCGTAGTCATCCCCAAATACTTGAACTTGTTTCAACTTACCAACTGCAACTTGTGTCACATATGGCAAAAGGTTGTTTGGAATACCGTTTGGATTTTCACCTAAGTCACCACTCTTATGAGCTCCAATTGGATTGAAATAACGAAGCAACACAACGTTCCATTCTGAATCAGCTTTATAGATATCTGTCAAGATTTCTTCAAGCATTAGCTTGGTACGACCATAAGGGTTAGTAGCTGAAAGAGGGAAATCTTCTAAGATTGGGACTGTATGAGGATCTCCATAAACAGTTGCTGATGAGCTGAAGATGATGTTCTTACAGTTTGTCTCTTCCATAACTTTCAAGAGACTGACAGTTCCAGCGATATTGTTATCATAGTAGGCAAGTGGGATACGTGTAGATTCCCCTACAGCCTTCAAACCAGCAAAATGGATGACTCCTGTTGGTTCTTCATGTTTGAAAATATCACGAAGTGTATCTGTATCACGAATATCTGCTTCGTAGAAAGGAATTTCTACGCCTGTGATTCTTTCGACTACTTCAAGACTTTTACGACTACTATTGACCAAATTATCCACGACAACAACTTGATGTCCAGCTTGGACCAGTTCGATGACAGTGTGAGTTCCGATAAAACCTGCTCCACCTGTTACCAGAATTTTTTCTTGCATTTTATTTCCTCAATTCTTGGATTATTTTTTTCATTTTACCATTTTTGATAGGGAAAGTCATTTACTTTCCTAAGACTACCGTAAAAACTAAGTAAAAGATTTACGATTGTTTCTCTTTAATATATCTCTCAGTTGGATAATCTGCTGGATCCAATACTCCACTTCTTCCTTGAAGCATTTGAGCTAGGTGATAACCGATAATGGGACCAGTTGTTAACCCTGAAGATCCTAGTCCGCTTGCTGTATAAACTCCTGACAAGGCTGGTACTTGACCAAAGAATGGAGAGAAGTCACTTGTATAAGCACGAATACCCACACGTTCTCCAGATGAAATCGCCTCAGCTAGGGCTGGGTAAAATGGACTCGCTGTCTCAGCCATTTGATCGAGCAAGGTTTCATCCACTGTCAAGTCAAAGCCCATGTCATTTTCATGAGTAGCCCCTAAAGATAATTTACCGCCTGGAAATGGTATCAAATCCCACTCTCCTTCAGGCATAACCACAGGGTAGGTTCCCATATCTTGTGGCACTTGATAATCTCTAAGTTGACCTTTTTGAGGACGAACATCCACCTCATAGCCTAAAGGCTCCAAAATATGTCCAAGCCAAGCTCCCGTGGATAAGATAACTTGGTCAAACATTTGATTGTCTATCTGATAGCCTGATAATAAAGGAGTTAGACTAACCTCTTTCTTTACCACCTTAACCTGACTGGCATCCAGTAAACGACTCACTAGGAGTTGCCCATCTACTCGAGCTCCTCCAGAAGCATAGAGCAATCTCTCAAATCCCTCTAGACCAGGGAATAGGCTGCTTGCAGCAGCTTGGTCCAAAATGGCTAATTCGCCAATTAAGGGAGATTCATCTCTACGTTGCAAGGCTAAGTCATAGAGTTCCTCGAGCTTGGAGTCATCTTTTTTAAGAAGAAAGATGCCAGAACGCTGGTAGAAATCAACCTTTTGACCCGATTTTTCTAAATCAGCCAATAAATCTACATAAAAATCCGCTCCCAAGCGCGCCATCTTATACCAGGCTTTATTGCGTCGTTTAGAGAACCAAGGACTGATGATTCCTGCAGCTGCCTTGGTCGCTTGGCCGTATCCATGATCAAAGACAGTTACTTCGATATCTGCTTCTTTAGAGAGGTAGTAGGTGGCCGTTGCCCCTACAATCCCTGCTCCTACAATGGCAACTTTTTTCATTGTCCTTACCTTCTAACTAGATATGATGGAATGGATTGGTAGAAGCTTGACTTGCGATAACTTCAAGAGACCAAGCATTCTCTTTCTTCCATTCGTTCAAGAGCGATTCAATTTTTTCAATAAAGAGAACTTCGATATAGTGGCCTGGATCCAAAGCCAATAAGCCGTCTGACAACATATCTTGGGCAGTGTGGTAATAGATGTCACCAGTAATGTAAACATCCGCTCCTTTAGCCAAAGCATCAGGATAGAATGATTGACCACTTCCACCACAGATAGCCACTCTTGAAATTGTTTTTTGCAAATCACTCTCATCATAATACACCATACGGAGGCTATCTAGACCAAAGACTTCCTTAACATGGTCAGCAAATTCCTTAAATGTTTGAGGTCTAATAGTTCCAATACGGCCAATCCCACGTTCGGGACCTGTTTCCTGCAGATAAGTTGTATCCTCAATACCCAATAGTTGGCATAACCAATCATTAAGACCATTTTCAACAATATCTATATTAGTATGACTGACATAGACAGCAATATCGTTCTTGATGAGATCAATATAAATCTGATTTTGAGGTCGACTAGCTACCAAGTCCTTTATGGGACGAAAGATGGGCGCGTGCTTGACGATAATTAAATCAACACCCTTTTCAATAGCTTCTGCAACTGTCTCTTCTCGGATATCAAGCGCAACCATGACTTTTTTGATTTCCTTATCTAGGGTACCAATTTGCAGACCACGACTATCACCTTCCATAGAAAATTCTTGAGGACAATAAGCTTCATAACGCTTAATCACTTCACTTGCTTTCATGGAGCACCTCCTTAATGGCTTGAATTTTATCTGCAAGAACCTGACGTTCTTCTCGGTTTTTTTCTGGAATTTGATTGAGGGCAAACTCTAACTTAGCAGCTTCTTTTTGCCATTTTTGGATGAAGACTGGACTGACTTCTTTGGACAAAAAGGGGCCAAAGCGGGTATCAGTAGCTGATAAATTCATTTCCCCAGCTTCCACTTCTATAATCTCGTAAAACTTCCCAGCTTCTTCTAGAATGCTTTCTGCTACGATTTGAAAACCGTGCTCTTGTAACCAAGTACGCAAGTCATCTTCTCGATTATTGGGTTGAAGGATCAGTCGCTCAACATTAGCTAGTTTGTCCAATCCTTCTTCTAATATCGTAGCAATCAAGCGACCACCCATTCCGGCAATAGTGATAACAGATACTTGATCACTTTCTTCAAATGCTGCTAAACCATTAGCTAAACGAACTTGGATTTTATCAGCTAATCCATGACTCTCAACATTTTTGACCGCAGATTGATAGGGACCTACCACTACCTCTCCTGCAATCGCACGTTCGATGTGACCCTTTTCAACTAATTCAATTGGTAGATAAGCATGGTCGCTTCCAACGTCCAGTAAAACGGCTCCTTGCGGAACAAAAGAAGCTACCGTTTCTAATCTCTTTGAAATCATCTTCTCTCACTTTCCAAAAGTCTATTTCCCTTTATTATACCATATTTTAGCTAGCAATCCCGCACCTAAAAAAGACCGCAATCTAAGATTGCAGCCTTTCTTTATCTTTTAACTTGATAACGACTTGTCAGGATGAAAATCACAATAAAGACGAGCATCATAATGCCATAGACAGGTAGTGTTTGACCTGTAAGTGTTGAAATTTCAAGTAGTTTTTGGATTCTTGGGAATAGAGCTGTTCCAAGGAAGCCACCAACTGACCAAATAATCAAGAGCACACGCCACAGACTAAATGGCAAACAAGCTCTAACTACAGACATGAAACCAATCGATGCCAGTAGATAATATAGAAGTGTTGAAATTTCAATGGCCGACCAACCTTGACTTGTTCCAAAAATTTTAATAAATAGAACGCTAAAGACTACCATCAAGGCACTTGGTAGTGCACGAAGCATGGACTTTCTGAGGAAGTTTTGTTCTACTGGTTTAATATTTCGTTCAAAGGTCAATACGAACGGCGGGAAACCTTCCACAAACTGGTCAATCATGGTAATCTGAATCGGAATAAATGGGAAAATCAAAATCCATTCAGTACGACCCAACAATGCACTTGCAATACAGATGATTGCTAACAAGAAGGAATAGATAGTCTTAATCAAGAAAATTGGAGCAATGTGGGCAATATTATTAACCACACGACGACCTTCAAAGAGAATCTCAGGTACATCATTAAAGTCTGAGTTCAAGAGAACCAGATTTGCAATCTGACGGGTCGCTGGATCTCCTTCAGCCATCACGATGGAACAATCTGCCTCGCGGAGAGCAAGAATATCATTGACACCATCTCCTGTCATGGCAGTGGTATGACCTGCTTTTTTCAGAGTTTGGATAATCAGTTTCTTTTGATGAGGAGAGACACGTCCAAAAATCGCTGTTTCCTCAGCCATAGCAATCAATTCCTCATCCGTGATTTTTGAACAATCTACATAGCTATGATAATCTGCAAAACCTGCTTTTTGGGCAATACTTGAAACAGTAACCGGATTATCACCAGAAATAATTTTCAGCCCTACTTCCTGAGAACGAAGATAGTCTAGAGTTTCAGCTGCCCCTTCTCGGATAGGATCTAGAATCTCAAGCAGAGCCAAGGCTTGCATATCCGATGGTTTCTGCGGTTTGTGGTGGTCAAGTTTTTCTTGACTGAGAGCCAGAACTAAGACACGAGACCCTCGTTCAAGAGCTTCCCTAGCTTCAGGAACTTCAGCATCCAACAACATCTCTGGTGCGCCTAGAAAAACAGTTCCAAGATCTTCCAATTCCATGGCTCCCCATTTTCGATCACTTGAAAATGGAAGACTAGAAATCATCGGATAGACTACCTCTCCCGCAAAACGCTTTCGAATAGCTTGAGCAGTTGGATTTTTATCCTCACTGTGTGCCATATAGCTGGTTAGTATTTTTGCAATAGCATCCTTGTCATAAGCCTGGGTCAAAGGAAGAACAGTCTCAACCTGCATCTTTCCTTGAGTGATGGTACCTGTTTTATCCAAACAAAGCATATCCACGCGTGCAAGGGTTTCAACAGAATACATCTCCTGCACCAAGACCTTCTTCAAACCTAGCTTGATAACAGCAGTTAAAAGAGAGGTAATGGTCAAAAGTGCGATTCCCTTAGGCAACATCCCCAAAAGAGCTGTAGAGGAATTCACTACAGAAGATTTAAGGGGTAAACCTTTTAAGACCAAAGCTTCAAGCAAGAGGGCAATTCCAAATGGAATGATGATTTTCCCGGTAAAGCCTGCAAGTTGATCAAGTGATTTCATGATACGGGAATTGATTGGTTTAACGGTCTTAGCTTCAAGCATGAGTTTAGCAGCATAGTTGTCTGCTCCAACATGATGAACCTGTGCTAAGACAGACCCACTTGCAAGAAAGCTTCCTGACAGCATCAAGTCTTCTACTTCTTTTTGAACCAAGTCACTCTCACCTGTTAACATGGCCTCATTGACTTCAGCAAAGCCTTCTAATACAACTGCATCGCTTGGAATCTGATCCCCTGCAGACAAGCGAATCACATCATCCAAAACAAGCTCTTCTGGGTCTAAAGCAATCTCCTGTCCATCACGAATAGTCGTAATCTTTTCTTTATTCAAGAGATTGAGTTTATCAACCATATGCTTGGCACGTAATTCAGTTACAATTCCTGAAAAAGCATTAAAACAGATAACCGCAAAGAAGACCAAGTTGCTCCATGCTTGAACAAAAGCGAGTGCTAAGGCGATGGCAAAGTTTAATGCATTGAATAAAGTAAAGACATTTCGCTTTACAATCTGCCAGGTACTCGTACTAGCTGAAGCTTTGAAATCATTGACCTGTCCCTGTTTCTGACGATCTTTAACTTCTGATTGGCTTAATCCCAACATTTTATTTTTATCCATAAATTCTATCATATCATTTTTTTTTGAATATTTCTAATTTCATATAAAAAACTATTCCGCCTAAACAAAAAACATTTGCCTGTCCTAGTATGATAAGGTATAATAAAAGAAAGAAAACTGAAGGAGACACCATGTTTTATACTTATCTACGTGGGCTAGTTATGTTGATTTTATGGTCGAACAATGGAAATGCCCACTTTCACAATACTGAAAAAATTCCAAGTTTAGATGAAAATTATATCCTTGTTGCCCCACACCGTACTTGGTGGGATCCAGTCTACATGGCCTTTGCGACCAAACCGAAACAATTTGTCTTTATGGCAAAAAAAGAACTCTTTTCAAATCGTATCTTTGGTTGGTGGATTCGCATGTGTGGTGCCTTCCCGATTGACCGAGAAAATCCAAATTCTTCTGCCATCAAGTATCCAATCAATGTTCTTAAAAAAAGCAATCGCTCACTGATTATGTTTCCAAGCGGTAGTCGTCATTCCAATGATGTTAAGGGTGGTGTAGCCCTCATTGCAAAGATGACTAAGGTTCGCATCATGCCTGTTACCTATACTGGTCCTATGACTCTAAAGGGGCTTGTCAGCCGTGAACGTATTGATATGAACTTCGGAAATCCGATTGATATCTCTGATATTAAAAAGATGAATGATGAAGGAATTGAGATGGTTGCAGACCGTATCCAATCTGAATTTCAACGTTTAGATGAAGAAACAAAACAATGGCACAATAACAAAAAACCAAATCCACTCTGGTGGTTCATCCGTATCCCTGCCTTGATTCTCGCAATTGTTATCGGAATTCTAACAATTCTCTTTACCTTTGTAGCAAGTTTTGTTTGGGACCCCGATAAAAAGAGAAAACAACTACAATAATCCAATCTTCACAAGCCTAAGTGGATTACTTGGGCTTTTTTCAATGAGTTAAGATACTTTTCAACATATTGACAAAAGGATAAATCTATAGTATACTTTCAAAGTAAGCTGATTTAGCTCAGTAGGCAGAGCGCATCCATGGTAAGGATGAGGTCGCCGGTTCGATCCCGGCAATTAGCATCATTCATCAGTTCCTTTTTTAGGGACTGTTTTTTTCTTGACAAAGTATTGCCCCTATAGTACAATAAAGTCTGCGATGAGTCGATATGTAGCAAGAGCTACAATTGCGCAAAGGAGGTCATTAACGCAGGAGCGGACCTTGAGAAATTGTGTGAACCGGTTTCTCACATGGAGATGCCTCTCATGCTTTCTGGTTTTCCAGAAAGCTTTTTTTAATTCTTTTATATTCCACAACAAAAAAGCCTATCACCCAAGCGCGAACGCTTGATGTGATAGGTTTTTATTTTTTGATTAACGTACAGTGCGGATACGCATTGTGTTAGTACGAACTGCTTCTCCAACTGGCACACCTGCAACGATAACGATATCGTCACCAGATTGTACAAGACCTGCTTCAACTGCTTTACGTTCTGCAATTTCAAACATGTCATCAGTTGATGATGGAGCTTCTGTCAACATTGGGATAACACCCCAGTTCAACATCAATCCACGTTCTGTCAATTCGTCAAATGTCAATGCCAAGATATCAGCATTTGGACGATATTTAGAGATCAAACGTGCTGTGTGACCAGTCTTAGTAAGAGTTACAACCAATTTAATGTCCATTGAGTTAGTAGCGTCTTTAACAGCTGAAGCCATAACTTCTGTCTTAGAGTTACGTTCGAAAGTATCTGAGTTCAAACGTCCGTATTCGTTAAGAAGAGTTTGAGCGTTCTTGTCGATTGTAGCCATTGTTGTAACTGACTCAAGTGGGTATTTACCATTTGCAGATTCACCTGAAAGCATAGTAGCGTCAGTTCCGTCGATAACAGCGTTGAATACGTCTGATACTTCTGAACGAGTTGCACGTGGTTTTTCAGTCATTGTTTCAAGCATGTTTGTTGCAGTGATAACAACTTTACCAGCAGCATTCACTTTAGTAATGATCATTTTTTGGTAAACTGGAACCATTTCGAATGGTACTTCGATACCCATGTCACCACGAGCGATCATGATACCGTCAGCAGCTTCAATGATTTCGTCCAAGTTATCGATACCTTGTTGGTTTTCGATTTTAGCGAACAATTGAACGTGACCGTTACCAGTTTCTTCACAGATAGCACGAACTTCGTTTACGTCTTTTGCAGTACGTACAAATGAGATCGCGATGAAGTTGATTCCTTGTTCAAGACCGAAGCGAATATCATCGTTATCGCGTTCAGCAAGAGCTGGGAAAGGAATTTTAGTGTTAGGGATGTTAACACCTTTTTGTTTAGCGATAACACCGTCATTTTCAACTTCAACGATGAATTCACGAGTAGCATCGTCTTTTTCTACAACGCGAAGACCAAGTTTACCATCGTCAACCAATACTTGACGACCAACTTCAACGTCATCGTAGATGTCAAGTGCACCTGCAACGTTCAATGCAATCACTTCACGAGTTGATTTGATACCTTGTTTAGTTGCAACACGGATTTTTTCACCAGTTTTGTATGAGTACTCTTTAGCTTCACCTTCGAACAATTCAGTACGGATTTCTGGTCCTTTAGTATCAAGAAGGAAACCAACTTTTTTACCTGCAAGTTTTTCTGCAAGTTTAACAGTTGCCATACGTTCACCTTGTTCTTGGTGGTCACCGTGTGAGAAGTTGAAACGGAAAGTGTTAGCTCCTGCTTCAATCAATTTAGCAATGTTTTTTGCTGAAGCTTCAACGTCAAGTTTTTCACCCCAGTATCCGTCTTCACCAAATTTTTTACCACCACGGATTTCTACCGCAGGACCCAAAGTTGCAACGATTTTTACACGTTTGTTCATGATTTTTGTGACTCCTTTATATAATTCGACCTTTTATGGTCATTTTACCAGATTTATGAAAATTGATTATGACAAGCTCTTGTTCAAGTCAGAGAGTTCAATATCAGCTTTGTGAGGGTTATTGACAACAATCTTACCATCAGCTGTTAAGCTAAATAATGCTCCTTCTTCTGCTGTACCAAGAATTGGATTTTCAACCATTTTCTCGTTACGGATACCAACAGCGACACCACCGATTCCTTGTTTAAGGAGTTTAACAGCGTGTGCACCCATACGTGACGCCAATACACGGTCACGAGCAGTTGGTGAACCACCACGTTGGATGTGACCAAGTTCTGTTACACGAAGGTCACTTGTATCTCCAGCTTCTTTTAGTTTTTGACCAAATTCAGCCGCTGACATAACACCTTCTGCCAAAACGATAATGTTGTGTTTTTTACCGTGCTCATAACCAGCTTTGATACTTGCTACGATATCTTCAAATTTGAAGCCCTCTTCAGGGATGATGATTTCGTCAGCACCAGTTGCGATACCTGCCCAAAGAGCGATATCACCTGCGTTACGTCCCATTACTTCAACTACGAAAGTACGACGGTGACTTGATGATGTATCACGAATCTTATCGATCGCGTCCATTGCAGTCGTAACTGCAGTATCAAATCCGATTGTGAAGTCAGTACCTACGATATCGTTATCGATTGTACCTGGAAGTCCAATAGCAGGGAATCCATGCTCAGTCAAGCGCATAGCTCCATGATAAGAACCATCACCACCGATAACTACGACACCTTCGATACCGTGTTTTTTCAATTGCTCAATCCCTTTAAGTTGACCTTCAAGTTGTGCAAACTCAGGGTAACGAGCAGAGTGAAGGAAAGTACCACCACGTGAAATGATGTCTCCCACTGAAGCAGCATCAAGTGGATAAATCTCACCAGCAACCATACCAGCGTATCCATCATAGATACCAAATACTTCCATTCCTTCTGAGATTGCTTGACGAACAACTGCACGGATAGCAGCATTCATACCAGGGGCGTCTCCACCACTAGTCAAAACAGCAATACGTTTCATTTGGTTTTGCTCCTTTTTCTTTTAACATTCTAACTGATTATACCATATTTAAAGTTAAAATTCTTTTATTTTCATTGATTTTTAACGATAAATCGTTTTCATTGTCATTTGATTTAAAGATTCTTGTAAGCTTGCGTCTTTTGCTACAAAATAACCTGGCAAAAGGACATTTTTTTGTTCATCCTCATAGCGAATGACGACAGGAATTTGTCCCTTGTATTGCTCTAAAATATGATAAATTTCAGAATCATGGTTATGATTAGCAACTTGAATCCAAAAACGCTCACTCACTGCTTCTTTTAGATTATTTAACACTAATTGAAGGCGACCATCTCTTGCCTGTACTTTTCCATTTAGGTAGTAAAATCTTCCTTCATGTAGGAGATTTTTAAATTGGCGATACTGATCAGAAAAAACAGTAACTTCCAGATTTGTTTTACTATCACTTACTTTCAAAAAGGCCATGTTCTCACCTTTTTTAGTTCGAATCACTCGGATAGACTGAATCTCAACGAGCACTGTAGCTGTCTGTCCCTCGAAAAGCTCAGATAAACTCACGATTGGATACAAAGGGTTCTTCGCTAAAACCAGCAATGGGTGTTGGCTAATTCCAACACCTAACCAATCTTGCTCTTTTTGGAATTTTTCAATATTTAAAAAGTCCTCTGTATCTGTCCAACTATAGCTAGAATCCGCAAAGAGGCTACCGAGTTCTTCCACAAAGATAAACAAAGTTGGTAGATTGGTTAAGATTTTTTGACGATTTTTATCAAATCCATCAAAAAGTCCTACTTCCACTAAAGGGGTTAAGAGGCTAATCTTTTTATAATTTTTGGGTAATCGTGTGATAAAATCTTCAACACTGCTAAAAGGACGATTCTCTATAATCCAATAAGCAAAGTCTCGAGACATTCCCTTAATACTTTTAAGCCCCAAATAAACCGTCTTATCCGTTAATTTATCCTGATATGGAATTGTATTGATTGAAAGCGATGCTAGTTCAAAGCCCATTTCAAGCGCATCGAGAATATAATCTCCACTCGCATAATTGAGCATGACCTGATAAAAAATGGCTGGAAAATGTGTCTTAAAGTAGGCAAGTTGAAAAGCTAAAGCTGCATAAGCATAAGCATGCGAACGGTTGAAGCCGTAACCGGCGAATTTTTCCATTACGGCAAAAACTTCTTGCGCCTGTTCTTTTTTATGTCCTTTTTCGAGTGCACCTTGGATGAAACTTTCTTCCATTCGGTGCATCTCAGCTGCGTTCTTTTTCCCCATGGCGCGACGTAAAATATCGGCCTTCCCAAGACTAAAACCAGCATATCGCTGAGCTACTTGCATCACCTGTTCTTGGTAAAGCATAATACCATAAGTTGGAGCCAGAATATCTTCTAGTATAGGGTCAAGTACTGTAACTTTTTCTTTGCCATGTTTTCTGGCTACAAAGTTATCGATATAGTCACTTGCACCTGGCCTGTTGAGGGAAGTCGTTGCCACTACTTCTTCAAAGTTTTCTGGTTTCACGCGCTTCAATAAGCGAATGGCTCCAGGTTGTTCAAACTGAAAGATTCCCTTAGTTTTGCCAGCTGCAAAGAGGGCTAAAGTTTCTTTATCCTCAAGGTCTATATCCTCAATTCTTAGCTGAATTCCTTGAGTTTCATATAAGAGCTCCTGCATTTTTTGAACGAAGGTTAGGTTTCGAAGACCCAAGAAGTCCATCTTGAGCAAGCCATTTCCTTCAACTCCATGCGCATCATACTGGGTAATCAGCATGTCCTCACCATACTTAAGAGGGATATAATCTGTTAGATTTTTATCACTGATTACAACTCCAGCAGCGTGGATGGAAGTTTGTCGAGGATAGCCTTCTATCTTTTTGGCGATTTCAAAAGCTTTTTGATACTCAATCTTACTTTGAATCAGTTGTCTAAATCCTAGATTACCTTCATAGGCAGATGTTAAGGTATCTTTGGTTCCTATCTTTTTGGTAATGACCGTCAACTCATATTCAGGGACACCGTACCGTTTAAAAATATCACGGATAGCTTGCTTGGCACCAAAGGTCGAGTAGGTAACAATCTGAGCAGCATGGATACTACCATAGCGGTCACGAACATAACGGATAAACTCAGGGCGATAGATATCTGGGATATCAATATCAATATCTGGCATGGTGTAACGTTCACGATTCAAGAAACGTTCAAAGATAAGATTCTTAGCTACAGGATCAATTCCAGTAATATCTAGGGCATAGGCCACTAGACTTCCAACTGCGGAGCCGCGTCCCATCCCCATATAATAACCTTGAGAACGGCCAAAACGTAAGAGGTCCCAGACAACCAAGAAATAGTCATCGAATCCCATATCATGAATCACAGACAGTTCTTCTTCTAAACGAACCTGATAAACTTGATTCCATAACCCTTTCTGTTCCAATCCCTTGATAGCTCTCTCCCTTAATTCCTCAACAGCTGGTCTCTCCGGATTAAAACGAGGAAGCTTGAGACTACTATCAATCTCGTAGGAAGTCCCCTTGGTCAATCTTGCTAGGTTTTCGAGTGCTTGTGGAAACTTCTCTACAAAAACCTGTTCTAGACGGTCAGCTGGTAAAAACAAACCCTGTTGAGATTGAACATCAACCTCTCTCAAGGTCACGTTTTCTTTAATCGCTTTAAGCATCTGTAGGGCTTCCAAATCTTCATTTTCGAAAGAATTAACACGATAAAAAGGGAGAATTGGTTGAGAAAAATTCGATTGAGGTGTATCTGGATACACTCCGATATAGTAGTCATGCCCTAAGTCCAAGGAATCAATTTCAGGATAGTAAGGAACAATAACACAAATATCTTCAAGGTAGGAAGAGAAATCAGTCCATTCTTTTTTACCTGTCATCTTTAAAGACGACAGCTTCATCAGGTTTTGATAGCCACGATTTGACAGGGCTAGAAAACGTAGATTGATCCATTCATCTTGATGATGAACAGTCATCTCAAGACCTAATAAAGGCTGAATCCCCTGTTTTTGGCATTCTTTGATAAAATAATAGGCTCCATAGAGATTATCTTCATCCATGATTCCAAGTGATGAATAGCCATATTCTTTCCCTAGACTGACATATCTCTTGATTGAAACCATACTCTCCATAAAACTATAGACTGTTTTGGTATCCAGTTGGGCAATCATTCTTTCTCACCTCCCTTTTTCTTTTTCTATTATACCATTTTAAAAAGTAGAAAAACAGATACTTTTATGTTAACCAAACTAAAAAACCACAGCTGTTGCTGTGATCTTTTAGATTATTTTTTCTCACGAATCACTTCTACCTTGTATCCATCTGGATCTTTGATAAAGTAATAGTTTGGTTGAGTACCTGGAAGCCCTTTAGGTTCCGTTACTTCATAACCTTTTTCGCTATGTTCTTTGTGAAGAGCCTCAAGGTCAGGTGTACTTAGAGCGATGTGAGCAAAGCCGTCACCCACAACATAAGGCCCATGATCATAGTTGTAAGTCAACTCCAATTCATAATCATCACCGTCAAGACCTAGATAAACAATGGTAAAAGCATAGTCTGGAAAATCCTTACGACGCAATTCCTTAAATCCAAAAGCATCTTGATAAAAAGCAATTGATTTTTCAAGATTTTCTACTCGCAAGCAAGTATGTAACATTTTTGAAGCCATATCATTACCTCTTTCGTTTTTATAGTTCTATTATACCCTTAATTAGAAAAATTTACTAGAGACTAGAACGATAGTCTCTAGTCTGTATTTCAGTCTCAATCAATACTTTCACGATTTTCCTTACGAATATTTCGCATAACCAAAAGTAGGATAAGGACGAAGAGCCATTCTAGAAAATAAAATGCAAACTCATTGTTCATAATTAGTAAGTCTTTTTCAAAAAAGACTTTGCTAAAATCTGGTATAGGCGCGAATAGGATTCTAAATAAACGTCTTAGGAAAATAAAGATCTGCAATCCATAAATCATAAAGGTCTTTTTAACACCAATTGCTAAACGCTGTTCTTTTGTAAAATAAGCCAATACGATTCCATTTAATAAGAGTATGAACGTTAAGCTCAGAGTTTCATTTTTTAGAATAACCGGATTAAAAAGACTTAAACGACTGTGAGTGAACGGCAATAATTGAAAGAATATAATACCCATTAAAATTGGAAAGAAAATTCCCTTCAATGAAGGTGGTAATACTATTTTATATCTTGTAAAGTATAGAATACCAACCACTATCATAACAATAAAGATGTAACACATCGCAACATATGAAATCATTTCGCTTCGGTTGGCCAGAACAACTAGAAAACCTGAAGATAGAAACAGTCCCAGTGGAACTAATTTGTCTAAAGAATAATCCCACTTAAACCCTTCACTTATCTTGAATCCATCAATAGAACAGAAAAAAGTAATGAAAGCAAGAGCCCCAATGAGACCTAACGGTAAGGTTGGTAAGATAAAGACCATGAACAATATTAATAGAATCCATGGTTTGAGATTGTAGTAGAATTTTTGTTTTAATCCTCTGGCAGCTATACCTTCTTCAATCAGTGTTTGCCTCAATTTTAGCATAAAAACGTAAAATAGTGATACCATACCGGCATGGACCCAGGAATTCATAGCATGTTGCTCTAAAACACTGAGTATTAAACTAAAAATCGTAAATAGACCAAATACAAACTGAAGAAACTTATTTTTAAAGACCTGTCTTTTTTTCCAAACTAAATAAGATATTTTAGAATTTGGATGACAAAGTTGATAAGCATAGTTAGTCATCTCTTCTAGTTTCTGGTCTGTCTCCTCAGTCATCATCATGGGAACCATTTTAGAGGTAGAAAAAGGACCTAAAACATACAGCAACAATTCTCCGTCTTTAAAACGATGATACTCCTTATAGATTTGTTGAAGCAAAATCGCAAGAATGCGCGGTTTACTTTTAAAGTAAGTTTTCCACTTCTCCCAATCATTGATATCTTCATCACTCTTCGTAATCTTATCAATATAGAGATAGCCTTGATGATACCAGTAATCAAAATTTTCTTTTTTATTTAATGAAAACTTTTCAACAACCCAAGGATAAGAATGAGTATCCTTCCAGAAACTGAATTTCTTCAGATAAGGATTTTCTTCATCCTTAATATGATTTCTTACAAATCCAAAAACAAGATCCAGAACCTTATCATTTGTAAATGGATAAACATCGATGTCCTCTAATAACTGAAGTAAGAGAGATTTATCCTGAACGTTCTCAAGGAGATAGTGCCAATCCTGTACAAGTCTAGCATCGTCTTGATATGTACTATAGGCTAAGAGATATAGAGCTTCCTCAACCTCTGAAGGATCTAGCAAATTATAAGAATGGATATCGAATGGTTCTTCTGAATTTGCTTTTAATTCTTCAAAGTAAACTACAAGCTCGTCATAGGCTTTTTGATCCTCTTCTCCCACCTCTGGTTTAATCTTCTCCAGGATATAGGTCAAAACTGGAATGCTAGTAATCATTTGTTTACTGCTATTCAAGAGAAAAAGGACCGTACCAGGAGAAAAAGATTGTTTGAAAAATGTTATCCAAACTCCAATTTGATTGGCTTTTTGGGTGTCCTCTAGAAGGGCTTGGCATAAACGATAGGAAGCATATAATTTCGCAGTTTCTTTTTTCGCATCTTCAAGAGACTCTCCATTTTTATATGCAGTAGCTCTTTTTACCTTCCAATGCTTTAGTTTATAGTAGTAGCCCCAGTACTTATAGTCAGGAATATAGTCTTCCAGCAAGGGAATGATGATAGAGAATTGCTCAGGTTTATTAAAAATATAAACATCCATTTCCTCCAAAACAGACTGAACAGTACTCATATCATATCGATACTGATTAAAAAACTGTTGCCATAGATGTTCTTGTTCTTCTACGGTATAGTCAGGGTTCCCTACAATACTTTCAATCGCATTGCGAATCATATACTCCGACTCTAGATAATCACTAAAATCTAAGACATGACTAGAAGCATTCGACTCGTGAGCAGTTGACTCTTCACTTAAAGTTTCAAAATTAAGTGGAGAAGTAACTATTTTCTCTTCTTGACGACTGAAATCCTGAATGGGACTAGTTTCGTTTCCAACAGTTTCTTGTCTTGTCCTATTAAACCGTGCTTCTCTCAAAGCAGACTGGTAGGCTTCTACAATTTGTTGATAGATTTCTGGTTGGTCCTCAGGATGGTAAAGTTTCACTAACTCAGAATATCGTTTTCGAATAGCCTTAACATCATGAGTTGGCTCAATCCCTAAGATTTCCCATTTATTCATACATCTCCCTCTCATAGGCCACGCTCTAGAAACTCTAGATAGTTAGAAAATGATTGATAAAGTTTTGGTAAATGATACATGGATGCTTGTCTAACTTCTTCTTCAAAACGTCTAGTCTCTGCCATCAACTCATCTCTTCTTCTACCTAAGAGCATGCTGTATACACGATTGGCCTTTTCAATCAAGAAACGGTAAACCTCAGTTTCTTGAGCATTAATCTTATAACGAGTTAGCTCTGCTTGTTTTTTCTTGATTTCATCTTCAGTCAAGGTGATACTCTCTTGGAGAATAACATGGTTAAAGACTTTCTTTGTTGAATTAATGGTTACTTCTACATCCAAAATACCATTTAGGTCATAGGTAAATCGAATAGTAAAGCCTTCATGAGCCCGTTTATTAACAGGAACTGGAACTTCCAACTCCCCAAGAAATAAGTTTTGAGAAGCCTTCATCATTTCTCCTTGGTAGACTTCTACCTTCACTTGGCTTTGCCCCAATTCTGCGGTGTAATACTGTTCCGTTCGTGAAGCAGGTAAAGGAGAATTACGCTCGATAATCGGAGAAAAACGATCACCAACAACTGCCGTTCCAAGTGTGAAAGGACAGATATCCGATAACAACAAATCGCGAACCTCTCCCTGACGCTCCTTTATTCCTGCTAAAAGAGCACAACCTTTAGCAATCATCTTATCAGGATCATCCACAAGATGAACTGCTTGGTTAATACAGTAAGATAAGAAATCTTGAACCAAACGAAGTTTTGAAGTACCACCGACAAGGACAAAGTTTTCAGAAGACACATAACTATAACGTGCATCCATCAAAGTTCTATCTAGTACTGACTTAAGACGGGCAAGTAAAGGCTGGCAAAGCTCATAAAAACGCTGATAAGTTAGGTTTAAGGAATATTCCTTATCCTGATCCATCACTAACATCTGCACTTCTTCATTGGTATTCAGATTCAATTTTGCCTTCTCAGATTGAACCAAAATCTTACTGCAAAACTCACGAGAAATAGATTTCTTAGACAATTGATTAGATGCTAAAAATTCCTCAGCAATCGCTGCAGTAAAATCCTCTCCTCCCAAGCGATTATCACCCGCGATAGACACAATCTCAACAACGTTATCAAACAACTCTACGACTGAGATATCCAGCGTTCCACCACCAAAATCGACGACCACAAATGACTGGTCTTCTTGATTGCTCATAGATTTTTTTGCCAGAGCAGCTGCGGAAGGTTCATTGATGATACGCTCTATCTTAACTCCTGCAAATTGCCCTGCTAATTTTGTAGCGTAGCGTTGAGCATCGTTAAAATAAGCTGGTACGCTGACAATCACCTCGTCAACCTTTTTACCAAGAAATGTCTCTGCATCATCCACTAGTTTTCGAATGACAAAAGAACTCAGTTCCTCTGCTTTATAAGTTCTATCTCCCAATACCAATTCATGTTTGGTTCCCATAAATCGTTTGAATTGGGAAAGAGTTTTGTCAGGGTGTGTCACTAAACGTTCCTTAGCAATTTTCCCTACAATGATTTCATCGTTATCGTCCAAAGCAACAACAGATGGCGTTAAAAATTCTCCAAAAGCATTAGGAATCAGTTTTACTTGACCCTCTTGATAAACACCTACCAATGAATTCGTCGTCCCTAAATCAATACCTACTATCATCTTCTAACTCCATCTTTTTAAACATACTACTATTATACAGGAAAAGTCCTGTTTTCTTAAACAAAAGATACCATTCATCATCTATTCCATAAAAATAAAAAAAGCTTCATTTCCCTCCCCTAGCTTAAACCACTAGAGAAGAAATGAAACTTTTAAAAATTATTTACCAAGTTTTGCTTTAGCTGCATCTGCAAGAGCTGTGAAAGCTGCTGCATCGTTAACAGCCAAGTCAGCAAGCATTTTACGGTTTACTTCGATCTCAGCCAATTTCAAACCATGCATCAATTGTGAGTATGAAAGTCCGTTCATACGAGCTGCCGCATTGATACGTGTGATCCACAATTTGCGGAAGTCACGTTTCTTTTGACGACGGTCACGGTATGCATAGTAGTAAGAGTTCATTACTTGTTCTTTTGCAGTACGGAACAAGATGTGTTTAGCTCCATAGTAACCTTTTGCTAATTTTAAAATACGTTTACGACGTTTGCGTGATACAACGCCACCTTTAACACGTGCCATTTATATTTCCTCCAATATTTCCTAGAATTGTTAACTTACAAATACGCGATTATTTCAAGCGAGTAAGCATTGCTTTGATACGTTTGAAATCTCCTGAATGCACCATAGATGCTTTACGAAGATGACGACGTTGTTTCTTAGTTTTTCCGTGGAAACGGTGAGAAGTGTAAGCACGGAAACGTTTAAGTCCACCAGAACCTGTACGTTTGAAACGTTTAGCTGATGCGCGGTGTGTTTTTTGTTTTGGCATGATATTTTCTCCTTTTTTTAACTTTCTGACAGATTATTTCTTGTCAGTTGCTGGGGCCAACTGCATGAACATTTGACGACCATCCATTTTAGCACGTTGTTCGATGATAGCAATATCTTGAGTTGCTTCAGCGAAATCGGCTAAAACTTTTGCTCCAATCTCTTTATGGGTAATCATACGACCCTTAAAGCGAATGGAAACCTTCACTTTGTTCCCTTTTTCAAGGAACTTGCGAGCACTGCGAAGTTTCGTATCGAAATCACCCTTATCAATAACTGGGCTCAATCGAACTTCTTTCACGGTCACAACGCTTTGTTTTTTGCGTTGCTCTTTTTGTTTCTTCTGGTACTCAAATTTGAACTTACCGTAGTCCATAATTTTCGCAACAGGAGGTTTAGCTTGAGGTTGAATGAGAACCAAGTCCACATTAGCGTCGTCCGCAAGTGCTTGCGCTTCACCAAGTGGTTTGATACCCAATTGTTCGCCCTCAAGACCGATTAAGCGAACTTCACGTACACGAATTTCATCATTGATGAATAAGTCTTGCTTTGCTATGGTTTTCACCTCTTTTTTTATTTTAGAGAAAAACAAGAGCGGACTTGCTAACGCAAATCCGCTCTACATGATTATAGTTCATTTCTGAAACTTGATCTGTAGGGGCCAGACAACGTTAGTCGCAAGGCGAGAAGTTCTCACTTCTGCTTTTCTCATCTTGTATATGATATCAAGTTTTTTCCTACTTGTCAAGATAAAAATAATCTTTTTTAGTTTTTTTCTAATATTTGAATTTAATTTCAACTATTGGTTACGAGAATAGTATATCTCATGTGGTTTTACATGATTCCCTAGTAACTCAGAGACTGTAACAAAGCTATACCCTTGTCCCTGCAAATATTCAATAACTTTTGGCAATGAGTTAACAGATGTTTGATGGATATCGTGTATAAGGATAATAGAACCATCAGTCGTTTGACGTTGAATTTCTGTTAAAATAGCAGCTTCGTTTTTACTCTTCCAGTCTAAGCTATCTACATCCCACATGATAAAGCTCAAATCAAGGCTATTACGAATATCATCCGAAATAGCACCATATGGCGGACGCATCAATTTTGTACTCTTCCCGAGCACACTAGTGATTGCTGATTCTGTATCCGTAATTTGTTTCTTAGCATCTTCTAATGAGAGTTGTGTTAAAACTGGATGGTTCCAACTATGATTTCCTACTTCATGTCCCTCAGCCTGCATACGTTTGAGGATAGCTTCATTCCCACTGATATTTTGACCCATTACAAAGAAGGTTGCTTTGATTTTGTACTTAGCTAAGATATCTAAGGCTTGTGGAGTTGTTGTTGCATTTGGACCATCATCAAAGGTTAAGGCTACAACTTTTTTATGTTTTTCTGCTTGAACTTTTTTATAAAGTTCAGCATCTTTCTCTGTTAGATAGGATGTTTGAATATAATCAAAGAAATCAGAAATAGGCATTGCTATTTCTTCTACATTAGTCATTGCTTTGACTGGATATAGAACCAATTGACTATCTTTGTAAGCAAACATCCAGCTTGACAATTCTGCAGCTGAGAAATCAGCTAAAACTTGGTCAACAACTGATTGATCTACTTTTTTATCTTGGAGAGTTGACTTTACTCCCTCAAGGACTTTTTCTTTGGCTGTGGATGGGTCTGTAAAGAATTGGTCCAAGGTAAAGATAGAGCCATCCTCTTTCAGATACAGCTGGTCTAAAGTTGTATTTTCTAATTCAACGACATTAGAATTTGCCAAGTCATAGGCCTGTTTTTTAATCACACGATTTTCAACCCCAGTTAAAGAGGAATCCCCTTTTTCTGAGTAATAAAAAATTAACTGTTCTTTACCTTCTACTTTGTCAGTGATGTCTTTTACGATGATATCTTTGACAGAGGAAATAAGGCTGTCTCCTACTAGTGGATAATAGGTGATGATTTCCGATTTCTCTTTGCGGAAATGTTCTTTTTGACTTCCTTGGGAGTAGGCTTCATCTTTTTCCTTCTTGAGACTCTCAATCTTCTGTTCAAAGGCTTGCTTGTTCAACACTTTATAGGTAATCACACTACCGAGTGCTAGCATTGTGAAAAACAAAAGCAAGACAAGAATGCCAAGTTTTTTATTGTTTTTCTTCTTTACTTTATTCTGGGGTAATCTCTTTTTTGTCATAGTCTTATCATATCAAATATGAGCTATAATTTCAATGAAAACATGGCACAAAAAGATTTAAAATAGGTAAAGAAAAGTAAAAGAACCCTAGAAAAATCTAGGATTCTTTTATAAATTAGAAACGAATACTTTCTCTTGTTTTTTCATAAGAAGTAACGAAGCGATTGGTAACACCAGGCTCAGCAACTTCTAATGCTTGAGAGATTTTTTCGAAAGATGCTTGATAATCAAATGTTGTTTCAAAGATATTCAAAGCTTCTTGGAAAGCTTGTTGAATACGATCATCAAATGATCTGTAACGGTTCGAATATTGAAGCAATTGTTCTGTCAATGTTGCATTTTGAACGATACTGTATGTTTCTTCTTCTAACATATTCATATCATTTGTCGCAATCTCAAGGATGCGATTCACAGATTCGATATTCACTTGCGCTTGTTCCAGCTCAGCCATCAAGTCTTCTGTACTGTGACTTGCATCAAAGAAGAGCTTCAAGAATTTTTGTGGAATTCCTGGAAGATTTCTCTTCTCCATGTAGCGTTTAATCGTATGCAGACGGTTGACATATACATTTGCTTTTTGACGAGCATTGATGTCATCTTTTTCAATTTTAACGAGACGTTCACTAACACCGATTTGGTCATCTTCAATATCTTTTAATGTAGATTGGAGATTTTCCAAACGTTCTTGTAAGACAGAATATGCTTCTGAAACTTCTGACTCTGCATGAGTCATTTCTTCAATAGTAGCATTCAAGGCTGAGATATCAGCTTGAAGACGACGAACTCGATTCACATCGCTTTCTGAAATCAAATAGGTTTTCCCAAGACGTTCGATATCTTTAACTAGTACCTGATTGTTTTCTTTCAAGTGTTTAAGATAGGTAGGAAGGGTAGTTACCAATTTCTCAAAAGCTTTATGGGCTGCAATTTCACGAGTGAAAATATCATAAAGTGCATTGATTTCTTCTTGGATTTGAGTGTTTTCATACTCTGCATTATCCAACTCCAATGTACGGATATTTTCATGATTATTCTTCAAGGCTTCATAGAGAAGTTGAAGACGAGATTCGATATCAGTCTCTACAAAATGGTAGTTTTCATCTAAAAGCTTGCGGTAACCTGCTTCTAAATCTTCAAGTTGTTCTGGCAATTCAGTAGTAAGCTTAATGACAATCGCTGGAATTCTTTCAACGATATGTGTCAAAGCTAAAATATGATTTTCAGCGTTATCTAAAATGCCAGCTGCTTCAACCGGATCTCCCGATGAATTCAAGGTTACAAATTGAGAAAACTCAGATTGGATGTTCTCCAATTGTTTTTCAATTTCTGGAAGAGCTTGACCATATTTTTCAGGATCTTCAGCTACAGTGTTTTGTAGTTTCTCAAATAAATCTAGGGCATGCAGAACACGTCCACTATTTTTTGACTCTTGTTTTTCCAACTCAGATAAGGCATTACGAATTGCTGCAATATCTTCTTCAACAAGTTGGATTTGACTTTCAATTTGATCAATCTGGTGCTTAGCTTTCAAGAAACGGAATGAGTTATTGTATCCTTCAGCTTCAAAGAGGTTATTCTCGATATCTGCAAAAGAGTTAAGAGACAAATCTACCCATTTTTGGTTCCATTCTCTAAAAGCAACCTGACTTTGACCAATCAGATGCATGTTTTTGACAACCTCTACCTCATCATTAACAGGAAGGTTATATAGTTCTTCTTTTTTTTCTTCTAAAGCTACAAGTCTACTCTCATTTCGTTTACGTAGCAAAATTGCTACTGCAAAAGCAATAAGAAGCAGGACTGCAATTCCAATCAAAGTAATAATCAACTGATTATTTGACATATCAAACTCCTTTTATACATGACACAATTGTAATGATTATATCATATTTTTCAAACCTTGGGAACTATTTCCCAATATTTTTATACGTCAAGAGTACTGTAAACAGCGTTTTCTTCGATAAATTCTCGACGTGGTTCTACTCGATCACCCATGAGCATATCAAAAATCTTATCTGCTTCTGCAGCGTCATCTACTGATACACGAGCCATGAGACGATGTTCAGGATTCATAGTAGTTTCCCAAAGTTGGTGGTCATCCATCTCTCCAAGACCTTTATAACGTTGAATGGTTGGTTTAGAACGACCTTCGCTATAGCGAGCTAGGGCTTCTTGTAGGCGGATTTCTTGGTCTGCTCCAGGTTGAATATATTCTTTAATCTCACTACCGACTTTCACACCGTAAATTGGTGGTTGTGCGATATAAACATAGCCTGCCTCTAAAACAGGTTTCATATAGCGATAAATCAGAGTTAACAAGAGGGTACGAATGTGAGCTCCATCGACATCGGCATCCGTCATGATAACCAGTTTTTGGTATCGAGCCTTGCTGACATCAAACTCTGCACCAAATCCTGTTCCCATAGCTGTGAAAAGGCTACGGATTTCTTCATTGGCAAGAATTTTATCCATACTTGCCTTTTCAACGTTAAGGATTTTACCACGAATAGGCAAGATTGCTTGAAACTCACGGTCACGTCCTGATTTTGCAGAACCTCCCGCTGAGTCTCCTTCGACGATAAAGAGTTCCGTTTCAGCTGGATTGTTCGATGAACAGTCAGCCAATTTCCCAGGAAGATTTGAGATTTCTAAACCAGATTTCTTACGAGTAACTTCACGCGCACGCTTGGCAGCAACACGCGCTTTGGCTGCCAAAATCCCTTTTTCTACGATGCGCTTAGCAATCTGTGGATTTTCCAAAAGGAAGTCAGAAAATGCATCACTGAAGAGGCGATTGGTAATCTTCACAACTTCACTATTCCCAAGTTTAGTCTTTGTTTGACCTTCAAACTGTGGGTTTGGATGCTTCACTGAGATTACAGCAGTCAATCCTTCACGGACATCTTCCCCTGTTAGGTTATCTTCGTTATCTTTTAGAAGTTTGTTTTTACGAGCGTAGTCATTAATCACACGAGTTAAGGCTGTACGGAAACCTTGTTCATGTGTTCCACCTTCATGAGTATGAATATTGTTAGCGAAACTCATGACATTTTCATGGTAACCAGTTGTGTACTGCATGGCGACTTCAACTGTGATGTCATCCATTTCACCATCTGTGTAGATTGGGGTATCAAAGATAACATCCTTGTTTTCGTTGATGTACTCAACGTAGCTCGCAATCCCACCTTCGTAGTGATAATGCTTAGTCTGCTCTAGTCCTTCGCGTTTGTCAGTGATAGAGATTTGAAGACCACGATTCAAGAAGGCTAACTCTTGAATCCGTTTATTTAATTTGTCAAAATCAAATGTTGTTGTCTCTGTAAAAATTTCTGGATCTGGAGTAAAGTGAACGATTGTTCCTGTTTTATCTGTATCTCCAATCACCTCTAGGTCAGCCACAACATGCCCACGACGGTATTCTTGGTAATGAATCTTTCCGTTTTTATGAACACGAACATCCAACCGAGTTGAAAGAGCGTTTACAACGGATGAACCAACACCGTGGAGACCACCAGATACCTTGTATCCGCCACCGCCGAATTTACCTCCGGCGTGAAGAACTGTAAAGACTGTTTCAACGGCAGGACGACCTGTTTTTTCCTGGATATCAACTGGAATCCCACGACCATCGTCAATAACTGTAATTGAATCATCTGGCTCAATAAAAACTTCGATATGACTAGCGAATCCAGCCAAGGCTTCGTCGATAGAGTTATCTACGATTTCCCAGACTAGGTGGTGAAGACCTTCCTTCGAAGTTGAACCGATGTACATACCTGGACGCATACGAACGGCTTCCAGACCTTCCAAAACTTGAATTTGACTGGCATCATAATCTTGTGCCTGTTGGTTTTTAATATCTTCTGTCATGTTTCCCCTTTTTCTTACATGTCTATTGCTTGTTTTAACGCTACAACGTTCTCAAAAAGATAGGCATCTAAGCCTGCAGCATGTCCTGCCTCTACATCAATAGCACGGTCACCAATAACCAGCCCTGATGTTATATGATACTTATCACGCAAATAAATCATCGATTCGGGATTTGGTTTACGTTTAAATCCTGAACTAGCTGTCACTACTTCTGTAAAGTATGGCGCTATCTTTGTTTTTGAAAGAATCTCCAACACTTGATCATTTCGATGAGAAACCAAGAAATTACGACCACCTTGGTCTGAAATCTTTTCCAAGAGCGCAGGAATCCCATCAAACAATACTGGGTGTTCAAGCTCACGGGCTTCATTTTCTTTATATTTCTCAAGAAAGTTTTCAATACCTGGAGCATACTTTTCGATGGCAAAGGCAGTCGAAACCTTTAAAGCTTCGTAGACACTGTCGTGCTCCTGCTCAATTCCAAACTCTGCCAAGGTTTCTACAAAAGCTGCTGTAGAAGTCTCATAATTATCAAGCAGAGTACCACCTAAATCCCAGATGTAATCGTGATATTTCATACCCTTCATTATAGCATTTTTTTATGAAAAAAGCGATGTTTAGCTTGATTTTGACCTTAAAAAAAGAGAAGAATCTTCTCAAGTAAGAAAGATCCTTCTCAGTTTCTTTATTATTTTTCAAATACGTCTGTATAGAGCATCCCATTTCTCAGAGATTCCGCATCTCCGCCAAGCGTATCAACTAAGTGATAGGCAAAAGCCAAAGCTGTTGCTGGACCACGGCTCGTAATGATATTGCCATCTACAACGACTGTTTCTTTATGGTAGTGACCGTTAGCAATTTGTTCTTGAACGCCATCATAGCAGGTGAAGTTTCTTCCCTCTAGAAGACCTGCTCGATTTAAAGCAATCGGTGCTGCACAGATGGCTGCTACTGTTTTACCAACTTGCTCACATTTTTGAAGTTCTGCAATCAATTGCTCATTGTCCCGCAAGTGAGCAGAACCAGGCATACCTCCTGGAAGGACAATCATGTCATATTCAGATAAATCACCGTTAAATACCTGATCAGCTTGAACTTGAATAGCATGTGAACCTGTCACTTTTTCATCAAATCCGACCATATGACAGGTAATATTTGCACGACGCAAGACGTCTACGACAGTTAGGGCTTCGATTTCCTCAAAACCGTCTGCTAGAATAACTGCAACTTTAGGCATAGTGACCTCCTTATTTCACTTTCTTCAATACAACTTTTTTACGTTTGAATCTTGTTCGGCCACTCTTTTCATCAGCTAAATGAGTTTGGTAGCTCATCGATAAAAGCAAACCTATACCAATAAGATTACTGATAATAGCTGATCCTCCTTGAGAAATAAAGGGCAAAGGAATCCCTGTCAGAGGAAGAAGACCAGTAACCGCACCTATATTTTCAAAGATATGGAACAAGAGCATCATGATAAATCCAGTTGAGATATAGGTGTAAAATTGATTGTTAGATTTGAGAGTAATCTTTAACATACGATAGATGAGGAGCAGATAGAGTGCAATCACTACTACTGAACCAATAAAACCAAAATCTTCAGCGATAACTGTGAAGATCATGTCACTCTCACGGACTGGAATGAGGAGATTGGACACATTGAATCCTTGGCCAAATACTCCACCACTACCGATGGCAATTTGACCTTGAGCCTGTTGATAGGTAGTTGTTTGAGCATAATCAAAGGGATTGAGCCAAGCCAGGATACGGTTTATCTGATAAGTCGGCATGCCAAGTTGATGCATAAAGGCACGCCCATCCTTTGTAATGAAGATGGCTAAAAATCCTGTAATGGCTGATACAACTGTTACAAAGACTGGAATGATAATCTTCCAAGAAACACCTGACAACAAGACAAGACCTGCAAAGATTGCAACAAAAACCATTGCCGTTCCAAGGTCACTTTGTAAGGCTAGTAACACTAGAACTGGAATCGTGAAAACGATCATCCAAAGAATTAAAAGGAAATCTAAACCGATGGTCCGTGCTTTGTCCTTGTATTTTTTAGTGAAAGTTACAATCACATAGGCCAGCATCAAGATATAAGATATCTTCATGAATTCGGAAGGTTGAAAAAGTGTATAACCACCGATTGATACCCAGTTTTTTGCACCTGTTGCAGCTACTAAACTTGGATTATAGAAGACCAAGGGTAAGACCATCAAGGCTAGACCAAGACCATATAGATAGGGGGTGGACTGCCATAAAAATTTTGTGTTAAAAAACATGACTACAAAACTGAAGATAATACCTAGCGCTATCCATGCCAGTTGCTGTCCAAGTATAGGCCAAACATTGTTTGGGTAGTCATGACTAACTGCTATATAAATCGCTACAACTCCAATTACCAATAAACAAAACACTGGTAATATTAAACTATAATCGACCCTAGAGTCGAATGAACGTTTCATAACGGCCTCCTTCATTCTTTCTGGTATTCATTTCATTGTTTCTTTAAAAAATCTTGAACGTTGACAAATACTTGCTCTCGGCTAATGTTCCTTACTCGACTAGTGCGAGACAAGGCCCTGCTGATTTGTTTGCCATATCGTTTACTTGACAAACGGCTATCTAAAATCAAAACTGCGGAACGTTGACCAACTCGGCGCATGGTCCTACCTATCGCTTGCTTAAGACGAATAATCGCCATAGGAAGTTGGTAATCATAAAAAGGGTTCTTCCCTTCAAGACGAAGTTCTTGATTCATCTTTTTGGTAAATGGATCCTCTGGATTTTGGAAAGGCAAACGTGTCACCACTTCAATCACCCGAGAATGTCTGGAAAAATCGACACCTTCCCAGAAACTCCCTGCTCCAAGTAAGAGCTCACGCTCTCCTTTTTCAAAGCGTTTTTTCAATTGAGCTGGTTCCCCATGCTTATATTGGGCTATATGGGGAATTCTTAAAGTATCAGATACCTGCAACAATAAATCTTTTGCAGTAAATAAGACTAAAATCGGTTCTTCCAGGTAGGACAAGTCTTCTAGAACTTCCACAACTGCTTGTGCATACTCCTCAAGCGAAACTTCAGTCACCAATGGAAAATCATTCACCAACAAAATCTCCTGATTTTCCTGAAACTGTTCATCTAGGTAATAAATGTTTGCTTGCGGGAATCCTAACAATTCTGGCAAAGAAACTCTGCTACTAATTTCTAGGGTTGCAGAGATTCCGAGAAGCTGGCAGGATTCTGGAAATATCTGAGAAAATAGCAAACGCTGATTGCGACTAGAAGTAATCTCGATTTTTTTACTAGAGAGTTCTGAAACTGATAACCAAAATTCTCCTTCAGACGAGAAAAATCTCTGATAGTCTTTAAATTCTAGAAGATTCAACTCTGAAAAATCCTGTCGGAGCTTATCAATACTACTAGCTGGGCACATCTTACGTTTACCAGATAGAAACTGCTCCAGCAGATAAGAAAGCTCAAAACGAATACTCTCTAGCAAGCGTCTTTCAAGCATGCCTTCTTCTGTAGATAGAGCTTGGTCTAATTGTTCTAGCAAATCTGTAAGCAAATAAGATTTTCGAGAAAGATTTTCCAAGGTCAACAAGATTTTCTGGGCTTCATCCAAAATCAAGAGACGTCCCTCTAAAAGACTCGGATCATCTTCAAGTCGAGTAACGAGGTAAGCATGATTGGTCACTAGCAACTTACAAGAACGCGCTTTTTCCTGACCACGTCTCCAAAAATCCTCTAACCAAAAGAGAGAATCTTTGTGAAGATTTCCATCATGCACCAAGTTTGGTAAAAATTGCTGGTAGCGATAAAGTTGACCAATTTCGTCTAAGTCACCAGTATCTGTCTCAGTCAGCCAAACTAGGAGTTGCATCTTGAAACGCGTATACAAACGATTGGACTCTTCTTCCTCTAATGTTGCATGAAGGGCATCTAACTTCAAGTAATTCTGTGGTCCTTTGAGACTGTGAATAGAGATATGGAAAATCTCTTCGAGTTTTTTAGCCTCCTCATGCATTACCTGATTTTGAAGGATTTTAGTTGGAACACTAAGTAGGATCCCTCCTTCATTCTCAAGAGACAAGGTTGGCAGGAGATAGCCATACGTTTTTCCAATTCCTGTTTGAGCCTGAATAAAAGAAATATCTTCCCCTTGTAAAAACTCTTGAACCTTTTGGGCAAAGCGCTCCTGCAAGTTTCTTTCCTCCAACCCCAACAAGGCAATATTGGTCTGGAAATCTTTAGATAGTTTTCGAGGAGAAAGAGCTGATTTTTCTTTTCTCAAAAATAGACCTTGCACCTCGACCAAGTCATGTTCAACTAGGAGAGACTGTTTCTGATAAACTTCCTCGATAACCATGTAAGATTCATACAATAGGCTATCTGACAAACTCAATAAGCGTTCCAACAAACCTTTTGGAAGTTGAAACATCTTTTGTCTCATACAAAGAAAGAGTTCTGCAGTTGCTTGGGCGTCAGAAAGGGCTGTATGAGCTTGCTCAAGTGGAATCCCCAACTCTTGGCAAAGAATACCAAGATTATACTTCTCAAGCTGAGGATAAAAGACTTGAGCCAACTCAACCGTATCGATACGAGGGGTGCGTAATTCATAACCTTCAAAAAATAGGAATTCTGCCAACAAATTGGCATCGAACTGAACATTGTGCGCAACAAAAATACCGTCTTTGACCAGTTCAAAAATCTTTCCAGCTACCTGGGAAAACTCTGGAGCCTTTGCTAAACGCTTATCAGTCAAACCCGTTAATTCTTTGATATGAGAATCCAAGTGTTCATGCGGATTGACATCAGTGGCATATTGCTCAACAATCTCACCGTCTTCAATGACTACAATTCCCACTTGGATGATTTTTGCCTTGCTTCCGGTACTTGTTGCTTCTAAATCTACAACCACATACCGATCATTTCTAAAATTCATCACTAAAAATTATATCAAAATTTACACCATTTGACACCCATGAACTTTATTTGAAGAGTCAAGTTTCTTGCAAGATTTGAACAAAAATGATTGAATAAAATGGTAGAAAAGGAGGAAATTCATGAACCCATTGGATTTGTTTAATCAAGTAAAAGAACTCGTTGAGAAAAAAGATTTTTCTGCAGCAAAAACCTTTGTTGAAGAAAATAAGGATCAACTAGGGGATTACCTTAGCCAAGCTCAAGCATTGGTTTCAGGCTCAGAAGGTCTTGACGGTCTTGTAGATAAGGTCAAAGGCCTCTTCTAATAGTCAAAAGACACCTGAAAAACTCAGGTGTCTTTTTGTATTTTCTTCATGAATGTGGGAATATGTTGACTAATCGTGGTTGGCAGAACGACATAATTGTTCTCAGCTAGTTCTTGGGCAATTGCTGAATGTAGATAGGTCGCTACTGTCACTCTTTCATAGAGACTAACTTGTGGGAATTGGCCTGCAAAGCCAGCAATCATCCCAGCCAGAGTATCCCCCATACCCCCAGTCGCCTGATAGGGACCCCCAACCTCTAACTGATAAAAATCAGCTTGACCAGCTTGCCAGATTCGAGTCGCAGGACCTTTTTGAACTAGAATCGTCCCTGAAGGAAAACTCTTCAAAGTCTCTCCTGTTTCCTCAGATCCTTGAGAAGTCAAATCTAAGCCTGACAAGATTTGCCATTCCCTTTGATGTGGAGTTAAAACAAGCTGAGCTGTAGGAAATTTCATCCCCATTCTAGCAAAAATAGATAGGGCACCACCATCCAGTATGAGGGTCTGATCTTTGTCTAAATGATGAAAGACTGTTTGGAGAAGCTCTTCTCCACGCTCATCATCCACTAATCCAGGTCCAACCAAGACAATACTAGCCTTCTGCAACTGCTTTTCAAGTAATTGTTTATCATCAAGGTCAAAAGCCATAGCCTCAGGCAGATGGCTATGCAGAGCAGGAATATTCTCCTTGTCCGTTGCTACGGTCACTAAGCCTGCACCACTTCTAACCGCTCCTAAGGCAGCCATAATAATCGCTCCCCCATAAGGATACGTTCCACCAATCAAGAGAAGACGACCGTAGTCTCCCTTATGACTAGAACGAGGACGCTCGATGATCACTTTTTTTAGTAGAGCTTGATTAATCTCTTTCATACACTACTCCTTCAACTTATCCTTACCATGTAGTACTTGATTAACTTTAGTATTCTAAGCCTGTAGCCCTTCTCCCTCATAGTCTAGGTAAATCACTCTATCTTGTAATTGACTAGGAATTAAACCTTCAAAACAAGCCTTATCTTTTGAAGGAATAACACACAAATGAAGAAAGGTATCCAAATCTAAACTATCTTTTACCTTCGCAACATGATAGCCATCAAATATATAACCTGGTGCTTGAATCAATTCTTCATACAGAAAATGAAAACTAACTCCAGGAATGAACTTTTCTTGCAATTCCTCCTCAGACGGTGCCCGTCCTAACAAACGCTCCATAGCGAGTCGGTAACCCGAAGTCATATTAGACCATCCGAACATGATATAGTCAAAATAGTCTGCTGGATCAGAAGCTGCATTACGACTATCTGTAACTAGCTCAGCCCCACTTTTACCAAATACTTTTACCGCCGACATGATTTTTCCAGTCTGAAAAATATCCTGAGCCGCCTCAACTGTACAAGTATGACTACAACAATTGGAAGTAACCAACTTCCTCTGGATATCATAGGTAGAAGCTACAAGGCGATGACTTGGTCTGTAGGGAGGAAAATAGCTATGGTCTTGCAAGTAATCATGAATTTGTATATTTAATTCATGATTCTCACATTCCACAATAGTCTGACGATGATGGTCCTGTTCGTAAGCAATAAACTTTGCTAGCTTCTCCAATTCCCATTCTTTAATCTGAGGATAGTTTTCAAGAGCAAATTGATATATCCCATCCCACTGGAGACTAAAATCTGCATTACAAACTTTTACAATCATGGTCCTTCTCCTTACATTCTCTTACTTTCATTATACACCTCACTACCCAATTAATAAAGGAGAAGACAATAATGTCTTCTCCTTATTTTATAATGATCAGCCTTTTAAGAATAGTGAGTTATGAATCCTTACTCTTCCTTGCGTTTCCCATTTAGGAATGCCGCTGATAAGGCTAGACTGAGACCAGCTAGGAAAATAGCAGTATCAGATTGACTTTCGCCAGTTTCTGGTAGTCTTGCTGAGTCTTCTTTTCCAGAAGCTTGTTCAAGAACTTTTGAATCTTGGATCTGCTCAGCAGGAGTTGGAGTTCCTGAAGGTTTGTCAGATAGGGCTCGAACGTCTGCAACTGGTTTTTCGATTGTTGGAGCTGCTTGGTCACCCGCAGTACCTAAAGGTCCTTTGTATTCTGGGAGCTCGTTCTTGTCTGCTTTGACAGCATTGACTCCGCCCTTGAACTCTGGGATTTCATTCTTAGCTGCTTCAACCCAATTAGCTCCACCCTTGAATTCAGGAACCTCATTGATTGCAGCTTCGACCCAATTAACTCCACCTTTGAATTCTGGAACCTCAAGAACTGGAGCTGGCTCGTCACCCTTGCTACTAGTAACAACTGGTTTTACTCCTACTTCAACAATTTGATCTTTTGCATCTATTGTTTCAGTGTGAACAATTTTACGACTTGTTCCTAATACTTCGACATAGTCTACTTTTTCTCCATTTTTACCTTCTGTGACGATACGACGTTCATCTTGGGCTAAGTCACTATTCTCACGAATAATTTCCTTGAATGGAATGACAGCTTTCTCAATTTCCAAACTTGGACGGTCTAGGACAAGAGCTTGATCATCCACTGCATGACTAGCTTCAGAACCAGCTTGGAAGTATAGACGATATTCTTTCACGAGACTACCATCTTTAGCAAGAAGTCGAACAAGCGTTGGAAGATTGTCTTGACTTGACTCAACGACAGTCGCTACACCATGACCACTTGTTTGGACAGTCACCTGTGGTTTCGCTCCATTAGCGGCTAATCGATATTCTGAAACAGCAGGATCAAAGTTTTCCAATGCTTTTCCAGCAACTGAAATAGTCACTGCAGGTGTTTCTGAATCACTTGCTTTAGCTGGAGAATAAGCACTAAACTCAACCATCGCTAGACCATTCGTGGTTGATTTGCGAGTCATACGTGCGCGAATAGCGGTTGTCTGAATTGGATCAAAGGTAAATTCGATTGGTTTACCAGCCACGATTGCAGCCGATGCCTTATAAGGAATTTCTTGCCAATTTTCTGCCTTGTTAAACGGATGGTCCGCATTTTCCTCATAACGTGAAATAGTGCTTGGTTCAGAATAAGCTGGTCCAACATATCTTTCAAGTACCATTGTCGCAGGTGCATCTGTTCCACTGTCTTTGAAGAACTGAATGGCTACTTTTCCTACAGATTGAGGTGTAATCTGACCATTCTTCTTAAAGAGTACCCCTACAGATACTTCTTGATCTCTTGGAGTACGAGACCAGTTAGTCCAACGTCCATCTTCATTAAATCGACCATCATTGATATAGAAGATTCTATCATTAGAAGCGGCATCGGTATCGTTTGTAGTAGAGGCAAATGCCTTAGAATCTGTCGCATTATTGCTTGCATTCTCTGAGATAACTTGATTTCCTCTTGCTAGAACAGTCACCTGCATCTTCGTTGTCAAGTCTGTTCCTAGAATATGACCAAGCACTTCAAAGGTGCCTTCTTGGTCTGTCGCATGTTCAGGAACTGCATCCCATTCTACGGCTAGTTTATCTGTCGTCCAGTCTGTTTCTGATGGGTAGTAGACTATCACTTCTGTAGGTAGTTGAAGCTTATCACCAACATTTAATGTCACAGCACCATTTTCTGCAGCTACTGGTTGTGTAGATTCTTTTTCACCATCACGGAAGATACGGTATTCTTTCAAGATGGTTCCGTCTTCTGCCTTCAAAATGAGACGAGTTGCTCCTGTTGGACTTGTGGCAGGGACAATCGTTACTACACCATTGTTGCTAGCTGTTGCAGTGATTTCTTTGCTCGTTTTAGCAATATGGTAGTCTGTCTTAGCTGGATTGAAATGTTGAAGGTTCTGACCGTCTACTTTGATTGTAATCTCTGAACTTGTAGCGCTTGGGACTTTATTTCCCAAGATAGTGATTTCGGTCAAACCGACACCATCTGTTCCATTTGCCTTCTTCATACGAATACGAACTGCATAGGTCTCAACCTTATCAAATGTAAAGTAGTTAGTTTGGCTTGCGGATAATTGTCCTGGTGCTTTGAGATGTTCAACTTCTTTCCAGTTGGCAGCATTGTTGAATGGATGCTTGGCATCTCCTTGAGCATGATTGACATCAGTTGGCAGATCTGGAATTTCTTGACCAACATAGTACTCGATGACATATTCTTTTGGAAGTCCGATCGCACCATCTGTGTAGAAATCAACTGCAATATTATCAACAAAGCGTTTGGTCAAATCTCCTGAATTACCAAATAAGATAGATGCCCAATCATTATCTGTACCTGTTTGCCATGTAGTCCAACGATTCTTGACATCTGTATTAGCTCTTGAAACTGTCAAATCGTTCAAGGTATTTGCCGAATCATCCCCACCAGTATTGGATACGATAGCCGCTGGTAATTGAGAACCTGTCCATTGTTTAGAGATATTATTTCCTGCAACAACCTGACTGGAAACACGCACATGAGCCTTGGTAGTCAGATGGCTACCAACCAATTGACCTTTGATTTCAAAGATACCTTCAGTTTGACTAAAGTTGGCTGGAACCTTGTCCCAAACGACATCTTTATAAACAGTTGTTCCATTAGAATGGTAGGCGCGTACATTAGCTGGCAATTGAACAGTTTCACCTTTAGGAAGAGTGAGACTGATTTCTTCTGCGACCTGCAAACCTTCAACAGTCACATTGGCAGTAGCTTCAATATCTGTACCTTCTACATGCCCTTTAAGAGTAAAGCTATGATAGCTAGCGAGTTCTTTTGCATCTACCTTGTCCCAAGTTACAGCTACCTTACGAGGCAAACCTTGGTCAAATTCTGCTCCGATTTGATCAGGCAAATTCGGTTGCTGATTGATATCTGTAGAGATTGAAACAGGATGAAGTTTGACAATTTTCTTTTCTGCTTTATTTTCTTTGATGACCACTACAGTGGCTACAGATTGTGTTTTCTCTGTTTGATTGTCAATACGAGGAGTAAGCGTCACACTACCTTTCGTGTAAAGTAGCAAGTTCTGTCCGTTTACTTCAAGATGTCCGCCATCAGAAGAGCTAGCATCCAAATGAATATCTGAAGCTGAAAATTCACTTTGTGAACCATCTTCGTAATGTCCAATGACATGATATGGAAGGGTTTGATCTTCAGTTGCATTCTCTTTTCCTTCTACACTTACTTCCAAGCGTGTCAAGGCAGGGGCTTCCTTCACAAACTGAATCAAATATGTTTGAACCAAATCACCCTTTTGGTCACTCAAGAATACAGAAGCCTGATAATCATTAGCAGCCGAAGCCTGTTGAACTGTTACTTGGTAGCCAGTAGTTTGTGCACCAACACTTGGAATCTCAGCACTGTAAGGAAGGGTTACTCGGTAATAGGTCTTTCCAGACTCAAAGTCAGCAAGAGCTTTGTCACCGACAGTGAGACCTGTAACAGTGCTTTCGGTTTCCTTATTACTTGCGATAAAGGTTGCTTTCACCTCATAGTCATTACCTACTAATTTACCAGTTGCTTCAGTTCGTCCACCTTCTTTTGTCAAGGCAGATGGATCTTTCAAGGTCCAAGAAACAACATCCGCATCAACCAAGTTCCCATCTGATAAAACAGCTGTAACCGTCTTATCCAAATCTTCAACAGCTGTACCAACAGGAACGGTTGCTACTTTAGGTAACCACTTATCAAGGGCAATGACCTTGACAAGAGCCTCAGCCTTGGATTCGATACCTTCCACACTACCTAGGACTTTTTTCGCGCCAGCACTTGCACGGAGATCATCTGGGATTGCCCATGTCACAGCTTTTTCTTCGACACTACCATCGCTATAAATAGCTGTCACAGTTTCTGGCAATTTAGGATTTTCACTGACATCAGTAGTCGCCTTAACAGGGGCAAAAGCGACAAAGTGGCGATTTTCTTTCTTACCTGAAACGGTTGTGACTGTTGCTTGATCAGAAGCTAAACCTGCAGAATCCGCATATAGAGTGAATTTCCCTTCTTTTTCAGTAGATTTAACAATGACAACACCTTTACCATTGAAGGCTTTTCTTTGCCATGTACCATCTTTTTGAGCTTTGTAGCGTTCACGGCTAGCTTGTTCCCCATTGTCCACACCAACGATTTGCCCTTGACCATGAAGATTGAAATGAACAAGATTATTGGCAGTTGGAACGACATTGCCATCTTCATCAACGATTTCATAATGGATGTAAGACAAATCTTTACCATCTGCAGTGATAACATGTTCTTCCTTGGTGAGACGAACTCTAGCAGGTTCTCCTGCTGTTGTTACACTATCACGCGCAATCTCTTTACCATTTTCATCACGAGCAATAGCAGTCAAGGTGCCTGGTTTATATTCCACCAACCACTCAAGATACAATTCACCAGGGTTAGCACCTTCATGATAAGGTCGACCATCCGCAGTGGTTTTCTTGGTGAATTCTTTCTTGCCAAGAGACTTGTCGTTCAACAGTAATTCTACGCTGGCAGCATTTGAGAAGGTCCGTACAGGAATCTTACCATTGACCAGCATATTGCGTTCTTTGAGTGTCTCATCTGTCCAATTCCAGTGAGGCATGATACGAACGGTTGGTTTTTCTTTGGCACTATACCATTCACTACGGTAGAGATAGAAATCATTCTTAGGCAAACCAGCCGTATCGATAATACCGAAGAATGAACTTTTCACCGGTGTATTATCTTGGTTATGCCAAGGTGTTGGTTCACCGATATAGTCAAAACCAGTCCAGATGAACTGACCTGCATATCCGGCACGATCACGGTCGAAAGTCCAAGATTCAGTAGCTGTTCTACCCCATCCAACACGGTCATTTCCATAGTCGGATTGTTCATAATGACGATTACGACGGTTGTCATGACTGAGTAAATGAGCAGGATCAAAGTAGGAATCACGAGTTCGAGTTGCTGAAGAAGTTTCTGAACCGTAGATTAACCAGTCTGGATGAGCCCTACGAACAGCGTCATAGTTCCGTTCACCATAGTTCATCCCGACAGCATCCATGATTGCTGCCAATTTTAAGAACTCTCCTGTAGACCTATTACTAAATTTGTTCTCACCCATGGTCACATAGCGCTCTGTATCGATAGCTTTGATGACAGCTTTCAAACGCTTGGCTGTTTCTAGTGAGCGCTCACCTCCATCTGCTTCATCCACTTCGTTACCGAGTGACCACATGACGATGGATGGATTATTTTTATCACGTTCGACCATGGTTCTGAGGTCAAAATCAGACCACTTTTCACCCTTCTTAGCTTCTGGGTGAGTTGCATCTTGGTCAAAGAAACGTCCGTAGTCATACGTTTTCTTGCCACGATACCATGTATCAAAGGCTTCTTCTTGGACCAAAAGTCCTAGATTTGCAGCAGCGTCGAGCAACTGTGGACTTGCTGGGTTGTGGGTTGTACGGATAGAGTTAACTCCCATATCCTTCAATAGTTTCAATTTACGATAGGTTGCCTTATAATTCTCTTCTGATCCCAAGGCACCGTTGTCATGGTGAATACTAACCCCGTGGAATTTCATTCTCTCACCATTTAGAGAGAATCCATCTTTGGCTGTCCAGTTGAAATAACGATAACCAAAAGTATCTTCTGTTACATCAACTAGCTGACCTTCATTGTAAACCTTTGTTTTTAGAACATAGAGCTGAGGATGGTAACTTTTTGTTGTCCAGAGGGTTGGCTTGTTAACCAAAATCGTTTGCTTAAAGTCTGCTGTCTCATTTCCTGATAAATTCTTAGTTACAGAGCGAACTAAATCTGAAACAGCCTTACCTTCCTTGGTAAAAATCTGTTGTTCTACAAATACCTTGGCTAGAGTCTTGGCAGTGTTTTTAATCTTGCTTTGGATTTGTGTTTCAACATTGCCGTCTTTTTGCTCAGCCAATTTTGGAGTTGTAATATGATTTCCATTTTCAGCTACTTGCACCTTGTCACGATAGCTCAGCGTCACATCACGATAGATACCACTTCCTGAATACCAACGACTACTTGGCTGTTTATTGGTAACTTGGACAGCAATGGTATTTTCACTACCATCTTTAGTTAAAAATTCAGTGATGTCGTATGAAAAATGATTGTAACCACTTGGATAATGACCCACAAATTTACCATTTACATAGACCTTAGAGTCCATGTAAACTCCATCAAAATTAATACGAACATCTTTGTCTTTGGCAGCTTCATCTACAGTGAAAGTCTTGCGATACCAAGCCGTACCACCGTTTAACTGACCACCTTCATTGCGGGCAGGAGACTTGTGATCAAAGTCAAAATAAATACTCCAGTCATGAGGAAGGTTCAACTTAGACCAATCATGAACATCTACATCTTTCTTAGAAAAATCACCCTGAGAATTTAATTTAAAGTACCAGTCTTTGTTGAAATTTTGTTTTCTTTCCTGTAAAAGTTGGGCTTCTTTTTCTTTCTCTTTGGTAACTTGAGGTAATGCTGTTGCAGAAGTATTTTCTTCCTTAGCCTTATCACTGGTTACTGGTTTATTCTGATTAGCTTCAGCAGTATGTTCTTCCAAAACTGCTGGCTTTTCAGAACTAGCTTCTGAAACTGTAGGCGCTTTTTCATCCACTGCAGTTGCTGGTTTCTCAGTTTTGTCTTCCTTAGGGGTGACTACTTCTGCTTCCTTTTCTTCCTTAGGACTTGTTGCCGCAGTCGCCTTTTCTTCCGTTACTGGTTTTTCAGTCGCTGGTTTTTCAGTTTCTACCTTATCCTTTTCTTCTTTATCAGTAGTAGAATCTTGTGGACTGTTTTGTTCAGCTTTTGCAATGGCCGCTGCAAGATCATCTGGAAGTTTATCTAAAGGCTGAACTTGATGAATTGTTTCTTCACTCGAACTAGCTGTTTCAGTTTCAGCTGCTTGCGCTATCTGAAGACCAAATATACTAGCTCCAATCATAACCGAAGCCGCTCCTATTGCGAATTTACGAATACTAAAATGACACCGTTTTTCAAAAAATCTCTTATCCATTATGGTTCCTTTCTAAGTTATAGTAAGCGATTACATTTTCCTTCAAAAAATAAACCTCCCTCTAGACGCTTACTTCATTTTACATATACATATTGATAGTTTTAATATATCAAAATAGTAGAAGTTTTTCAATAATTTGTAGAAGTTTTACTGGAATTTTAGTAGAAATCGAGCAAAAAAAACAAGTTCTTTTTAGAACTTGTCTTGAAGTACCTATCAATAATTACAGAAATAATCAATCTTTATCCAAACTACGCAATGCAGCTTGATAGGTCTGCTCCATCAGCATGGTAATGGTCATAGGTCCTACTCCACCAGGTACAGGTGTGATATGGCTAGCGACTGGTGCAACAGCATCGTAGTCAACATCTCCACAGAGCTTGCCATTTTCATCTCGGTTCATCCCCACATCAATGACAACTGCTCCAGGTTTGACAAAATCAGCGGTCACAAACTTAGCACGACCAATTGCTACTACAAGAATATCGGCTTTAGAAGCTACTTGGGCTAGATTGTGGGTGCGCGAGTGGGTCAAGGTTACAGTTGCATTTTTAGCCAACAGCAACTGAGCCATTGGTTTACCAACGATATTTGAACGACCAATAACGACTGCATTTTTACCTTCTAAGTCAATCCCATACTCATGAAACATCTCCATAATCCCTGCTGGAGTTGAAGGAATCATGACTGGGTGACCAGACCAAAGACACCCCATGTTGAGCGGATGAAAACCATCTACATCCTTTTCAGGGTCAATAGCCAATAAAACAGCTTCTTCATCGATGTGTTTTGGCAAAGGTAACTGGACCAAAATCCCATGCCAAGCTGGATCTTGATTGTATTTGGCAATCAACTCCAACAACTCCTCTTGAGTAATGGTATCCGGAACACGTAAAACTTCACTTTGGAAACCTGCTGCGATAGCTGAACGTTCCTTGTTACGAACGTAAACCTGGCTAGCAGGATTATCACCAACCAAAATAACCACTAAACCAGGAACCAAGCCTGTCTCTTCCTTTAGTTTGGCTGTTTTTTCAGCTAGTTGTCCTTGTAGCTTGGCTGCTAAAGCCTTCCCATCAATAATCTGTGTCATGTATTTTCTCTTTTCTAACAAATATCTTTTATTATAACAAAAAATCGCTCGACCTTCTAACACTTCTTACCTAAGATACCCTATAGTCTGAAGCTATAAGAAAAAGCCCCCTTGGAGCTTTTCTAATAAACGATATTTTACAAAACCTTACTCAAGAAATCCTTGGTTCTTTGTTCTTGTGTTTGTTCAAAAATTTCCTCAGGTGTTCCATCCTCGACAACAACACCGTCTGCCATAAAGATGACATGGTCTGCTACTTCACGCGCAAAGCCCATTTCATGCGTTACGATAACCATGGTCATACCTGACTTGGCAAGTTCTTGCATAACTGCTAGTACTTCCCCTACCATTTCTGGGTCTAGGGCAGAAGTCGGTTCATCAAAGAGTAGGACATCTGGTTCCATAGCAAGACCACGAGCGATAGCAATACGTTGTTGCTGACCTCCAGACAAACTTTGTGGATAGGCATCGGCCTTATCTGGCAAACCAACCTTCTCCAAGAGCTCATGCGCTCTCTTTTCAGCCACTTCCTTACTTTCACCCTTAGTCTTAATTGGAGAAAGTGTAATGTTTTCCATAACTGTCATATTTGGGAAGAGATTAAATTGTTGGAAAACCATTCCCATTTTTTCACGCATGGCAAAGAGGTCATTTTTCTTATCCGTAATGTCAACACCTTCAAAGATAACTTTCCCTTTTGTAGCTTCTTCGAGAAGATTCATAGAGCGAAGGAGGGTTGACTTACCGCTACCAGAAGGCCCGATAATGACCACTACTTCCCCTTTTTTAATTTCAAGATCAATCCCTTTTAAAACTTCATTTTTTCCAAAGCTTTTATGAAGGTTTTCAATTTTTATAAGTGTTTCAGTCATTATTTCTTATCTCCTTGTCCCATACGATTTTCAAAAGCTTTCAAGGCTAGTGTCAAGATAGATGTCATAATTAAGTAGTAAAAGGCTGCAAATAGAAGTGGAGTCAATGGTAAATAAGTTGTTGTTGATACTGTAGTTGCTCCATTCCACAATTCCATAACTCCGATAGCTGACAAGAGCGAGCTATCCTTGATAATGGTAATAAACTCATTCCCCAAGGCTGGTAAAATATTCTTAATAGCCTGTGGTAGGATGACATAGCGCATAGCATTTTTAGGGCGAATACCTAGTGAATACGCTGCTTCTAACTGTCCCTTTGGCACTGCATTAATCCCAGCACGAACAGTTTCTGATACATAGGCACCACTATTCATAGAGATAATAATAATCCCTGGGATCAAACGAGTAAGGTCAACATCCAAAATCCCAATTTGAATCGTTGGAGCACTAATATGCATCAATGCATAGGCAATCATAATCTGTACCATCATCGGAGTTCCGCGGAAAATCCAGATATAAAGATTAGCGAACCAAGCAAGTGGCTTAATCTTTGAACGTTGTGCAAAGGCCAACACTACCCCTAAAATGGTTCCCAAAAAGACAACTAAGATCGAGATAATAATCGTAACAACAGCACCATAGTTAAAGTATGGCAGGTATTTCGGTAAAAAAGAAAAATTCATGGATACACTACTTTCTATTTTTAATTTTTAAACTTAAAACTTGTATAAGGATAACATATTTTGCATAAAAATGCAACATTTTCCTTTAAGATTTTCAATAAATTTTCAAAGGCAAGAGAAATAGCGAGAAATCCTAGTTTTTTCTAGTCAAGTAGAGTCTGTTTGTGGTAAAATAGTAAAGATAAGAAATGGAGGAGAATCAAAATGGAATCACATTTGGTTAGAATCATCAATCGCTTAGAAGCAATGACAAAAGATGGTGGTAACTTAAAACGTAACTTTGAGCGCGAAGGAGTTGTTGTCGCAGAGGTTGCTTTTAACCACGACGAAGAAAACGGACCACTTTTCACACTTCGTGACGTTGAAGCTCGTGAAACTTATACATTTGATAGCATCGACCTTATTGCGATGGAAATCTACGAACTTTTATACTAATCGTTAAATAAAGGCAGAGAATACTTCTGCTTTGACCAAGAAAATCCTTTTTGCATGACAAATGGGATTTTTATTTTTATCACTAAAGTCTAGTAAGAATTGCCTGGAATGTTTAATTGTAACAAGCAATCTTTTTGCTTGCTTTCCCCTTTAATCATGATATAATGAGACTAAAGAACTTTGACTATTTTTGACCTTTCTTTTTTAGTCAAAGCCAAAAAAGAAACGAGGTAGAGGTATGCTCTGTCAAAATTGTAAAATCAATGACTCAACAATCCATCTTTACACAAATCTTAATGGGCAACAAAAGCAAATCGATCTTTGCCAAAATTGCTACAAAATTATCAAAACAGATCCTAACAATAGCTTATTCAAAGGCATTACAGATTTAAACAATCGCGATTTTGATCCATTTGGAGACTTCTTCAATGATTTAAACAACTTTAGACCTTCTTCTAATAATAATGTTCCTCCAACCCAGTCAGGTGGCGGATACGGTGGTAATGGGGGTTATGGTTCTCAAAATCGTGGACCAGCTCAAACACCTCCTCCTAGCCAAGAAAAGGGCCTCTTGGAGGAATATGGTATCAATGTAACGGAGATTGCCCGTCGTGGAAATATCGACCCTGTGATTGGTCGTGACGAAGAAATCATCCGTGTTATTGAAATTCTCAACCGTAGAACCAAAAACAATCCTGTCCTTATTGGTGAGCCTGGTGTTGGTAAGACAGCCGTTGTCGAGGGCTTAGCTCAAAAAATCGTCGATGGTGATGTTCCCCATAAACTTCAAGGGAAAGAAGTCATTCGCCTAGATGTTGTCAGCCTTGTCCAAGGTACAGGTATCCGAGGCCAGTTTGAAGAACGTATGCAAAAACTCATGGAAGAAATTCGTGAGCGCAAAGACGTCATCCTCTTTATCGACGAAATTCATGAAATTGTCGGTGCTGGTTCTGCTGGAGAAGGAAATATGGATGCAGGAAATATCCTGAAACCAGCTCTTGCTCGTGGCGAACTCCAACTAGTTGGTGCTACTACTCTCAATGAATACCGCATCATCGAAAAAGATGCAGCCCTTGAACGTCGTATGCAACCGGTCAAGGTTGATGAACCAACTGTTGAAGAAACCATTATTATCCTGAAAGGGATTCAAAAGAAATACGAAGATTACCACCATGTTCACTATACTGATGGAGCTATCGAAGCAGCTGCTACTCTCTCTAATCGCTACATCCAAGATCGTTTCTTGCCGGATAAGGCCATTGACCTCCTAGATGAAGCTGGTTCTAAAATGAACTTAACCCTGAATTTTGTGGATCCGAAGGTCATCGACCAACGCCTAATTGAAGCAGAAAACCTCAAGGCTCAAGCAACTCGCGATGAAGATTTTGAAAAAGCAGCCTACTTCCGTGACCAGATTGCTAAGTATAAGGAAATGCAAAAGACTAAGGTAACGGATCAGGATACCCCAATCATCAGTGAAAAGACGATTGAGCACATCATCGAACAAAAGACCAACATTCCAGTTGGCGACCTTAAAGAAAAAGAACAGTCTCAACTGATCAACCTAGCAGATGACCTCAAGGCTCATGTTATTGGTCAAGATGATGCTGTCGATAAGATTGCTAAGGCTATTCGTCGTAACCGTGTTGGTCTAGGCACTCCAAACCGTCCAATCGGTAGCTTCCTCTTTGTTGGTCCTACTGGTGTTGGTAAAACAGAACTTTCTAAACAACTAGCTATCGAACTCTTTGGTTCTGCTGATAGCATGATTCGCTTTGATATGAGTGAATACATGGAAAAACACAGTGTTGCTAAACTTGTCGGTGCCCCTCCAGGATACGTCGGCTATGATGAAGCTGGTCAATTGACTGAAAAGGTTCGTCGTAACCCCTACTCACTGATCCTCTTGGATGAAGTTGAAAAAGCCCATCCAGATGTTATGCATATGTTCCTTCAAGTATTGGATGATGGTCGTTTAACAGATGGTCAAGGTCGGACTGTTAGCTTTAAAGACGCCATCATTATCATGACCTCAAATGCAGGTACAGGTAAGGCAGAAGCTAGCGTTGGTTTTGGTGCTGCTAGAGAAGGTCGTACCAACTCTGTCCTTGGAGAATTAGGCAACTTCTTTAGCCCAGAATTCATGAACCGCTTTGATGGTATTATCGAATTCAAGGCTCTCAGCAAAGAAAATCTCCTTCAAATCGTTGACCTCATGCTGGATGATGTGAATAAACGACTCTCCAGCAATAATATCCATCTCGATGTCACAGAAAAGGTTAAAGAAAAACTTGTAGACCTTGGTTACGATCCAAAAATGGGGGCTCGTCCACTACGTCGTACCATTCAAGACTATATCGAAGATGCAATTACAGACTACTACCTTGAAAACCCTAGTGAAAAAGACCTCAAGGCAGTCATGACAAGTAAAGGTAAGATCATGATTAAGTCAAAAAATAAAACGGAAACAGTCGAATCAAACGACTAGTCCCTCAAATACAAAAGAATGTTCTTGCTTGACAGTGAGAGCATTCTTTACTATTATAGAAAGAAAGCGCACTCACGAAGGAGAATGTTATGACAAATCCAACATTTGGAGAAAAAAAAGAGGGAGTAACCTATAAAACTCGATATGGTGTTTATGCAGTCATACCGGATTCAAACCATGAAAAGATTATCCTCGTTCAAGCTCCAAATGGTGCATGGTTCTTACCTGGTGGGGAGATTGAAGCAGGCGAAAACCATCTCGAAGCTCTCAAACGAGAACTGATTGAAGAGTTGGGCTTTACTGCTGAAATCGGCACCTATTATGGACAAGCGGATGAGTATTTCTATTCTAGTCATCGTGATACCTACTACTACAATCCAGCCTATCTCTATGAAGCTACTTCCTATCAAGAAATTCAAAAACCTTTAGAAGACTTTAATCATCTAGCTTGGTTCCCAATTGATGAAGCTATTGCAAACTTGAAACGTGGTAGTCATAAGTGGGCAATTGAAGCTTGGAAAAAACAGCATCAAATTTAAACTATCTTTACCAAATTTCCCAAAAAGTGCTATAATAGACATAGAAATATAGGAGGAAACCTTATGAAGCTCATCAATACTACAAATTCACACTCGCTTCTTGTTAAAAGTCAGTTAGAAAGCACTGACGCAACGCTTGTAGAAGTCTATTCTGCAGGTAACACAGATGTTATTTTTACTCAGGCACCGCTTCATTACGAAATCCTCATTTCCAATAAACATCGTGCAATCCGTGAAAAAGAAATTGAGAAAATCCAAGAATTCTTCTTAAATCGTAAAATTGATAAACAAGTTATTGATGAAGCAAATATCAAAACCCTCTATTCTGATAAATTGATTGAAATTTCAATTCCAACAAAATAGATTCTAACTAGACTTTAAATCTACCCCGCAAGGTTAAACCGTGTGGGGTCTTTTCATACCTACTTTTCTAATAGAAATTCTAGAAAAACTGCATTTTTTTAAACTTTTTGTGAATATTTCACATTAAAATCGAAAAAAAGAAGAAATTTAGTTATAATAGTTAGAGAGATTTTATGAAGGAGTGTGAAATGAAAGAAATAGTATATAGAGAAGCCAAGCTAGATGAATACCAAAAAATCGGGAAAGTGTTGGCTTGTGCCTTTATGGACTATCCTTTTATGACTCTTATCAAAGATGATTTAAAGAAACCAGAATATTATCCAGCATTCTTAGAATTATTGGATAGCCTTCTGACCAGACTCTACATCAAGGGAGAGACTTGTCTAGTCGCTGAACGAGACGGAGAAATCCTAGCAGTCGCCCTTTTACAACAGAAGGATTTTTCTATTCTATCTTATTTATTAAATGGGATTATCAAGCTTTTCCGTTTTATTACACCACGGAACCTCTTGAAGTATCTAGATTTGGTAGAACGTTCTGAACAGCATTTAAAAAGATCGGGAAATTTTGACTGGTATTTGATGATGTTAGGAGTCAACGCTTCAATCCAAAACCAAGGAATCGGGAGTGTTTTTCTACAAGAAGGTGTTGAACCTTATCTTAAATCCAAAGGTTGCAAACGCTTGGGCTTAATCACCAGCACTGAGAAAAATGTGTGCTTCTATGAAAAAAACAAGTATGAATTACTGGATTCGATGATGTTGGAATATGGAACAAAGTCTATTGGAAACTGGGCTTTTGTAAAAATACTGGATAAGTAATTGTAAACTAAAAAAGATTGGTCATTACACCAATCTTTTTCTTTTTTATTTCACTGCTTCTTTCAAGGCTTCTACCTTGTCTAAACGTTCCCATGGAAGATCGATATCTGTACGTCCCATATGTCCATAAGCCGCTGTTTGACGGTAGATTGGACGTTTGAGGTCAAGCATTTGGATGATTCCTGCTGGGCGAAGGTCAAAGATTTGACGCGCTGCTGCTTCTAATTTGCTTTCAGCAACTGTTCCTGTACCGAAGGTGTCGATACGAACAGATACAGGGTGAGCTACCCCGATCGCGTATGCCAATTGCACTTCTGCTTTCTTAGCAAGCCCTGCTGCCACGATGTTTTTTGCAATATAGCGAGCCGCATAAGAAGCGGAACGGTCAACCTTAGTCGCATCCTTACCAGAGAAGGCACCACCACCATGACGTGAGTAACCACCATAGGTATCTACGATAATCTTACGACCAGTCAAACCTGAGTCACCTTGAGGTCCACCGATAACGAAACGACCGGTTGGATTGATAAAGAATTTAGTCTCAGCATCTAGATAAGAAGCTGGAATCACTTCCTTGATCACCTTGTTAATCACATCTTCATGGATTTGTTCATTGCTGACTTCTGGATCGTGTTGGGTTGAAATAACAACTGTATCCACGCGCACTGGTTGGTCATTTTCATCATACTCAACAGTGACTTGAGACTTCGCATCTGGACGAAGATAGCTGATTTCCCCAGACTTACGAAGCTCTGCTAAACGACGAACCAACTTGTGACTGAGTGAGATTGGAAGTGGCATGAGTTCTTCTGTTTCATCCACCGCAAAACCAAACATGAGACCTTGGTCACCTGCACCGATCAAGTCTAGTGGATCTTGATCCGCATTCCCACGAACTTCTAAGGCTTCATTGACACCTTGAGCGATATCTGGTGATTGTTCTACCAATGATGGGTGAACTCCTACCGTCTCCGCAGAAAAACCGTACTCTGTATTGGTATAACCGATTTCTGCAATAGTATCACGAACCACTCGGTTAATATCGACATAAGCATTGGTTGAAATTTCACCGAAAACATGGACTGAACCAGTATAAACAGCTGTTTCAGCAGCCACGTGTGCTTCTGGATCTTGCTCTAAAATAGCATCTAAAATAGCATCTGAAATTTGGTCTGCAATCTTATCCGGATGCCCCTCAGATACAGATTCAGACGTGAATAATTTACGTTCTGACATAAAAATGTCCCCCCTTAAAAAATAATCGTTATAGAGTTACAAAGTACTGGTAGGAAGAGTATTTACAATCAAACCTACCACCTTATCGGGACCATATAACCTAACTATTATAACACGAAACTTTGAAAAATTCTCGTATGATTGCTATTTTTCTTACTAGGAAAGTGTTTTCTAATCATAACCAAATAAAAACTCTTAAAATAGATGAGTTTCTACTTTAAGAGTGATGTTATAAACTAATTATTTTCTAAATAAAATTCAAACCGTTCTCCGACGTATTGGCTCTTTACATACTCAAAAGCCGTTCCGTCATCAAAGTAAGAAACCTGAGTCAAACCTAAAATAGCATGCCCTTTTTCAACTTCTAGGTAATGAGCTATCTTTTCTTTTGCTAAACGTGCGTATATGGTCTGGTGAGATTTACCAATTCGATAACCATGCTCTTGCAAGGTTTGAAAGAAGTGCTTGGTTACTTCTTCTTTTTTGAAATTTTTGATAAATTTCTCAGGAATCGACGCCACTTCATAGACAACAGGAACCTTATCCGCATAACGAACACGCTCCATACGAATGATGTTATCAGTTGGCAGTAAACCAAGTTTAGCCACTTCTTGCTCATTTGGAATGGTTCGACGATAAGAAATCAAGTGACTAGACGGAGTTTTCCCTTGAGCTTTAACAATCTCCGTAAAACTAGTTGTTCCACGCATTCTTTCCTGAACACGTGTGCTTGAAACAAAGGTCCCACTACCTATACGTCGTTCCAAAACCCCTTCTTCAACCAAAAGAGAGATTGCTTGACGTAAGGTCATGCGGCTAACGGCAAATTCCTCAGCTAGATCTCGCTCGCTAGGAAGTCTCTCTCCAATCTTCCAATGTCCCTCATCGATGTCTTTTTTGATTTGGTCATGGATTTTCATATAAGCTGGTAACATGCTTGCTCACTTCTTTTCTTTATTTTTTCCATTGTACCGTATCTGATATGTAAAAGTCAAACATCACTTGTTTAGTTGGTAATTACGTTTCATTTATGATAGAATATTCAAGAAGATATTTCTTTTAAGAAAGGGAAAAGATGACCAACATTTCAACTGATTTGCAAGATGTCGAAAAGATCATCGTACTGGATTACGGAAGCCAGTATAACCAACTTATCTCACGTCGAATTCGCGAGATTGGTGTCTTTTCAGAACTAAAGAGTCACAAGATTTCGGCTGACGAAGTTCGTGCTATCAACCCTATCGGGATTGTGCTTTCAGGTGGCCCAAACTCTGTTTACGAAGAAGGATCATTCGATATTGATTCTGAAATTTTCGAACTCGGTATTCCGATTTTGGGAATTTGCTACGGTATGCAGCTATTAACTCACAAGCTTGGAGGAAAGGTTGTTCCTGCAGGTGACGCTGGTAACCGTGAATATGGACAATCAACTCTTACTCACACTGAGTCTGCTCTTTTTGCCGGAACTCCAGAAGAACAACTTGTTTTGATGAGCCACGGAGATGCTGTAACAGAAATTCCTGCGGATTTTGTTCGTACTGGAACTTCTGCAGACTGTCCTTATGCATCTATTGAAAACCCTGATAAGAAAATTTACGGTATCCAATTCCACCCAGAAGTTCGCCACTCAGTTCACGGTTATGATATCCTTCGTAACTTTGCCTTGAATATCTGTGGTGCCAAAGGTGATTGGACGATGGATAACTTTATCGAGATGCAAATCAAACAAATCCGTGAAAAGGTTGGAGACAAACGTGTCCTCCTCGGACTTTCTGGTGGTGTTGACTCTTCTGTTGTTGGGGTTCTCCTCCAAAAAGCCATCGGCGATCAATTGATCTGTATCTTTGTAGACCACGGTCTTCTCCGTAAAGGTGAAGCTGACCAAGTTATGGATATGCTTGGTGGTAAGTTTGGTTTGAACATTGTCAAAGCAGATGCTGCCAAACGTTTCTTGGATAAATTGGCAGGTGTTTCTGATCCTGAACAGAAACGTAAGATTATCGGTAACGAGTTTGTCTATGTCTTTGATGATGAAGCAAGCAAACTTAAAGATGTGAAATTCCTTGCTCAAGGAACTCTTTATACAGACGTTATCGAGTCTGGTACAGATACTGCTCAAACCATCAAGTCTCACCACAATGTGGGTGGTCTTCCAGAAGACATGCAGTTTGAACTCATCGAACCCCTTAACACTCTTTACAAAGATGAAGTTCGTGCCCTTGGTACTGAACTTGGTATGCCAGATCACATCGTATGGCGCCAACCATTCCCAGGACCAGGACTTGCTATCCGTGTCATGGGTGAAATCACTGAAGAAAAACTTGAAACAGTCCGCGAATCAGATGCTATCCTTCGTGAAGAAATCGCTAAAGCTGGTCTTGACCGCGACATCTGGCAATATTTTACTGTTAACACTGGCGTTCGTTCAGTAGGTGTTATGGGAGACGGTCGTACTTATGACTATACCATCGCTATCCGTGCGATCACTTCTATCGATGGAATGACAGCTGACTTTGCGAAGATTCCATGGGAAGTACTCCAAAAAATCTCTGTCCGTATCGTAAATGAAGTTGATCACGTTAACCGCATCGTCTACGATATTACAAGTAAACCACCTGCAACTGTTGAATGGGAATGATTTATAAACATGATTTGAAGTGAAATGGTTGATTTAACAGCATTTTCAGTTATTATAAAAGGTTAAAAATCAATCAAAATTGATTGGTTCCCCACCAAAAACCCCACCAGAAATATTTCTGATGGGATTTTTTATATTAAATTTTATTTTTCTATTAGTTGTTTCTCTTTTTCGTGTAAAAATCGTTAACCTTCAGAAAAACATTCCCTGCCATACCATTATAAATGATAATAGTCTCAACAAAGGAAGCGCAGGCAAAAATCGCTAGTATTCTAACATCTCCCCAGAGATAAAAAGCAATTGCAGACAAGATATAACACAGTCCTCCGCCTAGGAGCAACCAGAATATCAACTGCCTTGCTTTTGCAAACCACTTTGTAAAAGCATGAGTGTCAAATTTAGTAATATCAACAGCGTAAAAAGTAGCTTCTTTCATTTGTAAGTTTTGCAGTTTGTAAGCGTAATAGCTCATGACGCATTGACAGAGTAACAATAGAAGCAATTTAAAAAAAACATTTTGTAGGGTGAAAAGTCCACTGATAAATGCTAAAATAGCATATCCAACCACGTAACTATTGGCAAGAGTTAATTGGCTCATCGAACGATAAGAGGCCTTTTCATCCATGGCTAACAAGGATTTTGTCTTTTTATTATAAAAGAGTATTTGGCCTTTCTGATACTGTCCTAATTGTACAAGTATATCTTTCTTTTTTAAAATCATCTAACAACACGCCTTAATATTTTCCCTAAACCTTAGATAGTATGGTAAATTTAGACACATTAGGCATACTCCTCTTCTAATTGTTTGATAATTTTTCGGCGTTTTAAAGGAGAATTATCCCAAACGACAAGAAGTGTTACGCTGAGTGAAAACATAGAAATAATAAGAGGCCTAATATTTCCAGAAATAAGGTAATCAAAAGAAAGGAATATAATTGTGCTAGTCATAATCCCTATAATGATTGGCTGTCCTATTCTTTGAGGTTTGCCTTTTTCCAATAACTCTCTAACTTGATAGGCAGTCGGTTGATAAGGAGATAAGTTCCCCTTACGCCATAGTAATCTCACACCCATGATAGAAGCGATAAAGGCTGTCATACAGCAGATGAATAAGATAATCCAACGAAAACCAGCACTTGTTTCTCCTAGTAATAAACTAATAGCAGAAATTATCCCTCCCAATACTGTTCCTGTTACAGGAGCAAATAGAAGTATACCGTTGGAATTTTTCTTAATATCAGATGTATAAAACTGGTAATCCTTGCCGTCTATATAAATAGCGCGCTCAGCTAGCCAGCCCAAGTTAATATATTTAGCCATTTAAGATTTTCCTTTCAATAACAGGAAGCTTCCTCCATTTTTAATAAACAAGATGATAATTTATCATGACATTAAATTATTCATCAACCAAACACGCTCCCCAATGTTTTTCCGAAACCTGAGATAGCATCACCCACTTTGTCTACAGCACCTGATACAGCATTTACAGCGTTTTTACCTACATCAATAACATCATCTTTATAATTATCATAAATGTAATCAAACGCCATTGTCGCTAACACTCCAACACCAAAACCTATTGGTCCTCCAACCATCATGCCTACACCTGCTGCAATTCCAACATGTGCTCCTGTTTTAATCAAGGCATCGCCTGTGCTCTCACCGCTAGCTTTTTGCATACCAAAATCAACCAAGGCACCAACAATTGGAATGCCGTATTTTACTCCATTTTTAACGGCACCTCTAGCTAGCTGCGCCCATATAGGATTAAAATCAGTTGCAATTGTTACCGTACCTCCACCGACTAAAGCTGCTGAACGCCCAATTTGAGTTGCATTTATATTATGGGTGAACCATTCTATTGCGGATTTAGTGAAGGCTTCAACTGCTTTATCTGTTAGTTTAGTTTGAAGAAGCTCTTTGACATATGATGCCCCGAAATTAATAATTCCTGATTTAATTGATTGGAAAGTCTTATCATCAATCTCACCATTTTTGTAAGCTTTCTCTGCATTTGGTCTGGATGTTTCTTCGTTAATTTTTCCCAATTTTTTGATTTTCATCAGTTGCTTTGAAATGAAATAGCTCAAATCCTTTAAAAACTATATTATAAAGAACCTCAAGTATTACTCTTTCCCTATTGTTTCAGAGTACTTGACTTTCAAATTCCCCATATTTTCTTTGGAATAGCGCTGACTTCCCTCTTTAAACCAGATATCTAGAAAATAGGTGTAGAGAATTTGATCAGATTTTTCTGCCAACCAAGCCTGATCAATATCGTAATCCTTCAGATAGTCCAAAATCTCATCTTTTGACACTAGACTCTTACGCGGAGGTTCTTCCATTCCATTAAAGCGATATATTTCACTAGCAGTTTCATCATATCCCCTTTTTTTAGACTGGTCAATTAACGCTTGAACAGTAAAATCTGAAACTTTGGAGAAAGCAATGGAAACATTTTGTTTAACGAAGCCGTCCTCATATACATAGTCAATGTTGAGATAAGTTTCTCCTGATAACTTTTTACTATACAGAACAGCAAGCAGGCCATCGGAATTAATATATAGCTGCAAATCTTCATCATCTGCCAACCTAGGTTTGGCACGACGATAGTTTATCCAAGCCGGTTCACCTACATATGCCGTATTACTTCTTATAATCTTACTCATATCTGGTAATCCCAGAATATTTTTATAATGAACACTCGCATAATAGATTTCATCAATTGGGTTTTTAAGTGAGTCATAGTCTCGATATCTCAAAAAACCAAAGACAGAGAGACCTGCTACAAGGAGGGTGCAAAGACTTAGGATAATTTTTTTCATATTAGTTTGCTCCTTCTGTGATCAAATCATTGCTTCCTTTACCATTGTCTGTAGTTAAACTATTATAAAAATCATAGGCAACAGGATTTTTTTCTCTCAGCTCTTTTAAAGCGCTCTTCGGATTGTCCTCTTCTATCAATTCTGCATCTGCCAATAATGATTAGTTCTGTTTGATTTTTTAGTTTAACCACTGTTCCCAATGGTAATAGTGTTTCACTCATGTTTCTTCTCCTTGTCTTCTGCAAATATCACTTTCCCTTGTTCATACTTCCGCACGGCTAACAACCAGCGGATGGGGTTGTTTTGGAATAAGAAAAGATACAACAAGCCAGGAAACAGGGCTGCCAAAAGCGAGAAAAAGATTTGTATATCAAATGGTTCCTGCTTATTGAATGAATCAATAATGCTCGGAATGGCAGCAGCAAATATTACTATAGTAGTCATAAAAACTAATAACATGACAATCATAAAAATAAACATTTTCCCAAACGTCGCTTTTTTCTTGCTAAAATTTTCCCAAAACAGATTTGAATCAACAGCTTTCGCAAACTGTTGAGAACTTGCCCCCTGAACCTGCTTCACTTCTTTATACAAGGCTTCTTCCATCATCCATATAAAGCCAAAGCAAATAAAGAACTGGGCAGCGATATAAGGCGGAACCATCCAGCTACTGTATCTAAAACCGGAAAAAGCTGGTATAGCTACCATTCCCCCTATCAAACCTAAGAAAATAAAAACCAACATCAAAGGAATAATAGCATTATTGCTCTTCCTAGCCCCTTCCGTATTTAATAAGGCACTCTTTTTGGCTACCAGAGCCTCTTTTGTTCTAGTGTTATAGTAGACGGCTTCATCACCGCTTTGTCCAATAAAAATTATTTTTCTCATTTTTAATCACCATAGTTTTAAAACATCTTTATAAAACAATATTTTTCTTTGTCGTTCGATCTTTTAAAAGAATTTTTAATAAGTCAGCAGACTCCATAGCCAACTGTTCTTCACTAATATCTATCGCCATAAAGCAACCTTTCTTCTTATTGATTGATATTTCTAAAAATATGTACTTTTCATTTATTAATCTATTATATTTTACCACAAAAACACACTGAGATACTCGTCCCAGTGTGTTTATTTCATTTTAGGATAACTTCATTCAGTAGACTGAAGAATTCATCATAGCCTCCACATCTGCTGATATAATACTTCTAAATTATTCTAAAAAAACAGTAAAACCTTCTGGTTCTACTGTTTCATTTTTAAAATGTTTGACGTTTAGCCTTACGTTCTGCACGTCCACGGGCACGACTTTCTGCACGTTTGGTCTTACGGCGTTTTTCATCGACAGCCCACTGGATTTTCTTCTTATAGCCTGGTTTGACTTTTTTCTTTTTCTTTTTAACCAGACCAATCATTTCGATATCCAGTTTTTCCTGCTTCTTTTCACGATTGGCACGACGGTCACGGTCATAAGTGTCTTGGAACTCTCCATCTTTAACAACCTTAGGTACAAACTTAATTCCTAATTTCTCCAACTCACGAATATCAGAGTCATCGCTTGGCTGATAAAGGGTGATGGCTGTACCTGGTAGACCATTACGTCCAGTTCGTCCAACACGGTGAACAAAGAAGGACAAGTCTTGCGGAATAGCATCATTGATGACATGGCTGACACCTTCAATATCAATCCCACGCGCAGCCAAGTCAGTCGCTACGATATACTCAAAATCAAGATTTTTCACCTGATTCATGATTCGTTTGCGTTCACGAGGAGCAATGTCTCCATGAATCTTAGCCACCTTCAAGCTTTGAGCCGTTAGGTAGCTGTGCAATTCATCCGCACGAGTTTTTGTATTGACAAAAATCATGGCGAGATACGGCTGCATGACTTGAGTCAACTCATAAATCTGAGCATTCTTGTCACGACCCTTGGTCGAAATCAACCAGTTGTCAATGGTATCAGAGATAACTGTCTTGGTCTTGATTTTCTCCATGACAGGATTTGACAAGTATTTCTTCAAAAATGGTTGTAGTTTTTGTGGAATGGTTGCTGAAAAGACCATAAACTGCAAGTCTTTCGGAAGACTTCCTGCAATCTTATCAACTGTTTCCAAGAATCCCATATCCAAGGTCATGTCAGCTTCATCGACTACAAAGGTCTTAGCTTTGTGAATGGCTAGGTCACCAGACTTGACCAAGTCATAAATACGACCTGGAGTTCCGATTACGATATGTGGTTGATTACTTGCTAATTTGTCAATCTGACGCGCCTTGTCTGTACCACCAACATAGTTCACAACACGAATCTCAACATCTGAATGTGATGCGATCTGACGAGCAGCTTGGTAAATCTGAGTCGCTAATTCACGACTTGGAGCTGTAATAACTGCCTGCACGCTATCGCTCTCTTCATCCAACTGTTGGAAAATCGGTAACAAGAAAGTATGAGTCTTCCCTGAACCTGTTTTTGATTCACCAACCAAGTCACGACCTGCCAAGACAATAGGAATCAACTTTTCCTGCACCTCGGTAGGAGTCGTAAACTTCAACTCCTCCAAGGCTTTTTCTATATAATTTTTAAATTTAAATTGTGTAAATGACATAATTTCCTCGATTCTATCTATCTTCTCATTATACCATAATTTAGTTTATTACAGTGAGGGATTTCCGTCAAGGGTAATCGATTGAAAATTCCAAGGACAAGCATACAAGAGAAACACTCCTAGTTACCATGAACAAGGAGTGTTATAAGAGGTTACTTGAGCTTCCACTCTTCTCTCAGCCAATCACAAAAATGATGATAGCGTTCGTTAAGAGCTTCATGATGCCCATAAGCATCAAATGTAGAATATGTTGAGGGAACTGCTTCTGAAATCAGATTATGTAGTTCCCTTGCAAACATCGGAGCCTTAGACAGACGATTGGAATGATTGGCACCTTCTATCTGACCATTTTGCAGATAAATCAGACTTTGACTCTGTATCAGCTCATGTTCCCTACAAAATTCTGTAAAGTCTGGATACCAGAAAGAACCACAGACAGAAAAGATACAGGTCACAGGAAGATAATTACTATAGAGACTATAGATAGCAGCAAGACCACCCAGTGAATAACCACCATAAGCAATCCTTTTTTCATCTATCAAGTAGTCTTTTTTTAGACTTTTTAGAATTCCTTGAAAGAGCTTCTCATGATAGGCTTCTACCTTCCCACCAAAGTCTGGTGCCCCTTCTTTCAAAGCATCAGACTGCCAAGGTGTAAAGTCATCTAGGCGATTTTCTGGGATCAAACCCACCAAAATTACAGATTGGGATAGGTCTGACAAATAGTCCAATTGCCCATCATTTAAAAGAATCATTGGGTAGGCTTGTTGAGGATCATAGTTTGAAGGAAGACTGATCCTCACTTGAATCCCTTCCCAGTTAAACTCCTTATTGCTTGATAAAGTCATTGATTTTCTCAAGGGAATCAATCACTGCAGGACCGTAATCCATCAACTCATCGTAAGAGATGGTCATGATTTTTTGATTTTTGATTGCTGGGACATTTTCCAAAACAGTATTTGCCTTCATCAAATCCACTGCTTTTTCATCTAACTTTTGATTACGGTCGCTCGTTACATAGATAATCAACTCTGGATCCATTGATACTAGATTTTCCAAGGTCAAACCAGAAGTTCCTGTTGCAACATTGGTATAACCAAGTTGGTTGAGCAAACTTTCTTGAAGGGCTGACTTGTAGGCACCAAAGGTTTCGTCATTGTAGGCCACCATAATCAGAGCTTTTTTCTTTTCACCCTGTGTTTCTGGGTTGGCTTTTTTAACCGCATCGATTTTAGCTTGTAATTGCTCGGCATATTGGTTAGCCTTGTCTTGGACATTGAAAATGGTACCAAGATTCTTCACATCTTCTACGATATTTCCTAAATCTTGTTGGATAGTTGAAAGTGAAGCTTTTTGCGTATAAACAGGGATTTTATTTTCATTCCAAGCACTAATGGTTCCCATTGACTTTTCAGAAAACATCATGTTGCGTCCCATCAAGGCATCTGGTTCATAAGAAAGAACTGTTTCTTGTGAGACAGATTTTTTATCGCCAATGTGAGGGATGGCTTCAATAGCATCCTTGTATTTACCAGTTACAGCATTATCAGGATTGAGCATGCCAGCAATTTTATCTTGCAAACCGAGTTCAAGTAGGATTTCAGTTGTTGAGAGGTTGTTGGTGATGACCTTTTCAGGTGCCTTTTCAAAGACTTGTTCGACTTCGTTTCCTTTAGCATCATAAGTTTTGATAGTTACAGGATAGCTGGTTTCTGTATTAGCTTTTTGACTAGCTTCTGTTGTAGCCGGTGCCGGTGCTGTTTCTTTAGATGCGTTACCACAAGCTGCCAAAGATAAGGTAGCTACTGTTACAAGTAAAATACTAAGTGATTTTTTCATGTTAATTTCCTTTAAATCTTATAAATAGTGAATCATGGCTTGCTGGTCTTCCGTCCAAATAACCTCACTTTGGACACCATAGACAGCCTGCAATGACTCGGGTATGATGGTCTCTTTTGGAGTACCTTGGTAAACAATCTCCCCTTCTTTCATTAGATAGAGATAGTCTGAATAGCGACAAGCTAGTTGAATATCATGCAAGACAGCTAGCACATTGATCTGAAGATTTTTGACAATGGTCAATAAGTCTAGCTGATACTTGATATCCAAATGATTGGTCGGTTCATCTAAGAGCAAGAGGGTCGGCTCTTGGGCCAAGGCACGTGCTAACAGAACCCGCTGCTTCTCTCCTCCTGACAAAGAAGAGTAGAGTCGATTTCTCTTTTCGAGCAGATCTACCTTGACTAGAGCATCCTCAACCAAAGCAAAGTCTCTGTCTTTTTCCTTTTGCAAGAAAGAGAGATGGGGTGTTCTACCCAGCATGACAATCTCCTCAACCGTACAATCAAACTGAAGTTGATTAAACTGCGTGATAACTGCCATCTGCTTTGCCGTTTCTTTGACGCTCATTTGGTCTAGAGGCTTCCCATCTAAAGAAATCAAGCCCTGATTCGGCTTTTCCTGTCGATAAAAGAGTTTCAGCAAACTGGTCTTTCCACTTCCATTTGGTCCCAAAATAGTATGAAATTGGTTTCCCTCAAGTTTAAGTGAGACTCCTTTGAGAATCTTTTTTTCTCCGATTCCAAAGTGAATATCCTGGCACATTAAGTCCATATCAGACTCTCACCTCCCTTCGTCTACCTGCAACCATGTAGATAAAGAAAGGTGCACCTACTAGGGCCGTGAAAATTCCAATCGGTAGTTCAGCATTTTGAATCAAAACGCGAGCAAAGACATCTGCCCAAACGACAAAGAGGGCGCCTAGTAAGGTTGCAATTGGGAAAAGCCTTTTGTAATTTGTCCCTACCAAACTTCGGGCCAAATGTGGTGTAATCAAACCGACAAAACCGATGATCCCACAGGTCGATACCAAGATAGCTGTCATCACAGCTACAATCGTCACATAGAGATACCAGTAAAAACGCAAGGGAATTCCCAAGGTCAAAGCCGCCTCATCTCCCATCATCATTGCATTGAAAACACGGTATTGGGAAGAGAAAAATAAAAAGGCGATTCCCACGATGATAGTTGGTAAGGTTAAGTGAGCCCATGTGGTTCCCGCTAAAGAACCCATGGTCCAAAACTTGATAGTCATAACGCTATCAGCATTGGCCCCGATAGAGATAATAAAGTTTGAAAAAGCCAAAAATAGGGCATTCACTACCGTCCCTGATAAAATGAGACTGGAAGTTGTCATCCTACCCTGCATAGATGCAATGATAAGGACTGCAACTGTCGCCAAAATCGCTCCGAGGAAAGATCCTAGACCAATCATAACTTTAAATCCAAGAATAATACTCAAAGTTGCTCCAAAGGTTGCCCCAGCTGAAATTCCTAATACATAGGGCTCTGCTATTGGATTGTTGACGGTTGACTGCATGACACTACCACACATGGAAAGGCCTGCACCCACAATCAAAGCAAGAAAAACCCGTGGCAATCTCATATTCCAAACAATAGCAAGCGTAGACTTTGAAATGTCTCCTATCTCAAAAGGAGCCCCTAACTGACTCAAAATTATCCGATAGGTATCACTCAAACTAATTTGAACAGACCCCATAGAAACTGCCAGAAACAGAGAAATCCCCAAAGCTCCTAACAGGATAGCTAGTAAAAAACAATATCTCAGGTTTTGATGGCTTCCAGAAAATTTGGAAAGCATGAAACCCTCCTTTAACAAAAATTAAAAATTTAGACAATTTTCATAATTAGTATACCACATTTCTAAATCAGGAACAAGACTAGAAAAATTTGGCAAAAAGTAAAAAGCCCTCTGAAGTCAGAGGGCTGATTTGATCTTGGGCTAAAATACAGAAAAACAAAAAGACTACCCAATCGAGTAGCCTTATTTCAAGATATGCTCAATTGAACACGACCTTAGCACTTGGCAAAAAATAAAAAGCCCTCTGAATCTAGAGAGCTTTTTTGAGCTAGGGCTAAAACGTTTATAGACTAGACGGCAAGCCAAAGATTGTACAAAAATGTTAGTGAAACAAAAAATCTCCCCGGAGGGAGATCATTCTGGTTTATTTTACCTTACAGTGCTAGGAACCGTAACCGAAGATTATACTTGAGTATATCGAGATAAGGTGACAAAAACAAAAAGCTACTCAACTAGAGTAGCCTTATTTTCAAGATGTGCTCAATTGAACACGGCCTAAGCACTTGGCAAAAAAGATAAAATCTCCTAGAAACTGAAGTTTCTTCGTCAATTTTCCTATTTTTGCTTTGTGCTTTTGACGGACTTTGTATCTTGAATTAGCGACGAAGTCCAAGAGAGTTGATCAACTCACGGTAACGGTTAACGTCGTTTTTACGCAAGTATGCAAGCAAGTTACGACGGCGACCGATTTTCTTCATCAATCCACGGTATGTAGCGTGGTCTTTTTTGTGTTGTTTGATGTGTTCGTTAAGGTGGTTGATTTCCCAAGTAAGGACAGCAACTTGAACCTCTACTGAACCTGTATCACCTTCGTGACGTGCATATTGTGCAATGATTTCATTTTTTTTCTCTTTTGAGATTGCCATGATGTTTCTCCTTTTTATTTGGCTTCATCCGAGTGACAGGTTGGCATGCCTGTAACCAAGAAGAAGTTATTTGTCTTTACGACATTTCTTATTCTACCAAGAACTAAGTTCTTTGTCAACTGATTTACTATTCTTACCGCAAAAGTGCTATAATAGTTATAGGAAGGATATCTAAGTTGACATCTTGAAAAGAGAGGTGATTACCATGCGTAAATTCTCGCAATATCTCCCCTACTATCTGGTCATATTTTTCTTTTATTGGCCACTTTATGAGCTGTTATTATGGAGTATTACTAAAAACTATATCTTGAAGGAGCTCACCATCGGCAACGTTATTATCTTCTCTCCACTGGTGACTTTCATAGTATCACTATTCTACTCTTATCGTTTCAAGTTCTCAGTTTGGTGGTTAATTGGAGTTGGCTTGCTCTTTTGCTTTACCATCATTACTTTCGGAGAATTTATCCTTCTCTACTTCCTAGCCTATGAAATCTTTGCCCTCGCGGGTATGGCTATCGGTATCACTATCAAGTATCTAGTGCAAAATTTGAAAAACAAAAAACTTTCACAAAATCCTTGAAAAATCTCGCAATCATGCTATAATAATGCATAGAGACAAGTCACTTAGAACCTTTCTACCAGAGAGTGCGTGGTTGCTGAGAACGCATAGGAAGACTATACTGATACTACTCTACTGACTTTTATGCAAACATAAAACGGTGGCCACGTTAGAGCCAATCAGAGGTGTCCCTCTTTTTTGAGGAACATAAATGAAGGTGGAACCACGTTGCGACGTCCTTTTGAGGATGTCGCTTTTTGTTTTTCTTTATTTAAGACTACAAAATAGGGAAACACTTCTGCTTTAAAAATAATGGAAAACTAATATAAGGAGAACATCATGATTAAGATTACTTTCCCAGATGGCGCAGTTCGTGAATTCGAATCTGGCGTTACAACTTTTGAAATTGCCCAATCAATCAGCAATTCCCTAGCTAAAAAAGCTCTTGCTGGTAAATTTAACGGCAAACTCATCGACACAACTCGTGCTATTACTGAAGACGGAAGCATCGAAATCGTGACACCTGATCACGAGGATGCTCTTCCAATCTTGCGTCACTCAGCAGCTCACTTGTTTGCTCAAGCAGCTCGTCGCCTCTTCCCAGATATTCATTTGGGTGTCGGCCCAGCTATCGAAGATGGTTTCTACTACGATACAGATAACCAAGCTGGTCAAATCTCTAACGAAGACCTTCCTCGTATCGAAGAAGAAATGAAGAAAATCGTTAAAGAAAACTTCCCATCTATTCGTGAAGAAGTGACCAAAGATGAAGCACGTGAAATCTTCAAAAACGATCCATACAAATTGGAATTGATTGAAGAACACTCAGAAGACGAAGGTGGCTTGACAATCTACCGTCAAGGTGAGTACGTAGACCTTTGCCGTGGCCCACACGTCCCATCAACTGGTCGCATCCAAATCTTCCACCTTCTTAACGTTGCTGGTGCTTACTGGCGTGGTAATAGCGACAATGCCATGATGCAACGTATCTACGGTACTGCCTGGTTTGACAAGAAAGACTTGAAGAACTACCTTCAAATGCGTGAAGAAGCCAAAGAACGTGACCATCGTAAACTTGGGAAAGAGCTTGACCTCTTCATGATTTCTCAAGAGGTTGGTCAAGGGCTTCCATTCTGGTTGCCAAATGGTGCGACAATCCGTCGTGTCTTGGAACGCTACATCGTGGACAAGGAAGTAGCAGCAGGCTACCAACACGTATACACTCCACCAATTGCCTCAGTTGAGCTATACAAAACTTCAGGTCACTGGGATCACTACCGTGAAGATATGTTCCCAACAATGGATATGGGAGATGGTGAAGCCTTTGTCCTTCGTCCAATGAACTGTCCTCACCACATCGAAGTTTACAAACACCATGTGCACTCTTACCGCGAATTGCCTATCCGTATCGCTGAAATTGGTATGATGCACCGTTATGAAAAATCTGGTGCTCTTACAGGACTTCAACGTGTGCGTGAAATGTCACTTAATGACGGTCATACTTTCGTAACACCTGAACAAATCAAAGATGAGTTCCAACGTACGCTTCAATTGATTATCGACGTTTACGAAGATTTCAACTTGACTGACTATCGTTTCCGTTTGTCATACCGCGACCCTAAAGATACTCACAAATACTTTGACAATGATGAAATGTGGGAAAATGCTCAAAGTATGTTGAAATCAGCCATGGATGACATGGAACTCGACTACTTTGAAGCAGAAGGTGAAGCTGCCTTCTACGGTCCAAAACTTGATATCCAAGTGAAGACTGCCCTTGGTAATGAAGAAACACTTTCTACTATCCAATTGGACTTCTTGCTTCCAGAACGCTTTGACCTAAAATACATCGGAGCTGATGGGGAAGAACACCGTCCAGTTATGATTCACCGTGGGGTTATTTCAACAATGGAACGCTTTACAGCTATCCTTATTGAAAACTATAAAGGAGCCTTCCCAACTTGGTTGGCACCTCAACAAGTGACTGTTATTCCAGTTTCAAATGAAGCCCACACAGATTACGCTTGGGAAGTTGCTAAACAACTTCGTGACCGTGGTATCCGTGTTGAAGTGGATGAACGTAATGAGAAAATGCAATTCAAGATTCGTGCTTCACAAACTAGCAAGATTCCTTACCAATTGATCGTTGGTGACAAGGAAATGGAAGAGCAAGCCGTGAACGTTCGCCGCTATGGTCAAAAAGAAACAGAAACCATGCCAGTAGATGCATTTGTAGAATTGATTCTTGCAGATATTGCAAACAAGTCACGTGTTGAAAAATAAACGATAAAACCTGGGATAAAAATTCCAGCTACCTAAAAAAGCAACAACTATTTCAGTTGTTGCTTTTTTGTATTTTGATTAAGCTGAGCTAGTAGTGATTGGTCAAACTACCACAAATGGTATCCTCGTCAACGATCCTTTCTATCCACTAACTTTTGGATATAGGATATTCTCCCAAGATTTGCTTCCTCGAGTTAGATAAGTTGACTATCCTCAATCCTTGTCTGCTTCATTCTCTTTTACGAGATCTTTTTGTGAATCTTTTTCAGAGAGTTTTTGATCGATATACTTGTTAATGGTTTCATAAAATTCCTTGGTCATCTCACTATCTAATTTTGTCGAATTATGGACTTGATTGACTTTCAATTGAACAGTTTGAATACCGTAAGAGGCTTGTTTTTGGCGGATTGTTTCTAATTCTTCTTCTGAAATCGGATCTCCAACAACTGTCAAGACTAATTCATTGCTACTTGACTTGTAGACTTGATTAATGAGCGTATGATTGGCGAACTCTTTTCCTACAAACTGTTTAATCCCTTCTTTTCGCGCTTGATCTATCGTCAGAGTGACTGCTGAATAGCTGGCTGGAAGAACCAATAATACAATTAAGGATATCAAGCCAATTTTCATTTTAATGTTTAGCTCTTTAAATGAACTTAAAGGAGATTTTCTCATTAAAATTCTAGTTCCAACAATATTGGTTAGCATGATAAAGACACAGTTGATCAAGAAAAGATAGAGAGCTCCAAATAAAAATCGCACATTTCCATTAGCTAAACCATAACCTGCAGTACAGATAGGTGGCATCAGAGCTGTTGCAATAGCTACTCCAGGCACGATATTGTTTGCTTCTTTTTTCCTTGAACCAATAACACCTGCTATCCCACCAGCAATAGCAATGAGAACATCCCAAATTGTTGGAGAGGTTCGTGCAATCAACTCGCTACTTGCATAAGATAAGGGAGTAATCCAGAAATACAGAGTCGAGACAAGCAAACTGACCAATACTTGAGTAAATAAAACCTCTAGAGATTGCTTGATTAAACGCGTATCAAAAATAGCTAAACCGAATCCCAGTCCAACAATCGGTGTCATAAGAGGGGAAATCAGCATGGCTCCAATAATGACAGCTGTTGAATTCATATTTAGACCTATAGAGGCAATAAAAATCGAACACATCAAAATCAGTGTATCTCTTAATCGAACATGAAGATCATCATATAATTTTTCACGGTATTCACGTGTTGAATAGTTTCCGGTCATTGGTTACTCCTTTTATTTCATATAATCTTGTTTCTGTATAGACGATGGTAGAGAGACTTCTGTCCAATCTTACATATTTTTAATTCTCACCTGTCATTCTTTTGAACATTATCTTTTTACTATCCATCAGTCCATCCTTGATATTATATCAAAAATTTTACAACCTTTCTCTGAAGAACTCAATCAATTTAAAAGATAGAGAACGGAAAAATTCCAGTTACTTTTTTCTTTGTTCTATCCTATTTTCTCACTACATAGAAATCTAAAGAAGAGCTTGAAAGATTTCTTCCAAGCTCTTAGCATTTCTTTTTACTCAATAAGTAGGTTCACTTCCGCAAACTTAATTCGCACGGTTGTTCCTTGACCAAGTTCAGATTCGATACGGATTTGATGACCTAATTCTTGGCTAATTTTCTGGGTTAAATAGAGACCAAGTCCAGATGACTGCTGAGTCATACGACCATTGTAACCTGAAAATCCGCGTTCAAAGACTCGAAGAACATCACTATTTTTAATGCCGATTCCTGTATCCTTGATACAAAGATCCTGACCGTCCATATAGATTTCAATTCCACCTTCATTAGTATACTTGAGGCTATTTGAAAGGATTTGTTCAATGACCACCAACAACCATTTTTTATCCGTCACAATGCTTCTATCCAAGTCATGCATATTAATACTTAGGCTTTTCTGGATAAAGAAAATGGCATATTTACGAATGACTTCCTTGACCAGATCTTCTATATTTTCTTTTTTCAAAACCAAATCATCATGGAAGCTTTCTAAGCGTAGGTATTGCAAAACCAAGTTGGTATAAGAATCAATTTTGAAAATTTCTTGTTCCAATTGTCGCTTAAGCTCTCGTTCAGAAACTTCTGCTACCAATAGACGGGTTGCTGCTATGGGGGTCTTGATTTGATGCACCCACAAGGTATAGTAGTCTAGTAAATCTGTTAGCTTGCTTTCCGCTTCTGATTTCTTTTGATAAAGCTCAGCTTCGCGTTCGTCCAATTTTTCTGCTAGAGCACATTCCAAAGGAGATTTTGGTTCTCTTTCAGAATAAAGCATTTCCTTACGATAAACTTCTGCTTCTACTAGGATATCCCAGATGAAAAATAAAAGGGTTAGAAAACTACAAAGCAGAAAGAAGTAAAGAAAGTAAGAACCTAGATTTGTAAATAAAATGTGAAAGGCGAGGGCAAGGCAGCTAATCAAAAAAATGAAGACTAGAAGGCGAATCCGTGAGCGAAGATAGGCTAGAAAAAATTGTCTCCAATTAAGCATGTTTTAACCCGTATCCTATCCCTTTCTTAGTTTCAATAAATCCTACCAAACCTTGCTCTTCCAACTTTTTACGCAAGCGAGCAACATTGACAGAAAGAGTATTATCGTCGATGAAAAAGTCACTATTCCAGAGTTCTCGCATCAGATCATCACGCGCCACGATACTACCCGCATGTTCAAATAAGACACGCAGGATTTGAAATTCATTCTTTGTCAACGTGATTGCTTGTCCCTCAACATGCAGATCCATAGACTTGGTATTGAGGATCACGCCTGCATATTCTAAGAGACTCTCATCCCGCCCAAACTCATAAGAGCGTCGCAATAGTCCCTGTACCTTGGCTAAAAGGACCTGCTGATCAAACGGCTTGGTCACGAAATCATCTGCTCCCATATTGATGGCCATCACGATGTCCATGGCCTGGTCTCTGGAGGACAGAAACATAATAGGAACTTTTGAAATCTTACGGATTTCCTGACACCAATGATAACCATTAAAGAGAGGCAATCCAATATCCATCAGGACTAGATGAGGCTCAGACTGAACAAATAGCGTCAGAACTTCCATAAAGTCTTCTACCATAACTACTTCAAAACCCCATTCGGAGAGCATTTTCCCAACTTGCTGACGGATTACTTGATCATCTTCTACTAGTAAAATCTTATGCATCTGCTCCTCCTTTTTCTATATTATAGCAAAATTCTCCTGACTACTAGCGAAATTGATGTAAATCTGATATGATAAAAGTTAAGAAAGGAATTCCCATGGCCAATATTTTTGACTACCTAACTGATGTTCAATACGATTCTTTTTATGATCTTCCCTTAAATGAACTAGATGTACTAGCTTTAACAGAGCTGACCTATCTTCCTTTTGATAACCTATTGGACCAGCCTGTCAATCGATTAAGCGATGTCGCAACCCGTGTTCCTCGAGAAAGCACCATGTTGACCAACAAAGAACGTCTCCAGCTTCTAGATCAGCTAGCCCAACACAAACGTTTTAAAAATTGCAAACTCTCTAACTTTGTCAACGATATTGATGTGGAACTCCAAAAGCAATTTGCTGCTATGACCTATCGTCTGAACCTAGATACTTATCTCATTGTCTTTCGTGGCACAGACGACAGTATTATTGGCTGGAAGGAAGATTTCCATATGACCTATATGAAGGAAATCCCTGCCCAAAAGCATGCTCTTGAGTATTTGGAAGATTTCTTTACCCAACATCCAAAACAAAAAGTGATGGTAGCTGGACATTCTAAAGGTGGCAATCTAGCTGTCTACGCTGCTAGCCAAATTCAACCTGAATTGCAGGAAAAGATATCAGCAGTTTATACCTACGATGCTCCTGGTTTACAGGCTCATCTGACAGAAACGACTGGTTATCAAGATGTTATCCCTAAATTTCACCGTTATGTCCCACAAGGTTCTGTCATCGGCATGATGCTAGAAGTTCCTGATACTCCTACCGTCGTCAAATCTACGGCTCTCGGTGGAATCGCTCAACACAATACTTTCAGCTGGCTAACTGAGGGACAGCACTTTGTCCAACTAGAGGCAATCAGTAGCGAAAGTTTACAAATTAAAGACACTCTTAAAGAATGGGTGGATAGTGTTCCCGATGAGGAATTAGAGCTCTACTTTGATCTCTTCTTTGGAACCATCCTAGAGTCTGGAATTAGCTCCATTAATGAACTATCTTCAAAAAACGCGATCGAACATGTTCGACAACTAGTTTCCCAGGCACAAACTCTAGAGCCCGAGCAAGTTGAAACCTTAAAAAATCTAACACAACTCCTACTGGATGCCCGTTTCCAAGCCTGGAAAAATCATTTTTAAAAAGTTAAAAGTCCCTTCTTTTATGGAGGGACTTTCTTGTTGATTCCTTATTTTATTCTTCTGTGTTATACTAGAAACTGTAAATCTATGAAAGAGGAAATCCTATGAAAATCCATAAGACTGTGAATCCTGTCGCCTATGAAAATACTTATTATCTCGAAGGGGAGCAACACCTGATTGTAGTCGATCCTGGTAGCCATTGGGAGGCCATTCGCAAGACTATTGAAACCATCAATAAACCGGTCTGTGCCATTCTTCTGACCCACACTCACTACGACCATATTATGAGTCTTGACTTGGTCAGAGATACTTATGGAAATCCTCCAGTCTATGTGGCAGAAAGTGAATCTTCTTGGCTCTATACTCCTGTTGACAACCTTTCAGGTCTCCCTCGACATGACGATATGGCAGATGTCATCTGCAAACCAGCTGAACACACTTATGTCTTTCATGAAGAATACCAGATTGAGGAATTCCACTTCACAGCCTTACCAACGCCAGGTCACTCTATCGGTGGAGTTTCATTGGTTTTCCCAGATGGACACTTGGTCTTAACGGGAGATGCCCTTTTCCGAGAAACCATTGGTCGGACAGACTTGCCAACTGGTAGTATGGAACAACTCCTTCATAGTGTCCAAACCCAGCTCTTTACCCTTCCTAACTACGATGTCTATCCTGGACATGGTCCTGCTACGACCATCGCTCACGAAAAGACTTTTAATCCATTTTTCTAAAACATAAAAACCAAGGACAATCATCCTTGGTTTTTTGATTACCAAATAATCACACGGTCTTCTGGTGAACGCCACATACCATCACCTTCTCTGACATCATAGGTTGTAAAGAAGTCATCAAAGTTTGGCACTTGGACGTTAACACGAAGTTTAGCTGGCGCGTGCACATCAACGCTAGCCATAAGTTTCATTAACTCTGGGCGACCTTTCATACGCCAGATACGCGCAAAGTTGTTGAAGAATTCTTCAGCTGAAAAGTCTGGTTCTCTCTTAGCAGCTTCTAGCGCTGCAGCAATTCCTCCAAGGTCGGCAACGTTTTCGGACACGGTTAGTTTCCCATTGATTTTTGCTCCGTAAGATTCTTGTCCATCAAACTGGTCGATAACCTTCTGAGTTTTCTCTTTGAAGGCTGCATAGTCGCTTTCTGTCCACCAGTCCTTGAGGCTACCATTTTCATCAAAGGAAGCACCATTAGTATCAAAGGCGTGAGAAATTTCATGGGCAATGACCGCACCGATACCACCATAGTTGGCAGAAGATGACTGATGCAAGTCATAGAATGGAGCCTGTAAGATAGCAGCTGGGAAGACAATCAAATTCTTTTGTGGATTGTAGTAGGCATTGACCATATGAGCAGGCATTCCCCACTCCTTGTAGTCAACTGGCTGGTTCCACTTGCTCCAACTGTGCTTAATTTCAACACGCGCAAAGGCTAGGGCATTCTCAAAGAGGCTAGCAGATTCATCCACTACCTTGTCCTTGTAACGAGCTGGTAATTCTTCTGGGTAACCAATATAAGGTTTGATAACATTGAGTTTGACGATAGCTTTTTCTCGTGTTTCAGGTGTCAGCCAGTCGTTTTTAGCTAAACGTTCCTTATAAACATCAATCATGGTCGCCACTTTTTTCTCTACGTCCGCCTTAGCTTCTGGAGAGAATTTTTCGTGGGCATACCAAAGACCGAGCGCTTGTTTGAATGGTCCTTGGGCTAAATGGTAAGCTGCCTTGCGTTTGTCTTGAGCCTCAGGAACACCTGAAAGTGCACGGCCATAGGCACCTGACAAAATGCGAATCTCATCTGTCAAATAGCTCGTTGAAAGATTAACCACACTCAAGATCAAGCTTGCTTTGAGTAGAGGCCAAGCTTCTTCACTATAGAATTGCTCTGCTGCTTGCCAGAAGCGTTCCTCATCTGCTATAACCTTATCTGGAGTTTGACCAATCACAGCTTGGAAAAAGTCATCGAGAGGTAAGGCAGGCGCAAACTTCTTGAAATCTTCATAAGAATATGGATGGTAGAGTTTGGCGTATTCTGAACTCTCTTCGTTTGAAAGTACGACAGCTGCGATACGGCGGTCCAACTCCAATCGTTTCTCTAGCAAATCTGCGATTTCTTCATCTGAGAAGTTATAGGCTTTGAGGAGATTAGAAGTACTTTCTTTCCAAAGGTTCAATAATTCCTCACGCTGTGGATGGTCTTCTGCATAGTAGGTTGTATCTGGCAAGATAGTTCCTGGAGCACCAGCCCAGAGTACATTTGTTCTTGCATCCATAAAGTCTGGTGATACACCAATTGGCAAGAAGTTTGGTTTGCCAGCTAGTTCAAACGCTGCTAGCTTGCTTGTAAAGTCTGCGAAGCTCTCCAAATCTTGGTATTCCTTAAGCATAGGAAGGACTGGCTTGATCCCATCAGCTTCTCGCTTGTCGAAATCTCTGACCATACGATGGTATTTGATAAAGTTTGCTAGGATAGGATCTTCTGGCACATCTTCTCCTGCCAACCATTTGTCCGTCGTCGTTAGCATCAACTCTTCGATTTCTTCATCAAGGTCGATAAATCCACCTGTTCGTGATTTATCAGCAGGAATGACGGCAGTCTTTTCCCACTCACCATTTATGGCATCATAAAAATCATCTTGATAACGTGTCATCTTGTTCTCGCTTTCCTAATTTCACTTATTCTTAGCTTAGCAAAAATCCCTGGGGAATGCAATTAAAAATGAACTTTCCTTTTCCATCATTTTTCAGTTATTATTTTAATTTTTTCAAAAATTAACTTGACTTAATTTTTTTTTTAATGTATATTAAGAGACAGGAGGAATACAAGTTTATGATACGTATAGAAAACCTCAGTGTCTCCTACAAAGAAACATCGGCACTTAAGGATATTTCACTAGTGCTTCAAGGACCAACAATTACCGGTATCATTGGTCCAAACGGTGCTGGAAAATCAACATTATTAAAAGGGATGCTGGGAATTATCCCACATCAAGGTCAGGCATTTCTCGATGACAAGGAAGTTAAAAAATCCTTACACCGAATTGCCTATGTCGAACAAAAAATCAATATCGACTACAACTTTCCCATCAAGGTCAAGGAATGCGTCTCGCTAGGACTATTTCCCTCTATCCCACTCTTTCGCAGTTTAAACGCTAAACATTGGAAGAAAGTGCAAGAAGCCCTTGAAATTGTTGGACTCTCAGACTATGCAGAACGGCAAATCAGTCAACTGTCTGGAGGTCAATTCCAGCGGGTTTTGATTGCCAGATGTTTGGTGCAGGAAGCCGATTATATACTCTTAGATGAACCCTTTGTTGGGATTGATTCTGTCAGTGAGGAAATCATCATGAATACGCTGAGAGATTTGAAAAAAGCTGGGAAGACGGTTCTCATCGTCCACCACGACCTCAGCAAGGTTCCTCACTACTTCGATCAAGTCTTGCTTGTCAATCGAGAAGTGATTGCCTTTGGTCCAACCAAAGAAACCTTTACTGAAGCCAATCTCAAAGAAGCTTACGGTAATCGACTCTTTTTCAATGGAGGTGACCTATGATTGCAGAATTTATCGATGGATTGCAAAAATTCCATTTCCTACAAAATGCCTTGATAACAGCTATTGTCGTCGGGGTCGTAGCTGGAGCTGTGGGATGTTTCATCATCCTACGCGGGATGTCACTCATGGGAGATGCCATTTCACATGCTGTCTTACCAGGTGTAGCCCTCTCCTTCATCTTGGGCGTTGACTTCTTTATCGGAGCCATTGTCTTTGGATTGCTAGCTGCCATCATCATTACCTACATCAAGGGAAACTCGATTATCAAAAGCGATACCGCCATCGGCATTACCTTTTCTTCTTTCTTAGCCCTCGGTATCATCTTGATTAGTGTCGCTAAAAGTTCAACTGACCTTTTCCATATCCTTTTTGGTAATATCCTGGCCGTCCAAGATACGGATATGTTTATTACTATGGGTGTTGGGGCAGTCATTCTCTTGTTAATCTGGATTTTCTTCAAACAACTCTTGATAACTTCCTTTGATGAACTCTTGGCTAAAGCCATGGGAATGCCTGTCAATTTCTATCACTACCTTCTCATGGTACTCCTGACTCTCGTGTCTGTGACAGCCATGCAAAGTGTCGGAACTATCCTGATTGTAGCCATGCTGATTACCCCAGCTGCAACTGCTTATCTTTATGCTAATAGCCTGAAAAGTATGATTTTTCTTTCCTCAACCTTTGGAGCTACTGCTTCAGTTTTGGGACTCTTTATTGGCTATAGTTTAAACTTAGCAGCTGGTTCTAGCATCGTGCTCACAGCTGCTAGCTTCTTCTTAATCAGTTTCTTTATCTCTCCTAAACAACGATATTTGAAACTGAAAAATAAACATTTGTTAAAATAAGGGGAAAGACCCCAATAAATTGGAGGATCTAATGAAAAAATTAGGTACATTATTCGTTCTCTTTCTTTCTGTAATTGCTCTTGTAGCATGCTCTACTGGAAAAAAAGACACAGCCACAAGTGACCAAAAATTAAAGGTCGTAGCTACAAACTCAATTATCGCTGATATTACTAAAAATATCGCAGGAGACAAGATTGATCTTCATAGTATCGTGCCTGTTGGACAAGATCCACACGAGTACGAGCCTCTTCCTGAAGACGTCAAAAAAACGTCACAGGCCGACTTAATCTTTTACAACGGTATCAACCTTGAAACAGGTGGAAATGCCTGGTTTACAAAATTAGTTGAGAATGCCAAGAAAACTGAAAACAAGGACTACTTTGCTGTCAGTGAAGGCGTTGATATCATCTACTTAGAAGGCCAAAATGAAAAAGGGAAAGAAGACCCACATGCTTGGCTCAACCTTGAAAACGGGATTATTTATGCGCAAAACATTGCTAAGCAACTCATCGCTAAAGACCCTAACAACAAGGAATTCTACGAAAAAAATCTCAAAGAATACACTGAAAAACTAGACAAGCTTGACAAGGAAGCCAAAGAGAAATTTAACGCTATTGATGCGGACAAGAAACTCATCGTAACCAGCGAGGGATGCTTCAAATACTTCTCTAAAGCTTACGGTGTCCCAAGTGCCTACATCTGGGAAATCAACACTGAAGAAGAGGGAACACCTGACCAAATCAAGACTTTGGTTGAAAAACTTCGCCAAACAAAAGTTCCATCACTATTTGTTGAGTCCAGTGTCGATGATCGTCCAATGAAGACTGTTTCTAAAGACACAAACATCCCAATCTATGCTCAAATCTTTACTGACTCAATTGCTGAAGAAGGTAAAGAAGGTGACAGCTACTACAACATGATGAAATACAACCTTGACAAGATTTCTGAAGGTTTGTCTAAATAATCATTTTAAAAAACGTCAGTCACCATGAATTGGCGTTTTTTGTCTATTTAAATTTCGGTCAAATTATTGGAAGAGTCTGAACGTTTAATGTAAAATGAAAGAAAAAAGATTGGAGTAGCTTATGACTACATTCCTTGGAAACCCTGTTACGTTTACAGGAAAACAACTACAAGTTGGAGATAAAGCACTTGATTTCTCTCTCACAACGACTGACCTCTCTAGAAAAACACTGGCTGACTTTGAAGGCAAGAAAAAGATCTTGAGTGTCATCCCTTCTATCGATACAGGCATCTGCTCGCTTCAGACTCGTCGCTTTAACCAAGAATTGGCTAGCTTAGACAACACTGTTGTCCTAACGGTATCTATGGACCTTCCATTTGCACAAAAACGCTGGTGTGGTGCTGAGGGAATTGAGAATGCCATCATGCTTTCAGACTACTTCGACCACTCCTTTGGACGCGATTATGCCCTCTTAATCAATGAATGGCATCTGCTTGCACGCGCAGTTTTTGTTCTCGATACCGATAATACCATCCGCTACGTCGAATACGTGGATAATATCAACAGCGAGCCAGACTTTGAAGCCGCTATTGCAGCTGCAAAAAAACTCAACTAAGTCAAGCTCTTGTAGCAAGAAGCTAGAGAAATCTAGCTTTTTTTGGTATACTAGATGGAGATAATAAACAAGGAAATGCGAATGACACCAAATAAAGAAGACTACTTAAAATGTATTTATGAGATTGGCATGGATGTTCCTAAGATTACCAATAAGGAAATTGCTGCTCGGATGCAGGTATCTCCTCCAGCTGTAACTGAAATGATTAAGCGCATGCAGTCTGAAAATCTCATCTTAAAAGATAAGAAGAAAGGATACTTGCTAACCGATATTGGGCTAACACTTGTATCAGAACTTTATCGTAAACATCGTCTGATTGAGGTTTTTCTGGTCCACCATCTAGACTATACCAGTGACCAAATTCATGAGGAAGCTGAAGTATTAGAACATACTGTTTCAGACTTTTTTGTGGAAAGATTAGAAAGTATGCTAGGTTTCCCAAAAACTTGCCCTCACGGTGGTACCATTCCTGCTAAAGGAGAGCTTTTGGTTGAAATCAACAACCTACCACTATCAGAAACCAAAGAAGCTGGAACCTATCTCCTAACTCGGGTTCACGATAGCTTTGATCTCCTAAAATATCTGGAAAAACATGCCATCAATATCGGAGACAAACTCCAAGTTCAACAGTTTGATGATTTCTCTAATACCTTTACTTTGATTCACAACAATGAAGAACTCTTGGTAAGTCTAGAAATCGCCAAACAGCTCTATGTTGAAAAAATGAACTAAATACGTCACAAAAAAACCAAGCTAACAAGCATGGTTTTTCTTATTTATTTTTTGTATCAAGGATGATAGTTACCGGCCCATCATTGACCAGTTCTACCTGCATATCTGCTCCGAAGACACCTGTTTCAACGGGAACCTCTTTGGCTAGTTCCTGGTTAAAATTTTGATAGAAGGCCTCAGCCATATCTGGTTTAGCGGCGCCTGTAAAGGCTGGACGATTGCCTTTTTTGGTATCAGCAAACAGAGTGAATTGAGAGATGGAGAGAATTTCTCCTTGGATATCCTTAACAGATAGGTTCATCTTGCCTTCAGTATCTGAAAAGATTCGCATATTGACAAGTTTTCTCACTGCATAATCCAAATCTTCCGGCTGATCCTCAGGTCCAACACCCACTAAGAGCAAGAGCCCCTGCTTGATTTGACCATGCATCTGCCCATCAATTGAGACATAAGCTTCCTTGACTCGCTGAACGATGATTTTCATAGAAATCCTTTCTGACTGTATCGAACATACTTAACCATTGGTCCGTTTGACTGAGTAGACTTCTGGTACACTCTTAATCTTATCAACCACAGTTGTCAACATTGAAAGGTTAGAAATTCCAAAGGATACATGGATATTGGCAAATTTCATATCCTTGGTCGGTTGGGCATTAACTGACGAGATATTCTTAGTTGTGTTTGATAGGACTTGCAAGATATCATTCAAAAGACCAGAACGGTTGAGTCCATAGATATCGATATGAGCCATATATTCCTTGGTTGAGAATTGGTCTTCCCATTCAACATCTAGCAGACGTTGCTCATAGTTTTCCTGTGAACGAAGGTTCATACAGTCCACACGGTGGATGGCAACTCCTCGACCCTTGGTAATATAACCAACGATATCATCACCTGGAACAGGGTTACAACATTTGGCAATCCGAACCAAGAGCCCCGAAGCACCTTGGATGACAACTCCACCCTCATGCTTCACCTTAAGCGTGTCCTTGTTCTCTACTTTGACTTCGCCACCCTTGACCAGTTCTTCAGCTTCTGCCTTAGCCTTGGCACGCTCTTCTTCACGACGTTCTTTTTCCGTCAAACGGTTGAAGACGGTAATGGCTCCGATTTCTCCAAAACCAATGGCTGCAAAGAGAGCTTCTTCTGTCTTGTAGCTGGTTTTTTGAAGAACTTCATCCATGTGGCGCTTGTCCATAAATTTATTGGCCACATAGCCGTTTTCTTGGAGCTGACTAATCAGCATTTCACGGCCTTTATTGATGGATAATTCTTTATCCTGGTTTTTAAAGAACTGACGAATTTTGTTACGGGCCTTGCTGGTCTTAACCATATTGAGCCAGTCACGGCTTGGTCCAAATGAATTTGGATTGGTGATGATTTCAACCTGGTCACCCGTTTTCAACTTGGTAGTCAAAGGTACCATACGACCATTGACCTTGGCACCAGTCGCTTTTTCTCCAATCTTGGTATGAATCTCATAGGCAAAGTCAATAGGTCCAGAATCCTTTGGAAGAGAACGAACCGCTCCATCTGGAGTAAAGACATAAATCTCTTCTGCCAGATAGTTTTCTTTGACCGTATCTACAAATTCCTTGGCATCATCCGCCTGGTCTTGGAGCTCCATCATCTCCTTGATCCAGTTCATCCCAATCGCAGATTCCTTGCTATTAACTTGGCCTTTCATTCCTTTTTTGTAGGCCCAGTGAGCCGCAACCCCGTACTCAGCAACCTCGTGCATTTCCTTGGTACGGATCTGGAACTCGATCGGTCCTTTTGGTCCATAAACAGTCGTATGGATAGACTGGTAACCATTGGCCTTACGATTGGCAATATAATCCTTGAAACGTCCTGGCATTGGTTTCCATAGCTCATGAACGTAACCCAACATGGCATAGACATCACTCTGAGTATCTAGGATACAGCGAATGGCAATCAGGTCATAGATTTCCTCAAAGCGTTTTTTCTTGTCCTGCATTTTACGGTAAATAGAGTAGATATGCTTAGGACGGCCATAGATTTTTCCTGTAAGATTGCGCTCAGATGAATACTCCTCAAGCTTCGTCACAACTTCATCGACCAAGGCTTCACGTTCTTGACGTTTCTCCTTCATCATATGAGTTATCTTGTAAAACTCTGTCGGATTGAGGTAACGGAAGGAAAGATCCTCTAGTTCCCACTTAACACTTGAAATCCCCAGACGGTGAGCAAGTGGTGCGTAGATTTCCATGGTTTCTCTGGAAATTCGTTCCTGCTTATCTTTACGAAGGTGATTAAGGGTTCTCATGTTATGCAATCGGTCAGACAGTTTGACCAAGATAACACGGATATCCTCTGACATAGCCATGAGCATCTTGCGGTGGTTTTCAGCTAGCTGCTCCTCGATAGACTTGTATTCGACCTTACCAAGCTTGGTAACACCGTCTACAATCACTCGAACATCATGACCAAACTCGCGCTCTAAGTCATCCAAAGTAGCATCTGTGTCTTCTACCACGTCATGCAAAAAACCACAAGCAACAGTGACAGCGTCTAGCTTGAGCTTAGCCAAAATACCTGCTACCTGAATAGGATGGATAATGTAGGGTTCGCCAGATTTACGACATTGACCACAATGGCATTCTACAGCATAAACCAAGGCCTTATGGACAAAAGCCACATCTTCTTTCGATAAATATTTTTGCGTTAAAGCGACGACTTCATCGCCAGAATAAATTACTTCTTTTGGCATGCATACTCTCCAGTTCTTCCTACCATTTTAACACTTTTTAGTGAATAAGAAAACTAGTAAAGTCTCCTTCTATCCGAGTTTCTAAACTTTATAAAAAACACTACTAGAAAAACTCTAGTAGTGTTGTTTTATTCAAATCTATCTTAGTAAACTGTCTTCTCAGTTTCTACATCGAAGAAGTGAGCTTTGTTCAAGTCAAATCCAAGTTCCACAGTTGCTCCAGCTTGCAAGTAGTCACGTGCGTCAACCTTAGCAACGAATTCATCTTTACCAACTTGGCAGTATAGGTGAGATTCTGAACCAAGCAATTCTGATACAGAGATAGTTGCTTTCACAACTGATTCTGGGAATGTTTCAAGGAAAGCAGGTTCTGCGTTCACGTCTTCTGGACGGATACCGAAGATCAATTCTTTACCTTCGTAACCTTTATCGCGAAGAACTTTCAAAGCACCTTCTGGAACTTTCAAGTTAAAGGCGTCACCAACGATGTGGTCACCGATCAATTTTACGTTGATGAAGTTCATAGCTGGGCTTCCGATGAATCCTGCTACGAATTTGTTAACTGGGTTTTTGTAAACTTCTTGAGGAGTACCGATTTGTTCAACACGTCCGATAGTACCAGTACCAGCAGGGTTTTTAGTAGCTGACATGATAACGATACGATCTGCAAGTGTCATCGCTTCTGTTTGGTCGTGAGTTACGTAGATAGTTGTAGCTCCGATACGACGGTGGATTTTAGCGATTTCAGCACGCATAGATACACGAAGTTTTGCATCCAAGTTTGACAAAGGTTCGTCCATCAAGAATACCTTAGCATCACGGACAATCGCACGACCCATGGCAACACGTTGACGTTGTCCACCTGAAAGGTCAGCTGGTTTACGATCCAAGAATTCTTTCAAACCAAGAATTTCTGCTGCTTCTTGTACACGTTTGTCGATGTCTTCTTTGCTGTATTTACGCAATTTCAAACCGAAAGCCATGTTATCGTATACAGTCATGTGTGGGTAAAGAGCGTAGTTTTGGAATACCATGGCGATGTCACGGTCTTTTGGAGCTACGTCATTGACAACAACGCCATCGATAGATGCAGTACCTTCTGTGATGTCTTCAAGACCTGCAATCATACGGAGAGTAGTTGATTTACCACATCCTGAAGGTCCTACGAAAACGATAAATTCTTTGTCTTTGATGTCCAAGTTGAAGTCTTCAACTGAGTAGTGTTCGCTGTTTGGATATTTTTTGTAAATGTTTTTAAGATTTAATTCTACCATTTCGGTGAACTCCTTTAATTTTTGATAGTTTTATTATAAATGAAAACGCTTTACATTTCTATGGCAAGGTGACCAAAAAAATAAAAAAGTTCTGTGCAACTTGCACAAAACTTTAAATAATATCTGGTAAAATCAATTGATAACACAAGGTCAAATCTGTCAATTCTTTCAACTGAATCCCTGTCAATTCTTCCCATTTATCAATCTTGTATTGGAGAGAATTGCGGTGCAAATAGAGTTGCTGAGCTGTTTTAGTTAGAACTGCACTATTTTCCCATAAGGAGAGAATGATTTCCTGAATTTGATCCTGATCCAAAATCATCTGGTGTAGATAATCTTTTATCATTCCGAGATCCACCATTTTTTCACCCATGCTCCAAAGGTAGAGCTGAGAAAATGTATGGAATCCTTGATGACCTTGACGCCACCAATTTTTGAACAAGTCACGTTCTGCTTTGATGAGATCTGTCAAACTTTGATTTCCTGATTGCGACCAAACCTGCCCCAGCATAATGGACAGACGAACCCCAAAGTCATACTCTACTGCTTCCAAGGTATCCATTAAGATAGAGCGAACAGAAGTGTATTTGTCCTGTTGGAGAACAAATAGGTAATCCTGAGCCCCCACCTGAAGCACTGTCTCGCAATTAGGAAAGAGGGTTCTCATCATATCCAACCAAGAAGTCAAGTTTTCCTGTTGGTAATAGGAAAGGTGACAATAGACAACTTGTAGCTTTTTAAAACTTTGCGGTGCTTGTCCCTTGCCCTCAATCAAATAACTATACCAAGGATTGAGCGAGATCGTTTGTTCCTGCTGGGTTAAGAGAGCTACCAACTGTTTCTCACGTTCACTTAGTCCAACTTCCTCCAGTAAAATCCACTGTTGCGAGGAAACTGGTAGCGTAAGAAAACCTTCCTTATCAATTGGCTGGTCTACGATTTGAGCTTGTGGAAACCAGTCTAGTAATTCTTTTGCAATCATTCCTAGCCCTCCACTTTTTGGATACACCAAGAGATCAAAGTTTCTAGGCGCTCCACATTTTCTGTCATATGAAGATAACCCATGACCGCTTCAAAACCTGTAGACATACGGTAGGTCACTACATCTGCGTTCTTTGCCTTGGTATGGCTATTGGTATTGCGACCACGTTTATAGATTTCTTCTTCCTTTTCCGTTAGGACTTCTTCTTCTAACATAAGGGAAATCAAGCGTGCCTGAGCCTTGGCTGACACATACTTGGTTGCCTCTTGGTGGAGTTTATTGGGCTTGGTCATACCTTTGAGGATGAGGTGACGGCGAATATACATAGAGTACACCGCATCTCCTTCAAAGGCTAGCGCAATCCCGTTAATGAGATTGACATCAATCACGTGTCCACCTCACTCCATCCTTGGTATCCAGTAGCTTAATCCCTTGAGCAGCCAGTTGGTCACGGATTTGGTCAGCTGTCGCAAAATCACGATTGGCACGCGCTTCTTGGCGTTTTTGAATCAAAACTTCAATCTCTTCATCCAAAACTTCCTCAACAAAGACAATACCAAAGACCTCTAACATAGCCGCAAGTGCTTCCTTAACCGCTGCATCATAGTTACCTGAGTTGATCCACTTGGCCATTTCAAAGACGACTGTGATACCATTTGCTGTATTGAAATCCTCATCCATAACAGCTACGAACTTATCTTTAAAAGCTTGCAATTCCCCCGCATCTACAGTTCCAGTAAATGGTTGCTCATAAGTGTTCTTGAGATACTTGAGATTGGTCTCAGCATCACGCACAGCTTTTTCCGTAAAGTTGATCGGTTTGCGGTAGTGTTGAGTCGCAAAGAAGAAACGAAGCACTTGGCCATCAATGGTCTTGAGGGCATCATGTACTGTGATGAAATTTCCCAAAGACTTAGACATCTTGACATTGTCAATATTGACAAAACCATTGTGCATCCAGTAGTTAGCAAAGGTTTTACCTGTCTTGGCTTCTGACTGGGCAATTTCGTTGGTATGGTGTGGAAACTCAAGGTCAGCTCCACCACCGTGAATATCGATGGTATCGCCTAAAATCTCCGTTGACATAACCGAACATTCGATATGCCAGCCTGGACGTCCAGGTCCCCAAGGGCTATCCCAAGAAATCTCACCTGGTTTGGCAGCTTTCCAAAGAGCAAAATCTACCGGATTTTCCTTGCGAGCTGTTTCTTCGTCTGTCCGACCTGAAGCTCCTAGCTCCAAGTCTTCTAGGGTTTTATTGGCTAACTTAGCATAGTTGTGGGATTTTTCCACACGGAAGTAAACATCCCCTTGACTCTCATAGGCATAGCCTTTTTCAATCAAGTCAGAGACAAAGCGGATGATATCAGCCATAAACTCGACTACACGAGGATGACGAGTCGCAGGCTTAACACCAAGAGCCGTCACGTCTTCACGGAAGGCAGCGATGTACTTATCCGCTACTTCTTGAGGTGTGATGCCTTCTTCCTTAGCACGGTTGATAATCTTATCATCCACATCCGTGAAGTTAGAAATATAGGCAACCTCATAGCTACGGTACTCAAAGTAGCGACGAATGGTATCGAAGGCTACTGTCGAACGGGCATTCCCCACGTGGATATAATTGTATACAGTTGGCCCACAGACATACATCTTAACCTTGCCGTCCTCGATTGGGACAAAATCTCGCAAATCACGAGACATGGTGTCATAGATTTTAATCACTCACTGACTCCTTTCTGTGTCTTGTTTATCGTAAAGAGTCGTTTCAATCCAACTCTCTAGCAATGACTAATGCTATCTCAAAGAAAGTCATAGCATCTGCTTTTCTTTCTTCGTATCTTGCATCCCACTCATGATTATGATGGTCAACATAATCAGCTGTATAAAAAAATTGATAAACTTTTGCTTGTCGAAATTGTGCCCAAGCCATGATTGCTGAGGCTTCCATATCTACAACAGTCGCACCTGCTGCTAGTCTTCGTTTGACCTTATCAGCTGTTTCACGATAGAAAGCATCTGTGGTCCAAGCCTTTGTTCGAATGTGCTCAATATCAGATTTGTTTAAAGCTTCTTCTATGGTTAGGAGTAGAGTTTCATCATAAGCTATTTCATCACTTGCAGGAGCGTAATGGTAACTTGTACCTTCATCACGTAGAGCTGAACTTGGTAGGATAATCTTATCTGCATGAATAGACTGATCTAGAACTCCGCAAGAACCCAAAACAATAAAGTTCTTAAATCCTCTTGCTTTGAGTTCTTCTAAGAGTCCAACAACCATCGGGGCTCCAATCGTAGCAATAGCAACTGCTACCTTACTCCCATCTTTTTCATAGATATACCATGGAAATCTACCATTTAGATTGGTTAGATAGCCACCTTCGTAAACATCTTCAAACTGCTTTACTCGTTCAACGATTTCTCCATTAAAAGATAAAATAATCGTATCACAGATTTCTCCACCACTAAGGAGGCTTCGATCAGTTGGTTCGATAACAGCAGGTACATTTTCGAATTCTTCTAATAGCATTTACCTAACCTCCTACCTAAAGCATTACTACTCTCTACAAACCAGACGACCTGTGGCTGGCTTCTCTAGCATGTTCAAGTTTATTGACGTAGTATTCGCGTTTTTCTTCGACTTCGTGAATGGTTGGTTCATCCTTTTGCCCGTGAACACGAACAATTTTAGCAGGAATACCGACAACCGTTACATCGCTAGGAACATCTGCCACAACGACCGCTGCAGCACCGACTTTGGCATTTTCACCGATTTCTACAGGTCCGATGACTTGGGCATGAGCAGAAATGAGCGCTCCTTTACGAACAGTCGGATGGCGTTTGCCACTATCCTTACCTGTCCCACCAAGAGTAACCCCATGGTAGAGAAGAACACCTTTTTCAACGATAGCTGTCTCCCCAATCACAAGTCCTGCCCCATGGTCAATAAAGACACCTGATTCAATCTGAGCTCCAGGGTGAATCTCTATCTGTGTCCAAAAACGCCAAAACTGGCTGTGCATACGAGCTAAAAGCTTAAAGCCATGTTTCCAGAGAAAATGAGAGAGACGGTGAGCAGCCAAGGCTTTGACACCCGGATAGGTCAGCAAGACTTCCAATGTAGTGCGAGCCGCTGGATCATTTTCTTTTACGATATCAATGGTTTCACGCCACCATCCCATACATTTCTCCTTTCTTATTCTGAGTCTTTTGGTGTTTCTGTAGTTTCTTTCTTAGGTTTGTGGTCCTTGTGGTGGTGACGAGGACGATCGCCATGACGATGACCTTTATCCCCTTTTTCTTCTGAACGTTCAGGTTTTGGCGGACGTGGCAAGAGTGCCTTCATAGAAGCATCTACACGACCTTTTTCATCGATCTTAATAACCTTCACATCTACAAAATCACCAATTTGAACTAAATCTTCTACATTGTTAGTACGAGTCCAAGCCATTTCAGAGATGTGAACGAGGGCATCTGTCTTGTCAAAGAGGTTGACAAAGGCACCAAATTTCTCGATACGAACAACTTTGGCATGGTAGACTTCGTCCACTTTGGCTTCACGAACCAAACCAGCAATGATTTCTTTAGCACGGTTGATAGCATCTTGGTCGCTAGAGTAGATAGATACGTTACCTTCTTCGTCGATATCAATCTTAACGCCTGTTTCAGCGATGATCTTATCGATGGTTTCTCCACCCTTACCGATGACAATCTTAATCTTGTCCACATCAATTTTGATGGTATCAATTTTCGGAGCTGTTGGAGCCAATTCTGGACGAACTTCAGGAATAGTAGCTTCGATCACATCAAGGATTTCAAAACGAGCTTTCTTGGCTTGAGCAAGAGCTTCCGTCAAGATTTCAGCAGTAATCCCTTGGATCTTGATATCCATCTGAAGGGCTGTAATACCATCGCGAGTACCTGCAACCTTGAAGTCCATATCTCCAAAGTGGTCTTCCAAACCTTGGATATCTGTCAATACTGTGTAGTTGTTTCCATCTGAGATAAGTCCCATAGCAATCCCTGCTACTGGTGCCTTGATTGGCACACCACCAGCCATAAGGGCAAGTGTTCCGGCACAGATAGAGGCTTGAGATGAAGAACCGTTTGATTCCAAGACTTCTGCTACTAGACGGATAGCGTATGGGAATTCTTCCAAGCTAGGCAATACTTGAGCAAGAGCACGCTCACCAAGAGCACCGTGACCAATTTCACGACGACCAGGCGCACCGTAACGACCTGTTTCCCCTACAGAGTATTGTGGGAAGTTATAGTGGTGCATAAAGCGTTTCTTGTACTCTGGATCCAGACCATCGATGATTTGTGTTTCACCCATTGGCGCCAAAGTCAAGATAGAAAGAGCCTGAGTTTGTCCACGAGTAAAGAGACCTGAACCGTGCACACGGGGAAGGAAGTCAACAACCGCATCCAAAGGACGGATTTCATCGACCTTACGACCGTCAGGACGAACCTTGTCTTCTGTGATTAAACGGCGCACTTCTGCGTGTTCCATTTGTTCCAAGATTTCAGCTACATCACGCATGATTCGGTCAAATTCTTCGTGGTCTGCATATTTTTCTTCGTAAACAGCTGTGACTTGGTCTTTTACTGCTTGAGTTGCAGCTTCACGAGCCAATTTTTCTTCTACTTGGACCGCTTTTTGAAGGTCGCTGTTATAGGCTGCGATGATTTCAGCTTGCAAGTCAGCATCTACATGAAGCAATTCAACTTCTGCTTTTTCCTTACCAACTGCCGCAACAATTTCTTCTTGGAAGGCAATCAATTCTTTAACGGCTTCATGTCCTTTGAGAAGAGCTTCCAACATGATTTCTTCTGACAATTCTTTGGCACCAGACTCTACCATGTTGATAGCGTGCTTAGTACCTGCTACTGTCAATTCAAGAAGTGATTGCTCTGCTTGTTCTTGAGTCGGGTTGATGATGATTTGACCATCAACATAGCCCACTTGTACCCCAGCGATTGGGCCGTCAAATGGAATATCTGAGATAGACAAGGCCAATGATGAACCAAACATAGCTGCCATTGGAGCAGATGCATTTTCATCGTAAGAAAGTACAGTGTTGATGACTTGCACTTCATTACGGAAACCTTCCGCAAACATTGGACGGATTGGACGGTCAATCAAACGCGCTGTCAAAGTCGCATCTGTTGAAGGACGTCCTTCACGTTTCATAAAGCCACCAGGAAATTTCCCAGCCGCATACATTTTTTCTTCGTAGTTGACTTGAAGCGGGAAGAAATCCCCAGTTGCCATCTTCTTAGACATAACGGCAGCAGTCAAGACAGTTGACTCACCGTAACGCACCACAACAGAGCCATTTGCTTGCTTAGCAACCTGACCAGTCTCTACGATCAACTCACGACCCGCAAAAGTCGTTTGAAACACTTGTTTTGTCATTGTAATCCCCTTTGGATTGATAAAATTATACGCCTTGCCTACAAAGATCAAGATATTTTGGACGGTTCGGTTTGCCGAACATTTCTGTAGAAAAATAGGAAGGTGACGCCGCACTCGATGAGTGCAAGGAAGCTTATCTTTTTTCCTAAGAAATGAGGCCAAAATTCAATTAAGAATTTTTTTGATATTTCACTAGAATAGTGCGGACGGGAGCAACTTCCCTCGGAATTTCATCCCTAATTTTTTAGCCTGAAGTCTAAAAAATTCCGTCCTAGATAATAACAGAGTTATTCTCTAGGATACCACTATAGCGTGAAATATCTTTTAATACTCACTTCGTTTTTTTTATAGACACCTATTATCTTATTTTGTTTAAAAATAATCCACTTTAAACAAACTTCTACAACCTAAATACCCTCATCTTTGTATCAAGTACGTACAGAGTCTATTTTATCATATTTTTCTTAAAAAGTACGGTCTTTTCTATCAAAAAGGAACCATTCCTCTATGAAAAGAAGAATGGTTTGCTTTTTAATATTTTAAGATTGGTGATTGAACAAGGCATGGGTTGCTTGGTGGATGTACTGAGCAGTGTCTGCATTGTTCATAGTGTAGAGATGTACCCCTGCTACGTCTTGCGTTACCAAGTCCACGATTTGGTCCACGGCATAGGCAAGTCCTGCTGCTCTGAGTGACTCAGGGTCATTCTCATACTTGTCCAAGATAGCCTTAAATTTACGTGGGAGATGGATATTCTCGCAAGTCTTCAAGAGACGAAGAGCTTGGTTACGATTGAGGATTGGCATGATTCCAGCATGGATAGGAACATCAATCCCAGCCAAGGTACATTTGTCTTGGAAATCGTAGAAACGCTCGTTGTCAAAGAAAAGCTGAGTGACAAGACTTGAACAGCCTGCATCTACTTTTTTCTTGAGATTTTGAATATCTGAGATTTGGTTTGGCGAATCAGGATGTCCTTCTGGATAACAAGCTCCAATAATCTCAAAGTGTGGCGCCTGTTCCTTGATAAACTCAATCAAATCAGTCGCGTAACGAAAATCTTTTTGTGGCTCCACATCCGGAATGATATCTCCACGAAGAGCCAAGATTTTCTGAACCCCAACCTTATCCAAATCTGCAATGGTCTCAGCTACCTTATCCTTAGTCAGATAGATAGCTGGCAAGTGAGCAATGGTCGGAATCTCCAAGTCATTTTGGATATAGTCTGCCAAACGAACCGTCGTCTCTTTGATATTAAATTTATTATTGCTAGCAGTCACACTAATGAAGTGGGGTGCCAAGCCCTGCATATCTTTTAGGGCTGCAATAATTTTTTCATTGCCTACTGCTGGGTTTGGAGGGAAAACTTCAAATGAGAGTGACGGTGTTTGACCTGACATATTCATCATCCTTTTCTAGTTGATTTTTTACTGATCAACCGTGTAGGGAGAACTGTCCTTTTCTTACAATTTCTCACGCGCAGCTTTAGCAGCTTCTACAAGGCGGATCAAGCTTTCTTTCGTTTCTGGAATACCACGTGTTTTCAAACCACAGTCAGGGTTGATCCAAACTTTTCTGCTTGGAACTTTAGCAAGGATTGCTTCGATGGTGTGGTCGATTTCGCCTTCGTTAGGCACACGAGGTGAGTGGATATCGTAAACCCCAGGTCCAACTTCTGTTTGGAAATTTTTCGCTTTGAGTTCGTCCAAGATTTCAAGGTTTGAACGGCTAGCTTCAAATGAGATAACGTCTGCATCCAAGTTGTCGATAGCTGGGATGATATCTGTAAATTCTGAGTAACACATGTGAGTGTGGATTTGTGTGTCTGGTGCTACTGTTGAGTGTACCAAACGGAAGGCTGGAATAGCCCAGTCAAGGTAGTCTTCGTACCAGTCGCTACGACGAAGTGGCAATTTCTCACGAAGAGCAGCCTCGTCGATTTGGATGATTTTCACGCCTGCAGCTTCAAGGTCAAGAACTTCATCCTTGATAGCAAGAGCGATTTGAAGAGTTGAATCCTTGATAGAGATGTCTTCACGTGGGAATGACCAGTTAAGGATAGTAACAGGTCCAGTCAACATCCCTTTAACAGGCTTGTCCGTACGGCTTTGTGCATAGCTAGACCATTTCACAGTGATAGGGTTGAGACGAGTCACATCACCCCAGATGATTGGTGGTTTAACCCCACGCATACCGTATGATTGTACCCAACCATTCTTAGAGAAGAGGTAACCTGACAAGTTTTGACCGAAGTACTCAACCATGTCGTTACGCTCGAATTCACCGTGTACAAGCACGTCAAATCCAACTTCTTCTTGCCATTTAATCCATTCGTCGATGGTTTCAGCAAGGAAGGCATCGTATTCCTCTTGTGACAATTCACCCTTACGGAAGGCCAAACGTTTGGCACGAACTTCCTTAGTTTGAGGGAATGAACCGATGGTTGTTGTTGGAAGAGATGGAAGTTTGAAAGCTTCTTCTTGGATTGCTTCACGTTCTGCGAAGGCTGGCAAACGAGTGTAGTCTGCATCTGTCAATCCTGCGATACGAGCACGAAGTTCCGCATTTTCACCAACACGTTCAGCCGCAAAGAGTTCTTTGTTTGCTGCAAGAGCTTCTGCACCTTGACCGTTGCGGATAGCATCCAAGTCACGGATTTCATCTAATTTTTCAACTGCAAATGCAAAGTGGTTCAAGATAGCTGGTTCAAATTCTTCGTTAGCAGTTGTAAATGGCACATGAAGAAGTGAACATGAGCTTGTCAAAACGATGTTTTCAGCTGGGATTTGCTCAAGAACAGCCAAGCTCTTTTCGTAGTTATTGCGCCAGATGTTCTTACCATTGACAATACCTGCATAGAGAGTCTTGTCAGCTGGGAATCCACCTTTAACGAGTTCAAGAGTTTTCTTACCTTCAACGAAGTCAAGACCGATCGCATCTACTGGCAATTTCACAAGGTCAGCGTAAACGTCACGAACGTCACCAAAGTAAGTTTGAAGCAAGACTTCAAGACCTTTTTTGTCAGCCAACAATTTGTTGTAGATGTTCAAGAAGAGAGCTTTTTCTTCTTCTGTCAAATCTTTGACAAGAGCAGCTTCATCGAGTTGGATACGAGTTGCACCAAGTTCAGCCAATTTAGCAAAAACATCTTGGTAAGCAGCTACTAAGCTATCTACGAAGTCTTCTGCTTTCACGCCTTCTTCATAGTCTGACAATTGAAGGAAAGTGAATGGACCTACAAGGACAGGACGAGTGTTAAGACCAAGTTCTTTAGCTTCTTGGAACTCATCGAAGATCTTGTGACCAGCCAATTTTACTTGAGTGTCTTTTTCAAATTTAGGAACGATGTAGTGGTAGTTAGTGTTGAACCATTTCTTCATCGGAAGGGCACGAACATCCCCTTTTTCTCCTTGGTAACCGCGTCCCAAAGCAAAGTAACGTTCAAGATCAGACAATTCCAAGTTTTGAACAGATGCAGGAACTACGTTGAAAAGGAAAGCAGCATCTAGGAAGTTGTCATAGTGAGAAAAGTCATTTGATGGGATTTCAGTGATGCCTTTTTCTTTGACGATGTTCCAGTGTTTAGCACGCAATTCTTTAGCCGCAGCCAAGAGTTCTTCTTCTGAGATTTCTTTTCTAAAGTATTTTTCAGTTGTAAATTTTAATTCGCGGAATTCACCCAAACGAGGGAAACCGATAATTGTAGTTGACATGTTTTGTCCTCCAAAAATTGTTGTTGAAACTATCTTAACAGAAAAGAAACTGTCTGTATAATTGTAAAAAATTAGGCTTTGATATAGTTTGAAACTATATCTCGATTTAAAAGACAAAAAAAGATTTAGAGAAGATTCCCCAAATCCTTTGGTATATAAAGATTGATAAGCTTTCAAGGTTGCTGTGTTCTGCGCAAAAAAATATTGAATTGAAAGCTACCTATGGCTTGTTATTAGAAAAGACTATAGGTTGATCCCCTTTTCACGGAGATTAGCCAGACACTCCTCATAGTAGGCATGGTCATGCTCACTATAGATAGGACTTTTCAGCTTTTCCTCTGCTAAGTCTTGATAAGGAGGGCAGGTCTTGCCACGGTAGTTCTTATCCAGCCACTCTGGACTGACATTGTAACCACGGCTAGCCATCTCCTCCATGATCAAACGATGATAGGCATAGAGACGATAGGGCGAGTGGGTAAAGACATAGTCCACCGTCGCATGCTTTCTGCCCCAGCCATTGCCACGCAGAGCGCAACACTCTCGATGCTGTCCCAAGAGCTGAGGACGGGGAAGTTGTGAAATCAAAGCCTCATGCCAAAGTCTCATGGGAGTCTCCTTTCAGCAAGGTAGAATGTTGCAGATAAGCATTTGGGTAACGCTCAAGCAAGTCTCTCGTCTTAACAATTAATTCTTCTTTGGTGACATGACCAGAGTGATAACGCTCCAGTAAAAACATATAATCCTTGCGTTCAGTTTCCGTTGCTTTCTTCTTGAAATAGCCCCAAATATGCTGAAAAGCATTGCAAACCTGACCCCTGTGCTCTGGAATCTGGCAGGCACGGTCAATCATCTCTTGAACCTGACTCAGCTCCACCACTTCTTGCTTGAGATACTGGCGAATGTCCTTGTAAATATTGCTGGAATGACTCAAAACAAGGTATTTGTTTTCCGCCCAGAGTTGCTGACAAAGGGCACGTTGGTTGTTAGTTTCCATATTTCTCCTAACCTTCTACTAGTTCCCAGGAAATACGGAAACAAAGTTATATCTATAAAATGAGCGAATTATGAGCGAATTATGAGCGAATAAATAGTGTTTTTTGTAGTTCCTGATTTTTCTAATAAACCTTGATTTACAAATAGTTGGAGATAACGACGCATAGTTGCCGCACTCAAACCTGTTAGTTCTTGTGCAATTGCATTTGTTATCTGATAATGCTCTATAAGATAAGACTCTATTTTTTCAAAAATAGCTAACTCACGTGGTTTCAAAAGCACTTTAACCGACTTGTCCTTACTATCAATTTTTTGCTGACTATAATCCAGCAAGGTTTCTAAAATCGCATCAAGCATAAATTGGATAAATTTTGTAGAATCATTAGCTTCATTACTATCAGTTAAGGCTTGATAATATCCTGACTGATGTCGGTAAATAACAGACTCGACAGGAAGCCACTCAAATAACGGATTCCATCTACTCAAAATTAGGCTCTGCCACATCCGACCCATACGACCGTTCCCATCCTCAAAGGGATGAATAATTTCTAACTCAAAATGCACGATGCAAGATTTGACAATATCAGATATATGGCTGGCCTCAGCCCAAACAAATAAATCCGATACCAGATTAGGAACAAACTGGGGTCTCGCTCCAAGGTGAACAACTTTCCCTGCTCCATCAAAAACACCCACATCGCCTAATCGAAACTGTCCAGGATGCTTGACCAAATCCTGGGTCAACAATCGATGAGCTAATAAAAAATCATCTATACTATATGGATTTAAGCGAAAAACCTTCTCATAAGCTTCATAAGCATTTTGGACCTCATGGATATCCTTAAGAGGGCCTAGAACTCTTTTTCCCTCTATAACATCAGTCACCTGCTCCAAAGAAAGACTATTATTCTCAATGGCAAGGGAAGACTGGATGGAGCGAATCCGATTTTCCTTGCGTAGGTGTAATTCCCTCGTTTCGAAAGAAAGCTGAGTCGCCAACTCAGAAATCTTCTGCACGAGATTCAATATTTCTTCTGTTATTTTATAGTTGGGGGTCATGGTCTTCCTTTCTAAGTAAATCTTCAAGTAAAATCTTTACATTCTATCTATTCTACCACATTAAACTAGTTAGGATTCCCTGTCAATTGTCGTTTCTTACAAAGCTATAAAACCTGTTGGAATAGGTATAGACTCTAGCAGAAATTTATTTTCCAAACATGCAAATCTCTTTTAGTTTAGATTCCCCTACTCCACCTTGACCTGTCCATTCATCAGCATTGGCAAGAGCCAGTCGCGAAGTTGGGTGAGTTCTTGATTTTGATTTTCTAGCATCTGCTGTTTTAACATTATGGGTTGTAGTTTAGCATCTAATTTTGAAATAAGATCAATAGGTGGAACTACAATCTTAGCCTGCTTTAAATGGTCCTGAGTAATATGTCCCATAGTTGTTTTTCTCAACTCAGCAATTGCTTTAAATACCTTCAAATAGCTTTTCAATTCAAAGTAGATGAAGGATTTTGGATAAGTATCCGAAGTAACTTTAAAAATATGTTGATTTAAAGCTCCTCTTTCTTTCCCCCAGATTATAACCTCTAATGTTGCAGACCAAGAAAATAATATATCTCCTCTCTCTACAATTGCTTCTGTTGGAATATCTAATCTCGCTTTTTCCGTATCCTTTGAGAAACCATTCATCATTTCTCGAATTTTAATGACAGGAAGGTAATCATCCTCATTTGTATCTGGTCTATATTTTTGCATAGCAAGACCATTATAAAAATTCGCTATATTCCATAAAGAATCCACTCCCCACCCCTCTGGGATTTCGCGTTTGAGTTCTGGGTGATAGACCATCTTTCCGCCGGATGATTTGTAGGGTTTGCCATTCTGGTCTGGGAAATCAAACTGCACAAACCAGTAGTCATAGAGGGTCTTAGCCATGGCTTCCAACTCTTGGTTGATTTGGTTGTTGATTTCAATCTTGTCATCAATTTTTGAAAGTATTGAAACCATTTTACGTTGTTGGTTTAAATCCAATTCAACTTTAAATCTCAAATTATCAAAATCAGTTTTATTTAGAATTGGAATTGCTGTACTACCTGATGCAGCATTTCTAAATACAGCATAGTTATTTTTAAAAAGATAATAAATATAGTCAGAATCAAAATTTTCATTAACTATAATAGAATTTATCTGCTGATTAGTAACTGAAGGCAAACTATTCTTTGCCACTTTTCCCATAGCTGAGCCTATACAAGTAACCATAATACTATCAGAAGAAATGATTTTATCTTTTAGACGGTCTGAACCTAAACGTGATAAGTATCTTTCTGGCCTACTTATGTATTTTTTCTCAAAGGAATCGGATGGAGTAATAAAAGGTACTTCATCTCCAAAATCCTCAGGATATTGAGACGATGGTGTTTTCCCAGTTATTGTTTTCCCTAATTCTGATAAACTTACTTCTTTCCACTCACTCATACTTCAACCCCTTCATTTGCTCTTCAATCTCCTGCTCCAGTACATGCGATTGCTGGAAGAGGTCTGAGAGTTTGTTTTGAAAGGCGGTCATCTTAACTTCAAACTCTTCTGCTGTGATGTCCACATAGTCAATCTTGATGTCAAAGTATTGACCTGCGCTGAGAGAGTAGTTTTTCTCCTTGATGTCCTCATAAGAGACAGTGACAGAAAAGTCCTCGACGGCTTCTTTCTTGATAAAGGTCTCGACGATCTTCTGCTCTTCCTCAGGAGAGAGTACAGTCTTTTGGTTCTTGCCTTCCTTGACCTTGGTTCCGAGGTTTGAGGCATCGATGAGGACGACGTCACCCTTGTTTTTCTTATCGATAAAGAGGATAGAGACGTTGGTACCTGTCGTCGCAAAGATATTGGACGGCATGGAAACGACACCTGCCAGCATTTGATTATCCACCAAGTGTTGACGGATGGTCTTGTCAATCCCTGACTGGGCAGTGATAAAGCCTGTCGGCAAGACAACAGCTGCCTGACCATCTGGTTTCAGGGAGTAGATGATATGCTGAACAAAGAGCTCGTAAATCGCCATCTTGTCCTTAGACTTGGCAGGAACCTTTGGCACACCTGCAAAGAAACGCTCACTGGCTTCTGGCAAGGTTTCCACTTGATCACGCCACTCTGAAAAGTCCAGCTTGAAAGGAGGGTTAGACACGATATAGTCCATCTTTTCAGGATGACGGTTAGCGATGATAGTATTTCCCTGTACGATATTATGAATGGAGTGTTGCAGTCCATTCAAGATCAGATTGAGTCGGAGGAGATTGGATGATTTTTGCGAGATATCCTGACTATAAACAGTGGTCTTATCCACACCGATACGACTAGCCAGATTCATCAGCAAGGTGCCCGAACCAGCAGACGGGTCATAGATCCGCACGTTTTGAGGTTTATCTTCTCCCACTAAGATATCAGCGATAATCTTAGCTACAGAGTGAGGTGTGTAGTACTCGGCATACTTTCCACCACCATCTTTGTTGTAGTCCTTGATCATGTACTCAAAGAGAGTTGAGAAAAAGTCAAAGCCTTGTGAAAAGATGGTCTCATCAAACTTGACGCGTGCAAGGAGATTGATGATGGCCTTAGCCACCTCGTTACGCTTACTGCTATCTGAAATGGTATCCGTAATCAAACGTTCATCAAAGAGACGAATGGCTGTGTCTCCTTCTGTATGAACCGAGAAGATATCGTTATTGTCAATGGCGATTTGGTTGAGGGTATTTTCAAAAGTTTCGTAAAAAGTCGCCTCATTTTGCTGACGGTGAAGCGTTTCGATCAACTGGTCTGGCTTGAGCCAAGCGGTGCTGGTACCGATATCCTCCAAAAGCCAGTCATAGTCTTCCTCGCTCATATCCAGCAGGTTTTCATAGGTGTTTGATTCATCTAGGACCTTGGCTTGATACAAAAACTTGTCGTTTAAAAATTTGTAGAGGAAGGATTGGGTGAGGAGTTTGTACTCACCCGCTTCTCCTCCTAGTCCCGCGTGGGTAAAGACAGCTTTCAAATCATCTACCAAGCCTTGGACTTGGACTTTGTATGTTTCATTCATTAGTGTTGGTATTCCTCTTCATATCCTTCAAATAGTGACTCGACGATATAATTAAAATCCTCTCTTGTCAAACTACTTGCAGATTGGTTGGTTTTCATTTCAATCCGAGCTTCTTCTCGAATCATCTTCTTGAGAAAGTCCTCGTTATCGAGTACTCCTTGGTTTTGACCGATTTTACGGTCTAGTCTAACTTTAGAACCCTTGATGACATGGTAAATAGCAGGAAACTCACTAACCATAGTCGAGTTGGTCACGTGCTTGTAGGAACGAGCTGCCATCTCATCTCCGTTAAAGTTCATAGCTAGGCGTCTCATACGAGTATGATAGTCCTCCACGGACTTAAAGAGCTCCTCATAGTCTTTTTGGATTTCTTTGATATTCTCCATGGTAAAGCCTTCTTGGCCATGGATCAGGTGTTTTTTCATGATGCGCTGGAATTCTTCGTAGAGAGTGACCCACTCAGGATCCTTTTCATCACGCTGGTTCTTAATACCACTTGCAACTCGACGTTTCAAATCTTCCAAGTCATTGGCTGCTAGACGAAGCTCTTCCTCTGCAATCTTGACAAAGCTAAAGCTAGTCTCAGACATGGCAAGATTTAAGAGAGTCCGACTAGAGAAGTCATCTGGTTTATCGATCAGAGATAGCGTCAGCATCCGTCTAGAGAGGACATTGAGCAGGGTTGCAATCTGAGCAATGTCAATCTGCTGGAGCAGGTGGTCGTAGCCGAGGAGACGGGCGATATTGTAGTACTGCTTAATAGACTCCAAGGCCTTACGAAGATCGATTAACTGCTTCTTGTCCTTGATATCATTGATGGCTTGGGAGAAGTATTCTAGATTGTCCGTTGGATAGTCGATGAGGATATGCTCGGTCTTGCTCAACTCTTGAGAAATCTCATCTGCTGACACAAAGAGCGAGCCAAAAACATCCTCGCCATTTTCCCCAGTCAGGGTCGAATCATACTCTTGATTGAGTTCTTCCAGATAGGCACGATTGGTCTTGTCAAACTCCTTGGAAATATCCGCAAAGTCAATGACATAGCCAAAGAGGTAGTCCTTGTAAGGACGATTGACACGGGTTAGAGTCTGTAAAAGATTGTGAGCCTTGATCTTGCGCCCTAGATAGAGGCGCTTGAGCCGAGGTGCATCAAATCCTGTCAGGAGCATAGAGTAGACGATGATAAGGTCAATTTTACCTTCCTTGTATGCATCTACCTTGTCCTTCTTCTCTTCCTTGTCTCCCTCATCATGGAGGATGAGAGCGGAAGTCAAGGTGGTTGAGCCAGCTTGACGTCGTTCTTTTAATTGCTTTTCAAGCTCACGCGCCTGCTTGGACGAGTCACAGACAATCATACCACCGATGGTCTGGTCATCAAAGATCAGATTACGAGCACGATTAAAGTCTTCAATGATAAAGTCCAACATAGGCTCTACGTAATGTGGATGGGCAAAGATATCTTCCTTGGACAGGTCGCCACGTTGGATTTCTTCGTTGATGGTTCTGAGATTATCCTTATAGGAGGTCTCGATATCTTCTCGCATCAGGCGTAGGGTAAAGCCGTCATCGATAGACTGGTTGTAGTAGTATTTGTGGATATAGTCTCCAAAGATATCACGCGTGGTCGCATGACTTTCCTTGGTCTTGCCATCTTTCTTATAGGTGATGAGAGGCGTTCCTGTCAAGGCAATCTTAATGGCCTTGGTGTCAGCCTGATAGAGATTTGGCAGGTAGGAACCTCGTTCATTGTAAGAACGGTGGGCTTCATCGATAAAGTAGATATTTTGACGATTGAGATCATAGCCAGATCGGTCTGTCAGATCCGAATCATCCTTAAACTTCTGGATATTAACCACAGCGACATCATAACTGTCTTGTTTTTGATTGAGTTCTTGTGGGTTATTGATGCGCTTAACCTTGAGGCCTCGTTTGGTGAATTCCTTAAAGGCTTGGTCTGCCAAGTCCAAACGATCGACGACAAAGTAAAACTGAGGAACGATTCCCTCTTTTGAGAAATAGTTGGTTAGATAGCGAATATTAAAGAAGGCCAAGGCAGTCTTACCTGAACCTTGGGTATGCCAGATAACCCCTTTCTTGACACCTTTTGCGATTGTTTCTTCGATAGCACGTGTCGCAAAATACTGAGGATAGCGCATGACGTGCTTCTGCAGTTGCATCTGACCGTCCTTGCTCTCTTCTTCGACATAGACCAGACCAAAACGAAGCATAAAGAGCAAGCGTTCCTTCTGGTACAAAGAAGACAGAAAGGCATTGCAAGGTGTATCAGGGTTTAGGTTTGTTGTAAACTCTGGCTGAGATTTGAGGGCAAAGCGCTTCATGTCTTCTAGGACAAAGTCGATTTGGTCCTCGGTTAGAGGGGAAAGGGAATGAAGGAAATCTTCTACTCTTTCTTCCTTGAAAGCATTAAATTTGGTTTTTGAATAGGCGTTTGAACCATAATAAGAACCCTGTTTTTGCTGACCTTGCCCACTGATATACGCTAAGTTATCAGATAAGGATATCAACTGGGTGATATTGTTAAAACGACGGAACTTACGATTTTCAAAACGGTATCTGGTTCTGTCCTGCTCTGACTGAATTCCAGTCTTGCCATCACGAATCGCATTTGGCTGTTTCACTTCGATATAAGAAAGAGGCAGACCATTGACAAAAATAACGATATCCGGACGAAATTCATCCTGACCATTTTGGCAAGTAACTTCAAGCGCCAGATGGAAGGTATTGTCTTCAGGATGCTCCCAGTCAATATAAATAGCATCTTCCTGACCTTGCAGACGTTTAAAGAAAGAACGTCCTAAATCGTTTTGATCTAGTTCCAACTTGATATTGGCTAGTTCTCTCTCAAAGTCATCCTCTGTCAAGTAGTTGTTAAATTTTAAAAATTGCTCCTTAAAAACAGATACAAGGATATTAGTATCTGGATCTCTTTCTGCAATCTCCTTCCCATTGCGAGGAAGATAGGTATAGCCCATACGCATGAGATGCAGAGCTGCTGGAATTTGAACCCTAGTTAATTCAGAAAAATCTTTTCTCTTTGCCATAAAACTTCCTTTTGCTAGTCAGAACTGTCTATTTTTACTAACAATATCTTTCAGACTATCTCTCCAATTTATCGAATTCTTAATTATCTATTATTATATCATATTCCTAGAAGAAAACGCCTTCTAGATCCTACTTCCTTCCCAAAAACCATATAGTCTTTCTCCCTAAAATATGGTATAGTAGAATCATACTACACAAGAGGAGTTTACATGTCACACGAGAAAGAAATGAAAGCTGTTTCTCCCCTTCTACAGCAAGCCATTCATATTTCCTCCATCGTCGGTGGAGTTGCTACTGTAATATTCTGTATCTGGGCCTATCAGGCGGGTATCTTGCACTCCAAGGAAACCCTATCAGCCTTTATCCAACAGGCGGGTATATGGGGGCCACCACTCTTTATCTTTTTACAGATTTTGCAGACAGTTGTTCCTATCATTCCAGGTGCTCTCACCTCCGTTGCAGGCGTCTTTATCTATGGTCACATCATCGGGACCATTTACAACTATATCGGTATTGTCATTGGTTGTGCCATTATCTTTTACTTGGTTCGACTCTACGGAGCACCCTTTGTCCAGTCCATGGTCAGCAAGCGCACCTATGACAAGTATATCGGTTGGTTAGATGAGGGCAATCGCTTTGACCGATTCTTTATCTTTATGATGATTTGGCCAGTTAGTCCAGCTGATTTTCTCTGCATGTTGGCTGCTTTGACCAAGATGAGCTTCAAGCGGTATATGACCATTATCATCCTGACCAAGCCCTTTACCCTGGTCGTTTACACCTATGGCTTGACCTACATCATCGATTACTTTTGGCAGATGTTTGGCTAATACACAAAAAACTCAAGGATTCATCCTTGAGTTTTTCTTTGTTAGGCTTCTTTTTTCAATAATAAGGAAACTAGTACGGATGTAGCAATCATCCACGTTCCTAGTATGATAAAGGTCATTCGACCATTCGTAGTCACCAAGCCAATCCCTGATAGCACAAAAGGTGTTAAAGATGCACCAGAAGAGCAGCCCAAAACCGCATAGGAAGTTGCTTTGTTGAGGAGGTTTGCTGGGATTCTCTCAGATATCAACTGAAAGACTGTCGTCAAAGCAATACTGTAGGCAAATCCTCCAAGAATCGAACCTGCAACGACCACCCAGAGTGATGGTGCTAAGGCAATGATGATTTGCCCGATCCCAAAAGTTACACCAGCGACCAATAGAAGTCTTTCTTTGAAGGTCGAGATCAGGAAAGAAAAGCTGATTCCAGCTAGAATCCCAATCAACTGCATGGCACTAAGTACCAAACTGGACAACTGAGCATCTCCAAACCCTGCCTCAATCATGAGACTAGGGATGCGGAAGGTAATGGCCGTATTGGTACATACAATCACTGCGGCTGCAATAGCAAGGAAGAAAATGAGCTTTTTCATAGAAGCAGTCAATCTTACTGCTTCTTCTGTCTGATGCTTGGACTCATGAACTTCTTCCTTGTTGTAAGGGACAAATAGAAGAAAGAGCACCAAGACTACCAAGCCTGCGGCATAGGCTAAGAATGTTGCGGTCCAGCCAAATGCTAACAATTGCCCGACTGCTAAAGTTAAAATAGATGCTCCTACTACCTCAGCCGATCCACGAAAACCAAGCATCTGGATACGAGTTTTGCCGTGGTAACGTTCACTGATGATCGAAATAGCCTTGGCATTGAGCATCCCAACTCCAAGCCCAAATAGCAAACGGGTTGCAAAGACAAAGTAATAACCTTGATACCAGAAAGGTGCAGTTCCACTGATGGATAAAATCAAGAGTCCCAAGGTCAACTGGAGACGTTCAGGAAAAATACGCTCTAGAACTCCGTTTAATAAAAGCATGGCCATAATCCCAAAGGATGGGAGGCTGACCAAGAGTTCGACCTGACCGGTCGAATAGCCCTGATAATAGTCAAACATAGCAGGCAGGGCGCTCGAAATAGAAAACGATGTGATCAATACTAACGATAGGGAGAGTATGCTCACTTTTTCCAAAAATTGTTTCATCTTTTCCTCATTCATTGTTCATTTTTCATATTAGTAAAAAGGTCCTTTCCTATCATACACTCTTTAGCCAAAATTGGCAAGCGACTGAGCACCAAGACCAAAAGAAAAAGCGGGGCATCAAGAGCTGTGAAGTCTTGATGACATCCCACTTTTTTATGTGTTTTATCCAGTTATGTGACTTAGATTTTCAAGAATCGACGCATTGAGATTCCTGAACCAAGTGAACCGATACAGATTCCGATGAGGAACAAGAGACCAATCATCAATGGAATAAAGGTATTCGGTGTAATCAAAGATAGGTTTTGACCAACCAAGGATGGGTTGACAGATTGGAACACTCGGTTATAGATAAAGTAAACCAATGCTGATGGAAGAGCTGCTCCCAACAATCCGATAAAGGCACCTTCTAGCAAGAATGGGCCACGGATATAACCGTTTTTTGCACCAACCAAACGCATGATTTGGATTTCACGGCTACGTGAAATGATAGTAATACGGATGGTATTTGAAATCAAGAAGACTGCGATGAAGATCAAGAGTCCTGCGATGACCAATCCCCATACACGGATGAAGGAAGCCAACTTGAAGAGACGTTCGGTATTGGCACCACCGTCTTGAACTTCAGAGACACCTTCGATTTTCTTAGCTTCTTCAGCTACAGGTTTTACATCACTTGGTGAATTGGTATCTACGATGTAGGCATCATGAAGAGGGTTTGCATCTCCTTCAAATACCTTCCACTCATCACCCATAGTTTCAGTCAGCTTTTGGTACTGCTCTTCTTTACTTGAGAAAGTTACATTTTTTACAGCTGGCAGAGCTTTAAGGGCGTTATAGACCTTGTGGTAGTCATTGTTCGTGACTGTTTGGCCTTCTTTTACAATGGTTTCACTGTTGTCTTCAACGTCTTTACGAACATAAACCATGACGCGGACGTTGTTTTCAATATCAGTTGCTAATTTCGCAGTATTGAAGATAACTGAAGCAAAGATAGCAACCAAGGTCAAGGTAATCATTACTGAACTGACAGCAGCAATGGTCATCCATCCATTACGCTTTAAACTTTTTAAAGCTTCGAACAGATGGCGGAAAAATCTACTAATCATCGTATCCGTACTCTCCTTTCGCTTCATCACGTACCACGCGACCATTCTCGATGGCAATAACGCGGTGGCGCAAGGTATTTACGATTTGGCTGTTGTGGGTCGCCATCAAAACAGTTGTTCCTTGAAGATTGATACGTTCCAAGAGGTTCATGATTTCCCATGAGTTATCTGGGTCCAAGTTTCCTGTTGGTTCGTCGGCAATCAAAACCTTAGGATTGTTTACGATAGCACGCGCAATGGCGATACGTTGTTGCTCACCACCTGAAAGTTCATTCGGGAATGAACGAACCTTGTGCTTCAAACCGACAAGGTCCAAGACTTCCATAACACGTTTTTTGATGTTGCGACGACTTTCACCAACAACCTCCATGGCGTAAGCAATGTTCTCATAAACGGTTTTCTTTGGCAAAAGTTTGTAATCCTGAAAGACTACTCCAACGTTTCTACGCAAGAACGGAATATCTTTCTTTTTAATCTTAACGAGGTTATAACCTGCAACTTGCAAGCTTCCTTTGTCGATTTTGACCTCACGATACAAGGCACGGATAAAGGTTGATTTACCAGCACCTGAAGGTCCTACGATGTAGGCAAATTCTCCTGCATCGATATTTACAGTGATGCCACGTAGGGCTGTTGTCCCGTTGTCATATTTTTTGACAACATCTCTCATTTCAATGATTGACATGTGACTTCCTTTCTTTTAACTGATACGCCATTTCAGATAAGCATCGATGAAACCATCTAGGTCTCCATCCATTACCTTATCTACTTGCGCTACTTCAAAGTTGGTACGATGGTCTTTTACCATTGTATAAGGCGTAAATACATAGGAGCGGATTTGGCTTCCCCATGTAATTTCCTTTTTCTCACCCTTGAGCGAGTCTACCTCAGCAGCTTTCTTTTCCTGCTCCATCTGGTAGAGTTTTGCCTGAAGCATCTTCATAGCACGGTCACGGTTTCCGTACTGAGTACGGTCGACGGTTGATGCTACGACGATCCCTGTCGGAATGTGAGTCAAGCGCACACCTGTTGAAACCTTGTTGACGTTTTGTCCACCTGCTCCACCTGAACGGAAGGTATCCATCTTGATATCATCCTCACGGATGTCAACTTCGATGGTATCATCCAACTCTGGCATCACTTCTACAGAAGTAAATGAGGTGTGGCGACGTTTAGCAGAGTCAAATGGTGAGATACGGACCAAACGGTGAACTCCCATCTCTGACTTGAGAAGACCATAAGCATTTGGTCCTTCAAAAGACAAGGTTACTGACTTGATTCCTGCCTCATCACCTGCTTGGTAGTCCAAGACCTCGACCTTGAAGCCTTTGGCATTTCCATAGCGAGTATACATACGAAGGAGCATATCGCCCCAGTCTTGAGCCTCTGTTCCCCCAGAACCTGGATGGATTTCAAGGATGGCGTTGTTGTGATCGTAGGGTTCTGACAAGAGAAGGGTCATTTCGTAGCTAGTCATCATCTGATCTAACTCATCGAGTTTTTCAACCAACTCATCCTTAACGGATTCATCCTCTGCCAAAAAGTCCAGTAAAATCTCAACTTCATCCTGCAACTCATCCATCTTGTGGAAGGTATTGTAGGTATTTTTGAGTTCGTTTAATTCTTGCGACGTTTTTTGGGCCGCAATATTATCGTTCCAAAAATCAGGTTCTGTCATTTTGTTTTCCAAAATGGCAATCTCTTCCTCTAAACCTTCGAGGTCAAAGAGACCCCCTGAAAGAAGCTAATTTTTCACGATTTGCGTCAATTTTTTGACGAATTTCTGAAATGTCCATAGATACTCCTTTTTTTGCATCTTATTATTATACCACAATTTTTTTTTTTTATCTAATCGGTGTTTTTCTAATTTAGTATCAATATATTTTGCAAGACATCTACTGACCTTATTTCTAGCAAAAATCTAAAAACCTCACAAGAAATTTCCTATGAGATTTCGTAAATTTATACTACTTTTTACAAGTTAACAGTCAGCACTTGGCCGTCTTTCACGACTTGCTCACCAGCGATATAGACATCATTAACATCACTGGATTTGACGGCATAAACGAGGTGAGACAGCATGTTTTCTTGAGGTTGGAGATGGATTTTGCCTTGGGGTTGGATGACGAGGAAATCAGCTTGCTTGCCGACTTCCAAACTACCAATCTCATCTGCCATTCCTAACACCTTAGCACCCTCGATTGTCAAGGCCTTGAGGGCAGTTTCGATTGGAAATTGGCTGGCATCGCCATTCTTCATTTTCTGTAAGAGTGCTGCCGTCCGCCCTTCCTCAAACATATCCAGGTTATTGTTAGAAGCAACTGAATCTGTCGCAATACCAACTGCTACTCCTGCCTGTTGAAGTTGGACGACTGGTGCAATCCCTGAGGCTAATTTGAGGTTGCTGATAGGATTGTGGGCGATAGCCACTTGCGAATCTGCCAGGCGGGTAATTTCTGCTTCATTTAACTCAACACCATGGGCAAAGATAGCTTTATGGTCTAAATAGCCAAGTTCATCTAGAAAGGCTAATGGGCGTTTACCATAACGTTTCAGGATAATGCCTGACTCTTCCTGGGTTTCTGCTACGTGGATATGAAGTGGAATGTTTTCTTCTTTTGCTAGCTCAAGACTTGCCTCCAGCAAATCTCGACTACAACTGTAGGGCGAATGAGGGGCCACCATCACCTTGAAATCTGGGTCTTGATAGCCTTTGATTGTCTCGATAATAGCTCGAGTTCTGGCTATAGTTTCAGCCGTCGACTCCACATCTGAAGAAAAGAGGGTTGGAGAAAAATAGCAACGCATCTTGGAAACCTTGACCGCCTCATAAATCTCCGCTATATCCACTCCATTAGGATTGTACATATCATTGAAAGTTGTCGTTCCTGACTGGAGCATCTCTGTTAGCGCCTCTTTGACGGCTTTTGTAGTCATCTCTGGTGTGAATTCTGCTTCTGCTGGCCAGATATAGTCCTCTAGCCATTCGTGGAGATTGCTATCATCACGAATGCCTCTCAAGCCTGTCATGGCAGAATGAGTATGGCAGTTAACCAAGCCAGGAATAATCCAGGCACCCTGATAGTCTATGATTTGATCTGCTTGTTTAAGAATCTCTTGATTTTCCTGACCGACATAGACGATTTGGGATTCTTTGACAGCCAAAATCCCATCTAGATATACATGGAAATCTTGGTCACAAGTCACGATATTTACATACTGAAAGACTTTCATCCCTAGGCTCCTTTTCTATATAAGTATTCATACTGGATAATTTTTCTAGCTATTGTAACAAAAAAGTCACCCGAAGGCAACTTTTCTTGTTGTTTATGGGGTTTAAAGTAAGAAAGTAAGTATTTCATGTGTCCCGTCTATTTCCAAAATGAAGAAGGTGGAAAAACCACCATCTTTTTACTTATTCAAATATGGAAGCAAGTAGCCATAACCAGCCTCTTCCATTTCATCCTTAGCGATGAATCGTAAGGATGCAGAATTGATACAATAGCGTAAACCACCTAGTTCCTGAGGCCCGTCTGTAAAGACATGTCCCAAGTGTGCATTTCCTGAACGTGAACGAACTTCGATACGCTCCATACCGTGACTCAAGTCCTGGTAATAATGAATAAGTTCCTTGGAAATAGGACGGATAAAACTTGGCCAACCACAGCCTGAGGCAAACTTATCCTTGGCAAAGAAGAGAGGCTCACCAGTCGTGATATCGACATAAATTCCTTCCTCAAAAGTTTGGTCATAAGCATTGCTAAAAGGAGCTTCCGTCGCAGCCTCTTGCGTGACTCTATAGGATTCCTCAGATAGTTTTTCTTTTAGCACTGCCTGACTCGGTTTTTCATAGTTGGCGGCATCTATCAGTGGTTTCTCAGCATCCCTCACATCAATGTGGCAATAGCCACCAGGATTTTTTTTGAGATAGTCTTGGTGATAGTCTTCAGCCAGGATATAATGACGAAGCTTCTCCACTTCTACTGCTATTTTACGACCGATGAGGAGTTCTTGTTCGCGAACTACTGTATTGATCGTTGGTAGATCAGCTTCTTCTAGGTAATAAATCCCTGTGCGGTATTGACGACCACGGTCATTCCCTTGTTGGTTGACAGAAAGGGGATCGATAACTCGGAAATAATAGAGTAAAACCTCACGGAGCGAGACCACCTTTTCGTCATAGACGACTTGCACTGTCTCTGCGTGATCTGTTTCTTTGATCAGTTGATAATTGGTGGTTTCTACCTGACCATTGGCATAACCAACACTTGTTTGCAATACTCCAGAAATACGGGAAAAGTATTCTTCCAAGCCCCAAAAACAACCGCCTGCTAAATATATTTCTGCCATTTCAAATCCTCCTTGACCTTCCAGCGGTCGACAAAACTGGGAATCATTTCATATCCCATGTTTCATTTTCAAAAAAAGGACAGGAAGCCCTCTAATAGAGAGTTTCCCCATCCCATTGTTCTGTTTATTTTGTTTCGACGCGAACGCCTTGTGTATCTACTTGCAAATCATGAAGCTTGCCTTTGAAAGGTTGATTTTCAAGCTCTGCCTTAATCTTAGGCATCTTGTCAGGATCAGCCAAGACCATAACAGTCGGACCAGCACCAGACAAGTAGGTTGCATAAGCACCATTTCTCTTAGCAACTTTCTTGATCGTCGCAAATTCTCTCACCAGTTCTTGACGGTAACGCTCATGAAAGAGGTCACTCTCAATCGCCTGGCCTGCTTTGACCATATCTCCAGTCAGTAGGGCTGCAATAGCCACATTAGCGATAGAACTTGCCGCAACAGCTTCCTTGTAAGAGAGTTTCTTAGGCAAGACACCACGACTATCGCGAGTTCGCAATTCATAGTTCGGAATGTAGGCTAGGAAGGCACACTCTGGAAAAGGCGCCACTACTGCTGAAACCTGACCTTCGACTGAGCTTGCAATGACCAGATTACCATAGATAGCAGGTGCAACATTATCAGGATGCCCTTCAATCTTAGTCGCCAATTGTAATTTTTCATGTTTGCTTAGCTTCAAGTTTCCGAGTTGATTTGCCAGTTCAATCCCAGCAACGATGACCGAGCTCGATGAACCTAGTCCACGCGCAAGCGGAATATCACTGACCATCTTCAGACGTCTAGGTTGGAGGTCTGGAACAATTTGTAGAGCAATCTTCAGCAAAAGATTACGTTCATCACGTGGAATCCATTTGCCTAATTGGTGCTCAATCATCCATTCTTCACGTTCCTCACAAACCTGAATTTCTAGATACTTAGTTACAGCTACACCAACCGAGTCAAAACCAGGACCCACATTGGCACTTGTAGCAGGTACAATAATCTTCATCTTAGTCTCCTAAAACCTTGAAGGTGTTGAGAAGTTCAAATTCAGCTACACCCTTCAAGGCTGCTGTAATATTTTCAAGTTGCGCCTTGTTGATTTTATGAGTGATGATGACAACACGAGCCTTTCCTTCTTGCTTACCATCTTGAAGGATTTGCTTGAAGGAAATATCTTCTGCGTTAAAGAGCTCTGCCAATTTCAAGACTTGCCCTTTTGAGTCTGGAGCCAAGATTGAGAAATAGTAGTTAGCTTTGACATCTTCTGGCTTAGCCAAGACTACTGGACGGCTGTATTCATTAAAGGCTTTTCCAATTGTTCCATCATTCAGGCGACGAACGATGCGGGCAATATCAGCCACAACACTTGTTGCAGTTGGCTTTTGACCTGCACCTGGTCCATAGTACATAGACTCGCCGATACCGATAGATTCCACAAAGACAGCATTCATAACACCATTAACACTTGCAAGCGGGTGAGTTTTAGGAAGGAAGGTTGGCGTAACCTCAGCAGCAATTCCTGAAGCTGTTTCTTCGATAGAACCAACTAATTTCACAACATAACCAAGTTCTTGAGCTACTGCCACATCTTCTGGAGTGATGTTGCGAATTCCTTGGTGACCCACATCTTCAAACTTAACATTCATTCCAAAGGCGAACTGACTGAGGATGACCATCTTGTAAGCCGCATCAATTCCATCAACGTCATTGGTAGGGTCGCTTTCAGCAAAGCCAAGTCGTTGGGCTTCTGCCAAAGCATCTTCATAAGACCAACCTTCTGTTACCATTTTGGTCATCATGAAGTTAGATGTTCCGTTCACAACACCAAGAACACGTGTGATTTTATCTGATGCTAGTGAGTTGACCAAGGTACGAAGGATTGGGATTCCTCCTGCAACAGCTGCTTCGTAGTAGAGAGCAACATTGTGAGCTTTGGCAATCTCAAGTAATTCTGCACCATGGACTGCCAAAAGATCCTTGTTAGCAGTTACGACGTGTTTACCTGCTTCTAAAGCACGAGTGATAAAGGTTTTAGCAGGTTCGATACGCCCCATCAACTCAACAACAATCGTGATGTCTTTGTCTGACAAAATTTCATCGATATTTGTTACAAAATCAAAATCATTTCCTGCTTCAAGCAAGCGGGCTTTCTCTTGATCGTCTTTGACCAAAACTTTAGCTACTTCAATTTCTGACTGGGCTGCTTGAACAATTTTTTCTCTATTTTCCTTTAGCAAGAATGGCACACCACTGGCTACTGTACCAAATCCAAGTAAAGCAATCTTAACTGACATGTTTGTCTCCTCGAAATTTTCTAATAGTCCTATTATACCAAAATTGTGAGAAAATTCCTACCATTCTAAACTAAAAATAGGAGCACCAAATCACAAAAAAAGGGCTGGGACAAAAGTCCTAGCCTCTCATTTGTCTATGGATTGTCGAGCAAGACGCAGTGGTTGAGTGGGCTCCACTACGCTGATTTCATCAGCTTTTACAGCCCTACTCAACTGTGTGGAGGTGGGACGACGAAATCAAATTCTAACGAATTACCGATTTCTGTCCCACTCTCTCTATTTTCAATCTATTTCACAAAAGCCAATTCCTTGTCACTAGACAAGTCTTCTCGATAATTGAAACCCGCAAAGTTGAGCTTTTTAATCTCTTCAACCGAAGTTACCTGACCTTCCATCAAGGCTGTCAAAAAGGCTCCTCGGGCTTTTTTAGAAATGGTTGAGTGGATTTTTAGTTTTCCATCTCTTTCTTCCATAAACTTGAAGGTCACCATTTTCTCACGGATTTTTTTAGGAAAGACAGTTTCAAACTCTGAAGACAAGAGAGAAAAGATTAGTTCTTCACCCTTCATTGACTCCTCATAGGCCACCTGCCAGTGATTTTTTAGGCTTTTCCCAGCAACTTTAAGCTTCATCAAAAAGTCCAGTCTGTGAGGCGCAATCGGTTCAAAGGCTGGAATCACACCATAGAGAGCTGACGTTATCATGAGGTGTTTCTCCAGAAAGGTTTGCTCCTCCTTGGTGAGATCGTTTCGTTTGATGTTGCGATACATGAGTCCATCAAAGAGGTGCAAGGCTGGATAGTTTGTCGCAGTTTCATTTTTCAAGGCCTGGATATGGTCATACTCCTCTTGCGCTTTTCCGGCAGATATTTTGTAAAAACTCTCCAGCTCTTGGGCAGAGTATGTCGCCAATTCATCCAGCACTGCCTGACTTTCAGGACACAAGGGTTTAGCCTCTAAACTAGGGATTTCGGTGTTCATTTCTTTTGCGGTTGGGATTAGAATTTTCATAGTGTTAGTGTAGCATATTTTTTTAGGACTACCAAGGATTTGAGCCTAAAAACCTCGGTGAATACCGAGGCTTCTTTCCTTATTTTGGCAATCCTAACCAGATTGCAAAGAGAACTAGTGCTGTCCCAAGGCAGCTTGCCAAGATAGATGACAGATTAAACTTTTTCTCCTTTAGATGAGAAAATCCTATCTTCAAAGCGAAAAGACCAAGCAACATCGAACCAATCATCAGATAAAACCCCATTTGACTGTCCTCCATTTATTATTCTTTCATTTATTATCACAAATTTCAAACAAGAGTGCAAGAAAAACGAGGTTGTTTCCTTAAGCTTAAAGGATGTACCCTGATCTGGGATACAAGGCCTATATGATAATCCCTTCCAAATGATCCAATTCGTGTTGACAAATCTGAGCCGGAAAACCTGTCAGGGTAATGGTCTGCTCTTGCCAATGGATATCTCTGTAGCTCACTGTAATTTTCTCATACCTAGTTGTCGGTCTTACACCCGTCAAAGACAAACAACCTTCCTCTGTCTCGTATGATCCTTCAAAAGATTGGAGAACTGGATTAAACATAACCATGGGAATCATTCCGATATTAAAAATAATGACGCGTTTTTGTACCCCAATCATATTGGCCGCTAGTCCAACACAGGTTTCTCGGTTAGCCTGTAGGGTATCCTGCAAATCCTTTACTAGGGGTAAATCTTCCTGACTAGCAGGCTGGGATACCTGCGACAAAAACAAGATATCTTTGACAATTTTCTTTTCCAACTACTCTTTCCTCCATCTTTCTCTCTACTTGATTATATCACAAAATCTTTGTCAGTTTATCTTATATAAAACCAAAAAAAGCCATCCGAAGATGACTTTTCATAATTGTTTAAATAGCGTTTTTATCTTTTCCAAGCGCTCGTTGGACTGCTTTAACAATCTCAACAAGGACCACGATCATAAGTGCTCCTACGGCAACAACCATCCATTGAGTCAAACTCAAGTGTGACACGTGGAAGAGATTATTAAATCCAGGAACTAAAATCGTCACCACAAAGAGGACAAAGGCAACTGGGATAGACCAGTTAAAGGTCTTGTTGGTAAAGAGTCCCACTTTAAAGATTGATTGGTAAACCGACTTAACGTTAAAGGCATGGAGCAATTGGATCAAACCGAGAGTTGCAAAAGCCATGGTAAGGGCATCCGCATGGATTTCAGTATGACTTTGGTGCTCTGGGAAGAGAAGAGCCCAACCATAAACACCCAGAACCAGCATGGTTTGGAAGATCCCTTGATAAATGATTGCTCCGAAGACACCACCATCAAAGAAGTTAGACTTACGACCACGAGGTTTGTGGGTCATGACACCTGGTTCAGCAGGTTCCACACCAAGGGCGATGGCTGGTAGCGTATCTGTTACCAGGTTAATCCAGAGAAGATGCACTGGTTGAAGCACATCCCAACCTAACAATGTTGCAAAGAAGATGATGAAAACTTCAGCCATATTAGCAGACAAGAGGTATTGGATGGATTTTTGGATATTTGAGAAGACCTTACGTCCTTCTTCTACCGCTACGATAATGGTTGCAAAGTTATCATCAGCAAGGACCATATCAGAAGCTCCTTTAGAGACTTCTGTACCAGTAATCCCCATACCGATACCGATGTCAGCTGTCTTAAGTGAAGGCGCATCGTTAACTCCATCACCTGTCATGGCAACAACTTTACCTTCATTTTGCCATGCTTTCACGATCCGAACCTTGTGCTCAGGTGATACACGTGCGTATACAGAGTATTGCTTGAAGACTTTTTGGAATTCTTCATCAGTGAGTTCATTCAATTCAGCACCAGTGAAGACATGGTCTTCTGTATCATTTGGATCGATGATACCGAGACGTTTAGCAATAGCTTCAGCCGTATCTTGGTGGTCACCAGTGATCATAATCGGACGGATACCTGCTTCTTTAGCGACACGTACAGCTTCTGCAGCTTCTGGACGTTCAGGGTCAATCATGCCGACCAAACCAGAGAAAATAAGGTCAGATTCAACAATTTCAGATTCCAAGGGTGGAATTTCGTTGCTTGTCTTATAAGCCATCATCAAGACACGAAGGGCTTGTTTAGCCAAGTCTTTGTTGGTGGCAAGGATGGCATTTTTATCTTCTTCTGTGATTGGGCGAACTTCCCCATTGACTTCAATACGAGTCACACGCTTGAGCAATTGATCAGGCGCACCCTTAACAGCGATAAAGTATGAACCGTCAGTTTCCTTATGGATGGTAGACATGAGCTTACGGTCAGAGTCAAATGGCAACTCAGCCACACGTGGCTCATCCTTCAAGACTTCACGAACATCAAAGTTGTGGTCCAAACCAAACTGTACAAGAGCAGTTTCAGTAGGGTCACCGATCAATTTGCCAGATGGGTCTACCTTGGTATCGTTGGCAAAGTTCATGACACGAAGGGTATTGTTGCTAGCCGCAATTTCAGATGCCGAGCTTTGCAATTGACCGTTGGTATAAACCTTTTCAACAGTCATTTGGTTCATAGTCAAAGTACCTGTTTTATCAGATGCGATGATTTCTGTTGAACCGAGAGTCTCAACCGCTGGCAATTTACGGACGATTGAATTCCGTTTTGCAAGGGTTGTAGTTCCCAAAGATAGAACGATGGTTACAATAGCAGGAAGCCCTTCTGGAATAGCTGCAACCGCAAGGGCAACCGCCACCATCAAGCCTTCTAATGGATGTTCGCCACGAACAAAGACACCAACCAAGAAGGTAATCACTGCAATCACAATGATTAAGTAAGTCAAGGCCTTAGATAATTGTTCCAAGCTTTGCTTCAACGGTGTTTCTGTTTCGTCTGCGTTGGCCAACATGTCCGCAATCTTACCAACTTCTGTGTACATACCAGTGTTGGTCACGACACCAATCCCACGACCGTATGTTACGTTTGAGTTTTGGTAACCCATGTTAACACGATCCCCGATACCAGCATCTGCTTCAACAAGTCCTGTCACATCTTTTTCAACTGGGACAGACTCCCCTGTAAGAGCTGCTTCTTCTATTTTAAGAGAAGCCGCTTCAAACAAACGCATATCTGCAGGCACGACATCTCCCGCTTCAAGCAAGACGATATCTCCAGGTACTAATTCTTTCGAGTCAATCTCAATAACATGACCATCACGACGAACACGAGCCATCGGGCTAGACATATTTTTCAGAGCTTCAATGGCTGCTTCTGCTTGCCCTTCTTGGTAAACCCCAAAGGCAGCATTCAAGACTACAACAGCCAAGATGATAATGGCATCCGTTAGACCGTCCATTCCTTCTGTAATCACAGAAAGTGCCGCTGCCGCAAGCAAGATGATAATCATCAAATCCTTAAATTGATCAAGGAATTTAGCTAGTAGGCTACGTTTCTCTCCCTCTTCCAACTCATTACGACCATAAGTCGCTAGTCGTTCTTGAGCTTGAGCAGTTGACAAACCCTCGATAGATGAGTCTAAGTTCTTTAGGACTTCTTCTGAGGTTTGTGTGTAAAACAAGTCTTTATTTTGTTCTTTTGACAAAACAGTCTCCTCCTTTTTGGCCTCTTTTTACAAAAAAAGAGACCTGTTTTTTAAAAAAACAAGTCTCGCTGTTTAATATAGTGCCGGAAATAATTCGTAATGACGACACTATCGCGGTTAACCGCCAGCTACTCCCTTGAGTAGTTCTATTATATCAAAATTTCAAAAGTTTTCAAGTTTTGAAGTGTATTTAACTTACTTCCCACATTTGAATTTTCCATGGAAAACCAGTATAATGAAAACAGACTATAATGCTAGAAGGGGAGTTAGATGAATCAATCGGTTTCAAACTTAAAATTGGCTGAGCGTGGTGCCATTATCAGTATTTTGACCTATCTATTCTTGTCTGCAGCTAAGCTAGCGACCGGACACCTCCTCCATTCATCCAGTTTGGTGGCAGATGGTTTTAACAACGTTTCAGATATCGTCGGAAATGTGGCCCTTCTCATTGGGATTCGTTTAGCTCGCCAACCGGCAGATAGAGACCATCGTTTCGGCCACTGGAAAATAGAGGATTTGGCAAGTCTCATCACTTCCATCATCATGTTTTACGTTGGATTTGATGTTCTACGGGACACCATTCAAAAGATACTCAGCCGAGAGCAAACGATCATCGACCCACTTGGGGCGACTCTAGGACTCATCTCTGCTATCATCATGTTTTCCGTTTATCTCTACAATACCCATCTGAGTAAGCAAGCTAAATCAAAGGCTCTCAAGGCAGCAGCTAAGGACAATTTGGCAGATGCCGTGACATCTCTTGGAACATCTATTGCTATCCTGGCAAGTAGCTTCAACTATCCAATCGTGGATAAGTTGGTCGCGATTATCATCACCTTCTTTATCCTTAAAACTGCTTATGACATTTTTATCGAGTCATCCTTCAGCCTTTCTGATGGTTTTGATGAACACTTGCTCGAAGATTATCAAAAGGCTATCATGGAAATTCCTAAGATTAGCAAGGTCAAATCACAACGTGGTCGTACTTACGGAAGCAATATTTATCTAGACATTACTCTGGAAATGAACCCAGATCTCTCTGTTTTTGAAAGTCACGAAATTGCGGACCAGGTTGAATCCATGTTATCAGATCGCTTTGGTGTCTTTGATACAGACATTCATATCGAACCAGCACCAATCCCTGAGGATGAAATTCTAGATAATGTCTATAAAAAATTGCTCATGAGAGAGCAACTAATCGACCAAGGAAATCAACTGGAAGAGTTACTTGCGGAAGACTTCATTTATATCCGCCAGGACGGACAAGAACTGGACAAGGATGCCTATAAGGCAGAGAAAGAACTGACCTCTGCCATTAAAGAGCTTCATTTAACCTCTATCAGCCAGAAAACAAAGCTCATCCGTTACCAAGTTGGTGATACCATTCATACTAGCATCTGGCGTCGCCACGAGACTTGGCAAAATATTTTCCACCAGGAAACAAAAATAGATAAAGACTAAAACAGAACTCCCAACTTTCTCAGTTGGGAGTTTTTTATATTCTTATTTTGCAACGCTCTTAGCAAGAACGAAGTTTCCTAGTGTAGCTGAACCATTGCCAGCAACAGCTGGAGTCACGATATAGTCACGTACATCTGGAACTGGTAGGTAGCCATTTAGTAGGGAGGTGAATTTCTCACGTACACGGTCAAGCATATGTTGTTGAGCCATAACCCCACCACCAAAGACGATGACATCTGGACGGAAAGTTACAGTCGCATTCACTGCAGCTTGAGCAATGTAGTAGGCTTGAACATCCCAGACAGAGTTATTGAGTTCAATGTTTTCCCCACGAACACCTGTACGAGCTTCCAAACTTGGACCAGCTGCATAACCTTCCAAACATCCATTATGGAAAGGACAAACACCTTTAAATTCTTTTTCAATATCCATTGGGTGTCTAGCCACATAATAATGACCCATCTCAGGGTGACCAACACCGCCAATAAACTCGCCACGTTGGATAACACCTGCACCGATACCTGTACCGATTGTGTAATAAACCAAGTTTTCGATACGACCGCCGGCATTATTACGAGCAACCACTTCACCGTAGGCAGAACTGTTTACGTCTGTGGTGAAATACATAGGCACGTTTAGAGCGCGGCGAAGAGCACCGAGCAAGTCTACATTTGCCCAGTTAGGCTTTGGAGTTGTTGTGATAAATCCGTAAGTTTTTGAGTTTTTATCGATATCGATTGGACCAAATGAACCAATGGCAAGTCCGGCAAGATTATCAAATTTTGAGAAGAACTCGATGGTTTTATCGATTGTTTCAATAGGTGTTGTTGTAGGAAATTGTACCTTTTCTACAACGTTATAGTTTTCATCTCCGACAGCACAGACAAATTTTGTACCGCCTGCTTCCAAGCTTCCATATAATTTTGTCATGATAAACCTCTAGTTTTTATTTTCTCTATTATAGCATATTTCCAGAAGGAAAGTTGCTCAATATTTTAGTTTTTCCTCTGTAAATTTTACCATTCAATCAAAAACGAACAAACATAACATTTGTTCGTTTTTTTGATTTATTAAGGTTTAACTTCGATGATTGCATCACCCTTAGCAACTGATCCAGAAGCAACTGGATTTACTGAAGCAAAGTCCGCAGTGTTTGTTACGATAACCATAGTAGTGTTATCAAGACCTGCAGCAGCAATCTTAGCTGAGTCAAATGTTCCAAGAACATCTCCAGCTTTAACCTTGTCACCTTGAGCAACTTTATGGTTGAATCCTTCACCGTTCATTGAAACAGTGTCGATACCAACGTGGATCAAAATTTCAGCTCCGTTAGCTGTTCTTAGGCCATAAGCATGTCCTGTTGGGAAGACAATTGTCACTTCAGCATCAGCTGGTGCGTAAACGACATCTTCACTAGGTTTTACAGCGATACCTTGTCCCATAGCTCCACTTGAGAAGACTGGATCATTCACATTTGAAAGAGCAACGACATCACCAACGATTGGTGTTTGAATAACACCTTCGCTCGGTGCAACAACAGCACCAGTTACTGCTTCTTCAGTCAAACGGTCAGTTTCAGCTTCAGTAATAGCACCTGCAGCTTCTTCTACTTCATCTTCATAACCAAACATGTAAGTAAGAGCAAAACCAAGTACAAATGATACAGCTACCATAAGAAGGTATTGTAGAAGTTGTCCGTTACCAATGTAAAGCATTGTACCAGGGATGATTGTGATACCATTACCAGTACCAGCAAGTCCAAGGATAGATGCCAATCCACCACCGATTGCACCAGCAATCAATGAAAGGAAAAATGGTTTACGGAAACGCAAGTTAACCCCGAAGATAGCAGGCTCAGTAATACCTAGGAAGGCAGAAAGAGCAGCTGGGAAAGCAAGTGTTTTAAGTTTAGGATTTTTAGTTTTCACACCAACGGCTACTGTCGCAGCACCTTGAGCAGTCATGGCAGCTGTGATGATAGCGTTGAATGGGTTAGCATGGTCAGCAGCAAGCAATTGAACTTCAAGCAAGTTGAAGATGTGGTGAACACCTGATACGACGATTAATTGGTGAACTCCACCAATCAAGAAACCACCAAGTCCGAATGGCAAGTTAAGAATTGCTTTAGTTCCAATGAGGATGTAGTTTTCAACAACGTGGAAGACTGGTCCGATAACAAACAATCCAAGAATTGACATTACAAGGAGTGTTACGAACGGTGTTACCAAGAGGTCAAGTACATCTGGAACAACCTTGCGAACTGCTTTTTCAAACTTAGCTCCGACAACCCCGATAATGAAGGCTGGAAGAACTGAACCTTGCAAACCTACAACTGGGATAAATCCGAAGAACTGCATTGCAGTTACTTCACCACCAGACGCAACAGCCCAGGCATTTGGAAGCGAACCAGAAACGAGCATCATACCAAGAACGATACCAACGGCTGGGTTACCACCGAATACACGGAAAGTTGACCAAACAACCAAACCTGGCAAGATAATAAATGCAGTGTCAGTCAAGATCTGAGTATAAGTTGTCACATCTTCTGGAAGTGTCATTCCAAGAGCAGTCAAGAGACCACGAACACCCATGAAGAGACCAGTTGCTACGATAACTGGAATGATTGGAACGAAGACGTCACCGAAAGTACGGATGGCACGTTGGAACCAATTTCCTTGTTTAGCAGCTTCTGCTTTCATTTCAGCTTTTGTTGAAGTTGGCAAACCAAGAGCTACGACTTCATCGTACATCTTGTTTACTGTACCAGTACCAAAGATGATTTGGTATTGACCTGAGTTAAAGAAAGCACCTTGAACTTTTTCCAAGCTCTCGATAGCATCTTTGTTAATTTTCGCTTCATCTTTAACCATAACGCGAAGACGAGTCGCACAGTGAGCTACACTATTAACGTTCTCACGTCCACCTAAGGCTTCGATGACTTTTTTTGCAATTTCTGTATTGGTCATTTGCAAAAATCTCCTTATAAAAATTTTTGTTCTTGTTTGAAAGCGATTTATTCGCCCTACGCATATAATTCTATCATGTTTTTAAAATATGTCAAGCGTTTTGCAGAAAAAATTTTAGCATTTTGAATTTTTTGATTGTTTTTGATGTTTTTGAAATAAAACAAGCAATATTTTACCTATTATTGTGAGGTTTTTAAAGATTTTTTTGCAAATTCTTTCATTTTTTCATTTATTTTCATAAAATCCTTCAATCTGTTTCTGTCAATCGTTTGATATTTTTTTCTTAATTTTATGATAAAAGACTTGCTTTTTTAAAAGGAAACGTTTACTATAAAGATAGTAGAATTTATGGAGGGAATATAAATGGAATGGACTACTGAACGTCGTTACAGACGTTATGAAGATTGGACTCAAGAAGAAAGAAAAGAAATCCAAGAAAAGATGGCACAATCCCCATGGCATGTCAGCTATCATATAGAACCAAAGGAAGGACTCCTTAACGACCCAAACGGTTTTTCTTACTTTGATGGCAAGTGGGTTGTCTTTTACCAAAACTTCCCCTTTGGTGCAGCTCATGGTTTAAAATCTTGGGTTCAGCTTGAAAGTGACGATTTGGTTCACTATACTGAAACTGGTGTTAAAATCTTACCTGATACTCCACTTGATAGCCACGGCGCTTACTCAGGATCTGCTATGCAGTTTGGCGATCAACTGTTCTTATTTTATACAGGAAATGTTCGTGACGAAAACTGGGTACGTCACCCTTATCAAATCGGTGCCTTAATGGATAAGGATGGAAAAATCGAAAAGATTGATAAAATCTTAATTGATCAACCAGCTGATGCTACTGACCACTTCCGTGATCCACAAATTTTTAACTTTAAAGGACAATACTATGCTATCGTCGGCGGTCAGGACTTGGAGAAAAAAGGATTTGTCCGTCTCTACAAAGCAGTCGATAACGATTATACAAACTGGCAAGAAGTTGGTGATTTGGACTTCAACAATGACCGTACTGCCTATATGATGGAGTGCCCAAATCTTGTCTTTGTCGGAGAACAACCTGTCCTTCTCTACTGTCCACAAGGTTTGGATAAAAAAGTTCTTGACTATGACAATATCTATCCAAATATGTATAAAATTGGTGCTTCCTTCGACCCTGAAAATGCTCGTTTGGTAGATGTGTCTGAACTACACAATCTAGACTATGGTTTCGAAGCCTATGCCACTCAGGCCTTCAATGCTCCTGATGGACGTGCCTTAGCAGTAAGTTGGCTTGGTTTACCAGATGTTTCTTATCCATCTGATCGCTTTGATCACCAAGGAACTTTCTCATTGGTCAAAGAATTAACTATTAAAGATGGAAAACTCTATCAGTATCCTGTAGCAGCCATCAAGGACCTCCGTGCTTCAAAAGAGGAATTTTCAAATCGTTCTGAAACTAAGAACACCTACGAACTTGAACTAAACTTAGAGGCTAATAGCCAAAGTGAAATCATCCTTCTTGCTGATAAAGACGGCAAGGGGCTCTCTATCAATTTCGATCTTGTCAATGGCCAAGTAACCGTTGACCGCAGTCAAGCAGGTGAGCAATATGCTCAAGAATTTGGAACTAGTCGCTCATGTCCAATTGATAACCAAGCCGCTACTGTAAATATCTTCATCGATAATTCAGTCTTTGAAATTTTCATTAATAAAGGAGAAAAAGTATTTTCTGGTCGTGTCTTCCCACATGAGAACCAAAATGGAATCGTGATTAAATCTGGAAACCCAACTGGAACATACTACGAATTAGAATATGGTCGCAAAACTAACTGATGTCGCAAAACTAGCTGGCGTCAGCCCTACTACTGTTTCACGTGTCATCAACAAAAAGGGGTATCTGTCAGAAAAAACCATTCAAAAGGTTAATGATGCCATGCGTGAGCTGGGCTATAAACCCAACAACCTAGCTCGAAGCCTTCAAGGAAAATCAGCCAAGTTAATCGGTTTGATTTTCCCTAAAATCAGCCATGTTTTCTATGCTGAATTGATTGATAAATTGGAACACGAACTCTTCAAAAAAGGTTACAAGACCATCATCTGTAATAGTGAACACGATTCGGAAAAAGAACGCGAATACATCGAAATGTTAGAAGCTAACCAGGTGGACGGTATCATTTCGGGAAGTCACAACCTTGGGATTGAGGATTACAATCGCGTGACGGCTCCAATCATTTCATTTGACCGTAACCTATCACCAGATATTCCTGTTGTTTCTTCTGACAACTATGCTGGTGGTGTCCTAGCCGCTCAGACATTGGCTAAAACTGGAGCCCAATCTATCATCATGATTACAGGTAATGATAACTCCAACTCACCAACTGGACTTCGTCATGCAGGCTTTGCTTCTATCTTACCCAAGGCTCCTATTATCAATGTTTCCAGTGACTTTTCGCCCCTTCGTAAGGAAATGGAAATTAAAAATATCTTGACCAAACAAAAACCAGATGCGATTTTCGCATCGGATGATTTGACAGCCATCTTGGTGATGAAGATCGCTCAGGAACTTGGTATTTCTGTGCCTGACCAACTCAAGGTTATTGGCTACGATGGAACTTATTTTATCGAGAATTTCTATCCTCACCTTACTACCATTAAACAACCCTTGGAAGAAATCGCTCGCCTGACAGTCGATTTACTACTTCAAAAAATCGAGGGCAAAGAAGTTGCCACGACTGGTTATTTCTTACCAGTTAGTCTCTTACCAGGTAAAAGTATTTAAGCACAAAAAAACTCAGACTAGTTTCGTCTGAGTTTTTCTTATGATCTTAAGTTTTTCAGAAGAGTTTGGGCTTTTTCTAAATTAAAGGTTTTTTCAGCAATCAAGCTTTCTACCAACTTAGGCACTTCTACCTCTGTAGCTCCTGCAAGGAGGGCTAGAGACTTCGCTTGAAGTTTCATGTGTCCATGCTGAATCCCTGTACTGACCAAAGCCTTAAGGGCTGCAAAGTTTTGGGCGAGACCAATTGAAACGATAATTTGAGCCAATTCTTTGGCAGATGGGTGACCTAGCAACTCATGGCTGAGGACGACTCGAGGATTGAGACCAATTGATCCACCCTTGGTAGCAACTGGCATCGGCATAGTCAGCTCTCCTATTAGCTCTTCTGTTCCCAAATCCATCGTCCAACGACTGAGACCTCGATAGGAACCATCATGACTGGCATAGGCATGCGCTCCCGATTCAATGGCACGCCAGTCATTTCCAGTCGCAATCAAGAGGGCATCGATCCCATTAAAAATTCCTTTATTGTGAGTAGCTGCTCGATAAGGATCTGCTTGAGCAAACTGGCTGGCTAAAACCATTTTTTCTGCTAGTTCACGCGCTTCATCCTTTTGGCGACTCAAATAACGAAAGGCAATCCGACAAGTTGCAGTTACTAGAGAATCTGTGGCATAGTTGGATAAGATTCCCATTAAACTTTGCCCTTGACTTAGAGCCTCTAAGCTTGGTTTTAAAGCCTCAAGCATGGTATTGAGCATATTAGCTCCCATGGCTTCCTGAGTATCCACATGAAGATAAACCACTAAAAAGTCAGCCTCACCAGAAATTTTCTCAACTGTTAGCTCTCTGGCTCCACCACCACGTTTGACAATAGATGGATAGGCTTGGTTTGCTTGCTCGAGTAGCTCTGCCTTCTGACTCAAAATAGCCTGACATGCTTTATCCCTATCTGGAACCTGATAAAGAGCTACTTGACCAATCATTTGGCGTTGATGAACCTGAGCAGTAAAGCCACCCGCACGTTTGATAATCTTACTAGCAAAACTAGCCGCAGCAACGACAGATGGCTCTTCGGTCACATAAGGAACGGTGTACTCTTGACCATTTACCAGTACTTCTGGCACTACTGAGTAGGGTAGTGAGAAAGTCCCCACTACATTTTCACTCAGTTGGTCCGCAACTGCTATACTAAGATTTTCATTTTGCTCAAGACTTTCTTGGGCTTCCATAGAAGTAAGCGCCTGAGACTTAACGAACTCAAGGCGCTCTTGAATTGATTTTTTAGCAAATCCATTCCAATTTTTTTTCATTATTTTTCAACCTTGCTGTAGCGACGTTGGTGTTCTACAATCTCAACCAGAGCATAGTCTTGTCCTTCATAACCTGACATGGTTGCAGAACCTGTCTCATCCAAGTTTGTTTCCTCAAAAAAGATTCGTTCATAGTCCGCAACAGTCAAAGCTTGACGTTGATCTATCAGCTCTAGACGATTTTTCTGTAACTGTTTCTCGTATCCTTCAACCAGTTCCACACTGAAGAACTCAGAAACAGCACCACTTCCGTAGCTGTAGAGAGCAATCTTGTCTCCTGCCTTGAGACTATCAGAGTTTTCAAGAAGAGACAAAAGCCCTAAAAAGAGTGAACCCGTATAGATATTCCCAACCTTTTGGCTATAAACAATTGATTCATCAAAGTGTTTTTGGAATAAATCCTTTTTCTCTTGAGATAGAGATTTATCGAGAATTTTTTTCAATCCCTTAAGAGCTAGTTTCGGATATGGCAAGTGGAAACAAATAGCTTCAAAGTCTTTCAAGCTACAGTCATAACGCTTTTGATACTCTGACCAAGTTGTTTTTAAACTATCAAGATACTGCTGCGTTGAGTAGACTCCATTGACAAATGGTGTCGTTGAATAATTTGGACGCCAAAAGTCCATAATATCACGAGTTTGCGCAACGTTGTCATTGTTGAAAATCATAACACGCGGATCTTGACTAATCAACATGGCAACACAACCTGCTCCTTGAGTTGGTTCCCCAGGAGTTTCGACACCATATTTTGCAATATCACTAGCAAGTACCAAGACTTTTGATTTAGGAGAATTTTCTACGTGTAACTTAGCATAGTGAAGGGCCGCAGTTGCACCATAGCAAGCTTCTTTGATTTCAAAACTACGAGCAAAAGGTTGAATTCCAAGTAGACCGTGTACAAAAACCGCAGCCGCCTTACTTTGATCGACTCCAGATTCTGTCGCTACGATAACCATATCAATCTCTTGTTTCTCTTCTTCAGTCAGGATAGAATTTCCTGCACTGGCAGCCAAGGTAACAATATCCTCTGTTAAAGGAGCAATACTCAATTCTTTTAAAAGGAGTCCTTTACTCAATTTTTCAGGATCAGTCCCTCGAGCTTCTGCTAAATCTTGTAATTTCAAAACGTATTGACTGGTCGCAAAACCAATCTTATCAATACCGATTGTCATATTTACCTCTATTTTTATCATTCATTGTAAAAATTCGTTCACCTCTATTTTATCATAATTGAGGTCAAATGAGCGAAAAAAGACTTGATTCCCCAAATCAAGTTCATTTCTATCGTCATACTCATGTTCTTTCAGCCACTCTACCCACGAAAAAATCGAGACTTAGCTGGCTCGATTCTTTTTGAGATAATAATACATCTTCAGAACAACTGTCCCACTTGCCATTCCTATAGAGATAACAAGGGCCAGCATCATGACTAACATTGCACTGGTAATGGCGTTTCTATAGTCGCCTGTCACAAAGAATGAAGTCGTTCGATAAGATAGATACCCTGGTACCAGCGGAGCCAAGATGGCTAAAGTAAAAACAACGGCTGGTGTTTTGTAGATAATACTCATAATCTGGCTGATACAAGAACCAATTACAGCGGCAATAAAGGTCGCCAAAATAACATTAGTTGGCTCCTTGAGTATTAGATAGAGCAACCAGATTGACATTCCCAAAACTCCACCAGGAATGAGCATAGAACGTTGAACGTTTAAAACGATTAAAAAAGTAATAATAGCTAACAGACTAGCTAAAGCCTGCAATAAAAATGTTGTTAGAGTCATATTAGTTCATGAGTAGGAGGGCGACAGAGGTGCCTGCCCCTAAGGCAAGGGTAACCAGCAAGGATTCAAACATCTTGCTCATACCAGAGTTAATGTGATTGGTCATAATATCTCGAACAGCATTGGTCAGAGCAATTCCAGGTACAAATGGCATGACCGCACCTGCAATGACCAAATCGGCTGTCGAAGGAAAGCCAGAATAGCGAGCCCAAAATTGTGCAATCAAACCAAAAACAAGAGCACCTGCAAAAGCTGTCATAAAGGGAATACGAATAAATTTTTCTACGTAAAGAGAAAAGGTGAAAGCAAATATGGTTGCTACTCCTGCACCAATGGCATCGTAGACATTCCCCCCGAACATGATAGAGAAGAAGGGAGCACTAAGGGTCGCTGCAGCAGTTAGCTGAACATTGGTGTAGGGAGATGCCTTGGCATTCAATTCCTTTAATTGGATAAAGGCTGTCTCCAAATCAAGCTGTCCCGATACAAGTTGCCGTGAAATCTGGTTGACATCACACACCTTCTCAATATTATAGGCAGAGGAGGTTACTCGTTTCATTCGAGAGATATTTGTATTTTCAATGGAGAAAAAAATAGCTGCAGGCATGGCCAAAACATTACAATCCATGATGCCTTGTGAATGAGCAATTCGAATCATGGTGTCTTCGACACGATAGATTTCAGAACCATTACGAAGCAGAATTGTACCTGCTAACATAATGACATCAATGACTGCATTCAGTTTTTTTGATTCGTCCATGTTCCCCTCCTTTTTAAACTCCTTTTATTTTATCATAAATTTTAAGGAAAAAAAATCTTTGCCACAAAAACTGTGACAAAGATTGATTAGTTCTCACCTTGATGGATATCTGAAGTTGTGGTAGTTTGATTAGTCTGTGGTTCTCTAATCTGTGGAGATGTTTCTCCACGATAAGGGTTCCCTTGTGATGGATTTGTTGTTGTAGTTGTTTTCGGTTTATAGATAGAAATCTTGATACGAGTTGTATTCAAATCTACACCTTCACCTGGTTTTGGACTCTGACTGACAACAGTTTCCTCAGCAGTTCCTTCTGGAGCTGTAGAGACCTCTACCACTTCAATATTAGCTTCTTTTACACCAACTATCTGAATCAAGTTATTCTTAGTAAATTCAAGACTTGATCCAATATAACTTGGCATAGGAACGCTAGTTACCTTCTTGGCTACTGTCAAGGTAATCTCTGTCGCCTTACTAAGATCATAAGTGGTTCCTTCTGGCAGACTCTGTCTCATAACAAGTCCTGCCTCTGTTTCACTTGATTCTTCTTCTACAACCTTGATGAGATTTTCAGGAACTTTTTTCCCTTTCAGTTCTGCTATGACGTCCGTAGATTTGCGTCCAACATAGTTTCCAATCTTAAACGATTGCTGACCTGAAGAGATAATGAGATTGACTTTAGTCCCTTCCTTGCGAGCTGAACCAGCATCTGGATCCGTTCGAATAACTCGGCCTTCTTCTACTGTATCACTAGCTTCAGACTTCTCTTCACCAATTTCAAAATTAGCTTTTTTAAGTTTTTCCTTAGCTTCAGCTACAGTTTGTCCTGCAACATTTGGAATTTCAACAGTTGCTGGTGTTTTCGATACAATCCAAAAGAGAGAAGCTAAAACAAGTATAAAGCTGGCTAAAAGCACCAAATATCTCGCTTTAAAACGACGCTTCTTGACTGGTTTTGCAACAGCTTCTTTACCCGGTGCCTTTTTAGCCGGATTTTGGCTCTGTGGAGCTTCTTCCTTCGGTTGCACTTTAGGAATCGCTGTTAAGGTAGACTGTGACATTTTCGGTAAAGTTTTTGTATCAACTTTACTCGTATCTTCAAATACTAACTTTGGTTCATTTCGACGGTTATAAGAAAGGCTGCTCAATAAGTCAACATACATTTCTGAAACAGTTTGATAACGGTCTGTTAACTTTTTAGCTGTCGCTTTTATAACTACGTTTTCCAAGGATTGTGGTACTGATGGATTTTCAGCAATGACAGAAGGAAGTGGTTTTTGGAAATGTTGAAGTGCAATGGTCACAGCACTATCACCATCATAAGGAATATGACCTGTCAACATTTCGAAAAAGATAATTCCCATTGCATAAATATCACTCTGTATGGTCGCTTTAGAACCACGCGCCTGCTCAGGTGATAGATAATGAACAGAACCCAACATGGAATTGGTCTGTGTCAAACTGGTTTCCGCAAAGGCCACTGCAATCCCAAAGTCAGTCACTTTTGCAGTTCCATCAGGAGTCAAGAGTATATTTTGAGGTTTTAAATCTCGGTGAATAATCCCCTTTGCATGTGCTAAACGCATCGCCAAGAGAATTTGACCCATGATACGAACAGCTTCCTCGTTTGATAGAGGGTAGTGTTCTTTGATATAGCGTTTGAGGTCAAGCCCAGCTACATATTCCATAGCTAGGTACTGTTGACCGTCTTCTTCACCGATATCCGTAATTCGAACGATATGAGGATGATCTAGGTCTGCCATCGCACGCGCTTCACGCTGAAAACGTGCAACAGCGATAGGGTCCGTCTGATAGTTGGTCCTTAGGACCTTCACAGCAACCTCTTCCCCATCAAGAATCAAATCTTTGGCCAGGTAGACATCTGCCATTCCTCCACGGCCAATTTGTTTGATAATCCGATATCGTCCGGCAAATATCTTGCCGATCTGGATCATTTTGATTCCTCCTCAATCGCAATCAAGGCAACCGTGATGTTGTCAAGCCCTCCAGCATTGTTTGCAAAACGTACTAAGGTTGCCGCCTTGTCATCAAGCGAAATATCACTTGTCACGATATCATAGATTTCGCTACCAGAAATCATGTTGGTTAGACCATCACTATTTATAACGATATAGTCACCCGGTTCCAAGCTCATGATCCCTAAATCAGGTTGAATCTCATCTTTTTGTCCAATAGACTGGGTGATGATATTTTTTTGCGGATGCGCTTCAGCTTCTTCAGGTGTTAATTGACCTGCCTTGAGCAACTCATTGACTAATGAATGATCACTCGTTAATTGGTGGTACTCTTCTCCACGAACCAAGCCAATACGAGAATCACCAATATGAGCATAGATGGCTTGGTTATCAATGATTGCAAGGGCTTCTAGAGTTGTACCCATCCCTTTATATGCTTCATCACGCCCCAATTGATAAATTTTTTGATTTTCAATTTCTAGGTGTTCCGCAAACCATTCACGAACTTCATTCACGGTATCGATCTGAGTATCTACCCAGGCAACACCTAAGTCCGTAACTGCCATCTCACTGGCAATATTACCCGCTCGATGTCCTCCCATCCCGTCAGCCAAGATAATCATCGTACGACCGGCACGGTTGACAAAAAGATTGACATAGTCTTGATTATTTGTACGTTTCTGACCCACATCTGTTAATAATGAAATCTCCATTGTGTCAGTTCCTTCCTAATTGGATATCTTACGAAATTGGCTAATAAAGAATCCATCACTTCCGTACAATTCTGGAGTAATGAGGATGCAGCCATCTTTTAGGATATCCTTGCATTCGTGTTCTAGTTTAACCTGCTCGAACTCTGGATGACTTTCTAAAAATGCTTGAACCACTTGAAAGTTCTCCTCAGAGACAATAGTGCAGGTACTATAAGTTATTATACCACCTTTACGTAGCGTTTGACAAACACTACCTAATATTTCCAACTGAATTTCCTGTAATGACGCGAAATCAGCAGTGTCTTTGTTGTATTTGATATCTGGTTTCCGACGCAATAGACCAATCCCTGAGCAAGGGGCATCAACAAGAATCTTATCAAATTGATTCTTACCAAAAAACTCGTGAACCTTTCGGGCATCCAATTTTTGTGTTTGAACACGGTCCGCTACACCTAGACGCTCCGCATTCTCTTGTATCAAAGTGAGTTTATGATTGTAGAGATCCAGAGCTGTTACCTGACCTGTCGTTAGATAAGAGGCCATATGGGCTGTTTTCCCACCTGGAGCTGCACAAGCATCCAAAACCTGCTCCTCTCCTTGTAAATCAAGAGTTGGAGCAACCAGTTGACTAGACTCATCCTGGATAGTAATAAGTCCTTCCGAAAATAAGTCAAGACCCGCAAAATGCCCCTGCTCCTTGACCAGACCAGAAGCCGATAAATCAGAATCACTTGCATCAAGCAGAGCTTTAATTGCCTCTTTTCGGCTCAAATCTGTCACACGGATACTGGCCTTATTGCGTTGCAAAAGACTCTCAAAAATCGCTTGCGCTCGCTCTTCTCCATACTCTTCCTTGAGCTTAGAAACTAACCACACTGGCAAAGAGTAGGCGATAGAATCACGCTTGTTTTTACGCTTGATACTGGCAATATCTGGCAAACCTTCTCGCAATATACGGCGCAAAACAGCATTGACCAATTTTTCGCTACCTTTTTTACGAAGTTTAGCCAGCTCCACCGCTTCATTGACCACTGCATGATCAGGAAGCTTATCCAAGTATTGGAGTTGATAGATGCTCATGAGAAGCAAAACATAGAGCCAGCTGTCTAGCTTGTCTCTATCCTCAATAAAGTGAGACAAATACCATTCTAAAGTTAGTTTACGAGCTACGGTTCCATAAACAAGCTCTGTCACTAAGCCTTTGTCAGTTGCTGACAGTTGACTTCCCTTAAGGTGTTTATTTAAGGCGATATTGGAGTAGGCTTGATTGACAAAGACATCCTCTAGCACCTTTAAGGCTAAGTTTCTAGCCGTTTCTACTTTAGTCACCAAATCGTTCTCCTACAGCCAAACTTCGTCCAACACCGTTGAGGAAGGAAGCAATGTCCATTTTAGGTTTCCCAGCTGGTTGAACCTGTTTGAGAGATAGAGCTCCTTCTGCTGTTGCGACAATCAATTCTTTCTTACCGATGGAGAGTATCTCACCCGGATTCCCCTGACCTTCTACAGGTAGGGCTTCATAGATTTTGAAACGTTCTCCTTTTAGGAAGGTATGAGCAACTGGCCATGGATTCATCCCACGGATTTGGTTGAAAAGTTGACGGTTGGTCTTGTTCCAGTCCAGTTTTTCCTCCTCAGGTTTGATATTTGGTGAGAAAGTTACTTGGCTTGGATCTTGCGGTTGAGGCTGAATTTCACCAGCTATATAAGCAGGTAGAGTATCCAAAAGCAAATCACGCCCAACAATGGCCAATTTTTCGAACAAAGTTCCAACATTATCCTCATCAGTAATGGGAATACTGCGACGAGAAATCATGTCCCCTGCATCCATTTCCTTGACCATTTCCATAATGGTTACTCCTGCTTCTTCATCACCTTGAATCAAGGCATAATGGATAGGAGCTCCACCACGGTGCTTTGGAAGAAGCGAAGCATGAACATTGACTGCAAAATCCATGCTATCAAGGAGTTTACTTGGGAGAAATTGTCCAAAAGCTGCTGTTACAATCCCATCAGCTCCCAAATTCATGATGGCTTCCATTTCTGGACTACCCGATAATTTTTCAGGTTGGTAAATAGGAAGTCCTGCCTCTTTGGCTGCTTGTTTGACAGGGGTTTCTTGGATGACTTTTTTACGCCCAACTGCGCGATCTGGTTGTGTTACAACAGCTACAATCTCGTAGCGATCATCTGTCAAAAGTCCCTTCAAAACAGTTGCTGAAAAATTGGGAGTTCCCATAAAGATTAGTTTTGTCATCTTTTCTCCTTTTTACAAAAATTGCTGCGGTTCGTGATCAATACTGAGACGAAGCTCACTGTTTTCACGCTCTTGAGTTAGGGCCAAGACCCGATTAAGGGTCGAAGCCAACTCATCTTCTAAACGGTATTTAATCAATATTTGGTAGTGATAGAGGTTATGAGTACGAGCGATAGGTTTAGGCGTTGGACCAAGGATGATACTAGCATCCGACAAACCTGACCGCAAAATTTCCATGACCTCATAAGCTCTTCTAAGAACCTCTTCTTCTTTCTTATGAGACAAGGTGATCCCAATAGTGAAATAATAAGGCGGATAACCCAACTGACGTCTGATGCCCATTTCATAGGCATAGAAACCTTCATAATCCTGATCCTTGGCAAAACGAATAGCATAATGATTAGGATTGTAGGACTGAATCAATACCTGACCTGCCTTTTCAGCACGACCGGCACGACCGGCTACCTGGGTCAAGAGTTGGAAGGTTCTCTCAGAAGAACGAAAATCAGGCAGATTCAAGGCTGTATCCGCATTAAGAACACCAACCAAGGTTACATTTGGAAAATCCAAGCCCTTGGCAATCATCTGGGTGCCAAGTAAAATATCCACTTCCCCTTTTCCAAACTGGTCAAGCAAGGCTTGGTGACTACCCTTTTTGCGAGTTGTATCCACATCCATGCGCAGAATACGTGCATCTGGAAAAAGTTCGGCCAGCTCATCGTAGGCCTTTTGAGTCCCCGTCCCGTAATAACGAATGCTGTGACTCTGACAGTTTGGACAGACATGTGGAATTTCCTTAGAAAAGCCACAGTAATGGCAGTTCATGGTTTTGGTATCCATGTGGAGAGTCAAGGAAATATCACAATTCGGACAGGTATCCACGGTCCCACATTCCCGACACATGACAAAGCTAGAATAACCACGGCGATTGAGCATGAGAACAACCTGCTCTTTTTTATCCAATCGATTTTGAATGGCCTCAATCAGAGGTGGTGTAAAGTTCGACGTTTCATTTTGTCCGATGTAATCACGGAAGTCAATCAGTTGAACTTCAGGAATGCTTGCTAAAGGATTGGCACGTTGAGTCAGACGTAGATGTTGATAAACACCCTTGCCAGCACGCGCACGACTTTCTAGACTTGGTGTTGCAGAACCAAGGACTAGGGCAGCTTGATTGTACTGGGCACGTAAAAGAGCCACATCTCTAGCATGGTAACGAGGATTGCTGTCTTGCTTGTAGCTAGCCTCGTGCTCCTCATCGATAATGATTACCCCTAGATTTTTCAAAGGTGCAAAAATGGCAGACCTAGCACCAACAACTACTTGGGCTTCTCCTCGCTCCACCTTGCGCCATTCGTCGTACTTTTCACCATTGGACAAACCTGAATGGAGAATCGCTACTTTATCACCAAAACGAGCAATGAAACGCTCTGTCATTTGAGGTGTCAGAGAGATTTCTGGGACTAAAACGATAGCTGTTTTCCCCATATCCAAGGCTCCTTGGATAATCTGCAAGTACACCTCCGTTTTCCCACTTCCTGTAATTCCTTGTAGAAGAAATGGAGGATGCTCTTTCCCAATCGCTCCAACAACCGCCTCACAGGCTTGTTTTTGCTCTGGATTTAACTCTAAAGATTGACTGGATTCAATTCCTTCAAAGTAGGCAGCTGAGCGTTGGACTTCCTTTTGAACGATGGTAACAGCACCATGTTCCACAAAGAAGTTAACTTGTTCGCGTGAGTAATGTTCTAACAAATCAGCCAAAGGAACTGTTTCAGGATGTACTAATAAATAATCTCGCAACTCCAATTTCTTCTTGGCACGATTTGAGATTTCTAGATTTTCTAATTTATCAAGATTCACTTCAACCCAAGACTGTGTCTTAACTTTCTTCTGATCCACAGCCTGGTACTCTAGTTTTAAAAGACCTTTTCGAGTCAATCGCATCATCTCAGCCTGCTTTTCTAAATCTAGAGATGAAAATGCTAGAGACTCTTGCGAACCGAATAAACGTTCCTTGTCCTCCTGACTCAAGCCTTCCAGAGGATAGAGGATTTTATCATAGCTAGAATTTAAAAATCCTGGAAGCATAGCTTTTAGAATAGAAATCTTGTATGAAAAAACTGACTTACGTAGTTCTTCAGCCAACCAGAGTTGTTCCTCCGTTAAGACAGGAGAAAAATCCAGCACCTCAGCAATTTCTTTCAAGTCATCATCTGCCATTTCCGATTCTTGTTCCATTCCAAGAACAATTCCCTGAATCAAGCGATTGGCCTTCCCAAAAGGCACATGAACCCGCATACCAACTTCCAGCATGTCTACAAATTCCTCAGGGACCTTATAACTGTATGGTTGGTCCGTCTGCATCAAGGGAACATCCACAATGATTTTTGCAATAGCCATATCCTCACCTCCTTCTTTACTTAAATCGTTTCAATTGATTGAGTATTCTTGCAATAGAAAAAATAAGATTGAGTCCCCCCAACCTTAAATTTTTTCACCTTCTTCTTTTTCTTTCGCGATTTGCTCTTTGATTTTCTTTTCTTCTTCTTCTCTCAATCGTCTTTCTTCTTCGATACGACGACGAACAGCTTCGCGTTTCCCTTCTGGATCTGGGTGGATGGTTACATTCCCTGATTCAATTTCTTCCAAGGCACGAAGTGTAGATTTTTCAGATTTGAATTCTTGCGTTGGAGTTGCTCCAGCTTCTAATTCGTGAGCACGTTTTGCTTCCAAGATGACGAGTGAATATTTTGATGGTACCTTGTCAAGCAAGGTATCAATAGAGGGTTTAAGCATCATTTGTTTGTACCTGTTTTCTATAGTTTATCGAATAGTTGGAGACTTTGGTAGCATATCCTGGTAGTGACCGATGACACGATCGACCCGGAAATGTTCTGCTTCAATCACACGTTTGACACGTTCTGCAGCAAGAGGAACATGATCATTGACAATAGCATAGTCATATTCACGCATCAAAGCAATTTCTTCTTTGGCTTTTTCGATACGCTGGGCAATCACTTCTGCGCTATCGGTACCACGGCCTACGAGACGATCTTGCAATTCTTCCAAATCTGGTGGTGTCAAAAAGATAAAGACTGCGTCTGGAACTTTTTTCTTGACCTGAAGAGCTCCCTGCACTTCAATTTCAAGGAAGACGTCAATCCCCTTATCAAGGGTTTCATTGACATAGGTCAGAGGAGTTCCGTAGTAGTTACCTACATACTCTGCATACTCTAACATCTGTCCTTGACGGATCAATTCTTCAAATTCTTCACGTGTACGGAAGAAATAGTCAACTCCGTCTACTTCACCTGGACGTTGAGCCCGTGTTGTCATAGATACAGAATATTGGAATTGATTTTCAGAACTCTCAAAAATTTCTCGTCTAACCGTTCCTTTTCCAACTCCTGAAGGACCTGAAAAAACGATTAGTAAGCCACGGTCTGCCATGATGTCTCCTTTGGATAGTTTGTGAAATGCCTCGAAAATTCATCTGAATTCACTATGTAAAGCCATTTCTGCATACTACAATCTTTCTATCTAGTGTAACAAAAAAGCAGTAATTTTTCAACTGCTCTTTCTTATTTATTTTGCATAATCAACTGCACGAAGTTCACGAATCACGGTTACCTTGATATTTCCTGGGTAATCGAGATTACTTTCAATTTTCTCACGAACTTTGTGAGCCAAAATTGTGACCTTATCGTCCTTGATTTGACCTGGGTTTACCATGATGCGGATTTCACGACCAGCTTGAAGGGCAAAGCTATTTTGAACTCCTTCAAAGCTATTAGCAATTTCTTCTAAATCATGGAGACGTTTGATGTAGCTTTCAAGCGATTCGCTACGAGCTCCTGGACGGGCTGCGCTTAAGGCGTCCGCTGCAGCAACGAGAACTGCAATCACACTTTCAGGCTCTACATCTCCGTGGTGACTAGCAATCGTGTTAATCACGACTGGATGCTCTTTGTACTTGCGAGCCAATTCAGTACCAATCTCAACGTGGCTACCTTCTACTTCACGGTCAATGGCTTTACCGATATCGTGAAGGAATCCTGCACGACGGGCAAGAGCTGCATTTTCACCAAGTTCGCTAGCCATGATACCAGCCAACTTAGCCACTTCGATTGAGTGTCGCAAGACATTTTGTCCGTATGAAGTACGGAACTGTAAGCGACCCATGATCTTCATCAAGTCTGGGTGAAGGTTTGGTGCACCAATTTCATAGGCAGCAGCTTCACCATATTCACGAATACGGTTATCAATTTCTTGACGGTTTTTCTCAACCAACTCTTCGATACGAGCTGGGTGAATACGTCCATCCTTAAGCAAGGTTTCCATCGTCATACGGGCAATCTCACGGCGGATAGGATCAAAACCTGACAAGGTTACCACTTCTGGCGTATCATCAATGATGACATCAACCCCTGTCAAACTTTCAAAAGTACGAATATTACGACCTTCACGACCAATGATACGACCTTTCATGGTATCATCAGGCAGATGAACAGTTGAGTTGGTAGACTCAGCTACATACTCACCAGCAATTCTCTGCATGGCTTGGGACAGAATATCCTTAGCAAGCTTATCAGAACGTTCCTTGACTTCTTGCTCCGCCTCACGAATGCGGCTAGCAATTTCCTTGCTCAAGTCTTCCTCTGTCTGAGCTAAGATAATATCTTTTGCCTCTGATTGTGTCAGACTTCCGACACGCTCAAGTTCAGCTTGCTTTTGCTTTTCAATTTCTTCTAGTTGCTCTTCACGTGCATCAAGGTTTTTTGCTCTATCAGAAATACTTTGTTCTTTTTGTTCAAGTGTTTTTTCTTTGTTCGTCAAATTATCGTCTTTACGGTCAAGGCTCGTAGCTCTCTCCGTCAAACGACTTTCGATTTGCTTGAGTTCTTGACGCTCTGACTTAAATTCAGCGTCCACTTCTTCGCGGTATTTTCTGGCTTCCTCTTTAGCCTCCAATAGTGCTTCTTTTTTAAGGGATTTGCTTTCGCTTTTAGCTTCATTGAGTAATAAATCCGCTTCGCGTTCAGCTTGTCCTCGTAAATTAGTTGCTTCTTGTTCAGCATTTAAAAGCATCAACTCTGCAGCCTCTTGTGATGATTTCATCTTGACTGAGATGCTGACATATCCAATGACTAAACCAATGATGACGGCAAAAACAACTATAACAATCGCCATAATTTCCATGTTTTTACCTCAATTTATTTGTTTATCCGAATGACATGCATTCCTATACATTTTACCACAAAAAACTATTTTTAACAAACCTTAAATGGAAGATATTTTGGTCATTTTTTGAGTTAAAATTGTTATTTTCCCTAGTAAAATAGGCTTCTTTAACGAACCCAATCTTTTATAGAATTTTTTACAAAAAAATAAGTAAAAAGCCTACCTTTCAGTAGACTTAGTTTGTTTCGATTCTGATTGGCACTCTGCCAAAATTTTGTTCTTCGATACTTGGGTGTCCTAGTTGGTAGATCTGGTCTGCCTTTTGAGTCATGACATCCCAGGGCTCTTTACCGATTCGACTGACTAAATGGACCTGCTCTTTCAGAGACTTGAGATGTTGCCTACCTTTTTCGGTAAATCCAAGGATATGAATGGCTTCTGGCAAGTCACTCTCTCTGGTTTGTACCAAGATATAAGTCAAGAGTCGTCTAACTCGTGCTTTTGTGTATCGTTTGGTAGCAACCGCCTCGACTAATTCTTCCATAGTTTGCGCCATTTTGATAGCCTCCCTAATGCGCACCTCCATTTCCTGATTGACCTGATAGATAGTGGTTAGGTCAGGATTTGACAAGATTTGGTAGCGAAGCAAAGGGTAATAATCTTCCCAGCTTACCTTGCTAGCATTTGCAAAAAGGGCAACAGAAGGCATAAAGCGCTCTAGAAAATTCTGGTCTGATTGGTGCTGACGAAGAGCTGTCGCTGAGGCAAAGTCCACATTCTTGTCCACAGAATGGTAACCTGCTCCCTGACGTTGAATTGGATGAAGCTTGATCTTTCGCCCTGCTACCGCTTTAGCATAGGCAAGTGCAAGGACATGATTGGGCGTATCACCAGAAAAATCAAGACCTGCAAATTCCTTCCACATGGCTTGGGTTTTCTGAGGGTAGGAAAGAGAATCCGGTAAGTTTTCCATGAAGAGTTCCATCTCTTGACCACGTTCTGTATATAGGTTAGCAATTTGCTGGTAATCCAGAACTTCTTCTGTCCCAAAGGCTAGGGTATCCATCCCCAAACGAGCCAAGATAGCCACTGCACCTTGACCAAAAAAGTCCGCCGCTTGGACACTGACTAAAAAGGGCAATTCTACAACTAAATCCGCCCCATTCTCTAGTGCCATTTGAGCCCGTGTCCACTTGTCCACAATAGCAGGTTCGCCACGTTGAACAAAATTCCCAGACATGGCAACGATTTTCAGTCCTTCCGCCTGATCCAGCAGGTATTTGTGGCCATTATGAAAAGGATTGAACTCTGCGATAATACCTGTAATGGTCATGGTAATCTCCTACTTCTGTGCGACGAAAAACCAACGGGTACTAGTCTCTGTTGGCTCCTTGTCTTCAAAGTCCGCAAAGAGTTTAAAAGACTTGAAACCAGCCTGCTCAAGCAGAATATCATAGGTTAAGACCTCGTAAGTGCGCTCCTCATGCACTTCATCATGACGACTAAAGGAACCGTCTGCTTCCTTGACAAAGAAAGTCAACTCATGGACGATAGAATGTGGTGCTGCATCCTCATAGGTATCCCAGAGCATGGCAAAATCTTCCGCATTTTCATGATAAGAATAACCTGGGAAAACCTCATCAGTTTGGTAGGTCGAATGCACATCAAAGATAAAGACTCCGTCCTCATTAAGAGCATCATAAACTTCTTTAAAGACATCCCCTACTTCCACCTCGTCCTGCATATAGCAGATAGAGTCCGAATAGCAAGTCACAAAGTCGTATTTACCAGCCTTGGATAAATCCAGCATATTGCCTTCAATAAAATCAATCTTTTGTTTGGCTGAAGCCGCTCTCTTCTCAGCAATTTTCAGCATATCAGCACTCAGGTCTAATCCTGTCACATCAAAACCAGCTTGAGAAAAGCGCACAGACTGAATCCCTGTCCCACAAGCCAATTCCAAGAGTCTCTTTCTCTCCTTAGTCTTAGGCAGATGACGGAGGGAAAAGTCCGTCCATTTGTCATATAAACTATCATCCATGACTGCATCGTAAACAGCCGCAAAAGTTTCATAAGTAGCCATAATTAAGTTACAAAGAGCGTCCCTGGCAAACACCACTCGCCCTTTACCTTTCAATCAATTTTTCTAAAATAAGCAAATAAAACCCAGTTGACTGCAACTGAGTTCATCTCCTATGCTAAGGTCTCTGAAATATCTACAGAATCCGCCTCATGCCAGAGTTTTTCTAGATTATAGTGGGCACGCATTTCTTCTGAGAAGATATGCACAACAACGCCACCAAGGTCTAGCAAAACCCAGCCACCAGCTGCATCGCCTTCGACATGGCTACCTTTAAAGCCTGCTTCAGCTACTTTTTCACGAATATTGTCTGCGATAGCATCCAACTGACGACTGTTCATAGAGCTAGTAATGACAAAGTAGTCTGTCACACTGGTCAATTCTTGTACGTCAAGCGCGAGGATATCCTCCGCGCGTTTCTCATCAGCCGCTTTCACGACTAGTTCTAGTAATTCTTTTTCGTTCATTTATTCCTCTTTCTAGAAAATATGTTTGTAATCTAGGACATCTGCAAAGCGCCCCTCCCAAATGCCCTCATAAAATTCATTTATCGTTTCTGCTGGAATGTCATCGCCATCAAACGTTGTGCAAGTTCCTTCTGGAATAATAAGCTGATAGCCATATTCAAAGGCAACCTTGACAGAGGTATCCACACAATATTCTGTCTGCATACCACATAAAACTAATTTTTCAATCCCCTGTTTATCCAAGTATTCTTTTAAACCAGTTTCTTTGAAAATACTGTTATACTTCTTCTGAAAGACCTTTTCATTAGGTTTTCGACTTAAAAGCTCAGATAACTGCCAATCTTCTGATGTTTGAGCTTCAGAGTTCTCAATATGTTGAACATAGATAATTTCGATATTCTTGCTTCTAGCCTGGTTTTGTAAATAAGAAATTTTTTCCAATAGACTTTTTGTCTGAAACCCAGTTTCCACTAAAATATTCTGAACATCAATGATTATAAAAGCCGTCTTCATTTAGTCCTCTTTCAAATAGTGCACATAGGCGTTATAGGTTTCAAGGGTTTGGGGGTAGATGGGAAATCCTTGGTAAGCTAAATGCTCTACTGTGTGAGCTGTTTCGTAGGCCACCGCCTTATTTAGCGATAGTTCAGCAATTTCACGCGCCTCATCCACTCCTGGAAAGGCACGATTGTGCTCGATATAGTCTGCGACGTAGATAACCTTGTCAAGGTCCGTCATCTGACTCGCTCCTACTGTATGGATTTCTATTGCACGCAGAATTTCAGAGTCTTGCAAGTTCAAATCTTCTTGAATTTTGTAGATACCGACCATACCATGCCAAACATTATTACCCCAGTTTTTGAGGTCAGGATCTAGCTGATAACGGTCAATCAAGTCTAGAAATTCCTGGTCTGACAACTTTTTAGCATAGTCATGAAGGAGACCTGCTAGACCTGCTTTCTCGGCATCCACTCCGAATCGTTCTGCAAGTTCAATGGCTGCGTGCTCTACACCCAAACAATGGGTCAAACGCTTCTCAGGTAGAAGCTCTGCCATTTTTTTCAATAATTCCTCACGGGAACAGTTGATATAGTCCTGATATGCCATTAGTAAAGTCCTTCTTTCTCGATATAGTCTAATACAGGCTTAGGTAGGAGAAAGTTAGGTGTGCGTCCTTGGACAATGAAATCACGCACCATGCTGGATGAAATATCCATAAGAGGTACATCCACCCAGATAACTGGGTAAGAAGTCCCTGCCTTGTAACGCGGACGTTGAACCCCTACAAACTGAACTAGTTCCACCAACTCATCAATTCGGTACCATTTAGGCAGATAGTCTACCATATCTGCACCGATAATGAAATAGTAATCTGTGTCTGGATTCTTCTCTGTTAGAAGCTTCATGGTGTCGTAGGTGTAAGAAATACCCTTACGATCTAGCTCGATGGTCTCAATAGCCAGACCTTCAATCCCATCAATCGCCAATTCTAACATCTTGAGGCGATGGTGCTCAGGAATGGTTTCTTTTTTATCTACGTGAGGTGGTTGGTATTCGGGCATGAGCAGAACCTGATCCAATCCCAACTGTTGGCGCACTTGATCTGCAACAATCAGATGGGCATTATGAACGGGATTAAAATTCCCTCCTAAAATACCGACTTGTTTCCGTTTTTTATCCTTGATTTCTGGCTCTAACTCCACTTTCGTAAAGGGAGTTAATAATTCGATTGCCATAGGTTAATCTCCTTTACTCTTCTGTAAAAACAGTTTTTGGGAGTGTCATTCTTAGATTTCTTTAACTTTTTTAGAAATCTTGCGATTTTCTTTCTTGCTGGATTGTTTATACAAAATCAAGATGCGTCCGATTTTTTGAACTGTGTCCACACCGATTTCTTCTTCCAAGATTTCAGCTACTTCGTGGATATTCTCATCTGTGTTTTGCAAGAGAGTAACCTTGATCAATTCACGAGCGTCAAGAGCCTGACGAACACTTGTTTTAATTTGGTCGTTGAGACCATTTTTCCCGATTTGGATGATGGGTTTGAGGGTATGTGCCTGGCTGTTGAGGAAGGCACGTTGTTTTGATGTTAATGACATATTTTCTTTAAAAGAGTTTTTATACTTTTCTGAAGTGGTGACGGACGTCAGCAAAGTCCTTCGGACTTTCATGACTAAAATCTGAGCCTAAGGTCTCAGATTTTCCGTTGTTGGTACAATTTCTTGTACCAACTGCCACCACGGCGAAAAGTATTCGTTATGGGCTCGCAATGCTCGCCTTTATATATAACTCTTTCCTTTCTGTGTTTAAATAATGGCTTTTCGTGTGACGACTGCGACGCCTTCTGGTGCCCAGACGGCGACTTTAGCAGTTCCTGTTACACGAATCCAGCCTAGTCCTGAGATAACTAAGTCAGTCTTATCCTTGATAGTAAAGACATGTTGGACTAGTTTTGGAAAATCTTCTTTTTCCTTGCTATTTGGTGGTGTGAGAAGAGTTCCCCGGTGCTTGTCGTAAAAAACACTAGCTCCCTCCAGTTTGGTACGATGAAGTTTGAGTTCATTGTCAAAGAAGGCTGTGAAACCTTGCTTTTCTCCTGCAATAAAGTCAAAGCGTCCCAATCCACCTAAAAACAGAGTTTGTTCAGGGTTTAACTGATAGGTTTTTGGTTTGATTTCCTTTTTAGGACTGACATACTTGAGGTTTTTATCCGTCAAGTAGTGAGCCATCTGATGACGGTGAATAATCCCCGGTGTATCATAGATATAAGATCCGTCATCAAGCGGAATCTCAATCTTATCTAAGGTTGTCCCTGGGAAACGTGATGTTGTGATGACGTTCTGGTCACCCGTAATTTCCTGGATAATTGCGTTGATAAGAGTTGATTTCCCAACATTGGTAACCCCAACTACATAGACGTCACGACCCTTACGATAGTGCTCAATTTTATCAATGACTTCCTTGATAGCATGCTTGTTTTGGGCTGAAGTCAGGACGACATCGACTGGACGAAGACCCTCCTCATGGGCACGTTCCATCAGCCATTGGCTAATCTTACCAGGCTTAACAGACTTAGGAAGGATGTCTTTTTTGTTTCCAACCAAGAGAACATCATTGCCTGATACAAAGCGAGGCAATCCTGGGATAACAGAGCCATTAAAGTCAAAGATATCGATAACGTTCACTACTAAGGCATCACTGTCTCCTACCTCGTGCAAGAGTTTGAGGAAATCATCATCCGTCAACTGCACATCTGTGATTTCATTGTAATGACGAAGACGGAAACAACGTTGGCAATAAACTTCACCAGTTTCCAAACCTTTTTCGAGTGCTGACTGAGGTGTAAAGCCTAGACCGGTCTTATCTGTCGTCTGAATGGTTGCTCCACAACCAATACAGAGAATTTCTTCCATAGTTAGATTCCTTTTTTATATGTGATAGGCCCGTACTTTTCAGTGATTTGTTTCATAACACGGCGCTCACGAGCTCTGTTAATCTGTGTTTTGATAGAGTCATGCTGGACCAAGGGTTTGACCAAAATCGAACGAATCCCTGCTCGGTGAGCAGCTCGAATATCCGTCATGAGCTGATCCCCAACCATGACCACTTCGTTTTTCTCATAGTGGAATTCCTTCATGGCGCGGTCAATTCCGAAAGTAAAGGGCTTCAAAGCCCAATAAACATAGTCAATCCCAAATTTTTCAACCGCACGTTGAACTCGTTTTTTAGAGTTGTTGGACACTACGATAATGCGAATACCAGCATCACGAAGGTCATGTAACCATTGCTTCATCTCTGAAGTCCCATCAGGGTTATTCCAAGCAATCAGAGTGTTGTCCAAATCCACCAAAACAGCTTTGATCCCTTGGTTTTTCAGGCTTTGGACTGTCAAATCATAAACTGCTTCTACAGCAAAGTCTGGCATGTAGTTTTCAATCACCATTTTGGCTCCTTTTCTGTTATTTTCTAGTAATTTTCTTCAGCCATTGAGATAAGGCCACCCATAAAATCAAGCTAGTCATTAAGATATAAATCCAAGCATTTGGCTCTTCTGTAAATGGTAGAGGAACATTCATTCCGAAGAAACCTGTAATAACCGCAAGTACTGCTAGTAAGACGGAGATAATAGTCAAAATTGACAAACTATCATTCAAGTTATTGTTTAGGATGTTGTTGTAAGAAGCTGAGAGTTGTTGCAAGACTTGAGAAATCAAGTCTGTCATAGACACCAACTGATGGGCTTCAATCATGGCATCATCAAACTGCTCTCGTTCGACATCATTAAATCTCCGATAAAGAGCATGGCCCTGGATATGTTCCAAGAGGAGTCGATTTTGTTTTGCTGCTGCTGTCAAGTAAACCATACCAGTCTCCAAGTCGGAAAGGGCGAAGAGATTTTTCTTTGTTGTAGTTTGACGTAGCAAGGCACTAATTTCGTCCTTACTTTTATCCATCTCTTCAATGACAGGATAATAAGCGTTACTGATAATCTCTAAACTGGCAAAAAGAAATTTGTAAATAGAAAGTGACTCATGGCTATCTAGATAAGCTAACATCTGATCAATGACATAAGCATTCTTATGGTTGCTGATGGTAATCATTCGTTTGTTTTCAACGATAAAGGTCATGGGAATCGCTTCATAGTAATCCTTGTCCTTTTCTAAGTCTAGAACATTGTAGATAAAGGTCACAGTCCCATTCTCACGGTTGTAATCCATATGGGCACGTTCATTTTTATCCAGCGCATATTCGATGGTTTCCTTATCCAATCCGTAGATTTCAGATAAATCTTCAAGATTTTTAATTTTTTCTACATCTAGATTGATCCAAACACAACCATTTCCTAATTGCTCATCTAAAAACATCGTTTCTCCTTTACCAAACTCTTTCTATTGTACCATAAAAGAGGTAAAATTTCAGTTCTCTTCTTTCCTTGAAAAATTGCTGACCACAGTAATATTACGGTTGGGAACAAAGTGGAGAGCCTGGTCTTCACCTCTTAGTTGAGTGGTTCGAATTCCGACACTAACTACTTTTCCCGATACAGTAATGGGACCATTTGTCAAAACAACTTCATCTCCTACATCCAACTGGCGTTCAAAGAGAATAAAGAAGCCATTGATAACATCTGATAAGAAGCCCTGCGCCCCCATACCAATTGCAACCCCGGCAATCCCAGCACCAGCTAGTAAACTGGATACAGGTAGTCCTAGGATAGACAAAATGCAGTAGACTAAAAAGAAATAAAGGGTGTAATTAAAAATATTTTCTAATAAACGCGAGATTGTCTTTTGTCGTCCTGCATCACGCTTTGAATACTTAAGTGAAGGCTTCACAATTCTCTTGACAGCTGCATGGAGAAGCTGTTTAGCTATGTAAAATAGCACAAATAAAATTAAAAGAGAAATCACTTTCGTTAAAAGATTCTCAAATACCGTTGTTAAATCTAGCTTATTAAAATAACTTTTAAAAAATTCTTGCATGTAAAACTCCTTTCTAATTATTATACCACAAAACGAAGTTGTGTCTGGCTTCATAAATATTCATTCTTCCTAAACTATTATTAGATTCACTTGATTTCAAAACATATTTATACTATAATCAAACCACTACATGGAGAACAAATTACTTTCTCAATAACTCTCTTGGAATAGACCTTTCTACCTCACCTACTACTAAAACTTTAAAGCATTTATCTCAAGGAAAGTATTCTATGTCTATCACACAACGCACTCTTAAACTAGTCCTAGCAACTTGTTTTGCTTGTTTACTAGCCTACTTTTTTGAACTATCTTCAGCTGTATCATCTGGTATCATTGCTATTTTGAGTCTCTCTGATACACGAAGAAGCACGATCAAGCTAGCCCGCAATCGTCTTTTTTCAACTCTTCTAGCTCTCCTAGTTGGCGTCATTGCTTTTCAACTAACTGGCTATCATATCTGGAGCTTTGGACTTTACTTAGTAATCTATGTTCCTCTAGCCTATAAACTCGGATGGGAAATTGGAATCACTCCTAGTAGCGTTCTGGTTAGCCATCTCTTAATCCAACAATCAACAGCACCAGCACTTTTACTGAATGAGCTCTTACTCTTCCTAATCGGTACTGGCTTTGCACTTCTGGTCAATCTCTATATGCCTTCACGTGAAAAAGAAATTCAACATTATCATACTCTTGTTGAAGAAAAACTCAAAGATGTTCTTCTACGGCTTTCTTACTATCTGAAAAGAGGAGATGGCCGTAATCAGGCTCAGCTTGTAAATGAACTTGATCAACTACTTGAGGATGCTCTTAAGTTAGTTTACCTCGATCATTCTGACCATCTCTTTCACCAGACAGATTATCATATCCACTACTTTGAGATGCGACAAAGACAAACGCGTATCTTAAGAAATATGGCTCAACAGATTAACACATGCCAACTAGCTGCTAGTGAGAGTTTGATTGTCGCTCAGCTCTTTTCAAAAACAGCTAGCCAACTGAGTCAAACCAATCCAGCCTACGATTTATTGAATGATATCGAGAGCTACCTACAGGTATTTCGCAATCGTAGCCTCCCTAAAACAAGAGAAGAGTTTGAGACACGGGCGACTCTCTTGCAACTCTTCCGTGAATTAGAACACTTTATCCAGATAAAAGTCGATTTTTACAACCGTTATTCTGACAATAACAGTAACAAATAAAAACTTCTATCGGCAACTCAGTTGCTGATAGAAGTTTTTTGTTATGAATAGATTTAATTTTCTCGCTTCTTTCGAATCGACATGAGACTGATGTCTCTCAAACTAAAGTAAGTAAGAGCCAGCATTCCCAATGTAATAAAGATTTCTGCTGGAAGTTGGAAAATCTGTAGGGCAGACAAGAGCAACAAGATTACGAGGGCAACAAGTCCAAAGACTAATATTACAACATTGACCGTCCCCTTGATACTTTGAGGTGTCGCAAATACATAGAGTAGTAATAAGAGTATCCCTATGATTAAATAGACCATCTTTATCTCTTTCTAGCTCTTATTCAGCTGATTTTTTCTTTTTGTTTGCTTTCTCACGCTCTGCCTTGTTAAGGATTTGTTTACGCAAACGGATTGATTCAGGCGTTACTTCCATGTACTCATCATCATTCAAGAACTCAAGTGATTCTTCAAGTGTCAAGATACGAGGAGTCTTGATAACCGCTGTTTGGTCCTTAGTAGCAGAACGAACGTTAGTCATTTGTTTTGCTTTCGTGATATTAACAGTCAAGTCATTTTCACGAGAGTTTTCACCGATGATCATTCCTTCGTAAACCTCAGTACCTGGGTTGACAAAGATAGTACCACGTTCTTCGATAGACATGATTGAGTATGTTGTTGCCTTACCAGTATCGATAGAAACAAGGGCACCACGGTGACGTCCACCGATTTCACCTGGAATCAATGGCAAGTATTGGTCGAAGGTATGGTTCATGATACCGTAACCACGAGTCATTGACAAGAACTCAGTTGAGTATCCAATCAAACCACGCGCAGGAACTAGGAAGACCAAACGAGTTTGACCATTACCAGTTGAAATCATATCCAACATTTCACCCTTACGTTCAGAAAGGCTTTGGATAACAGATCCTTGGTATTCTTCTGGTGTGTCGATTTGCACGCGCTCAAATGGTTCACATTTGACTCCATCGATTTCTTTGATGATAACTTCTGGACGAGATACTTGGAGTTCGTATCCTTCACGACGCATGGTTTCGATCAAGATAGACAAGTGCAATTCCCCACGTCCTGAAACTGTCCATTTATCTGGTGAATCCGTTGGGTCTACACGAAGAGAAACGTCTGTTTGCAATTCTGCTTGAAGGCGCTCTTCAACCTTACGTGAAGTAACCCATTTCCCTTCACGACCAGCAAAAGGTGAGTTGTTCACCAAGAAGGTCATTTGAAGGGTTGGCTCATCAATATGAAGAACTGGAAGAGCTTCAACTGCGTCTGTAGGAGTGATGGTTTCACCAACGAAGATATCTTCCATACCTGATACGGCAATCAAATCACCAGCTTTGGCTTCTTGGATTTCACGACGTTCCAAACCAAAGAAACCAAAGAGTTTTGTAACACGGAAGTTTTTGGTTGTTCCGTCAAGTTTAGAAAGGGTAACTTGGTCCCCAACCTTGACACTACCACGGAAGATACGTCCGATACCGATACGTCCTACGAAGTCGTTGTAGTCAAGAAGTGACACTTGGAATTGAAGTGGCTCATCAGAGTTATCAACTGGAGCTGGGATGTGGTCGATAATGGTGTCAAAGATTGGCGCCATAGTCTTTTCTTGGTCTGCTGGATCATCTGACAATGAAGATGTTCCGTTGATCGCTGATGCATAAACAACTGGGAAATCAAGTTGGTCATCATCCGCACCAAGCTCGATGAAGAGTTCCAAAACTTCATCCACTACTTCTGCTGGACGAGCAGATGGCTTATCGATTTTGTTAACTACAACGATCGGTACAAGGTCTTGTTCCAAGGCTTTTTTCAATACGAAACGAGTCTGTGGCATGGTTCCTTCGTAGGCATCTACGACCAAAACAACACCGTCAACCATTTTCATGATACGCTCAACTTCTCCACCGAAGTCCGCGTGTCCTGGTGTGTCCATGATGTTGATACGAGTTCCGTTGTAGGCAACGGCTGTATTTTTCGCAAGGATAGTAATTCCACGCTCTTTTTCAATATCGTTTGAGTCCATTGCACGCTCAGCTAATTCTGTACGTGCGTCAAGAGTTTCAGATTGTTTCAACAATTCGTCAACGAGGGTTGTTTTCCCGTGGTCGACGTGGGCGATAATCGCGATATTACGGATATCTTCTCTTAATTTTGTCATGATTTCCTCTATTTATTTCAAATTTATTTTCTAACTGAACGATTATACCACAATTTTAAGCAAATGGCATAACTCAAGTAAGTGTAAATGTTTTCAAAAGAAAATTCATGACTTCTCTTTTCTTTTCAAAAATCCTGACTTGTGATAAGATAGGCTGGTATGCGTTTAGATAAATTATTAGCTCAGGAAAAAATCAGTCGAAAAGCCATGAAACAAGCTCTTTTCAAAAAAGAAATCTTAGTTGATGGACTCCCTGCTACCTCCCTTGCACAAAATGTTGACACGGGACTCCAAAAATTAGTCTTCCAAGACAAAAACATTCATGGATATGAACACACCTATCTCATGCTCCACAAACCAAATGGTGTTGTAACTGCAAGTAAGGACAAGAAGCTTCCAACGGTCATGGACCTCCTTCCTCAACATCTCCAGTCAGACCAACTCTATGCCATTGGTCGTCTGGATCGAGATACGACAGGACTGCTCATCTTGACAGACAATGGGCCTTTAGGTTTTCAACTCCTCCACCCTCAGTATCATGTGGATAAAACGTATCAAGTTGAGGTCAATGGACCACTGACTCCTAATCATATCCAAATGTTCAAAGATGGGATAGTCTTTTTAGACGGAACTGTCTGTAAACCTGCTCAGCTTGAGATTCTATCTTCAAGCCCTAGTCTCAGCCGAGCCACCATCACCATCTCTGAAGGGAAATTTCATCAGGTCAAGAAAATGTTCCTCTCAGTTGGTGTCAAGGTCACTGCCCTCAAACGAGTTCAGTTCGGGGATTTTACATTATATTCCGACCTAGCAGAAGGTCAATATCGACCCTTGAATCAGGAGGAATTGAAAATCATTAAAAACTACTTAGAGAAAAGTGGATAAAACAAAAAAGCTTTATGTTTAAAGCTCAGATCGAAGACAAAGTCCTCAGAACAGAAGTTTCTAAGGGCTTTTCTTTGTGTAAAGTCGTATAATAGAGGTAAGAAAAGTTGTGAGGTACTCCCTATGTTTCACAAAGAAAAACCTGATTATCATCGCTGCCAATATGGCTTCTATACGATAGACGAATTGGTCCCAGAAGATCACTTTCTTCGCCAATTGGAAGTTGAGATTGATTTAGATAGGAGAAAACACGAAAAAAAGTCCTTAAAGCCCACAAAAGAAAGCGAGGCTAGAGAAAAGAAAATCTCAAGGACAGATCCTGAGAGTGGTTGGTTCCACAAGGGGGAACACAAGAAAGTATTTGCCTATTCTGCCCAAGTAGCGTGTGATAAGCATGGTTGGGCCTTGGCTTATACGGTTGAAGCAGGAAATGTTCATGATAGTCAGGCTTTCCCTACCCTCTTTGCCAAGATTGAGCCTTTTCATCTGTCTTCCCCTATACCCGCCCCAAGGGAGTAAGGGGGAACTTAAGACCCAGTGATTTTGTTTATGATGCCTTCTATGACTGTTACCTCTGTCCAGAGAATCAAGTATTAGCCTATCGCACGACGACTAGAGCAGGCTACCGTGAGTATAAGAGTGATCCAACAGTATGTGTCGCCTGTCCTCTATTATCTGTCTGTACCCAGAGCCAGAATCAGCAGAAAGTCATCACAAGGCATGTATGGAAAGATGCGCTTGAATATTGTGAAGAGATTCGACACCAAAGAGGGATGAAGGAACTCTATAAGAAGCACAAAGAAACCATTGAGAGGCTCTTGGGGACCGCCAAAGAATACCACAACCTCCGTTATACAAGAGAGAAAAGCAAGTCCAAGATGGAAGATAAGGTTGGGCTTACTTTAGCGTATTTGAATCTCAAAAAACTAGTAAAAATGAGGGTGGGGAAAACTTTTTATTTTGTTCAAATGACCATTATTCTAGCAAAAGATGGCATTTTAGCCTGACAAACAGAAAAAGACAAACACCATTTGGAATGTTTGTCTTCGGTCTGAGAGGCTAGGACTTTTGTCCCAGCCTCTTTCAATAAACTATTCTCCTAACTGTTTCTTCAACCAGGACTCCGCCTCTTCTAAAGACTGGTCTGTTAGAACATCGGGCTGAATTGCCTCATTCTCATAAATCTTATTTCCATTTCTCACTCTTGGAAAATGCAATCATGAGACCCGAACCAGCTAGAACTGCCAAAATAACAAGACAGATATTTTTCAGAGGATAGAGCCATTCTTTATTTTCCTCATGCCACCTTGACTTCCAAAGGCCAACATAGTCAGCGCTCATATGTTCGGGTTGATTCAGCTGGATATTGATCACAATGGCAAGTAAGATCAGGGCAAGTAAAGCAAGCGCAATCAGCCAAACTTTCTTTTTTTTCGTTAGATTAACATTCTTCATTCTTTTCTCCTTCTACTTTCTGTTTTAAAAAAACTTTTTTACACTACTTTTCTTTCACTTCTATTTCCGAATGACGATAGCCATAGCCAAAGTAAATCAAAATTCCCAAAATCAGACCTACAATTGGAGATAGCAAATCGAGCACAATAGATAGGATACCTAAAACAAGTGATGGTTTTTTCTTTTCTTACATATTGAAAAACTCCTTAAAATTTAATACAAATTAATTATACCATACGAAGCTATTTTAATGAATTCCCGAAAGTTGTGAGATAAGTGCGATACAGATAAGTGCAGAAATCACAACCCCTAACACAATCCCTATAATAGAGAGAATTTTTTCGTTCTTATAGTCTAGTCCAGACTCTTTTTGATGTGAATTAGCCAAGGCCAAAGCAAAAACTCCAACAAAAATACTTAACACTGGAAATCCAAAGGCAACTATGATAGATATGATAGCCAGAACAAGCGAAGATTTTTTCTTTTCTTGTGTATTCATATTAAAAAACTCCATAAATTTATTACAGATTCATTATATCATACAAAGCGATTTTATCTATTATGCAGTAAATATCTTTTCCCCTGAGCCAGGAAATATTAGAAATGATTGATACCTACTTCGAGAAGATTGTATAAAATAAAAAAGTTTTAAATATAAAGCTTTTTTAGATTCTTGCTAAGCTATAAAATAAAGCGATGTCCACAATCCAGCTAAGGACAGAAACTACGATCCCCACGGTACTTAGGATTCTTTCTCTTTTAAAGTCTAGACCAGATTCTTTTTGACTTGAATTAGCCATGACTAGTCCAACGATACCTAGAATCAGTCCTACAATTGGAGATGGCAATCCAAGGACGATAGATAGGATACTCAAAACAAGTGAAGCTTTTTTCTTTTCTTGCATGCTCTAAAATCTCCTTAAACTAATTACGCAATCATTATACCATACAAATCGGCTTTATCTATTAGGTAACAAGTATTTCCTCTCTGTAACCATCCCTAACCAAAAGAATTAGAAATGATTAAAAATCACTTAACGAAAAATGGGTAAAACAAAAAAGCTTTAAAAATAAAGCTTTTTTTGTTAGAATCCTGATTAGTGCATCATCAAAATGAATCCTGCAATCCAGTTAAGGACTGAAATAACAATCCCTACGATATTGAGAATTTTTTCTGTTTTATAATTTAGTCCAGATTGATTTTGGTGTGAATTACCCAATACTAATCCAATGATACCCAAAATAAGACCTACGATTGGAGATAACAAACCAAGGACAATAGATAGGATACCTAAAACAAGCGATGCTTTTTTCTTTTCTTGCATAATAAAAACTCCTTAAAATTTATATAAATTATTATACCATAAAAAATCGGTTTTCTATATTAAACATATGTGACAAGTTGTTTTCACATTGTTAACTAGATTTAACCTTCCCAGTCCAAGAATCCAATCCATAAGAGAGGATATAGATTTCTGAGAAACCTTGTTTTTTCAAGAAAAGCGCTGCATTTGTAACACGTTGCGCACGTTGGTTCTCATAAAGAAGGACAGGTTTATCCTTACGAAGCGCTGCAAGACTTGTCTTCAATTGATTTGAAGGGATATTACGAGCTCCGAGGATATGTTTTCTGTGGAAGTCAGCTGGATCACGCAAGTCAATTAACTGACCTGTACGAATCAAAGACTCAAACTCTGCATTGTCTACGATTTTCGCTGCACGACGAATGCGAAGATAGTTGTACCCCATCCATGCCAACATCGCTACGACAAGTCCCCACAAAACCCAAGTTACCATAATACTTAATCTCCATTTTTTTCTAAATAGTCTAATTCTAGTTTGTGCTCTCTACGAAGAACAGCTTCCGCTTCTAAATAATCTAACTTGTCCATCAAGCCTGCATCATAGATTCGAGATAGTTCAATCTTCATCAGTTCAATGTCATAGAGACGTTTCCCCATGTAGACAATGATACCGAACTGTTTGAGAAATTGTTGCACATCATAGAGTGTTTTCATAACTTTCATTTTAGCAAATAATCAGAGTTTTTTCAATAGTTCCCGCAGAGGATTCTCTTTTTCACGATTATCTAAATTTCTTTACACTATGACAAAGAAGAAATCCTAGAGTCATTCCAACGATATTTTGCAAGAGATTTGGGATGATTTCTGGAATAGCTGCACCCCAACCATTCATCCAAGCTGATGCCAAGGCATAACCAGCTACCATGAAAAGAGTCGCCAAGACTAAGCCTAGCCATTGCCATTTCCCTTTAACACCTGCGAAATAGCCTTGGAAACCATGATTAAGTAAGCTAAAAAACATCCACTGAGGATAACCTGAAATAAGGTCAATGAGAAATCCTGCTAAACCTCCGACAATGGCTCCTTCACGACTGCCAAAGTAAAAAGCTGTAAAGAAGACTCCAACGTCCAAAAGTGTAAAAATTCCAGTTGGTGTCGGGATTTTAATAAAATAACCTAATACAACCGAACTGGCTGCTAAGATGGATACTAGGGCGATTTTAGTTGTTTTGGTTTGCTTCATATTGTCTCACTCCATATTGATCTGCTTGAGCAATAGCTCGGTAAACAAAGGCCTTGGAACTTTCAATTGCTGGCAAGAGTTCCTCTCCCTTGACTAACTGGCTGGCAATACTAGATGCAAAGGTACATCCTGCACCAGCATTTTGTCCTTGAATGACTGGATTTTCAAGAATGGTAAAATTCTCTCCATCATAAAAGACATCCACAGCCTTATCCTGACTGAGACGATTTCCCCCCTTGATAATCACTGCTGGTGCACCAAAATCATGTAATTTTTTGGCTACAGCCTTCATATCTTCTAAGGTTTCAATCTTTTGGTCCGCAAGCAATTCTGCCTCAGGAAGATTCGGAGTAATCACAGATACATAAGGGAAAAAGCGAATCAACTCTTGACAGAGCTCACTGACTGCAACGTCGTGCGTTTCCTTACAAACCAATACAGGGTCCAAGACTACTGGAACTCCTTCACGTTCCTTGATGAAATTCAAGGCTTTCTCAGCAACACCGACTGTCGGCAAGAGACCAATCTTAATCCCTCCAAAGTCTACACTCTTGAGGCTATCCAACTGTTGTTGAAAAATAGTTTCATCAGTTGGAAAGACTTCAAAGCCATTTTCTGTCAAAGCAGTCAAGCAGGTCATGGCTACAAATCCATGCAAACCATTCAAAGTATAGGTGGCAAGGTCAGCAGCCAATCCGCCACCACTAAAAATATCATTTCCTGAAAGTGCTAAAATACGATTATTCTTCATAACGAATCTCCTTCAAATACAAACCATTGGGTGCTGCAGTTGGGCCAGCCAACTGTCTGTCTTTTTTCTCCAAGATGAGGTCAATCTGTTCAATCGGCATCCGATTGTTACCAATTTTAAGCAGGGTTCCAACCATATTTCGAATCTGCTTATAGAGGAAGCCATTGCCAGAGAAGGTAAAGGTCAAAAACTGCCCTGTTTCATCAACCCTAAGACTAGCTTCCGTAATCGTTCTTACCTTGTCTTCCACACTAGTCCCTGATGCCGTAAAACCAGTAAAATCATGTGTCCCCTCGAGTTTTTTTACAGCAAGCTGCATCCGCTCCACATCTAGTGGATAAGGATAATGAGTCGCATAATGGCGACGCATGGGATTTTTAGGACGTCCTCTATCTACGATAAACTCGTAGGTCTTGCTATGCTTGGCATAACGGCAATGAAAATCATCGGCCACAATCTCAATCGAAATCACATCGATATCTTCAGGACTTTGGGTATCGAGAGCAAAACGAAGTTTTTCCTCATCCATCTGATAGGGAAGATCAAAGTGGATGACCTGACCTAATGCATGAACACCACTATCCGTTCGCCCAGCGCCATGAATGGTAATAGCTTGTCCTTTATTTAATTTGGTTAAAGTTTTTTCAATTTCCTCCTGAACACTACGCGCATGAGGTTGCCGCTGAAAACCGGCAAAAGCGTAGCCATCATAAGAAATTACAGCTTTATATCTAGTCATGTATCTATTTTATCAAGAAAATTTCTCTGCAACAAGTTTGAGAATTAAAAATTGTAAGGGGACAATTTCCAGTGTTATTTAGTTCTTACCTAAATTTTCTCATTATGTATTTACGTTCAGGAACTTCAATAGTTTGAACAATTTCAAATCCCTCTTTGTGGTATAGGTCTCTAGCTATTTGATTTGACTCAAAAACTGTTAGGGAAATACTTTCTATTTCTTCATTTTCAAACATTTCTTGAACGAAGCCTTGGAGAGCTTTCCTACCTATTCCTTTTCCCTGCTTCTGTGGAGCTATGAGAAATCTTCCAATATGAAGATTTTTATCTTCTAGTTTGATTTTCTGGATGATGCCTACAAACTCTTCTCCAACAAAAATGGAAAAAATCCCTTCCATCTTTTGCAAGGATTGGGCAATCAAGGGATAAGAAATCTTTGGCCCCATCCATTGCTTCTGAAAACTTTCTCCCAAAGCATTAGACCACTGACAAATGAGTTTAGCATTTTCTAACTGAAGTCCTTTTTCAAAGTGAATGTTCATATTTGCTCCTATAACTTCTCCTACATCCAACTATTATACTCTTTCTCTTATTTTTTCCGAATAAATAAGTATGATTCATCTTTACTTTTTTCTTGTTGGAACGATTCTTGCTTCCTTTCTAGGCTTGGTCATTGATCGCTTCCCTGAACAATCCATCGTCTTTCCTGCTAGTCACTGTGATTCTTGTCAGACTCGCTTGAGACCTATGGATTTGATTCCAATTGTTTCTCAAGTAATTGGGCGCTTTCGTTGTCGCTATTGCAAGGTACGATATCCTTTCTGGTATGTTTTCTTTGAGTTGTGCTTTGGACTGCTCTTTCTAGCTTTTTCTTGGGAATTTCTAACCTTAGGCCAAGTCATCCTAATCACTGCTGGCTTAACCTTGGGCATCTATGACTTTCGTCATCAAGAATACCCCTTGATCGTTTGGCTAGCTTTTCACTTAATCCTCATGCTTTGCTCTAGTTGGAATCTGATCATGGCTTTCTTCTTGATTCTTGGAATTATTGCCCAAGTTATTGATATTCGCATTGGGGCAGGTGATTTTCTATTTCTGTCTTCTTGTTCCCTAGTTTTTACACTTACAGAAATACTGATTCTCATTCAATTTGCTTCTACAACCGGCATTCTAGCCTTTCTCCTGCTAAAGAAAAAGGAAAGACTTCCTTTTGTGCCTTTCCTCTTACTTGCTGCTTGCGTGATTATTTTTGGTAAGCTACTGCTTCTCGGATAAAGTCAGCGATTTCTGCTACTTGTCCTTCATGCAGAGCCTTAACAATCTTGGAACCGACGATAACACCGTCTGATACAGCATTGAAGCGTTCTACATCTGCCTGAGTGGATACACCAAATCCTGTTAAAACTGGAATGTCAGCCACTTGATGAAGTTGAGACAAGTGCTTGTCCAAGTCATCTCGGTAATTTCCTGATTTCCCTGTCACCCCGTTGATAGCAACGGCATAGACAAATCCTTCTGCCCCTTCAATGAGTTCCTTTTGACGGTCAATTCCTGTCGTCAAGCTGACTAGAGGAATCAAAGCAATGTCAGTATCCGCCAAATATGGCTCTACAAAGTTAGCATGCTCATGAGGGAGGTCTGGAATAATCAAGCCCTTGACTGCTGTATCAGCAAGATCTTTAACCAATTTCTCCACACCGTACTGAAATAGGGGGTTAAAGTAGGTCATGATGACAAGCGGAATTTCTGTTTCAATGGTTTTCAAAGTTTCAACCAAAGCCTGGGTAGAGGTTCCGCGAGCTAGACTGCGCAAGCCTGCTTCTTCGATAACAGGACCATCTGCAACCGGATCCGAGAAAGGAACTCCTACCTCAATGGCAGAAACACCTAAGTCTTCTAAAAAGTGAATTGTATCACTGAGACCATCCAAACCTTTTTCATGATCTCCAGCCATGATATAGGGAACGAAAATTCCCTTTCCAGTCACTTTTATAGCATTCAGTTTTTTTGTTAGTGTCTTAGGCATGAGCTTCTCCCTTCTTTGTTGCGTCTGCTTCCAAGCGATCTTTGACTTGAACTACATCCTTGTCCCCGCGACCTGATAGACAGACAATCATAGACTTGTCTGGACCAAGTTCTTTGGCTAATTTCACCGCAAAGGCGATAGCGTGACTAGACTCCAACGCTGGGATAATCCCTTCCACACGAGACAAGAGTTGGAAGCCTTTCAAGGCTTCCTCATCTGTCACAGGAACATAGGTCGCACGCTTGATATCGTGGTAGTGAGAATGTTCTGGACCGATACCTGGGTAGTCCAAACCTGCTGAGATAGAGAAGGCTTCTAAGATTTGTCCATGGGCATCTTGGAGAACATCCATGAGCGAACCGTGTAGAACACCTGGTCTACCCTTGGTCAAGGTAGCTGCGTGATGCTCTGTATCCACACCAAGTCCTGCCGCTTCAGCTCCATACATAGCTACAGATTCATCTTCCACAAATGGATGGAAGAGACCGATAGCATTAGAACCACCACCAACACAGGCTACTAGGGCATCTGGCAAATCTTGCCCTGTCAAGTCACGGTACTGTTGTTTTGCTTCTCGACCGATAACACTTTGGAAATCACGCACAATTTCTGGAAAAGGATGAGGCCCCAAGGCAGAACCAAGGATATAGTGGGTATCATCGATGTTGGCTACCCATGAACGAAGGGCTGCATTGACCGCGTCTTTGAGCACGCGTGAACCATCTGTTACAGCTTCCACCTTGGCTCCCAAAAGTTCCATACGGAAGACATTGAGGGCTTGGCGTTTAACATCTTCCTCACCCATATAGATAGTACATTCCATGTTAAAGAGGGCCGCAGCAGTTGCAGTTGCTACACCGTGCTGACCGGCACCAGTTTCAGCGATAATTTTCTTTTTGCCCATGCGTTTAGCGAGAAGAACTTGTCCCAAGGCATTGTTAATCTTGTGGGCACCTGTATGGTTGAGGTCTTCACGTTTGAGGTAAATCTTAGCTCCGCCGATATGCTGGGTCAAGTTTTTTGCGTAGTAAAGAGGTGTTTCACGACCTACATACTGGCGCAAAAGTTGGTTTAGCTCCTCTTGGAAACTTGGGTCTGCCTGACTTTCACGATACGCCTCTTCTAATTCCAATACTGCTGTCATCAATGTTTCTGGGACAAAACGTCCACCGAATTTCCCGTAAAATCCATCTTTATTTGGTTCTTGATATGCCATGTTTTACCCTCTCTATAAATCTTCTAATCTTTTCATGATCTTTTTGTCCGTTTGATTCTACTCCACTTGATACATCTACTGCAAAGGGAGTAAAGTGTTGAATTGCTTCTTCTACATTATCCTCATTGAGCCCGCCTGCGATGAAGAAAGACTGAGATAGTTCTGTCGTATCCATTTGCCCCCAGTCAAAGGTTTGACCACTTCCTGCCACAGGGGCATCAAAGAGTAAATAATCTGTCTGTGAACTTGGTACATGACCATCTCCATCCACCTGCACAGCCTGAATGCTGGCACAAGGCAGACTCTCAAATAGATCATCTGCCACCTGACCATGAATCTGTACCAAATCCAAGTCAACCTTTTCAATCGCATCTAGTAATTCTTCCCGACTTGGTGAAACAAATACGCCAACTTTTTTTACATATGTAGGAATAATCTCAGCTAGCTCAGCGGCCTGTTCCAAGGTCACCTGTCTTTTGCTAGGAGCAAAGACAAAACCGATGTAGTCTGCTCCAGCTGACACAGCTGTTTCTACCGCTTCTTTGGTCGATAGTCCACAAATCTTAACCTTTGTCAATTTGCAACTCCTTGATTCTCTGGGCTACATTTTCTGCCTGCATGAGGGCTGTTCCTACCAAAATTCCATTAAAGTAGGGTGCAACTCGTTTCGCATCTACTTCTGTAAAAATAGCAGATTCAGAAATGTAGAAGCAATCGTCCTTAAAATATTGGGCCAAGTCTACGCTAGTCTGCAAGTCAACTTCAAAGGTAGTCAAATTACGATTATTCACACCAATAATTTGAGCTCCCAGACGGTGGGCAACTTCTAGCTCTGCTAGATTATGAGTTTCCACCAACACTTCTAGTCCAAGCTCTGTCGCATAGTCATACAGTTCCTTGAGGCGTTCTTCTGATAAAGCCGCTACGATGAGCAAGATAACTGTCGCACCTGCATTGCGAGCTCGGATGATTTGCTTTTCATCGATAATAAAATCCTTGTTCAGCGTCGGAATCTGTACCTGACTGGAAATCTCACGAAGATAATCCAAATGACCTTTGAAGAAAACTTCATCTGTCAGAACAGAAATCATAACAGCGCCGTTAGCCTCGTAAGTCTGGGCCTGTTGAACGATATCCACATCCAGGTTGATATCACCCATACTTGGACTCGCCTTCTTGACCTCTGCAATAATTTGCAAGCGGTCCTGATGGTTTTTCAAATATTCAGCTAAGCGATAGCTTTCACGCAAGGGTTGAAGCTCCTCTCGTTCCATCTTTTCAACTTCACGCGCCTTCTGCTCTAAGATACGTGACAAAAATTCCTGACTCATTTTTGATACTCCTGTAATAGTCTGAGTTTTTCAAGGGCCTTACCACTGGCAATCACTTGACGTGCCATTTCAACTCCGTCTTTGATACTATCTACCTTACCATTGGCATAAAAACCAAGCCCTGCATTTAAAACTGTTGTTTCCAAGAATGGACTTGGTTCGTTATTAAGAACGCTAACAAGAATGGCTGCATTCTCATGAGCATTTCCCCCACGAATGTCCTCAATGGCAATGTGTTCCATTCCTAAATCTTCTGGGGTAAAGGTTGACAAAGTAATTTCTCCATTTTCAAGAAGGGCAATGCTGGTAGTACCATTCAAACCAGCTTCATCCAATCCTTCTGGACCAGCTACTACGATAGCACGTTTGCGACCCATGTTTTTCAAAACCTGAGCTGTACTTTCTAGAAGTTCTGGACGACTAATTCCTAGAAGCTGTGTTTCCAAGACCATTGGGTGAATGAGTGGACCTGTTAAATTCATGATGGTTGGAATTCCCAATTCCAAGCGTGCTGGCATGATATATTTCATAGCTGGGTGCATGTTTTTGGCAAAGAGAAAGACGATTCCTGTTTGGTCAAATACCTTACCTAATTGTGCTGGTTTGAGGTCAATATTGATTCCCAAAGCTTGCAAGACATCTGCTGAACCAGATTTAGAAGAGATAGAACGATTTCCATGTTTAGCCATGTGGATGCCACCACCTGCCAAGACAAAGGCTGCAGTTGTTGAGATGTTAAAGCTAAATGACTTATCTCCACCCGTACCACAGTTATCCATAGCATCTTGAATGTTGGTTGGAATGTGTTGAGCATGTCCTCTCATAACTTGAGCGAGTGCTGTTCTTTCCTCAGGTGTTTCTCCCTTCATCTTGAGGGCTAAAAGGAGTGAAGCGATTTGTGCTTCTGTCACTCGCCCTGTTACGATGCGTTCGATCACATCTGTCATTTCAACACTTGATAGGTCTTCAAAGTTCGCTAATTTTTCAATAATTTCTTTCATTTTATTTCCCTCACTTTACAACTTTCTCGATAAAATTCTGAATAGAAGATAGGCCATCTGGCGTTCCAATACTTTCTGGATGATACTGCAAGCCATAAATCGGCAAGTTTTTGTGTTGAATACCCATAATAGCTTGGTCATCTGTCGAACGAGCTGTCACTTCAAACTCTTCTGGCATCTCTTCAATTAAAATACTGTGGTAACGCATGACTGGACGATTGTCCTCGATTCCTTGATAGAGAACGGATGGAGTCTCAAAACGAATCTGACTCTGCTTGCCATGCATGACTTTTGGAGCCAAGCCTAACTTGCCACCAAAGACTTCTGCGATGGCCTGGTGCCCCAAACAAATCCCTAGAATCGGTTTCTTACCTGCAAAATCACGAATCATTTCTTCCATCTTCCCAGCATCAGCTGGCCAACCTGGACCAGGAGAAAAGACCAGTCCATCTGCCTTTGTAGCTTCTTCATAAAGGGTTGGATCATCATTTCTTAAAACCTGAACTTCTGCGAAATTCCCGATGTATTGGGCTAGGTTATAGGTAAATGAATCATAATTATCAATCAGTAAAATCATGGTCTTAGTTCTCCCATTCTAGTCATAGATTTAGCTTTATTAATCGTTTCTTGGTATTCGTTTTGAGCGATAGAATCATAAACAATTCCTGCTCCAGCCTGCACATAGGCTGTTTTATTTTTTAGAATCATGGTTCGAATTGCAATGGCAAAGTCCATTTCTCCAGTTGCTGAAAGGTAACCGATAGCTCCGGCATAAACGCCTCGCTTCTCTGTTTCCAACTCATAGATGCGTTTCATAGCCCGAATCTTAGGGGCACCAGAAACTGTTCCTGCCGGAAGAGTCGCTTTCAAGGCATCCATGGCAGTCAGTTCTGGTAACAAACGTCCTTTTACTACGCTGGTCAAATGCATGACATAACGGAAAAGTTCCACTTCCATATACTTGGTTACTTGGACACTTGCTGTTTCAGCAATTCGTCCGATATCATTGCGTCCTAGGTCCACTAGCATTCGGTGTTCTGCCGTCTCCTTTTCATCAGAAAGTAAATCACTAGCTAATGCTGCATCTTCCTCGTCATTGGAACCTCTAGGTCGCGTACCTGCAATCGGATTGGTTGTTACAGTGCCGTTTTTTACGGAAACTAAACTCTCAGGACTGGCACCAATAATTTGATAATCTCCAAAATCATAAAAGTAGAGGTAATTTGATGGATTTGTCACTCGGAGATTTCTGTAGAAGTCAAAAGGATTTCCAGTTACTTCTGCTGAGAAACGCTGACTGAGCACGCATTGGAACATATCTCCATTGCGAATCAAGTCGCGCGCTGTTTCTACCATTTCTTCAAATTTCTGAGGTGCAATATGTGGTCTAAACTGAAGTGGAGAAACGTCCAAGTCTTCAAATTCGTTTGGAGCAGGGATTTTCAACTCCTCTAAAACCTGATCCAAAGCCGCTTCTAGTTCTTCATTGCTTCGATCACTGTAAAGAGCATCCTCGATGATATGAATTTTTTCTTTCTTGTGGTCAAATACCATATAACTCTCGTAAACAAAGAAATGCATATCTGGTGTCCCAATCGTATCCTCAGGAAGCTGGCCAATTTCTTCATAGAGAGAAATCATATCATAGCCAACAAATCCGATGGCTCCACCTCCAAAAGGTAGGTCTGAATGGTGCTGGCTCTTATGAGTCACTTCATAAAGGAAATCCAAGGGGTCACGATCAATCACTTGCCCATTTTGATAAAGAACTCCATTTTCAAACTTAATCTCAAAAACTGGATTATAGGCCAAGATAGAAAATCGAGCATTTTCCTTTTCTCTTGGGATACTTTCAAGTATAACCTTGTGTTGTCCGTTTAAGCGCATATACGCCAAGATTGGTGATAAAACATCTCCATGAATGATTCGTTCCATTGTAATTTCCCTTTCAGTTCCTTATTTTTAATTTTTTATCTTTTTTCTATTTCCCTTAAATAGTGCGGACGGGAGCAACTTTCTCCGAAATTTCATCCCTAATTTTTGAGCCATGTGTCTCAAAAATTCCGTCCTAGAGAAGCATCTTTGCTTCTCTAGAATACCACCATGGCGGGAAATAGCGGTTCGATGCTCACATCGTTCGCAAATATTTTATAGAAATCTACATATTGATGAAGCATAATTTAAAACTGAATAGCCACACCTATAATACATATATAAAAATCCCCACGCAAAATAACTTGCGTGAGGACGAAATTCGCGGTGCCACCTCAATTATAGGATTTCTCCTATCTCTCATTCCTGTCTCAGATAGCTCCTGTAACAGGTTGTGCGATAAAGGGCACTCCCTTGAGAATTATGAATTCTTCTCTCGTTTGAGATGGACCCAACCTTACAGCTTTCTCTGCTTGTTTTCAGCAACCACAAGCTCTCTGTGAGAGAAATAGCTATAATTTTTCCATCTTTTATTTTTTAGCTTCAAGGTAGTCTGCAATAGCAGCTACGTCCTTGTCTCCACGACCAGAGACATTGATGATGATAATCTCATCCTTACTTAGTTTTGGTGCGCGTTTGACTGCTTCAGCGATAGCATGTGAGCTTTCAATAGCTGGGATAATTCCTTCAGTCTTGCTAAGTAGAAGCAAGGCTTGGACAGCCTCTTCATCAGTCGCTGCAACATATTCTACACGACCAGAGTCTTTAAAGAAGGCGTGTTCTGGTCCAACCCCTGGATAGTCTAAACCAGCAGAGATAGAGTAAACAGGTGCAACATTTCCATCTTCACCAAAGACTGCATAGGTTTTCATTCCATCGACAATTCCGACACTACCCTTGGTCATTGTTGCCGCGTGTTTGTCAGTATCTAGACCGTGACCAGCAGCTTCTACCCCAACCAATTTAACTTCTTCATCAGCTACATACTGTGAAAAGGCACCGATGGCATTAGAACCACCACCCACACAGGCAATGACGTAATCTGGCAAACGTCCTTCTTTTTCCAAGATTTGACGACGTGATTCTTCACTGATTACTTTTTGGAATTCATGGACAATCGTTGGGTAAGGGTGAGGACCTACAGCCGAACCTAAAACGTAGAAAGCATCAAGGTCATTCATCCATGCTCCAAAGGCTGCATCGACCGCATCCTTCAGAGTACGTGTTCCCGTTTCAACTGAGTGAACAGTCGCTCCCATCATCTCCATACGGAAGACGTTGAGACGTTGACGTTCCACATCTTCTGCCCCCATGTAGACATCACATGCCATACCAAATTTGGCTGCTGCTGCAGCTGTCGCAACACCGTGCTGACCAGCTCCTGTCTCTGCAATCACACGTTTTTTACCCATGCGTTTAGCAAGAAGGATTTGTCCAAGGACATTGTTAAGTTTGTGTGACCCAAGGTGGTTAAGATCTTCACGTTTGAGATAAATCTTAGCCCCACCTAGATAATCCGTCAAACTTTCTGCAAAATAGAGCGGAGTTTCACGACCTGAATAATCTTTCAAGTAATGACGATATTCTGCCAAAAATTCTGGATCATCCTTGTATTTATCAAAAGTCACTTCCAACTCATCTAATAAAGCCTGAATTGGTTCTGGTACAAAACTACCACCAAATTGTCCAAAATATCCCTTTGTTGTCATAAAATTTTCCTCTTTTCCATTGTTCCAAAATATGAAAACGCCCACACACGGAATTTACTTCCATGTGAGGGCGTTTGTAACGCGGTACCACCTCAATTGTAAAGAAACTATATTCTTTACATCTCTGCCTTGTCTAACAACAAGTTGCACTGTAAGGTGTGCCTACCGAATTTTCATTGTTTCAAATTCACTTTTAAAATCAGCCCAATTTCATTAGTTCCAACCACCTGTTCACAGTAACCACAGGCTCCCTGAAGATTAAAAATAATTACTTTTCTGATTTGATGAGTTAATTATATGTTATTGTTTTTTCTTTGTCAACCGTTTTCACTAATTTTTTACTAATTTTTTTAATTATTTTTGTGAAGCACCTAGAACTTCATCAGAAACTTTGACAAAAGTCTCAATGATATAATCTACTTCTTCATCCGTTAATTTGGTATGAAGCGGTAATGTAATCTCGTTTACAAAGTAGGCATAGGCCTTAGGATAGTTTGCCATTTCAAAGCCAAGATTTTTATAGGCTGTCAAAAGCGGAAGCGGTTTGTAGTGAACGTTACTTGCGATTCCAGCTTTGGCCAATTCTTGGATAATTTGATTGCGTTGTTCGAGACTAGCACCTTCTACATGGGTAACGTAAAGGTGACGACAAGATTCTACAGTATCTGTCTCATGAGCCAATGGATGGATTCGAGTCCCTGCAAATCCACGGTCATAGCGATCTACGATGTCCTTACGACGTTGTAGCAAAGCAGGATAACGGTCCAACTGAACCAGACCAAGCGAAGCCATGATATCTGTCATGTTGCACTTGTAGGCAGGAGTTACGATATCGTATTCCCATGAACCTAGTTGCATCTTGGCAAGAGCATCTTTTGTTTGACCATGAAGAGATAGGATTTGGAATTCCTTGTACATTTCTTCATCATCAATAGCTGGATTAGCTTTCCAAGTAGCACTTCCTCCTTCAGCAGTTGTAAAGTTCTTGACTGCGTGGAAAGAGAATGACGTAAAGTCTGCAATGGAACCAGCTGGTTGCCCTTTGTATGTTGAACCCAAAGCATGGGCGCTATCTGATACAACAACGATACGGTTAAAGACTTTTTGCCACTTGCTAGTAGCTGTAAATAAGTCACGTTTCTTCTCAACAACTTGGAACAAACGGTCATAGTCACAGATAATCCCTGCAAGTTCTACTGGGATGATAACCTTAGTCTTCTCAGTAATCGCTTGTTCAAGCTTGTCATAATCCATTTCAAAGGTATCATCTTGGATATCAACCATAACTGGTGTCGCACCGACGTGAGTGATAACGCTACATGATGCTGTATAAGTCATAGCCGGAACGATAACTTCATCGCCAGGACCCACTTCAAGCACGCGCAAGATCAATTCAAGAGCTGCTGTTGCAGAGTTGAGGCAGACTGTCTTAGGTGTCTGAGTATAGGCAGATAGACGACGCTCCAATTCTTTTGTCTTTGGACCTGTTGTGATCCAACCAGAACGGAGGGTATCTGCTACTTCAGCAATTTCAGCTTCGGAAATATCAGGTGGTGAAAATGGAATATTATACTTTGTCATTGTTTTACTCCTTTGATTGGTTTCAATCTTGCGACTACTTATTTTAAAACTTCAAATACAGTCTGGAACATGATCTTGATATCTCCAAAGAAATTAAAATCACGTAGGTAGGCTAGATTATAGTGCATCTTTTCTGGTAGGACTCTCTCAACATAAGCCTGGTCAACAGTCATACCTTTTGCAGTCATTTGACTGATAATGGCATCCTCATCCTTATAGTTAATGCTAGCAAGCGATGTAATCCCCGCAGGTAAGAGCAAGGTAGCCATCATTTCAGGGCTATACTGCTCTGTGTAGCGTGGTACTTCTGGACGAGTTCCCACAAAGGACATATCTCCTTTGAGAACATTGACCAATTGTGGAAGTTCATCCAAACGAACACGTCGAATGAAATTTCCAACTTTTGTGATACGACTGTCATTTGCAGAAGTTACCAGACTTCCTTTTTTATCAGCATCCGTCACCATAGTCCGGAATTTCCAAATTTTGAAATGTCGGTTATACTGGGTTACCCGCACTTGCTTGTAAATAACTGGACCCTTGCTATCTAGCTTGATCCAGATGCTTAGAATCAGAAATAAGGGGGAGGTCAAGACTAACAAGACTACGGCTAGAAACAAATCTAGACAACGCTTGAAAATCAGTGAGCCTTTTCTTCTAGACACAAGCTGGTAGTATGGTTTTACCTCGCTCAATTGCATTTCTTGAGGTAGTTCATCCCATTTCAGCATGCACATTCTCCTCTGTTTTTTATATATAATCTTTATTAACATTCTACATTATACCACAAAATGAAAGAGGCAGTGCAAGAAATCTGTGTTTTAAAGGAATTCTTCCTTAGGAAAGAGCCCCTGCCTGCAAACTATACATCTTGTGATAGGTTCCACCCAATGCTAGGAGTTCCTCGTGGGTTCCACTTTCGATAATACGTCCCTTATCAAGAACATAGATACAATTAGCATCTTGAATGGTAGAAAGGCGATGGGCGATGGCAATGGTTGTCCGACCTTGTCTCATCTTAGCTAGGGAATTTTGGACCAGAGCTTCTGTTTCAGAGTCGATATTGGCTGTTGCTTCATCCAAAATCAGGATTTTAGGTTGACTGGCAACAGTTCTAGCAAAGGCAAGAAGCTGACGTTGACCAGTTGAAAAACTCGAACCACGCTCAGATACAGGAGCATCATAACCTAAAGGAAGATCTTGAATAAAAGCATCTGCATCCACAAACTCTGCTGCCGCCTTAACTTCCTCATCGCTAATTTCTTGGTACATGGCGATATTAGACTTGATAGTTCCATGATAGAGGAAGGGGTCCTGTAGAACCAAACCGGTGTTTTTTCTCAACTCCTCTTGACTATACTCTCGAATATCCACACCATCTAGGAAAACCCGACCTGACTGGAATTCATAAAAGCGCATGAGAACATTGATGATAGAAGATTTTCCCGATCCCGTATGACCGACAAAAGCAATGGTTTCTCCTTTATTGACAGTAAAGGAAATATCATCTAGAATTTGGTGTTTTCCATCATAAGAGAAGGACACATGTTCAAAACGAATATTTCCTTCTTGAATCTCTGCTTGTCCATCTTCTTGGGCCGGTTCATAGTTGGTCTCATCGATAAGTGCAAAAACACGACCTGCTGACACCATGGATGTTTGAAGGGTAGAAAAGTTTTGCGTTACCTCGATGAGGGGATCAAAGAGACGATTGATATACTGGATAAAAGCATACATAGTTCCTGCTGTTATTCCTATATAAAGTCCGCGATAGCCAAAGTAAGCCATCAAAACTGCATAGCCCAAAAGCTTCAATAAACTCATAGCTGGACGTAAAAAGAGAGAATCCAAGGCTACTGAGCGGTTGGCGTAGACCAGATGTTCCTGGTTTATCTCATCAAACTCTTCTTGCAGGCGTTTTTCTTGGTTAAAGGCTTGAATAATACGAATTCCTTCGATATTTTCTGCCAACTTACTGTTAATATCTGACAGTAGACTTCTAGTTTTTTCAATGACCTTGACCGATTTTTTACGATAGAGATTGACCAAAAGGAAAATCAAGGGTAAAAAGAGTAGAACCAAAGCTGTCAGACGATAGTCCAGAACAAGCATGGTATAAAGAGTCGTCACAAAGATAAAGACTGCTGAGATAAAGCTGGACAAGATCCCTGAGAACATATCACTAATAGTCTCAGTATCATTGGTCAAACGCGAGACGATAGAACCTGCAGGTGTCTTATCAAAATAAGACATGCCTAGCTTTTCCATATTGGCAAAGGCATCACGTCGGATATCTCTAACGATGCTGTAGGACACGCGCGCAAAAAGGAGATTCCCCACATATTGGACAATAGTTTGAAGAATGTAGAGACCATAGTAAACCAACAAAACTGTAACAGCAAGCTGATTGAGATTATGTAGATACTGGTCGATAAAGTGCGAAGCTACCAGGGGGATAATACTCTTGATAACAGTCGTCGCAAGGAGAAAAGCTAAGGCTAAAAAGGTTAAGAGACCATAGGGCTTGAGATAGGACAACAAGCGTTTCAATACAGACCATTGTTCTTGTTTATTCCGCATCTTCTTCTCCTTTCATTTCTAACTGTTGAGACTGGTAGGTTTGGGCATACCAACCATCCAAGGCTAGTAAGTCTTCATGCCTACCTCGTTCAATGATGCGACCATCCTGCATGACCAAAATCAAATCTGCATGAACAACTGCACTGAGACGATGGGCAGTGATGATAGTCGTTTTATCTTTGCGAGTTTCCTTGAGATTATCGATGATTGCGAACTCTGTCTTAGCATCCACAGCTGACAAGGAATCATCTAAAATCAGGATATCAGGATTTAAAATCATAGCCCGACTCATAGCCAGACGTTGCTTTTGTCCACCAGATAGACTGACACCTTTTTCGCCGATAACCGTTTCAAATCCCTGGGGCATGGCTTGAATATCTTGATAGACTTGAGCCAACTTGGTTGCTTCTTCTACTTTTGAGAAAGGCAAGTCAGGATTCCCAAATCGAATATTGTCTAGGATAGAGCTAGCAAAGAGAAATTGGTCCTGTGGGACATAACCCATCAAACTACGTAAGTCAGCTAGTCGATAGTCACGAATATCATGTCCGTTCAGATAAATAGCTCCTTGGTCAACATCATACTCACGTAGGAGCAACTTAATCAAAGCAGTTTTTCCTGAACCAGTTTGCCCAACCAAGCCCAAGGTTTGCCCTTTTTCGAGACTAAAATGTATATCTCTCAGCGTCTCCTCGTCTTCAAAGGCAAAACTATCAATGGCATAGTCTAAACGCCCATTTTCAATCCCGTCAAGTGGAGACTCTGGATTTTTCACAGGTGATTCTTGAGACAAGAGACTCTCAATCCGTTGGTAAGAAACTTTTCCTCTCTGAGTGATATTAAAGAGAAAACCAATTGCCATCAAAGGCCAGACCAGCATATCCAAGTAAGAGATAAAAGTGACCAGATTCCCAACAGTCACCTGCCCCGCTTGTACCATAAAGGCACCGACCAAAAGAGTTAAGGCATAAGAAGAACCAACAAAAAGCAGAACCATCGGGTCAAAGAGGCTATCATATTTCATGGTTTGCAGATTCTTTTGGAAGGTTAAATCATTGACTTCCTGGAAAGAATCCAACTCGTCAGACTGATAGCCAAAGGACTTGGTTACCTTGATACCTGATACAGACTCTTGAACCTTATTGTTAAGTTCAGAAAAGGTTGCTTGGGATTCGCCAAAAGCCTTATGGGTCTTTCTCCCCAGACGACTAGTCCCATAGGCCATAAATGGCAAGGGCAGAATGGCAACTAAGGTCATCTGCCAAGAAATGCTAAAGAGCATAGTCAAGAGAGTCACCAAGGCTGTGATAGAGGCATCCACCGCAGACATAACACCCCCACCTGCTAAACGAGTCAGGGCATTGATATCATTGGTGGCGTGAGCCATCAAATCCCCAGTTCGATAATTCTGATAAAAAGCAGGCGACATTTTTGTAAAGTGCTCAAATAGTCTTGAACGCATGATTTGTCCAAGTCGGTAGGAGGTTCCTAGGATATACATGCGCCAAACATAACGCAGGTAATACATCCCGAAAGCTGCCAGCAGGAGATAAAAGAGATGAAGCAGGAGCTCATCCTGTGTTAATCGTCCCGAAGTGATGGCATCAATCACGCGCCCCATGACCATCGGTGGGATAAGGTTTAGTACAGAGACTAAAACCAAAGCTACAATTCCAACTAGGTAACGGCGTTTTTCTAATTTAAAAAACCACCAGAGTTTTTGGATGATGGACATAAAATTCCTTTCTAATGACAAATGGAAACCTGAGGCGACTACCTCAGGTTTTTCCTATTCATAGGTGATGACACTAACTTAAACTTTGTCATATTCAGCGATAAAGATACTCAAAGGAGTAACATTTCATTTATTTTCAATCTTTTACATAAATCATTCTTTATTATATAGGAATGACCTTGATTTTTCAAACTATACGCTGGGGAATTCCTTCTTTTTCTGGTATAATATTGTCTATAATCTGAATGAAAAGGTAAACATTATGAAACTGATCTCATGGAATATTGATTCCCTAAACGCTGCACTCACGAGCGATTCTGCGCGTGCGAAATTATCACAAGACGTCCTTCAAACATTGGTTGCTGAAAATGCCGATATTATCGCTATCCAAGAAACCAAACTTTCTGCCAAGGGTCCTACAAAAAAACATCTGGAAGTTCTCGAAGAACTCTTTCCAGGGTATGAAAATACTTGGCGCTCTTCTCAAGAGCCTGCTCGTAAAGGTTATGCTGGAACTATGTTTCTCTATAAGAAAGAACTCACTCCAACTATCAGCTTCCCAGAAATCGGTGCACCTTCTACCATGGACTCTGAAGGCCGCATCATCACCCTAGAATTTGATAAATGTTTCGTGACTCAGGTCTACACACCAAACGCTGGTGATGGCCTCAAACGCTTGGAAGAACGTCAAGTCTGGGATATCAAATATGCAGAGTACTTGGCTCAACTAGACAAACAAAAACCTGTCCTAGCAACCGGAGACTACAACGTTGCCCACAAGGAAATTGACCTTGCCAACCCAGCCAGCAACCGCCGTTCACCAGGATTTACAGACGAAGAACGTGAAGGATTTACAAACCTTTTAGCCAAAGGATTTACAGATACCTTCCGCCATATCCATGGCGATGTGCCAGAACGCTATACTTGGTGGGCACAACGCAGCAAAACTTCAAAAATCAACAATACAGGCTGGAGAATCGACTACTGGCTCACAAGTAATCGTGTCGCTGACAAGGTTACCAAGTCAGACATGATTGACTCAGGAGCACGCCAAGACCATACACCGATTGTCTTGGAGATTAAATTGTAAGGATTTTATTTATGGACTACAATGCAGTTATTCCCGAGTTTATGGTCTCAAATATAGAACAGTCTCGTTCCTTCTACTGCGATTTACTGGGTTTTACAATCAAATATGAGCGACCAGAAGAAAAATTTCTCTTCCTGTCTCTTGAAGATTGCCAACTTATGCTAGAAGAAGGCAACGCAGAAGAATTATCCCAACTGACTTATCCTTTCGGGCGTGGTGTCAATATTTCCTTTGGTATCAAGGATGTCCCTCAGCTCCACCAAAAACTGCTGGAAGCCAACTATCCCATCTATCGTCCTTTGACTAAAAGAGAATTTCGAGTTGGTGAACAATATATCTATCCTCATGAATTTGCAGTTTTAGACCCAGATGGCTATTTTTTAAGATTTAGTGAATAGAATAATAAAGCATTAGAGTGGGAAAGTAATAAAAAAAGAGGCGTTTGCCTCTTTTTCTTATTTCTTTTGTCACTTACCTAATTTTAAAGTTCAACAAGTCTATTGTTGAAACAATTCAGATAAAAATCCTTCTCTCAACATTTCTAAGTTAAACACATTAGTAATATGACTAAATGCTTCTGCTAATGGTAAGTGTGCAGTTTTCCATCCTTGACCATCCGTAACCCAGACAAATTCTACATCATCATCTGATTTAACAACAAATTGACTAAGTTCAGTAAATTCTCCGGCTACTGCTTTTAACTTACTTCCTCCTCCACCATAATAATTTGTTTCAATCAACCAAACCTTATGATTTTCTTTAGAATAAACTGCAACGTCAAATCGTCTTTCAGATTTATCTACTGGTACTGTAACCCCCCACTTTTCCTTGATAAATTGAGCTGTTGCTTGAGCTTTCCACTCTAAATTTTGTTCTTGAGCAATCTTTGAGATATGTCGTTCTAAAATACCTTCCATAGTGGTACCACTTCTGTTTTTTCGTGCATTGCTATCCAGTCCAGTCTCTACTCCATAAACATAATCAACTAATGAACGATTCGCATGGTGTTGTAAAAACATTAGTAAACCAGATTGCTCAATAAATTTCATGTAATCATCAATTCTGCTAGCATCTATCGTTTTGAAATTCAATTGCTCAAAAGACATATTATCATCATTGTCTATTGTAAGAATATCTAAAACTCTATCACGACTTGCAATTAGGCTAGGAATTGCTTTTAACAAATTAGGTTGTTTAGTGAACAGGTCAAGAGCTTCTATATAAATATCATCTTTACCAATTAAGTAGTTTAAAGTATTCAACTCTAGTTCATACTTCTTTGTCTCACGGTCAACTTTCTTCCAATTCACATAGTACTCTGGAGTTCTATTGGTAATTGAAAGCGTTGAAAGAAATTCTTCCAATCGTTCCTCTGACGATAAATTATAATAATTTAATAGATTCATTAAGATTCCTTTCTTAAAAATATTTACCTTGATTGCTCAGCTCAAGCCTATCCATTTCTATATATTCAGTTAAATAATAATTTTGGTATCTTTGATCATGAGTAAAATTCGCACCTACAGAAAAAGATTCCTCAGAAATATGTCTACTTAGTTCATCCATATCACCAAATAGAACTTCAATATACCTACCAAAACAATCTGAGCGTCCTCTATATTTGGTATCTCCCTCAATTTTAGGGTAATTAAATTCCTCAATAATTGCAATATAACTTATTATATTTATAATTTCTTGAAATGAAAATTTTCCAACATCATCCAATGAATCCAATACACTTCTTAGCTTTTTAATACCATTATGAATTTCTTCTGATGATAAACATCTGTCATTATATAAAGGACTATTAATTTTTATTAATTGGTTTTCAATTAATAAATAATCTGAAATTGTAGATTCTATTGTTGTTAATGGCCTTTGCGAAATTGACCTCAAGACAATATATACAATATTCTTTATGAGTTCAACAGGAAATTTTCCAATATGACATTTTTCTATTATTTCCTTACAGATTGTTATAAAACTTACATCTTCTTCGTTAAATCTCACTAAACAATCGTAAGAGTTTCTTTTTAATCGTTTTATTGTCCCCGCATTCGTTGCCTTATATCCATAAAATATCAACGTTATATCTTGAGGTGTTGTGAGGGTTCTAGATTTAGCTTTCTCTCCCTCTTTAATTGACTCGGAAAAACCAGAATGCTCTAAACACTTAATAAGATCAAGACCAAAATCTTTATAAGTTGCGTACTCACCTAACTCTAACACTTCTCTATGCCTCCAACCTCTTCTTTGCAATTTTTAAATATTCTTTTTCAGCATCGATACCTATAAACCTTCTACCTAAGCGTTTAGCAACTACTCCAGTTGTTCCACTTCCTACAAACGGGTCTAAAATATAGTCCCCTTCTTTAGTAGAAGCCAAAATTATACGTTCCAATAAATATTCTGGTTTTTGTGTTGGATGCTTGCCGGCCCATTTCTCAGCTTTTTTCGTCAAGGCTCCTGTCCAAACATCTTTCATTTGCTTACCATCATTTAGCTCTTTCATCAAATCGTAATTGTAATAATGACGAGCTTTTTTATCATTTTTTCTTGCCCATAAAATAGTTTCAGTAGAATGAGTAAAATAACGACAGGATAAATTGGGTGCAGGGTTTGTTTTCTGCCAAGTAATATTATTTAGAATTTTAAAACCTTCTTGCTCTAATGCCATTCCAACTGAGTAAATATTATGCAAACTCCCTGAAATCCATATAGTCCCATTAGGCTTCAAAACTTCTTTTGCTAAACGAATCCATTTGCGGTTGAACTCATGCTTTTCCTCAAATGAAGAGATCTTGTCCCAATCTCCTTTATCAACGGAAACAACTTGTCCCCCCGAATTTGATATCCCACCATTACTTAAAAAATATGGCGGGTCAGCAAAGATCATATCCATACTCTCTGGTTTCATTTTTGATAATAATTTAAACGTATCTGCATGAACAAGAATCATTTTGTCTTTATTATAGTATGGTTTTGTCATTAAAACACCCCCATACTTATATTCGTTAATTTTCATAATTTGTGACTATAATTTCAGATATTTTTCCTCGACTGGAAGATTTAGCTCCATTTGTTCGTGTGGCCTCTACATAATGGATATTAAAATCTCGATATAATTCCTCTACTAAATGACTCGATGAATTTGATAACATTACATAAGCGCCTGCATCACTTAGTCTCCTAAATGTATCTCTTAATCTAACTTGGTCCTCATAAGAAAAACCTTCATGAGTATAAGATGTAAAAGCGCTTGTCTCAGATAATGGAATATAAGGAGGATCGAAATAGATAAAATCACCTTCTTTAACATCTAAGAGTGCGTCCTCAAAATCGCCTGTTCTAATCTCTATTTGATTTTTATTTAGATAATTTGAAATAGCAGATATCAACTCTTCATCAACAATTTTAGGATTTTTATAGCTACCGTATGGTACATTAAATTGATTTTTAGAATTCACTCGATATAAGCCATTAAAATCGACTCTTAGCATATATAGAATTCGAGCAGCTCTTTGGACATCGGACATATTGTTTATTCTATCATCACGATCAGCTGAGCGTAATTGTAAGTAATAATCTTTTGAATTATTTTCTTGATGATACTTCAATAAGTCAATTAAATCCTGAGGATTATCCTTAATTTGTTGATAACAGTTGATTAACTCGGCATTATAATCATTAATAACAGCCCTTTCAGGAGCTAAATCAAAAAATAATGCCCCCCCTCCGATAAAAGGTTCATAATAATCATTATACGTTTCAGGCATAAGTTCTTTTATGATAGGTAATAATTGTCGTTTACCGCCTGTCCATTTAGTGAATGGTTGTAGAATAACTTTTTTCGTTTGTTCAATATTCATACTTATCATTATACCACAGAAACATAACCATTAGCTTGGTATTTCACTGCTCTTATATATTTCTCTGGAACTTCTTTAACAAAATAAAATGAGTAGAATACTTTTTCCTACTCATTTTTCTTTTATATCCTCACCTGTCTATCTTCTGACCGTTGTCCTGTGACAAACATGGTGAAGGTTGCTTTGCAGACATTTCGGCCATCTTGGTTGATGATGTCAACATCGACGACACAAGTGGTACGTCCTTGGTGGACACATTCTCCTTTGATAGTGAGAACATCTCCTAGATTTCCAGCTTTCAGATAATTGATGGAAGACTGGAGTGTCACCCCGTCTAATCCAAGCGAAATCACTACAAGTCCACTGATTTGATCACAAAGTGTAAATAGATAACCTCCATGGGCATTCCCATAGTAGTTGAGTGAGGAGTCCACTACTTTTGTTGTCACCACCACGTGACCGTCTCTCATTTTTTCAATTTCGTAATTTTCAAAGGCAGATATAGCGTCAAAGTGAAAATCTTTCATACGTTCCTCCTGATATTTCAAACGACACTATGATACTACTTTTCAAGACTCTACGCAAGAGACAAGTACTTATTCGGGTAAAATACCAACCTGCTCCACAAAGCGCATAAAGGCAGCTTGTCCTTCTTCTGTTTGCTTGTAAACTCCTGCATCTTCCAAAACTCGAGCGAAGATTTTACCTACAGATTCTTGGACGATTTCAAGAGCTTGGTCTTTGTCAGTCAAGTCAGGATGGGAGTCTTTCAATTCATCCGCCCATTCTTTGTGATAATCTGCTACTAGAACATCTTCTCCTACTAGGTAAGCTGCTACCTGCTCCACTTCTTCCTTCAAGCGTGGTGGCAAGATTGCCAAACCCATGACCTCTATCAAGCCGATATTTTCCTTCTTGATATGTTGGACATCCTTGTGGGGATGATAGATACCATCTGGATGCTCTGGAGATGTTTGATTGTCCCGCAAGACCAAATCCAACTCAAACCGCCCATCTCGTTTACGGGCTATCGGTGTAATGGTATGGTGTGGTGTTCCATTACTTTCTGCCAAGACCTGTACACTTGGGTCAGAATACTGACGCCAAGCCAGCAAGATTTTATCCGCTAGTTCTGTCAAATCCTCTTTAGAATCTGAAGTTAGTCGAATGACGGACATAGGCCATTTAACAATCCCTGCTTTGACAGTTTTAAAACCTGCAAATGTAACGCTTTTCTGAATAGGAGCCACTTCCATTGGGAAAACATGACGACCACCTTGATAATGATCGTGTGTCAGGATGGAACCACCCACGATTGGTAAATCAGCATTTGAACCAGCAAAGTAGCCTGGAAATTGCTCCACAATTGCTAACAAACGTTCAAAACTTTGGCGACTAATGGCCATAGGACGATGCTTGCTATCTAGGAAAATACAGTGTTCATTAAAGTAAGCGTAAGGCGAATACTGGAAGCCCCACTCCTGCCCAGAAATATCAAAACGTATAATCCGGTGATTGCTTCTAGCGGGATGATTGACACGACCATGATAACCTTCATTCTCCATACAGAGCTGACATTGAGGATAGTTACTCGACTTGACCAACTTAGCTGCCGCAATCTCTTTTGGATCCTTTTCAGGCTTAGAGAGATTGATGGTAATCTCAAGTTCACCGTAGTCAGACGATACACGATAAGCAATATTCTTTGCGATAGCCTTCAGTTTGATGTAGTCATTCTTCTGACTGAGTTGGTAGAAATCCGCAATTGCCTGCTCTGGTGACTGAGCATAGGTATCCCAAAAATCACGATTAACCTGACTTGGACAAGGCGTTACCAAGTCCATGAGGTCAGCACCGAGAATCTCACGCGCAGTCTGACTATCTTCAATCGTTTCCATGCAAACGGCTTCCTCGACAAGCTGATCTTTTAGTTCAATCAAGTTATCTTGGTCAGTCTCAACATCGAGAACTCCATCTCCCACCAGTGCTAAAACACGATTGGTTAGATAGATCCGATCCAACTCTTCAAAGCTACTTTCTGCAATGACTTTGGTCACAAATTTTTCTACTAAGGTCACTAGATAACCTCCTTCTGACTATTCAAGAACGCGAGTTCCACCTGCCACTTCAGCGATATAGAAACTTGGAGCGTAACCAACGATTTCTTCATAGTGCTTGCCTACAGCTTCTTTAAAGGACTCAACAGCATCCTTTTGAACCAAGGCGATCGCACAACCACCAAAGCCAGCTCCTGTCATACGAGCACCGAGAACACCTTCTTGAGCCCAAGCCGTATGAACAAGGGTATCTAATTCCAAACCAGTTACTTCGTAATCGTGCTCAAGTGAAACATGAGAAGCATTCATCAAACGACCAAACTTGTCCAAATCTCCTGCTTGAAGAGCAGCTTGCGCTTTAAGCGTACGTTGATTCTCAAGAACGGCGTGACGCGCACGTTTCAAACGATTTTCATCTTTGATCAGGTAGCTGTATTCATCAAAAGCCCATTCATCCAATTCACCCAAGGTTTGAATATTTAAGGCCACTTGGAGTTCTTCTACTGCTTTTTCACATTCAGCACGACGTTCATTGTACTTAGAATCTGCAAGTTCACGGCGTTTGTTGGTGTTCATGATAACAACAACATTGTCCTTTAAATCTAGTGGGACCAAGTCGTATTCTAAACTATTTGTATCCAGATAAATGGCACGTTGGTCTGCCCCCATACCGATAGCAAATTGGTCCATGATACCAGAATTAACCCCAATAAAGTTATTCTCTGTCAATTTCCCAATTTTTACTAAATCTAGACGATCCAATTTTAGGTCAAAGAGGTATTCTGCCACGACACCTGTCAATAGCTCCAAAGAAGCTGAAGATGACAAACCAGCACCATTTGGGATATTCCCATAAACATAAAAATCAAACCCTTTATCAATCACATGCCCAGCTTCTTGCAAGAAATGAAGGACACCTTTTGGATAGTTGGTCCAGTTGTGCTCTTTCTCAAACTTAAGGTCAGCCAGAGGAACTTCGATAATGCCTTTGTCCTCAAAGTTTGCGGAGTAGAAACGCAAAACTTGGTCATCACGCTTGCGTGCAGCTCCATAAGTTCCTAGTGAAATAGCAGCTGGGAAAACATGGCCACCATTATAGTCAGTATGTTCCCCAATCAAGTTGATACGGCCTGGTGAGAAGAAGGTTTGATCTGCTTCTTGACCAAAAACAGCAAGAAAGTCCTTGCGAAGTGCATCAGCAGTAAGATGTTGTGTCATATGAATTCTCCTTTGACAATTTGTTAGGTAAAAAAGTTTACCTTGTAATCGTTTTCTTCTATTGTACCCAAGGGTTTTGCTTTGGTCAACATTTTTACCGATATTTTACTAAACTATGAGTAAAAAGTAAGAAAAATATGCTATAATAACCTAAAAAGGAGGGGAATTATGGCTACACTCAAAGATATCGCTCAGCTAGCCTCTGTTTCAATCGCAACTGTATCCCGTGTCCTCAATCGCGATCAGAGTCTATCTGTCACAGAAGAAACCCGACATCGTATTTTAACCGTCGCCGAAGAACTAGGTTACACCAAGCATCTCAAAACTGGTGAATCTCATAAACTCAAACAAAAGATTGCCATTATCCAATGGGTTAGTGAACAAGGAGAGTTAGAAGACCTCTACTACTACCAGATTCGACTAGGAATCGAAAATAGAGCCCAAGAATTAGATTACGAAATCTTGCGTTATTTTAACGACCAACCATTTACGCTTAGCGAAGAAGTCATTGGAATTCTTTGTATTGGAAAATTTAGCCAAGCACAGATTGCCTCATTTGAAGAATATCAAAAACCTCTAGTTTTTCTTGATAGTGATACAATTGCGCTTGGACATACCTGTATCATTACAGATTTTAATAATGCTATTAGACAGGTGGTTGATTACTTTACAGACCACGGGATTAAGAAGATTGGTATCTTATCCGGTCTTGAAACTACTACTGACCAAGAAGAAGTCATCGCAGATAAACGTTTAGATTACTTTAAATCCTATATGCAAGAAAAGGGAATTTATAACGAAAAATTCGTTTTTCAAGGTCAATTTACTGCCCAATCTGGATACTATTTGATGAAGGAGGCTATCGAAAAATTAGGAGAGAAACTTCCACAAGCTTTTTTTGCAGCCAGTGATAGCTTGGCCATTGGTGCCCTTCGCGCCCTTCAAGAAGCCAGCATCAGCATTCCGGAGCGCGTCAGCATTATTTCCTTTAATGATACCATTCTAACCAAGCAAGTGTTCCCACCACTTTCCAGTATCACAGTCTACACCGAGGAAATGGGACGAACAGGAATGGATATTTTGAACAGAGAAGTCCTTCACGGCCGTAAAATTCCAAGTCTCACTATGCTTGGAACCAAACTGACGTTAAGAGAAAGCACCTTGCATTAAGCACACCAGTTGAACATAAAAAAACCTAATAGAGATTCTCAAATCCTATTAGGTTTTTCTTTTTTTTTAATCCATCACAATCATAGACTTAATAGTCTTGCGTTCATCCATAGCCTTATAAGCTTGGTCGATATCTTTCAGTTTATAGCTTGAAGTAAAGACACGACCTGGATTGATATCACCATCAAGAACAGCTTTGAGCAAGAATTGCTTATCGTATGTTGTTGCAGAAGCTGCTCCACCTGCAACAGAGATATTTTGCATAAAGGTTGAACCAAGAGTACGATTCTTATAATGTGGAACACCGACAAATCCCATGCGTCCTCCATTATGGAGGACTCCAAGGGCCTGCTCAACGGCTGCTTCTGTACCAACACACTCAAGAGCGACATCTGCTCCTCCGCCGAGAATTTCACGCACCTTGGCAATCCCTTCTTCACCACGTTCTGCTACAACTGCTGTCGCACCTGATTCTAAGGCCATCTTTTGACGGTCTTCGTGACGACTCATAAGGATAATTTGTGAAGCTCCACGCATCTTAGCTGCGATGACAGCACATTGCCCAACAGCCCCATCCCCAATAACGACAACCTTGTCGCCTTTTTGCACATTAGCCACACGCGCTGCATGATAGCCTGTTGGCATGACATCTGCCAGAGTCAAGAGAGACTTAAGCATCCCTTCTGTGTAGTCAGACGGTTGCCCTGGAATTTTCACAAGTGCCCAATTGGCAAAGTGGAAACGGAGATATTCAGCTTGGAAATTTCCTCCTAGATTATTTCCAATATGATTGTCACAAGAACCATCAAATCCAGCACGACATGCGTCGCATTCCCCACAGCCATGAGTAAATGGCACAATCACAAAATCACCGGGCTTGACTGTTGTAATGGCTTTTCCAGTTTCTTCAACGATTCCAATTGCTTCGTGTCCACTATTTTTGTGACCCTCTTTAATATCTGGATTACGATAGCTCCAAAGGTCCGAACCACAAACACAAGCACGTACCACACGGATAATCACATCATCTGCTTCTTGAATGCTTGGACGCTTGACTTCTTCGATACCGACCTGACCTGCCTTTGTATATACTGCTGATTTCATAAAATTTCCTCTCTGTATCTAACTTATTTCAAGTATACACTTTTTATCAAGCTTTCGCTCACTTATACTATGCCTCATCAATGATGATGATCGTGATCATGGCTTTCTTTTAGGTCTGCCATATTGCGCTTATGGGCTTGGTGAGTTACTAGGTCAGCATCAACTTCAATGGTGATGTTTTGAAAGCCATAATCTTTGAGCATGGCACGGATTGCTTCTTTACAGACTTCCATGTGCTCCACCTTTTTGAGACAAACATGAACAATGGCGTTTTTTTCCAAACCATCCATGGTCCAAAGGTTTAGCTGATTGATACTAGCCACATGGTCCAACTGCTCCAAATCACTCTTCACTTGCTGGATATCCACTCCTTCTGGCACAGCGTCTAGGAAAATCTTGAGTGTAGACCAAAAACGTGGAATAGCTTTTGAGAGAATAAAGATCGAAATGACAAGAGATAAGAGCGGATCCAGAATATACCAGTCGCTAAATCTCAGAACAATGGCCATCAGGATAACAGCCACCCACCCCAGAGTATCTTCTAGAAAATGAAGGCTCAAAATAGACTCATTCTTGGTTTTTCTCTTACGAACTACTAGACTTGCCAACACATTGATACTAACCGCTATGATTCCTAGCCAGAGGATTCCCTCATCATTGACAGGTTGTGGATGAAAGAGTTTCGTTATATTTTCTAAGATAACCAGAACAGAGCCTGTCATGAGAATCACAGCCGTTACCAAGGCACCTAGAAGGCTAAATCGTTTGTAACCCAAGGTATAGTGGCTGTCTTCTTCACGATTGGAGATAGTTTCAAGAAAGGCTGATACCCCAATTGCGATTGCATCTCCAAGATCATGGACAGAGTCAGCAAGAACCGCACTGGAACCAAAAATTCCTCCTGCGATAAACTCAACAATAGCATAACTCAAATTTAAGAAAAAAGCTAACCAAACTGCATGTTTTGTCTTCATAATCCTGTTTCCTCTGATATAATAGATTCATGAACATCCTGTTCACTATCATTATCTAACATTCATTACAGAAAGGATAGGAGCAAACTGTTTACTTTGTAAGATACGGAACAGTTTGTTCAAAGTGTCCATATGACTAGTCAAGATCGTCGCATTACCAAGACACGAAAAGCTATCTATACTGCTTTTTTACAATTACTAAATAAAAAAAGCTTTGAAACGATTACCGTTCAGGAGATAATAGACCTAGCAGATGTCGGTCGTTCCACCTTTTATAGCCATTATGAAAGTAAAGAAATACTCCTAGACGAGCTCTGCCGTTATCTCTTTCATCATCTTTTTGAACGCGAGAAAAATATATCTACAGAAGCTTATTTGTCCCATATCTTTTCACATTTTAAGAAAAACCAGGACCATGTCACCAGCCTCCTTTTCTCAAAAAATGACTACTTCCTCCGTCAATTACAGAAAGAGCTAGAACATCATGTTTACCCCATGGTAGCAGGGGACTTACAAGTTGCCTATCCTAATATTCCTGCTTCCTACCTCAAGCACTTTGTTGTAACTAACTTTATCGAAACATTGACCTGGTGGCTCAAAAAAGGGAAATCTTATAAGGAAGACCAAGTAGTGAGATTTTACTTAGACGTAATGGAAATGAACTCTAAAAAACTATAGATTCAAATACTAAATGAAAGGAAGAATCCTATGTACACCTTTATCTTTCTTGCACTCATCATTCTTATACTAACTCTGCCCTTCTCCCTCTATCACCTGATAGTAGCAGGTTTAGCTATTGCTCAAAAAAACTTTAACAGAGGGATCAAATGTATGTTCATGGGTAGTATTCTCACGATGCTTTCTCTTTTTCTTCATTTCTATATGCCTATTATATTTGAGATTTTTATCCCCATCATTTCTCTATTACTTTGGATAATCGGAGTTATCCTCATCTGTTACGGAGCCTATTGGAATGACAAACAGAAAGGCAACTTTAAAAAGTCACACCATATCATCAGAATTACATTTGCTATCTTATTGACACTTATATTACTTTTAATTTAATACAAAACCCTATCTTGTCTTAAGCAAGATGGGGTTTTTGTTAGTATAAAGTCTTTTCTACGTTTATTTTTGAAGAATTCCTTCTTGAAGGAGAAAGTCCCGTGCTACTTCTTCAGCAGACTTACCTTCTACTCCGACTTGATAGTTCATCTGACTCATCTGGCTCTCGGTGATTTTACCAGCTAGTTTATTAAGAACAGCTTCCAACTCAGGATGTTTTTCGAGTAACTCAGCTTTCATGAGTGGAGCCCCTTGATAAGGTGGGAAGAGGTGTTGATCATCTTCTAAAATCATCAAGTCATACCGTGCAATTTCAGCATCTGTTGAGTAAGCATCTGTAATTTGAATGTCACCTGACTGAATAGCCTGGTAGCGAAGAGCTGGTTCCATAGTGGCTACATTGAGATTTAATCCATAAACAGACTGCAACCCCTTGTTTCCATCCTCACGGTCATTAAACTCCAGAGTGAATCCCGCCTTGAGCTGTCCTTCTACTTTTTTCAAGTCTGAAATCGTCTTAAGCCCATATTCTTGCGCAATTTTTTTGGGAACTGCTATAGCATAAGTATTTTGATAAGCCATGGGTTTAAGAAAGGCTAGTTGATCCTGTTTGGCAATGCCATCACGAGCCACCTCGTAAACCTTTTCCGGGTCATGCCCTATTTGTGGAGATGGTTGGAGTAGACTCTCTGTCACTGTTCCAGAAAATTCTGGATAGATATCGATATCACCCTTTTTCAGCGCTTGATAAAGGAAATCTGTCTTCCCAAAGTTAGGCTTGACCGTCACCGTCATATCCGTATTTTCCTCAATGAGAAGCTTGTACATATTCATGAGAATCTCAGGTTCAGGTCCCAACTTCCCAGCTATAACCAGATTTTCTTTCTCTTTATTTGGAATCATGCTTGGAGCATAACTAGCTCCCAAACCAAGCACCATAACAGCAAAGGCTGCAACAATTGTACGCAACTTTGCCTTTTCCAACCATTTGAGAACAACATTAAAGAGAATGGCCAAAATAGCTGATGAGATTGCACCGATTAAAATGAGACTAGCATTCCGACGATCAATTCCCAAAAGGATAAAGGAGCCCAATCCTCCAGCTCCAACAAGAGCGGCTAGAGTTGCTGTCCCAATGATCATAACGGTTGCTGTACGAACCCCCGATACAATGACAGGCATTGCAAGTGGAATTTCAAACTTCTTGAGTCGCTCCCACTTGGTCATTCCAAAAGCAATCCCTGCTTCCTCAAGACTAGGATCAATGCCGTTCAAGGCTGTGATTGTATTTTCCAAAATCGGGAAAATAGCGTAAATGACAAGGGCTGTGAGGGCTGGTAAGGTTCCAATTCCCATGAAAGGAATAAAGAGACCCAACAAAGCCATTGAGGGTATGGTCTGGAAGATACCCGCAACTTGTAGCACCCAGTTCGCCGCTTTTTTATGACCATGTAGATAAACCGCAAGTGGGATGGTCAGAAAAATAGCAACCAATAAGGTCAAAAGAGACAATTGCAAGTGTTGTCCAAGGGCTGTTAACCATTCCCCAAAACGCTCTTGAAATGTTGAAATCAAATTAGACATGAAGGCTACCTCCAAACAAGTTTGCTACAAAGTCTGTCGCAGGCGCTTGTAAAATTGTTTCAGAGTCTGCCACCTGGCGAATTTCTCCATCCTGCAAAACTGCAATTCGATCCCCTAATTTTAAGGCCTCGTCCGTATCATGTGTTACGAAGATGGTCGTCATACCGAACTCCTTGTGCAATTCTTTTGTAAGAGCCTGCAACTGCTTGCGAGAGATGGCATCCAAGGCTGAAAAAGGCTCATCCATCAGCAAGATTTTTGGTTCCCCAATGATAGCTCGTACAATACCAATCCGCTGTTGCTCCCCACCAGATAATTCACTAGGCATGCGCTTTGCATACTCTGCAGCAGGCAGGCCAACCTTATCCAAGAGTTCTTCTGTTTTAGAAGCGATTTGCTCCTTGCTCCAGCCCTTCATCTCAGGAATGAGAGCAATATTTTCCGCAACTGTCAAGTTAGGAAATAGGGCAATGGCTTGAAGGACATAGCCGGTACTGAGACGTAACTCCCGTTCATCATAGTCCTTGATACGTTTCCCATCCATATAGATATTGCCATCTGTCGGCTCCAAAAGACGGTTAATCATCTTGATCATGGTGGTCTTACCAGATCCTGAAGGACCCACTAACACCATGAATTCTCCATTTTCAATGCGAAGATTGACATCTTTTAAAATGTCCTTTTCTGTATAGCGCAAGGCTACATGTTTGTATTCAATCATTTTTTTCCTCAATAAGTTTTCTATCTCTAAGAATATCCAAAAGGCTGCTTGCTGGATGCCTTAGGACTTTTTCGATATCTGTTGAAACCCCAGCCTGTTCGCCAGCTTTAATCGCTGTATAGGTACTGACCCATGCATCGTACTCCCAAGTTTGTGCTGGCCATTTTTTTCGTGACTCATAGGCTTCTTCTACTGATTCATCTAGATACGTGATGTCCTTACCGGTCTCCTTTGAGAGAAGCGCTACGATTTCTTCCATGGAAAGATCCTCTGGTCCTGTCAAATTCAGGCTTTGATTTTCCCACTCCTTAGGATTTAAAAGAATTTCTTCTGCAACCTTAGATGTATCCTTACGGGCAACAGCTGACACAAGGCCACTGCCAGCCGGACCACGAATCTCTCCATTTTCAAGCGCCATATCAATCAGAAAGTCCAAGTAAAAATTATCTCTCAAAAAAGTGTAGGTGAACCCTAACTCCTTGATATAGGCTTCCGTCTGGGCATGATCTCGAGACAAGGTAAAAGTTGCCTTCTCATCTGCCCCATAAAAGGAGGTATAAACAATATGCTGCACCCCTGCTAGTTTTGCAGCATCTAAAAACTCCTTGTGCTCCTTGACACGCTCTGGATTTTCCCGAGCAGATACCATCAACAAGGTATCGATATCCTTTAAGGCCTCAACCACCTCTGGAGTATTGGCATACACTATTTTACGGATTTCTGCAGACGCGTAGACTTTTGCACGCTCTGGGCTTCTTGCTAGATGGACTGAAGCGATTCCTTTTTTATCGACAAGATCAGCCACATAGGAGCCTAATTTCCCTGTTACACCTGTAATTCCGATCATAACTGTTACTTCCTTTCCCTAGATTTCATTTTCTTTAGCTTTTAGATTTGAGATAATACGCGCTTGATAAGCTTCAAATTCTCGGATTTCTTGATCTGAAAAGCCTTGGTAGAAAATCTCTCCCAGTTCTTTACTGACACGGTCTCCAATTTCTTTTTGCGCCCAACCGAGATCTGTCAAAGAGATATACTTTTTCCTTTTATCCTGTGTGCAAGGTTGAATCGTAACCAAGCCTTGTTCTTCCAATTTCTTAACCATGCTGGTCAATGTATTATTCGCTAGTCCCGTCGCAAGAGCGATATCGGTCGCAGTAGCACACCCCAACTCTTGCTTCCACAAAATCGTTAAAATTTTCTCCTGTTCACTTCGGTATTGAGCATCTGGTTCCTTGCTAAGCAACTTTTGAAAGATACGCCCATTTAACAATCGAATCTGTAGAGCTTGATAGCCCCCAAACATCTTGTCCATTTTGTCTCCTTTTTGTTCTATATCGAACCTTTTGAACTATTGTAACACCCTGGATTACATCTGTCAACTATTTCGATATCGAAATAATATTTTTTTAAAAAAAGAGTTTAGCCAGTGCTAAACTCTTTTTTCATTACTCTTCTTCAACCAAGCGTTTGAACTCTGCTTGTATTTCTGTATTTTCGGTTGGTTTCAAGTACATAATCCCACCATTAGTTGTCGGTGAATGAAAGACAATCGCTTCTCCTGTATTGGTTATCGCAAAGAAGTAGCTGTGCACATCCGGATATTTATCCCAGTTACTATAGCGCTCTACGATTCTATACTTAGCGTTCCCTAAACCTGTATCCGTGTATACAGCATCCATTTTTTCGCTTGGTCCATTTCCAAAGGTATAGAGATTATCCGCACCAACATCTCCTCCTGAAATTCCCTTTTTGTAATTGGGTTGCCCAAGTCTTTCTCCCCATCCTTTAATAAAGGCTTCCAATTTCGCAGATTTATTAGTATTCCAAGGAGCCTTTTGTTTCTCACCAGAAATAGTCCTGCTAGTAGAAGTTTCGAATTTCCGCCAATCAAGTTGTTTAATATCCAGCAATTCGGCTTCACTCTTACCAAAATCCGAATGCAAGCTTTTATTCCCAGGGACTCGAATATCCTGTTCTTGTAGTTTGCTTGCAGCTTGAGGATTTAAATTAAGATGATAAAGTACTCCTCTCCCTTCTCCAGTACCAGAGGACCAACTCAATTCTAGGATATCTCCACCCTTATAGATATTCATAGAATTTCTTGCACCACCATGACCAGCTACAAATCCTTCTGCTAGAAGAACCGGTTTCTCGTTCACTAAATAATATAAACCTGATATAAAATAATCACCACTAGATTGTTCAACACCTATTAATAATTCTTCAACACCGTCCTGGTTCAGATCTGTATAAACATAGTGCATCTTATCCGCTTGATAAACCGCATTTTCAACAGACCAACTATTAATTGGACGATCAGCAACATTCAAACTTTTATATAGATCAGAAATTGCAGTTGGATCTTTAGACGTTGAAAGAATTTTTTGATAATCATCAAATACGGACTTATATAAAGCTTTATAATCCTTTTTAGGTACTTCAGTTGTTTGCTCAATAGTTGTAAAAGGTTGAATAGTAGTAGATAAATTCGAATCTTTACTAGAAACTTCAGTATGATGATTACTACAACCAAACAAACAGAAACTAAACGATAAGACAAAAAAACTTCCTAAAAATATGGGGTATTTCATAAATTTCTCCTCTAAGGTTAATAACAACTAATGTTAGATTTCACTTACATTATAGCAAATAATTTACTATTTTAGAAAGGATAATAAAAGACTACAAGATTAATTTTTTGAAAATAAAAAAAGATCTTTACAGCTCTTTAATTACGGAGAATAAGGGATTCGAACCCTTGCGCCGGTTACCCGACCTAACGATTTAGCAAACCGTCCTCTTCAGCCTCTTGAGTAATTCTCCTATTAATGGGCACGAGTGGACTCGAACCACCGACCTCACGCTTATCAGGCGTGCGCTCTAACCACCTGAGCTACGCGCCCAAGTCAAAAACTTGGTACTTGAACAAAGTTCAAAGCGGGTGACGAGAATCGAACTCGCGACAACAGCTTGGAAGGCTGTAGTTTTACCACTAAACTACACCCGCATGATACTTAATAAAAAAATGGCGCGAGACGGAATCGAACCGCCGACACATGGAGCTTCAATCCATTGCTCTACCAACTGAGCTACCGAGCCAATATTGCGGGAGCAGGATTTGAACCTACGACCTTCGGGTTATGAGCCCGACGAGCTACCGAGCTGCTCCATCCCGCGTTAATAATAAAGGAGGATGTGGGATTCGAACCCACGCACGCTTTTACACGCCTGACGGTTTTCAAGACCGTTCCCTTCAGCCGGACTTGGGTAATCCTCCATCATTTCAATGGACCTTGTAGGACTTGAACCTACGACCACTCGGTTATGAGCCGAGAGCTCTAACCAGCTGAGCTAAAGGTCCAACAAGATCATTATAGCGGCGAAGGGGATCGAACCCCCGACCTCCCGGGTATGAACCGGACGCTCTAGCCAGCTGAGCTACACCGCCATCAATCGGGAAGACAGGATTCGAACCTGCGACACCTTGGTCCCAAACCAAGTACTCTACCAAGCTGAGCTACTTCCCGAGTTAAATGTTTAATGCACCCTAGAGGAGTCGAACCTCTAACCGCCTGATTCGTAGTCAGGTACTCTATCCAGTTGAGCTAAGGGTGCTCATCATTATATGCCGAGGACCGGAATCGAACCGGTACGATCGTTACCAATCGCAGGATTTTAAGTCCTGTGCGTCTGCCAGTTCCGCCACCCCGGCCTCTCTAAGCGAACGACGGGATTCGAACCCGCGACCCCCACCTTGGCAAGGTGGTGTTCTACCACTGAACTACGTTCGCATCGACTCTGCTTATAGTAAAAAAAATGCCGGCTACATGACTTGAACACGCGACCCTCTGATTACAAATCAGATGCTCTACCAACTGAGCTAAGCCGGCTGATTTCTATTATGCGGGTTAAGGGACTTGAACCCCCACGCCGTTAAGCGCCAGATCCTAAATCTGGTGCGTCTGCCAATTCCGCCAAACCCGCAAATATGACCCGTACTGGGCTCGAACCAGTGACCCATTGATTAAAAGTCAATTGCTCTACCAACTGAGCTAACGAGTCAAATAACTTTCGTTATTACGGTCCCGACGGGAATCGAACCCGCGATCTTCGCCGTGACAGGGCGACGTGATAACCGCTACACTACGGGACCTATGGGAGTTAACGGGATCGAACCGCTGACCCTCTGCTTGTAAGGCAGATGCTCTCCCAGCTGAGCTAAACTCCCTAGAGCTAAGCGACTTCCATATCTCACAGGGGGCAACCCCCAACTACTTCCGGCGTTCTAGGGCTTAACTTCTGTGTTCGGCATGGGTACAGGTGTATCTCCTAGGCTATCGTCACTTAACTCTGAGTAATACCTACTCAAAATTGAATATCTATCAAATACTAAGAAAACCTTTCGCTTTCGTATTCTCAGTTACTTTGGATAAGTCCTCGAGCTATTAGTATTAGTCCGCTACATGTGTCGCCACACTTCCACTTCTAACCTATCTACCTGATCATCTCTCAGGGCTCTTACTGATATAAAATCATGGGAAATCTCATCTTGAGGTGGGTTTCACACTTAGATGCTTTCAGCGTTTATCCCTTCCCTACATAGCTACCCAGCGATGCCTTTGGCAAGACAACTGGTACACCAGCGGTAAGTCCACTCTGGTCCTCTCGTACTAGGAGCAGATCCTCTCAAATTTCCTACGCCCGCGACGGATAGGGACCGAACTGTCTCACGACGTTCTGAACCCAGCTCGCGTGCCGCTTTAATGGGCGAACAGCCCAACCCTTGGGACCGACTACAGCCCCAGGATGCGACGAGCCGACATCGAGGTGCCAAACCTCCCCGTCGATGTGAACTCTTGGGGGAGATAAGCCTGTTATCCCCAGGGTAGCTTTTATCCGTTGAGCGATGGCCCTTCCATACGGAACCACCGGATCACTAAGCCCGACTTTCGTCCCTGCTCGAGTTGTAGCTCTCGCAGTCAAGCTCCCTTATACCTTTACACTCTGCGAATGATTTCCAACCATTCTGAGGGAACCTTTGGGCGCCTCCGTTACCTTTTAGGAGGCGACCGCCCCAGTCAAACTGCCCGTCAGACACTGTCTCCGATAGGGATCACCTATCCGGGTTAGAGTGGCCATAACACAAGGGTAGTATCCCAACAACGTCTCCTTCGAAACTGGCGTCCCGAGCTCATAGACTCCTACCTATCCTGTACATGTGGTACAGACACTCAATATCAAACTGCAGTAAAGCTCCATGGGGTCTTTCCGTCCTGTCGCGGGTAACCTGCATCTTCACAGGTACTAAAATTTCACCGAGTCTCTCGTTGAGACAGTGCCCAAATCATTACGCCTTTCGTGCGGGTCGGAACTTACCCGACAAGGAATTTCGCTACCTTAGGACCGTTATAGTTACGGCCGCCGTTTACTGGGGCTTCAATTCATACCTTCGAGTTACCTCTAAGCACTCCTCTTAACCTTCCAGCACCGGGCAGGCGTCACCCCCTATACATCATCTTACGATTTAGCAGAGAGCTGTGTTTTTGATAAACAGTTGCTTGGGCCTATTCACTGCGGCTGACGTAAAGTCAGCACCCCTTCTCCCGAAGTTACGGGGTCATTTTGCCGAGTTCCTTAACGAGAGTTCTCTCGCTCACCTGAGGCTACTCGCCTCGACTACCTGTGTCGGTTTGCGGTACGGGTAGAGTATGTTTAACGCTAGAAGCTTTTCTTGGCAGTGTGACGTCACTAACTTCGCTACTAAACTTCGCTCCCCATCACAGCTCAATGTTATAGAACTAAGCATTTAACTCAATTCACACCTCACTGCTTAGACAGACTCTTCCAATCGTCTGCTTTAGTTAGCCTACTGCGTCCCTCCATCACTACATACTCTAGTACAGGAATATCAACCTGTTGTCCATCGGATACACCTTTCGGTCTCTCCTTAGGTCCCGACTAACCCAGGGCGGACGAGCCTTCCCCTGGAAACCTTAGTCTTACGGTGGACAGGATTCTCACCTGTCTTTCGCTACTCATACCGGCATTCTCACTTCTATGCGTTCCAGCGCTCCTCACGGTACACCTTCTCCACACATAGAACGCTCTCCTACCATACCTATAAAGGTATCCACAGCTTCGGTAAATTGTTTTAGCCCCGGTACATTTTCGGCGCAGGGTCACTCGACTAGTGAGCTATTACGCACTCTTTGAATGAATAGCTGCTTCTAAGCTAACATCCTAGTTGTCTGTGCAACCCCACATCCTTTTCCACTTAACAATTATTTTGGGACCTTAGCTGGTGGTCTGGGCTGTTTCCCTTTCGACTACGGATCTTAGCACTCGCAGTCTGACTGCCGACCATAATTCATTGGCATTCGGAGTTTATCTGAGATTGGTAATCCGGGATGGACCCCTCACCCAAACAGTGCTCTACCTCCAAGAATCTTGATGTCGACGCTAGCCCTAAAGCTATTTCGGAGAGAACCAGCTATCTCCAAGTTCGTTTGGAATTTCTCCGCTACCCACAAGTCATCCAAGCACTTTTCAACGTGCCCTGGTTCGGTCCTCCAGTGCGTCTTACCGCACCTTCAACCTGCTCATGGGTAGGTCACATGGTTTCGGGTCTACGACATAATACTAAGGCGCCCTATTCAGACTCGGTTTCCCTACGGCTCCGTCTCTTCAACTTAACCTCGCATCATATCGTAACTCGCCGGTTCATTCTACAAAAGGCACGCTCTCACCCATTAACGGGCTCGAACTTGTTGTAGGCACACGGTTTCAGGTTCTATTTCACTCCCCTCCCGGGGTGCTTTTCACCTTTCCCTCACGGTACTGGTTCACTATCGGTCACTAGGGAGTATTTAGGGTTGGGAGATGGTCCTCCCAGATTCCGACGGGATTTCACGTGTCCCGCCGTACTCAGGATACTGCTAGGTACAAAGACTATTTTGAATACGAGGCTCTCACTCTCTTTGGCTGATCTTCCCATATCATTCTTCTATAATCTTTGAGTCCACATTGCAGTCCTACAACCCCGAAGAGTAAACTCTTCGGTTTGCCCTCCTGCCGTTTCGCTCGCCGCTACTAAGGCAATCGCTTTTGCTTTCTCTTCCTGCAGCTACTTAGATGTTTCAGTTCACTGCGTCTTCCTCCTCATATCCTTAACAGATATGGGTAACAGGTAGTACCTGTTGGGTTCCCCCATTCGGAAATCCCTGGATCATCGCTTACTTACAGCTACCCAAGGCATATCGTCGTTTGTCACGTCCTTCTTCGGCTCCTAGTGCCAAGGCATCCACCGTGCGCCCTTATTAACTTAACCTTATTTTTGACCTTTCAGTCATAAACTCTTTTAATACTACAGCGTTTCGGTTTATTTTCTTGTTACTATTTGATATAGATATTCAATTTTCAATGTGCATTACTTGGTGATCTCTCACCAATGGAGCCTAGCGGGATCGAACCGCTGACCTCCTGCGTGCAAAGCAGGCGCTCTCCCAGCTGAGCTAAGGCCCCACAAGACCTCTCAAGACTAAACAAGACCAATGTGCATTCCTTATCCTTAGAAAGGAGGTGATCCAGCCGCACCTTCCGATACGGCTACCTTGTTACGACTTCACCCCAATCATCTATCCCACCTTAGGCGGCTGGCTCCAAATGGTTACCTCACCGACTTCGGGTGTTACAAACTCTCGTGGTGTGACGGGCGGTGTGTACAAGGCCCGGGAACGTATTCACCGCGGCGTGCTGATCCGCGATTACTAGCGATTCCGACTTCATGTAGGCGAGTTGCAGCCTACAATCCGAACTGAGACTGGCTTTAAGAGATTAGCTTGCCGTCACCGACTTGCGACTCGTTGTACCAGCCATTGTAGCACGTGTGTAGCCCAGGTCATAAGGGGCATGATGATTTGACGTCATCCCCACCTTCCTCCGGTTTATTACCGGCAGTCTCGCTAGAGTGCCCAACTGAATGATGGCAACTAACAATAGGGGTTGCGCTCGTTGCGGGACTTAACCCAACATCTCACGACACGAGCTGACGACAACCATGCACCACCTGTCACCTCTGTCCCGAAGGAAAACTCTATCTCTAGAGCGGTCAGAGGGATGTCAAGACCTGGTAAGGTTCTTCGCGTTGCTTCGAATTAAACCACATGCTCCACCGCTTGTGCGGGCCCCCGTCAATTCCTTTGAGTTTCAACCTTGCGGTCGTACTCCCCAGGCGGAGTGCTTAATGCGTTAGCTACGGCACTAAACCCCGGAAAGGGTCTAACACCTAGCACTCATCGTTTACGGCGTGGACTACCAGGGTATCTAATCCTGTTTGCTCCCCACGCTTTCGAGCCTCAGCGTCAGTTACAAGCCAGAGAGCCGCTTTCGCCACCGGTGTTCCTCCATATATCTACGCATTTCACCGCTACACATGGAATTCCACTCTCCCCTCTTGCACTCAAGTTAAACAGTTTCCAAAGCGTACTATGGTTAAGCCACAGCCTTTAACTTCAGACTTATCTAACCGCCTGCGCTCGCTTTACGCCCAATAAATCCGGATAACGCTCGGGACCTACGTATTACCGCGGCTGCTGGCACGTAGTTAGCCGTCCCTTTCTGGTAAGATACCGTCACAGTGTGAACTTTCCACTCTCACACTCGTTCTTCTCTTACAACAGAGCTTTACGATCCGAAAACCTTCTTCACTCACGCGGCGTTGCTCGGTCAGACTTCCGTCCATTGCCGAAGATTCCCTACTGCTGCCTCCCGTAGGAGTCTGGGCCGTGTCTCAGTCCCAGTGTGGCCGATCACCCTCTCAGGTCGGCTATGTATCGTCGCCTTGGTGAGCCGTTACCTCACCAACTAGCTAATACAACGCAGGTCCATCTGGTAGTGGAGCAATTGCCCCTTTTAAACAGTTATCATGCAATAACTGTTGTCATGCGGTATTAGCTATCGTTTCCAATAGTTATCCCCCGCTACCAGGCAGGTTACCTACGCGTTACTCACCCGTTCGCAACTCATCCAGAAGAGCAAGCTCCTCCTTCAGCGTTCTACTTGCATGTATTAGGCACGCCGCCAGCGTTCATCCTGAGCCAGGATCAAACTCTCATTAAAAGTTTGAGTTCTCACTCATTTCTGTCACTGACAGATTTATTGTTTTTTCATTGTTCAGTACTATAACCTTAAGTTATAGTGCCCTGCACATTGGTTCGTCTTGTTCAGTTTTCAAAGGTCTTTGTCGCGCTTGCGACAACTATATTAGTATATCACAGTCAGTTTT